>CALWPL010000001.1 GCA_944383405.1 uncultured Clostridia bacterium
TCCATTGTGCTCGCTTATAATAAAACTATCACTTAAAAGTTTTTTTATTATTTCTTTGTTCATTGAGCCAACTCCTTATCTTCTTTATTGTTTTTACTTTCTTTTAACTTATCATTTTCTTTATTAATTTTATCTTGTTCTAAATTGTCTTCACTTTCATCTTGCATAATAAAAGCAATATCTTTGAAATTTTCTGTAACTCTCACAACCTTTTTCTCTTTGCTATCATATAAAGGACAATATTTTTCTCCAACAAATTTAAGTCCATAATGTTCCAGTTCAAATTGATTAATCTTTGCATCAATAAAGTGAATTCTTTGTTCAAAATCTTGACAGAAGTCATCAAAGTTTTCATACTTCTTTTCTTCTTCCAAGGTATTCTCATTTATCGGTAGCGGTCTAACATCTGCTGAATTGTTTTTTCCAAAAATAAGTCTCTGCCTAAAATCAAAAACATGTCTATGACTATAAGTCGTATTTTTAGGCACATTTCCAAACACACAAAATCTTCCCTTTTCATCTAATTTGTTTTTATGAAGAGATAAAGGTATATAGTCCCATCTTTCAACATTAAACTTCCCATCTGCAAGCCCCCTATAATAAACATTTAAAGCCATAGAACTACCACTTCTTTCATCAACACAAACATGTGAAGCTTGTCTTGTTTGATACTTTATCATTTCTCCTAACATAATCTGACCATCAATATTCATAAGAACTTTTCTTGCAAACTTAGTACTAGTTCCTTTTCTATCAATTATATGCCAAGTTTCAATTGGTAATTTTGGGCAATTTACCATAGCATCCAAAAATTCATCATCATGCATAAAAATGTATTTCTCAAAAGCCCTTGATGGAACAGATGCCGGCATATCTTTTAATTTCATCTTTGGAGAAACAGCATAATTATATATAGCATCTTTACCAAATTTCTTTTCCAAAAAATCAACATTTTCACTTATTAAATAATACTCATTATCAGGATTACACAACCAATTCATTGCAGCGATATCAAATGAATAGTCATTAAAAACCCTTTGTTTATCTGATTCCATGCCAAAAAAATTTAATCTTATTATTCTATGTCTATTTGTGGAAATTCCACTTTTGTATAAATTTAAAACTTTCGAAATAAAACTTTCATCTTCAGGTATATATTTTATTTTGTATTCATATTCGTATTTTGTAATTTTTTTATTACTCTTATTTATTTTTACCTTTATTTCACTGACGGGATCTTTCTTTTGAACCTTAACTGGGGTTTTAGGCCTTGCGTTTAAGTATTTTTTCTTTTTAAAAACTTTTCTCTTTCTTGAATTATTTGAAGATCCGCTCATTGTTTTTCCTTTCAAAAAAATTAATTTTATGGCTTTTTAATAAAAATTTTTAAATTACAAAAGTAACTCTTAAAATTTTACTTAAAACCTAATATTTCTTTATTTTTTTCTTTAAATTTATAATAGCCCTTATTGTTCTAAAAGTCAATAGTTGATGTTAACCAATTTTTGTTAAACATAGACAATTTTTGCAAAAATTTAAAAATTGTGTTAATATAACAGTATGAAAACGGAATTATTAAAACCAACAAAAGAAAATTTAATCTTAGCAAGCAACTTATTAAAAAAAGGAGAAGTTATAGGAGTCCCAACAGAAACCGTATACGGACTTGCAGGAGACTGCTCAAATAGTAATGCAATAAAAAAGATATTTATTGCAAAAGGTAGACCAAATGACAATCCTTTAATAGTACATATTTCAAGCATGAAAATGTTAAATGATATTGTATCTTTTGTTCCAGACGATGCAAAGAAATTAGCAAAAGTTTTCTGGCCAGGGCCTTTAACAATTATTATGCCAAAAGGGAAAAAAGTGTGTGATGAGAGTTGTGCAGGACTGGATACGATAGGCGTCAGAATGCCAGCAAACGAGATAGCGAGAAAAATTATAGAACTTTCAAATACCCCATTTTCTGCTCCAAGCGCCAATATTAGCGGCAAACCAAGTCCTACAACTGCAAAAGATGTTTACAATGATATGAATGGGAAAATACCACTTATTATTGATGGTGGCGAATGTCAAGCAGGGGTTGAATCTACTGTCATTTCCTTAATTGGAGATACTCCAACTATACTGCGCCCAGGAGTAGTAACTAAAAATGACATAGAAAAAGTTTTGCAAAAACAAGTTTTAATTGCAAAAGGAGTGCTAGAAGAACTCCCCCAAAATTCAAAAGTAATTTCTCCTGGCATGAAATATAAACACTATTCTCCAAATGCAGAGGTATATTTAATTAAAGGAAATTTTAAAAATTTTTGTAAATATGTAAAACTTCATATACAAGAAGGTACTTACGCCATGGTTTTTAATGGCGAAGAAAAAAAATGTCCTCTACCTTCTCTGCCATATGGCATAAAAAATGACCCATCTTCACAAGCCCATAATCTTTTTTCAACACTTAGAAAACTAGATGAATGTAGAGCAAAAATAATTTTTGTTAGATGTCCAAAAACGGATGGTGTTGCTCTTGCCGTTTTTAATAGACTTATTAGATCTGCTGGTTTTAAAATAATAAATGCCGATAAAAAAGATGCTTGATTTAAGCATCTTTTTCATTCAAGACCAAATTTTTACTAAGAGACTTTTTCTACAGTCATACTAACATTGTTAAAAGTTGTATTATTTGCACCATTATTAACAAGAGTAAGAACTGTACTAGGTGAAGTGTTTTGATAAAGGAAGGTAGTTCCAAGATTAGCAGTTTCAGAAGTGGCAATATTCGTAGAACTCGTACTTTGGTCAACTCCTGTACCATTAGCCCTAACTTGTAATGATACAACGCCAGCCGTTGTTGATGTTGCATTAGCACTATAACTTATTCTATATGTGCCAGTTGTATTAAGCGTTATATCTGATGTTCCTGTTGTATGTGAAATGTCTGTTGGATCTAGATTTGCTACATCATTTAAAGTAACTGCTGCTCCATTTGCAATATCTCCACTCGTTGGATTTGTGAAACTAGCAACTTGTGTTATAGCAGTAGGTCCCGTAGGCCCAGTAGGTCCAGTTGGACCTGTTGCCCCTGTTGCACCTGTAGTACCTGTGGCTCCTGTTGGTCCCGTAGGTCCAGTTGGTCCCGTTGCACCTGTAAGCCCCGTCGCACCCGTAGGTCCAGTTGGTCCCGTTGCTCCTGTAGTACCTGTGGCTCCTGTTGGTCCCGTAGGCCCAGTAGGTCCAGTTGGACCTGTTGCACCTGTTGCTCCTGTAGTCCCCGTGGCTCCTGTAGGCCCCGTTGGTCCAGTTGGACCCGTTGCACCTGTAAGCCCCGTCGCACCCGCAGGACCAGTTGGACCTGTTGCTCCTGTAGTACCTATAGGTCCTGTCGGGCCTGTCGCACCTGCAGCCCCTGTTGGACCCGCAGGACCAGTTGGACCTGTTGCTCCTGTAGTACCTGTGGCTCCTGTTGGCCCCGTAGGTCCGGTAGCCCCCGTAAGTCCCGTTGCACCCGCAGGACCAGTTGGACCTGTTGGTCCTCCCGCAGGGCCAGTAGGGCCTGTAGCACCAGTTATCCCAGCAGGACCTGTTGGTCCTGTTGCCCCTGTAAGCCCCGTGGCACCTGTAAGTCCTATTGGACCTGTAGGACCGGTTGGGCCTGTAGCACCTATTGCCCCTGTCGCACCTGCTACGCCAGATGGGCCTGTTGGGCCTGTGGCTCCAGTAGGTCCTGTCGGCCCTGTAAGTCCAGTAAACCCTATTGGCCCGATTGGACCTGTAGGTCCGGTAGGTCCAATAGGACCGGTAGCGCCTGTTGGACCACCAGAAGGTCCTGTCGGCCCTGTTGGGCCTATAGGACCAGTAGGTCCTCTAAATTTTGGTCTTGGGCATATACAATTACAGCAATTCATAAAAATCCTCCTACACTCAAAGCATAATACGCAAAAAAGAGAATTTTTGTTAATTTTGCTATTTTTATTATGCAATAAATTTTTCAAGCATTACTTTCTAAAACTAAGTAGCATTTCCTTATCTTGTTTTGACACTCTAAAACTATCTCTACATTTACTAATTGCTTTATTCATAACAAACTTATTTATTTGTCCATTTTTAAAAAAATCTACTGTTTTATCTCTCCTTTTTATAAAGGTTTCACAAAGTAACCAACTTATACACATATTAACATAATAATCGCTCTCGTTTTCAAAATTGTTGATTTCTTCAAAAACTTTATCAATATATTCATCATCAATGAATTTAAATAATATTCTAATCCCTATTCTTCTAACAAACGGCTTACTACTTTTCATAAATTCTTTTGATAAATTGTAAAATTTCTTTTTATTTTTTTTATTAATGTTAAATTTTAAACTATCACAAGCCGCCCAGTTATCCACAGCATTTGCATATTTTGTGAGTAACTTTTTAAACAATTTAAAATCTTTTATTTTACAAATTAATTCTCCATTAATTAATACTTCCGTATGATTATTAAAAAGCCATAAATCTAAAAAACTAAGAATATCCCCCTTTGATATTTCCTTTACAATATTTTTAATTATTTCACTTGACACCCCAAGGCAAGAATATTTTGTTTTTGAAATATTCTTTTCAAACTCTCTTTGCCTATTATTTCCTGATATTTGAAATAAATATTCTTCAAAATCTTGAACATCTTTTTCTTCCCATTTAGTTTTTTTTAATTCCATTAAAACTTTTCTCCAATTTTTGTTTTGATTTTTTTAAATTTGTGTTATTCTAAATATATACAGATCATGAGGTTACACAATGGATAAAAATGTTTTTATTTCAAAAGCAACCTATATTCCAACAAAAGTAAAAGGGTTTTGCAAATTAAAATTTGATTTATTTGATAGAGACAATGAAAAATCTTCATTTTACACATCAACTATGACCGATTACCTAGCAAAAAAATATGAAAAAGATGCTTTAAAATTACTTGGCCAGAAAAGTTGGTTTGATATGGTCTACGGAATCGACCCAGAAGAATTCACTCCAATACTTGGAGATGACAAAACTATTGTTGGACTAAAGGGAGATAAAGCATTGTTACTCAAAAATGAGGTTTCTCCTATTAATAAAATTAAACCTATGCAAAAAGAAGAAGTAGAATATAATATGTAAATAAAACTTAATATAAAAAACTATTGCCTTTTTAATCTCAAATCACTATTTTCTATGTTTACAATTATAGTATTTGCCTTATTACAAATTCTGCTAAAAGTTCTGTCTCCGTATCTATCTAATATCTGTCTAAGAGTAAGATTAGTTGTTATAATCGTACTCTTATTTTTTTGCAATCTCTCATTTAAAACCAAATATAAATAATCTTCATTTACCTTTTTTATTTGTGGTTCACTACCTAGGTCATCAATTATTAATAATTCACAATCAAGAACTCCATCAAGTAAAGATTGTTTACTTTCATCAAAAGTTGTGTGAAATTTTAAAAATAAGTTATTTAATGCAAATGCTGAATAAAAAATTATAGATTTGTCCTTTTTTAATAATTTATTACATACACATTCAACTAAATAAGTTTTACCGACACCCGTTTGCCCACATAATACCAAATTTTTAAATTTTGAATCGTCAATCTTTTCACACCAACCCTCAATTTTTTGATAAACTTTTTGCATTTTTTCTTTATCGTCAAACAAATCAAATTTTGAATTTTCAAATGTATGCAAAAAATTTATATCTATTCCGACATTGCTTGTTAACTGTTTATTCATTCTTGTATAAAAGCATTTACAATACTTACCATCAATAAATCCAGTGTCTTTGCAAAGTTTACACTTATAATCTGGCTTAAAGTCGTCAAAAGTCATACCTAGGTCTTTTAATCTCTTTATAGCCTTAGCATATACTTCTTTGTACTCCTTTTTCATAGAGTTTACATTCTGTTTCTCAAATTCTTTTTTTGCTATATCAAAATTAAGCGTTTTTAACTTTAAATAAAGAGACTTAAACTCCTTATCCTGTAAAGCCTTATTTAAATTTACTTCTGAACTATGTTCTGCTTTCTGTTTATCTAAATTTATTTGATTAAGTATTTTTGTTTTTATATTCATATTCTTTTCTCTTTATAAACTAATTTCATCTAAATTGTCAAATAAAGCATTTACTTCTTCATCAGAAAAAGTTCTCTGCCTAAATGATTTTGTTGTTACCTTTGAACTTTCTTGTGGTTTAATATCTATTTTTTGTTTTTTTATTTCTTCAAGACTTGTCAATTTTTTATCATGCCAATCTGTTAAAATTGAATTTGCATACTGCATTGAATTTGTCCTATCTTTTGCAAGACTTATTGCGTAGTCAATAATTTCATCACTAAACTTATAAGTATAAGTCCAAGTTCTATAAAAAGACCTGTCAAAACTATTAACTCTTCTATCTATTTTAAGTACATTTAAAATTTCTTTTATTCTCTTATCAACTTCCAACACTTCCGACAAATATTCATTTATACTATTTATTGAAGTTAGCCCAAGTTTATAAAATTTCTGTACACTTTCGTCCATTCCAATAAGATTTCTAATACTGCTTTTAAAGCAAAAGTTTGCAATTTGTACTAATGCCTTTGCATTAAATCCCCTACTTAGCCAAGGCAAAATATAAGTATCAATTTCATTTTCAACAGATTCATAATAAACTCCAAGTGCTTTATTTATTTCTCTTGCAAGATTTACAAGGTCATTTTTATTTGCTTCATACTCTTCAATTTCGCCAAAACTCAAAAGTTTTAATTCAAAATACTTTGTTAACTTTCTATCGAGCATTTCAAAACTATAATTCTTAGTTTTTGATGAAACCTTTTTAGCAACTAGTAATATATTATTTAGATTAAATCCATAAGACTTAATCCATTTTTCATACATTTGCTGATGCTCAATTGATAAATTACCTTTAAATTTTAAAGCCTTTGCCACTTGGTTAACATCTGATGTAACAAGAGTTAAATTTTCAATTTTTTCTTCTATTTTTTCGGCGGTTTTAACTCCTTCTTCTGCCCAAATTTTTGCAACAGTTAAAATATAATTACTATTTATATTATTTCCCTTTTTATCAACACAGTATTTTACTATCATGTTAAAATCACATGGTCTTATACTATAAGATTCAATAAAATCAATATACTTGTAATATTCATTTGGCGTAATCTGCCTCCCGGTAATAATTTCCTGAACTTCATGTACAAAACTTGCATATTTTTTGCTTTCAACTTTTTTTAGCGTTCTAATACTATCTTTTACTGGCAAATACCTTATTTCCACAGGATTAATGTCTAACACTTGAACTAAGTTTTGGTCCTGCCAATACAAAAAACAGTCCAAAATATCTTCTCTTGAAAGCCCAAGGACATTTTCAAAATTTTCTATTGTATTATCATACCCAGCACTATTTTGACATTTTAGCAACCCAAATAAATATACTTTTAAACAATCATTTGGAGCAACGCCTAAATAGTCATTTAAAAATTTAATGTCAATGCTTATCGTTTCTGAATTAATAAGCGAACTAGAATATTTACAAAAAGCCATTTTTCTTCTCCTTGGTCAAGTTTTACAATATTTTATCAAAAAAATTTGCCTAATTCAACAAGTCAATAAGCATTTTTAAATCTTTGTATTTGTGCACAATCTTTTACCAATCTTCTTTAATATGTTTACTTTTTTGTTTTACATCATTATAAAATTCTTGATATTCCTTTTTAAAATCTCTATTTTCTTCTTCTAAATCTTGTTCATTAATCGCTTCACAATCTTGTTCTTCTGCCAATCTAAGCAACTTTAATTTATTCATTTTACTCCTCGTTTTGTTTTGTATTATACCAATTTGGATATGTCTTAAAATCTTTAAAACTCAAATAACTAAGGTCCTTTTGTTCTATCAATTTAAACTTAATTTCAAAGCAAAATAACTTTTGATTTTTTTCTTTAAACTTTTTATTATATTCTTTCTTTCCGTATTTCCTATCGCCTAAAATTGCATATCCCAAATGCGCTAAATGAGCCCTTATTTGATGTGTTTTACCAGTAACTAATTCGCACTCAACTATTGAAGTATCATGTCCCATATAAATGGTATTAAACTTTGTTATTATTTCTTGGCAACCTTTCTTAAAGCTATCATAAATATAAACCTGAGATTTTTTTGCATCTTTAAATAAAAAGGCCTTCTTTATTTGATTTTTAAAATCAATTCTTCCTACAACTTCACAAAGGTATCTTTTTATTACTAAGTTTTCTTTAAAAATTTGTTTTAATGGGTCAAGCAGTTCTTTTTTCTTTGACATTAAAATTAAACCTTCTGTATTTCTATCAAGCCTATGCACAGCAAAAAGGTTTAATTTTCCTTCTAGCCCCATTTTTCCACAACTCTCTATCTCCTTTGGCTTTACAAGCACAACAATATTCTCATCTTCATAAATATATTCAAACTTTGTATTGTCATTTATTTTTTTGTTTAAATAGCACTCTAACTTATCCCCAAAATTTAAAGTCTTGTCTTCACGCACCCTTGTCCCATTTATTTTTATGTCTTTATTTTTAAGCATAGTTTTTATATCAATAAATGAAAACCCATTTTGACTCAAAAATTCACTAAGTTTAACACTTGATAAAACATCAAATAAATATTTGTTCATGGAATTATTATAACATAAAAACTTTTTCTATCAAATAGTTTTATTTTTAAACCAATTTAGCATAAAATCTCTAATTTCAAAAAGTTCTTCTTTTGTCGTCGATGCTCCACCCGTAAGTCCTATTTTGCTCCCATTTATAATTTTATTGTTTGATAATATATCTCTAACTTCGTCAATGTTTTCTGCAAAAAATGCCCTTGTAAAATTTGAAACATTATTATATAACTCTTTTGTATTGCTGGAATTTTTACCACCAATAACAATCATATAATCAACTCTTTTTGCAAGATTTTTTGACTCTTCATTTATTAGTCTTTGCGCATTACAGGTTGTATCTCTATATTCAAACTCCTTATTTAATTCCTTCATTTTAACTTTTATTTTTTCTATAATTTTAAGCGCTTTATCTCTTGCAAATGTTGTCTGAACTACAAGAAAATATTTGTCAAAATTCATGTTTAAACTGTCTACTTCTTCAATTTCTTCAATAAAAATAGGGGCGTCATTACACCAACCTGCAGTGCCACAAACTTCTGGGTGCATAATGTGAGTCTTATACCCATATTTACCTACAAGAATAATTTTATATCCTTGTTTACTCTTTATTTGAACTAGTTTATTTATCGCAAGAACATTTGGGCAAGTACAATCTAAATATTTTATTTCATTCTTATCTAAATACTTATAAGTACTTATCGGCTCTCCATGAGCACGCAAAATAACAAAATCGTTTTTGTTTAGATCTTCTAAATTATCTTTTTGAACAACGCCTAGTTTTGTTAAATTTTCAACTGTTCTTTTATTATGTAATAATTGCTTAAATAGTGTAACATTTTTATTTGTCCTGCAAGCATTAATTGTATTATCAAGTGCTCTACTTGCCCCATAACATAAACAACATACTTTACTTATTTCAACATTTGTTTTCATTTCTTTCCCCTAATATGGTATAAATTCTATATTATTTTACCAAATCTGTAAAAATTTTTCAAAGTAAAATTATTCAACAGTTACGCTTTTAGCAAGGTTTCTTGGTTTATCTGGATTAATTCCTTTTATTATACTAACTTTATATGCTAAATATTGCAAATCTCTTGCAACAAGACAGGCTATCAAATCACTATTAATATCTGGCAATTTAATTAATGAATAATTTTTATAGTGATCAAAGTAAGGAGTTACTAAAACTATTTTTCCACCCCTTGCACTTGCTTCACTTGCTCCATTTAGGGTTTTATCAACTAAATCTTTATTTGTTGCAATAACTATTACATATGTATTACTATCAACAAGTGCCAAAAAACCATGTTTTAACTCTCCTGACGGATAGGAAGAAGAATAAATATAAGAAACTTCTTTTAACTTTAAACTTGCTTCAAGAGATGAAATATAATCTATATCTCGCCCAATATAAAACACATTATTTGCTTTTGCAATGTCTTTTGCTATGCTATCTATAATTGAAAAATTATTATTTAAAAAATATTCTTCAACTTCAAATATTTCTTTCATATAATCAATTTTTTTGTCATCTTTCATGCCTTCAAAATGTCTTGCTAGAATATACAAAATCATAATTTGTGCAACATATGCTTTTGTCGACGCAACAGCAGTTTCAACTCCTGCACAGACAGGTAAACAATAATCAACATTTTTTGCTAAGGTACTATGTAAAACATTTGTCAGTGCTAAAGTCTTGCCACCTTTTTTTCTAATAAGTTCATTTGCCGCCAAAGTATCTGCTGTTTCTCCGCTTTGACTAACTAAAAAATATAGTGTGTTTTTTCTAATTATAGGGTTTGAATATCTAAACTCGCTTGCGATTTCACATCTGGCGTCAATTTTTAAATATTTTTCAATAAATCGTGCACCCATGAGACCTGCGTGATACGCTGTTCCGCAACCAATAAAAACAACTTTCTCTATGTCCTTTAAAAAATTTTTATCAAATTTATTTAATATTCCACTTGAATAAGTTTTTCTAACCCGTTTTATCACATCTCCTTCTTCCATAATTTCTTTTATCATAAAATGTTCATATTTGCCTTTATCGCTTGAAAAATTTTCAATATCAACAACTTCCTTTTCTTTTTCTACTTTATTCCCGTATTTGTCAAAAAACTCAATATTTCCAATTTGTACTCTACAAAACTCATCATCATTTAGTGAGTAATAATATTTACTTTTATCTAAAAAACACACTGGATCACTCGCTACAATTATTTCATTTTTTTCTTGCATAACATAAAGAGGATTTTGCCTTTTTGCTAGATACAAACTTTTCTTATCTTCTACATTTAAACAAAGGACAGCAAAACTCCCTTTTAATTTATTGCACACATTTATCAAATCAAGAATTTTATCATTGTTATTTTCTAAATCAAGCAATTTTGCAATTATTTCGCTATCTGTATTTGAACTAAAAGTTTTATTCTTACAAATCTTTTTTAATTCTTCAAAATTTTCTATTATTCCATTATGAACTATCGCCCATTTCCCACTATCACTTATAAAAGGATGAGCATTTTCTTTACTAGGATTTCCATGGGTTGCCCACCTAGTATGTGCAATACCAATAGACGCCTTAGTGTTTTTAGTTATTAATTTTTCTAAATTTTCAATACTTCCCTTTTCTTTTGTTATAACAATTTGATTTTTTCTTAAAATGCCAATGCCTGCCGAATCATATCCCCTATATTCTAACCTTTTAAGAATTTTTAATAATTGGCTTTCAATTAAAACTTTGTTCTTTGAAATATAGCCTACAATTCCACACATTTTAATTACCTTCTTCTATTTCTTTTACTTTTTCTTCAAGAATTTTTGCCAATTCTTTTGCCAAATTATCATCCTTACTTTCCACCATTATCCTAACTAGCATTTCTGTGCCCGACTTTCTAACAAGTATTCTTGCCTTGTTACCTGCCTTATTTTCCAAATCTTTTACAAGGTTTTTTAAGTCCATATTACTCACAATTTTGTCTTTATCTTTTACTCTACAATTAATGCTACATTGTGGATAAATTTCTACATTTGTTAAAGAAGATAAAGTCTTTTGTTCTTTTTTCATAATTTCCGCAATTTTTATACCTGTTAAAATTCCGTCTCCTGCTAACAAGTATTCACTTAATATTATATGCCCTGCCTTTTCTCCACCAAGCAATGCATTATGCTTTTTCATTTCTTCAACAACATATTTATCTCCAATGTCAGCAAGTACAATATCTATTCCATTTTCTTTAAGTTTATTTTGAATACCTAAATTTGTGAGTTTAGTCCCAACGACTAAATTATTTGTAAGTTTATTCTGTTTCTTTAAATGATTTGCAAGCAAATACAAAATTTTATCGCCATCTACTTCATTTCCTTTTTCGTCAACTGCAATTACCCTATCACTATCACCATCAAATGCTAAACCTAAATTTGCCTTTTTTCTTAGTACTTCTTTTTTCAAACTTTCTACATTTGTCGCCCCACAATTTACATTTATTTTATCCCCATTAAATTTATTATTTATCACAAATACTTTTGCCCCAAGTTTTTTAAATACTTTTGGTGCTATTTTACAACTTGCCCCATAGCAACAGTCAAGCACAATTTTTAATGATGACAAATCATTTGTTACTCCGTTTTGTAAAAAATTTTCATACTTTTTTAGTAAACTTATATCTTGATTATAATTTCCAAGAGAAATAGCGTCTGTTATGCATTTTGTGTCAAATAAACTTTCAAGTTTTCTTTCTAATTTTTCTCCTAACTTTTGACCTTGTGAATTAAATATCTTTATTCCATTATTATCTGGGGGATTGTGTGAAGCACTAATCACTACCCCAAAATCATATTTTAAATGTTTTGTTAAATACGCAATTCCTGCTGTTGGACAAATTCCAACATCATCTACACTCCCACCACCTGTTACTACTCCTAAACAAAAGGCAAGATTGATATAACTTCCACTTTTTCTACTATCTCGACCTATAATTACTTTTGGATTTTTAACAAGGTTATTTAGTGCATTCCCACACTTAAAAGAAAGTAAATGCCCTATATCTTCTAAAACTTTCCCCCTTATTCCATCTGTTCCAAAATACATCAACTGCTAATCTCCTTTTAAATATCTGTCTGCTCTATTTGGCTTTATTGTTTCTCGCTCCCTTCCAATAACAAAGTCGTTTTTCTTTGTATCTTTTGTCAGCGTCGTTCCCGCACAAATATATGTATTATCTGAAATGTTTAATGGCGCAATAAGATTAGAATTACTGCCAATAAAACAGTTTTTACCAACTCGAATATGATTTTTTATTTTACCATTATAATTTGCAAAAATTACTCCACACCCTACATTTGTGTTTTCTCCAACTGATGCATCTCCTATATAGGATAAATGGCTTGCCTTTACACCGCTTTTGATTTCTGAATTTTTAATCTCAACAAAGTTGCCTATTTTGCAATTATCTTTTATTATGCTTCCAGGTCTTATCCTTGAAAATGGCCCCACTTTTACATAATTTTGTATTGCAACATCTTGCAAATGACTATAAGAAATTTCACAGTTCTTACCTATATTGCAATTCTCTATGTAATTAAAAGGAAAAATAATAGTATTGTCTCCAATTACACAATTCCCTTTTATCACATTAAAAGGATGTATCTTTACATTTTTTCCAATCTTAACATCATTATCAATAAATATATTTTCTTCCATTCTTTGTCCTTTTAAAATAAAAATATAACCCTTATCATTAAGCCAAAAATTTATATATATCTTATATGAAAGAAAGTATTTTTTGTTTAATATTAAAAATAAATAATTTTCCCTTTGCAAAAATTTACAATTGTGCTATAATTTTTTAAATTGAGATATAAAATATAAGAATCATTTTTGTTTATTAATTTATTTCAATTTATTCTTAAAAAATGGTCAAAAATTATTTATATCTTAATATCTAAGTTTCCGTAGCTCAGCAGGATAGAGCGTCCCCCTCCTAAGGGGAAGGTCGCGCGTTCGAATCGCACCGGGAACACCAAGTTTCTTAATATGATAAAAGCCATAAATTTAGTTTATGGCTTTTATCTTTCCTTTTATATATATTATAAAAATTTTTGTTAATTTAACAAATTAAAATAAATATATTTAAATACAAAAAAATTAAATTTACTTATTATAATAAATAATATAATAATAAAACTAAACTATAAATCATCTAAACATTTCAATTATGCTTATTATAATTACCATTATCACAATAATATATGCTATCACTTTTGATAAAACAAACTTTACCATATTTTTCTGCCTTTCTTTTCTCTTATATTTTGCAGTTGAAAAATAACTAAATAAAACATAAATAATAACAAATATAAAACTTCCAATTAATAAATATTTAATATCTGTAAAATAAGCAGAAAGAACTAAAGTTACTGCGATAAAAAAAGAAACAATTGCAATATAATAATATTTTTTTGCCAACTTTTCATCTTTTAGTTTTTGGCTCTCAATATCTTCATCACTTATTAACTCATCAAGAGTTATATGGAAAGTCTCACTAATTAATTTTAAACTATCAATGCTAGGATATCCCTTATCATTTTCCCATTTGGAAATGGCAGTTCTTGTAACATATAATTTACTAGCAAGTTCATCTTGTGTTAAGTTATTATCAACCCTAATCTTCTTTAACTTTTCACTAAATTTCATTTTGTCCTCCTTGCTATAAATAGTATAACATTCAAATTAAAAAAACACGACACTATTTGGCACATCGCAAAAAAAGTAAATAATTTAGGCATTAATTAACATAAGTTTAATTTTTGTTGATAACTTTTAAAAATAGGTCTATAATTATTTTTGTCAAAGGAGAACGCTATAATGGCAAATTTCGTTATAACAGGCGCCACAGGACACCTTGGAAATGTTGTAGTAAAAATGCTATTAGCAAACAACTATAAAGTAAAAGTTCTTGTATTAAATGGTGAAGATATTTCGCCACTTGAAGGATTAGATATTGAAATTAAATACGGAGATGTAAGAGACAAAGAATTCTTAAAAGAAAATATAACGAGTACAGATATTGTTATTCACATGGCAGGAGTTATTGATGTTTCAAGTAAAAAGAACGACCTTTTGCTAGATGTAAATGTAAACGGAACAAAAAATGTTGCCGATGTATGTCTTGAAAAAGGAGCTCTTATGATTTACACAAGTTCTGTGCATACAATCCCAGCAAATGAAAATGAAAATACTTTACTGTCCGAGCCAACTGTTTTTGATGAAAACAATATAGAAGGAGCATATGCAAAAAGTAAAACCATTGCAACAAGATATGTTTTTGAAAAGTGCAAAGAAGGGCTAAAAGCAATCGTGCTTTACCCATCAGGAATTATAGGACCTTATGATTATAAAATTAGCGATATGGGACAAGTAATATTAGACCATATTAACGGAAAATTGCTTGCATATGTAAAAGGCGGTTATAACTTTGTTGATGTTAGAGATGTCGCTCAGGGCATACTTCTTGCTATACAAAAAGGAGAATTTGGTCAGGGGTATATTTTAAGTGGCGAAATGTGCTCTGTTAAGAAACTACTTGAAATTGTCAACAAAAGAATAGGAAGAAAAAAACTTCCACCAAAACTAGCCCTTTGGTTTGCAAAAGGCGTTTCATTACTTAGTGAAGCATACTATAAAATAAGGCACAAAAAACCAACTTTTAGTGCTTACTCTTTAAAAACGCTAAATGTAAATTGTAATTTTGATAATTCAAAAGCAAAAAATAAGTTAGGCTATACAATCCGACCACTTGAAAAAACAATTTTTGATACTGTTGATTGGCTAATAGAAAACAAATCAAATCTTATTAAACAAAAAAAGTTAATTAATTACAATAAATCTACAAATTAAATATAAAATACAACTTAGTCTATTATTTTTCAACAAGTTAAAAAGGAACTTAACTTTTCTCAAAAGTTCCTTTTTTAATTTTTTTTGCTAATTTTAAAAAGTTTTAATAATTAATAGAAAACATATTTTATATAACACAAAAAGCACTAGTCTTTTAAAGTCTAGTACTTTGTTTTTCCCTTATTTCAAAATTGTAAGTTAAGTTCTTTTTCATAAGGAAATGTTATACTAACAATATTATTATTTTCTATGTCTGTAATATTGACCTCAAATTCTTCTCCATGAAAATATAAAACTTGAATACTAGTACCAATTCTATTAACTTGCGATTTGCTCCCTTCAATAAAAGTAGTTTCAAATATAAAATTCGAATAATTGTCTCCCATTTTATATATTTGAAAAATATAATTTGTCATACTATCAGATTCATAAACATAACTTAACCAATAATAAAATTTGCTATTAACATCTTCACTTGGACTTTGTATTTCCCCATTCTCATAGTCGTCATTAATTTTTTCGTAAATTTTCAGTGTTATGCCTGCATTAATTTCTTGACCTTCTGTAATTATTGTTAAAATAATTCTACACTCGCCAGTGCTCTTAGCAAAAATCTCACTGCCCTGTAAACTAGCCACATCTTCATTCATTAATGAAATTTTGATATTACTAAAATCAGTAATATTGGTATGATTTTTTAACTTTAAAACATCAATGCATTCTCCCACAGACATTTCATAAGTCTCACTTGTAAAATAAAAATATTTTATATTCTTACAACCAAATAAAGAAAGGCTTATTAAAGAAATCAATATAAATAATCCAAAATGTGATAACAAGTATTTTATGCTTGACATTTTTACTGCATATCCCCCAGCAATATTTTTACAACAATTAATTATATAAATCAACAAATTTCGACATTGTATAATAAAAATTATAATAGCCTTTATTAAAGCCATTATAATTTTAAAATTTTTACCTAAGAATTTTGTGCATACAAGAATATATTATTTGTTGTATTTATAAGCAATCTTCCAAATCGTTCAATTTCAGCACTTGCTAAGCCTTTTTCATAGCCGATACGATATTCATTTAAATATTTACTATATTTGTCTTCTCCTAAAAGAGAATCATTATCATTACTTTCAATTCTAGAAGATATTCCCCTTATATTATCTGAAAACTGGATATTACTTGTTGATAATACTCTAAATCTAAAATCATTGGTAACACCACGCAAGGTTATACTTACATTTCTATCTTTTGCTTCGATTATGTTTTCAAAATCTTCAACATTCTGTTTGCTAATCGCAGAAAACACAATATTCAAACTGGCACTAGCACTATTTTTTAAAACATCAATTTTTAATCTGCCACTTATATTAGATAAATTAATGTTTCCCGTATTTGAAAATATATTTATGTCTGTGTTATCAACTGAAAAAGGATGTGCGTTATAATTTACATTTATCTCTCCAGAATCAGAATATGCATAAATGCTTGTATATATATCAATATTATTAATCTCAATACGCCCACTTGTTGAAGAAATTGAAGTATCTCCTATTAAATTATTAATTACTAAACTCCCCTTTCCAATATTAAATACATTTGTATTTTCATAAGAATTAGAAAGAGATGAGATTTTTATATTATTTTCTAAGTCTCCCCCATTTCCAAGCAAGGAAATAAACCCATAAACATTAGTTGCAGTAAAATTTGCTTTTGTAAGATTTAATAAGTAAGTGTTTTGCTTATCAACACTTCCTAAATTATTGAAACTAAAAGACCCCTCATTTGAAACTATGTTAAGATTTCCATCAATTTTATTAATATTAATAATTGGATTGCCACTTGCTTCAATATTAAGCCCATCAGTTAAATATAATGTTGCATCACTATTTGAGTTTGAATAATTAAACCTTCCAGAATTAGTTTTAAAGTTAAAATTATCTGCACTAATATATGTAGAATTTAATGTTACTTCCCCATTCTCAGTCTTTAAATTATAATTATCAATTTGAGATATTAGTTCCCCACTTAAAGAAGATGTGTTGATTGCAATATTTCCATAAGACCCTGTATAAAGATAAAGATTTGAAGTAGTAATACTTAAAACTTCATCTTCATTTGATATGCTTTCCAGATAATTGATATTTCCTGTGCCAGATTGTGCAAATATAACAGAATAACTGCTATCCGAAGGAATTAATACTGTAATATTAGAACTTGAATTAACTGTCCAACCTGTTGGCTCTGCAATATTTATTATAACACTGCTATATGTTAAATCATTTTCTTCATAAGATTCTTGTTGAAAGTCATAATCAAACGCATATTCAGCGTTTATACTCTTGGTTATTCCTGAAACACTCTGGTTATATATTATTTCTATATTTTCACTCTGACCATTTGGTCTAATAGTTATATTTCCGCTAGTTGATGTAAGTTTAATACTATTTACGCTTTCGGACGACAGTTCGGTCGGAGTAATTGATTTTGTTAATTGCTGATTATATAAAACATATTGATATCCAAGAATTTCAGTTCCTGGGGAAAAATACATTATAGCAAAACAAACCAAAATACACGCAACAAATATTGCTATTAAAACAAATAAGTATATAAAAAATCTCTTTATCCCTTGTTTCATATTCTTCCCCTTTTAATCCTTAATTTTCAATAACAGCCTTTATTCTTCTAACTCCTGCGCTACTAGATTCTTCTTTAACTATTTTAAAATGTTTAAGTTCACCGGTATTTTTTGCATGTGGTCCGCCACAAATTTCTTTACTTATATCTCCAATAAAATAAACTTTTACTTTATCTCCATACTTATTATCAAAAATGCCAAGTGCGCCTTCCTTTCTTGCTTCATCAAGACTCATTTCTCTACATTCAACAGGTATATTTTTGCTTATAGCATCATTTACAAAATCTTCAATTTTCTTTTTCTCTTCATCTGTCAATTTATGGTCGCAATTAAAGTCGAATCTAAGTCTTTCAGATGTTATATTGCTACCCCTTTGATAAATATCAGGACTTATAATTTTTCTAAGAGCCGCTTGAAGTAAATGTACTGCCGTATGAAGTCTGGTTGTCTGCTCACTAGTATCAGCAAGACCGCCTTTAAACACTTTATCATTATTTGCTTTACTCTTTTCTTGATGGTTTTTAAAAGCAAGGTTATAGCCTTCTTCGTCCACTTTTAAACCTTTTTCATGAGCAAGTTCTTTTGTAAGTTCTAATGGAAATCCAAAAGTATCATACAATCTAAATGCCGTTTTCCCATTTAAAATACCATCTTTACAATAATTTACTACTTTCTCAAATTCTTTTATCCCCTGAGAAAGAGTTTTTGAAAATTTATCATTTTCAAGTAAAATTTGATGTTTAATTTCGTCCCTGTTTTTTTCAAGTTCAGTATAAAAATCTTTATAAATATCAACGACTATTGGCACAAGTTCTGCAAGTTTATCTCCGCTAAATCCAAGTTTATTTGCACAGTTAATTGCTCGTCTAAGAAGCCTTCTTAAAACATACCCCTGTTCTACATTAAGTGGAACAACTCCATCACTTATCATAAAAACAGACGCTCTTATATGGTCGGCTATTATTCTCATATTTTTTTTAATCTCTTTGCTGTCGTTGTATTTTTTATTACTTAATTCTTCAATTCTCTTTATAATAGGAACAAATAACTCTGTATCATAAACACTTTCTAGCCCATTTGAGATATATAAAAGTCTATCAAGTCCAAATCCCGTGTCAACATTTTTTTGTGGATTTTGTTTAATAGCCCCCTCTTTTGAAGTCTTTATATACTCCATAAAAACATCATTACCTATTTCAATATATTTACCACAACTACACGCAGGACTACAATTTTTAGAACATTTTGGCTTGCCCGTATCAATAAACATTTCACTATCTGGACCACAAGGGCCTACGCCACTTGCAAGTATCCACCAATTATGTTCTTTTGGTAAAAAAAATATTTGACTTTCCTTTAACCCACAATTAATCCATGCATTATACGACTCCATATCTCGTGGTGCTGTCTCATCCCCTGCAAAAACGGTAACTGCAAGTTCTTCCTTTGGAATATCTAAATACTTTGGACTAGTTAAAAATTCAAAACTCCACGCAATTTTTTCTTTTTTAAAATAATCCCCTAAACTCCAATTCCCAAGCATTTCAAAAAATGTGCAATGATAATCATCCCCGACATCATCTATATCCCCAGTTCTTACGCATTTTTGAACATCAACAAGTCTTTTGCCCGCTGGATGCTTTTCGCCAAGTAAATATGGCACAAGTGGATGCATTCCTGCGGTTGTAAATAATACTGACGGATCATTTTCAGGGACAAGGGAAGCAGAAGGAATAAAAGCATGACCCCTTTCCTTATAAAACTCTATCCACATATTTCTTAATTCTTTTGCTGTTAATTTCTTCATTTCTTCATTCCTTTAATCTAGTATTCGATGTCGTCCCCGCCACCATCTCCATAATATTCTGGTGGTGGAGCCGTTTCTTCAAGACTCTTAGTTTCGTTACTTTTACCCAAATCAACAAAGGTTGTGATTTCTGGAATCCACTTAACCTTGATATTTGCAAGTGGTCCATTTCTATGTTTTGCAATTATAATTTCACAAACATTTGGTCCATCTTCAAGTTCTGCATCGCTATATTTTGAAGCGTTATAAATAAACATAACAATATCAGCATCTTGTTCAATAGCACCGCTTTCACGAAGATCACTTAAAACTGGCCTATGATCTTCTTTTCTCTTTTCTACATCACGAGAAAGTTGTGAGAGTAAAATAATTGGAACTTGCAACTCTCTCGCTGCTATTTTCAGATTTCTTGTTAATTCACTAATTTCCTGCTGTCTATTTCCATCTCTATTTGCCTTATTTGAACTCATAAGTTGTAAGTAGTCTATCATTATAAGGTCTAAGCCCTGTTCTCGTTTAAGCCTTCTACATTTGCTCAAAATCTCAGTAGGCGTATTAAGGGAAGAATCATCTATGTAAATTTTTGCCTCGGCTAGTTTTTTATTACCTTCCCAAAGAGCCTTCCAATCACTTTGTTCAAGTTTGCCTGTGAGTGCCTTTTGCATACTAACACCACTAATAGAACAAAGAGTCCTTTGTGCAATTTGTTCCTTTGGCATTTCAAGTGAAAAAACCGCACAACTACATTTGCCATTAAGTGCTGCATGATTTACTATATTCATGGCTAAACTTGTTTTACCAAATCCAGGTCTTGCCGCAATTAAGATTAAATCACTTTTTTGGAGCCCATTAGTAACTCTATCTAGTTCACTAAGTCCAGTTGAGACCCCCCTTATAGCACCTGCGTTTTTATCTATCTCTTCAAATTTTGATAAAACGCTATCAAGAGCCTCATTTATAGGAGAGAGATTTGAAGAATCTTCCTTTTCTGCAATATCAAAGATTTTCTTTTCGGCATAACCAAGTACATTTTCTTCTTCCCCCTCGTATGCCTTATCAATAATATCTTGACTACTAGTTATAAGTTTTCTTAAAATAGAGTCTCTTTTTACTATATCAATATAATGTTTTGCATTTGCAGCACTAGGAACAATATTTGTAAGAGTTGAAATATAATCAATTCCGCCTACTTCTTCAAGAAGACCTTTTCTTTCAAGTTCATCTGTTAAAGTAACATAATCAATAGGCTTATTTGAAGCATAAATTGTTTGCATGCTTTCAAAAATAGTTTTATGTGATTTAATATAAAAATCTTCGACATTTAAAGCCATCATAATATTTAAAACAGCATTTTCATCAAGTAAACAACAGCCAAGCACTGATTGCTCTGCTTCAATACTATGTGGTGTAATTCTCGCTATCTTTGTTACTTTTTTCTTTTCCATAAGTATTCCTTTTTAATATTTTAATTATCTCTCAAATTATATAATTAGTCAAGGCTTCTTTTATTTAATCGGCAAATGGGTCCCGTTCTTTTTCTTTGGTCATTTCTCTCTCTTCTTTTTCATCTTTTTTTGTATAAACTATAACTCCAATTAAACATGCAAGTAATAGCATTCCTAATGTCATAAAAATACTAACTGCCCCATGATACCACTCTACTTCATTTTCCATAACAAAATTAAATATCAATATAAAAGGTAAAGATATAAGAAGTATTATTCCATATCTTTTTAAATATCTAATAAGTAAAGTTTTTGTATCATAAATTTTTTTTCTCTTTTCAAGTTCTTGTTTTTTTTCTTGATTTTTCTCTTTACTTTTCTTTGACATATTTTACCTTCCATTATTCATTAATTCATCAACTTTTTTTAATAAATCCATATTATCTTTTTTCTTTTTTTTGTAATTTATAAAAATTAAAAGGCTACCAACCCCTAAAACAATAATTCCAATAACTGCTCCTAAGACATAGTAAGATACATAATTTGCTGTCGTTCTCCAAAGAGATATTACTCCGTTTATATTATTTCCTAAATTCCATGTATGAACCTTACCTTCATTATTACTTGATATTGTTCCATCTGAATGAACTCTTGAATATGGCGTAATAAATGTATATAAATACTCTGCTTCTTCACTATTAAGATTAAATTCTTGACATATAACTTCAACAACATTAGTTCCCTTTTCATATCTAGTGCCTTCAATAACAACAGATTCTAGTAAATATGGCTCCTTACCATTATAAGAAAAAGGCGAACATTTCTGAATATTGTCAATAGTGAATAAATGCTCAACTTCTTCAACACTTATAGATGATATAGGGATATCAATTAAAGAAGCATATTCTTCTGAATTTATAGCAATGCTGTTTGTGCTTTCGTTATATATGAAAGCGTCAGGATAAAAATACATAAGATAAGCATAAATTGACATAAAAGAAAAATCTATCTTGATAGTTGTAAAATCAATAGAAAAAGATTCTGCTGACGGACTAATTTCAGCCCCTGCTAAAAACTGTGAGTGGTTTTGGATTATATACGCATACTTTCCTTCTTCTGTCTGTATGTTAAGTGTTTTAAAGTCATAAATATTTGAAAATATTTCAATTAAGTTTGAAATATAAGCGTTATTTAGTTGAGTAAAATAATGACTTGCAATATCATAGGCTTTTCTTCTACTTCTATCAAGTACATTAAGACTACTTATATCAACCTCTATTGTCATAGTAACCTGTCCGCTACTATGTTGAGTCGTTGTAAGTTTTATTGGAGAACACGCAAGCATAAAAAAAGAAATAAGTATAATAAAAATACTCAAAAATAATTTTTTATTAACACCTATCTTTTCTTGCCTCAAAGTTTATCCCCCTAATTATAATTAAATAAATTGCCATAAATTATTTTTTTGAATTTTTCTATTTCAACATCAACACAAACTTGAGCATTAGGCTCTTTTGCACTAAAATCACACTTAATGTATCCATACTCTTGTCCATTTTTTGTGTGATATTCTATTTTTAAAAATGCTGGTTCTAATGTAAAGATTTCTGGATTTGATAAATAAAGAGCCGAACAACTATCGTGTACCGCTGCTCCTAGTTTACCTACATGATAGTCATTATATTTTGTAAACATTTTATAAAAAATTTCGCCCACTGCATTTGCTCTTTTAATTTTTTGTTGTTCTTCTGGCGTAAAATATGCAATATGCCCAAGTTCCATTGGCACCATAACAAGTGGAATATGGGAATCAAAAACAATTTGCATTGCTTCTGGGTCATAGGCTACATTAAACTCCCTATAAGGCTCTGTCGAACCGTTTTCATCCTTGCTACCACCCATAAAAACAATACGAGAAATAAGTTCTTTTGCTTCTGGATATTTTTTAAGTAAATTTGCAATATTAGTCATTGGTCCCATGCATAAAATTGTTGTATTTTTAGCAGGATTTTCATTTAAAAAAAAGTGAATAGCATCAGGACTTTTAAGTACAAAAGGTTTTGTCTTTGGCTTTGGAAAAGTATACCCGCCCATACCTTTTGTCCCTTGTGCCATACCTGCATAAACAGGTTGTCTCTTTATTGGTTCTCTTGCCCCTTCAGCGACTGGTATATTTACCTTAAAAATTTCTGTCAATTTTAATGCATTTTTCATGGTTTCTTCAATAGTTAAATTGCCAGAAACTGTTGATATTAATTTTACTTCTATATTTTCACTATTTACTGCGTTCATTATTGCCATAGCATCGTCAATGCCTGGATCGCAGTCAATTATTACATAATAATCTTTCATACAAACTCCTTACTTCCCTGTAATATTTTCATTTGCTTGTTGTTGCTGCCTTTGTTTTTGCAATTCCTCAATTCTCTTTTTTATTTCTTCCTTTGATGGAAGTGGTTGAGTCATTCTAAACGCAATTTCATACTTACTATCTTTTGTATAAAAAATTTCTTTGCAATGCTTTTCTACTCTTGCTATAAAATCTTCAAAAATTGGTAAAGTATCATCTGGCGATAATAACTTAAATTGTATTAATTCCGTTTTATTTTTTCTTCTAGTTTGCTTATTCTCTATTTTAAGTTTTTCATATTTTATTTCAACTTTCAAACCACCATATCCAAAAAGTTTTCTGGTTTCCTGGTCTATTTTTATAACCATAACAACTCTCATTTGATCAAAAAGTTTATCAGGGTCAAATTGAAGGTTGTTTGAAAACATTGAGTTTAAAGCATTGTTTAGAAAAAAATAATGTCTTGACAAAGAATCATTCATGCCAATTTCTCTTTCTCTTTCATGGCTTCTCAAATTATCTGAGTAATAGTATTCTGGCGCAAAATACCTTCTCTTTATTTTTAATTCGGCTTTATTTTTCCAAACACGGCGTCTAAGCAATAACTCATTCTTTTCAAGGAGTCTTGCTTCATTGTCATAATAAAAATCAGTCAGTTTGTTTCTAACTGGCGTATCAAGCGTATAAGTTGTCATTGTGTCTAGTATCTTAATTAATCTAAAATAGGTTTTTTCATCAAAAACAGAATATCTTCTCTCTAATTTAAAAATATTTAACATAAACTTCTCCAAATACATTTTAGATTAAAATGCTTAAAATTCCAAACATTTTACACTATTAGTTTGCAACAAATATAATTTTTTAGTGAATAAATTTAACTCCCTTGGTAAAACTAAGTTTGAAAAGGAGATACTTAAATGGATTTTAATGAATCACAAACAAAAACAAATCTAGCCCGTGCCTTTGCTGGCGAATGTCAAGGGGGAGCAAGATACCAATTTATAGCACAAAAAGCAATGTCAGAAGATAAAAAAAATATTCAAATGCTGTTTAAAACTCTTGCAAAAAATGAAATGGCTCATGCTCGGGTTTTCTGGGACTTAATTGCAAAACATTCTAAAGATGTGCAAAAAAATATTGAAATAAGAGCAGGATACCCTTTTGAAGACACTGACCTTGTTGAAATGATAAAGTTTGCCGCTAATAACGAAAAATCTGAAAACACAACTATTTATCCAAGTTTTGCAAAGATAGCCGAAGATGAAGGCTTTAAAGAAATTGCTGAAAAATTTAAACAAATTGCACTTGTAGAAAATGACCATTTTATGATACTTGACGAATTATACAATAAAATAAAGGCAGACGCTTTATATTCAAGTTCTACCCCTTATGACTGGAAATGTAGTAGTTGCGGACATACAGAGTTTACAAAACACGCTTTTGAAACTTGTCCTCTTTGTTCAAAATCAAAAAATTATATTGAACTTGACATGATTTCAACTCCAAAAAAACAATAAAGTTCTAAAACTAAAAGACTTATAAAATGTATAGCACAAAAAGAAAATGTTATATGTTTATAAGTCTTTTTTATTATCTTTTATAATCTCATTTACTACAAAACTAACTATTACGCCAGCACACATTAGTGGATAGTAAACAACGCTACCAAGTCCGTCTGTCTTTTCTACTTGCTCTTTTGTATATGCAATATTTACTTTACCCTTAAAATTTAATTTCTTTAACTCTTGTCTAATTTTTCTTGCAAGTGGGTCATAAGATGATTTTGATAAATCTTCAATAATAAAATTTGGCATCTTATATCTATTTCCAGTACCCATTGAAGAAATTAAAGGAATATTATGTGTACTACAATAAATTATAACTGCTACTTTTGCTCTAACATCATCAATAGCGTCAATTACATAATCAAAATTATTATTTATTATATTATCTAAATTTTCTTGGCTTATCTTTATGTTTTGAGAGATAACTTTACAATTTTTGTTAATCTCTGCCGCTCTATTTTTTGCTACTTCAACCTTAATTTTCCCTAGCGTATTATTTGTCGCAAGAATTTGCCTATTTAAATTACTCTCATCAAATCTATCAAAATCAACAACTGTAATTTGCTGCAATCCTAATCTCACAAGCATCTCAAAAATAAAACCGCCAACCCCACCAACACCAAGTAATAATATATTTGCTTTTTGAATTTTACCAAGTTTGTCTTTTAGGACAATTTGTGTTCTACTTAAATTTTCCACAATAGATTCTACTCTTATACCTTAAAAATTGACTTTGTTATTTTAATCTTGCCTTTTGTTGCTGGTGGATATTTAATATTAATATCCATTTTTGTTGATTTCTGCATAATGCTTTTTTGATGAGTAAAAGTATAAAAAGATTGCTTACCATGATATAACCCCGAACCACTTCTACCAACGCCACCAAAAGGAAGGTCTTTCTCTGTTAAGTGCATTATTACATCATTAATACAACCGCCACCAAACTGACTAAAAAGTTTTACCTTCTCTATATTTTCCTTATCTTCCCCAAAATAATAAAACGCTAGTGGATGGTCAAGTTCATTAATAGTTTGCAACTCCTTATCTAAATCTTCAAATTCTAATACTGGCATTATTGGCCCAAAAATTTCATCTTGCATAACAGCATCGTCTCTTGTAACATTATTTAGAATTGTAGGTTCCATAATTTGCCCACGACACTTGCCACCAAAATAAAGTTTGTTTGGGTCAATCAACCCTTGCAACCTTTCAAGAGAAGTTTTGTTTATTACTTTTACAAAGTCATCGCTAACTTCATCCCCATTATAGAAAAACTTATTAATATATTTTTTTGCACTTTCAAGCCATTCATCTTTAATTGACGAATGAACAAGCACATAGTCAGGAGCAACACAAGTTTGTCCAGCATTTAAAAATTTTCCCCATACAATCCGCTTTGCGCTTAAATCAACCTTAGCATCCTTATCAACTATGCATGGGCTTTTGCCACCAAGTTCAAGTACCATTGGCGTCAAATGATTTGCTTGCGCTGCTAAAAGTTCTTGTGCCTTTGTGTATGAGCCTGTGTAAAAAATAAAGTCAAACTTCGTATTAAATATTTCGTTTATATCTTCTTCCTTAGTAATTACACAAATATATTCTTCATCAAATACACTAATAATCTTTTTAATTACCTGAGTAACATTTGGCGTGCTCCGAGAAGGCTTTATAACAACAGTATTCCCCCCTGCAATAGCCCCAACAAGCGGACTCATTGTAAGTTGGAAAGGATAATTCCATGGAGAAGCAATTAGTACTACTCCGTATGGGTCATATACCTTATAGCCTTTTGATGGAAAATTAATAATAGATGTTCTAACCTTTTTTGGCTTCGCAAGTTTTTTTAGGTGTTTAATCATGTAGTTTATCTCACTCATAACAAGTCCCACTTCTGTTGTAACTACATCAAATTCTTTTTTATTTAGGTCTTGCTCAAAAGCAGAGAGAATTTGCCCATAATAAGCATTAATTTGAAGTTTCAATCTTTTTAATTGTAAAATTCTAAAATTTATATCATAAGTTTCATGAGAACTAAAATACTTTCTTTGTTTTTCAATAATTTCTGATAACATAATTTCTTTTCCTTTTATACAATAAACATATTACCATAATTTTTAAATTAGACAAACAATAAATTTATATTTAATAAAATTAGTGCCATTTTATATTAAAAACAGCACTATTTTATTTTATTTTTTTGTAAGAGTATACCCTTCTTTACTATCCTTTATTTCATAACCAAAATTTGAAATTTCATCTCTTAACTTATCACTTGTCATAAAATCTTTATTTTTTCTAGCAATTAATCTTTTTTCTGCTAGTTCTACAATTTTTTGTGGTATAACTTGACTTACAATTTCTTCTTTATCAAGTTCTAGCCCAAGAGCCTTATCAAATTTTAAAACTAAGTTATAAATATCAACTGATTTTTCTTGATTTTTTAACATAGTCCAAATAACGCCTAATGCAAGTGGAATATTTAAATCGTCATTTATTGCATCTAAAAAGTCCTTTGAGTACTTTTGCAATATTTCATCATTTGTTTTATTGCTTGCATTTTTATGCTCTTTTATAAGTGTTTTTAAATTTTTATATCCATTACTGCTAGCCTTTAAACCTTCAAAAGTAAAATTTAATTTTTTACTGTAATGAGTATTTAAGCAAAAATACTTAAAATCCATTGCACTAAAACCTTTTTTCTCTAAGTCAGAAAGTGTGTAAACATTGCCAAGACTCTTGCTCATTTTTCCACCATCGACAAGCAAGAACTCATTATGCATCCACATATTTACAACTCTATGCCCCGCAAGAGCATCATTTTGTGCTATTTCATCTTCATGATGAACTGTTTTATGGTCTATCCCACCAGTATGAATATCAAATTTGTCTCCTAGTATCGTTTTTCCCATAGCGGAGCACTCAATATGCCAACCAGGGCAGCCAACTCCCCAAGGGCTATCCCATTTCATAATGTGATTTTCCGGCACAAATTTCCATAAAGCAAAATCAAATGGATGATGTTTGTTTAAATTTTCTTCAATTCTTGCGTTACCTGTCTTTGTTAAGTCTTTTTGACTAAGTTGACCGTAAGAAGGGAATTTTTGCACATCAAAATATATGCCGTCATCAATTCTATAAGTAAAACCTTTTTTTTCTAATCCTTTAACAAACTCTATCATCTGTGGAACAAACTTTGTTGCATAAGTAATGTTTTCAGGAATATCAATATTAAGTTTTTTTAAGTCGTCAAAAAATATGCCGGCATAGAATTTTGCTATTTCGTAAGGACTCTTATTTTCTCTTTTTGAAGCAAGTTCCATTTTGTCATCGCCGCTATCTTCATCACTTGTTAGATGCCCTACATCTGTTACATTCATTACGCCTTTTATATCATATCCATTATACTTTAAAACTCGCCTTAGTGAGTCCATAAATATATATGCTCTCATATTACCTATATGCTGATAGTAGTATACAGTAGGTCCACAAGTATACATCTTTACCTTGTTATCTTCAATAGATTTAAATTCTTCTTTCTTATTTGTGAGTGAGTTGTATAATTTAAGCATCTTCTATTACTCCTTTCCTTGCTTTATTTAAAATATTAATAATGTTTGTGTAATGTTCTACTAAAAAATTAATTTCTTTTTCTTCCAATTTTGAGCAATATATTTTATTTAATTTGTTTAAACTATCTTGCAAATACTTTTCGCCTATGTTTGTTAACTCATAATATATTATTCTATGGTCGCTTTCATCAACTGTATGAATTATTTTTCCTTCTTTTTCTAAACTTTTACAAGCGTTTGCAATGTTTGACTTTGCTATATTTAACTCCTCTACTAAAATTGAAGGCGAAATACTTTTACTTGTATAAATTATGCATAAAATTTCAAAATTTATGGAATAAATCTGCTTCCATAATTTTATGTCATTCTCTTTACATATGTTTTCTATACATCTCTTACTATTTAACATATTGATGTAAAGTTCGTAATTATTCATTGTTATCCTTTTATTTAAAAAGTAATAAAAGTATAACAATAGGCGCCCTTAATGTCAATTAATATGCTTGATTTTTAATAAATTTTAAGATAAAATTAAATTGTTGTAAAAATAAAATTATAGTAAATTTTTATAACAAAAACATTTTGAATTTTAACAAGTTTAAAGATATCTTAATTTTAACTATATAATTTATGTTTAGAATTTTAAAAAACTTATGATTGTTAATTTATAGTTTTTAAATTTACTAAGTTCAAATGTTTTAATACTAAAAATGGAGAGGTATCGAAGTGGTCATAACGAGGCTGACTCGAAATCAGTTTGAGAGCAATCTCACGCAGGTTCGAATCCTGTCCTCTCTGCCAGTAAAAACCTAAGTTAAACAAATAAAAGTTTAATTTAGGTTTTTTATTTTCAAACATCAAGACCTTTTTATTTACAAAAAAATTTATCTAAATTTATCTTACTTAAATTACTAAAAATAATTTACACTTAATATTTTTAAATATATTTCTTCTAGATGTTTAACATATACTAATATTAATTAATTGACAATATTCTGCTCAAAAAGATAAAATAAGTTGAAAAAGGAAGGGGTAAAATGAAATCAAAAATTTTTAATTTAAAAATTACTTTTAGAATAATAGCAGTTTTAGTGTTTTTTATTTCTGGAATATTTTTACTCACTGCATGTGGAGAAGGTAATCCTGCTGATAAATTTTATAAGATTAATGCACAAGTACCCACACATAATGAATACATAATTGAGGGCTTGCCAACAGAAGCAAAGCCATTTCAAACTATTAATTTTACAATTACTATAACAAATAGCGAATATGAACTTGTTAGTGTAAAAGTTAATAATAGAGAACTTTATGGAGTTAGTAACAAGTATTCATTTTATATGACTGAAACTGACGCAAATATAACTATTGAAACAAAACATATAGAAGAAATAAAAACAAGTGATTATGTAATTTTTAATTATAAAAATAATACACAAATCGCCACACTAGGCGACAACGATTTAAGTCATGTTTATAGAAAATTGTATGTTGATTTTACAAGCACTGTAAGAGTAAATAATGTTCTTGTCGATTTTACTTCAACAAACGAAAATGTTATCCCTTTAAACGCCTTAGGGTTTGAAGAAAAAGCGATAGGACTCACAGGTCTTGCTAACACAGGCTATATTACTATTGACCAATCAAAAATTAATGTTGGCACAACATATCTAAAAATGAAATTTAAGGATAATAATACTTCAAAAAGTGGAACTTTAATTGTCAAGATTGATGTCGTTTCTTATGGAGAAGTTGTTTGCCCAACAATGCCCGAAACACTTACCTTTGATTTTTCTGATTTTGACAATGATACAACTTTTACTCTTCGTTTAAGTGATAATGATTATCAAGGAGAAATAGGAGATAATTTCAAAGACTATTCTTTGACAAAAGAAAACAATTCGATTACTTTTGATTATAGAATGTATCATTCATATTGGATTGCTATTTGTGTTGGTAATAGTTATGACTATACTAAAACATATAAAATTGGCGAAAAAATTCTTGGAAGTGGCAGTTCAACAATAGGCTTTGATAGCTATCAAGATAACAAATTGACCTTTATAAATCCAAATAAAAATCTTGAACTAATTGTCTATAATGAACTAAATTAATTTTTTCAATTTATTAATTCATAGCAAAAATTAATTAGCATTTATTAAAGTCATAACTTATTTTGTTTTTTAAATTTAAAGTATAATAGTTATAATATTTTACTATGCTTTAAGGGTTAATATAATCATAAAAAGTAGATTTTATTATCAAAAAATTTTGGAAACTATGCTTTCTTATATTTTACCCTGTTTACTTGTTTGTTTTTGTATGAATTTATGCAAAAATAAATTTTTCCAGAATCTTCTTAAATATTAATGAAATATATTTCTTTAATTTTCTTTGTTAATTAAGATTGATAAACTCCTGATTATTTACAAAATTATTTATTTGTTCTTTTTGTTTTTCTAAATTTGCAAAGCCCAAACTTGCTTTTGTATAAATTTTACTTGCTTCAACTCCGTCTTGATTATATGTATTTATCCCCATCATTTCTCCCATAAAGGCAGTCATCATTTGTAAATAAAAAATTAAAGCTCCCATATTTTTCTCATCAATTTTTTCTAAATAAATCGAGTAATTTGGTTTATCAAGTTGTGTGAGAGAAAATCTTGTAGCGTTAAATTCAAAATTAAATAATTTACTAAGATTTATTTTATTTAATTTATCCATAAATGGTATTTCATAATCAAGTTTAAAGTCAAAGTCTTGTTTTTCTAGTTTTAAAAAAATAAAAAGTTTATCTTCTGGCCCTTCTGTATATAATTGCAACTGACTATGCTGGTCAGTTACGCCAAGTGCTTTAATGGGATTTTGCCCCGTAAACACTTCTTCCCCTTTCAAATTATATTTTTTCCCAAGACTTTCTGCCCATAATTGTGCGAAATAATCACTCGCAAGAGAAAGTCTATCGCTATAAGGCATAAAAACTAAGTTAGTCAATTTATTTTGTAAACATGTAAAATTTATACAAGCACTTAAATATGATAAGTTCTTTTTCCCTATTTTTTTACTGTTATCCCTAACTTCTCTTGCCCCTTGTAAAAGACTTTCAATATCAAGCCCCATAATGCTAGCAGGAATTAACCCCACATTACTTAACACGCTAAATCTTCCACCTACATCTTTTGGTATATCAAAAACAGAAAATTTTTGACTTTTAGCAAAATTATATAGGTCATTTTTTTGTGTTGTGGTTACAAAAATATGTTTTTCAGGTTTTAATCTTTTTTCTTGTAATATTTTAATAACCATTGACATTTGTGCTAGTGTCTCGCAAGTCGTTCCCGATTTAGTTATAACATTAAACACTGTTTTTTTAATGTCTAGCGAATTTAATAAACTGACAAAGTAATCGCTATCTATGTTATCACAAACAAAAGTTTTTATTTTTCCACTATTATTAATTGAATCAAAAAAGGCGTGCTTTAACATTTTAACGCCAAGAGCACTACCACCTATGCCAAGCACAACAAAATTTTTGAATTTTGACCTTATTTTTTTTGCAAAAAGTTGAATTTCATTTATTTTTTCTTTTGTTATATCAATTATATCAACCCAGCCAAGCATATCGCTTTTCTTTTTTAAAAATATATTTTCAACAATTTCTTTTTGTTTGCTTTCATTAATAGCAAAATCCTTAAAAATTGAACTATTTTTTATTCCTGATAATTCTATTTTCATTTTTCTCCACTCTTAAAATAATTTTATTTTGAAACTAAAACTAGATAATCATCTTTTTTCAAGATTAATTTTTGACTCAGTTTCTCATTTGTAAAATAATTAATCATATTGTCTTTTGTTTCAAATTCAAAATCGTTATCTGACCTATTTATAACAATAATATATTTTTTATTATTCTTTTCTCTTTTATATGAAACAACCCCATTTTCTGCGTACAAAAGAGAAAAATCTCCATCAATAAAAACTTCATCTTTTCTAAGATTGCCTAACAATTTATACCATTCTAAAAGGTCTATATCTTCTTTTCCCCATGGAAAAGGAACTCGACAATATGGGTCTCTCATTCCTTCAACCCCTACTTCATCTCCATAAAATACCGTTGGTATCCCCATGACTGTATATTGCATAAGACTGGCAATTTTTAGTAGCTTTTTCCCGTTTTCTCTTTCGTCTTTAGACAAATTATATTTGCTACTTAAATCAATATTTTCTAATTTTTTTATACCCAAATAGGTTAAGGCTCTCATCGTATCATGCGTATCAAGTATCGTCATTAATTTGTTTTGTATTTGTTTTGGATACTCATCAAGAATCATATTAACTACATCTACAAACTCCTGAACATTTGCATTTTTAACAAAATTAAGTATGGCGTTTTTCATAGGATAATTTGTTACTCCATCAAGATAATCGCCAAGAAAATAATTTTTTCTTTCATTATATGAAATCTTACAACTAGCGTCTTCCCACACTTCTCCTACAATATATGCATTTTTATTTTTTTGTCTTGCTCTCTTACAAATTGCAAGTAAAAACTTATTTGATAATTCGTCAACCACATCTAATCTAAATCCCAGTAACCCAAGCGACATATACTTATCAATTATGCCTTCTTTACCTGAGATAAAGTCAAAAAAAGAAGAATCTTCTCTTGTTTGTGGTAATGTATTAACTCCCCACCAGGAACTATACCTATCTGGAAATTCATAAAACTCATACCATGGATAATATTTTGAATTCTTGCTTTGATAAGCCCCAAGACTTTTATATCTGTTTAATTTATTAAAATAAACACTATCACTCCCCGTATGATTAAAAACACCGTCAATTATTATATTTATATTTTTTTCTTTGGCTTTTGAAATTAGTTCTTTAAACTTTTCTTCCCCACCAAACATACTATCAATTTTTAGGTAATTTGCAACATCATACTTATGACTACTATTTGCTTCAAAAATAGGAGATAAGTAAATTGTCTTAACATTCAAACTTGCTAAATAATCTAATTTTTTAATAATACCTTGAAAATTTCCCCCATAGCAATTAAAGTTACATTGTTCGTTGTTTTGATTAAATTCTTTTTCTACTGGTGTTGTCCAATCAGTAATAAGATTTAGTCCTTTTCTTGCAATAACTCTACCAGACTTGTTAAATCTATCAACAAAAATATGGTAAATTATTCCTTGCTTGATATCATTATTGTTTATTGTTTCTTTCTGAATGACAAGTTGGAGATAATTACTCTCAATACAATCATAGCAACAATCAAAATTGCTGCCTTTGCCTAATTTAAAATATCCATTTTTAGTATCAACTTCAAAATGATACCAAAAAAATCCTACTTCACTAAATAAAAATTTAATTTGAGCGTGAACAAATCTTTCATCAACATATTCAATAGACATTTCAAATTTTTTATCTTCTTCACCATCTTTATGAATAACAAAATAGGCCGTCTTAAAGCCTAAAATTTTGCTTATTTGTAATTTATAAGTAACAAAATCTCCTTTCTTACAAACTCCTTTATGAGTTTTAGAAGTTAGTGGATTAAAAATAAAATTTTTCATAATCTCCCCAAAATGTTTTACAAAAAATTAATCTTTAACGCTTTTTAAATCCCAAATATTGTTAGAGTATTCTTCAATACATCTATCTGATGAGAAAAAGCCTGCTTTTGCAATATTAATTAAACTCATTTTATTCCACAAATACTTGTCTTTATATATTTTATCCATTTTATAATATTCGTTTAAATAACTATCAAAATCAATTAAGCACATATAAGGGTCAGGTCTATTTCCTTCTATTAAATATTTTGCTATGTCTTCAAAACTTTCACCTGCAAAACCCTTTTTTAATAAATCAATTACCTTTTTGACTTTTGGATTATTATTGTAAATATCTATTGGCTTATACCCTTTCTTCCACTCATTATCAACTTGCTCACTATTAAGACCAAAGATAAACATATTGTTTTCCCCAACACATTCGCACATTTCAACATTTGCCCCATCATAAGTGCCAAGAGTTAGTGCCCCATTAATCATAAACTTCATATTTCCCGTTCCACTTGCTTCTTTACCTGCCAAACTTATTTGCTCACTAACTTCACTCGCCGGAATTATATGTTCTGCAAGTGTTACATTGTAATTTTCTAAAAAAACAACTCTTAGTTTTTTTGAAACAATTTCATTTTCATCAATTTCCTCTGCTAATTTACAAATAAGTGAAATAATTCGTTTTGCCATGTAATACTTAGATGCAGATTTTCCGCCAAAGAAAAAAATTTGCGGAGTAACAGGCAACTCTGGATTGTCAAGAAGTTGTGAATATAAATATATAATTTTTAGCACATTTAATAATTGTCTTTTGTACTCATGAATTCTCTTTACATGAACATCAAAACGCATATTATAATCTATATCTAAGTTTTGAGTTTGTTTAAGATAATTTGCAAAATCCTTTTTATTCTCTAACTTTATCTTATAAAGTTTATTTAAAAAAGACTTATCATCTTCAAACTTTAATAACTTTTCAAGATTTTTTGACTTTAAATAAAAGTCGCTTCCAATACTCGTTTTTATAAGTTCAGTGAGCCTTGGATTTGACTCACAAAGCCATCTTCTATGGGTAATTCCATTTGTTACATTAGTAAACTTATCCTTGTATAATCTTGAAAAATCATAAAATAATTCGTTTTTTATTATTTCACTATGAAGTTTACTTACGCCGTTAACTCTTTTACTTCCAATTACAGATAAATTTGCCATTCTAACTTCATTTTGGCTCACAATTGACATCTTTTCAATTTGAGACAAGGTAAATTCATTTTGATGATTATCAAGTAAATCCTTAGTAAATCTTCTATTTATCTCACAAACTATTTGATAAATTCTAGGCAACATATTCTTAAATAAATTTTGGTCCCACTTTTCAAGCGCTTCCATAAGAACTGTATGATTTGTGTAATTAATAGTCTTTCTAACTACTTGCCACGCCTCGTCCCACTCCCAACCATAGTCATCAAGCAATATTCTCATAAGTTCTGGTATGCAAAGTGCTGGATGAGTATCATTTATATGAATTGAAATGTAGTCTGATAATTCTTCCAATTTTTTTACTCTTTTCATATGTGAAGAAACAATATTCTGAAGCGCACTTGATACTAGAAAATATTGCTGTTTAAGTCTTAGCATTTTACCTTCATAGTGGTCATCTGCAGGATATAAAACCTTACTTATCATTTCTATTTCATTTGCTTCAGCAGTTGCCTTAACATAAGCCCCCTGGCTAAAACTATTTAAATCAAATTTGTTTATACTCTTTGCTTCCCAAAGTCTGAGTATTGATACTCCTTCACTTTTATATCCACTTATTATCATGTCATAAGGTATTGCCTGAACTTCTGTATAATCTTTATAAATAGGAACAAGTTTACCATTTACATAGTTTTCTATTACACTTCCACCAAATCTAACTATTACTGATTTATCCTGCCTTTTTTGTAACCAAAGGTCTCCCGTGCTTCTCCAACTGTCAGTTAGTTCTATTTGCTCTCCATCAACAATTTTTTGTTTAAATAGTCCATATTCGTATAAAATGCTATGCCCCATACTAGGATAACTAAGTGTTGCAAGACTATCCATAAAACAGGCGGCCAGTCTCCCAAGCCCACCATTACCAAGTGCTGGATCAATTTCAACTTCATAAACCTGATTAATATCAAAATTATAATTACTTAAAACCTTTGTAAAAGCATCGTCAATTTGTAAATTAAATAATGCGTTTTTTAAATTTCTCCCAAGCAAAAACTCCATACAAAGATAATGAACTCGCTTTGCCTTTTTCTTTTTAATAAGATTGTAGAAATCTTCCCTTTTTTCAAGAAGAATATCATGACAAATTAATGTTAATGCTTTATAAATATCCTTTAAATTAGATTCTTTAATTGAGATTTGGAAATACTTATTTAGGTAATCTTCAAGTAATTTTTCTGCCTTCTGTTCTGTTAATTTTATATTCAAAGTTTGTCTCCTTATCTAACAAGCGACTTATATAAATCAATATATTTTTTTGCTGAATTTTTCCAACTAAAATCTTGTTGCATAACTTTTTTAACTCTTTGCTTAAATAAATCTTTGTTTTTGTAATCTTCAAGGGCTTTACAAATTTGATAATATAAATCATTTGGATTGTAATTTGTGAAAGTATAACCATTGCCACCACCTTCACAACCAAAATCTTTTATACTATCTTTTAGTCCACCAACTTCTCTAACTATTGGTATTGAGCCATACCTACTTGCTATCATTTGACTAATTCCACAAGGCTCAATCTTACTTGGCATCAAAAACAAATCACTACTTGCATACGCTTTTCTTGCCATATCTCCATAATACCTATCAACAAAAACTCTAACCTTGTCTTGATGTCTTGCCTGCAAGCCATTGAAATAGTCTATATATCTCATGTCTCCTGTACCAACAACAATTAGTTGCACATCTTTTTCAAGCACAGTATCTAAAACTTTTGTAAGAAGTCCTATGCCCTTATGTGAAACAAGCCTACTTACAACTGCAATAAGAGGTATATCTTTATCAACTTTTAAATTAAGTTCTTTTTGAAGCGAAGTTTTATTTTTCAATTTTCCTTCAATATCATTTGCGTCGTAGTTATAATAAATATACTTATCTGTCTTTGGATTGTAAAAGTCATAATCAATTCCGTTCATAATGCCACACAACTTACTGTCATTACGAATAATAATATAATTTAATCCCCCACTACAATATGACTCCTTTAAATTATCGCAATAACTTTCACTCACAGTTGTAAATTTATCACTAAACTGAATTGCTGCTTTTGTTAAATTTATATCTCCATTATATTCAACAAAATTTTTAAATTTATAATCAATTCCAAAAAGGTCTCCTAGGTTTTCCATGCCATATATACCCTGATACTCTACATTGTGAATTGTATAAATATTTTTAATGTTATAATACCTTAAATCTTGCCAATTACCAGTTTTTATATAAGAAGAAACAAGTGCAGACTGCCAATCATTACAATGAATAATATCTGGGAAAAAATCCATTGTTGGCAAACCTTCTACTATTGACTTACAAAAATAAGCAAATCTTTCTCCATCGTCATAAAACCCATAAGGCTTTTCTCTGTTAAAATATCTTTCATTGTCAATAAAATAATAGATAACACCATCTTGATTAAGTTTAAAAATACCACAATACTCTTGTCTCCATGCAAGATGAGTTGTAAAATTACCTATAAATTCTAATTTGTTTATATATGTTTCTTTTATATTTTTATATAAAGGCAATGCAACTCTAATATCTATTTCGCTATTTTTTGCAATTTCCTTTGGCAAACTTCCTATTACATCTCCAAGCCCACCTGTCGCAATAAATGGCTGACATTCACTTGCAACAAATAAAACCTTTAACTTTTTACTAACAACTTCTTGTTTTGTTGTTAAACTACTATTTTTTGCTGTTTTTTCTTCGATTAGTTTTGCTACTTGTTTTTTTTCAACTTTTAAACTTGTCTTAGTTTTTGGCTTTAAGTCTTTCTTTGCAGCCGCTTTCTTTACAACTTTTTTTGTTTTAGTTTGTTTTGTACCCTTTTTCTCACTTGGAGTTTGCTTTTTTTCTGCTTTATCCTTTTTTGAGTTTAAGTCGACTTTTTGAATTATAGTTTCTTTTTTGTTTTCATTTTTCTTTTTTGGAGTAGTGGACTTCAATGCAGTTGTTTCCTTTTTAATTGCTTCTTTCTTTGCTACTATTTTTGTTTTTCTTGTTCCTGCACTTCTTTTAACTTCTTTTAACTCTTTTTCAACTAATTCTTTTGTATTCTTTTTCATATTAACCTAACCTTACCCTTTTATTTTTATTTCTTAAAAAAACACCACTTAATGCCGGAATTTTTATTGTCAACTTATATGGCTTACCTTTACACTCTTCTTTAACTGCCTTTACTTTTCCGTTTAAAATTCCCTTGCCACCAAAATCTTTACTATCAGTATTTAGCACTTCTTCATAGTCTTTCCCATTAACTCCAAAACTATAATTAAGTTGGTCATTAGGAGAAAAATTAGCCGCAAAAATTAGTTCACCCCCACCTTTATCTCGCCGTTCAAAAACAATAACATTTTGATTATTATCATCACTTACTAACCACTCAAAACCACTCCACCCAAAATCATCTTCATACAATTCGCTACTATCTAGGTAAAACAAGTTTAAGGCTTTAACGAATTTATGCATATTTCTATGAGTTTCAAAATCTAGTAAACAAAAATCAATGCCTGCTTGGTAATCCCATTCTTTAAACTGTGCAAACTCTGTCCCCATAAACATAAGTTTTTTACCAGGATGAGCAAACATATATGCAAGGTATACTCTCATTGCCTTAAATTTATCATAGTATTCGCCAAACATTTTATTGAGAATTGAACACTTGCCATGCACCACTTCATCATGCGAAAGCGGAAGTATGAAATTTTCACTAAACGCATAAAACATTGAAAAAGTTAGTTTATTATGTATTGACTTTCTAAAATAAGAATCAGTTTTCATATATTCTAGTGAATCATTCATCCAACCAATATTCCATTTAAAGTTAAACCCTAGCCCACCAATATTTGTAGGTTTTGTAACAAGTGGCCAGGCAGTACTTTCTTCTGCAATCATTAAAATATTAGGGTATTCTTTAAACAAAACTTCATTTAATCTCTTTATAAAAGCAATGGCTTCTAAGTTTTTATTATCTCCATTTTGATTTGGCACCCATTCGTTAGGTTTTTTATCGTAGTCAAGATATAACATGGATGCAACTGCATCAACCCTAAGTCCATCTATGTGATATTCTTTTATAAAAAACATAGCACTAGAAATTAAAAAACATTGTACTTCATTTCTTCCGTAATCAAATCTTCTTGTTCCCCAAGTCTTGTGTTCCTTTCTATCCCATCCCTGATTTTCATATAAACAAGTCCCGTCAAATTCAATAAGCCCATAATCGTCTTTTGGGAAATGTGCAGGAACCCAATCTAAAATAACCTGAAGCCCATTTTGATGACATCTGTCTACAAAATACATAAAGTCTTTTGGTTCTCCAAATCTTGAAGTTGGAGCGAAATATCCAGTAACCTGATACCCCCACGAGCCGTCAAAAGGATATTCGGTTATTGGCATAATTTCAATATGCGTATAACCCATTTCAACAACATAAGGAATTAACTCATCTGCAAGCATTTTGTAAGTATAATATGAGCAATCATTTTGCTTTTTAAACGAGCCAAAATTTACTTCATAGATATTCATAGGACTAGTATAGTTGTTTTTCTTTGCCCTATACTCTAAAAAAGCCCCGTCTTTCCATTCATAGCCTGCCACATCGTATATAATTGAAGCAGTTTTTCCATTAGTTTCCTGCATAAAACCATAAGGGTCGGCTTTAAGTCTTGCAAAACCCTTTTTATCAATAATTTCAAACTTATATTTTTGAAATTGCTGTACATTTTCTACAAATGCTTCCCATACTCCTTGTTTACTAATTCGTTCCATAGGATTTTTTGTATTGTCCCAATTATTAAAATCGCCAAGAACATTTATTCTTGTGGCATTTGGAGCCCAAGTCCTAAAAACATACCCTTTTTTTCTATTTCTCACACAAGGATGTGCACCTAAAAATTCGTAGGCACAATAATAAGTCCCTTGATGAAATAAATATAACTCCTTTTGATTTGTTTTCTTCATTTTTGCTCCTTATCGTTTGATTTTTGATGTATTATCTTGCGTATAAATAAGATAGTTCCTTAAATCTAGCACATAAAGAATAGTTAAAACTCCCTTTTAGTTGCCAAGTCCAGTTCCCCTTTGCAACTCCAGGAGTGTTCATCCGTGCGTCTTTCCCTAGTTTAAGTATGTCCTGCATAGTGAAAATTACAATATTTGCACTACTTCTATATAAAGATAATATTGCGTTATCCACCACACTTTCGTTTCCATATTCAAGAGGCATTTGAAAATATCTTTTAAATCTATTAATTTTATCCCAATCGCCTTCACTGAGCAAACCCATAAAAGTATCGTTATCATGAGTACCAATATATGCTACGCAATTTTTTTCATAGTTATGGGGTTGATGCTCACTGTCCCCTTGTCCATCAAAAGCAAATTGTAATACCTTGACTCCCGGAATAGAAAACTTTGCTTTTAAACTATTTGTTTCTTGCGTAATAGTGCCTAAATCTTCCGCAACAATTTGACTTTTACAAGTTTTTATTATTTTTTCAAGTAGTTTTTCTCCTGCACCTTTTACCCATTTCCCATTTTTTGCAGTCTTACTTTTATACGGAATAGAGTAGTACCTAGAAAATGCAACAAAATGATCTATTCTAATAATATCAAAAAGTTGAGACAATCTCTTAAACTTCTTCACAAAATAACTAAAATTGTTCTTTTCTAAATATTCATAATCATAAATAGGATAACCCCATAATTGACCTTCACTATTAAAATAATCTGGTGGAACGCCTGCAACGACTTTTGGCTTGTTATCTTCTAATTGCCAACATTTAGGACTCGCCCAGACATCGACACTATCAAGTTCTACATAAAAAGGAACATCTCCAAAAATTTCAATATTAGTTTTATTTGCATATTGCTTAATTTTCGTCCATTGATTTTGTAACAAAAATTGCACTAAAATAACATCTTTAATTTTTTCTTTATGTTGTTTTTTAAACTCATCGAGTGCTTTTTTATCTCTATTTTTTAATTTAGTTGGAAATTCATACCATGGGCATTGATATATGTCTTTACAAACCGTAAAAATAGCATAATCTTCTACCCAATATTTATTTTCTTTTATAAACTTACTCAAATCATATTTATCTCTTATCTTGGTACATATAAAGTCAATTACTTTATTCATAGAAGTTGAATAGTCGGTTAAATTGATGCACGAAGATAAATTAAATTTACTTATTTCACTTTCATCTAAAAACTCAGTTACATCAAGAAAGTTTGGGTTTATCGCAAAAGAGCAAAATGTACTATATGGAGAATTTTCAAATAGTGGAGGAGTAAAAGGTAAAACTTCCCAAATCGAAAAGTTTGATTCCTTTAAAAAATCAATAAAATTATAACATTCGCTTGAAAACTTCCCCCACCCATAATTATCTGGTAAGGAAGTGATATGTAATAATACTCCACTTTTTCTCAATCTTTTTTCCATATTCTATCCCATTAAATATTTTTGTTTTAAATCAAAACACAATTTTATTTAACAAGCAATTATTCTCTACTAATAGTTATGTTATCACATTTTTTAACAACTAAACAACAAAATAAACAAATTTTTTATAAAATGTTTTATTAAATTATAAATTAAGCATTGCTTTTTTGCTTTTAATACTATAAACTTGTTTTTTTTAAGATTCTGTATTAATATACAAATAAAAACAAATATGATGGAGATAATATGCTGTTAATAGTTTTTGTATTAATACTTATTGTTTTTTTAGTTTTTATTAGTTTAAAATATGCAGAAAAAAACAATACACTTTTGTATTAAATAATAGTATTGCTTTGAAAAATTTGAAAAAATTAAATGATATATATTCTTTTTATACAATAAATAACTTCGATTCAAATTATGTCTATGATAATGAAAACTATTTTGATATTATTTCCTGTGAAGATTATCTAATTTACATCTTAAATGAAAAACAGGATAGTATAAAAAAAGAGATAAAATGTATAGAATTTAATAAAAAAAAATATAAAAATTATTATGATGAGATTTTAAAAATAAAAAAATTTGGCGCATACCAAAATAAAACAAAATTTAATAAAGAATCTTTAATAAATATAGAAAAAAAACTTTTTTATCAAAACATTAAAAAACCTGTAATAGAACTAAACATACAAGTTAATTTATGTTGCTCAAGACTTAATGGATACATATACAAAAAGAAAAATGAAATATTTTCAAAAGAACAAATTTTAAAATTAATAGCTAGGCTAAATAATAAAAATAGAACTTTTTTTAATGATAAAGCAATATGGGATTCATTATGTCGAGTAGAACGGGGTAAAGTGTCAAATAAATTACGATTTCAAATTTATGCAAGAGACGGATATAAATGTAAAATATGCGGACAAGATGATGAATATAAAAATTTAGAAATTGACCATATAAAGCCAATTTCAAAAGGTGGAAAAAGCACTCCTGATAATCTGCAAACTTTATGTAAAAATTGCAATAAAAGTAAAGATAATATTTATTAAAATTAAACAAATTTAATACTCTAAATAGATTTTCTAATAAAAATATTAACTAATAGGAAGGTCAATACTCTCTTCTGAGCATTTCTCAATATTCTTTATAACCACATGATAACTATATTCAGGACTTACTTTTACAAGAATCCTATCCCCTTTTCTTTTCCCCAGTACAGCCATACCAAAAGGAGATTCTTTACTTATAATTCCCTTTGAAGTGTCATTTCTCATTGTTGTTGAAATTTGTATTGTTTCAATAGAATTTTCTTCTTCAAATAAAACCGTAACCTTATCAAATATTCCAACTTCATCAACATTATTATTTGGCTTAATAATTTTTGCCGTACGAATCATGGCTCGTAAATATTCAATTCTTCCTTCATTTCTCCCTTTTTCTCTACGAGCAGAACGATATTCTGCATTCTCACTTAAATCTCCATGTGCCTTAGCCTCAATTATATCTTGTGAAATTTTAGGTCTTAAAACAGTAATTCTATAATCAATTTCTTCTTGCATTTTTTTAATATCTGTTTGAGTTAATTCATTAAACATACTTTACCTTCCTATTTTTAATTTATACAAAGTAAAATTATAAAAAAAGATTGCCTAAAAGGGCAATCTTAAATTTATTTTTCAGGTGGTGGGCACTAAGGGACTCGAACCCCTGACTTTCACCACGTCAAGGTGACACTCTACCAACTGAGTTAAGTGCCCTACTTCAAGGATAGCAAAGTTATTATACCTATTTTTACAATAAAATCAAGGATTTTTTGCAGTTTTTTTACTTTTCTTCCTCTCTTTCAACACTTTCTTCTTCATCAACTACAAGTTCATTTTTTTGGTCTTCTTCATTTAAGTTATTATCTTCTTTTTTGTTTAAATTATTATTTTGCTCTACTTCATTAATATCTGTTTCGGTAATTGGCTGTCTATTTAAAAATTTCCTAAGATATGCAACCGCAAAACTTGTTCCTGTAAAAAACACAAGGCTAATGGCATAAGCCACTAACATCTCAACAAAACTACTTATTCCAACTCTACCAAGCATTATTACAATTAACAAATCAATAACACATGCAAGAGCAACAAGAACTGACCTTCTTAAATATTTATGGTCTTTTTTAATTGGAAACTTTTCAACAAGAAAATTTGATAAAAATATTACTAAAATAAATGCAATAAGTTGACAAATACTAGTCCCCATTGTCGCCCAAGATAATAAGCCAGTGCTATAAACAGATTCATTATAAGCAAGCACAAAGAAGTTGCAAATAACAAATGTACACATCAAACTAAGTAAGTATATAAATAATCTTTTTGATTCTTCTCTCCCATACTTTTCATAAACTACAAGGATTGAAAAATAAATAAGTGGCATTAAAATTGCTGACATTGGTATAAAATATGTATTTGAAATCTCCGCCATAGGTAGGATAAAAGTTAAAGCCATTGCAATAATTGAAAATAAAAATAAGCCATTTTTATTTAAAAAACTATACGCAACCCAAAGCCCTAGTAAAGCCAATACTAAAAATAAAAAGAGCGCTGTCCAATGAATCTGAAAGAGACTAAACATAAAAAAACCTCCAATAATTTATCATAAATATTATATGTCAAAATCAGAAAACTGTCAATTACCTTTAAGCATGAAAGGAATTTTAACAAAAACTTTTCAAAGAAATTACATTTGAAATTCAATATTATTTTTTTCTATAGATTTATCCTTTATGTGATTTAGTGCTACTTCTAGTGCCATTTCAGAATTACATTTAATATTAGGTTCAGTATAAAACTCACTAAAATCTTCTTGTCCTTTTTCATTAACTGGGCACTCTATTGGAAATACAAGACTCACACTCTCTAACTTTTTATCGCCTTTAATAAAATTATTAGAAGAAGTTAGTTCGCATTTAAACGGAGTAAGCCCAAACCCCTCGCCCTTTGTAGTTTCTCCCACTAATGTTGCAAAATTGGTCTTCTTAAAAATTCTTGCAAAGGAATCTGCTGTAGAATAACACACTCTGTCAACAAGTAAAAATTTATTATACTCCTTGCCTGTTCCTTTTTTTATAATTATATCTGAAAAACTATCTACTTGGTTACTAGTGGTATTTTGATAACTAGTATTTTCAATAATATCTTTATTTGCAAAAGAAGAAAAAAGTGTTGAGTATTCATCAGTTCCTCCACCATTTCCCCTAATATCAAAAATAACATTTGAAAAATTTTCTGTCTTTTCCAAACTCTTTATTTCTTCAATAATTTTTTTATCATCTATTAGACAGTTCTTTTTAAAACTCCTTATTTTAATGATAAGCGTTTTGTCATCTATCATTTTATAGGTAAGATTTTTATCTATATTTTTCTCGTTTTCACTCTGTAATTTTTCTTTTTTATCAATATTTTTGTCTGAGTTTTGAACGATTGAATTTAATTCTTCATTTTGTGAGTTTGTTGTTTTCACATCTAATTTTACATGCCCAATATTAATATTTATAGGTTTTACAATTTTTTCACTAATGAATTTTATAAAACTAACTTCATCTAGATTTGAAATTTCTTTTAGTTTTGCACTTAAATCATTTAAAGTCGTCTTTGTAAAAAATTCGTTATTTTTAAAAGCAAGTGTTCTTTCTTGAGTTTGTTTTAAGAGTTGATAAATAAACTCAAGTTTTTGTTCATATGTTTTTAGGCTATTATAGCATTCTTGAATTTCCTTATTTTGCATATATCTTTGCATTTGTAAATGTTTTATTTTCATATCTTTTCTTTCCATTGTTATTTTGTTATAACCCATTTATTTAATTTCAAAAATATGAACAGCGTTAGTTGTTCCTTTCTCGCTCGTAGGTATGCCAAGAGTTACAATAATCTTATCATTTTCATTTGCAATTTTTAATTCTTTTGCTACTTTATTTGCAATACTTAGCATATCTTCAAGAGTCTTTTGCTCTTTTACTATAATTGGTACAACACCCCAACTAAGTGAAAGTTTATTAAAAGTAAATTCATCATGAGTAATTGCAATAATTGGCGCTTTTGGACGAAAGCGTGAAATCATATTTGCGGTTTTCCCTTTATCAGTATAACAAACAATCGCCTTTGCTCCAACCGCTCTTGATGTCGCACAGGCAGAATAAGAAATTGCATTCAAATTTTCATGAGAACTTTTATATGAAGCCAAAAATTCAGCATCATAGTTAATAATCTTTTCAGTCGCAACTGCAATTCTCGCCATTGTTGCTGCCGCTTCAAATGGGAAAGCCCCGGACGCTGTTTCACCAGAAAGCATAGTAGCGCCTGACTTATCATAAATAGCCTGAGCAACATCTGTCGTCTCTGCCCTTGTAGGTCTCCTTTTATATATCATACTTTCAAGCATTTCTGTAGCAACTATTACTTTTTTACCCATTGAGATACACTTTTGTATCATATTTTTCTGAACTGCTGGGATTTGCTCAATGGGTATTTCTGTCCCCATATCCCCTCTTGCAACCATTATGCCATCACTTACATCTATTATACTGTCAAGATTTTTTATACCATCAACACTTTCTATTTTAGAAATTATTTCTTGCCTTCCACCATATTTTTTTATGCACTCTTTCATTTCCAAAACATCTTCGGCTCTACTCACAAATGATGCCGAAATATATTCCACATCATTTTTTGCTGCAAACTCAATATTTTTCTCATCTTTTTCATTAATAAAAGGTAAAGGTAATCTTATTCTTGGAATAGAAATGCTCTTATGATCGCTTAACTCTCCACCTACAACGACTTTACAAACAATGTCAGTACTAGTAATTTCAACAATATTAAATTCAATCAATCCGTTATTAGCATACATTTTCTGGTGGGGTTTTAAAAATGACAGCAAAGCAGGATATTTACACGAAACAACTTCTTTTGTTCCAAGCACATCTCTTGTTGTAAAAATAAATTTATCTCCTTTGTTTAATAAAATTTTGTGATTTTCAAAATTACCTATTCTAAGTTCAGGTCCACAAGTATCAACCATTATTGAACAAGGTATGCCAAGTTCTTTTCTTGCTTTTTTTACAAGGTCAAGAGTCATTTGATGACTAGCAAGGTCGCCATGACTCATATTTAGTCTTGCAACATTCATTCCAGACCTTAATAATTTTACAATTTCGTCAAACTCATTGGTCGATGGTCCAAGAGTACAAACAATTTTTGTTTTTCTCATTTTATCTCCTCAATTTCCTAATTATAGATATAGTATATAATTTTAATTTTTTTTTATCTAGTGTTTTTAAATAATTTTTTAAATTTCTTAAATTTATTCAATTATTTTAATTTACAATTTATTTTTTATTTTGTATAATCATTATATAAAAACCCAAAGGACGAAGATAAAATGAAGAAAGAGATGATATATGAAGAAGTCTTATCTATGCTTAACGACCGAGTGGACTATAAGTCAATAACCTTATCCGAAGTAGCAAAAAAATGCAATATGGGTAAGAGTACAATTTATGAATATTTTACTAGTAAAGATGAAATGGTTTTTAATAGCATAATATACTATTTGAATAGGATGATAAAATTCTTTTCAAATAGTTTTAAAATATCGACCTTTCGGACTAGTTTAAAAGTTTTTATAAAAGCGGTTATAATAACTATGAAGGCAAACTATTGGATGGTTATGCCTTGGACTTTCCTTGATAACTATGCTCCTTTCTTAACAGAAGAAAACGCTGACACTATTACTGAAATGTTATACAAATGTAAAGAAGTCATCCTAACATTATTCAGTAGTATTTGTGAAAAGGGCGAAGAAGAAGGCACTTTATTTAAAATAGACGATACAAATATTAATTTTGCTTTTAATGGTATAATAGGTAGTTTAAGTGAAGAAATCGACAGCGAATATGACCTTGAAAGTGAAGAAGCAAAAACATTTATAGAAGACTTATGTTCTTGTGTTGTAAAACAACTTAATTAATTTAGAAGGTATTTATGGAAGAATTTGAAATTGACAAAAACATTGATTTAGATAAAGGCTTATCATCTTCACAGGTTGAAGATAGAATAAAACAAAAACTAGTAAATACTACTCTAACAAAAACTTCTAAATCTTATGCTAAAATAATTCTTAGCAATGTTTTTACATGGCTTAATATTGTTTGTTTTATTGTTGCAGGCGTATTAATAGGTATTGGTAGTTTTAACAATATTTTTTTTCTTTTAATATTTTTTTGTAATCTTTTTATAGGTCTTTTCCAGGAAATTAAAGCAAAACGAATGGTTGACAAAATATCAGTCATATATAATGCAAAGGTAGAAGTTTTAAGGGATGGAGAAAAAAAACAAATTGAAATAAATGAAGTTGTCAAGGACGACATAATTTTTATTAAAAACGGAGACCAAATTTGTGCTGACTGCTTATTACTTGAAGGCGAAATTGAAACAAATGAAAGTTTACTTACCGGCGAAAGTAAACCTATAAAAAAACAAAAAGGAGATTCTCTTCTTGGTGGGAGTTTTGTTGTCAGCGGTACCTGTAAGGCTATAACAACAAAGGTCGGACTTGAGACATATAGTTCTACACTTATCAAAAAAGCAAGACAATTAAAAACAAATCAAAGTGATATTCTTAAAACCTTGAATTTTATTATAAAAACCATTGGAATAATCATTATTCCGCTTGGTATACTCACTTTCCTTGATATTCGTTCAAAAATGGGAGTAATACAGGCAATAGAAAGAACATCTGGCTCTGTAATAGGAATGTTGCCTGTCGGGATGTTTTTATTAACAAGCGTTTCTCTTGTAGTTGGCGTAATAAATCTTGCAAAAAAGAAAACACTTGTTCAACACTTATATAGTATTGAGATGCTAGCAAGAGCAAATGTTTTATGTCTTGATAAAACAGGAACTTTAACCGATGGAACAATGTCAGTAAAAAATGTCATTCCAATTAATAAATCTGTTGATGAAATTACAAAAATAATGCAAAATTATGTAGTTGCTACTAAATCTAAAAATTCAACTTCTCTTGCCCTTGATGAGTATTTTAAAACTGAAAAAACTATTGAAAATGCAAAAAATATTGTTGAGTTTAGCAGTGATAGAAAATTTTCCGCAGTTGAATTTGAAAATCTTGGAACTTTTATGTTGGGTGCACCAGAATTTGTAACAGATAAAAAAAATTTAAACAAAGAATTAAAACAAACAATAAAAGATATAACCCAAGATGGACTTAGAGTAATACTCCTATGTCAAAGTAAAGAAACTAATATTGATGAAAATATATCAAAACAAAACACCCCTATTTCACTTATTGTCATTGAAGATAATATAAGGCCAGATGCAAAAGAAACAATTGAATGGTTTAACAATAACGAAGTACAAATTAAGATTATTTCAGGAGATAATGTAGACACTGTCAGCAATATAAGTAAAAAAGTTGGAGTTCTTGGATACGATAAAGCAATAAGTCTTGAAAATTTAAGTGATGATGAAGTAATTGATGCGGCTAATAAATATAATGTATTTGGCAGGGTTACCCCAGAGCAAAAATGTTTACTTGTAAAAGCACTCCGTTCTGCCGGAAATAGAGTCGCTATGACGGGAGATGGCGTCAATGATATTCTTGCACTTAAAGAATCCGATTGCTCAATTGCAATGGCAAGTGGTAGTGAAGCAACTAGAAGTGCAAGCAATCTTATTATGCTTGAAAATAATTTTTCTGCCATGCCAAGCATAGTTGCTGAAGGAAGAAGGGTAATAAATAACATTTCAAAGGCTTCATCGCTATTTTTGACTAAAACTTTTTTTACTATGTTCTTGACTATTTTTACTCTTGTTTCAGCAAGTTATGTCTATCCACTACAACCTATACAAATATTCCTTTGGGAAACATTATTTATAGGAATCCCTGCTTTCTTCTTGGCTTTGCAACCAAGTAGAGATAGGGTAAAAGGCTCTTTCCTTGCAAGCCTTGCTTCAAAGGCTCTTCCTGGAGCATTTGTATTATTCTTAGGTGCTATGGCATGTTATATATACTGTGAACTTTCTTCATCAATTGATATGGTATCAACCTTAATTTCAATTGTTGCAACTTTTGGAGCTTTCTTTATATTATTAAATCTTTGCTTACCACTAAATAAATATAGATCAATTCTTGTTTTTGGACTACTTGCACTATGCTTTCTAGCACTTTTAGTTTTACCAAAAACCTTATTCGAATATATGCAAGTATCAAATTACAACATATTATTCATTTCAATAACAGTTATTTGCGTCTATCCATTATACGCACTATTTAAATTTATTTTTGAAAAAATTTTTAATTTCACGGTAAGAAAAAATAAAGAAAAAAGAGAGAAAAAAACTGCATAAAAAAGTGAACAAAATTTGTTCACTTTTTTTTATTTATTATAAATAATTTCATATAAAATTTAATTATTTTTTTTTAAAAAATTTGAAAAAATTTTTTCAGTTTTTTTATTCGTGTATTGAATATTTACATCCACAATAATTTTGTCTGTATAAGTTGTATTCCTTTGAAATTTTTATGCTATTTAAATATCCATCTTTTTTCTTAAAATCAGCAACTAAAAATTCTATATTATATTTTTTTGATAAATCTACTCCAATTTGATTAATTATTTGAGCATTTTTATGCGGACTAACAGTGAGAGTCGTTGCAAAAATATCATATCCATTTTCTTTTGCATACTTAGCAGTTTTGTCAAGCCTCAAAGAAAAACATATATTGCATCTTTCTTCGCCTTCTTTATTATTTTCAAAACCCTTATATGCCCTATAAAATAAATCATTATCTTCATACTTTCCATCTATTATTACAACATGTAAATTTGCATCTTTAACATATCTTTTTTGCTCATTAAATCTATGAAGATACTCTTCCAAAGGATATATGTTTGGATTATAATAAAATATGGTTAAATCATATTCATTTTTTAACCTATCAATAACTGCCGTTGAACAAGGCCCACAACAACTATGAAGAAGCATTTTCTTTTTATTTTCCATAACAAAATTATATGCTTCTTTTTTGTTTATTTCAAGTAAATTTCTTAAATAAATTTATATTTTTTTATTTATTTACAATAGTTTTTTACTTAAAAAAATCGAAAAAAATTTTTAAACTTTTTCAATTTTTTATTTGTATAATAAAACCCATAAATAATGAGATGAAATTACTTAAATTGTCTAACTTTTAGGGTTCACTTTATACGCTAGTGGATTTTTATTTATTATTTAATCATTTAACTTAATTACAATTAATAAAATTTTAAACAATTTTATTTGTTTTACTTTATTATATTCTCTAATTTAATTCCTTATCAATAAAGAATTTAGGGCGATGTTTACTTTCAATATATGTTTTACCAACATATAATCCAACAATTCCAAGACCTAACAATATAATCCCTACTCCAAATAGTACAGTAAAAATTAATGGCATAAACATTGAAATGTATTTTAGTAAATAAAAAACAAGAGTCGTTACAAAACCAGCAAAACTTATTAAACTAAAAATCAACCCAAATACAAATAACAAATTTAATGGTTTACATGAAAATGAAGTTATTCCATTTACAGCAAGACTAATCATCTTTTTTAATGGATATTTGCTCTCGCCTGCAAGTCGTTTCCCCCTTTCATATTCAACAGTAGCATTCTTATAACCCAGTTGTGGAATAATGCCACGAAGATAAATATTATCTTCTTCGTACTGTATAAGGGCTTCAACTGCTCTTTTGCTCATAAGCCTAAAATCAGCATGATTAAACACAGTTTCTACTCCGTTTTTCTTCATAAGTTTATAAAAGGTTTCTGCTGTAAATCGCTTAAAAAAGGAATCTTTTTTTCTACTACTTCTCACTCCATATACAATATCACAATCATTATCAATATATTCTTTAACCATTTTATCTATTGCATTTATATCATCTTGTAAATCTGCATCAATAGAAATAGTTAAATCTGCATATTTAATTGCCGTTTTAAGTCCAGCAAAAACAGCAATTTGATGCCCTTTATTTCTAGACAACTTTAAACCAGAAAAGATAGAATCTTCACTATGTAACTTTTCAATTATAGCCCAGGTTTTATCTTTTGAGCCATCATCAACAAATAAAACTTTGCTTTTAGCGTCAATATAACCTTCATCTATAAGATTATTTAATTTTTGCTTTAACTCCTTTGCTGTTATCTCTAAAACTTCTTCTTCATTATAACAAGGAACAACAATATACAATATATTATTTTTCATCAATCTTTTCCCCTTTTGTTTTTTTAAATATTAAAAATTTTCTTGTTAAATAATTATAAACTAAAACAATAAAAGTAAGAATAATTTTAACTATCCATTCATTGATTTTAAGTAAATCATACCCTATATACATCCCAAGCAAATGAATACAAAGTCCTATAAATGATAAAAGCGAAAAAGAGAGAAAACCCGCTACACTCTTTGACTTTCCTTTTTCTTCAAAAACAAATAATATTGAAAAAACATAGTTAAATATCAAACCAAATATAAATCCTAAGCCTGTACCTATTATAGTAGATATTGTAGATGGATTACTTGTTGCGCCATAAAAAACATTAAAAAAGTTTGAATAATTTTGCGGTTGAAAAATATACAAAGTAATTCCCATTACAAGCATATCAATAATAGTTGCTATTCCACCAATTATTAAAAACCTTATTATTTCAACTAAAAGCGAATGTTTTGTTGAAAATTCTTTAAATTTTTCTTTAAAAGTTTTCTTTTGTTCTTCCATATTATTGATTAAAGTTTAAATGTTTAATAAATAATTGTCAAATATAATTGTTTGTATTTTTATTAAAGCTTAAAAGTTAAATGCTATATTTAACAATAAATACTTTTCTATTTTTATATAAAAATGCTTAATATAAAATAAGTTTACTAAAATACTTAACTTATAATTAAATTATTTAATTAGAACTTTTAGTTTTTAGTAATCACTGCTTTTGCGTAAAGTTTATTTGTTAAATTGAGATAATTTCAAAATGGTTTAATTTTAGTTGAATATTTTTTAAAAAATATAAAATAAAAAATAGTGATATAATTTTTACCACTATTTTTTCTGATTTTAAATGTTATAAATCTTAAAATAATTTTTATACATTTATTAATCTTAAAATGTGCTTTGAAACAATCATAAGGATAAGGTCAATAAGCCAAATTATATTCCATCCAAAAATAATTCTTATAAGCCCAGCAACCCAGCACCCATCCATAAATCTTGTAACAGCACCACAAATCCAAGATGTAATAGGTATAATAGCAAGTATTAAACTAACTATGTACCCAAGACCAAAATAATCTCCTCTTTTTGCCATTTTAAAATCCCCTTTTTATAAATATATGCTTATATTATATATATATTCCAAGTTTTTGTCAAAAATTTTAATTAATTTCTATTTTAAATAATAAATTTTGTCTAAGAAAGTTTTGAAAAAGTATTTTTACATTTTTATTATATTTCCTGCCAACCCAAACAATGAAGAAGAATAAAATAAAAGAAAGCAGAGTTTTCAAAAAAAATTATTATAAAAACATTACTTTTATTAAAATATAATTTATAATACAATAAAAAAAGCGACTTAGTCGCTCTTTTATTAACCAATAACAAGTGGTACAATAATTCCTGCTATAACAATTAGCAAGCAAACAAAATACAACACTTTCCAAACTGTTGGTTTTGATTTTACATATCTCCATGCAAGAATTGCAACAATACAAATCATAATAGCGGTTGCAAGTCCTTGAAGAGCATTAACTACAATAGAACTTACACCACAGGCTGATAGTATTAAGGCAATTGCATAAAGAATTGTAACTGCAACAATTGTCCAAAATGAAATCTTGTTAAGTCCCCAACTTGATTTTTTTGAAGAAGAACTTGATGTCTTTTTTGAGTTTGCCATAATCTGCCCCCTTTTTTAATATCAATATTATTTTATAACTAAGTATATAAAAAGTCAAATTATTAGTAGTAATTTAATATATATTTTGAAAATTTTTAATTTATTCTATAAAATCTAAATAATCAATATTAGATAAAAAAATATAAAAAATTTAAACAGTTAAATTTTAAATGATTTATCTTCTAAAACAAATTCGTAATGTGAAGATGTTTCTAAATTATCTATTTGTCTTTCAAGCCGTTTAATACAAATAAATTGATAAATAATACCTGCGAGCAAAAGCACTATAATAGCAATTATCATACCAAGTATTAATTTTGACTTTTTATTATCTTTTTCATTCATTATTTTTTGCCCTTTTTATATATTTATTATAAAAATTTAAAGCAGATTTTGCAAGTAAATTAAGAAAATATCTTGCTACAAAAAACATGATTATAAAAAAGCAAATACATACTAAATTTATTTCTCCATAATTTAGCTTTAAATTAACAAAATAACTAATACAAATAACTAAAATAAAGATAAATATTTTTATATAAATTGTAAAATATTTAGAAAAAAAAGAAAAAAATTTTTTCAAATTTTCTTTATTAAATTTTTTTACTTTTTTTCTTTTATTATTTTGATTCTTTTCATTTTTTTTATGATTTAATACTTGTTTCTTATTTGTTAAATTTTGATTTAATAATTTTTTCTTATACAAAAAACTACATAAATCAGAAATAAGGTAAAAAATTAACCCAGAAGTAAAACCTAAATAACAAAATAATATTAACACTAATGGTTGAGTTAAAGTTGAAAATAAGATCATTTAAAAATTCTCTTTAAAAAATTTCCTTTATTTGTATTTGAAAAGAATTTCATTTCATTAATAAGTCCCTGTACCTCTACGATTCCACTAGAAACATCTAAACGAGTAACGCTTAAATTTTCGCCAATAACAAGTAGATTTGTCTCAGCGATTTTTACTTGTAATTTATTTGTATTGGTTTCATAAACCTTTTCAATACCTGTTAGAGTTAAATTTTGTCTATTAATTAATTTCAATTCACTACTATCAAAAACCTTTTCTTGTTCTTTTTTAGCACCATTTTGTAAAATTTCCATATTTTATTTCCTTTTACTAAAATTAATAAAATATATGAAAATAAATTTTTTTTTATTCTTTTAATTATTATAAAATAATTTAATCAATTTTTATTAATCAAATATAAAAAGAACTCTATAAAAGAGTTCTTTTTTAACCTATATTTAAACATTTTATTCTTCGATTTCTTGTGATTCTTCTGCAACTTCATCTAGGCTTTCTTCTTCCTGATGTTCGGTAACTGATGCACAAACAACCTTGTAATTATTATTCTTTAATCTCATAATTTTAACGCCTTGTGTATTTCTACTAATACTATTAATTTCGTTTACTTGCATTCTAATAATTGTTCCATTATCCGAAATTAAAATAATATCTTGGTCTTCTTTAACCTGCTTTAAATTAACTAGTTTTCCAGTTTTATTATTAAAAATACCTGCTTTAATACCCTTTCCGCCCCTGCTTTGTAATCTAAATTCATCAGGACTTGTTCTTTTACCATATCCATGCTCTGAAATGGTTAGAATTTCATGCCCTTCTCTTATTATAGACATATCAACAACATAGTCATCTTTGTTAAGTTTTATACTCTTTACACCTTGTGAATTTCTTCCAAGTCTCCTTATATCTTTTTCACTAAACCTTATACATTTACCGTCATGAGTAGCAACAATAATATCATTTGTACCATTAGTTATTTCAACACTAATAAGTTTATCATTTTCTAGTAATTTAATTGCTATTTTGCCATTTTTATTTATATGCCTAAACTCGTCAATAGTTGTTTTTTTAATAAGGCCATTCCTTGTTGCCATAACAAGATTTCCTGCCTCATTTTGATCGAGTTTTATTATTTCTGTAACAAGTTCGCTAGGAGAAATTTGAAGCAAGTTTACCATTGCTCTTCCCTTAGTATTTTTTTGTGCTTCTGGAATAGTATATGCCTTTTTACAATAAACCCTACCTAAATTTGTAAAGAAAAGTAAATTATCATGAGTATTGCAAACAAACATCTTTTCAACAAAATCGTCTTCTTTTGTTTTGTGTCCTGAAACACCAACACCGCCTCTACGCTGAGTTTTATACTCATTTACAGGCTGTCTTTTAATATATCCAAGATGAGTTAGAGAAATAACAACATCTTCCTTTTCGATTAAATCTTCAATATCAATATCATTATAATCAATACTTATTTCTGTTCTTCTAGGCGTAGCATATTTTTCTTTTATCTCTAAAATTTCTTGTTTAATAATATCAAGAACTCTTTGTTCGCTATCAAGAATAGCCCTATATTCCTGTATTTGACTGCGAACATTTTGTAAATCTTCTTCTATTTTATAAACTTCAAGACTAGTTAGTCGTTGTAAACGCATTTCAAGAATTGCATTCGCTTGTCTTTCAGTAAGTTCAAATCTTTCACATAATTTTGCATTCGCTTCAACTTTATCTTCACTTGCTTTAATAATTCTAATTACTTCATCAACATTATTTAACGCTATTACAAGTCCTTCTAAAATATGTTCTTTTTCAAGTGCTTTTTCAAGGTCAAACTTTGTTCTTCTTACTATTACATCTTTTTGATGTTCAAGATAGTAATAAAGCATTTCTTTAAGATTTAAAATTTTTGGTTCTCCGTTTACAAGCGCAAGAAAAATAATACCAAAACTACTTTGAAGTGGAGTGTGCTTATAAAGAAGATTTAAAACAACCTGAGCATTTGCATCTTTTTTTACATCAATAACAATTCTCATTCCTTGTCTGTCTGATTCTTCTTTAATATCACTTATACCTTCTATTTTTTTATCTTTTACTAAATTTGCTATTTGTTCAATAAGTTTTGCCTTATTAACTTGATAAGGTAGTTCTGTAATAACAATTTTACTATGTTTATCATTTTCTTCTATTTCTGCTCTTGCACGAAGAATAATTGTACCACGACCTGTTTTATAAGCATTTCTTGCACCGCTTATTCCAAGTAATATTCCCTTTGTTGGAAAATCTGGGGCTGGAATTAATTTCATAAGTTCATCAATTTCAATTGCAGGGTTATCAATTAGAGCAACAACACCATCAATAACTTCGCCAAGATTGTGTGGTGGAATATTAGTAGCCATACCAACAGCAATACCATCAGAACCATTTACAAGAAGATTTGGAAAACGAGCAGGTAAAACAACTGGTTGTTGTAAAGTACCATCAAAATTTGGATAAAAGTCAACTGTTTCTTTATCAATCTCCCTTAGCATTTCACTTGCAATCTTCGAAAGTTTTGCCTCAGTATACCTTTGCGCAGCTGGTGGGTCTCCATCAATACTACCAAAGTTACCTTGTCCAGAAACAAGAGGTTCATTTATAGAAAAGTCTTGTGCAAGACGAACAAGAGCCTCGTATACAGCACTATCTCCGTGTGGATGATATTTTCCAAGAACATCCCCTACTATACGGGCACATTTTCTATAAGGTTTATCGTTTGAAAGACCAAGTTCTCCCATAGCATATAAAATTCTACGATGAACAGGCTTTAATCCATCTCTAACATCAGGAATTGCACGACTAACATTAACAGCCATTGCGTACGAAATAAAAGAATTTTTCATCTCGTCATTAAGATTAACTTTAATATATTTTGTATTATCCACTAATTCATCAAGTTCTTTTGAGTAATCTTGTTTTTTCATTTTAAACTCCGTTTATCTAAATTCTTCTATTAAAATTAAATATCAAGTTCTTTAACTAGAGTGGCGTTTTTTTCTATAAAATTTCTTCTCAACTCTGGATTTTCGCCCATTAAAGTATTAAATATTTCATCTGCTTCAACAGCATCTTCCATTTTTACCTGTAAAAGAGTTCTATGTTCTGGGCTCATAGTTGTTTCCCACAACTGTTCACTTGACATTTCTCCTAACCCTTTATAACGCTGAATTTCAACATTTTTATTACCAAGCCTTTCTAATTCTTGATTTAATTCATCGTCATTATAAAAGTAAGCAATATCCTTACCTCTTGTAACTTTATACAATGGTGGCTGAGCAATATAAACATGTCCAAGTTCTATTAAAGGTCTCATAAAACGATAAAAGAATGTTAACAAAAGAATTCTAATATGACTTCCATCAACATCAGCATCTGTCATACAAATAATCTTATCATACCTTAATTTTGATTCGTTAAACTCCTCATGAATTCCACAACCAAAAGCAGTTATCATTGCTTTAATTTCTTCATTTTCAAGTATTCTCGATAATCTTGCCTTCTCAACATTAAGAATTTTTCCCCTAAGTGGCAAAATTGCTTGAAAACGCCTATCCCTTCCTTGCTTTGCTGTTCCGCCAGCACTATCTCCTTCAACAAGATAAATTTCACAGTGTCTAGGGTCTTTATTAGTGCAATCAGCAAGTTTTCCAGGAAGAGTTGTATTTTCAAGAACGCTTTTTCTTCTAGTAAGTTCTCTTGCATTTCTTGCGGCTTCCCTTGCTCTTTGTGCTGTAATTGATTTTAATATTAATTCCTTTGCAATAGTAGGATTTTCTTCTAAATAATCTCCAAATGAATCAACAACTACTTTTTCTACAAGTCCTCTCATAAATGAATTGCCAAGTTTTGTTTTTGTTTGACCTTCAAATTGAGGGTCTTGTAATTTAACACTAATTACAGCAGTTAATCCTTCTCTACAATCTTCTCCTGATAATTTTTCATTAGGTTTTAATAATTTATTTTTAGTAGCATAATCAATTATAACTTTACTTAAAGCATTTTTAAATCCAACAAGGTGAGTTCCACCTTCTTCCGTGTTAATATTATTTGCATAAGCATTTATAACTTCTGTATAGCCATCATTATATTGAAAACTAATTTCAACTTCACTTGTTTTATTTATGCTATTAACATAAAAAGGTTGTGGAAAAAATGTTTCTCTCCCTTTATTTAAGTATTCAACAAACTCAATTATTCCACCCTTAAAATAAAAAACATCACTTTTTTCTTTACCAGGCCTTTTATCTGTTAAATTAATAGTTAACCCCTTATTTAAGAAAGCAATTTCTCTAAATCTTGATTTTAAGTTTTCATAATTAAATTCAACAGTTTCAAATATTTCATCATCAGGTAAGAAAGTAATTGTTGTCCCACGAGATAATGTATCCCCATCAATTTTAAGTGGATATTGAGGAATTCCCTTTTTATACTCTTGAATATAATGATTTCCATTTTGAAAAACTTCAACTTTTAAATATTTACTAAGAGCATTTACACATGAAAGACCAACACCATGTAAACCACCTGATATTTTATAACCACTGCCGCCAAATTTACCACCGGCATGAAGTTTTGTTAAAACTACTTCAACAGCACTCTTTCCCTCTTTTTTGTGAATACCTGTTGGAATTCCACGCCCATTGTCAGAAACTGTTATACCACCATCTTCGTTAATAGTTACATTAATTTTATCACAATGACCAGCGATTGCTTCATCAATACTGTTATCAACTATCTCAATAACTAAATGATGTAAACCCCTTTCATCAGTTGACCCAATATACATTCCTGGTCTTTTTCTCACTGGTTCAAGACCATCTAAAACTTGTATATCTTCTTCTGTATATTTTGTAGTTTTTGTTAAATTTTCTTCCTGTTCTTCTGTTGCTTGTGTTAAAATATCAGAATTTTTTTCTTCATTTTCGTTGTTTATATTAGTTGTATCTGGCATTTTATTTTCTCCATTCTATATATATTATATAATTAATATAATTATATATATAATATAACATATAAGAAAATAAAATACAACGGCTTTTTTATACTTTTTTTTGTTTAGTTATCACTGCTTGCCTTACATTAAATATAGCACTATTTTGACCTAGTTTTCTTGAAAATTTAGTAGTAGTTAATATTGTTTGATAATTTTCAATTTGTTTTAAAAAATTTTTACATCTTTTTTGATCAAGTTCACTCAAAACATCATCCAATAATAAAATAGGCTTTTCTCCTGTTTGCTTTTCAAATAAACAAAGTTCAGCAATTTTAAGAGATAAGGTTGCAAGTCTTTGTTGCCCTTGTGAGCCAAAATTCCTTATATCAATATTATTTATTTTAATTTCTAAATCATCTCTGTGAGGTCCAACCGATGTAAAACCTAATTCATAATCACTTTTTAATTTATCTTTATAAGATTTATATAATTTTTCTCTTATTTGTTCAATTGATTTTAAATTTATACCCTGATAATTAATTGTTAATTCTTCTTCATTACTAGTTATGTTTGAATGAGTTTCCTTTGCAGGAATTTTAATACTATCTATAAAACTAAGTCTACAATAAATAATTTTACTTGCAATATCCGCAAGTTGAATATCCCAAAGGTCAATTGTCTCAAATAAATTCTCAAAAGTTTTAGTTTGTTTTAATAATTTATTTCTTTCATTTAAAACTTTTTCATACCGACAAAGAAGATAAAAATAATTTTTATTTAGTTGACTAATATCAATATCCATGAATCTACGCCTATAAGCAGGTCCATCTTTTACTAATCCTATTTCATCAGGTGCAAAATAGACAACAGGCATTTCACCTATTAAATCTCCTATTTTTCTAATATTTATACCATTTATTTTTATTGATTTATTAGAATCTTTTCTTAAATATAATTCTATTTCTTCTTCAAAATATTCTTTTTTAACAATAATTGTAACTTTTGAATTATTTTCATTCCATTTAATCAATTCTTTTTCTTTATTAGTTTTTGGAGATTTTCCAATACTTGATAAATAAATACTTTCTAAAAAATTTGTTTTTCCCTGTGCATTACTACCAACAAATACATTTAATTTTGGTTCAAGAAAAACATTACATTCTTTATAATTTCTAAAATTTTCTAGTTTAACATTTTTAATATACATATAAAATATATTAACATATTAATAATTTTTTTAAAAGGAATTTTAATAAAATTAACCCTTTATAAATTATTAATTTTTATATATATTGCATAAATTTATTTTATTTTTTTGTGCAAATATTATAAATTTAATTTTTATATTTTTGTGTATTTTGCATAAATATAAATTTAATAAAAATACCCAAAAATATATTATTTATTGACAAACACATAGTAATGTAATATTATTATATTATTATTTATGTGAGGTTCTTATGGATGCAATTTTAAGTAGATGGAATGAAGTATTAAAAGATATGGCAAATCAAGTAACAGCAGTAAGTTATGATCTTTATATTGAAACGCTTGAACCAATAAAAGTTGATAATAGAAAACTCATTCTCTTTGCTTCAACTTCAACAAATAAAAATCAACTTCTTAGACTTCACAAGGACAAGTTATTAAATACTGTTAAGGAGCATTTTAATAATATTGACGATATAATTGTTCTTGAACCTAGTGAAAAAGAAAAATTTCTTGAAGAGATAAAAAAAGCAGAAGAAAATATAGAGACAAAACAAATATTTAATGATAAAAACAAATTAAATGCAAAATATACATTTGAAAGTTTTGTTGTTGGCAAAAGTAATCAATTTGTTTATGCCGCTGCTAGAAGTGTTGCTGAAAATCCAGGTAAGAAATATAATCCTTTGTTTATATATGGTGGTGTTGGGCTTGGAAAAACACATCTTTTACATGCTATTGGTAATTACATAAGAAGTCATAATACTGAAATGAGAATTCTTTATGTAACAAGCGAACAATTTACTAATGACTATATACAGGCTTTAAAGGCTGATAAAAAAGAAAATGCAAATAAGGCTTTTAGAGATAAATATAGAGATGTAGATGTTCTTATGATAGACGATATTCAATTTATTGCAAATAAGACTAGTACACAGGAAGAATTTTTCCATACATTTAACGATTTATATCAACTAGATAAACAAATTGTTATAACATCTGACAAACATCCTAGAAACATGGAAACGCTTGAAGAAAGATTAAAATCAAGATTTACAGGTGGATTAATACAAGATATTCAAAAACCAGATTTTGAAACTAGGCTTGCTATACTTCAAAAAAAGGTTGAAACTGAGAGATATAATGTTGAAAACGATGTTTTAAATTTTCTTGCTGAAAAGATAGATTCAAATATAAGAGAACTCGAAGGTAGTCTTAATAAGGTAGTTTCATTATCAAGTCTTATTGGAAAACCAAAGGCTACTATGGAAGAAGCACAAGAAGCATTAAAAGATTTAGAACTTTCTCAAACTCAAAACCTAACTGTTGATAAAATAATAGAAATTGTATGTAAATATTTTAATGTAAAAAGAGAAGATTTAGTTGGCAAGAAGAAAAATAAAGACATAGTCATACCAAGGCATATTTGTATGTATGTAATAACAGAACTTCTTGATGTTCCTTTAATAGCAATTGGAGAGGCTTTTGGTGGAAAAGATCATTCATCCGTTATACACGCAAGAGATAAAATTTCACAAGATATGAAGACTAATAAGTCTTTAAAAACAGATGTAGATGATTTAATTGCTATGATAAAATCAGGAAACTAAAACTAAATTAACATATTTATTCACTTAATTTGTTAAAAAACTTATTCTATATATTGTTGATTAAAAAAAAATTAATAAATTTAAACACAATATCTTGTTTTATTTAAAAGTTATGCACAAATTAACAACGCCTATAAATATTAACTTAAAATTATTATAAATATATTTATTATATATATCTATACGGCAAATTTAAAACTGAATGATTGGTCGATTTTATTAAAGTTATAAACAAATTGTGAATAACTTTTATGCAAAATTCACAGATAAATGTTATTAAAAAGTATTGATTTTTAGCGAAAATTATGTAAAAATTTATGTGAAAAAATATTTATTCACATTTGCACAGGCTATTATTAATAATAAAAAATAAACAAAAGGAGATAAAAAATGAAAGTTATATGCGACGGACTTGATTTAAGTATTGCAACTGCACAGGTAATTAAAGCAATATCTAATAAGACAACTAATCCTGTACTTGAAGGTATAAAGTTATCTACTCAAAATGATTCTTTAAAATTATCTGCAACAGATCTTGAACTTGCAATAGAAAAAACAATTAAAGCAGAAGTTAAGGAAGAAGGAGAAACAGTAATCCCTGGTAGATTTTTTTCAGAGTTTATTAGAAAACTTACAAATGAGAAGATTGAACTTGAATTAAATGATAAAAATCAACTTAAGATTGTTTATACTGATAGTGAGAGTTTTATACAATGTTACAATGTTCTTGAATTTCCTAATTTAAAGATAATTGAAGACGGAGAATATTTTGTAATAAATCAAAATGATTTTAAAAATTTAATAAATAGGTCTATTTTTTCAACAGCGGTAGATGATACAAGACCTATACTTAAAGGGTGTTGTTTTGAAATTAAAAGTGATCATATAAATTCAATTGGATTAGATGGTTATAGATTAGCATTTGTTACAAAACCTTTAAAAGAAAGTACAATTAATACAAGTATTATTGTTCCAGCAAAAAGTTTAACAGAAATATGTAAATTTTTAGAAGATAGTGATGAAGAAATAAAAGTTTTTATTCAAAAAAATTTTTTAATGGTTGAAATTGATAGTACAAAAATTATAACAAGACTTATTGATGGTGATTTTATAAATTATAATCAAATTATTCCAAAAGATTTTACAACTACATTAATTATTAATAAAAATGTTTTTGAAGAGGCTATTGAAAGAACTTCGGTTTTATCAAGAATTGATAGAAATAATTTAGTTAAATTTGACATAAAAGATAAATTACTTACTTTAACTTCAAATTCTGATATTGGAAACATAAAAGAAAATATAGGAATATCTCTCAAAGGAAATGACTTGACAATTGCTTTTAATTCAAGATATTTTTCAGAGTGTTTAAGAACTATAAATGATGAAGCTGTGAAAATTAGTTTTAATACACCTTCAAGTCCATGTATAATTACTCCTAGTGATGGAAATGAATATCTTTTCTTAGTACTTCCTGTAAGAATAATTAATCAATAAAAAATGAAAGAAAGTTTTTAGTAACTTTCTTTTTTTTAATTTATCCACAATTTATAAATAATTGTGAATATTTTAAAATTAGGTCTTTTAATTTTTAAATATTCATGATATAATAAATTATACCATTTGAGGAGGTATTAGTTATGAATAATACTTTAACTCCCTATCAGGAATGGATCGTACTTAGAAATTTAGTAAAGGAAAATAATAAGAGAATTAGATTTTATGTTTTAAGATCTAATGGAACTGATGTTGACACTTTACCAGAAGCTTATAAAATTCTTGGTCAAAATTTTTTTGAAAGAGACAAAGAATCAAATTTAATTTATGAAGACAAATGTAAGAAAAACTGGATAGACAGTTTATCTGTAAATGATTTATTTTCTTACTTTAATTTTCAAAATAAAATTTTAACTACACTTGGTAATAATTTTTCACTGAATTTGCTTGATATGGTTTCTTTTAATATTTCAACTCTTCACATGAATTTTTTTAAACCTGAAGTTGAATTTAGTGGAAAGCCAAAAAAACAAGAAAATGATTTTAATACATTTGATGAAACATGGGATGAAAACATTGTGAAAGTTTTATTAAAAAATTACAAATCTTCTTGTTTATATTATGAAGAAAAAAACGATACTAAATTAAATTTTGAACCAATAGGAAATTTAAGTGGATTTGATTTTGGTGGGTATAATGGTGTAATAAAATCAAAAATATTTGAAGAAAGAGAAAATCAAAGAAAAAAAGAAGAGTCGGAAAAGATAAAAAAAGACGAAACACCATATTTTCCAGGTTTTGAAGAAATGATAAAGGATTGTGAAAGAAAAAGTTTTTATATGTATGATGAAGAATTAATTAAATAGAAATAGAACGCACTGGTCGTTAAAATTTATAATAAAAAATTGTTGAATGTCGCTATTTTAAAGGAAAGTAAGGTAAGTAAAATTTTTGCTTACCTTTTTTAAAACCAATAATTCGATAAAAAAATAAAAATTAAAGAAAAGTGTTGACAAGTTTTTAAAAATAATTTACACTACTTTCACAAGTTTAAATTAGATGACCAAATATTCGGATAGATATATAAGGTAAAAGTAGACAGACTTGCAAAAAACTTTAAAAATTTTATAGGAGGAAATAATGGAAAAAGGAACTTATCAACCAAACAAAAGAAGAAGAAAAAAAGTCCATGGATTTAGAGAAAGAATGTCTACTAGAAATGGAAGAAAAGTTTTAAAAAGAAGAAGAAATCGTGGCAGAAAAGTTTTGTCTGCATAATTAGGAAAGATGTTAGCAAAAAAAAATAGGCTAAGAAGAAAAAGTGAATTTGCATATATTTACAGAAAGGGAAAGGCTTTTCATACAAAGTATTTAACAATGATTATTGTTCCGACAAAATCAAAAGTTTCAAAAGTTGGTTTTAGTGTTAGCAATAAAGTTGGAAATAGTATAATAAGGCATAAATTAAAAAGAAGACTTAGCGAGATAATTAGAAAAAAAATTAATGAATTGCCTATAAAAAATTATATTTTTGTGGCTAAAAATGAGAGTAATTTATTATCTTTTGTAGAACTTGAAAAAGAAATTAGCATACTTTTAAAAAAGGTAGAATATGAAGAATAAGACCTTTATTCAAAAAGTTATTTACATTTTTTCGTTTCCTATTCTCATTATTGTTAAATTATTAATTTATTTTTATAAGTTTTGCATTTCTCCCTTACTCCCGAATACATGTAAATTTATACCAAGTTGTTCAACTTATTTTTTACAGTCAGTTAATGAATATGGCGTTTTTGTTGGAAGTTTTCTTGGTATTAAAAGAATTTTTAAATGTAATCCATGGTCAAAAGGTGGAATTGACATGGTAAAACCCAATATTAAAGGAAAGATAAGATGGATATTATAGGTCTAATAGGCTCAGCCTGGCCTGCTGATAATTTTTGGGCAACTCTTATTCAGTTGTTTGATGTTGGAAGTTATGCTTGGACGATTATTTTATTTACGCTTGTTTTAAAATTAATACTTTCCCCACTTGATTTTTTACAGCGTTTTTATACAAATAAAACAATGCGTGCTCAAGCAAAATTACAACCACAACTTGAAAAACTTCAAAGACAGTATGGTCAAAATCAGAATTTGCTATATCAAAAGCAAAATGAATTATATAAAAAATCTGGTTTTAGTATGAAAGGCTCGTGTATTGTAATGCTTATATATTTAGTAGTAACACTTGTTGTGTTTTTAACTTTATATACATCAATTCAATACATTGCAGGATTTAAGATTAAAAATCAGTTTAATGATTTACAAGCAACTTATACTCAAATTTATGAAACTGAATATTTTCAATATTTAGGAGTAGATTTTGAAGAATATAATTCTCTTGAAACACAGGAAGAAAAAGATAATTATATTTTAGCACTTGAAGAAGGATTTATTAATCAAGATGAATTGGAAGTAAATAAAGAGCAAGCAATTAGCAATGCTCAAAGTGCTGTTGTAGACAGGTATTTAGAAATAAAAGATAGTTGGTTATGGATAAAAAATATTTGGATTGCAGATAAGGCTACTTCTCATGAAATATTACAATATGATTCTTATGTCAGTTTAACTGGAGATAAAAGTGTTAGTAAAGAAAACTATAATCTTGTTATTCAAAAATTACTAGATGGTGAAAAAGGCACAAATGGAGTAAATGGTTATTATATTTTATCAATTTTAGTAGTAGTGGTTTCGTTTTTATCTCAATTTATTTCAAGAAAAGTTTCGCAACCTAAAAACACTAATTTAGAACAACAAAAACAGCCAGCAATGAATAAAATTATGATGTTCTTATTACCGGTTATTATGCTTATATTTACTTTAAATTCTAGTGCGATTTTCTCAATTTACATTTTAGTTAATTCATTAATATCAACTGCTTTAATTCCAATAATTTCTTTAATTTGCAATGCAATTGAAAATAAAAATGAAAAGAAAAAGCAGGAACAAAATAGAGTTGATTATAGAAGATATTAAAAGGGATGGTAAAATGAAAAGTATACAGATAACTGCAAGAAGTGTACAAAAAGCAATAGACAATGCTTTACAGCAACTTGGATTAAATCAAGATGATGTTGATATAAAAATTCTTGATGAAGGTGGTCTTTTTAGAAAGGCAAAAGTAGAAATTTTTTATGAAGAAAAAAATAATCAGGAAGATTTAAGTACAAATTCAAAAATTCAAGTTCAAGAAGAAGATAAGATTCAACAAAATAAAATTATAGAAGTATGTACAGGCTTCTTACAAAAATTATTTTCATTAATGGGTATTGAAGCAAAAATAAATTATGAAGAAAGAGATTCAAATTATTATTTTGAGATTGATGGAGATAATGTAAGTAGAATTATTGGAAGGCGTGGTGAAACGCTTAATGCTATTCAGGAATTATTAAAAAATATTGTTAGGAATGCTGAGTTTAAAGAAAAAGTTTTTTTTAATGTTTGCGATTACAAGAATAAAAGAGAAAATGCATTAATTTCACTTGCAGAAAGAACAGCAAGAAAGGCAATAAAAATTGGTAAACCAATAAAACTAGAAAGTATGTCTGCTTATGAAAGAAGAATTATACATGTTGCACTTCAAGATTATGAAGGGGTTACAACTCAAAGCGAAGGAAAAGAACCACATAGATATTTAGTTGTTATTCCAATAAAAAAATAGATTAAAAGCATATTAGAAAACTAATATGCTTTTTTAAAGTAATTTTATAAAAATACTAGAAAGTCGGTTTTATGTATGATATAATACAAATATTATGATTGATGATACAATAGTTGCAATATCCACCCCAAGTGGTAAGAGTGGAATAGGAGTTGTAAGAATGAGTGGTAAAAATAGTTTAAATTTTGCCACTAAAATGTTTTGTCCTTTAAACAAAAATATTGAAATTAAACCAAACTTAATGGTTCTTGGTAATATTGATTTAGGTAGCACAACTGATTTAGGTTTTATGGTTTATTTTAAAGCACCAAAATCTTATACAGGAGAAGATATAGTAGAATTTCAATGTCATGGTGGTTTAGTTGTTACACAGAAAATTATTGAAAAGGCATTATCTTTAGGTGTGAGATTAGCAGAGCCGGGTGAATTTTCAAAAAGGGCTTTTATAAATGGTAAGATGTCTCTTGATCAAGCGGAAGGTGTAATTGATACAATTAATGCAGAAACAGAAAGTGAACTAAAAGCAAGTAGTAGTCTACAAAAAGGTAAATTAACAAAGGTAGTTAATGAACTACAAAATGACTTAACAGATATAATGAGTGAAATTGAAGTAAATCTTGACTATCCTGAACATGATATTGAATACAAAACGAAAGAAAATATTAAACAGGAAATTTTAGAAATTAATAAAAAAATAAAACATCTTTTAAAAACTGAAAAGCAAGGTAAATTAATAAAAAATGGTGTTGATATTGCTATTGTTGGAAAAACTAATGTTGGAAAAAGTAGTTTATTAAATGCAATTCTTGGACAGGAACAAGCAATAGTAACAGAAATTGAAGGAACAACAAGAGATGTTGTTGTAGGAAGTATTGAATATAATGGTTTAAAGTTTAATTTTCTTGATACGGCTGGAATTAGAAAAACAGATGATAAGGTTGAGAATATTGGTATAAAAAAAGCAAAGCAGGTATTAAAAGATAGTGATATTGTTTTGTTAGTTTTAGATGGAAGTAAAGAGTTAGATTTACAAGATAAAGAAAATCTAGATATGACAAAGAATAAAAAAAGGATTATTATTTTAAATAAATGTGATCTTCCAAGTATCGTTAATTTAAATGAAGAATATGTAAAGGTTAGTGCTAAAAAAAATATTTTTATAGATGAGTTAAAAGAAAAAATATATAACTTAGCACTTGATGGTTGTAATACAAATGAAAGTTTAATATTAACAAACGCTAGACATATTGAAATTTTAAATTCTGCAATTTTGATGGTGGAAAAAATCTTAACTAGTATTATTGATTTACCATTAGATTGTGTTGCTTTAGATATAAGAGAATTTTATGAAAAATTAGGAGAAATTACAGGAGAGACAACAAACGAAAAAGTTATAGATAAAATTTTTTCAAAGTTTTGTTTAGGAAAGTAAAAATTATGAAAAAGTATGATGCAATAGTAGTAGGAAGTGGGCATGCGGGAGTTGAAGCCTCTCTTGCCCTTGCTAGATTAGGTAATAAAACTTTACTTACAACACTTAATCTTGATAGTATAAGTTTTCTTGCATGTAATCCTTCAATTGGTGGAACAGCAAAAGGACAATTAGTGAGTGAAATAGATGCTCTTGGTGGAGAGATGGGTAAAGCAGCAGATAGAAACATTTTACAACTTAGAATGCTTAATACTGGTAAAGGAGTTGCTGTTCATAGTTTAAGAGCACAGGTTGACAAGCATGCTTATCATGCAGATATTAAAAATGTTCTTGAAAAGCAAGAAAACCTTGATATTATACAATGTGAAGTTGTTGAAATTTTAGTTGAAAATAATAAAGTATTAGGTGTAAAGACGGCTTTTGGAGAAACTATATTTGCAAAAACAGTTGTTATTTGCACAGGAGTTTATCTTGAAAGTAGAATTATAATAGGGGAATATACAAAGGACCAAGGTCCAAATGGTTTTGTTAATTCCCATGGATTATCAAAATCACTTGAAAAATTAGGTTTTGAGATTTTAAGATTTAAAACTGGCACACCGGCAAGAGTTCATAATCTATCAATTGATTATTCAAAATTTGAATGTCAAAAAGGCGATGAAGGAATACAAACTTTTTCTTTTTTAACAAAGAAACAACCAAAAAATGTAGCGGTTTGTTATCTTGGCTATACTAATGAAAAAACGCATGAGATTATAAGAAAAAATTTAAGCAGAGCTCCTATGTATAGCGGATTTATTAAAGGTGTTGGGCCAAGATATTGCCCTTCTATTGAAGATAAAGTTGTTAGATTTGCAGATAAAACAAGACATCAAATTTTTCTTGAGCCGGAAGATAAAGATGGAAATGAAATTTATGTTCAAGGATTTAGTTCATCTATGCCGTACGATGTACAGGAAGAAATGTATAAAAGTGTTCAAGGTTTTGAAAATGTTAAAATACTGAGAAATGCTTATGCAATTGAATATGACTGTATATCTTCTCTTGCCTTACTACCTACTCTTGAATCAAAGAAAGTTGAAAATTTATTTTTTGCTGGACAAATAAATGGTACAAGTGGATATGAAGAAGCAGCAGCACAGGGAATTATTGCTGGCATTAATGCTAGTAATAAATTAAATAAAAAAGAACCTTTAATTTTAAGGAGAGATCAAGCATATATTGGAGTTTTAATTGATGATTTAGTTACAAAAGGAACAAATGAACCTTATAGAATGATGACAAGTCGTGCAGAATATAGGTTGCTTTTAAGACAAGATAACGCTGATATAAGACTTACTCAAATTGGAAGAAATGTAGGCTTAGTAGATAATTATCGTTATAAAGTTTTTCAAAAAAAATTAAAGGATATTGAAAAAGTAAAACAAGAAATTGAAACTAAATTAGATGTAAAAATAGTAAAAAATCTATTAATTGAAAAAAACGAAGGGTATTCTTCCCTACCTTTAACAGCAAAAGAACTTTTAAAAAGGAACAATATTAATATTTTTGATATTAAGGAAAAGTTTGGTTTATTTGAAAACATTAATAATAATGTTTTAAGTTATGTCGAAACTGAGATTAAATATGAGGGTTATTTAAAAAGGCAAGAAATCTTAATATCACAGATGAAAAAAAATGAAGAAATAAAACTTGATAAAGATTTCGATTATAATAATGTAAAGGGTCTTAGAATTGAAGCAAGACAAAAGTTAAATAACTTTAAACCATTAACTCTTGGTCAGGCTAGTAGAATTAGTGGAGTTTCTCCTGCAGATATTTCTGTTCTTACTGTTTATATAACTCTTCTAAATAAAATAAATAAAAAGGGATAGCAAATTGGAATTTAAAATAGAATTAAAAAAAATATTTAAAAAACACCAAATTAATCTTTCTGATGAGCAATGTGAGAGTTTTGAAAAATATTATAATTTACTTATTGAATGGAATAAAAAGTTTAATTTGACTTCTATTACAGAAAGAGACGAAGTTATTTTAAAACACTTTTTAGATAGTTGTGTTACAATAATGATGATAAACGACAACTCATATATTATTGATATAGGTGCAGGTGCTGGTTTTCCAAGTATTCCCCTTAAAATATTAAACCCAACTTTAAAATTAGTTTTAGTTGATAGTGTAAACAAAAAAATTACTTTTTTAAATGAAATAATAAAACAACTAAATTTAAAAAATACTATTGCAATACATGAGAGAATTGAAGATATTGCTCATAAAGAAATTTATAGAGAAAAATTTGATTATGTTGTTTCTCGTGCAGTTGCAAGTTTAAATACACTGAGTGAATATGCACTTCCCTTTTTAAAATTAGATGGGATTTTTTTAGCATATAAATCGTTTGATGTTGAAAGTGAAATTAATAATTCGAAAAATGCAATCGCTTTACTTGGTGGAAAACTTGAAAATATTATTATTAAAAATTTAGAAAACTTAAGTAGAAAGATAGTTGTAATAAAAAAGATAAATTTAACACAAAAACTATATCCAAGAAGTAAAAATAAGCCTAGAACTAATCCTTTGTAGTTAGAAGTTGTTTTTTGATAAATTTTATTCACAAAAAATAAAAAAATGTTGATAAATAGTTAGCAATTTGTAAAATATTTGATATAATCAATATAAGAGGAATGTTATGGGAAAAATTATTTCATTTGCAAATCAGAAAGGTGGAGTTGGTAAAACAACAACTTGTATAAACTTAGCGGCTTATATTGCTGCTCTTGGAAAAAAGGTTTTAGTTGTTGATATGGATCCTCAGGGTAATGCAACTAGTGGGCTTGGTATTACTAAAAATCAAAAAATGCTAACTTTATATGATGCTATTGACGGAGATAAAGAAATTACTGATGTAGTAAAGCCAACGAGTATTCAAAATCTTGAAATAATTCCTGCAACAGTTGATCTTGCTGGTGCGGAAGTTGAACTTGTGGGGATGCATGGTAGAGAAAAAATTGTTAAAAATCTTTTAAAAAAAATAAAAGACAATTACGATTATATATTAATTGATTGCCCACCTTCTCTTGGATTACTTACTATTAATGCTTTGACTACTAGTAACTCAGTTGTTATTCCTATCCAATGTGAGTTTTTTGCTCTTGAAGGATTGACTCAACTTATGAATACAATTAAACTTGTTAAAAAACATTTGAATGATGAAATAGATATTGAGGGTGTCATTTTGACAATGAAAGATAATCGTTCAAATTTAATACAAGAAGTATCACAGGAAATTAAAAGATTTTTTGGTAAGAAAGTTTATGATACATCAATTCCAAGAAGTATTCGACTTGCCGAAGCTCCAAGTCATGGTAAACCAATTATGATGTATGATGCAAGAAGCCGTGGTGGTGTTGCTTACTTAGATTTAGCAAGAGAATTTTTAAATAGAAATAAAGATAGTTATAAAAATATAACTAAATTTTAAATTTTTTATTGATTTTTAAATTTAGATTGTTTATAATCAAATATAAAGTTGTTGACAAAAAATAATAAATTGTGGATAACTAAAAATTAATTGGAGATTAAAATGAAAAAAGGTTTAGGTAAAGGTCTTGACGCATTATTTTCAATTTATGAAGATGATGACATAGAGGTTAAAGATTCAAAAACTGAAACAAAGAACGAAAATGAAAATAGAGTTGTTATTAATGGTGTTGAGGAACTTGATATTAGAAAAATAGACCCAAATAAAAATCAGCCTAGGAAAAAGTTTGACGCTAATTCTCTTAAAGAATTATCTGAGTCTATCAAGCAGCATGGAATTATTCAACCTATTATTGTAAATCAGGAACCAAACGGTAGATTTACAATAATTGCAGGAGAAAGAAGATTTAGAGCATCTATCATTGCTGGAAAATCTACAATTCCTGCTATTATTAGAAAATACTCTGAAAGACAAATAAAAGAAGTTTCACTTATTGAAAATTTGCAAAGAGAAGATTTAAATCCTATTGAGGCGGCAAAAGCAATAAAGGAATTAATGAACGAGTATAATTTTACACAAGAAGCTGTTGCTGATAGAATTGGAAAAAGTAGACCTCTTGTAGCAAATACTCTTAGACTTTTAACTTTAAGTCCGGAAGTTATTTCTTTAATTGAATTAAATAAAATTTCTGCAGGACATGGCAAATGTCTTGTTGCTGTAGAGGACAAGAAAAAACAATTAGAACTTGCAAATTTTGTTATTGAAAATAAATTAACTGTCAGGGATTTAGAAAACCTTATTCGAAACGATAAAGCATCTGATAAAGTTAGAATTCCTAAAGATAAAATTATTCAAAGTATTGAATTAAAAGAACTTGGACACAGAATGCAAAGATTATTTAGAACTAAGGTTAAAATAGTCGGCGATGATCAGAAAGGAAAAATTTCTATTGCGTATTTTAACCAAGATGATCTAGATAGAATTTGTACTTTTATTGATAAATTAGAAAATCACTAATTTTTGTTTAATTTAAAAATGTTCCACATGGAACATTTTTTATTTGTATTTTTTATTATTTTTATTTTTAATATTTTTATTAATCTATTTTAATATTTTAGATGTTTCATGTGGAACATTTAAATCTATAATTTATTTATCAATTTATTTAATATTAATTTTTATAGAAGTAAAAAATTAAATCATTATATCAATTTATTTATATAAAAAGAATTAATGCTTTATTATTCATTATTACTATATATTGTTATTTTTTATTATAATTTTTTTAATATGTTAATTTTTAATTGTTCCATGTGAAACATTATGCATATGTTGTAATTTATTTAAATATTAATTGATTAAATTAATTTATTTAATAATATTGTTATTTTAAAAATTTAAAAGAATATATTTAACTTTTAAATGAAAAATTTAATAGTATTTATTACTATTAAATTGTGAAAATAATTTTAAATAAATTAAATATTTTAATTTTGAATCTAAAATATTTATTTTAATTTTTTTTATAACTTAAAATTATATATATAATTATTTATAAATTCAAAAATATTTTATAATTTAATTAATTTTAAATTGTTCCATGTGAAACATATTAATTTTTTAATCAAATTTTTATAAAAATTTTGATATACAATTATTCAAATTATAAAAAAAATTCTGTCTGAGAGCGTTTTAGAATAATAAAAAATTATTTTAAAATACTAATTAATTTGTATAAAAATTAAATGTAAAATTGAATAAAAAGATTATAGTTAATAATTATAATAAATTTATATGAAATTTTATTAAGATATAAATTAATAAATAAAGTTGATATCAAAAATAAAATATCAATTTATTAATATTTTGTATAACAATTTTATTTTTTAAACTTAATTAATTTTCTTCATAAATGTATTGTTTATTTTTTGGCTGTAGTTATAGTAAAATTAAATTTATTTTGATATAAATTCTATAAATAATAATTTTAATAGTTTTTTTAAATACTTTTAAAATAAATTGATGTTTTTAGTTGTAATTTGTATTAAAAACAACATATATTCTTTTTATTTACTGTGAACTAAAATTTTAATAAAAGATTAATTGGTATATGTTAATTTTATTAAATTTAATTTATTATTAATTAATATAGTTTTTTATTTATATTTAAGTTAAAAATTGAATTATAATTAAAAAAATTTTTAATTTAAGAAAATTATTATTTAAACGAGTTATTAACAATTTAATTAAAATTGTTGATATGTTTTATGTGTAAACTTATTCACAATTTAATTATAAATGTGAATAACTCTTATTGTTGCAAACTAAACAATTTAAATTAGTTTTAAATTTTTATTTTAATAAAATTTTTAAATTAAAATAGTTATAATTTTATAACAATTTTAAATTTTATGCCGACCTTTTGTTCTAATTTTTATTTTATTTTAGTTTTACTTGCATTTTTACAATATTATAAAAAAAACAATTGGTCGGTATTTTTCTTTATATATTATAACAATGTGATTTTAATATATTTTGTTCTTTATTAAATTAAAATATTGTGTTATTTTTATTGATTTATAAATATTAATATGGTAATATTTGTTTATATAATTGGAGGAAAATCGGTTGAAGACAAATAATAATAGCGGAAAGGCAAAAGGTTGGATTTATTTAATTATTTCGCTAATTGCTGTTGTTCTGCTTATATATTTTACTCAAGGTGGAAATAAAGGGCAGCGTGTTTCATTATTTGGTGGCGAGAATAGTATTGAACAATTAATAGGGGCTGAAAGCGTTTTGGATGAAAATGACCAACCTGTTGGATGGACTTTTAATGGGGAAAGTAAAATTGAATACATTTATGCTTCTACTTCTGGTGGGTATATACTTATTAAGGATAGTAGATATAATGTAAACAATATTACACAATATTGTGATTATCATTTTCAGTTTATTTCTGAACCCTATTTAAATGATTTGCAAGAGTTAATTAAAGCATATAATTCTTATGTTCAGATTTACAACGAAACAGCTCCTGAAGATGCAAAGTATATTGAAATTAAATATGAAGAATTTGCTGTTGGCGCTTCATGGTGGGAAACTATTCTACCTTATCTAAGTGTAATTGTTGTTGTTGTTCTTGGAGTTATTTTAATTAAAAGTATTCTTGGTGCAAATTCAAAAAGTTTTAATTTTGGTAAAACTAAAGCACAGGTTACACAAAATACAAATGTAAAATTTAGTGATGTTGCTGGAATAGATGAAGAAAAAGAAGAATTACAAGAGATAGTTGAGTTTTTAAAAAATCCACAGAAATTTACTGATCTTGGAGCTAAAATTCCAAAAGGCATACTACTTGTTGGTTTGCCAGGAACAGGCAAAACTTTACTTGCAAAGGCGATTGCGGGAGAAAGTAATGTTCCATTTTTTTCAATAAGTGGCTCAGACTTTGTTGAGATGTTTGTTGGAGTTGGGGCATCAAGAGTTAGAGATTTATTTGAACAAGCAAAAAAAGAGGCTCCTTGTATTGTCTTTATTGATGAAATAGATGCAGTTGGAAGGCAAAGGGGAGCAGGTCTTGGCGGAGGTAACGATGAAAGAGAGCAAACCCTTAATCAACTTCTTGTTCAAATGGATGGTTTTGAAGGAAATACGGGAGTTATAGTTATTGCGGCAACTAATAGGGCTGATGTTCTTGACCCTGCATTGCTGCGCCCAGGTAGATTTGATAGACAAATATATGTAAATCCGCCTGATGTAAAAGGTCGTGAATTAATTTTAAAGATACATGCTAGAAATAAGCCTATTGATGAGACTGTTGATTTTAAAAATCTTGCAAGACTTACAAGTGGCTTTACTGGTGCAGACTTAGAGAATTTATTAAATGAAGCAGCGATTTTGGCGGCAAGGGAAAATAGAAAGAAAATAACCATGACTGATATCTCTGAAAGTATAAACAAAGTTATTATGGGACCACAAAAGAGAAGTAGGGTTGTTACAGATAGTGATAAAAGAATTACTGCTTGTCATGAATCTGGTCATGCAATTATTGGTAAAGTGCTTGAACATTGTGATGTTGTTCAAGAAGTTTCAATTATTGCTAGAGGAATGGCTGCAGGATATACAATTAGTAGACCTGATAATGACGAAATGCATATGTCATACAATAAACTAATTGACAACATTACAATGATGCTTGGTGGTAGGGCTGCAGAGGAGTTGTTAATTAAGGATGTATCGACTGGGGCTTCTAATGATATAGAAAGAGCAACTAAGATTGCTAGGAAAATGGTTACTGAATGGGGGATGAGCAGTAAACTAGGAACAATTAATTTTGGTTCAACTAGTGAGGTTTTTATTGGGAGAGATTATCAAACCCAGGTTAGTTATAGTGAAAAAACAGCCGCTGAAATTGACGAAGAAATTAAGTCAATAATTGAAAATTGTTATTCTAGGGCAAAAGAAATTATAAAAAATCATTTAACCCAAATGAATACTATGATTGAAATTTTGCTTGAAAAGGAAACAATTTATTTCAATGAAATTGAACTTATTATGAAGGGAAAGACAACTAGACAAATACTTTCAATTATGGCAAAAGAAGAAACAAGGAATAAGGCAAAAATTGAAGTTGAGAGAGCGGAAGCAGATTTAGAAAAAACAAAGAAGGAACAGGCAATTAGAATTAGAACTGCTGAAGCCTTAAAAAGCGGTGGAATAGTAACTGACGAAGAAATTGCCAAAATAAAACTTGATTCTGAAAAATTAATAAAACAAGCAGAAGAAAAAGTTGAAAAAGTTAAGGCTCTTTATAATGAAAAAATACAAAGAAAGTCAAGAGTGAAGAAGACTGATAATAATGTCAGCGTTAGTAAAGATGAGCATAAAGAAGATAAGGATGAGAAAAATAATGATTCTTTACAAACTCCGACAAAAGAAGTTTTAGAAAGTATGACTAAAACTCAAAAAAATGATAAAACTAATGATACAAAAAAAGAGGATAAGAAATGAAAAAAGTAATTATTTGTTCTGTTTCAATAGGGCTAGTTCTTATAATTGGGGTTGCAGCGTTGGTACTTGCTTTAATACCTGTAAATAAAAATACTTTAATTGATTTACCAAATAAAATTTATATTATGAATGAATTAACAAAAAATAATTATGAGGAAGCAGCATATGTCTTAAACGATAAAAAAGAGAAAGAAGTTGATATGCTAGAGTCAATTTACAGGGCTTTTAATGATGGCTTTGGACAAAGATTACTTACTGCTATTTTTAGGGGTGAAGTAAATGATAAGATAGAAGCAAATTATGATAGACCAACTGGTACAGCAAATAGAATTTTAAAAAATTTAAGTAGCGATGAAAAATTTACAGTTGTTTTTTATTATAATATACCAAGGACAATTGAAGTAGAAGGTAGAGACCCTTATGAATATCAATATTTATTTTTTGAAGTAGATAATAGTGATGAATTTGCATATAAAACAATTGGTGTAAGTGTATCCGCATCTCTTGGTACAAGTCCATCCTATTTAACTTACAATTATAGTTATAGTGCAAAAGTAAATTTAAAAGGTGTTTACGATTATATTTGGAGTTTGCCTTATTTTGCTAAATGATAGAGTAAAAAAAGATACACGATAAATAATAAAGGTGTATCTTTTTATTTTATAATAATAACTTTGAAATATAATAAAAAAACACACGAAATAATTATTTTGTGTGTTTAAAACTTGGAGCAGGTAACGGGAATCGGACCCGTATTTCTTGCTTGGGAAGCAAATGTTTTACCACTAAACTATACCTGCAAATCTAGTATATAAATTTATATCATAAAAAATAAAAAAAATCAACAAAACTTTAAAACTTATAATAAGTTTTTGACAAAAATAAATTATTTTCTTAAACTATATAGAGTTAGGAGAGTTACATGGGGTTTTGGTCATACGAAAATAGTGAGACACAAGTTTCATATATGTTTAATGAAAACCATATATTGCTTCTTATGATAGCGTTAGTTATCATTATATTTTTTTCCATGTATGTGAGCAGGCAAAAATTAAAATTTCAAAAAATATTTATTTTTGTATCTACTATACTTTTAATAGGGTTAGAAACAGTAAGAATTGTTTGGAGATATAATTATTTAAAATATAATGAGTATAGTTTAGATTTCTTTAATGTTGTTCAAATGGATTTTTTTACACTTGCACTATGGATAAGTATACCGCTTCTTCTTTTGGGTGTATTTCTTAAAAAGAAAAATTCTTCTAACACATTTGGGTTAAGTTTTGTTTTTAGTATTTCAATGCTTGCTGGAATTATTTCACTTGTTTACCCAGTTGGAGTTAATACAAATTTTGAATTTTATCATGTCTATAATTTAGTCTTTGTATTACTTAGAAGTATTTTAATAATGCTAGGGTTTTCACTTGCTTTTTGTCATTGGATTTCAGTAGGTAAATTTCTCGATTTGTATAGGGGTATTTTTTCTTTAATTAGTTTTGGAATAGTTTGTATGATTGTTGGGATTTTGGCAGGGGTTGAGAACAATATAATGTATATTTCTTATTGCCCTTTATTTGAAAGTCTTGGTATCTATCTTAGTTTTCCATTTCAATATTTAATGCTTGGAGTTTTCCTGTTTATTATTCAAATAATTCTATATTTACCCTTTAGATTACATTCGTGGGTAAAAAGCAGAAAGAACAGTTAATATTATTAAAAAAAATAAGGAGAAAGTTAAATGAAATTAGGCGTCGTAGGACTACCAAATGTAGGAAAGAGTACTTTATTTAATGCAATAACACAAGCTGGGGCTGAAAGTGCTAATTATCCATTTTGTACCATTGAACCGAATGTAGGAATTGTTGATGTTCCTGATGAAAGGTTAAATGTGTTGGCAAAGTTATATAATTCAAAAAAAATAACACCAGCACAAATTGAATTTGTTGATATCGCAGGGCTTGTTAAAGGGGCTAGTAAAGGGGAAGGGCTTGGAAATAAATTTCTAAGTCATATAAGAGAAGTTGACGCCATTGTTCATGTAGTTAGATGTTTTGAAGATGAAAAAATAATTCATGTTGAAGGTAGTATTAATCCTTCAAGGGATATTCAGACAATTAATTTGGAACTAATACTTGCTGATCTTGAAAGTATTGATAAATATATAGAAAAAGAGAATAAGTTATTAAAGGCAGGGGCAACAACGAAGGAAAATATTGCTTTATTAAACCTTATAAAATCTACTCTTGAGCAAGAAAAACCAGTTAGAAGTTTACAACTAAAAGATGAAGAAAAAAATTTTGTAGATAAATTATTTTTGTTAACTACTAAGCCAGTCATTTATGTTGCTAATATTTCAGAAGATGAAATAAAGGAAAAAATGGAAGATAATAAATTTGTAAGGCAAGTTTTAGATATTGCTCAAAGTGAAGGGGCTGAAGTTTTAGCACTTAGTTGTAAAATAGAAGAAGAACTCACTTCTCTTGATAGCGATGAAAGAGAAATGTTTAAGCAAGAACTTGGGCTAGATAAAAGTGGGCTTGAAAAATTAATTGTAACAAGTTATAAAACACTTGGACTTATGAGTTATTTAACGGCAGGAGAAAAAGAAGTAAGAGCATGGACAATAAAAATAGGAACAAAAGCTCCTCAGGCAGCAGGAAAAATACATAGTGATTTTGAAAAAGGATTTATTAGAGCAGAAATAGTAAAATATGATGATTTAGTTGCTCTTGGAAGTTTTAATATGGCAAAGGAAAAGGGCAAAGTTTTATCAGTTGGAAAAGATTATGTAATGCAAAATGGAGATGTTGTTTTATTTAAGTTTAATGTTTAGAAATATATAAATATTGTTTTACTTTAATTAAATTTATGCTATTATAAATATATTAATAATTAAGAAGATATAAAAGAATATAATTAGAGTTTTTACAAAAAATAAAATTAAAAGTCGCCTTTTAGATAATTTAGAGAAGGGTTTTTATGGAACAAAAGACATGTTATGAAATGTTAAAAGAAAATGCCGATTTTAAAAAAGGCAATATAATATTTTATAATCATAAGATTTCCATGAAAACATTTTTTAAAAATATTGAAGATTTTGCAATTTCTCTAAAAAAATTAAATTTTTGTAAAAATGATGTTTTAACTATTTATCTTCCTACTTGCCCACAAGCCCTAGTCGCTTTTTATGCGTGTTCTAAACTTGGAATAATAGCAAATATTGTTCATCCACTTTTGCCGATAGAAAAACTAAAAGAAATTTTAAAACAGACAAACTCAAAGGGCTTAATGTTTTTTGATATTTTAGTTAAAAATCAAAAAATTTTATCTAGTTTAAACCAAATATTAATTAGGTGTTCAATTGCCGATTATGTTATTTTTAGAAAACCAGTTTTTTTAATTTTTATAAAATGTAAATGTAAATCTTATAAAAGTGTTTTAAAATATTCGGAACTTATAAAACATTCTAACAAAGAACGAGACACACAAATAACAGGTAGGAGTGAAGATGTCGTTTGCAGGATGCATAGTGGCGGTACAAGTGGACAATCTAAAATAATTGAACTTCAAAATTTTGCTTTTAATAATTTAAGCATAGAACTTGAAAAAATGTATACAAGGAAACAGAGAGGAGGTGGAAGTGAATATTCCTTGGCAGCGCTTCCTGTTTTTCATGCTTATGGATTAGGGGTGTCTATCCATACTTGTTTAACTAATGGATATAGCGTAATACTTGTTCCTAAGTTTCAGCCAAAGAAATTAAACGCTTTTATTAAAAGATATAATGTAACCTTTTTTTCAGGCGTTCCAATCATGTTTAAAAAAATGATTAACTATAAAAATTTTTATGGGAAGCATTTAATGAAATTAAGGGATTTATGGTGTGGTGGAGATATATTAACTGAGTCTTTTGTTGAACATTTTGATACAATATTAAAAAGATATAATAGTCCTGCAAGATTGTTTCGAGGATATGGTTTAACAGAAGTTACAAGTGTTTGCACTGCTAATACATTTGAGAACTATAGACCATATAGTTGTGGAAAGGCTATTCCCGGTACGAAAGTAGAAATTTGGGATGATTCTGATAAGCCTTTATCTCCAAATAGCATTGGGGAAATTGTTATTAATTCTCCATCATGTATGAAAGGGTATTTAAACGAAAGTAATTGTTTTGTTTTTAGGGGTAAAGAGAAATGGATAAAAACCGGAGACTTAGGTTATCTTGATAATGATGACTTTTTATATATTCTTGATAGAAGAAAACGCTCATTTAAAATCAATGCTATAAATATTTTCCCTTCTGAAATTGAGAATTTGGTAAAGGAACTAAGTTATATAGACGAAGCATGTGCGGTTCCCTATCATTATAATGAAAAAATTTATATTAGACTTTATGCTACTCTTAGTGATAAAAACATATTAGAGACTAAAAGCGAAGATAAGATAAAAAGAGAAATATTATTACTTTGTCAAAACAAATTAATCAAATATGCAATTCCTAAAAGTATTGAAATAATTGATGAAATGCCAAGAACAAATTTTGGGAAGATAGATTTTATAAAATTTGAATAAAAGAGGTGAATTATGGAAAGCGTTAATGAAAGTGTAATAATAAATCAAGAAGAAACTGAAACAAAGAGAATTAAGAGTATTGATAGGTTTAGAGGCTTTTGTGTGTTTTGTATGATAATTTTTCAGTTTTTGAAAAATTTTCCAAGTTTAGGTTTTATTGCTCGCCTAGCCGACCACTCTCTTACTACTGGTATAGTTATTGCACCAGGAATGACAATTGCTGATTTTATTGCTCCTGCGTTTATTTTTGCTGTTGGATTAACTTATTTATTATCCTTTAATAAATGGCAAAAAAAATATGGGACTAAAATGGCAGTATTTCACTATATTGAAAGAGCTCTTGCAATTATAGGACTTGGAACATTTCTTGATTTATGTAACAAAATGCTTGATATGTTTGGTGGCTCATATGAGTTAAATGCATTTGACTGGACAGTTTTTGCTTTTTCTATGGTTGCAATCTTAGGATTAATTCTTAGGTTATTGACACTTATTCCAAAATTAAAGAAATTTAAGGTTATTGCTGATCAAGTTTTTTATATTGCAATGTCTTGTCTTGGTATTTTGAATATAATTATAACGAGTATTGATTTTGCTTATGTGGTGTCTGGTAAAGGGATAATGTATAATTATTGGCTTGTTTTACAGGATATAGGTTTTTCTATATTGGTTGCTTTACCTTTTATTAAGTTAAAATCATGGTGGAAATTTTTAGTTGCAAGTATAATTTTTATTGCTTTTAGTATTTATCATCAAATAGGAAATAATAGTCAAATATTAGATGCCTTTGTTCATGGTGGAATAATAGGTGGTTTTGGTTGGGGAGCAATGCTCATTTTTGATTTATTTGTTGCAGATTTATTCTTTAAAAATAAAGACCACGCAGTTATTGCTTCTTGTTTATTTTGCATAGTTGGATTGATGTGCACTCAGTGGTTAGGAGACATTACAATGGGAACTTGTAGTCCAACATTTATTCTTGTCGGAGTAGGCTTTCCAGGCATTGTGTTTTCATTCTTTACTTTATTTGACAAGTTTAATAATTACAAATTTGAACTTTTTGTTTGGTGGGGTAAAAACCCAATTATAATGTTTTTAATCGAATTTTTTGTGGTGGGGCTTTATAATTCTTTTATGCCCGAAAGTGCATTAGCTGGGGCTCCAGTTTGGCTTGCAATAATTGAAGGAGTACTTGCAATTGCGATTTTGTCGACTTTTGCCTATTTATTATCAAGAATGAAAAAATCAATAAGTTTATAAATATAAAATTAGAAAGCATCAAAATAAAATTTTAATTTTCAAAAAATTTAAAAACTAGTGTTTTTCTTTTTATAAAGCACTAGTTTTTTTAAAGTCTCAGTGTAAAATTTTTCAAAAGTGGATAAAGAGTTTTAAAATTTTTTGTTTGCATAAAACTTTATTTGCTTTGCAATTTGCATCATTCAAAAGAGCAGAGATTTTTTATTTTTTTTTAAATTCTTTTCCAGTAATTAAATAATTAATTGAAACATTAAAATATTCGGACATTCTTACAAGTAAAGACAAATCAGGCTCCCTCTTACCATTCTCATAATAAGAAAGTGATTCTCTTGAAATGTGTAAATCATAGGCTACCTTTTGTTGATTTAAATTTTTTTCATGCCTTATATTTTTTAACCCTATCATCAAATATCCTCTTGACAATAGTGTAACAATTTGTTAATTTAATTATGTAACAATATGTTACATTTTAAACTAAAAGGAGAAAAGGTGTTTTGTTTTGTAAAAATTGTGGTAACGAGATAGATGATAATGCGGATGTTTGTATTAAGTGTGGACATGCAGTAAAGCCAGTTCAAGAAAATGAAAAAGATTATAACGAGCCAAAAACGGGGATAGGAGTGTTACTTTGTCTGCTTTTTGGTGTGATAGGACTTGTGATTGGGCTTTTAATGTATCCCGCAAATACTATTGCAAGAAAAACATTTATAAAGGCTTGGGGAATTACTTTTGTTGTAAGTATTGGTGTTATTCTTGTAATATATTTAATTGCTATAATCGCCGTAGCAGGAACAATGTCATATTATTAATTTTTACATAAAAAAAAGAGCATGTAAAATATGCTCTTTTTATTTTTTTACTTGTTATCAACTTTTGCCATGTGAATAATTAAATCAATAACTTTATTTGAATATCCCCATTCATTATCATACCAAGCAACAAGTTTTACGAATTTATCATTAAGCATTATTCCAGCGCTAGCATCAAATATAGATGTGCGTGAGTCGTGAATAAAATCTGATGATACAACGGGTTCTTCTGTATAACCAACTATACCTTTTAATTTACCTTCGCTTTGTTTTTTCACTTCTCTTTTTATTTCTTCATAAGTAGTTGGTGTTTTTAATCTACAAGTTAGGTCAACAACTGACACATTAATTGTAGGTATTCTAAAACTCATTCCAGTAAGCTTTCCATTAAGAGAAGGAATAACTTGTCCAACTGCTTTTGCGGCCCCCGTTGATGAAGGGATTATATTGTAAGCGGCGGCTCTCCCACCACGCCAATCTTTCTTTGATGGCCCATCAACAGTAAGTTGAGTTGCTGTTGTTGAGTGTACAGTTGTCATAAGTCCTTCTTCAATCCCGAATTTATCATTTATGATTTTAGCCAGTGGTGCAAGACAATTTGTAGTACAACTTGCATTTGAGACAACCTTCATATCACTCGTATAAGTATCTTCGTTTACACCAATAACAAACATTGGAACACCTTCTCCTTTTGCAGGGGCAGTAATTATAACCTTTTTAGCCCCACCTTCAAAATGAAGTTGTGCCTTATCAAGTGTAGTAAACTTGCCTGTTGCTTCTGCAATGTATTCTGCATGGCATGATTTCCAATCAATTAAATTTGGCTCTTTTTCTGCAAACATTTTTATTTCTTTGCCATTTACAATTAAGGAATTTTCAGTATGCGAAACTGTTGCGTTAAAATGTCCATGTATTGTATCGTATCTAAGCATATAGTCAGCATAATCTGCACTTATAAACGGGTCATTTATACCAACTACTTCAATATCTCCTCTCTCAATACTTGCTCTTAAAATAAGACGGCCTATTCTACCAAAGCCATTAATTCCAACTTTTATTTTCATGTGTTTTACTCCTTTTTAAAAACTAATTCAATTATACTATAATTTTAAAATTTAACAAACTTTTATTTCAAATTTTCGGGATTAAGTCCTTTTAATTCGTCAACAATAAAGATCCCATCTTTTCTAATTAATTTATCATCAAGATAAATTTCTCCACCGCCATATTCTTTTGTTTGTGATAGAATAAGGTCCCAATGCAATGCAGATTTATTTGTGTTATTACATTCATCATAGCAACACCCAGGTGTAAAGTGTATTGAGCCGCAAATTTTTTCGTCAAACAAAATGTCAAGTATAGGAAATGTGATGTGTGGATTTAATCCAAATGAAAATTCTCCTACATATCTTGCCCCTTCGTCAATATCAAAAATTTTATTTATATCTTCTTTGCTATCTGAGTGGGCTTCAATTATCTTTCCATCTTTGAAGGTAAGTTTTATATTTTCATGTTTTACTCCATTTGGAGAAAGAACAGGGATATTATATTTTATAGTTCCATTTACACTATTTTTTATAGGCGCTGTAAAAACTTCTCCATCTGGTATATTATTTTTCCCAGAACATTTTATTGCTGGCATGCCTTTTATTGAAAAAGTTAAGTCTGTTTCATGTGAAACAATTCGGACCTTATCGGTTTTTTCTAGCATTTGTTTTAGCACTTCCATTTTTTTATCCATTTTTGAATAATCTAAGTTGCATACTTTAAAATAATAGTCTTCAAAACTTTCTGTACTCATGCCAGCATTTTGAGCAACAAGACTAGTTGGATAATTTAAAATAACCCACTTTGTTTTTTTTACTCGTGTTTGGCTGTGGACTGGAAAGTTATAAAATTTACTTAAATAATCAAGATTGGCTTTTGGGATATCACTGTTTTCATAAGAATTTTTGCTTTTTATTGAAATGTATGCGTCCATTTTTTCCATTATAGGTTTATCAAAACTACACCTTAATCTTTCTCTTTCTTCACTTGTCCCTAAAAGTAAACTTCTTGTTAGTTTTGATGAAAGGAGATTTACAAAAGGGAAGGCTCCAATCTTATATACTTCTTTTACTATTTCACACAAGAAATTTTCGTCAACATCCATTGCTTCAATTAGTACCTTTTCTCCCTTTTTAAGAGAACAGGAATAATTTACAAGATTAAATGCTAATTTTTTTTGTCTATCGTCAACCATATTTATTCTCCTTTAATATTTTTAACAATAAGTTTTTCACGCAATAAAGAAGTATTCCTTATATCAAAGAAATGTTTTGGGAAAATAAGGCAGATAATTATAAGGCAAATTAGTAGAATTAAAATTGTTATAATATTTAATAAATCTTTATTATTTGAAAAAAATATATTGCCTAAAATTAGTGTTATTAAAGTAGCAAAAAATATGCATGAAAATATAATTGTTGTTATAAGCGCAGGTGTCATTACTTTAAAATTTTCTTTATATGTTTTTATATTGTCTTCAATATAAATTGTCTTTGACTTAAAGCCTTTAAAAGAGTTTGTATTTTTTAAGAAACAACTTTTATTTGGAATTTCTTTTAAAACATCTAAGAGATCTTTATCTATTAACCCAAGGGAAGAAATGTTACATTCATCTTCATTTGAAGTATATAGTTTTACAAAAAAATTATATAAGGTTTTATTTGTTTTTGAAATAAAATTTTTAAAGCCTTTTTTCTTTTTTTGAACAAAAACGATATTTGCTCCTAAGTTATGTTTTTCAAGACATTTTTTAAAAATTAAGTCTATATTTGGTATGTTTACATCTCCTAAAAGAAGTAAATCAAAACTAGTTTTACTTTTTAAAAAATTAAAGAAAGCATCATTATATGAAAAAGAAGTATTAGTTGTAAAGACTTGAAAGCACGGGTTATTTTGTGCTAGCAATTTTAAGTTTGATAGTTCCTTTGTATTACTTTCTTCAATGTAAGTAATAATTGTTAAGTCTTTATGTTCTGAAAAAAAACTTGACTTTAAAAATTTGTCAAAAAAACTTTTTACATTAATATTTTTAAATATTGGGAAAAAACAACCTATTTTCATATTAGAATTATAGTATAAACTAAAAAAATATAAAAATACTTTTTAATAATATGTTTATAATTGATGAATGTTTTATAAAAAATATCAATTTCTGTTTAACATTTTTATTTTATTAGGTTAAAATATATCTATAACTATTTTAAAAGGACAAATTAAATGGAAAAATATTTATTAAAAGATGCGCTTAAAAACGGATATGCTATTGGCGCTTTTAACTTTTCAACACTAGAAGTGTTAAAGGCAATTATAGCGTCAGCAGAAAAACAGAATTCCCCTATAATTGCACAAGTATCGGAAAGTGCAATTTCCTTTATTGGAGAAGAGTATTTAAAAGACATGATTAAAGCGGCAAGGAAAAATTGCAAAGTTCCAATTAGTTTTCATTTAGACCATGGCAAATCTTTTGAAACTGCAAAAAAAGCCATTGACATTGGGTGTGATTCCGTAATGATTGACTGTTCAATGTTGCCTTACGAAGATAATATTAATATAACAAAAAAGGTTGTAGATTATGCCCATAGTAAGGGAGTATATGTTGAGGCTGAACTTGGCTCAATAGCAGGGAATGAAGATGACTTAAAAGTAGAAGATAAGAATAGTTGCTACACATCTCCAATTCAGGCAAAAGAGTTTGTTGAAAGAACTAATGTTGATAGTCTTGCAATAGCCATTGGAACAAAACACGGAGCATATAAATATAGCGGAGAAGCAAAATTAAGATTTGATATTTTAGAGGAAATTCAGAATCAAATTCCAGATATTCCACTTGTTTTGCATGGAGCAAGTGGAGTAAATGAAGTTGATGTCGCAAGGCTTCTTGAACTTGGAGTTGATATTCAAGGTGCAAAAGGTATCCCAGAAGATTTTTTAAGGAAAGCAAGCAAGATGCATATATGTAAAATCAATGGAGATACAGATGTTAGAATATCATATATGGTTGGTATTTTAAGCAATATTGAGAGTAATAACAAGAGTATTGATTACCGTGGCTATCTTGCGGCGGGGATGAATGAAGTGGCAAAACTAGTTGCTCATAAAATAGAAATTTATGGGAGTAAAGACAAAGCAAATTAGTTAAATTATTAAAAAGACTATAAGAGATATACTTGTAATAAAGGCTAGAATAGATAAGACTAAACCGATTATTCCTATGGATTTTCGATTTAGTCTTATTTGCATTACGCCAAAAACAAAACCATAGATGGTAAAAAGAATGGAAACAATTATTCCAGCAAAAATATATATTATTAGCATCAGTACATAAGAATAGCCAACAAATTCTAAATTTACTAGATTTGAGATTAGACAACTTAAAGATAAAAATAGAGCGATTATAGATAGAGTTAGAGAAATTCTACCATACTTTTTTATTGTTTTTCTATCTTCATCTGGCTTTGTTTTATCGTTATTGTAACTATTAATGACATTTCTAAACAAGAAAAAACCAGTTGCTTTTCCGATACTATCTTCACTGCTTAAATTATTTGATGAGTTATTAATATTCATAATTATTAGTCCTTTTTATTTATTTTGTGCGGATTTCTAATATTTTATTTGATTTCAGTGAAATTATTTATTCTTTAATTAAAATTAATTATGAATCATTGTTAAAAAGTATAAAAAGGGCTAATTTATAAATTAAATAAGTATATATTTTTAAATAAAAATTAATGTACTAGGTATATCCACTCAATTAGGGGTTTTATATAAAAAATTCCCAAGAAGGGAATTTTTAGGTTTTTATTTAGATTTTTTATTCTTTTGTAATTTGCTTTCAGTTTCAAGTTGAAGTTTTAATTTTTCTTGTTGTTTAATTTTATTTTTTAAAAGTATCTTTTCTATTACAAACCATTTTGCAACAAACACACAGGCAATAGCAACAAGTCCACCAAATAAAACATCTGTAAAGAAGTGTGCGCCTGCAATAATTCTGGAAAAACCGACAAGGAAAGTATAAATACAAGCAAAGGCTATAAAAAAGAACTTCCATGCATAAGTATCTGTTTTTTTATAAAAAGTTGGTAATAAAACAAGTAAAAAACTACTTGCTGCGGCACATGTGTGTCCAGAAGGGAATGATTCAAAATAATCAGAAACAAAAGGGGATACGCTTGCAAATTTATTTGAGTTGATTTGAAACCAGTAAGTAAAATACTCAAAATCATTATATCCTTCGTAAACCATTGCCCTGTAACGAGTTCTATCAAAAATTAATTTTGCGCCTTGAACTATTGCATTTGATATAAGCGAAATAATTAAGACTGCAAGCGCCCATCCAACTAGTTCGTGTAAAGTTTCGTTTTTAATTTTAGAAAATAATAAAAAGGTTATAGCACTTACAACACAAGAAAAGACGACAACAGATATTAATCCAATTGTGCTAGAAAGAAAAGAATCAAGTCCAAAAGAAGTATAGATACTGATATAGTTTAGTGTTTTGTGTATGCAGTAAAAAGAAACTATGCACCCTGCAATTACAAAAAAGATTATAAGCAAAACATTTAACCATTTTTTATTTAATGGATTTTTAATTAAGTAAAAAAATATTATTGCAAAGGAACATTCTAGTAAAATATATAAAATATTTTCTCCAAAAGTTTCCCCTAATATCGCAAAAATATTTTTTGAGTGATAACTAGACCCATCAACATCGGCAAGAGCCTTACTTATTTGAAGGTCATAAATAGTTCCAAGAATAATTGCAACTATTATAAAAAATAGTATTACTGATAAAGTGATATAAAATGCTTTTGATTTTTTCATGATATTACCCTTTTTAGTTGATTTTAAAATTATTATCTTTATATTAATAAAAATTTCTATTTTATGTTTATTGTTTTTATTAATATTTTATCCTTATTTGCTCTGTGGAGCCCCACAAAACGGACATTTATTTTTATTTTTATCATATTTACAAGAACAATATTTGCAAATAATTTTACTTTCTTTATCTTGTAATACTACTGTCTTTACTTGAGTATTTAATGAATTTGATGAAATGCTAGCGTTATTTTGCTGCTGTAAATTCTGATTAGAAATTTTTTCATTTTTCATTTTTTTACTATTCTTTTTAGAGAACTTCAAAGATAAGCAAGTAACAATTCCTATTCCGCCAATTATGATTAAAGATATTGAATAAAATTCAATATATTGAAGTGAAACTAAAATTATTCCGGAAAACAACAAAATAATAGATAATGACAAATAGGAATTTTTTTTCAAGCAAATACCCATCCTTTTATTATCTTAATATTACTATTAATTTGTAAAATAGACAAGTAAAAAAACTAAAACAATTTTAATCTTGATTTAATTTAACAGCCATTTCAAGTGCCAATCTAAACATTTTATCATAATTGTTTTGACGCTGTTTGCTAGTCGAAGATTTATTTGTCAAAATTTCATCTGAAATTGTACAAATACAAAGTGCTTCTTTTTTGCTTTGTTTAGCATTTTCATATAATGCTGCACCTTCCATTTCTATGCCTTTTGCGCCAAGAGAAATAATGTGCTCATTTTTTTCTTTACTTAAATAAAAAGTGTCTGTTGTGTATATTGGAGCAAAGGCTACTTCGTATTTTTTCAAAGTTGCAACTTCTTTTGCAAGATTTAATAATTTTTTTGAGGCATAAAGTTTACATTCTTTATTTTTTTCATAAAGACTATTGTAATTTGTGTCAGTATAAATGCTTTCTCCAACTAAAAGTGTTCCAATTTTTAAATTTTCATCAAGTGAACCTATTGTGCCAACCCTTATTGCATTTTGAACATTGTAAAAATTGAACAATTCATATGAGTAAATACCCATTGAAGCAGGCCCCATTCCAGTAGACATTATGCTGACAGGAATATTTTTATAAAGACCAGTATAGCAATAGTTGTTTCTAATAGAACTTACAAGTTTTACATCTTTTAAAAATTTTTCAGCCATTTTTTTTGCTCGTAATGGGTCTCCTGGCAAAATAACAGTTTTAGCAATTTCGTTTAGTTGTGCATCTATATGCACGGTTGGTATTAATTTTTTCATTTTTACCTCCTAAAATGATTTTAAAAAATTATAAGTAATTAGTCAAATTTATGTCGTAATTTTGTTATTAACATTTGATTTGTTTTTGTTAACAACTAAAAGACTAAAATAGAATTTGCTAGTTTTTTAAAAAAATTATATAATAATTTTATAGGGGAAATAAAAAATGTTTAATGTAACAATAGATGGGGTTGCCGGGTGTGGCAAATCAACAATAGCAGAATACTTATCAAAAAGATTAAATTTGAAAAAATTTAATACCGGCTCTCTTTATAGAGCAATTACTTGTGAGTTTTTGCATAGGTTTGGCAGAGAAACAAAGCCTACTAAAAAACTTATGGACGAGTTTGTAAAAGACCTTGATGTTGAAGTTGAATTTGTCGGCGAACAACAAAAGGTTTATGTTAATCACCATGATTATAATAATGTATTAAGAGAAGAAATTGTAAGTCTAACAACGCCACTTGTTTCTGGATATGAAAAATTAAGAGAAAAGGTAAGAGAAATTCAAAGAAAATTTGCTAGTCAAAACGATTGTATTATGGAAGGAAGGGATATTGGAAGAGTTGTTTTGCCAAACGCAAGTTGTAAGTTGTTTTTGACAGCAAGTCCCGAAGTAAGGGCAGAAAGAAGATATGAACAAATAAAGGAAGCAGGAGAAAAAACTAGTTTTGATGAAGTACTAAGAGATATTAAGTTAAGGGATAAAGAAGATAGAGAAAGAGAACATGGAGCAATGATTCCAGCAGATGATGCTATTATTGTTGACAACTCAGGGGAGACTCTGGAAGAAACTCTTGAAAGATGTGAAAGAATAATTAAAGAAAAACAAATCAAATAATTTTTAAGGAATAAAAAAATAAACATAGTAAAAAGTAATGATATTTAATGAGTATGTTTGCTCAAAATGGAACAAATAAAAAAAGAGAACATATTGAAAAATTAACCCATAGGGTTATATTATAACCATTCTCTTTTTTAATAACTTTAATGTGTCTGAAATGTATATAAGTGAATAAAATGTAATTTTAAAAATTTTTGTATAGGAAATTGAAGTTTTGATAAAATTACTTTTCAAGAACAATTTTTAAAAAGGTTTTCTTTCCTTTTTTTATTTTAATAGAATTTTCAAGGTCAGCAAGACACAAATTGTGATTAATATCTAAAATTTGTCTACTATTAATTGAAATTCCGCCTTGCTCAATAAGTCGTCTTGCCTGGCTTTTAGAACTTGCAAGATTTGATAAGACTAAAAGGTCAAGTAGTGAAATTTTTTCATTTTCTATTTTAGATATAGATAATGAATATGTTGGGATATTTTCATCATTTCCTTGTCCCATAAAAAGTGAAAGAGATGCACTTTTTGCTTTATCTGCTTCTTCTTTACCATGGACAAGTGCAGTTAATTCGTATGCCAAAATGTCTTTTGCTTTATTAAGTTCTGCTCCTGTCCAGTTTGACATTTTATCAATTTCTTCAAGTGGAAGAAAAGTAAGCATTCTTATAAGCCTTAAAACATCTTTATCATCAGTGTTTCTCCAATACTGGTAAAATTCAAAAGGCGAAGTCTTGTCAGGATTTAGCCATACTGTTCCATTTGCAGTTTTACCCATTTTTTTGCCTTCTGAATTAAGTAAAAGGGTAATTGTCATAGCATAAGCGTCTTTTCCTAATTTTCGTCTTATAAGTTCAGTTCCGCCAAGCATATTTGACCATTGGTCATCTCCGCCAAATTGAAGTTTGCAATTATAATTTTTAAATAGGTAATAAAAATCATAAGATTGCATTATCATGTAATTGAATTCAAGAAAGGAAAGCCCTTTTTCCATTCTTTGTTTATAACATTCTGCTCTTAGCATATTATTTACGCTAAAACAGGCTCCAACTTCTCTAAGAAGTTCAATGTAATTAAGATTTAATAACCAATCGGCGTTATTTAAGACTATTGCTTTGCCGTCTGAAAAGTCGATAAATCGCTCCATTTGTTTTTTAAAGCATTCGCAATTATGTTTAATTGTTTCTGGTGTCATCATGGTGCGCATATCACTTCTGCCTGATGGGTCGCCAACATATCCAGTGCCGCCACCTAGTAGAACAATTGGTTTATTTCCTGCCATTTGAAGTCTTTTCATTAGGCATAAAGCCATGAAATGTCCTACATGTAATGAGTCGGCTGTTGGGTCGATGCCAATATAAAAAGTTGCACCGCCTTTATTTATTAATTCTTTAACTTTATCTTCATCGGTTACTTGGGCGATAAGTCCCCGTGCAACTAGTTCTTCATAAATTCCCATAAAATCTCCTTTGTAACATTAAAATATTTTAACATAATCAAAACTATTGTCAAATGTTAAAACTATTTTTTCTTTTGTCGTTTTTTATTTCTAACAATTGAGTAAATTGCAATGCCTATCATAATTGCTATAAATAAACAAGCAAAAACTATAACATTTATAATATATCTACTGTTAAAATTATGTGTTACAGTATTATTATTTAAGATGTTATTAACCAAATTATCATTATTTGTGTTACTAGGCGGATTGATTTCTAAAGAATTATCATCGTTAACAACTGTTGAAAATAGGGTTTTATCTATAACATTTGCAAGTTCCGGAACGCTTTTAAGTACTAGTTCTTTTTCTGCAAGGTATGTTCCCATTTCAAATAATAGTCCTTTACTTGTTAATTCTTGATTATAATCTCCTTTTGCATAGTAAATATCAAGAAATAACCAAGGACAATATTCTTCGGAGACAGATAGTAAATACATGGCAAATTGCAAATTTGCGTCCTTTTTAGGATTTGCTTGTCCAACAACAATTCTAACTTTGCACCTTTCAATTCCATCTACATTTTCTACATATACAGACCTACTAACCCCATCTCTATGAATATCAAATAATGCGTCAGGGGAATTTTCAAGAAGAGATTGCGCAGTAATTCCACTTCTAGCGTATGCTTTATTATCATGTGGTAGATGCAAGGTTTCATCTAAATAAACTTTATAACCTAAACTATTAAAACAACTTGCAAGTTCTCTTGCTACATCATGAATTCCACCTTCGCCATATACACTTGACACTCCATCACTTGGAATATAACTTTCATCATTGTGTGTTAAGTATAACCCAACAGATTTTGATAAATTTTTTGAAAGATTTAAGTTTTCTTCCTTATTATTTTTTATTTTTGGTTTTATGTAGTTCCCATTAAATGTTGCGTAAGCGTTTAAATTTTCTTGGTCAATTTTAAATATTTCATATTCTTTTAAATCTTTTGTAATTATAATATCCCCTACTTCGACATAATTTGTTTCACTAATCTTATTACCATCTGTATCATAGATAAAGTATATTTCAACTTGATTTAAAGCAAAGGCGAAACAAAAACTATTATTAAAACTTATTGCAACTAAAATCATTGCTACAAATAAAACAACTAATTTAACTTTCATAAAATTAGTATGACAAATCATTAAAAAAATATTAGCATTATGTTTTTAATTTACATTTAAAGATGTAACAATGATATTTACACCAGTGTTTAAAATATCTTTTATAAAAACATCGCCTGCTTTTAACTCTTGATTTGTACTTGCTTTTGAAATTTCAATTAAGCATGAGTCAACAAGTCCTTTTGGAATTGGCTTTTCAGTTTTAAGTGAAATTGTTCCAGATTTATATTTTTTTACTGTTGTAACTATCCTTTCTGGACTAGTAACTTCTTTTATTCCATATTCGTGTCCTCTTGGACAGGAATTGCCTGTTACTAAAATCTCGCCATTTTTTTGTTTTGTTACTTTTAGTGTGCAACCGACAGGGCACATAATACAAGTTAATTCCATTTTTTATCCTTTTATTTCTTCTAAATAAATTTCAACATCAGATTTTAAATTATTTTTTGCAACAATCACAGTTTCCATTTCGGCAGGAAGTATAATTTTTTTATATATTCTTCTAACTTCTTTTCCATCACTTTTTACTACAATGTTAACATTTTTGTAAATGCCACTTGACCTAAAATTAAGAGTTAAAATGCCATCGCCTTCATAATAAAAGGATGGATTGATATATCTAAGACCATTTTTATTTATAATACTATGTTTTTTTGTATTAGATAGTAAGTTATTAACATATTGTGCACAATTTTCACCCGCCCGCTCGGCTTCTTTTGAAACATTATCAACTATATCATGAACATGTAAACTATTTCCACATTGAAAAATCCCTTGTGCACTTGTTTGTAAATATTCATCTACAACACTGCCACCTGTAATTTGATTTTGGATAATCCCATAATCTTGTGCTAGTTCATTTGATGGCGTTAAGCCAATGCTTAATACAATTGTATCACAAGGAATAAATTCTTTTTTTGTAAGGTCAAAAGAAAAATCCTTTTTTACAGGGGCAACATAAACTCCTTCTACTCTTTCATCTCCTACAACTTCAACAACAGTTTTTGATAGGTGTAAGGGGATATTATAATCTTCAAGACATTGCACAATATTTCTTTTTAATCCAGAAGGGTAGGGCATTACTTCATAAACACCAATAACATTTGCTCCTTCAAATCTAAGCCTACGAGCCATTATTAGTCCTATGTCTCCGCTGCCTACAATGATTATATTTTTGCCAATCATTTTCCCATATAGATTTACTATTTTTTGTGCACTTCCAGCAGAAATTATGCCAGCAGGTCTTGTGCCACAAAGAGAAATTGCTCCTGCAGGTCTTTCTCTACAACCAGTAGCAAGAATAATACTTTTAACATTAATATTTATAAGTCCATGAGAATTAATGGCTTTTAAAACAAATTTATCTTGTATACTAAGAACAGTTGTATTAAGTAAGACATTTATTTTTGTTTGTTTTACTTTGTCAATAAATTTTTGAGCATATTCAGGGCCAGTCAATTCTTCTTTAAAATAATTTAAACCAAAACCATTATGAATACACTGATTTAATATTCCGCCAAGTTTGTTATCTCTTTCTAAAATTATGCAACTAAGACCCGCTTTATCTACTTTAAGCGCACTTGCAAGTCCAGCACTACCGCCGCCTATAATTGCAACATCGTAATTTAGATTAATTGTGCTTGCCATATATTCCACCTTCCTTTATATCTCCAACTATTAAACTTTTTGTGCCTTTAAAGTTTATTTGTTCTTCTGGAACCTGATAAAATTCTGACATTAATTTTATAAGTTTTGGGTAGCAAAAAGAACCTTGACAGTGCCCCATTGTTGTTCTTAATCTTCTTTTTACTCCATCGGTTGTTAATATAAATGGAGTTCTTTTTAAAACTTCAATTATTTCTCCTTTTGTAATTTTTTCACAATTACAAATAATTTCCCCATAGTCTTTATTTAGGCGAATAAGGCTTGAAAGTTCGTCTTCATTTAATGTTAAAATATTTGTATAAGGAATTCTTTGTTTAAATTCAATTTTATTAGTTTTAAGCCCATTTTCAATCAGTTTGTTTACAACAAATTCTGCAATTGCTGGGGCGGCAGAAAGACCTGGGGAAGAAATGCCTGTAATAACAATATAATTTTTATTTTTATTATCAAAATTAATATAAAAATCTTTTCCTTTCTTGACTCTAACACCAGCATAAAGTTTGATGGTTTTCTTAAAGTTTATATTACTTATCATTTTTGTTACACTAGATTTAATCACATTTAGACTGCTATATGAAACAGATGTGTCATATTTATTTATGTCAACTGCTGTTGGTCCAAAAAAAGTATTGCCACTTATTGTAGGACAAGCAAGAATTCCTTTTCCTTTTTCTGTAGGGAGTGGAAAAATTGGTCGAGAAACAAGCCCCATTTCGCTTTTATCAAGTAAAATGTATTCTCCCTTAGTAAATGTAAGCGGGATAATATCTTCTCCAATAAGAGAACCTATTTCATTAACACCTGCTCCACAGGCATTTATTATATAACTACTTTCAAAACTTTCTTTCCCATTTGAAATTATGAACTTATCGTTCAACTTTTGTATTGAAGTCGTAATAAAATTTAGTTTTAGTTTTCCCCCATTAATTAAACTTTCTTCAACTAGAGATATAGTAAAGTGATATGGTGAAATAATTTTTGCATCTTTTGCATATAGTCCATATTCAATATCTTGATTTAGGTTTTTTTCAAGTTTTAATAACTGGCTTCTATTTAAAATCTGTAAATTTTTTACTCCGTTATATATCCCCCTTTCAAGTAATTCATTCAATTTTGGTAAACTATTCTTGTCTCCTACGACAAGAGAACCACAACTCCCTATTCTTTCTCCAAGTCTTTTTGCAATGTCAGGATAAAGTTGATTGCCACGCACATTAAATTTTGCTTTTAATGTATCTTTTTCGCAATCATAACCTGCGTGAATAATACCGCTATTTGCCTTACTTGCTCCAAGGCAGACATCTTCGCCTTTTTCAATTAAAACACATTTGACCCCATTTAAAACTAAAGAGTCAAATATAAATGCCCCAACTATACCCGACCCAAATATTGCAACTGTATATTTTTGCATTTTTTATTCCTTTTTTGATAAGATTATTTGCTTTGAGTTATTAACTATAATTAAGTATATTTAAATGTTTTTAGAGATATAGAAAGACCAATAATTAATATTTTTCTATAAAAATAGAATAATTCTAATGAAAATAAAAGTCAAATAATTAAAAGTATTTTGATAAATACACAATTAGTGGTAAACTACAAAAAACATAAGGGGTTTTAATTATGAAATATATTTTAACAATTGACGCTGGCACAACATCAGTTAGAGCATTATTATATGATAAAGAAAAAGAAGAAATCATAAAAATTGAAAAGGAACCTTTTAGGCAGTATTTTCCAAAGCCAGCATGGGTAGAACATGATGCAGAAGAAATCTGGGAAAAGGTTAAAAATTGTGTTCTTCGTGTGGCTAAAAATATTGATCCAAAAGAAATCTATGGAATAGGAATTACAAATCAAAGGGAAACTACTGTTGCTTGGGATAAAGTAACAGGAAAGCCTTTATATCATGCAATCGTATGGCAGTGTAGAAGGACAACAAGGTATTGTGAGAAACTAAAAAAAGGGAATAAGGCTAAGACAATTCAAAGTAAAACAGGATTAATACCAGATGCTTATTTTTCTGCGACAAAGATGAAATGGTTTATTGATAATGTTAAAGATGTTAGGCGAGCACTAGTTGATAACAGACTATGCTTTGGGACAATTGAAAGTTTTCTTGTTTATAAATTGACGGAAGGGAGAGCGTTTATAACCGATATTACAAATGCTTGCAGGACAATGCTTTATAATATTCAAACTTATGAGTGGGATAAAGAATTGTTGAAGATATTTGGCGTTCCACTAAAAACGCTCCCAAGAGTTGTTTCAAATGATGAAATAGTAGGCACAACAAAAATTCTCGGAGAAGAGATTAATGTTGCAGGACTTATTGGAGATCAACAGAGTTCTTTATTTGGACAAGGCTGTTTTGATAAAGGTATGGCGAAAAACACTTATGGCACAGGCTGTTTTATGCTTGTTAATACTGGACACGACAGGGTAAAGAGTAGAAAAGGGCTTCTAACTACAATTGCTTATAAGGTTAAGCATAAAGTTAATTATGCTCTTGAAGGGAGCGTATTTAATGCTGGAAGTGTTGTTGATTGGGCAATAGACAATTTAGGAATTGCAAAAAATCCGGATGAATTAACAGAACTTGCAAAAGGGCTTAAAAATAACGAAGGAGTTTATCTTGTTCCTGCTTTTACTGGGCTTGGGACTCCTTATTGGGATATGAATGCAAGGGCAATTATAACAGGGATGACAAGAGGCACAGATAAACGACATATTGCAAGAGCAGTTCTTGAAAGTATGGCGTATTCAACCTATGATGTTTTAAGAACAGTAGAAAAAGACGGAAAGTTTAAGATTAAAGAACTTCATGTAGATGGCGGTGCAAGTAAAAATGATTTTTTAATGCAATTTCAAGCAAATATTTTGCGTGTGTTACTAAGAGAATTTAACCTAGAAAGTACCTGTCTTGGTGCTGTATTTATGACAGGTCTTGCAACGGGAGCGTACAAGGATTTGAGTGAAATTAAAAAACTTATAATTGAGAAGAAAAGGTATATTCCAGGTCTTAGCATTATGGAGATAAAACCACTTATTTCAGGTTGGAGAAAAGCGGTAAAAAAGAGTTTGAGAAAATAATAAAAAAGGGGTAGAAAATGGGAAAGGGATTTTTTGAAAGTTTTGATAAAACAAAAATCTATTTTTATGAATGGAATGATGTTACAAGTCCAAAAGGTGTAGTGCAAATTATTCATGGTATGGCAGAGCACGCAGGCAGATATGAAGATTTTGCAAAAGCACTTAATAACGCTGGCTTTATAGTTTTTGCTGATGATCATAGAGCACATGGAATGACGGCGGGCGAAGAAAATTTAGGAAAGTATGATGGAGTTGATTTATTTGAAGATACTCTTCAAGATGAAATTTATATTTCAAAAAAATTAATTGAGAAGTATTCACTTCCACTTTTTGTTTTTGGTCATAGTTATGGCTCTTTTCTAACTCAGGCATATATTGAAAAGTGTAAACTTTATTCAAAGGCAATTATTTGTGGTAGTGCTCTTATGAAAAATAGATTTGATGTAAAACTAGGTAGACTTATAGCAAAAATTACTATGGATAAAAAAGGGAAAGACGCACCTGCAAAGTTAATTGAAAAAATCAATTTTGGCGGTTATAACAAAAAGGTTAAGAGTGGAAGTTGGCTCAACACAGATGAAAACGAAGTTAAAAAATATTTTGCGGATAAGTTTTGTGGGAAACCTTTTAGTGCAAAGTTTTATGTGGATTTTTTTAGTGCTTTTGATAGGATATATAAAGATGATTATGTTGAGTTAATAGACAAAAATAAACCTTTACTTATTATTTCTGGGAAGGACGACCCAGTTGGAAGTATGGGAAAATCCGTTGTAGATTTATATAAGTTTTATATTAGTCTTGACATAAAAGATGTTTCTTTAAAATTATATAATGGAGCAAGACATGAGATTTTAAATGAACCAATAAAAAAACAGGTCTATAGTGATATTATAGAGTTTTTGGAGAAATAGATGACAAGCAAAGGGCAGGTTTTAAAAGATATAAAAAATAAAATAAAAAGTTTAGAAGATTATAGTGAAAACGAAGAGTATGTTCTTATTGAAAAAAGCCTTAATATTACAAAAGAACAGTTATTTTTAAAACAAAATTTTATTAGTAGCGAACTTGGAAAAATAAGCAGAAAATTAAAAAGAAGGCTTAGTGGAGAGCCTATAAACAAAATATTTAAAGAACAAAATTTTTTTGGTTTTGATTTTTATATAAATAAAAATGTTTTAGCCCCAAGAAAAGAAACAGAAGAACTTGTAGAAAGAGTTAGTATGGATATAAAAAAAAGTAAAGAAGGAGTAAAACTACTTGATATGTGTACAGGCTCTGGGTGTATTGGACTTACCTTAAAATTGATATGCAAAGATAAAGTTAATGTAGAAATAAGTGATATTGATAAAAAAGCACTTTCAGTTGCAAGGCTTAATGCAGAAAAATTTGGACTTAAAACTCGTGTAAAAATAAAAAAAAGCAATATGTTTGAAAGGTTGAAAAGTGATGAAAAGTTTGATATAATAACTTGTAATCCACCATACATATCAAAGTCAGAATATAATAAACTATCAAATGGAGTTAAAAATTTTGATCCAAAAATAGCACTTTTAGGCGGAGAAGATGGACTAGATTTTTATAGGATTTTAGCAAAAGAAGGGAGTAATTACTTGCTTAAAAATGGTAGGATGTATCTTGAAATAGGATACAATCAAAAATCAAAAGTTGAAAAAATTTTTAAGGATTATAATTATAAGTTTGAGTGTTATAAAGATTATTCTAACAATGATAGGATTGTAAAGGTGTGGAAATAAAAAAGGATAATATATGATTGAAAAACTAGATAATATTGTAAAAAAATATAGGGAACTGACTGAAAAAGTTGGAGATCCGAATGTAATTGCTGATAATAAGACATGGCAAAAATTAGTTAAAGAACATAGCGACCTAACTCCAATTGTTGAAAAATATGAAGAGTTACAAAAATGTCAAAGAGATTTGGTTTCTGCTAGCGAAATGATTAAGAAAGAAAAAGATAGTGAAATGATACAACTTTTAGAAGAAGAAATAGAAGAAAACAAAGGCAAGAAAGAAAAATTAGAGCAAGATTTAAAGATTTTACTTCTTCCAAAGGATGAAAATGATGATAAAAATGTTATAATGGAAATAAGAGCAGGGGCTGGTGGAGATGAAGCGGCATTATTTGCGAGTGATTTAACTAGAATGTACATGATGTACGCAGAAAAACACAGGTTTAAAACTGAAATTTTAAATGAAAATGATATAGAACTTGGCGGTATAAAAGAAATTACTTTTCAAATTTCAGGGCATGGGGCGTATAGTAAATTAAAATATGAAAGCGGGGTCCATCGTGTTCAAAGAGTGCCAGAGACGGAGAGTCAAGGCAGAGTTCACACTTCAACAGTTACAGTTGCAGTGCTACCAGAACTTGAAGAAGTGGAATTTAAAATAGATGATAAAGACCTTAGAATAGACACATATAGAAGTAGTGGTGCAGGTGGACAGCATATTAATAAAACAGATTCAGCAATAAGGATTACTCATTTACCAACAGGAATTGTGGTTAGTTGTCAAGATGAAAGAAGTCAGTTAAAAAATAGAGAAAAGGCAATGATGATTTTAAAGGCGAAGTTGTATGATTTTTATCAGGGGCAGAAGAATAAAGAATATGCAGATACTCGTAAATCTCAGGTTGGAACAGGAGATAGAAGTGAAAGAATACGAACATACAATTTCCCACAAGGAAGAATTACTGACCATAGGATAGGATATACAGCGTATAATTTGTTAGAGTTTATGAATGGGGACATTGATGAATTGCTTACAGAACTTCAACTTGAAGACCAAAGAAAAAAACTTGAAAATCTTGATTTGTGATTTGTTTTAGAAATGTAAAGGGAAGGTGAAAACATGTCCGAAGAAGAAAAAAATGATTTTGCATATAAAAGAGATAATGGAGAAGATATAGTTGATCCTGTGGCTATTCGCAGTTGCAAAGACGAGCAGAATAGAGACATTATTGAAAATCAAAGACTGGGTAGTTATGATAAGTATGGGAACTATATCTTAATTCCCGAAATTAGACAAGAACTCATAAATATTCCAAAACTCGTTTATAACACACGAGAAGAAGAAAATTGTAAGATTTTTGATTTAAGTGCAAAAATCCCATTATTTGATAATTTGTATTTTAAATTAAAAATATCTAATATTGAGGCTGTCTTATACTTAACTGAAACAATTACTAGGGAGGCTGGTGAATATGTTGAAGTGTATGAAGAAATAGTAGATAGCCTTTCCTTGCAAGAAGAAAAAATCCCACAATCAATAATTTTTAGAACATTTAACATTTTTGATAATGATGATGATTATGGAAAAGAATTTGAAGATTTTTATGGCTTTGAAAATATTTTAATTAGAAAAATTTATCTTTCTCTTCTTGCAAAGGAGTTGCTAGAAGAAACAGATGAAGAAGAGCAAGAATCTTTTAAGTTAATGCTTGAGACTTTGAAAAATGGCGGAGAATATGGACAGAAAGTTTTACAGGAATTTATGAAAAGACTTAGTGATAGAAAAGAAGTCTTTGATATAAATAATACTGGCGAATATAATAGAGCAACAAATGAAATTCTTTTGTCGGCAACAGACATGGTTACGACTGAAAAGGATTTAAAAAATGAAAATAGTAAAAATGTTTATTTAAAAGTTATAAATATTCGAAATAGAAATATTTCTAAACATATAAAAAATGCGCAACAAAAGGTTGATGAAAAGTATGTAAAGGAAGCGACAAATAAAGCAACAAGGGCATTTTTAGAAAGAAATCAGGATAAAGAAAACGAAGTAAAATTACAATTCCAAGACAAGTTGTCTAAAAAGGTAATAAAGAAAAATCAAGAGAAACGAGAATTAAAAGAACCAATAGTTAAACAACTTGTTGCAAAGAAAAAAGCAGAGCAAACACTTCAAGCAAAAAAAGAGCAGGAACAAGAGAAAAAAGCAGAGACAAAAGAAGAAAAGATAAAAGAAATTTTAAATAAAAAGCAAGCGCAACCTAAACCTGTGAAAAAAGTTGTTCCTTCAAAAGCGCAGAAAAAGGCTAGTAAGTCAAAGAGTTCAAAAAAGCGTGTAGTAAAAAAAGCAGGTGGAAAAAAGAAAAAGCCAAGTGTAAAGAAAAAGGTAAGTGTAAAACCATCTGCATCACAGCAATCTAAGAAGGCTGAATTCATGAATATGCCAAAGTATACCTCGCCTAAGCCAACGAAGGTTAGTATTGCGGTAAGTGGTTCAAGCGGAAGATCTTATTCAACGAGTTCCACGAGTAGCGTTTCGAAAAAAACATCTGAAAATGAAAAAACAAGAGTACAGGCTCAACAAAGTGTTAAGAGAGTTATTGAGATTGAAAGGGTATCATCACAGATTAAGCAGGCTTCAGAAAGACAAGTCAAAGAAGATGCCTTAGTGTCGCAAGAAAAAAATGTGGACATAATTAGTAGTCCAACAAAAAAGAACGCAGGATTTTCCATTTTAGCAAAAAGTGTTGAGGAAAGTAACGATTTTGAAATTGTAAATAATACAAAAGATAAAAAAGCAAGCAAATTTTCTTTAAATGAGCAAGTTGATGAGCAAAAACCTGATTTATTACAAAATTCAATAAAAGTAGACCAAGAAGAAAAGAAAGATATTTTAACTAATAATTCAGAGAATCCACAGAAAGATAAAGCAAAAAATCAAGATTTGGGGCCTGAACAATTATAGAAATCTGTTAAATTTAAGATAAATAAAAAATTTTTAAATTGAGTATTTACAAATTAAAACTGTTATGTTATCATTTATGCAAGAGAGGTGTTAATTATGGCAGGTGTATTGCTTTATGATGGTTCTCGTCCTTTTACTTTGAAGAATCCTGAAAATAATGTAAGTATAGAAGGATACAATAAAATTTTAAAAAATATGGAAGCAGACCTTGTTGATTCTTATATAGTTTACTTTTATAATTTAAGTGATGAGGTAAAACCGGAAAATCAAAAGAGTATGCTTTTAAAACTTTACAAAATAACTGATTATAACGAGAAAATACCTGGGCGAAGAGTTGATACGATGGAAGGGGCAAGGGAAGTTCCTGGAATGAACGCGCAAATAACTTATGCAGCTTGTTTTTCAATGTATAAGAATGAGAAGGGAGAAAACAGAGAAAATCCTTGGGAGTATGATGAAAACTTGAAAGAAAAATATTTTTCAGTAAGTGATCCAAGGGAACTTGTTATTGCAAGAAATTATCCAGTGCCTTATAGTGATTATGCTAATATTTTGATTAAAAATCAGCAGAAACCATTTGTTGACAGGATAAAAATTTGCGGAAAGAATAATGAATATTTGGTATTAACTAACGAAAAGAATTTTAATGAAATTTTAACCGAAAATCTTGTTAATTTACATTTAGCGAAGAAAAGAGAAGCAGAATTTCCAAAAAATAATCAAGAGCAAAATATGTAAGAAAAATAGTTTAAAAATATATTGACAAAAACATGTATTTATGATAATAATAAATTAACACTCTAAGAAAGGGGTGTTAATTTTTTGATAAAAGGTGTTTATTATGAGAGACAGGATTACGCTTGCTTGTACAGAGTGCAAACAAAGAAATTATGATACTTATAAAAATAAAAAGAACGATCCAGACAGAATTGAAATGAAGAAGTATTGTAAGTTTTGCAAAAAACATACTCAACACAAAGAGACAAAGTAATTTTTTTGTCTTATAATTTTTGTTGTTTATAAAGGAGTTTTAAATGGCTAAAAAGGAAAAGAGTGCAGAGGAAAAAGTTTTAACTAAACAAGAACTCAAAGACCAAAAAAGACTAGAAAAACAGAAGCAAAAAGAAAAGGCAAAAAAAGAAAAGAAACCTGGAATGTTTAAAAAACTCAGAGAGGCTTGGGGCGAACTTAAAAAGGTAACTTGGCCAACTTTTGGTACTGTTGTTAAAAAAACAGGTGTTGTTATACTTGTTGTATTAATTTTCACAGTAGTTTTGTTTGGCATTGATTACTTACTTGGCACCTTGTCATCTTTGCTTATTGGATAAATTTTTAATGGAGTTTTTAAATGAATGAAGATATAGAAGCAAAATGGTATGTTTTACACACTTTTTCTGGATATGAGCAAGTTGCAAAGGACAATCTTGAAGTCGTTGTAAAAAAATATAATTTGGAAGATAGAATTTTTGATATTGTTATTCCGATGGAAGAAACAATTGAAGAAAAAAATGGCAAGAAAAAACTTGTAAGCAGGAAACTTATGCCATGTTATCTACTTGTTAAAATTAAATATGGAGATGACTTGTGGCATAATATAACAAGAACTCGTGGTATAACGGGCTTTGTTGGTCCAAAAGGAAGACCTCTTGCTTTAACAGAAGAAGAGATTAGAAAATTACACCTTGAGAAACCAAATATAAATGTTGATGTTAAGCCAAATGACAAAATTGAGGTTATTGATGGACCATTAACAGGGTTAGTTGGTACTGTTTCAAGTGTCGATAATGCTAGTCATAGGTGTAAAGTTAGAGTAGAGATGTTCAGTAGAGACACCTTAGTTGACTTAGATTTTTCTCAAATAAGAGTAATTTAAGATTATACTTTTGTTAATAACCCTTTTTAAAAGGTTATTAAAGTGTAAAGAAATTTACACTATATAGTGGGAGAATGTAAATCTTTTATGCATTCGCTAAAAAACCACAATGCCAATTGGGAGGAAATTATGGCAGAAAAAAAAGTTAAGGCAGTTGTAAAATTGCAACTACCTGCGGGAAGAGCAACTCCAGGACCACCAGTAGGTTCAACACTAGGACCACACGGGATTAATCTTGCTGCGTTTACAAAAGAATTTAATGATAAGACAGCGGACAAAGCAGGGCTTGTAATTCCTGTTGTTGTTACAATCATGGAAGACAGGTCTTATTCCATGGTACTCAAAACTCCACCAGCGGCAGTTTTGATAAAGAAAGCATGTGGAATTGAGAAAGCAAGTGCAGTTCCAAACAAACAAAAAGTCGCAAAAATCACCAAGGCTCAAATAAGAGAAATTGCAGAGACAAAAATGCCAGATCTTAATGCTTCAAGTTTAGAAAGCGCTATGTCAATGATAGAAGGTGCTGCAAGGAGCATGGGTGTTGAGGTTATAGACTAAGGGAGGAGCAGAGAATGAAAAAAGGTAAGAGATATACAGAAGTTAGTGCCCTTGTCAATAAGTCAACTACTTATGAACCAAAGGACGCAATGGAACTTGTTTTAAAGACAGCAAAGGCTAAGTTTGATGAAAGTGTAGAACTTCATGTTAAACTTGGTGTAGATGGTAGAAGTGCAGATCAGCAAGTAAGAGGCACAGTTGTTTTACCAGCAGGAACAGGAAAGACAAAGAGAGTTCTTGTTATAGCAAAAGGAGATAAGGCAGACGAAGCAACAAAAAATGGAGCAGACATTGTTGGGGCAGAAGAAATTATTTCTAAAATTCAGGGCGGATGGCTTGATTTTGATGTCTGTATTACAACGCCTGATATGATGGGCTTTGTAGGTAGAGTCGCTAAAATTCTTGGACCTAAGGGACTTATGCCTAATCCAAAAAGCGGTACTGTTACAACTGATGTTAAGAAAGCAATAAGTGATGTTAAGGCCGGTAAAGTTGAGTATAGACTTGATAAATCAAATATTATTCATGTGGGTATCGGTAAAGTAAGTTTTGGAATTGATAAACTTCTTGAAAACTTTGACACAATTATGAATGCAATAGTTAAGGCAAAACCTGCAGCAAGTAAGGGAACATATCTTAGAAGTATAACACTTAGTTCTACAATGGGTCCTGGCATTAAAACAACTTATAAGGTATAAAGTTTAAACAAAATAATTAAATTCTATCAATATAATTTTTACTAATTTTTTAGATTTAGTACAAATATTGATAGAATTTTTTTATGTCTTAATCTTTAAATTTTATTAATTAAATGAAAAATCAAAATTCCATAAAGTGTGGATAAATAAAGGAAATAAAGCAATTATAAAATTAAATTATTAAGGTATATAATTTTAGATAAGTAATAAAAGAAAGAGAAAAAAATTTAAAAATTTTTTTATAATTATGTCTTTAACTTATTGGCTAAAGTACAAAAATTGATGTATAATACTTAAGTTGATTTTTATTTAATAAAGGAATATAAAAGTGCTTAGACTAAAAGATATTGAAAAAACTTACAAAATGGGAGATTTAGAAACTCATGCTTTAAAAGGAATAAACTTAGAATTTAGAAAGAGTGAATTTGTTTCAATTCTTGGTCCTTCTGGTTGTGGGAAAACTACATTACTTAACATTATAGGTGGATTAGACAAGTACTCGTCAGGAGATTTGATAATTAATGAAAAATCAACAAAAGAGTACAAAGATAAGGATTGGGATGCGTATAGGAATCATTCCATCGGTTTTGTATTTCAAAGTTACAATTTAATTCCACATCAAACTGTACTTGAAAATGTTGAACTGGCACTTACTTTATCAGGAGTCTCAAAGGAAGAAAGGAAAAAGCGTGCTACTGAAGTTTTAAAAAAAGTTGGACTTGAGGATAAATTAAAAAACAAACCAAATCAATTATCAGGTGGGCAAATGCAAAGAGTTGCTATCGCAAGGGCACTTGTAAATGACCCTGAGATTATTTTAGCAGATGAGCCAACTGGTGCACTTGATACAGTAAGTAGTGTTCAAATAATGGAACTTCTTAAAGAAATTTCAAAAGACAAATTAATTATTATGGTTACCCATAATCCTGACCTTGCAAAAGAGTATTCAACTAGAATTGTTAGTCTCCTTGATGGTAAGGTTACTGGGGACACAAATTCTTTTGATTCAAAAACTCTTGAAAAGCAAGAAAAGCAATTACTTAGCGTTGCAGATGATAGTACTTTGACAAAGAGTGAATTAAAGAAAAAAAATAAAAAAAGAAGAATGTCTTTTTTTACGGCGTTTATGTTAAGTTTGAAAAATTTGCTTACTAAGAAGGGAAGAACTATTCTTGTAACATTTGCTGGTTCAATTGGAATAATAGGCATTGCACTTATTCTTGCAATTTCCTCAGGTTTTTCTGGGTATATAGATAGAATGCAACAGGATACTTTATCGACATATCCTGTTACAATTCAAACTGAAGCGTATGATATGGCAGGTCTTATGCAGATATTTATGTCAGATTCGGAAGATGAAGTTGTTTTAGAAGATGGTACAGTCCATACAAAAGATGAATTAACTGAGATGTTATCACAATTTAATTCTTCTACAGCTCAAAACAATTTAAAAGAATTAAAAGCATATTTTGATACTACAGCAAAAGACGAACTAGGTAAATATGCAAGTGCAATTCAATACGGCTATGATTTAAGTATTAATGCATATCTTAGTAGTGATATTAATGGGCTTGTTCCAGTTAATAATACTGAAATATTTAATAGTGTTATTAATGAATATTATGTTAAGAATCAAGCATATTTACTGACAAACAAAGATGCTTACAGGAGATTTGCTTTAATTGAGGGTATGTTTAGTGAAAATAATACATTTAGTGTATTTTCAAGTACATTTTGGTCAGAAATGTTAAATAATCAAGAGTTGCTTGAAGAACAATATGAATTGGTAGGGGATAACAGTCGTTGGGCTACTGAATATAACGAAATAATGATAGTGGTTGATAAGAATTATCAAATTACAGATTATACTTTATTTGCTCTTGGACTTCTTGACCAATCAAAACTTGAAAATTTACTTAATAATTATGTAACTGGGGTGGATTCCGTGTCAGAAGAAACGACTTTTACTTATGAAGAATTATTAAATACTGAATATAAAATTATTCCAAGAAGTTCATATTTTGTAAACATTGACGGATTATATGTTGATATTAATGATTTTAAAGATAGTAATAAAGAAGAATATAATAGATATTTACAGGAAATTTATAATGACGAAACAAAAACAATTACACTTAAAGTGGCTGGAATTATAAGAGAAAAGCCAGGTTCTAGTGCTCATAGCATAAGTACTAATATAGGTTATACTTCTAAACTTACAGATTACATTATAAATTTTTGTGCACAAAGTGAAGTAGTTAATTTACAAAGGAATACAGAGACAAATATTCAAACGGGGGAAAGTTTTGATACACAAAATACGCTTGAAGCGGCACTTCTTGACCTAGGATATATTAATAAAGAGTCTCCAGCATCAATAAAAATTTATCCAAAAGATTTTGAATCAAAAGGGAAGATTGCAAGTATTATTGAAAAATATAATTCACTTATGATTTCTCAAGATAAACAAGAAAATATAATTACTTATTCTGATACAGTAGGCACAATGATGAGTACTATATCTACAATTATTTCTGCGATAACCTATGTTTTGATTGCCTTTGTGGGAGTATCTCTTGTGGTAAGTTCTATTATGATAGGTATTATTACTTATATTTCTGTTATTGAAAGGACAAAAGAAATTGGAGTGCTTAGAAGCATTGGTGCGTCTAAAAAAGATGTTAGCAGAGTTTTTACAGCAGAAAGTTTTATTATAGGTATTTCAAGCGGGGTATTTGGAATAGTTGTTTCGTTGCTACTTACAATACCAATTAATGTCATTTTATATTCATTTACAGGCATCTCAAGCATGGCGTCTTTACCTGTTGTGGGGGCTATTGTACTTATTCTTATTTCTATTTTACTTACGCTTTTTGCTGGGTTTTTTCCTTCAAGAGTGGCGGCAAAAAAAGACCCCGTTGTAGCACTAAGAGAAAATTAAATTTTTAAAAAATTTAAAAGGATTAAAAAAAGGATAATGACTTTTTATTATCTATTTTCCTTTTTTGTTTAGAATAAAAATTTATAATAAAATTTCTTTTTTTTCTGTTTTAAACTTATTTACACATTTGTTTTTATAGATAGAAAAATTTAATTTTTCATCTTCTGTAAAATATGGCACTCCACCAGATAATAATTCAAATTGAGAGTCCATTAATAAATCAAAATATTTTTTCTTTCTTTTGTTATTGCAGGTTAAATTAAATCTTATTAAATATATTTTTTCGCAGTAAGGTAGTGCCGAGAATATAAATTTATTTCCAAAAATAAAGACTCTTTCTTCGTCTAAACCCTTTATTTCATTAAACATATCAGCATAACTTACAACATAATTTTTTTTATTTTTTATAGGGCGTAAAAATTCTGGAATATATAAATCTATTTTTGATTTATCAAAATAAATTTTTTTGCAGCATAAAAATAGATTTTCAAGTTCTTGACTTTTATCATCAAATATAAGACTATTATTTTGTACTAGATTGTTAAGATATGTTTGACACTCTTTGTAGACCTTTAGAATGTTTAAATCTAGTATGTTTTGTTCTTTATCTATAAAAACAATTAAATTCATACAAAATACACCTTACCAATATTTTATAATATTTACATTGTTTTTCAAAACAATTTACAGATTTATTTGAAAATTTTGTTGTTAGATAAAAATTTTTTAGTAAAATAAAAGAGTTAAAGGAGATAAAATGGACATACCACAAATAGGTTTTGGAACATGGACTTTAAAAGGTAAAGAATGTATAGAAGCAGTAAAAGAAGCAATTTTACTTGGATACCGACATATAGACACTGCACAAATGTATGGAAATGAAATTGAGGTTGGAAAAGCCATAAAAGAAAGCAATATAAACAGGAAGGATATTTTTATAACAACTAAAATTTGTGCACCAAACACAACTTATGAATTAACAAAAAAAGCGGTTTTTCAGTCTTTAGAAAATTTAGGATTAGATTATATAGATTTGGTTTTAATTCATGAGCCATATAGTACTTTTACTGAGATGTATAAAGCCCTTGAAGAATTGAAAAATAAAGGCATTATACGCTTTATAGGAGTGTCAAATTTTAACAAGCAAGAAATATTAAAGTTACTTAAAAATTGTGCTATTAAGCCTTATGTTAATCAAATTGAAATGCATATTTTTTATCAACAGGAAAATTATAGAAGTTTTTTGCACGAACTTGGTATTAGAGTGGTTGCTTGGAGTCCATTATGTGCAAACCCAAAAGAAATAATAGATAATTTAATTTTAACAGACATTTCAAGAAAATATTACAAAAGCAATGTTCAAATTGCACTAAAGTTTTTGCTACAAAATGATGTTGTTATAATTCCAAAGACAATTCATAAAGACAGGATGAAAGAAAATTTAAATATTATGGACTTTTCTTTATCAAATGAAGATATTGAAAAGATAAAATTATTAGACCAAAATAAAAGTAAATTTGGTTGGTATTATTAAGCAAAAAATATTTTGTTAAAATATTCACAATTAATAAAATTTTGTGGATAATTTTTTGAAATAGATTTTGAAAAAATATTATTTTTGATAAAATATTTAAAATGAAAGGAGTTATGTTTATGGAGATAATGGTTATTGGGAAAGGGAATGTTAAGAAAAAGGTTGACATAGTTAAAATAGAATTTCAATTTAATCACAAAGGGGATAATTACGAAGAGACATTAAAAAAAGGGACAGAGAGAGTAGATAAATTTGTAGATATAATAAAATTAAGTGGATTTAATAGTAAAGATTTGATTACCGAAACCTTAAGAGTAAGTGAAGAAAAAAAATATAATGACCAGACAAGAACTTATGAATTAAATGGTTATAATTTTTGCCAAATTGCATATATAAAGCTTGATTATGACCAGAGTCTACTTGCAAAGTTATTAGAGGGGATCTCAAAATTAGAAAAAGGTCCAGAGTATAAACTTTATTTTGAAATTAAGGAAAACGACTTACTAAAAGAACAAGTCTTAGATTTGGCATATAAGGATGCTCTATTTCAAGCGAACTTAATTGCAAAGTCAGCAGGATGTAAAATAAAGGAATGTAGAAAAGTGAGTTTTAAGCCTTTTGATGACCAAATGCTTTCAAATTCAATACTTGACACAGGTACAAGGCTTGCAAAAGCGTATAGCAGTATTCAAGATAATATTTTAAATACTTTTGTTCCAGAAGATATTAATGTAGAAAAGGTTGTTTACTGTTTATTTGTAGCAGAAAAATAATTATTGCGTAACTTTTATTTTTGTTGTATAATATAACTAACCATAGAGAGTGTGCGAGGGACTGCCCCGATGACCACACAGCAACCTAGCAAAAAGCCAAGGTGCTAAAGGCAGATTCGATGGGGGAGAATATTTTATAATTTAAACTCATCGTTTTCGATGGGTTTTTCTTTTGCTCTCTTTATGGAAATAAAAAAGGAGAGAAAGAATATGAAAAATTATGAAAAAAAATTAAAGGAAAAAGGAGTAGTATTATTTTTTGTTAAAAATCAAGATAAACAAAAATTTTTAAAGTTTGCAAAAAATATTGGTTGTAAGTGGGTTAATAATAGAGAAATAGATTTTTTAAATGACGAGTGTAAAAATTTTATGGCAATAGATAATAACTTTACTTTGGGTTTTATTTCGCCAATGTGTTGGATTGCACTAAAAAAGAATAATGAAAAAATAAATGTTTTTGAAATAAAGGAGAGAATATGTTAAGAATAATTACAAGTGAAAGCGTTAACATTGGTCATCCAGATAAAACCTGCGATTATATTGCTGATGCATTTTTAGATGAGGCTTTAAGTCAAGATAAAGATAGCCAAATGGCAGTTGAATGTGCTATAAAAAATGATAAGTTATTTATATACGGAGAAGCAACGACTAAGGCTGTTATTGATTATGAAAATATTGCAAGATTAATATTAAAACAAATTGGATATAAGAATGAATTTACTATAATAAAAGAAATAGATAAGCAGAGTGTTGATATAAATAGGGCAGTAGTAAAAGAAGAATTATGTGCTAATGACCAAGGTTTTGTGTATGGTTATGCGACAAATGAGACAAAAGAATATATGCCACTTACAATTATGATGGCGCATAAGTTAATGGAAAAATATGAAGATTTTAGACTTGTTCATAAAGGATTTTACGCAGATGCAAAGAGTCAAGTTTCTGTTTTATATAAAAACAAAAAGCCCAGTGAAATTGTATCTATTGTTATAAGTGTTTCCCATGAAAATAATATACCAAATAAATTGTTACATAGTCTTATTTTAGAAAAAGTAGTTTTGCCTGTTATTAATGAATATGAGTCTTTGGGCAAAAAAAATCTTGAAATCTTAATAAATCCTAGTGGCAAATTTACAATTTGGGGTTCTTTTAGCGATAGTGGTTGCGTAGGAAGAAAAATTGTAGTTGACACTTATGGGGGAGTGGGTCGTGTTGGCGGAGGCTGTTTTAGTAGTAAAAATGCTACAAAAGTTGACAGGACTGGGGCATATTATGCTCGCTATGTTGCAAAAAATATAGTCGCTCATAACTTTGCAGACACATGTGAAATACAGGTTAGTTATGTAATAGGGAGAAAAGACCCAACTTCAATTTCAATTGATTGTTTTGGAACAAATAAAATATCAATGAGAGATATTAATAAGTATGTGGAAAATAATTTTAGTTTTAGATTACAAGACATGATTGATGAACTTAATTTGTTACAGCCAATATATAAAAAGACATCTTGCTATGGGCATTTTGGCAAAGATTATTTACCATGGGAAAAAATAAAAAATTAAAATTTATTTAAACTTTAAATATTAAATGAAGTAGAATAGAAATAAGAAGACTATGGTTATTTAATTAGACTAGACAAAAAAAGAGAAAGTTTAATTCTGTGAATTATTCTAGTCTCTTTTTTATTGGAATTTAAATTTTTATTCATTATTTAATAAATTATTTAAATATATTTTTATTTCTTTATTTTTACAATTTTTAAAAAATATTTCTTTAAAATATTCGTAGTTAATTGTTTCTTTTAAGAAATTTTGGTCAATTTCTTTTAATATTTGAGTCATTTCTTTATAAGTAATATTTTTTACATTATCTAAAATCTGTTTATTTTGTTTTTCAGGTATAACTCTTTCTTTTGGATAGCCATTTCCACCTCTTGTTGACAAAAGTTTGTCAAACATGTTTTCAAGGTCAAGCTCTGCACCCCAACCAAAACCTTTTGCAAATGGAAAACTTGCAGCATTTCCATCATTTATTTCACGAAACATAAATGCATCACTTGGGTCTGTAATATGCCCACAAATTACACCTGGAAAACTATTTAGGGCAAGCATCGCTCCTTGTCCTGTTCCGCAACCAGTTATTACAAAATCGACAACTTTAGCATTGAGTAAAATACCTGCAAGTAATCCTGCTTTGACATAAGTTAAACTATGTTTATCGTCATCTTTATACATTCCAAAATTATAAACTTCATCTCCATATTTTTTTGCGACTTTATTTAGAACACTAAATATTAATTCGTTCTTACTTGCTTGACTATTTTCATTAATAAGTGCTATTTTCATAGAAATTTAATCTCCTTTTGTTATAAAATAATTTAATTAAAAAGATTTATGTATTTTTATTTAAAAAATTTATTCACATAATCTTTTGCTTCAAAGTAATTATCAAATATTTTATATTTTTTTGAGTCGGTTGTTTTTGCCATAAAAACATGGAATAGCATGCCATGATGATTATTAAAAGTTTTTATAAATTTTCTCCCATGATATTGAAGCATAAGGGAATAATCGTTTTTTGTTGTTGCAACAATATTAAATTCGAGATATTTATTGTAAAGTTTGATTAATTTATTGTTTTTTAATGAACTTGATACAATACAAACTAATTTATTTGCCATAGTTTTTACATATGAAGAAATGGCTTTTAGAAATTTGATTTTATTGTTATTTGAAAATAAAGACATTAGCCAGCCGTCATTTGAAATTGAAAAGCCGCAAAATCCGTCTTCTGTTAGAAAATTGCAGGCGTTTTTATAGTTGTTTTCTTTAGCCGGAGAGGTATAATCCCCTCTGAATAGATATTTTCTGTTGATATTAAAAACAGAAATAAAAGTTTTTGGGTTTACCTTTAAAAGTTTAAATTTATTTATTTCAATTATCTCATAATTACTTTTAGAGAGTAATTTATTTAATTTTTTAACTATTTTATCAGGAATTTCTGTTTTTGAATACCAATATTTTGAAATCATTTTTTTCCTTTTATACATGAAAAATTTTTAATATTTTAGAAAATAAATTTTGAGTTTAAAATAGTTTACTTGATATGTATAAAAATAGTATTTTTATTTTTTAGTCAACTACTAAAATCTATATATCATAATACCATTTTTTTGTCTACTTTAATTGAATAATACAGGTTAGACAAACTAAAAAAGGTTACTTTAAAATATTGTTTTTTCTTGTTTTTTTAGTATAATATAAATAAGGAGAAAAGCAAATGGTAAAACTGAGAGAAGTTTATGATAAAGTTCAAAATCCTTTAAATAATCCTAAATTTTTACAACAAATAATAGATGCTTATTCAAAAACTAGTAGGTCAGGCTTGCGTCGTGGCGGAGGATATAGCAATCTTTATGACTTTTTAGTGGGAGAAGATGAAAATACAGATAAAAGCAAGATAAATAGCAGAGACAGGGAAGCGTTTTTTATTGATGCTTACAATGACTGGATAAAAAACATATCTAAATTACAAGAGCCAGAAATAAAAAAATTAGAAGAATATGGAATAAAAGCAAGGGGACTTCAAAAATATTTAACTTCTTTTGGTAAAGTTTCTTCAGAAGAAGATGTCATTAGATTAAATAAAAATCCGCTTTTAAATTGGGGCAAAAATATAAATGGTTGGGAACTTAATGATTTTTCTTGGACACATATTAAATCGCATCTTATAAAGGCATGCCAAGAAAAGGAATTTCCTGTAAAGCATAGATTATATGTTGGGTGTCAAGCGCAAGACATGTGGAAACTTGCAAAAGAGTTTAAAGATAAATGTGATGAAAGAAATGTTCCTTTTTATTTTAAGTTATCATCAAAATCAAAGGCAAGAAGAGATAGAATGGTGTTTTATGCTAATACGAACAATTTATATGATTATCTTAACATTTTGCAAGAAATTAAGCAAGAAAATCCCGAGATAATAAATAGATGTGGCGAGCCGCCTATAGCAACTGGAAAATTAGACGGATGGATTGGGATAGGTGATGAACCTCCAAGGGATAAAAATGGAAAACTTCAATCTTATAACATATTAAGAGCAAATATTTTTGAAGATTCAATAGAAGAAATTGTTTTAAATGATATTTTAGACCTTAAGGGCAAAGAAGTAGTCTATAATGGAAATAGGGTTGCTTTTAATAAAATATTTCTTGAAAGTGCCTTAACAACTATTTTAAATGACATAACGATAAAAAGCGAAAAATCTTCTACTATATTTGGTGAATATGGATTAAAAGTAGAAGATTTAAAAAATCCAAAATTTAGAGAATATATAAAAAAAGCTCTTATAAATAAGAACATGTCAAAGGGATTAAAAAAATTAATAGATGTAAAAGATATAAAGTATGAATTATATGGAAGCAATGATAATCCAATTTTTACTATCCCAACTAAAAGCGGTAAAGGAATTCCAGTAGACACAAACTTAATGGATAAAATAATAAAGGATTCTGTTCCAATTATTCAGAAAGCAGATCCAGATTTTTTGAAAAAAGTAAGAATGGAGATTGAAAAAAAGAGTAAAGAAAATAATGTAGATGAGAAATTTTGTTTTCAAAAGGGAAGTAAGGAAAGATTTGAAATAGAAGACAAAAAAAGGGAGTTGCTAGCGGAAAGAGAGAAATTTTCAGAGAAAAAACAACTTAAAAAAGTAGATAATGAGTTAAACAGTGAAAATGAAAAAATAGAAAAGAAAGAATTCCAAAATTCAAAGGACATATTAAAAAATATAAATTCCAGTCTTATGAATCAAAGGATAAAGTTACCAACAGGGGCTGAAATATCGGCGAAGCAATATCTTGAGGAGTTTGTATTGCCAAAGGTTCCAAGTAATGGAAAAATCATATTAAAAAATAATAAACAAATTTCTACTAAGCAATATATTGAAGAGTTTGTTTTAAGTGGTTTATGTCAATATTATAATGGAGATATAAATGCATTAATGAAAGATACAATAAAAAAATCAAGCGAAATAGTAGAGTTTGCAGAAAAATATGAAATCAGGAAAAATAATAAAGAAAATGCGAAAACTCAAGTTTTAGAGTATTATAAAAAAGAAAACATTTCACAAAAGGATAAGAATTCTGAAAAAGTTAAAGAAGAGAAAATACCAATCAAAGAATTGGAAGACAGAGAAAAAATTTAAAATTAAAGTTTAATTTTTTATAAGTATATGGTATATTAGTGTAGATTTGAAAAAGATTACTTATAAATTATTTTACTAATAGTATTATAAATGGTAATTAAAAAATTATTAAAAAGTATACATTAGACAAAAGTCAATTTATTGACACAAAATTTAATAAAAACTATATTCAAAGTAGTCCTAATAATAAGTTGATTTTTGAATTCAACACTTTTTGGTCGTTATGATACCAAAAGTAATTTCTATTATCTTTATAGTAGATATTATGACCTAGAGATTTGTAGATTTATTAATGCAGATAAGTTAGATTGCATTGTCTTATCTTGTTCGACCGGATTAAATTCATATGAATATTGTTTGAACTATCCAATATCAAATGTCGATTTTCAAGGAAATTTACTCATATTGATTATTTTAATATTAGTTGCACACCACTTGGCGGAAGTTCGAATTCTCAATTCGAACCTACCAATAAAAATTCGAACTCAAAAGGGTTCCTTCAGAGTGCTCAACCATATGGTTTAAAATGTCAATTCGAAAATGGCGCAAACGCACCTAAATTTGAACCTTTTGCAAAAAACAAAGCAATCAACCCCGAAAAATGGGAGTTTGAAACCGAAATCGGCAAAACTGGAACTGCAAATGAAAACATTCGCACTCTCATTAACAAAACCAAAAATGAAAAAGAAAAAACAAATTCCAACAACATCACAACCAAAACCATAAACGAAGTATTAAAGACCGAAAGCAGGGAAGAACCAAACACAAACATAAAAGGCATTGCAAGAACAAAAATTAAGCAAACTACTAAAACCAAAACAAAAAGAAAAGCAACCCCGCCAACTATTCAAAAATTTTCAAACCACATTAAGTTCATCGACTACATCCCAACCCGCGAAATAATAACTTACCGCCATCTCTTCGCCTACGGCTTTTACGTTGAATAAAAATAAATAATAGAAAATTATGTTGACAAATATATTATAAATGATTATTATGAAAAATATAAAATTTAGCACTCTAATTATTTGTTTGCTAAAATAAATATTAAGAGATAAATATAATTGAAATAATAAAATTTATTTATTATTTAAAAAGTTTAACGACAATTTGATATATAGCTTATTATTTTATATTTAAACAATATAAGGAGGTAAATTAATAAATGGGTTTGATGGAATGGTTTAGTGAAAATCTTAGGGTACGAAGAGCAGGGCGAATCGCCAAAAACAAAGTTGAACTAAGTAGGTTAGAAAGTAGTAAAATTTCTAGCCTTGATGAAAAAAGAATTTTAAAATTGACAAGCAGCATAGCTCAGGATGAAGAAAGACAAAAAATTGCATCAGAAAAAGCCACTAAGACTCAGAATATTGATAAATCTAAACGGATAGTAAAACAGACAAATACCTCTGTTGAAAATAATTTAAATTATCAAGGCTCACAACGCATTGAAAGGAGTAATAATTCTTCGTCCCAAAAACTAAATTTTAAAAAAAATCCAGAACTTATAAAAAAGAATGATAGGACAAGTAAACACAAATAACTATTTGCACCATTGTATGCAAATAGTTTTTTTTTAAATAGATTATAGATATTGGCAGGTTGATTCTGTAAAAATTAGAAAAAAATAATAAATAAGTCAGAACCAATTTGGAAATCACAACTTTTATATAAAATAGGTAAATATTAAATACTATTGTTTAGTATAGTATTTTTATATATTTTTAAAATAAATATACCTTAATGTGCAAAACAATAATTTTCAAAATGTATTTTTATATAAAATTTTTAATCAATTGTGAATTTTAATGTCATTGGGCATAGAAAGATGATAAAGATCAACATATGCTTAATAAAAAGCAATAAAATACGGTATTTAAGGTGTTAAAATAAAAATTTGTAAAAATATGCAAAATGGCGAATTTGATATAAGTGAATGATTTATTTGTTAAAGTAGGCAGAAAATTGAAATAAAGGAATAATTATAAATTAATTGAAATTATGTTTTCTTTTTTGTATAATATAAATAATGAGGATTAAAATATGAAGGTTAGAGAACGTGTTGGAGCAGATATTCCCAATAGATTTGATTATCAACTTGCTTTATCTATGTTATATCTTATAGATTCTAAAGAGCCGATAACTGTTATTATAGAAACATTAGAAGATTTTGCTATTGTAAAGAATATCAATAATAAAGAAATTGTAGATATCTATCAAGTTAAAACAGTAGGTGCTGGATTAATCAGTAAATCCACATTGCTAAGTGAAAATGTCTATGGCAAATTGTATTTAACAGATAGTTTTTTTAGTAATAATGCGAATACTTTAAATATAATAAGCAATAATAATTTAAAAGGGGCGGCAACCGAAAGACTAGACAAATTTAAAATATTTGATAAATTTTCTCAAAAAGAAAAAAATCAGATATATGAAAATATAGAAAAGTATTTTAATGATAATAAGATTTTTTATAATAAAAAAGATATAAATTCTGGCAAACTAGTTTTTGTAAAAACTAGTTTGCCACTTAAAGACACATTGTTTGAAAAGATGCTTATAGGATCAGTAAATGAACTTTTAAATGAGAATCGTTATGATCAATCTATAAATCCAGCAGTTGTATTTAAGACTCTTAAGGATTATTTTATTAAAGTAAGAAATGCAAATATAGAGGAAGAAATTACTTTAGAAGAAGCGAAGGCGAAAAGAGGTATCAATTCTAATATATTAAATATTCTTTTGCAAAATGCAAAACAGGCACAAACAATAAGTAAAACTGAACTTGTTTCTTTTTGTTCTCAATTTTTAAAAGCAGATGAAATTCTAAAAGTAAAAAATGAGTATTCGAATTTTATTGCTAAAAATAGTGATATTTGTGATAATATTTTTATACAATTTAAAAATAAATTAGAAAATGATTTTGGGAATTTTATTAAACAAAATGAAAATTTAAATACTGTAGATGCAATAAATTTATTTGTTTCACAATATTCTAATTCAATATATTCAAAAGAGTTTATTATAGTGTGTTTAGTTGCACAAATATATAGTTAGGAGACTGTATGAAAAATATTAATATTAATTCAATTTTAATTTATGATAAAAAAGAAGTTGTAGCTAAAAAAGTATTATTTAAAGAAGGTATTAATATAATTACATCAATAGAAAATGGTAGAGGAAAGACATCTTTATCAAAACTCATATTATATGCATTTGGTGCTAAGTTAGAGATAAGTGATAATTGGAATTTTAACAATATATTTACTAAAATTGATTTTAGTATAGAAAATAAATTTATAAGCATAATTAGATTTAAAGATACATATAAGATTTTACATGATGATGAAGTTTATAATTTTTTAAAACAGTCCGAGTACAATAAAAAATTGTATGAGATATTAGATTTTAATATATTGATTAAAAATAAAAATAATGATGATTATCTTGAGGCAATTCCTTCTATATTGTTGTTGCCAAATTATATTAGTCAATTTGCAAAAGCTGATGAAAGATCAATTTTTTTAGATTTAAATATGTATAATATAGAAGATATTAGAGATACTTTTTATTATCATTCAGGAGTATTGGATAAGGAATATAGTAATTTATTAAGAATGATTAGTTTCTATCAGCATGAGATTGGTAAATTAAAAAAAGAATTTGAAAAAATTAATGATATAATAAAATTTTTAGAGGAAAAAGTCGATAAAAATAAAAACGTTATTTACTTAAAAGATGATAATATTGATCTTGATATAAAAACATATAACAACTATATTTTTCATAAGAATGATTTATATGAAAAATTAAAGCAATTAGATATTATAAAAAATAATATTTCTTTATTGAAACGGACTAGAAAAAATAATAATCTAATAAGAGAAAGCTTGCTCAAAGAAGATATAGTGACATGCCCAAATTGTGGCTATGATATTTCTAGTTTTATTGAAAAAGCGTTAAAGTTAAACCTAGCTGAAGAAAATATTGTTAATGAATTAGCAAATTTAACTGCTGAAAAAATAGATTTAGAAAAGACTATAGATAAAAAAAGGTTGTTTATTTTACAATTGGAAAAAGAAGTAAAAATAATAGATGAAAGAAGGAATAACAAAACGACAGAAAACGATATTTTAGTTTGGAAAGAAGAATTAAACAAGCTAAAAACGTACTATGCAGACATGGCTATAAAACAGCAAGAATATGAAATACAATTAAAAAATTGTAATAGATTAAAGTCAAATTATTCTAATAAAAAGAAAGAAGTAGATGAAAAATATGAACAAGAATTTTTTATTTATCTAAAAAAACTAAATATAACTACAAAAAGGTTGCATGAACTTAATAAAAAGTTGAAGTTGAATCAAAGGTTTAAATTAGAAGCTAGTGAAATGCCTAGATTGAATATAGCGAGTTTCTTTGCGTTTCAGAAAACAAAAAATAAAACTGCTTTATACTTTCCGTTAATTTTAGATTTTCCTAATATGGATATGTCATCAACAAACATATCAAAATGCTTTGATTTAATGATGACAAATATATCAGATATAATTAAGTATCCGCAAAGCTTGGTTTTTTCGATAAATTGTTTGGAAAGGATAAATCAATCTGGACATAAATTAGAGTATTATAATTTAATTGATTTGGAAGGTTTTGAACAGTTATTAAATAAAACAGATTATACAAATAATTTAAAAGAAATAAAAACTTTCTTTGTAGATTAAAAACAACGACTATTGTTCTGTTTAGGAATTAAAATTTTTAAGTACAAAACTAATGTTAAATTGAAAAAATTCTTTTATGCCAATATATAGCCAACTTATAGTATTTTCTTATGTGTAATTTAAGATAAAGGTAAAAATCATAAGTTTAAATCTATATTTAAAACTGAACAACTAATAAAGTAATTTTTATATTAAATATATTTTTGAAAAAATATCAACGTTCAATTTATACATACATTCTTAAAAAATTTATAGTATTAACTTACGTAAAATATCAGATTTTATGTAATTTGACTTTTGTTTAAATAAGTAGTAAAAAACAGCAAAAATAAAATTTTGCTGTTTTTTTGTTTGATAATTAATACAAAAAATAAAATTTGTGTTATAATAGCAATGACACATAGTTTAAATTATATAGAACTATAAGGAGTAAAAATGGCTAAAATTGATGAAAAAGTGCTATGGGGAGCTGCCGTTAAATTAAGAGATAAGTGCGACCCAGCAGATTACAAAAATGTTGTACTAGGTTTGGTTTTCTTAAAATATGTTAGTGATAAATATTTGGCTAAATTTAATGAGTTAAAAGCATTCGGAGATGGTCGTGAACACGATGAGGATTATTACATTGCAGATCACGTATTTATTGTTCCAGAAAAAGCGCTTTGGCCTTACATTGCATCTTATTCTAAAGATGAAAGTTTAGGTCAAAAGATTGACGCAGCATTCGACGAACTTGAAAAGAAGAATGACGAATTAAAGGGTATACTTCCTAAAACATATTCTAAGAGTGAATTAGATAAGGTTGCTTTGGGTGAACTTGTAGATTTCTTTACTACTCAGTTAAAAATGGAAGATGCTGATGGTGATTTCTTCGGTCAAATTTATGAATACTATATAGGTGCGTTTGCAACATATATTCCACAAAAAGGTGGCGAGTTTTTTACTCCACAATCTATTGTTGAAATGATGGTTGAAATTCTGCAACCATATAAAGGCAGAGTTTTTGACCCTTGCTGTGGTTCTGGTGGTATGTTCGTTCAATGTTCAAAGTTTGTTAAAGAACATAGAGGAAAAGTTGATGATATTTCAATCTATGGTCAGGAAAGCAATCCTGGGACTTGGAAAATGGCAAAAATGAACCTTGCCATTCGCGGGCTTTCGGGGGACCTAGGAGATAGAAATGGTGATTCTTTCACTGACGATTTACATAAATCGCTCCGTGCCGATTTTATCCTTGCTAATCCACCATATAACATTAAAGATTATTGGAAGCCATCTCTTGAAGGTGATCCAAGATGGGTGTTTGGAAAGCCTGATACAAAAAATGCAAACTATGCTTGGCTAGAAATTATGTATGCTAAACTTGCACCAAAGGGTAAGGCGGCAATTCTTATGCCAAATGGTGCCACAACAAGCAATACTGAAGATGATAGAAAAGTTAGAAAAGCTATGCTTGAAGCTGGTAAAGTTGATGCTATAGTCGATCTGCCTGATAAGTTGTTTTCGAACACAGGAATAAGTGTTCAATGTTGGGTGCTAGATAGAGCGAAAACTGATACTGATGTTCTGTTTATCAACGCAACAAAACTAGGACGTATGAAAACCCGAAAAATTAGAGTTTTTAAAGGTTCTGAAGATGATGATAACTTCGATCCTAAGACAGAACAAAATGAAATAGAGTCAATTGCAAGCACTTATCATAAATATAAAAACAATGATGGTTATGAAGACAAATTAGGTTTCTGTAAAAAAGCGACATTGAATGAAATAAAAGAAAAGGATTATTCATTAAATCCTGGAAGATTTGTTGGTGTTGATAATTCTAATCAATTATCTGAAGAGGAATTAAATGAACAATTAAAACAAACTGCAAAGGAACTCTTTACCCTTATGGACGAAAGCAAAGAGTTGGAAGAAAAAGTAAGAGAAATATTAAAGAACGAGATTAAATAGTGTCAACTATGTGGCGTTGTTCTTCGTCACTATGAACCTTTAATTTAACATTATCTAATTGGTCTTTGTTAATAGAATCATAGATAGTTCCTGATGAAGAAGCAATAAAAGTTGATTTGTTTGCATAAAGCAAATAATACAAGTATTTAGGCAAGACATTTTTAGCTCTTATACCAGCAACACCTCGACCTAAAGCAATTTTAGTTTGTGCAATATTTACATCGCCAACAGGTGCACGGACAGTAAATAAAATATCATCAGCATCACATTCTTTATTCCATTCAGTTGTCCAAGTGTCAAATGATGGATACATTCTTCCAAAGGTTGTCCTACCTTGAAGGAAAGGTAAACCATTCCTATCTTGATTATAAGCACTTGATTTAGGAGATTGTCCCATTGTAATTTGTGCAATTTCATTCAATGATTTATACATTAAGCAACCTCCTTCGTTGTAATGTCAACTATGTGTTGCTGAATTTCAAGATTTGGAAGGTCTATTTCCAAATTTAATAAGTCATTACTTGATATGTTTGCTTGATTAGCGCTTCCTGTAGATAATTCAGCCAATTCTATTGTAATTTTGTCCTGTGATAAAAAATAATACAAGAACAAATTATTCAATAAATTACTTTTAGATTCAATTTTGCAAACTCTTTGATTTATCAATGCAGGAAAACTATATTTGTAAAATGAGCATCTTCCAACCATTGCATCCAAATTAGGTTTATTTGCAGGATTTCCTGTTAATGCAACTATAACATCATTTCTTTTAAGTATAAATTGCTCTAAAGTAGAGTTATATTGATGGAATAAAGTATCTTTAGTTATTAAAACGCCTTTATTTTTCATTTCTTTAATTTTTATTACAGGTAATCCGTTATTATCATTATTCATTGCTTCTGACGAAAATGGATAACCATTTATTACTTTTACTAAATCCCTTAACTTGTATTTCATTTTTACTCCTGGAGGTTTTATGTTAATTAAAAATATTTCTAATGTTATCAATAATAAAATTGATTGTAATGCACTTGATAATTCTAATTATATCAGTACAGAAAATATGCTTGAAAATTTTGGTGGCATCAAAGAAGCTTCCAATGTTCCATCTGGTAAATGCACAGCAATTTTAAAAAAGGACATTTTGTTGTCTAATATTAGACCTTATTTTAAAAAATTATGGTATTCAAAATTCAATGGTGGATGTTCTAATGATGTCATTGCTTTGAGGGTTAACAATAAATTAGCTATATCAAAATATGTTTTTTATGCTTTAAGTTCCAATAAGTTCTTTGATGTTTATGTGGCAAATTGCAAAGGAACTAAAATGCCAAGAGGCAATAAAGATGTATTATTAAATTACGATATTCCAACAAAATCATTATCTGAACAGCAACACATAGTTGACACTATCGGAAGTGTTGATAATTTGATTGAAAAATATGAAGAGATTATTGTTAAAGATTTGAATTTAATTAAAACAAAATTTGATATAATGTGTACAAGCAACACAACAAAAACATTATTAAAAGATATGTGTCAAAATGCCATTTGTGGTACTACACCAAGCACTAAAAATCCTGAACTATGGAATGGTAATATCCCATTTATTACAACTCCTGATATGGTTAATAATACTTTCGTATTTAATACAGAAAGATATGTTGTGGAAAATAACAAAATTAAAAATAGAATTATAGATTCAAATACAATTTCTGTTAGCTGTATTGGAACAATTGGTGTAATTGCAATGGCTACAGGAAAGAGTTTAACAAATCAGCAAATCAATAGTATCATTCCTTTTAAAAATCAAATATTTTATTTATATACGTTACTCAACAAGAATGTTGCAAGAATAAAATCTATGGCTACAGGTAGCGCAACTCCAAATATTAGCAAAGAAGAATTTTTAAAATTAGAATTAGACAAATGTGACGACAAATATATTTATAATTTTAATTCTTTTGCATCAAAAATATATGAAAACATTAAACAAATGGAAAATAAAATAATATTTTTAAAAAGCACAAAAGAACAATTACTAAAAAAGTACTTTGGATAATTCCAGAGTACTTTTTCTTTTTACCAAGTAATTACTTTGTCTACAATTTCTTGTTGTTCTTCACTGGTTCTTCGTAAATATATTCTTGTTGTCTCAATAGATTCATGTCCCATAAGATCTGCTAGTAAAGCCAAATCGTTATATTTTTCAAGAAAATTTTTCGCAAATCTATGTCTAAATGAGTGAGGGTATATAAACTTTGGATTCATTTTATATTTAATTGCTAATTCTTTTAATTGATGAGCAACACCACGAGTTGTAAGCCGTGTTCCTTGTCTGTTACAGAAAATATATCCTGTTTCCTGTTGTTTACTTTCTAACCACTTTAAAGCTTCAGTTTGCAATCTTTTGGCTATGTAAATTCTTCTTATTTTGCCCCCTTTAGTATATAAATCTATGTATCCGAGTTTTACATGTTCAGCTTTAAATTGAACCAATTCAGATACTCTTGCGCCTGTGGCAGCGAGGAATCGAACAACAAAATACCAATCATAGTTTTTGTCTTTTCTTAATTGACTTTTGAAGAATGTGTAATCAGCATTACTAATTACATTTTCAAGATAAGTTTTCTGTTGTATTTTTACAAATTTCAATTTATCCTTATCTTTTTTTATAAATTCAAGATACTTATTTATTCCTTGTAATCTTAAATTTACAGTTTTGGCTTTGTATTTTTCAATTAAGAATCCCTTATAAGCCAACAAGTTTTTCTTTGTTATTTCTTCGTATTGAGTGAAGAAATGCTGTACCGTAAACACATAAGAATTGATTGTGTTTTCCGATAGGTTTTGTCGCAGTAAAAACTGCTTAAAATCTGATATCATCATTATTTATACCTCCTTATGAATGATATAAATAATTTTAACAACAATGATATCAAAACGACTTTATAAACAAAAAAAATACTTCAGTTTAACCAAAGTATTTTTGAAGTAATTTTTGTTTTTGCTCTTTAGCTTTTTGTTGTTTTAATTTTATGTTAAGCATTATATCAAACAAGTCATCATATTGCTTAAATTGTTTAATATCTAAAGCAGAATAAGGAACTTTCATTTGATAAAAGTCTTGTAATGATAAATTTGGTTGTGCGCTACCTTTACCCAAACTAAATATAGCTTTTTCGTTTACTTTTAAAAATACATATGTAAAGGCTTTACTTTCGCCAACGACTTTTAATATTCGTTGATTTTGATAACAGTTTTTCTCGCTGACAATACCACATCTTCCTAAATAAGCTCCAGTCATTGTAAGTAAAATGTCTCCATATTTTAAAGCATATTTTTCACAGTCTAAACTGTCTTTTAAATATGTTATATCCTGTAAATTAAATCCTGTTGCATCAATATTTTTAATTGTAACCAACTTCTTATTAGATGTTTCAACATAATCAGCACTTTTAAATGTTCCACCATTAAAACATTTGAAAATATCTACAACTTTTAATCCTTCTTGAGATTGTAATTGAGTATATTTTAGTATTAAAAACTCTTGGATTTTTAAGTATAAATCTTCGTATTTTTCAATCAAATCATCAACACTTCCGATAGTGTCAACTATGAAAATGTTAAAAACTAGTATTTTATTATAAAAAATATATAGAAAACAACACATAATACAAAATTATGTGTTATAATATATCCTGTAAAAGTATAAAACAAAGGTGTCTATATGAAGTACGAAAGTTTAGTTGAAGAAAGTATTATTACTTTATTACAAAATTTAGGTTACGAATTTATTGAAGAAAGCTATTCATGGATTCAAGATAGAACTCTTGATAAGTTTATTAACGAGGAATTGTTGTATGAATCTATTTCTCGTATCAATAAAATTTCTGACGAAAAAATAATTACACAAGCCATCAATACTATTAAGAGAATTGATAATCCTTCTTTATTTGAAAGAAACTTCAAATTTCATAAGTATTTGATTGATGGAATTACTATCGAATCTAAAGATTATAAAGTAAACCCATTATTAAAATTATTAGATTTTGAAAACCCTGAAAATAATATTTTTCAAGTTTGCCACCAGGTAAAATTTAATGAGGGTAGAAACACAAGAATACCAGATGTTATTATTTACATAAATGGTTTACCATTAGTTGTAATGGAATTAAAGTCATTTGATGAAAATGCTACAGATGCAACACTTGAAAAGGCCTATGAACAATTAGGAGGGAATAGCAGAAACTCTGGCTACAGATATGATATTCCTACTTTATTTAACTACAATGCCTTTTTAGTTATTAGTGATGGTGTTACTACAAAAGTTGGGGCTCTTACATCAAAGTTTGACCGCTTTAATGAATGGAAAAGCATCAATGGTGAAAAAGGATATGATGACACTTGCGTTAACAAATTAGATATAAACATTGAAGGATTGTTTAACAAAGCAAGAATATTAGATGTTATCAAAAATAATTTATTCTTTATTCAAGATAAGAACGACCAACCAATCAAAATTATGGCTCAATACCACCAATATTTTGGTGTGAATAAAGCTTTGGCTGGTGTTTTAGGTGCAGTAAAACCAAACGGGAATGGTAAAGCAGGTTTGGTGTGGCATACTCAAGGAAGTGGAAAATCTTTTTCAATGGTTATGCTTGCACATAAATTATTACAACATAGGTCATTAAACGTTCCTACAGTTGTTGTTTTAACTGATAGAATTGACCTTGATGACCAACTATACAAAACGTTTTTCAGTGCACGAAATTATTTAAAGTGCGAGCCAATAATTGCAACAAGTCGTGCAGATTTGGTTAAAAAATTAAGCAAAATTCAGCAAGGAGGCATTATATTTTCTACTATTGGAAAGTTTGATAAAGACAATCTACCATCAAACTTAAGAAGCAACATTATAGTGATGACAGATGAAGCTCATAGAAGTCACTATGGATTATATGAAACTGTGCATTATGTAAAAGACAAAGAAACTCAAGAAATGGAAGCGGTTTTCAAATATGGTGTTGAAAAATATATTCGTGAAGCTTTGCCTAGTGCTACATTTATTGGCTTTACAGGAACTCCAGTAAATACAAAGGACAAACAAACAACAGATATTTTTGGCGATATCATAGATACTTACGATATGACACAATCCATTATTGATGGTTCTACTGTAAAACTTTTCTATGAGTCAAGATTGGCAAAAGTTTGGACAGATGATGAAGTATTAAAACAAATTGACACTTATTATAACGATCTTGAAAAGAATAACCAAGCGGGCAGAGAAGCAATTGAAAAATCTAAAGCAGAAATGTCAAAACTAAAAGTAATTTTAGAAGATGATGACTTAATTGATTTGCTTGCAAGAGATATACTCGCTCATTATGAAGAAAGAAAAAATTTCTTAAATGGCAAAGCAATGATTGTTTGTCAGACAAGAGTTGCTGCTGCGAAGTTATACAATAGAATTTGTGAATTAAAACCTTCTTATAAATCAAAAATAATTTTAGTTGCAACAGAATCTAATAAAGATACAGAAGAACAAAGAGAATTATTTAAAGATAGCAAGTTTAGGAAAGAATTAGGCGAAGAATTTAAGAAAGATAGTTCTAAATATAAAATTGCTATTGTTGTTGATATGTGGCTAACAGGTTTTGATGTCCCAGATCTTGATGTTATGTATTTTATCAAGAGATTAAAACAGCATAATTTGATGCAAGCAATAGCAAGAGTAAACAGAGTTTATCCAGGAAAACCATATGGATTAATTGTAGATTATATCGGACTTGGCAAGGCGCTAGATGAAGCATTAACTGCGTACACTGATAGAGATAGACAAGAAAATTGTCAAGATGTAAAAAAAGAAATCTACAATTTATTAAAAGAAAAAATAAGCATTTTAAATGAATGGTTTTATAAAGTTGATAAATCTGGTTTTAATGCTAAAGACTCTTTAATTAGATTCAAGTCAATACAACAAGGTGCTCAATTTATTTTAGAAAATAAAAAACGAGAAGATTCATTTATGCAAGATTTATCTATATCAATTAAGCAGGCGTTTGTTGTATGTGGTGGTATTCTAACCGAAGATGAAAAAAACGATGTTCTTTACTATCTTGCTATTAGAAGTTATTTGTTAAAATTAAGAGCAAGAACAAGTGCTGTTTCTATTGCAGAAATGAATGAATATGTCAAAAATTTACTTGCTGATGCTATTAAAGGTGATGAAGTCAAAGTTTTAACCAAACAACAAGATGACTCAATAAATGTTATAGAACTTTTAAGTAAAGAAAAAATAGAGGAATTAAGGAAGAAAAATCCACCTTTAGTATTTGTTCAAATTATCAAAAAATTACTTGAAAGAGCTATTGCTGAAAATAGAAAAAATAATTATTTTAAATCTCAAGAGTATAGTAAAAAATTAAGAAGAATATTAGAACAATATAATGATAGAGATGAAAGATTTGTTGCTGAAACAACTATCGTTCAATTGGTTGATTTTGCTGGCGAACTTGTCAGTGATGAAAAAGAGGCAAATAAATTAGGAATTAGTGGTCGTGAAAGAGCATTCTATGATGCACTTGTTCGTGATAAATCTGCTCAAGAATTATTAAGTGATGAAACATTAAAACTTATTGCTCATGAGTTAAAAGATATTGTTGAAACCTATGCAACAACTACCGATTGGAGTATAAAACAGGCAACAAGGGCTCAAATGAGAATAAAAATCAAAGAGTGTTTAAGAAAATATGGTTATCCGCCAGAATATCGCGAAGAAGCGACATCCGATGTTATTAAACAGGCTGAATATATGATGAATGAAGATTAATTTACATTAATGATTTCACAGCTTCAATAACAAACCCAACAACTTGCTCAATTTCAATGGAGTGGAGTTCGCCTATTGCTAGGTCAAGATTGAAGTATTCGCGCCATTTGTTTTTTGAAAAATCTTTGGTGAATTTCTTTTCAAGTTCCACAATTTTTGTCGGTTGAAGTTCATATTCAGCTGACATTTTTTGTTCGTAATATTTTTCTTTAATAAATTCTATAAGAGTTTCATTTTTCATAAGCCCTCCAATGATTGTGTGTGTTTTAACTCTTATAAAAATGTTTTGCAAAGGTTTTCAAAAAATGTTAATATTTATTTTGTAATTTTATACAAAAACAAAAAAAATATATGTTATACTTATTATATTAACAGGAGAAAAAGATGGAACAATTATTTTCAACGACACCATTACAAGTAATTCAATTAGTAAATAAAATTGAATTGGGGGAATTGGGGTTGCCTGAATTGCAAAGACCTTTTATTTGGAAGGATGCAAAAGTAAGAGATCTGTTTGATTCAATGATGAAAGGATATCCTATTGGTTACTTAATGATTTGGGATTGCCCAGAACTAGACAATAAAAAACAAATTGGCATTGAAGAACATAGTTATCCCACGCCAAAGGAAGTTATTATTGATGGTCAACAAAGACTGACAAGTTTATATGCTGTTATGAAAGGCAAAAAGGTAAAAAATGATAAATATGAAGATAGGGAAATAATAATTTCCTTTAATCCATTAAAGTGTATTTTTGAGGTTGGGGATCAAGCGACAAAGAGAGATAAAGAGTGGATATATAATATCAGCAATGCATATACAGCAAATTCTTTTCAATTTATAAGTGATTATATTAACGAGTTAAAAACAGCAAGGTTAAATAAGGGCTTGGATTTAACAAATGAGGAAGTGAAAATAGTTTCAAATAATATTACAGCTCTTTACAACTTGCAAAATTTTATATTGCCTGTATTTAATATAAAGTCGTCTGCGGACGAAGAATCGGTTTCAAATATATTTGTTAGGGTTAATTCAGGTGGTATAACTCTAAAACAAAATGACTTTGTATTAACCTTAGTTTCATTGTATTGGCAAGAAGGTAGAAATCTTATTGAACAATTTTCGAAAGATTCTCGGATTCCAAGCACAAAAACCACATCTTATAATTCAATAACAGAGGTTGAACCTCAGGATATTGTTAGGGTAGTTATAGCATATGGATTTGATAGGGCAAGATTAAAATATGGTTACAAACTATTAAGAGGTGCAGATTTTGATAAAAAGGGTGCGATAGACATCAATTTAAGAAACCAAAGATTCGACAAATTGAAAGAAAAATTAAAAGATGTGCTTAATGTTCATACATGGCATGAATTTTTAAAATGCATTATGAATGCTGGGTATTATAGTAAAGATATGATTTCTTCTGATACTGCAATATTTTATGCATATGCATTCTACTTAATTGCAAAACATAGATTTAATGCTTCTTATAATGAAAATTTATTGCTAATTTCTAAATGGTATTTTTATATTTCGTTAGTTTCATTATATTCTGGGTCTTTTGAATCAACTATGGAAACACATTTAAATGCTATTAAAGAGATGAAAAACTTTGAAGACTTTAGAATATATCTAGAGAAACTTATGTCTGAAAAATTGACAAATGACTATTTTACGATTACTCTTCCGGGGTCTGATGGTTTGGCAGTCTCTGGTAAAGGAAATTCTGCATGGAATGCATATTGTGCATCACTGAATATACTTGATGCTCACTTGTTATTTTCAAAGGGGAATTTACTTGTTTCAAAGTTGTATGAAGTTGGAGTTGATGGGAATAGAAGATCATTAGAAAAACATCACTTATTCCCAAAAGCCTATTTAAAATCTTTAGGATACAGTGATGTTATGATTAATCAAATAGCTAATTATGCATACATTGATTGGAAAGATAATATGGAAATTCTTGATGAAGATCCAGCAAAATATTATCCTATTGTTTGCCAAGGTAAAAGGGAAGAAGAAATTTTAAAAATCGAAGAAGAAAATGCTTTGCCACATGGTTGGGAAAATATGACATACGAGGAATTTCTTTTAGAAAGAAGAAAACTTATGGCTTTAAAAATCAAACAAGCATATGAAAAATTGAGTAAGAAATAAAACTCATTGCCTCTCTTTTTGAGATAAAAGAAAAGGAAGACTGGTCACACTGCAAGGTGTGGCTTTTTTTGTGCAACAAAATGCGGAAAAGAGGGGTGATGGGAATAAAAAGTTGAAATAAATTTATGGGGACGGTGAAAAGACTTATAAAATAAGGGTTTGCTAGGTTTTGGGTGATTGGAAAGTGTGTTGGATAATGGTGGCGGAGAGTATAAAAGGGGTTGATTTTGGTTAAAATTGGGGAATTTTTATGCAACAAGAGTGCCTTACATAGAGAGGCATTTTTATTTTGAGTTAAGAAAGGTTATTGTTTTTGCCTTTATTTGAATGACGAAACGGGTAGTTTCGTTTTGAGAAAATGCGTGCAAAGTGACTAGAGAGTGAGTGGTTGCATTAATAGTTGTCGAGTAGAGAAAGGGCAAGTATAAATGGAGGTGTTTATGAAATATGGCAAGTAATTAGTATAGCAAAGAACAAGGAAGAGGTTTAGATTTTTGCTTGGTATTAAAGTTATTAGGCGAGTTGGAAAAGTGTGTTAAAGCGGAATTAATATCTCTATTTTTATAATCTTCATTATAAGCAGAAGTCCTAATAATTAATATCTATTTAGATTTAATAAAAAAGAGGAGGTGACGGCGAAAATGGGCGGTGTTTGGCGAGTTGAATGAGTGGCGAAGAAAGTGTAAAGGAAAGGAGTGTTTTAAGAAATTGAGACGAGTAATGGGCATAGTGTAAATCAAGCAAGTTGCTGTTAATTTGAGTTGGAAATTGGAGGGAATAGGTAAATAAATTGTTAAAATTAATGGAAGCAGGAAAAGAGGTGGCTCAAAGTGCTGAAAATACGCAAAAAGCCAAGGAAATAAGGGCATATTTTGACGCACCACCTATTAGCGTTGACGCACTTTGCGCCACCTACATTTAGCCGAGAAGTGGGAAACCCACTTTCGCTTAAATTAGTTTAAAACAAGAAAAATTAAAATATTTAAATAAAAATTATTTAACTCATTGCCTCTCTAAATGTGATGAGGAGAATAATTATGAATGAACAAAATTTAAACAATGTAATTGTGATTGATAGAGTTTCAAAGAAGGTTTTGAATGAACCAAATATAGAGATTGATGAAGAGGTTTACGCTGAGGCGGTTTCAAGATTGGTGGATAAATTATTGGTAGGCTTAAGGCAAGGCGAGAGTATAAAAAGAATGACGCCGAGGAGTGTGTTTTCATATCAAAAGTCAAAAGAAAAATAAACTAAAAAACTTTCAGGTTTGTGCTGGATTTATGAAAAAGTTTGTGGTATGTGTTTGTGATGAAAGATACTCAAAAAACAAAGTATTTAATTATAGGAGAAAAGATGAAGAAAATTGTAATTTATGCTAGATATTCTAGTGACAGGCAAACGGAGCAGTCAATCGAGGGGCAACTTCGTGTGTGCCACGAGTATGCTGAGCGCAATGATTATGTGGTTGTTCATGAGTATATCGACAGGGCACTTTCAGGGACGACTGACAGAAGGCCTGCCTTTTTGCAGATGATTGAGGACAGCAAGAAGAAAGAGTTTGAGTATGTGCTGGTGTATCAGCTGGACAGGTTTGCGAGGAACAGGTATGACAGTGCGAACTACAAAATGAAGCTCAAAAAGAATGGGGTGAGAGTGCTGTCGGCAAGAGAGAATATTTCGGATGACGCCAGCGGAATTTTAATGGAAAGTGTGCTTGAAGGTATGGCGGAATATTATTCTGCCGAGCTCAGTCAAAAGGTCAAGCGTGGGGTGCGTGAAAGTTTGATTAAGGGCTATTACACAGGTGGGCAGGTTACATACGGCTACAAGGTTGAAGATAAGAAATGGAAAATTGATGAAGAGCATGCAGAGTTTGTTCGGCAAGCGTTTAATGAATATGCGGTGGGCGAGAAGGCTACTGAAATTGCAGACCATTTAAATGCGCAGGGTTCAAGAACGTCAACGGGCAAAAAGTGGAACGGCAATGGGATTTCAAAAATGCTACACAACCAAAGATATATGGGGATTGAAAAGTTTGGTGGTGAGATTTTTACTGATGTAATTCCGCCGATTGTTGAAGAAAAGTTGTGGCAAGTGGTGAATGGTATGATGGAGCACTTCCGAAGGAACTACAAAAAGGACAAATACGACCCATACTTTTTGACGGGCAAAATTTTCTGCGGATACTGCGGTGAAAGTGTGATTGCAGAGGCAGGTTCCAGCCATATGGGAACGAGATATAAATACTACAAGTGCCACACGAAAAAGGTCAAGGGCAAGTCGTGTTTGCTTAGAAATTATCGCAAGCATGAACTTGAACAACTTATTATTGACAAAACTAAAAAATACATTTTGACCCCAAGCAAAATTGAGGAGATTGCACATATGGTTGTGGATAAATACAACTCTGAGATTTCAAACAACGTCGTGCTTAAATGCCTTGAAAAGGAATTAAGGCAGATAAATAATAAAATCAACAGCTTAGTGAAGAATATGGAACAGAGCGTAGTTTCACTCACTCTTCGTGAAATGCTTTACAAACTTGAAAATGATAGGGCGGATATTCAACTTAAAATTGCCGAAGAAAAGAGCAAGTTTGATAAGCCACTAAACTTTGAAGATATCAGAAATTTTATATCACTGTTTGCCAGCAAAGACTACGACGATGTGTTTGAACGAAACGAATTTTTCAACCGATTTATTAAAAAGGTGCTTTTATTTAATGATAAAATTATTGTGATTATGCGAGGTAGCAAGAGTGCCGACAATGAACTTGCGATAAACAATGACGAACTTTACGCAAAAAGAATTTTAGAAAAATTTGAGAAAAAAGAAATAGGTGAAAATATTGATAACAGCAAAAATGGGAGCCTCGACAATATGGGCTCTCATTTTTGTGAAAATGATAAAATTTTAAAAGAAAAAGAGGCTGAATTAGACCTTTTCGTCCATCAGCCTCCTCGTGGCGGAGTGCTTAACTTTAGAACCGTACTGCAAATTTATTAAATACAATATCATATGTATATCAATGTTCAATTATTTATTTCCTGACAATATGTTTTAATTATTGTTTATTTAAGACTAATGTGGTATAATTAAAACGAGGTGCGTATGGTAATATCAAAAGTAAGAATAAAAAATTTTAAATCTTTTAAAGATAATTTTTTCATAGACTTAGATCCTAAATTAAACATTTTAGTAGGAATGAATGAAGCTGGAAAATCAACAATATTAGAAGCAATTCATTTAGCCTGTTCAGGTACTTACGATGGGAAATTAATTAAAAATGAAATATCTCAAAATTTATTTAATGCAGAATGTGTAAAAGAATACCTAAAGAGATTAAAATCTGATTCACCTATAAAATTACCAAGTATTGAGATTGAAATTTTTTTCAATCAAATTGATGATGAATTTTATAAAGGAGATGCAAATTTTTATGATAATAGCGAATACTCAGGATTTATATTTGAGATAAAATACAATGAAGAATTTAATAAAATTTATGATGAATTTACACACTCCGCTACAGAAATAACAAGTTTACCTGTAGAATATTATGATGTAACATGGACAACTTTTGCTCGTAAAAAATTTACACCAAGAGATTTAAAATTTAAATCATCTTTTATAGATTCAGCTTCCATAAAATCATTTAGTGGTTGTGATGTACATTTTACTAAAATTTTAAGGGATGCTTTATCGGATGAAGATAAAGTAAAAATTTCTCAATCTCACAGAAAATTAGTAGATGAATTCAGGAATAATTCTGATGTTCAAAACATTAATTTAAAAATTCAAGATCAAACAAAAATTTCAAATAAAAAGATTTCCATTTCAGTAGAGTTGCAAACTAAAAATGCATGGGAAAACACATTAACAACTTTAATGGATGGAATACCGTATACTTTTATAGGTAAAGGAGAACAGGCGATAATAAAAACTAATTTAGCATTGGTGTCAGAACAAACACAAAAAGCATCTGTGATATTAATTGAAGAACCAGAAAACCATTTAACATATGCTAAATTAAATGAACTAATAAGCACATTAGAAACTAACAATCAAGAGAAACAAATAATACTAACTACTCATAGTAGTTTTGTTGCTAATAAATTAGGCTTAAAATCTTTAAGACTTTTAAATGATAAAAAAATTTTATCATTAAATGATTTAACAGAAGATACATATATGTTTTTTAATAGAATTTCAGGTTATGATACACTAAGACTAATTCTTGCAAAAAAAATAATTTTAGTCGAAGGTGACTCTGATGAATTAATAGTTCAAAGAGCTTATTTAGATAAACACAATAAGTTACCTATTCAGGATAATATTGATGTTATGTCTGTTGGTTTATCTTTTTTAAGATTTTTAGAGATTGCAGAAAAATTAAATATTAAAGTAAGCGTAGTAACTGATAATGACGGAAATATTGAAAACTTGCAAAAGAAATATGAAAATTATTTAGGAAAAAACAAAAAAGAAAATATTTATATTTCCTATGATGATGTAGTTGATAGTGATGGTTTCATACTAGATGATGGAGAGAAATTTAATTTTAATACACTTGAACCGAAATTGCTTAAATCAAACACTTTAGAGATTTTTAATAAAATTTTAAACAAAAATTTTGCAACAGAAAAAGAACTTTTAATACATATGCATGCCAATAAAACAGATTGCGCATTAAAAATATTTAATTCTAAAGAAAAAATTAAATATCCTAATTATATTATGAATGCATTTGAGGGGCAAGATAATGGATAGTAAATTATTAATCGCATGTGCTGGCGCAGGTAAAACAACATTTCTAGTTAATAAAGCATTAGAGATGAATAATAAAAGAATTTTAATAACTACTTTTACTGATGAAAATACAGAATCTATTAAAAATAAAATTATTAAAAAAAATAAATCTATTCCATCTTTTATAAAAGTGCAACCTTGGTTTTCCTTTCTTTTAGAGCATTGCGTGCGACCATTTCAAGGGAAAATACTAAAAGAAGAAATTAATGGTTTGATATTAATTTCAGGGAAATCTGCTGTAAGATATTATTTAAATGGGGTGCCTGTCTGCTGGCCAGAATCAGATTTAAAGCATCATTATTTTTCAAAAGAAATGTACATTTTTTCTGATAAAATATCAAAATTTGCAATTAAATGTAATGATATTAATAATAATCTTGTTTTAAATAGACTTAAAACATTATATGATTATATTTTTATAGATGAAATTCAAGATATGGCTGGCTATGATTTTCAATTAATTAAAAATATAATGGAAAGTGGTATTAAAGTGATAATGGTTGGTGATCCTAGACAAAGCACTTTTACTACTCATTATGATAGTAAATATAAACAATACTCTGGATTTGAAATAAAAAAATTTTTCTCAACTCATTGTAAAGATTTATGTCAAATTGATGAAAATACCTTAAATACAACTCATAGATGTAATCAAGAAATAATTGAAAAAGCAAACAATTTATATCCTGATTTACAATCATCATTATCTGATTTAAACGAAACAGGGGAATTCAATGGTATTTATTTTATTTTTCCAGAAGAAATGGATAAATTAACCAAATTAATAAACCCGATAGTAATCAGATATAATAAAAATTATTATAATGGTAATTTAAAATCTATAAATGTTGGAAAATCTAAAGGGTTAGAGTTTGACTATACTTTATTATTTTTAACAAAAGACATGATAAGTTGGTTTTTTAAACCATTAGAACTAAAAAATAAAACAAGGTCAAATACATATATTGCGTTAACTCGTGCAAAATATGCTTGTTTTATAGTTATCGAAGATCAAAAATATGTACATAAATTAAAAAAAATTAAAATAAATGATTTATGTGTTTATAAACTTCCTTAAACAAATATAAATTAAACAAAATATAATTCTCCCTTATATCTCTTTGCCTTTTGAGTGTCTTTTGTAGCATAGTTTTCGTAGGAGTAAACGGAAGTAAATATTGCTTAAACAATTTAATAACATAACAAATGTATTTCATAAGACTAGGTTTTAACCTGGTCTTTTTTATTGCAATCAAGAAATTCTAATACAATATTTTCTTCTTTCTCGTTGACTCCTACTTAAAAATCAAAAGTAAAACAACCTTCCTACCAAACAATGCTACTTCGCCACTTGTGCCAAAAGGCAAATTTATATAAGGAGGTTTAAAAGTATGAATAAAGAAAATGAAAAGTATTCAATAGAAAAAATGTATTTAAAAGAATTTCAGTTTTTCAATGGTGAATACGATATCACTTTTAACATTGTTGACATTAACACTGATAAAATGATTGTCAAACTTGCAGTTACTAATCTTGGAAAAATCAGCGTTATTGAATACGATTTGAAAAGAGATAAAAACAACAATTTATACTTTGAATATGGTTGTCAATTTTCAAAAATAGATATTGACAACTTTGAAGAAATTAACGATTAAGGAGTAAAAACTATGAACACATTAGATGAAATTAAAATTGTTATTGGTTCTTGGGGCTCTTATAACGAATGTAACGAAAGAGCATTAGGCTCGAAATGGTTAACTCTTGCCGACTATTCAAGTTGGGAAGAAATCGAAGAAGAACTTAAAAAAGAAGGCTTTGAATTAAATGGCATTGATGAAGAACTATTTATTCAAGACATTGAAGGAATTGATGCAGATAATAATTGGGACTATGAACACCCTAAAAATTTATTTGAAACTTTACAAGAATCAGGAGTACTTGAAGATAGTTACAAATACGAAATTATGCAAGCATATCTTGAAGTGAGATGCTTTGAAGAATGGAAAGACTTGGTAAACTCTCGTGGCAATCATTGGGACGATGATATTACCATTTGGAAAGGATATGACTGGGCTGACTATGGAAAAGAATATTTTGAAAACTGTTGTTATAATATACCAGAAAGTATAATTGATTTTATAGATTTTGAAGCATATGGGAAATACATAGGAGATTATAACGCAGAAGAATACGAAAACGGAATAATTGAAATTAGATAATAAGGAGTTATATTATGGAAGAATTAAAAATTAAACAAAAACAAGAAGCATTAAGCAGAATGAGAATGTTAGATATATATTACCCTGCAATTAAAGAATTTGAAAAAGAAAATGTCATCAATGTTAGCGAACATGGTGGCATTTTATTTTGGCTAAATGATGAACAGCAAGAAATGGTTAAACAATTTGAAGAAAAATACAATGCAATTGTTTATCATGTTATCCACAATTACACGGAATTTGGTGAGTTATATTCACTACTTTATGTATCTCAACACGAAAATGAATGGGACTATGATAAAGATGATATTAAACACAATATTGCTTTATCTTATGTTGTTAATATCAACGAAGAATGTTTTAGTGAATTTGGAAGCATTGGAATTAAACCACAATATGGTGGAGTTATTAGAATAAATTAAAGGAGAATAATAAAATGGCAAATATAAACACTTTAAAACAATATATAAATTTTGAATTTTCAACAGGTTGTTACACTGGTAATGACTATATATCTTTTCAAACAAAATATATAAATTTTCTTAAAACCATTTGTAGAAACAATAATTGGAAACTTATTAAAGTAAGCAAAAATCACTATTGCTTTTCTGCCTTTATTAAAGGTGGAATGGAAAATAGATGTGTATATATTTCAATTAGTGATGTTAGGTATTTTAACAACGATTGGTATAACCACATACTTATTAGAACAGCAAAAAACGAAGTTGATTACAAAGGTGGCTTTAATCACTATACTACTCTATATAATCTTGAAGGTGATATTTGCAAATTATTAAAAGAACTACCATTTTAGGAGGAATTTATGATTAAACTAAATCTTGAAACTAACAAGAAAGAATACGAAATAATTAAAGAATATTTAGAAAACAATGTTAATGAAAAACTTGCTGACAAAATAAATAATGGCGTGAAATTTGTTAAAGATAATAAGACTTTAATCAATAAAAAAACGCTTGATACTTTTATGCAATATGCAAACGAAGAAGCAAGAAAACTAGCACAGCAAGGAGTAAATTATGCTTGTATTGAAGATAAAACAGTTTTTGGTTGGGCTATTCACTATTTTGAAGAAAATGAACTTGAAGGCAAACTTTACAACGAAGATGGAACTGAATACAAACCTGAAATTAAAGTTACAACTGCTCCTAAACCAATAACAAAACCTAAACAACAAAACAAACAACCAACACTTTTTGAACTTATGGACTTATCCACAAATAAAGATGAAAATGTAGAAAATATAGAAGAAAAACAAAATCAAAACAATGAAAATATTATTGAAATTGACGGCAACTTAGTATCAAAAGAAACGGGTGAAATTTTAAGTAAATCACCCGTTTATATTTTTGATAAAGAAAATGCTGAACTTTTAGCATCATTACTAGAAAATAAACTTACATTAAAGGAGTAAAAAATGAAAATTGAAAAAATTAAACCTATTCCCAAATATATACTAAACTTGATTAAAAAAGCAGATAAACAAGATAGATTAAATCAAAACAGTCAAAAACGATTTTATGCTTACCTTACAACCAACGATAAAGAACTTGTTAAAGTAACAGTTGCAGTTAAAAACAAAGGCAAAAATTGGTATTGTAAACAAGTTGCAATTCACGGAGTAAATTCAAAAGATTGCTTTATTAAAGATATTGAATACACTTGGATTGCTGGATATAGTGTTGGTTGGTATGAACAAGGACTACAAAAGCAACCAAAATATTATGAATACGGAAATTGGGGTTATTCAGATGATACATACTTTGACCCATTTGCCCCTATTGTTAATCGTGAATATGCTTTAAAATTTGAAAAATATAAATATAGTTTAGCAAATGAATACACTTATCAAGACTACATAAAATACTTACGAATTTATGAACAATATCCACAAGCAGAATATTTAATGAAATTAAATTTAAAATATTACGCTACAAGTAAAACCATATTAAAACTAATTGAAAAAGATAAACAATTTAGAAAATGGCTTATAAAAAATAAACTTGAAATATATCTTAAAAGTTACTATGTTTCAACCATTATTTCTGCATATAAGCAAAACAAAGATTTAGACAAAACACAACAACTAGAAACATTTATTAAATCATTTTCAAATAATGAACATTATAGAGAAATAAAAGAATTGTTTAATGGCAACATTGAGCAATTTTTTAATTATATAACTTCTCAACAAATTGATGCTAGTTTGTATATAGATTACTTAAATGCTTGCAAATATTTAAAACTAAATATGCAAGAAAATAAAAATAAAATACCACACGATTTTAAGCGTTGGCACGACATACGAATTGATGAATATAGAACCGCAAAACAAAAAGCAGATGAAGAAGAAAGAAAAGCATTTAACTTAAAATTTTTGAATATTGCAAACAAATATATATCTTTACAACACAACTTAAAAGATATGTATATTTCAATAATTCCAACAAGTCCAGAAGATTTAGTGTATGAAGGCAAAAAACTTCATCACTGCGTTGGTAGTATGAACTATGACCAAAAGTTTGTTAGAGAAGAAAGTTTGATATTCTTCATAAGAAACAAAAACAAGCCTAACAAACCATTTGTTACGCTTGAATATTCACTTAAAAATCACAAAATATTACAATGCTATGCTGACCACAATTCAAAACCAGATAGCAAAGTTATGAACTTTATAAACAAAGTATGGTTACCATACGCAAATAAACAATTAAGGCAACTTGCCATATAGGAGGAAATTACTATGACAAATTATTTTAGAATTACAGGTTACTATCCAGAACAAGACTTTTGCTTTATCATAGACTCAAATGGAATGTTTGAAAAACTATGGCAATTTAGTTCATACCTAATACAAAAAGGACTAAAAGTTTTAGAAGTATCTAAACTTGAAAATATTATAGATATAAACATAGAACCAGCAGAAGAAGATAATAACCACATTTTCTTACGAGCAACTGCTGATGGAAAACCTGAATACATAGACCAAATAATAAATGGAATTAAACATAAAGCAATAAAAGTTGCAGATAGATTATATATAGCAAACAATAATTAAACAAAAGGCCGGGAGCAAAACTCTCGGCTATTTTTATGCTAGTTATTAAATCAAATCATCAATAGAACATCCAAAATACTCTGCCATTTCTAATAATCTTTGAATTGTTGGTTGAACTCCATTTTTCCAACGAATAATATTATCTTTTGAATAACCTAAATCTTTACAAAATTGTCTAGCGGAAATTTTCTTACTATCAATATAAGAGATTAAATTTTCATAAAAATGAAATTTATCTTCTTTATACTCTTTAAAATGATTTTCACTTGTAAAATCAAATAAATAATCTAATGAAACTTTTAAATAGTTTGCAATATTAATTACAGTTTTAAGACTTGGACAGCGTTGTCTGTATTTGAAAAAAGTGTTTTCAGATATAACATTGTTTTTGAATAAGTCTTGCTTAGTTTTGCCTTGTTCTTCCAATATATTTTCAACCAATTTTATAAAGCCAATCATAATAATATCTCCATAAAGTTTACTACTTTACTGATATTATTGCCTATTTTGATGACAAAACACTTGCAGCTGCCTAATATGATGACGCATAATATATTGTAAGGAGTTTTTATGCAAAAAAGGAAAATTTGTTTTATAGGACATAGAAATGTTTTTAAATACAATGAAATAAGAGAAAGCCTATATAGTGTAGTTGAGCAAGAAATTAAAAAAGGTTGTAAATTTTTCACAATGGGAACACATGGCGAATTTGATAAACTTGCTTTAAGTGTTTGTAGAGAATTAAGAAATATTTATAAAGATATTGAAATAGAAGTAGTGATTACAAGTTTTAAAGAAATAGAACCAATTATTGACCATGACCCAATCTTTGGTGATGAAAAATACATCCCATACTCCGATGTTAAAACAACCATGTATGATATAGAAGAAGAACATTACAAAAGAAAAATTGTTGTAAGCAATCAGCAAATGATAGATAACTGCGACACTTTAATTTGTTATGTAAACAAAAAGCATAATCCAAGCGGTGCAAAAATCGCTATGAATTATGCCAAAAGAAAAGGATTGGCAATAAATAATCTTTATAACGAATAAAATAGTTACTTATACTATGTAATAAATTTAAATATTTTAGCTTCTTATTAAATTGACTTTTTATAGTAAATGTGTTAAATTATAGGTATTGCTATAAAATAATACCTTTGGAGGAACTAAAATGTTGATTGGAGAACTTGTTAAGAACATTATGTATGATGAAGGATTAAATCAAAATGATTTTGCAAAAAAAATCTCATGTACACAAACACAGGTATCAGAGTGGATAAACAACAATAGTAAACCAAGTTATGAAAACTTACAGATGATTGGAAAGGTTTTTAAAATAGATGGCAATAAGCTTCTTGATTTAGAAGAAAAAGAGGAGCCAATTTTATTTAATAAGAAACAAATAACTGTAGTTGATTTATTCGCAGGTGTGGGTGGGTTAAGCTATGGATTTAATCAAAATAATAATTTTAAAGTATTGTTAGCAAATGAATATGATAAAGATATCGCGAAGGCTTACTCTTTGAATCACCCTGATGTAAAAATGATTAATTGTGATATAAAGGATTTGACAGAAGATTTATTAAAGCAAGAGTTACCCAATAAAGTTGATGTTGTTGTCGGAGGACCACCATGTCAATCATACTCAACATTAGGGAAAAGGCAAGATGACGATAGAGCTCATTTATTTGAAGAATATTGCAGAATTCTTAAAATAATTCAACCTAAAATATTTTTGTTTGAAAATGTAACAGGAATTCTTAGTATGAACAAAGGGGCTTTATTTAAAGAAGTGCAAAAATGTTTTGAAGACATTGGATATGATTTGAAATATAAGATTTTAAACGCTGCAGATTATGGAGTGCCAGAAATAAGAGAAAGAGTGATTTTGGTTGGAACGAAAGGTGTAAATACTTTTGAGTATCCTTCTCCAACACATGGCACGGCAAAAGGATTAAAGCCATATGTTACTTTAGAAGATGCTTTAAGTGATTTACCAATTATGGAAAGTGGCGAAGAGAAAACCGAATATGCTTCAGATCCTAAAAATGATTTTCAGAAATTTGTACATGATTGTGAAAAATTAAAAGATAATATTTCACCTAAAAACGGGCCTCACTTAATAAAATTAATGAAAGCTTTACCAGATGGCGGTTCAAAAAATGATTTACCTGAAGAACTAAGACCTAAAAGCGGTTTTGGAAATACATATGCAAAAATGTGGTGGAAAAAGCCAGCTCCAACTATTACTAGAAATTTTGCTTGTCCTTCTTCTTCAAGATGCATTCATCCAAGGGATTCAAGAGCTTTATCTACTAGAGAAGGGGCCAGATTGCAGAGTTTTCCAGATAGTTATAAATTCTATGGTTCAACTAGTATGAAAAATTTAGAAATAGGAAACGCTGTACCTCCGTTGCTTTCCATAGTTCTAGCTCGCCAAGTTGCAAAGTTTATAAAAAAATAGGTAAATTTCACCTATTTTTTTTATTGAATAATTGATAATAATTTACTAATAATATCTGTCACATCAAAATTATAAAAAGAAATATTTTCTAAATAAATGCGTGTTGCTGGCTTATATCCATATGGTTTATGTAGAGGGATGCGTTCTATCTTCAAACTTTTACTTATAGGAATCAATGCAAATTTTTTATCAATAATTGACACTGCAAGTAAAATAGCTTTTTCGGAAAGCATTTTATTATATTTATCATCTCTTAAATCTAACACTTTGTGTTTCTCCCAAAACTTCCCAAAATCAGTTATTATTTCTAAGTTTACATTTTGATCATTATAACAAAATATAGTATCACTATTTGATCCAACCCTTATATTAGGTAATATTTTACGATTTTTATCTTTCCCTGACAAAATTAATGAATATCCTAATTGTTTGAATTTTTCAACCATAAAATCTTCAAAAAGCCATGATGCTACCAAATCTCGTGCATATTCAATTGGTTTTCTATTATCCATGTTATGTAAACACGACAGTAAATTTTGATATGTTTCCGGAAATTTTGATTTTAATTCATCTTCATTTCCTTGTAATATTAAAATATTATCATAAGAATACTTTAACTTCTTAGCCAAAACATCTAATTTCATATTAAAAAAATTAGTTAGCTCATGATAAGTTTTTGCCATATTATTCTGTTGGTTTTTCTCCTTTAAATTTTTTATATAATCTAGCATAGATTTGTTTTTGAATTTCAATCGAACAATTGTCAATTACTTTTGCGTTAGCTATTTTAATGACACGACCTTTTGCATCATAAATCCAGTAATTTCTGTCTGCACGATTACATTTTTCGCATTGTGGAATTATATTGCCTTCTTCCAATGGTTTATTAGGATCCATGTGACCTTTTTGCAGTTTTGTAATAGTTTCAGGCCAATTATAATTAGCTTCACCTTCTTTTGAACCGCATGTCGCACATCTATAATTATAAGCTCTTTTTAAATCTTCCCAGTAATCACCGCTAATATTTTCAATTCTTTTTTGCCCAGTAAATCCTGGATAAGAACTTTCCAATGTAATTAGTTTATATTCTCCAGGTTTTATATTTGTAAAATTATCATTTCTAGTTCCTGATAATATATACCAACCTTTTTGAGCACCTAGATGCCTCGCTTGTTGCACATCATTAACATCAGGATAGAATTGTTGAATAAATCTGGTCAATTCAGATTTCGTAACAGCTTTTGTATTAGGATAGTTTTGTGCTAAATAAACCAAGGTTAATGCATCTTTAGTATAACTATCTCCACTTTTCAAATTGGGCATTTTGACATTTTGACTTTTAAGATATTTATTGAAATATTTAAATATGAGAGAATATATTTCTTCTATTTGGTTATTGTTCATAAATTAGACTCCTTAAATTACATAAATATTATATCATAAAATTAAATAACTTGCAATTAAAGGTAGGGCAAAAGGGATTTGTACCTTAATTTTCTATATTTTTTATACTTAAAAATACAATTATTTGCAAAATTGAAAAATGTGCTTTATTTTTATATAAAATCACTTTTAGTATAAAATTTTTTGTAAAAAGTTTTCTAAATTTACAAATTAAGGTTTATAGTGTATAATATTTATAAGGAGATATTATGGATTGGATTAATTTAGTATCAATGATTGTTGGAATACTATCTTTGTTTGCGACAATAGCTATTTCAATTGTTATATATTTACTACAAAGAAAAAACGAAAAAAATCAACATCAAAATGAACTTAAAGAGAAAGCTATTGAATTTCTTCAAGATAATATTGATGAAAAGGAATATTTGCCATTAGCTCAATTTGCAGCAAAATTAAATCCTCTTTATAAGCATATTAGGAAGATTTATAATAGATTCAGTAGGTGTAATATTGAGTTACAAAAAGAAATTCTAAAACAAGCTAATTTTAGTGATTTAAAAATTGAAACATTAGATGATGACTTTCTTGATAAAATTTTAGATAATTTTGAGAAAGAAGCAAAAAAACTGAATTTCCTAACTACCTCATTTTTGTATGATGGGGCAAAATATTTTCATAGAGGAATAAGTAGATACGGAGCAATTAATATTCGAGGAAATTTTGTTAAAGATAAAGAAGATAATAAAAACGAGTATAACTATTTACCTTTAGATTTGTATTATATTGATACAAATCAGAATTATAATATTGATATTGAATCTGATATTTGGAATAGACTACTTGATTATAATACACTTAAAGAAAATAAGGATATAAATGAAGAATGGTTAATTAAAATAAAACAATTACAAGAACTCTTAACAGATAAGCAGACTAAATATTCTTATACTTTACCAGATAGTGTTTTAGATTTTGAAAATATGCACAATACACCACCATTAGATTACTATTGGAATCTTGTTAGATCCTCAAGAGAAGATGAGTGTGTATATGTAGTTATAGAGATGGTGAGACAGGGTACATTAATGATAAATAGAATGAATAATAAAGAATGGAAAATCCCTTTTGAAGGAGAATATCAAATAGAAAAATTAGAAGATTTGTATTACGCAGCTGTTCAAACATTATTTTGCACCTTTAACAAAAATTTTTAAAAAATGAGATTCTGGCGTGTGCTTGTCTTGAACAAGTGGTGTCGCTTCGCTCCACCAGACAAGCACACGCCAAAACACAATAAGGCAAGAAATTTCACAATTAAAATCTTGGTGAATAAAAACAAACGACAACTAATGTGGGCATCAACGCGCAGGCTTTCCGTTTCTGCCTCACATTTTATTCGTTGTCGTTTGTGCTTTTAATCAATTAAATTCATTTCTTCTTTTTGTCTCTTAAATATTTCATTTAACTCTTCATTAACTGAATACATTAAATTAATTATTTCTTCTAATTCTTTAAAAAAGATTGCAGGATTTGTTTCTAATTTTTTTTCTTTTAAATCATCCCTAAATAAATGATGTGTTAGATAATTTCTTTTCTTTAACACATCTTCCAACAATTTAACACCTTCTGCTGTAAAATAATTAACTTCTTTTGCTTTACTAATAATACATCCTAATGGTTTATTTTCTAAAAACATACCAATTTTATTCGCTCTATCTACTAATTCATTGTATTCAAAAACAAACATACTGTCTCTGTTCTCAAACTCTTTTAATATTTCATTTAATGCTAAAATGTTATATAAAGTGTATTCTATCATTTGCGATAAATTTATAATAAACCCCACTTGTCCCCATAAATATTTTAATTGTTTTGTAACCTTCCTCGACAACTTTTCTTTCTTCATAGACAACCTCCTATAAAGAACATTATATAAGATTGTTAAAATATTTACAATACTCAGTTTGATTTTCTCATTTGCTCAATCACTTCTGGGCTGACTTCTCCTATAAGACAACCTTCATCCCAACATTTAAAGTCATCAAACAATAATAACTTTTTATCTTCTTGTCCTATTGTACAAACTACATCTTCATCCATTATGTCCGAAATAAAATATTGTGGTAACCCTTTACTATACACAATTTTTTCACCAGTTTTCTCAATATACTTACATATATAACGAACTTCATTCATTAAATCTGACTTTGTATTTATTTCTTTAAAATCAGAACGCCCAAACTTTGAATTAAAATATGTGTTTTGATAAGTTTTAATTCGCTTATGAGCACTAAAATTATAATCTTCACACTCAATGAGTTCTCCCGGCATATTATTATCAGGTATATTAAATAAACCATGAAAATGTAATCTTTTTGTTTCAGGGGCTCGTTCCCAAACGCCCATATATTTCCATTTTTTTCTAAAACATAAATTTCTTAAACAAGTTCGTAATTTATTTTTAAATGTGTTTTCTGTATGCAAATTATTATCATAAGTAAAAGTACAAAAATAGTTAAAATTTGCTAAATTTGCTTTTCTACACATTCTAACCCTACGACAAATTAAATTTCTTTGTTTCCTTTCAAAATTATTAAATACAAAAACTTCACAACTTTCTTTATCTTTAAAGTAGGGTAACATTTCATAGATAATTTTGTTTTTGCCTTCATTTTTCTTTAAATCTATATATTTTGTATATAATTCTTCAAACAACTCTTTCTTCGTTAGCGTACGAACTATTTGAGTTGTTTTTTCTTGCTTTATTTCAATACTTTTAGTTTCTTCGATACATTTATCATCTACAAGATTTTCAAGAGAAATAGAAGGCTCTTGCGTGCTTTCTTGCAAAGAACCTTCCTTTATTTCACTCTCTTGAATAATAGTTATTTTTTCCTCAATAGGTTTACTTCGACGCTTTGTCGGTCTAACCGTATGAGGAATTGCTATAAAATGACTTCCGTCAAAATATACTTTCGTTTCACCATACGACATAGAACCTCCTATGCGCTGACTTGTGTATTTAACTATTATTGTTAGAATCAGCGTTTACGAAATTTCTTCTTAAACTCTGGCGTGTTTCGATACAAAAGAGCATATTCATATTTTCTATGTTCTTTCATAGCGTTTTTAAGTTCTTTTTGATTACCACTATAAGACGCTCTCTCTAATGCTAAATCTGCATTTTGATAACCTCTTTGCAAATCATAAAAAGAACATTTTTTAGCCATCTTTTTTTTGCTTTCCTGTGAAAAATCCCATAAGTTTTCCTCCTTTTAATTCTTTCATTTTTTTTGATTTTTCGTTGATATTTTCTATCTTCTTTATCAATCTTTTTAAAGGACTTTTTCATATTTTTAAAGATATACTTGCAAATCTTTTTATTATACTTTTCTGGGACAAAATCAACAGTATCAAGTGTTAAACTAAATGTTTCATAATACTTACTTAAAGTTTGATTTATTAGTTTATTTTTGTTGTAGTTTATCATTGCTTTTCTCCTTTTTAAAAGTTCTTGATTGATAAAATTCTTCTGGCAATTCATCATCATTTTCTTGCAAATATTTAATGTAGCCTTCTAAATTTTCTTCTAATTCATTCGAATACTCTAAATCAAAATCTTCGTCCAAATGACCATCATAAAATTTAGGTTTACAATTTTGAGAGTTATAGCAAGCAAAAACATTATAATTTGCTGTTATTACTTCTTCTTCATAACAACTATTGTCTTTTTTACCACTTGCCATATATCTATCAAATAAGCTTGAATTCTCAATTTTTCTAACAGTCCATTTTAGTTTGTAAATTTTACCGTAATCATCATAAATTTTTTCTAATTTTATAACTTCAATAAACTGTGCAAGTTCTCTAATATTTACATCAATAAGCATTGGTCTTTGAGTATCCATAAATATATCAAGATTATTATGTCCGTGTTGTTCATACCATCTACTTTGCCATTCTGGAAAATACATACTCATTCTTGAATTAAGATATTTTTGTGCTTCTGTTATACAAATACACTCATAAGGGAAATTGAAATGTGTTTTAACAAACTTATTTTTAAAGCCTAATCTGTAAGGATTTATTTTACGACTTAGTCTTGGACTATACCCAAACTTGCGTGCAACAATATCATAATTTGCACTTAAACAATGAGAGAGGGTATAGTCAAGCTAAATCCATTTCTATTTTTTTGTAATAATTCTTGCCTCATAAGTTTGTTCCTAACTCTGTCAAAAGCCATTTCACGACCTAAATGAGTCATTAAACAAGTTTTACCAGTGCGTGGTGGAGCAAAAATTATTGTTATCAATATGCTGGTCTCCATGAAGTTATCATATCACAATCAAAACCAGTTACTTTATCAATAACACTAGAACCCTCGCTACCCCAAATTGAAGAAGTTAAACTAGATAAATAAAAATGAGGCTCTGTATTTTTTGAAAAATTACCACGAATAACAATGTTATAAGTATAAGAATCTAATGTATATGACATATCTATTACAAATTCACATGAATTTTCTGCGTAACCATTAAGAGTTAAAGAATTAATCAGCAAACCTTCAGTATTGGTTCTTATATTAGATATTACATAAGTATAGTTGTAATATTTGCAAGAATTATTTTCCAATTCTAACTCTGCTTGTTGAATGTCAAAACCAAAAGACCCATTTATGTTTGTAGTTGTAAATAAAGGTTTATATTGTATTTTAAAACTAATAGAATGACCTCCTAATAAATTAATTAAATAAATAGGTTTTATAATTATATTAGCTTTATTTTGTTCAATTTCTATTTCTGAAAGGTCTTTAAAATATTCAACTCCATTTATATTCCAACCAACTATCAACATTGAGCTATTTGTTTTAAAAGGGCATCTTCCTGCAAAATCAAAAGGTTGATTAGGATTAAACGCTATCTTTGAACTCATTGTATCACTTGTATATGTTACATAACTAGGAGTAATAAACTTAGCAATAAAAGTCATATTGCTTGTAATAGGATAACTAGCAACATCAACATTATTTTTCCCATCTATTGTCCAACCATCAAATATATAGTTGTCTTTTTTAGGAGAAAATTTTAATGTGCCTGTCAAATCCACATAAGAATTTTCTTCTACTTTTTGACTATCATATACAATTCTGGTAGATACACCATCGACATCATCATAATAAATAAATTCAACATCGTAAATATAAGTTAAGTCAGCAACAAAAGTTGTATTTGCAGTTATTTGATAAGTTGATAAATCTAAAATCTCTCCATTAATAGTCCAACCATTAAATTTTATATAATCAGTATCTACGGGATTAGTAATATTTAACAATGAATTTTTTTCTACAACTTGAATATTATAAATATCTTCATTATATTCAAAAGTTGCTACACATTTATCATTTAATTGTAAATTTACAATAAATGTTTGTAAAGACAACAAATTTTCAGTTAATTTACTGATTTTATCATTTAATCTTAAAATATTATTATTTTTTTCTTCCAATGTGATATTTAATTCTTCAATAGTTGAATTTAATGAAGTTACTCTTTCATTTAAAACATTTTGAGTAGATTTTAAAGTATCAATATTTGTATTCAAATTTTGTATTTGAATTAAATTTTGTTCTATCTCATCTTCTAATGTAGAAACTTTATTATAATATTCATTTTTAAGTTGTTCTGTCGACGCAAGTGATTCTTCTAAATTATTAATTTCCAAATTTAAAGAATCAATTTGGCTTTGTTTATCCTCAATATTTGTTTCTAAAATTTCTATTTCTGAACTTAAATTTGAATTATCATTTTGTAAATTGTTAAGTTGACTTTGCAAACTATTTAATTGATTATTTAGTTCTATAATTTCATTGGTTTTATCTTGAATAGAACTTTTTAAAGTAGAAATTTGTAAATTTAAACTTTCAATTATTAATTCTTTATTAGCAATTTCATCTTGTAAGTTATTCACTTGTGTTTGTAATGAAGTTTTTTCACTTGTTAAAGAACTAATAGTTTGTTCATTTTCATTCTTTATTGACTGCAAATTTTCTACTTGACTTACTAATTCTAATTTTTGATTATTAAGGTCATCAATGGTGCTCATATTATTTGTTGTTTCAACATTTAAAGAATCTATTTCTTTATTCAATAATTCTACTTCCACCAAAAATTCATCAACTAATGTTTTATAGTACTCAACCTGAGCAGTTAGTTCTGTTTTACTTTCATTTCCATCATTATATCCTTCATCATAAGCCTCTTGTACATCTTCAGAAGTGTAGTATTTACTACCATTTACTGTTCCTGTTATTGCTGGCCAGTAAATGTATAATAAAATTCCAACAAAACCAATAACCAAAACGCCTATGATAGATATTAAAATTTTACTCAAACCATTCATAGCGTGCTCCTTTCAACTACTTTCAAAACTGCTCCATTTATGCCCATATAAGTTTCAAGATAAGCAACAGAATCGTTTTCGTTTGTTATCGTTGTAGTTACTTTTGTTTGACTAGCAAAATATTCAACAACAAAATGCAATTCTGCTTTGCTGACTTTTTCGCCATCCAAACCATAAAATACGAGATTTACATCTCCAACAACCTTGCCATTAGTAACTACTGTGTTAATAGCAGGTTGGTCATTAAATAACAAAATATAATCTTTATCTTTTCCGTCAAATTCCATAGGTGCAAATGTAGTTTCATTAGAAAAATTTACATAGTCATCACTATCAAAGGCAATAGTTCCAAAGTCATATTTTGCTATTTCATCATAATTGTTTTTTGTTTCAATAGTAATTGCTGTTCCATATTCTTTACTTGCAACATTAAACATTTCAACAAGTTCAATTGATGAGAATATGCCGACAACAATCAATACTGAACAAACAATATACCAATACCATTTCATACGCTCACCCCCGAATTGAGATTTACAAGATTTACATTGACTGTATCAATGGTTGTTAATCCTGTATCTTTTAAAGAACCAACTAACAATTTGAAATCTCTTTCTGTTGATGAAGAAATTTTTAGAGAATTAATTTTTAAGCCATATAAAGCATAATAATCAAAACCTAAAACATTCACATCTTTAAAATTTGAAATATTAAAATCAATATTGATTTCTATATTTTTGAAGTTTTTAAGTTCATTGATTTTTTCAGTAGAAAGAGCATAATAGTAGCCATTTTCACTTGTTAAATATCTTGCAACAAAATCTTTTTCAGTAAGTTCAACTTCACTTGTAACTTTCCAATAATCAACATTGTCAGCAATACCACAAATGTTAAACTGACTATCACCAGCAACAGACTCAAACATAGATTGTTTAGCCCAAACCATACCACGATTATCATAGTGTGTTTGCATTGTAAAATAACTGTTTGTTAAAGTTCTATTTCCAATAGGTTCGCCAGAAACTTGTCCATTTTCATCTATTTCATAAATGTGCAAAAAGTCGCCTAAATCTACAAGTGAAATAACACTATCACCAGTGCCATTACTTGAAGATTTTAAAATTTGACCAACTTTAATAAGCAAATCTTCAAAAGTGTATTGATAAACTTTTGTATCATATACATAAGCATTTTCATCATAGTTATAACCAGTAAATAAACCTGTAATAGTGTGCCAAACAGCCTTACCAAAGCTAAATGTTTTTGTAGTTATTGAATATTCACCATCAAGAGCAACAGCATAAGTTGTACCATTAATATCTATTATCATTTTGTCGCCCCACTCATATTCGTGTCCTGTTTCAAAATTTACACCATCATATCTGTTGTATTGATATAACTTTGTGCCATCTTCGTTTATTACAAGTTGAAAACCACGAGAATATATTGCTTGTTTAGCAATTCCACTATAACAATTAAACAAAAGTTCAATTACTTCATAGCCTTTTCCATTCCTATTTGAATAATAATTTGCTTCAATAGTGGGTAGTTGTTCGCCTGTTTGTGGATCTTCTACCGTAGTTGCATAAGTTGAAGTTATAGCAGAGGGAACTTTATCTTTACCAAGAGTTTTGTAATATAATAAAACGCCACTCATAAATGTAAAAAATATTGTTACTACAACTAATGCAATATTTATTGTTTTTATAGCAATATCTTTCATATTTCCTCCTTTTAAAAAAATAAAAAGCACTACATAAAATTTCTTTTAAGTAGTGCTTTTGTTTATATTATTCCATTCCAGCCAAAGAAGTTTAAAGCATCTGCAAGCCAATTTAATGCTATGCCAATGTATTCAAACACTTTGCCTAAAATTGATAAAGGCCAAGTTCCAAATAACACTACTAAAATAACGATTAGAATTATTAAGATTATGTTTTTAATCATAGAACGCTAACCTTTAAATTAGAGTCATTGATGTTTGTTCCGTTACTTGTTCTACTGTTTCTTCAATTACTGGTGCATTACTGCCAAACCATTCGCATATTTGTTCACTAAAAGTTAAACCATTTACTGAACAAGCAATAACAACAATCAAACAGAATAGGGCAACAGCATAAACTAAGCCAATGACAATACTTAAAATTATTTTTAATTTAACAGGCATAAATCCTCCTTTACTTATTTAAAAGCATATTAAGAAGCATTTTATCTGAATTTCTAAATGGCTTTATTTTACATTCGTAAACAGTGCCATCAGCGTCAACACTTCTAACTGCATAAGTGTTTCCTTTGATAATATTTCCTGTTTCATCTTTCATTTCATAAGGATTAAGCACAAGATCGGCTTTCATTTCATTACCGAATACAATATCTAATACTGCAAAACCACCTTTATCTGGTGGAGTAATCAAAACTCGAATATCTTTGCCTCTAATATTTCCTCTAATGAAATAACTAAAATAACTTTTACCATTTCTTTCGTAACTTTCTCTTTCAACTACGATTTTCTTTTCAACTGTTTTCTTTTCCATAATTCCTCCTAATTTTAACTATTTTTTCTTTCCAATTTGTCTTGAAATTCTTTTTGCTTCAGCTTTTGATTTTCCTTCATTTAAAGCTGTTTTATATTTATATAGACCTGCATGGTCGCTTTGACATTGAAGGTAGCCCGAACGAAGCCCAGCCTCGTAATCAGTTAACTCTTTGCCTTCTTTTTGTCCTCTTTGATGAACTTTTGCTCTGCGTTCTTCTGCATAGCCTTTTGCTCGCCTATTTGGAATAAGCCAGCGTCTTTCTTTTTCTCTTGCCATTTCAAACTCCTTTTACTAAAATATTTTGATTTTGCTTTTAAGCATATTAAGTTGTAATGTAATCAATCAAAGGACTTTTTTAAAACAAATCGTTTCCGTGCGATTTTATACCGTAGGTGGCCACTTTTACGAAATTTCACGCATAAGAAACTCGCCATTTACTATGCCTTTGCTTTTGATTACACCCAAAGTATAGAATAAATACGCATATCATTACCATTAACAAAATCATCACTTATGTGTATCTTTTAAATATTAATTATAAATTTTTTATATCTTTTTTCTGTCATTTAAGTAACAAAAAAACAAGGTGTAAACCTTGCTTATAATCAATTTATATATTTTCTTGAAAACATTGTACTAGGAAGTCTTTTCCCATTTATAAATTTTCTTTCATTAAAAATTAATTCATATTGTTTATCACGAAGTTTGTTTCTTTTGTAGTATGTATCATAACTTTTAATACCATTGTTTTCGTTTGATAAAACTTCAATCAATAAAACTTGTTTTACAATATAACTTTTAGTTCGATAAACATTATCTGCATTTATCATAAATTCTGGTGCAATATTTTTCATATTTTCCTCCTTACACTAATTTTTCTTGAAAAAACTTAACTAATTGTCCGTGAATTCTTTGTATGTGTACATAAGAATAGCCTTCTTTATCAGCGAGCGATTCTAATGTATTGTTTTCTAAATACAACGAAACATATAGTTCATATAATCTTGCAGGTGCATATCTAATCGCATTATTATATTTGCTTATTTTTTCAATACAAGAATGTTCGCCAATTTGTTTAGACGCTTTTTCAAATATATCTCTATGAGAGTAGTAATATCTAATCTCTTTTAAATCATCTCTAATTGTTGATAGATCTAACATTTAAATTCCTCCTAACTTTATTGCTAGATTTTGTCGAAAGAAAAGCCTCTACGACAAAAATCTAATACAAGATTTTTATTCGTAGAGGCATTTAACCTTTGACACGAATCTTATTTATAAAGTAGTGGGCAAGGTTTTGTTTGGACACTATTTCAGCCCGACCTTATTCTTGCTTTATAAACGAATTTAAATATTTATTTTTTAATTATACGAATGCGTTTTTCTTTCTCTGAATGGTTTTGTTGAATGATTGCTGATTTACAACGCTTACAGTTTCCTCTAAGGGTCCCATCAGTATATAAATAAACATTCATTTTATTTAAACATTCAGGGCATTTAATTTGAATAGCCTTTTGTGAAGACTTTTCCATAAATAACCTCCTTCCCATAAATACAAAAGTGTAGATTTAAAAAACTGAATGTGGGGTTGGGAATTCCACCACCTAAGCCTTTTATCTTTTGTATTCTATATATTTAATAACGCAAAACGGGGCAATTTTACGGTATTAACAAATTAAACAAGGTCTTTAATAACCTTTACAGCAACACCTTGAATAACAATAGAATCAAAAAACATATCTTTCATTTTATTATTTTCAGGGTGTAATCTTATTTTTTTGCTTGCCTTATCCAAATAGTATCTTTTTAAAGTTGCTTCATCATCAATTAAAGCCACGATAATTTGACCTTCTTCAGCAGTTTCTTGTTGTTTCACAATAACATAATCTCCATCGCATATTCCAGCATTAATCATACTGTTGCCATTTGCTTTTAAGATAAAGTAATTTCCTTTACCTAAAAATTCGTTTGGAATAGGAATATATGATTCTATGTTTTCTTCTGCAAACAATGGAGTTCCACAAGCAATATTTCCAACAATAGGGATTTGAGAAACATCAAATTTTGATTTTTGCATTTTATTAGTAATAATACCTCTGCTACCGCTGTTTAATTTAATTAAACCTTTTTTAGCCATAACATTTAAATAATCACTAACGCTACTTTTAGAAATTTGTAACTTTAATGCAATTTCTCTTATAGTAGGAACTCTACGATTTTTATCATATTCGCCATCAACTAACGAGATAATGCTATTCATCAACTCTTGACTTTTTGTTCTCATAAGAACATCTCCTTTGCTATTGTGGACTTTTGTCCAAGATATACCAAATATTAACACGAAAATTTTTTAAAGTCAACATATAAACAAAATAAATTTTAATTTTTTCTTTTGTTTCTATAATATTGATTTATTTGTGTTGTTAAATTCTTTATAAGAGTATCAAGTTCTTCGCTTGTCATTAACTCTAATTTGATTAAAGCATTTACATATTTCACTTTTGTTTCTTTTGCATTGTTCTGAATCATAAGTTCACCTCCTTTCTGCAACAATTATAAAGAAAGAATAGTGGCAATGGTATTAATAAAATGTTTAGATTTTGTATGTTTTTTATATAATTCATATTTCATATATGTAAAATTTTTATATCATTTATATATCAAACAAATTGTTCTATTTGTTGGGGTTAAGTTAACATCCTTTTTCGTTTGGGAAATTTATCAGAGAATGTTCTGGCTGTCAAAGGAAATAATTATTGCTTAAAACTTTTAATTTAAAAATTACAAAGACAATATTTTTTTCTTGTTCTTTGACATCTGCACCCATTCTCTGATGATTTTTTCTTGTCGAAAAAAATTTTCGATAAGGAGGTTAACTATATGTTTTTAGAACAATTTGTTAAAACAAGTTTACAAAAAAGATATGTTAAAGAAATATTGTTGAAACATTTTATATACATATCGTATTTACAAAGTAAACATAGACTTGATACTAATGTAAAAAACAATATTGTAACCTCTAATAAAAGATATATGGAGGTATAATATGAAAACTGCTGTGATATACGCAAGGTATTCAAGTGATAGTCAAACAGAGCAATCTATTGAAGGTCAACTAAGAGTTTGTAAAGATTTTGCTCAGAGAAATAATATTATAGTACTTGACACTTACATTGATAGAGCAATGACTGGTACTAACGATAATAGACCAGATTTTCAAAGAATGATAAAGGATAGCAATAAGAAACAATGGGATTATGTAATTGTATATAAACTAGATAGATTTAGTAGAAACAAATATGAAACAACAATACATAAACACACCTTAAGTAGTAATGGAGTAAAACTATTATCTGCTATGGAAAACATACCAGATACACCAGAAGGCATAATACTTGAAAGTTTACTTGAAGGCATGAATCAATACTACTCAGCAGAACTATCTCAAAAAGTGCTTCGTGGCTTAAATGAAAGTTATTTAAAAGGATACTTTACAGGTGGAAATCAAATATATGGATATGATGTCGTTGAAAAACGAAATGTTATTAATGAAAGTGAAGCAAAGATTGTAAAAGAAATATTTACAAAATTTTCACAAGGTTATACAGGTGTAGATATAGCCAAAGACTTAAAAGCAAGAGATATTAGAACTAAAAAAGGCGTTTTAATAGATGACAAGAAAATATATAAAATAATTGCTAATACAAAGTATATTGGAAAAGTCCAACATGGTGATACAGTTTACACAAATATTTATCCACCAATCATTGATGAAATAACTTGGCAAAAAGTACAAGATTTAAGAAAGGCATATAAACACGCACAAATAAGAAAACAAGATTCTTATGATTATATTCTGTCTGGCAAATTATTTTGTGGTTATTGCAAACATAAAATGGTTGGAGAATCGGGTAAAGAAATTAAAAAAGTCATTAAATATAGATATTATTCTTGCTTAACAAAACGAAGAAGAAAGCATTTAAATTGTCAAATGCAATCTAATAAGAAAGATGAACTTGAAAAAGAGGTTATGGATATAACTTGGAAAGTGTTATCAAATAATAATAACTTAAAAAAGATTGCTAAAAGAATTATAGAATGTCAAAGTGATAACGAAGAAGAAGCAAGAATTAAAGCACTTGAATTAAGTCGAGATAAATTATTAAAAGCATCTCAAAATCTTATAAATGCTGTTGAATTAGGAATTATAACTGAACAAACAAAAGTAAGATTAAAAGAACTTGAAATGCAAATAGCAGAACACGATATTGCTATTGAACAAGAAAAACAAAAGAATTTATCATTTTTAACAGAAGATATGGTTATGGAATATTTCAAAAAGATTATTTGTGGCGATATTGAAAATTATGAAGTTAGAAAACATATAGTAAAAACTTTTATTAAACAAATTATTATTTATAACGATACAATAGTCATCTTTTATAACTTTACAGATTTAAACTATACACAAAGTGCGATAACGAACATTATAGACAACTTTGATTTAGAAAAAGAAAAACAAAAACTATTAACTGAACAAGAAATAAATAAAAACATAGACCTATCAATATTCTACTCAAAAGAATATTTTGCAGTACTTCAAAAAAGAGAATAATAAAAAATCGTGCCCTAAAAAGCACGATTTTTTATGTTTTTAGTACTATTAATTAGTGGTTGGATCAATTCCTTTAATTCCATATTTACTGTATTCTATGGCAGGGACATTTCCCATATCTTGTAACATCCTTAATAGTTTAAAATAAGTAAAAATCAAAGGGGAATTGTCATTGTCTGTTATTAAATTGAAATTATTGATATATATTGGTTGCCCGTAAAAATTTGATATGCAAGAATTGTTTTCAATTGCACAAGCATATTCAGATAAACTACAAATAAAATCAATTTCTTCTTCTTTTTCTTTAATTAATGATGTGAGATTATCTTTAATATTTTGTTCTATATTTTCTTTTTTCCAATCACATTTATAAGTTAATAAACCGCCTAAAATGATTGGAGGGATTTTACCTTCTTCATAACCATGAAGTGTTTTTATTTGAGCTGAAGTTCGCATTAGATGTTTTACACTTTTTATTTTATTTTTTGTATATTCAATATGTTCTTTGTTTAAATTTTGTTTTACTTCAAAAACAGCATAAACACTTTCTGCTGGAATATATTTTGCACCATTGTTTTCAAAAATTGTTGGAGAAAAATGAGTGTCAAATATTACGATATCCATTTGCTCACTACAATTCCCTAAATGGTCAATAACAAATGCTTTTTCTGCACGATATCTTTTAGGGAAATTCTTATTAAACCAAATTCTCCATTCTTCTTCTGTAGCGTCACCTTTTGTTCCAGGATGGAAAATGGCTTCGTTTAATCCAAAATTAGCAAGCATTTGGTTTTGTTTTATTTTAAATAATTCTTTAATGTCTACTTTATTCATTTTTACCTACCAAACAATTTTAGAAGTTGTGACAGTATTTCCATGGTCATAACTTAATGATTGTATAGCAATCTCTCTTATGTTTTCTTTTTCATCATCATCCATAGTGTCTGCTATGTTATTGTTTGTATTAGCGGGGTCTATAATTTTTCTAGTTGTTATACTATCTCTTAAAGCCTCTAAAATTTTTTTAAAATTGGAATATAAATCATATGAGTTTTTATCATATAGTATATCATTAACAATGATTTCAATTGCAATTGATGGCAATACAAGATTATGACAATTCCTCCATAATTTTATTAGCATCATTTCTTTTGTTAAACCACTATTTTTAACTAAATTTACATGTTTTTTTATATTTGTTTGAATGTTTTTATTTTGTTTTCTTGAGTATATAAAATGGTTGTCGTAATCATTATATATTGAATAAGAATTGTAATTAATTCTTTTTCCCGGAGTTACATCAATACTGCAACCTGCATAAGATATTCCAATAGAAACATTTTGTTTTCTTAAACTATTTGTTGCAAATTTAGGTTTCAAAAAGGCATATAAATCTTCATAATAATCTTTACATGTAAACTGATTGGTTCTATCGGTTATAGAAACAAAAATATCAATATCTGATTTGCCTTTAATCGCATCACCTTTAGCTTTTGATCCAGATAATTCCATTTGTATTTGTATTGGATAATAATAATTGATACTATTAAATCTTTGTTTCCATTGATTCAGTAAATCAGATATATAAGCATATGTTCTTTTTTCATTCTCTGTATAATTATAATTGTTTTGTTTTTTATTAAGTAATTCATTTAAATATTCATTTACTGTTGCCATTTTTAATCTCCCTTATTTCACATTCTAATTATAACATAAAATAGTAGATAATTCAATAATTAGACAAAAAAACCACCCATACCATAATGGTACGGATGGACAAGTTCATGGCGGAGAGGACAGGATTCGAACCTGCGGTTGATTGCTCAACACACGCTTTCCAAGCGTGCACTTTAAACCACTCGGACACCTCTCCATATAGGTATTATATATAAATTACTTTTTTATTGCAATAATTAATTTAATTATTTTTTTCGATTTTACTATTAAAAATTTTAATTCTTTTATTTGCTCATTTTTATAATGAAAAGATTTAAAAACTTTTAAACTAATGTTTTATTCGTGCTAGGAATTTAATTACAGCCCCGCTATTTATTTGAAGCCACTTAATTTGTTTGTCTTTTGGTATTCCTTGCAAATAGGCATTTATTGCGTAAAGAGTAGAACTATGCCCAACAATAACAATAGTATTTATATCACTACTTTCTTGTTTTAGGATTTCTTCAAAGCCAACAAATACTCTATCTAAGTATTCTTTGCAAGTTTCGAACTTAGTATTTTCAAAGTTATAATTCATATAGTTTGTTTTAAATTCTTCAATTAAATCTTTTTGATTAGTTAATAGGGGTTTTCTTTCATCGAATTGTTTTATTATATATAATGGTTTATTTAAACCTTTATTGAGTAAATTTGCAGATTGTAGGGTTCTTGTTTGTGGGGCACAAAAGAAAGCGTCAATATTTTCGTCTTTAAGGTATCTTTTGACTGCTCTTATTTGTATTTTTCCTTTTAGAGTGAGTTTATCTGTTATGAAACTAGATTCTCCGTGTTTTACAAAAATAATTTTCATATTTTTTCCTTTTTAAATAAAATAAATAAACATGGCGATTATTATTTGAGCAAGATAATAGAGAAGATGATTAATTACAATTAATTTTTTGTCTTGCAACTTTCCGCCAAAATATTGCATAGATAGGACAAGGTCTGATGCTAAGAATAGAACAAAGCCTATTGCAAGTATATACATTGGAATAATTGACACAATACAAGCAAGATAGATTGAAAATATTGTTGTAAAGATTAGAACAAAAGAATAGATATTAACAAAAATAGAAAATTTTTCATAATTAAGTTTGATAACTTTTGTCGAAATGAAATAAACAATAATGGTTAAAATTATTGCTCCAATTAGAATTAAGAAGAAAGGTAATAGCTGAGAAGAGAAGAAGCTTATTTCATTGTAAGTAAATAAAATCATGCTTGCAATATAAAACAAGTGTCCAACAAGGAAGCTTGTCATACCTGCATATAAATATCCATCTTTATGGAAAGGATAGACGACTTTTAAATCAAGTAAAATGTCTCCTATTAGCCCACATACGAGTCCAATTACAAGGCAGGCAATTCCATAGCTATTAAATTGGTTTAAATTAATCTTCATGGCAAGTAAAATTAGAGCAAAGGCAATAAAGCAGAAAGATGCAACTGTTTTTGAAAAAACGCCGGCAAGACCACCTTTTTGTACTCTTAAAGAAATAAAAATACTCATTGTTGTTAGACATAAAATTAATCCAATAATTAAAACAACCATTTTTATACCTCGCTATTATTTAATTTTATAACAATTTGAAAAAAAAGACAAATCTTTATCAATTATATTTTATTAGAAGGAGTCTAAATAAGTAATGCAAATTAAAGTCGGAATCGTGGGATATGGAAATCTAGGGAAAGCGGTTGAAGAAATAGTTTTAAAAGACAATAGATTTGAGTTGGTGAAAATTTTTTCAAGGAGAGAAAATATAAAAAGCAAGTTTAATACCCCAGTTGCTAATACTCAAAACTTGGAAAGTTATAAAGGAAAAATTGATATTCTGTTTTTGTGTGTCGGTAGTTTTAGCGATATTGAAAAAATAGGAGTTAAGGCAATTACTAACTTTAATACTGTTGACAGTTTTGATACTCACAAAAAACTAAAAGATTATATTCTTGCCCTTGATAGTTGCGCCAAAAAGAATAGCCATGTGGGACTTTGTGCTTTTGGTTGGGACCCAGGTGTTATGAGTTTAATTAGACTGCTTTTTGATAGTTTAAGTTTTGATAAAAGCAAGTCAAATGCTTTTTGGGGAATGGGAGTTAGTCAGGGGCATAGTGATGCACTAAGGCGAATTGATGGGATTGAAAATGCTATTCAATATACAGTTCCAAATATTCAAATTGTAAAACAATGTAAAAAATTATTTAATTATTCTCCACAGGAGTTTTTAAAGCATAAAAGAGTGTGCTTTGTTTCTGAAAAAATGGGAGAAAGTAGAGAGAAAATAACAAATGAAATTGTAAATATGCCAAATTATTTTAAGGGTTATGACACAGAAATAAATTTTGTCTCAAATAGCGAAATAAGAAAAAAACAAAAAAATCTTTTTCATAAAGGGCGTATTATAAATAACTTTAAAATATTAGGTAAATATAATGTAGGTCTTGATTTTTCTTTGAAACTTAAAAGCAATCCACATTTTACCGCTCAAATTATGTGTGTGGGTGCTTTAATAGTTAAAAAACTAGCAAATTTAGATAAATTTGGAGCTTATTCAATTTTAGATGTGCCACTAAGTTTTTTTAGTTCTCTTTCAAGGGATGATTTGCTTGCTCAAAAATTATAGTCAATTTTTTCTTGCCAGCACACTGGAAAAATGTTAAAATAAACTTGTAATTAAAAGGGGGTAAACTTGTAATTTTGCACTAGTTTTTTTATACATATTTTACTTATAAAAGAATTTTAAGTTATAAAAATATTTAAATAGTTTTGCACAAAAGTTGTTTTTAAAAACAAAAGAACAGATAACAGCAAGAAAGAAAAGTTAAAAACTAAAAAAAACAAAAATGTGGATAACTTTAAAAATTTTTGTGAAATTGTGAAAATTTTAGTTGACAGAATTGCGGGGGGGGGTACACTTTAATTGCCAAAAATTTACAATAAGGAATGTGGATAAAAATTGTGGATAAGTAATACACAAGTTATCAACATATTACTAATAGAATATTGCAAATAAGATAAATAAAAAGGATTTGAAATAAACAAAATAAAAGTACAAAGGAGAAAACTTATGACAATGAAAAGACAATTACTTATATCAACATTTTTTATATTATTATCACTATGTCTATTTGTAATATCAATTTACATAGCATTATCAGCCATGAATCACAGTTTTAATAGTAGTGTAAATATTTATTATGAAGCACCAATAAATGTAGCATTAAATTTAGTTAATAATGAAGGTAGCAATATTACAGAAGATAATGTAAGTATTGTTCTTAATCCAGAGGATATAACAGAGTTTAGAATAGACGGAGTTGTACCAGAGATAGTAGATGGGACAACTACTAATTTGGATGATATAACAAATAGTAATAATCAGGAGTTTTACTATTTTTCAACCGTACCACAAGATAGTAGTGGTAATGTAATAACAGGTAGTAGTGGAATAGAAACAGCAAGTAGTGTTATGTCAAGTGAAAACTTGCAGACAGTTTCAGACGAACTTACATATACAGATAAAGAAAATGCAAATATATTTGCACAAAGATATTATGTGTCAACAGCACAGAATCCTGTTTGGTATGAAATGCCAAGTGAGATGACACAACTATATTCAACCTTTTTAACGCCAAATTTAACAGATTTTGCAGATGGACAAAGTATAAGCGGAGATGTAGTAATTTCTCATAGCCTAAATGGTAGTATTACAGATAGGGCATTTTATCAAAATAGAACAATTACAAGTGTTGTTATACCAAATACTATAACAAGTATAGGAGAATGGGCTTTTTATCAAAGTTATATTTTATCAAATATAGTACTCCCAAGTAGTTTAACAAGTATAGGTTCTAATGCTTTTTATTACTGTTGCGGGCTTAGTAATATGGTAATTCCAAATAATGTAACAAGTATAGGAAGTAGTGCGTTTCGATATTGTTACAAACTAGTTGAGGTATATAATTTAAGTAGTTTAAATATAAGGCTAAATAATAGTAGTTATGGTTATGCAGGATATTATGCAGATTATGTATATAATACTTCCACTCCATCAGAAAAACAGTTTATTGTTGATAATGAATATGTAATGTATAATAATAAAAATAGTTATTATTTACTTGGCTATATAGGGAATGAAACAGAACTAATACTTCCAACAACAACTTATAACTATGAAATATATGAATGTGCATTTTATGATTGTAGTAATCTAACAGGGAATTTAGTCATACCAGAAGGGGTAACAAGTATAGGAGATTATGCATTTTGGGAATGTAGTAGTTTAAATGGAACGCTTAGTCTTCCAAGTACACTAACAAGTATAGGCTCTTCTGCATTTTATAATTGTAGTAGTCTAAATAGTGTATATATAGAAGATATAGTGGCATGGTGTAAAATAGAATTTTATAACTCTTATTCTAACCCATTGTATTCTGCAAAAAAATTATATTTAAACAATGAACTAGTAACAGATTTAGTGATTCCAGAAGGGGTAACAAGTATAAGTAATTATGCATTTGGAAATTGTAGTAGTCTAAATGGAAAGCTTAGTCTTCCAAGTACACTAACAAGTATAGGAGATGATGCATTTTATAATTGCAGTAGTCTAACGGGGGATTTAGTCATCCCAGAAGGAGTAACAAGTATAGGACAGTCTGCATTTTTTAATTGTAGTAGTCTAACAGGGGATTTAGTCATCCCAGAAGGAGTAACAAGTATAGGCACTTATACATTTTATGATTGTAGTAGTTTAAATGGAACATTGACACTCCCAAGTACACTAACAAGTATAGGAGAGTCCGCATTTAGAAGTTGTAGTAATCTAACAGGGAATTTAGTCATACCAGAAGGGGTAACAAGTATAGGTTCTTCTGCATTTGATGGTTGTAGGAGTCTAAATGGAACACTTAGTCTCCCAAGTACACTAACAAGTATAGGTTATTCTGCATTTGAAGATTGTAGTAATCTAACAGGGAGTTTAGTCATCCCAGAAGGGATAACAAGTATAAGTAATTATGCATTTTCTAATTGTAGTAGCCTAACAGGGAATTTAGTCATCCCAGAAGGGGTAACAAGTATAGGCAATTCTGCATTTTCTGGTTGTAGGAGTCTAAATGGAACACTTAGTCTTCCAAGTACACTAACAAGTATAGGCGCTGCATTTGCTGGTTGTAGTAGCCTAACAGGGAATCTAGTAATCCCAGAAGGGGTAACAAGTATAGGCAATTCTGCATTTTATAATTGTAGTAGCCTAACAGGAAATCTAGTCATCCCAGAAGGGGTAACAAGTATAGGATATAGGGCATTTTCTTATTGTAGTAGTCTAAATGGAACACTTAGTCTTCCAAGTACACTTACAAGCATAGGTAATGAAGCATTTAGAAGTTGTAGTAGCCTAACAGGGAGTTTAGTCATTCCAGAAGGCGTAACAAGTATAGGTTCAAACGCATTTTATAGTTGTATTCGTTTAAGGATTTATTGTGAAGTGGCAAGTCAACCTAGTGGGTGGAATAGTGCTTGGAATCCTACCAATTGTCCTGTATATTGGGCTAACGAGTGGCATTATGAAAATGGAGTGCCGGTAGCCAATAGCGTTAATCTAAGTTTTGTAAACAATGAAGGTAGTCAGATAAATGATACTACAACGCAACTTGTATTTAATGAAGATTACACACAATTTAGAATAGATGGTATTGTGCCTGAAACAAGTACTGGGGTAACAAGTAACCTTACAGATTTAACAAGTACTAGTGGACAAGAATTTTATTTCTTTTCAAGTGTTAGTGATTGGGATGTAACAACTGATGATTTTGATAGATACTATGTATCAACAGAAGAAGAGCCTATATGGTATGATGTGCCAAGCGAACAAATTACATTATACTCAATTTTCTTAACTCCAAACTGCACAGATGGGACTCAAAACACAATAGGAGACAATACAGACATAGTAATTTCTCATCAAGTTACAAGTATTCCAGAGGAAGCGTTTATGGGAAATGATATCATAACAAGTGTAGTTTTACCAAACAGCATAGAAGTTATAGAGTCCAAGGCGTTTATGGGCTCTGTCTCAATAGCAACACGAGCACCAGAGCCTCCTGTAACTGGACCGTCAACAAGCGTATTGTCAAGGGTAATATTGTCAAGTAGTATTAAAAGTTTAGAGATTTATGCTTTTACAAATTGTGATAAAATACAAACCATAAGAATACCAAAGGCAACTACTTCAATAGGAATGTACGCTTTTTCAGCTTGTACTAAATTAGAAAATGTAATTTTTGAAAAAGGATCTAATTTAGAAAATATTGGGGATTCTGCTTTTACAGATTGTAGTGCACTTATAAGTATTGAAATACCAGATGGTGTTACAGGAATAAGCCAAGCTACTTTTTCTGGTTGTAGTGGTTTAACAGATATTTCTATTCCTAATAGTATAAGGAATATAAGTAGGACTGCTTTTTATGGTTGTGATAATTTAAATTTTACGGTATATAATAATGCAAAGTATTTAGGTAATAGTAGCAATCAATATTTGTGCTTATACGAACCAACGCAAGAGACTGTAACGACTTGTGTAGTACATTCTCAATGTAAATTAATAATTGAAGATGCTTTTGAAGATTGTGCAAATTTAATTAGTGTAGATATACCAAATAGTGTAATGTACATTGGAAATTCCGCTTTTATGAATTGTTCTAGTTTGTCTTCAGTAATTTTTTCAAATAACTTAATAAATATTGGAGCTTCTGCTTTTAGAAATTGTTCAACTTTAACATCAATAAATATACCAGGTAGTGTAACAAGTATAGGCTCTGCTGCATTTAGAGATTGTGCTAGTATAAAAAGTTTAACCTTTGAAGAAAATTCACAATTAAGATCACTTGGAATGTATGCGTTTTTTAATTGCAGTAGTTTAGTTAGTGTAATTTTGCCAAAAAGTCTCATTCATATATCTAACTATGTATTTGAAGATTGTATTAATTTAGAAAGCATTGTAATTCCAATATCGGTAGATAATTTGGCTCTTGATTTTATTGGTAATAATCCAAAATTAATAGTTTATTGTGAAGCGGAGAGTCAGCCTGATGGGTGGGCGAGTAGTTGGAATCCAGATAACAGACCTGTATATTGGGCTGGAGAATGGGGGTATGACGAAGGTGGTAATCCCGTAGTTATTGAATAGTCTGGGGTATGTAGAAAGTTGACTAATAATATGGCACTAGATTTATGTCAAAGTAAAATGAATATATATAATAAAGGAAAATCATTTTAGAAAAATAAAAGAAGGTTTAGATAGGTTCTAAACTTTCTTTTTTAATCTTTTTTGTTGAAAGTATTTTACTATTTCGCAAACTGGGATAATTAAGAAGGAAGAGACAAAGACGATAGCCCATTGAAGAAGGCTTAATTTTGCCATGCCGAGAATATTTGCAAGTGGTGGAATAAATGAGATTAAGATAAATAGAGAAATTTCACAGATAAAAGATATATTTATAAACTTATTTTTGAAGGCGTTATCCCTAAACACGCCTTTTTCAGAGTGAACATTATACATGTGGAAGAGTTGAATGAAATTTAGAGTTAAAAAAGCCATAGTACTTGCAATACTTTGAGAGTTAAAAACATAAATACCAATTACAAAGTTTAGGATAACAATTATTGCCTGTGTTATACCTTGATAGATAATGTTAATGCCAGCCCTGCCAGACAGAATATTTTTCTTAGGATCTCTTGGGGGAGAATTCATAATATCTTTTTGGGCTTCGTCAACACCGAGAGCGATTGAAGGGAAGGTGTCTGTAACAAGGTTTATAAATAAAATTTGTACTGCACTTAAAAAAGCGTATTGAGGGAAAATAAGAGTAAGGGCAAAAATTGCCAACACTTCTGCAATATTACAACTTAGCAAAAATTCAATAGTCTTTTTTATATTGCCAAATATTCTTCTACCCTCTTCAACAGCAACCACGATTGTAGCAAAATTGTCATCAGACAAAATCATGTCTGCGACTTCTTTTGTAACTTCTGTTCCATTTTGTCCCATGCCAATGCCAATATCCGCAACTTTGATACTTGGGGCGTCATTTACGCCGTCTCCTGTCATGGCGACAATTTTGCCAGTGCTTTTAAGAGCCTTAACAATTCTTACTTTATGTTCTGGGGTAACACGAGTAAAGACACTGTACTTTAAAATTTCTTTTTCTAATTCTTTATCAGAGAACTTATCTAAAAAGCTTCCGTTTATGACTTCTTTATCAGATTTTATCATTCCAATAGATTTTGCAATTGCAGTTGCAGTATCCATGTGGTCGCCTGTAATCATAACAGTTTTCATACCAGCGGTTTTACATTTTTTAAGTGCGTTAAAAACTTCTTTTCGTGGTGGGTCAATCATGCCAGAAAGCCCAAGGAAAATTAGATTATCTTCTTCTATTTTAGAATTAAACTTATTAGAACTTGTTACTTCTCCTAGATTCTTTGCTGCATAGGCAAGGACTCTTAGGGCATTACTACACATATAGGTGTTTTGTTCTTTTATTTTTGAGATATGATTTTGTGTAAGCAAAACAGGCCTTCCATTAACTAAAATATGGGTACATTTAAGTAGAAGTTCGTCAACAGCACCTTTTGTGTATTGGATATAATTATGATCAACAATATTTATTGTAGTCATTAGTTTTCTTTTTGAATCAAAAGGGACTTCTCCCACTCTTTTAAACTTTATTTCAAAATCATTTTTCAACAAGTTTTGTTTTTCGGCATAGCGGATAAGAGCACTTTCTGTGGGGTCTCCTAGGTATGTATTACTTTGCTTTCTTGCGTCATTACAAAGTAGCATACAATTAAGGAGTTCTTGTTCAGTTTTGTTTGTTAAATCCAAGTTGTTTGATTTTATGTTTAAGTTTACAGAGACTTCTTGAACAGTCATTTTGTTTTGGGTAATAGTACCTGTTTTGTCAGAGCATATAACTCCGCAACAGCCAAGAGTTTCTACTGCGTGTAGTTTTTTGATAATGGCGTTTTTCTTAGCAAGTCTTATAACCCCAAGAGATAGAATTATGGTAACAACTGCGGGAAGACTTTCGGGTATGGCTGCAACTGCTATTGCAACAGCAGTTAGGAATGACTCAACATATCCAAAATGAGCGAATATTACATCTACTAAAAATATAATTATTGCAATAGCAAGAACAATAAAAGTTATTATTTCACCAAGTTTATTAAGGCTTTTTTGAAGGGGAGTTGATTCATTTTTTTCTTGAGTAATAAGAGAGGCGATTTTTCCAATTTCAGCATCTTGTCCTGTTGCGACAACAACTCCTATTCCACGACCATAGGAAATGGTGGTTGAAGAAAAACACATATTTTTTCTATCTGCAAGACTTGTTTTTTCTTTAAGTACTAAACCTGCTTCTTTATCGCTACTTACACTTTCGCCAGTTAGTGTTGATTCGTCGCATTTTAGACTCGCACTTTCAATAAGAAGTATGTCGGCAGGAACAACATCTCCTGCTTCAAGGAATATTATATCTCCAACGACAATATCACTTGTTTTTATTCTTTTTTGCTCGCCATCTCTAAGGATTGTAGAAAAGGGCTGGGACATTTTTTTTAAACTTTCAAGAGCGTTTTCGGCTTTTATTTCTTGAGTGAAACTTAGCGTTGCATTAATTAGAACAATAACAAAAATTATTATTGCGTCAATTAGTTCGGTGCTACTTTTTTCTATGATTGCAAATATTAAGGATACGACTGCGGCGCACAAAAGAATTATAACCATTATGTCTTTAAATTGAGATAAAAATTTTAAGACATAATTTTGTTTTTTTTCAAGTTTTAAGGTGTTTTGCCCAAATTTTTTTAATCTATCTTGTGCTTCTTGTGTTGTCAACCCACCACGGCTTGTCTTTAATTCTTTTAAAGTGTCAGAAATTGTTTTGTTGTGGTAAGTTTTCATAAATTCTCCATTTTAGGCAAAAACGACTTTTTTATTTATTACTATTCATATTTGAAAAAACTCTTGTGTATGCAATCAAATTGATAAAAATAGAAAAATAAATAAAAAAGAAGAATTTATTTTTATATAAAAAGAGATAAAATCAACTTATTTAATCTGTTTTATTAGCATAAAAAAGGACTGCAACTTTGCAGTCCCAAAAAAATTTTTATCTTCTTTTCTTTTTTCCACTAGATCCACTTAAAGTAAAGATGCTAAGTAGTGTTGCTATGCCACTAACAACTACATTGAGAATAGCACCAATTCCTGCTTTATAAGGTTGAATTGTTTCGCCTAAGAATTCTGATTTATCTATATTGCTAATTCCAATTAATACTACAACTGCACTTATAGTTAAAAGTACAAGTAGTAAGAAACTAATCATATTGAAGTTTACATTTGATTTTATGATATTAGTTTCTTTAAGTAGAGAAAGAACAGCAACAAGGATAAGTAGACATGCAAGTATTATCATTATGATAATGAAAATTTTAACCATTGTATAACTATCAGATTCGACAGAAAGAATATCCCAGCCAGTAGTTGCTGTTAGTTCAGTAACAGTTTCATTGTCTGCATTTAAAGACATGCAAGGAATACTTAGGAATACAAAAGTTAAAATTCCTGCTATACTTGCCAAAAGTGCCCCCAAAAACCTTTTCATTAAAAAACCCTCCTTTTTTATTTTATAATAAAATGTATATTTTTTGTCAATTAAATAGTATTAAGAATTGTAGAAAATCTTTTTTTGATATATACATTTATAAAAGAAATAGAGACTAAACTCGGGCACTAAAAAATAATTAAAATTTTAATTTAGCCCTATTTTAATTAAAAATAAAAACTAACTTTGAGTGTGAGAGTTATTCTCCGTCAAGGTTTGTTTTATTATACAATAAAAAAGTAGCAAGGTAAAATTGCTACTTTCCTTTATTGGTGCGGATGGTGGGACTCGAACCCACAAGGTTTCCCACACGCCCCTTAAACGTGCGCGTCTACCGATTTCGCCACATCCGCTTACTAGATTGTATTTTATCACTATTATTATGATTTTGCAACAAAAAAATTTACTTTACAAAAAAAATTATATATTTAAAATAAAACTAAGGTATTTATAATGAAAGATTATGTTTTTACTAAGGCAGAAAGAGTTGAAGAAAGCATTAGAAAAAAATTTCACAAGCAACTTTTTACTAAATTTTGTCAAGCGATTAATGAATATGAATTATTAGTCCCCAAGGACAGGGTGGCGGTTTGTATTTCAGGTGGCAAAGACTCTATGCTTATGGCAAAACTTTTTCAGGAGTTAAAAAGGCATAATAAGTTTGATTTTGAACTTGTATTTCTCGTAATGGACCCAGGGTATAATGAAAAGAATAGAAAGCAGATTGAGAGCAATGCAAAAATGCTTAATGTGCCAATAAGGATATTTGAGTCTAATATATTTGAAAATGTCGTAAATATAGATAAGTCGCCATGTTATATTTGTGCTAGAATGAGAAGGGGATATTTATATAGTGCGGCAAAGGAACTTAATTGCAATAAGATCGCACTTGGGCATCATTTTGATGATGTAATTGAAACTATACTTATGGGGATGCTTTACGGGGCTCAAATTCAAACTATGATGCCAAAACTACATAGTACTAATTTTAAGGGAATGGAACTCATAAGACCAATGTATCTTATTAGAGAGCATGATATTGAAGCGTGGCGTGATTATAATGAACTTAAATTTTTGCAATGCGCTTGTAAGTTTACTGAAAAGGATGAAATTAATCAAAATGAAGAATTGTCAAAAAGAAAAAAAATAAAAAAATTAATTTTAAGTTTAAAAAAGGAAAATCCGCAAGTAGAAGCCAATATTTTTAAGAGCGTACAAAATGTAAACTTAGCAACAATTATTGAATATAAAGACAAGAAAAATATAAGACATAATTTTTTAGACAATTATAAAAAAGAGCAATAATAATTGCTCTTTTAATTTTCTTTTTCAAAACTTGAACCGCAATATGGGCAATAAAAGCCGTCAGCAGTTTTTTCTAGTACACCGCCACAATTATTACATTTATTTTGTATAATTTTCTTTTTAGGTGGTGTTTTATCATTTGGGGTTAGTGTTGTGCCATCAAACAAATATCCATAGATATATTTTTTGTTAATTGCTTGTGTTACATAACTTTTTGCTGTTTTTTCATTTATTTGTAATTGGCTTGCAATTTGGCTTATAGAGGTTAAATTTTCTTCCATAACAGCATCGACAACTCTTTTTAAACTTTTTAAATTTCCAAAACTAACCCAAAGAAGTGGCATTCCATAAAATCCAAAAACAACAAAAATGATGCCTATAACAAGTCCAAACCAAAAAGAATTTATTGCTGAAAAAATAATAATTGGAATACCGACGACAAAGAGAATGCTAGCAATAATACTAATAGTTAATTTGCTTTTAATATCCTTATCAATATTTGATTTATTATTCATATTTTTATTATATTAAAATTTTTTCTAAATATCAATTAAAAATTTGAACAAAAATAGAACTATTGACAAATAATTTTTATGTTGCATATAAAAATAAGAATGAAAGCAAAATTTAAAGACATTGAAAAACTTTTTATAGATACGCCATTACTTGAAATTAAGTATAAATATAAAAATAAAATTAGGATAGTATATGCTAAATGTGAATGGTATTCTTTGACGGGAAGCATTAAAGATAAGGTTGCTTATCAGATTTTTTTTGATGCTTATACAAAAGGAAAATTGAAAGACGGAGACAAGATAGTTGAAGTATCAAGTGGGAATATGGGAATTTCAGTTTGTGCAGTCTCAAACTTATTAAATTTAAAAACAACAATTTTAATGCCAAAAACTGTGAGTGATGAAAGGAAAAAACTAATAAGACTTTATGGGGCAACATTAATAGAAACAGAAAATTTTAAAGAAGCATTTAGGTTATGTAAAAGGTATGAGAAAGAAGGCTATTTTTGTCCAAGTCAATTTTCAAATATAAGCAACATAAAGGTGCATTATAATTTAACGGGAAATGAAATTTTAAAACTTTTAGGGGACCTCCATGTAAACGCTTTTGTTGCAGGAGTTGGAACTAGTGGAACGCTGATGGGCGTAGGGAAAATACTAAAAGAAAAATTAAAATTAAAAGTAATAGCACTTGAACCAAAAAATGCTCAAATACTATCTAATTGTCCGCCATTTAAAACGCATAAGATTCAAGGGTTGAGTGATGAGATTTTACCAAAATTATACAACAGAAATTTAGTTGACAATATTATTCAAATCTCAGATGAAGACGCAATTTCAATGGCTCAAAAGTTATGTAAAGAGTTGTCTTTGGGGGTTGGCATTTCGAGTGGGGCAAATTTTTTAGGAGCAATACTTTCAGGAGATAAAGCAGTTACTATTTTTCCAGATGATAATAAGAAATATTTATCCACAAGTTTGGGTCAAATTGTGGAAACAGAACTTATAAAAAATATAGAACTCTTGTCATTTTCAGTTTTATAATTTAAAGTTGCTTTTTATTTATACTATGTATTAAATAGTGATGATATGTTTTAATTTTAAAGGTTATTAATTTTAATAAATTTATAAGCAAAAGAATAAATATAAAAATGTATGTACTGGTTGTTTAATTGTTCTTTGGCAATTTGCACAAAATAAAAATAAATTGTAAACCCAGTTGACAAATTTATTTATTCTGAGTATTATGTACCGCTGGGTAGGGTTTTAAAATGATTTCAAAAAAACAAGCAGAAGAAGTTTTAAAAAGATTTATTGATAGTAGGCCGATAAATTTGATAAAAAAATTGGATGATATAGATGCTGGAATGGGTTTTATATTAGTTTATTTGAGCCATTCAAAAGAAGATATTTATGCCAATGAGATTAGTCAAAAGATGAATATTTCACGCAGTAGGGTTGCGGTTTTGTTAAAAAAACTTGACGGGAAAGGACTTATAAAGAAATATGCATCAGAAAATGACGCAAGAATTGAAGTTTTAAAATTGACAAAAAAAGGGCAAATGGTTGTAGAAGATATGAAGCAAAAGGTGCTTGATGTTACAATTAAAATAATTGATAAAGTGGGCTTAGAAAACATTAATAAATTTATAGATATTTCAGAAAAAATAAAGATGGCTATTGAAATAAATTAATTTTTAAATCTAATGTTAACTAGGATTACAAAACAGGAGGAAAAAGTGTTTAAATTATTTAGATATTTACAAAAGGAAGATTGGCTTTCAATATTTTTTATTGTTGGCTTTGTTGTGTTGCAGGTGTGGTTAGATCTCACAATGCCAGATTATACAATGAAATTAACTTCGGCGGTTTCAGGTGGCGGAGTAACAATGAATGATGTTTGGGTAAATGGTGGGATGATGTTATTATGTGCATTTGGTAGCATGGTTTGCACATTTATTTGTGGTTACCTTTGTGCACGGCTTTCAAGTTCTTTTTCAAAAAGAGTAAGAAGTAAATTAAATGATAAGATTTGTTCATTTTCTCCAACGGAAATGAAAAAGTTTTCAATTCCAAGTCTTATTACAAGAACGACAAATGATGTTAATCAGATTCAAATGTTTGTGGCTGTAGGACTTCAAATTTTAATAAAGGCCCCAATTCTTGCAATTTGGGCGGTTACCAAAATATCTCAAACTTCAATTGAGTGGACAATGGCCACTTTGATTTGCGTTGTTATTTTGGTTGCTCTTGTTGGGCTTATTGTTTGTATTGTTTTACCTAAGTTTAAAAAGGTCCAAAAATTAATTGATAATTTGAACAATGCGACAAGAGAAAACATTTCAGGAGTTAGGGTTGTTAGAGCTTTTAATGCAGAAGATTATCAAGAGAAAAAATTTGAAAAAAACAATAAAGAACTTACTGATAATCAACTTTTCACATCAAAGGCAACAGGTACTTTAATGCCAATTATGACTTTGTGTATGAATGGCTTAACACTTGCTATTTACTGGATAGGTGCAATACTTATTAATCAAGCAGAAAGACTAGAAAGGGCAACTCTTATTGGGAATATGACTGCCTTTACCCAGTATGCATTGCAAGTTGTTATGGCGTTTATAATGCTTATAGCCATATTTATTATTTTGCCAAGGGCGATGGTGTCTGCAAAGCGTATTAATGAAGTTTTAGATACAAAGATTTCTATGCACGATGGAAATGTTACTAATGGCAAAACACAAGGAGAAATTGAATTTAGAGATGTTTCCTTTAAATACTTTGATGGGGCAAGCAATGTAATATCAGACATTTCCTTTAAGGTAAACAAGGGAGAAACAGTTGCCATTATTGGGGCGACTGGCTCTGGAAAAACTACTCTTATTGATTTAATTCCAAGATTTAATGACGCAACAGGTGGCGAAGTATTAGTTGATGGAGTAAATGTTAAAGAATATAAGCAAGAAGTTTTAAATAATAAGATAGCGGTAGTTTCTCAAAAGGCATGTTTGTTTAAGGGAGATATAAAAAGCAATATAACTTATGGTTGCGATGAAGAAATCCCAGACGATGATGAAAGAATAAAACTAGCACTTGACATTTCGCAATCTAATTTTGTTAGTAATTTGGAGAAGGGAATACATAGCCCAGTTGCTCAAGGTGGAACAAATTTTTCTGGTGGACAGAAGCAAAGGTTATCAATAGCAAGGGCGGTTTTTAAGGATGCAGAAATTATAATTTTTGATGATAGTTTTTCAGCACTTGACTATAAAACAGATATGATGGTAAGAAAAAATTTAAAAGAGAAGTTGTCTGATAAGACAATAATAATTGTTGCTCAAAGAATAGGAACAATTAGGCATGCAGATAAAATCCTTGTATTAGAAGATGGAAAGATTGTAGGTAAAGGGACACATGAAGAACTTATTAAAAATTGTAATACCTATAAAGAAATTGCTTTGTCGCAACTTTCAAAGGAGGAGTTATAATGGCTTTGAAGAATAGGAATAATGCTAATTTTACAAAAAAAGAAAAATTTGACGCAAAATCATTTAAAAGAGTTCTATCATATTGTAAGCCTGTTATGACGATGTTTGTAATAAGTTTAGTATGTGCTATTATTGGAAATATTACAACGATTATAGGTCCACAAAAAGTACAAGACCTTATCAATGTTATAACAAATGGTATTGCAACAAGCATTGACATGACAGCATTTGTTCAAATTGCAGTTTTTTTAATTTGCCTTTATAGCGTTGGCGCACTTTTTAATTATTTACAGCAGTTTTTGATGGCTATTGTTACTCAAAAGACATCAAAAAAACTTAGAACAGATATAAATTTAAAAATTAATAAACTGCCACTCGCTTATTTTGACAAGACTACAAAAGGTGATATATTAAGTAGAGTAACAAATGATGTAGACACTATTTCACAAACACTTGGTTCATCAATTGCAAATTTAATTAGTTCGGTTATTCTGTTTTTTGGTGTAATAATAATGATGTTTGTAACGAATTGGATACTAGCACTTGTAACTATTGCGACTTCGTTGTTTGGCTTTCTTTTCCTTGCTATAATACTTAAAAAATCTCAAAAATACTTTAATAAAAGACAGATTCATATTGGAGAATTGAATGGTCAGGTTGAAGAAACTTACTCTAACTACAATGTAGTTAAATCATATAATGCTGTTAATAATGAAAAAATTAAATTTGAAAAGAGCAATGATGAGATTTGCAAAGTTGTGCGTAAAGCAGAGTTTATGTCGAGTCTTATGCCCCCTATAATGTCTTTTGTTGGAGATTTAGCGTATGTACTAATTTTTGTTGTAGGGGTGTCAATAATTATTTCAGGTGGAACGAGTGTTACTATTGGAACTCTGATTGCTTTTGTTATGTACGCAAGGTTATTTTCTCAGCCACTTAGAACTTTTGCACAAAGTTTATCATCTATTCAACAGGCTTCTGCGGCATCAAAAAGGGTATTTGAGATTTTGGATGAAAAAGAACTTGAAGATGAAAGCAATAAGACAAAAACTCTATCTCATGTTAAAGGAGATGTTGAATTTAAAAATGTTAAATTTGGATATAATAAAGATAGAATAATTATCAAAAATTTTTCCGCAAAATTAAAATCTGGACAAAAAGTTGCCATTGTTGGACCCACAGGTGCTGGGAAGACTACAATTGTAAATTTGCTTATGAGATTTTATGAGATAAATTCTGGAGATATACTTATTGATGGAATTTCAATAAAAGACATAACGAGAGAAAATGTTCATGATTTGTTTGATATGATTTTACAAGACACTTGGGTTTTTGATGGGACGATAAGAGAAAATTTAGTTTACAACAAAGAAGGGGTTACTGATGAAAAATTAAATGAAGTTTGTAATGCCGTTGGGCTTTCACATTTTATTAATACTCTGCCAAACGGCTATGACACAAGGCTTTCAGATGTTAATGCTTTGTCCGAAGGTCAAAAGCAACAACTTACTATTGCAAGAGCAATGATAAAAGATTCTCCACTTTTAATACTTGACGAAGCGACTAGTAATGTGGATACAAGAACTGAACTCATAATACAAAAAGCAATGGATGAACTGACAAAAGATAGAACTTCTTTTGTTATTGCTCATAGACTTTCAACAATAAGAGATGCAGATATTATTTTAGTTATGAAAGATGGCGACATTGTTGAGCAAGGAACTCATAATGAATTGTTAGAAAAGAAAGGCTTTTATGCTGAATTATACAATAGTCAATTTGCTGATGTTGGCTAATAAAAGGAGTAAAATATGAAGGAATTTTTAAGGACATTGAAAATAGCAGGTATTTTATGCTTAGTGGTTAGTTTATTTAATATTTATTCGTTAATGATGGACATTTTTGTAATAGAATTTTCAGTTTATTTTATTGTTTCAGATTCAATTTGTCTTGCTTTTTCACTTATAACTGGTATTACATATTTATGTTTTTTAAGGAAGAGCGAAGAAAAGATTTTGCAGCAAAAACTTGTTTTTTCTATTTTACTTTTTCTAAATATTTTTAATGGACTTGTTGTATGGATTATTTCATTTTGGGCCTTAATTGCTGTAAATAAATTACAGGCTGAAAAAACAGCCGTATATTTAAACGGACAAAGTGAAAATAATTTTAATTTATCTAATGATGAAACAATAATAGTAGACAATAAGGAAACCTACGAAATACGACAAAAATCACAAGCACTTGTTACAAGGCTTGAAGAATTAAAAAAACTTAGGGACAAAAATCTAATAAGTGAAGAAGAGTATAATAACTTGCGACAAGAAGCAATAAAAACAATGCTTTAGTTTAAATGTTTAATAATATGAGGGAAAAATAATAATTTTAATATGGTGCATCACGAGGGACTCTAACCCCCAACACCTGGTTCCGAAGACCAGTGCTCTATACAATTGAGCTAGTGATGCATAATGGTTGTAAATTTGAAGTTTATAGATAAAATAAATTTGGGCAAATTTGTTTATTTAAACTCCTTTATTAAATTTACAACTTTTTTTTTATTTTTGCAAGTATAACCATTTGATTTTATTACAAAATTTTAATATACTGGTATTTACAAAAAGGGAATAGAATGTCGAATAATCAGGCTGAATTTAAAACATATTATAAAGTATACAATAAAAAAAATAAAGTTTTAAACTCTATATTAACAGCAATTAGTATTGTTGTATGTTTTTTTTGTATTACTATTGTATGTCTTAGTGTTGTTTTTTTTAGAGCACAAGTTATTGGAGCGTCAATGCAACCTACATTTAACATTTCTTTAGGTGAAAATGAGAACCCAGAAACTTCAATTTATAAAGATATAGTAGTTGTTAATAGATTTCAAAAAGGAACAAATGGAGACATTGTTTTAATAGATAAATCAGCAGAAGATATTGAATATAGCGGGGGGATAATATCAATAAAGGAAGAAACATTAATAAAAAGAATTATCGCTTCTCAAGGGCAGGTTTTAAGTATTAGATATATTGATGAGTATGGGTATTGTCAATATTATATTAATGGCGAACTTTTAAATGAGCCATACATCAAATCTCAATATGATATGAATGAAAAGTATTTTGAACTTTTTTGTCAGTGTAATGACAATAAAGAAAATAATTTTCAAATAGAATATACAAATAGTTATAAAGAAGCAAGTATTACTATTGGTAAAAATCAAGTGTTTGTACTAGGAGATAATAGGGGAAATAGTGAAGATAGCCATATTTTTGGGCCAGTAAATATTGATGAAATTATGGGCAAAGTTGTTTATTATTATGCTTATGATGAAAGTTTAATAGGTGCACTTTGGCAAGAATTTTGCTCATTATTTTAGTCTCTATCATCATCGTCAACTGAATATTTGAATCCTTCATCATAAAGTGCTGAGCGCAATGTTGAGAAGGAAGTTTGACTTTTCTCATTCCCAAGTAATTTATTTTGGAAGAAACTATAGTAACCTTCATGTGAAATAATTATATGATCACAAAGCCTAACATTTAAGCCATCAAGAATAAGATTTATTGTTTTTGTAAACTTTATGTCCTGTGCTGATGGGGTTGGAAGCCCACTTGGATGCGTATGGCAGATAACAACGGAATGGGCTTTTGAATTAATAATATTGTTTATAAACTCTTTGTTATCAAATTGAACTTTATAAGTTGAGCCTAGTCCCATTTCACAAAAGCAAATTAATTTGCCTCGTGAGTTAAGACAAATATAGTAGAATTTTTCAATGTCTGTTATTGAAACTATCTCTTTTAGAAATTCAATTATTTGTTTTGTGTTTTGGAGATATGGTTGTTCTGTTGCTTTGCTCTTTTTATAAAAGTCAATAAATTTTGATTGAAAGAAAATAAAGGATGCTACTACATGGCCAACTCCTTTTACTTGTCTTAAACTCTCATAAGGTGCTTCAAGAACTCCTACTAGGCTTCCAAACTTATTTATTAGCATGTGTGCGAGTGGATTTGTGTCTTTTTGTGGTATTACATAAGATAACATTAGTTCAAGAATTTGATGCTCATTCATAAAATTAAAAGCACCTGCCTTAAATTGTTGTCTTAATCTTTCTCTGTGTCCTGCATGTAAATTTTTAGTTTCATCTTCCTTCATATTATTCCTTCCTTTAAAAGACTGACTCTATACATGAAAAAAAATATCAATTTTTGTATAAAAAGGTCAAGCAAATTTAATATTTTTTTATTAATATTGCCTTGTATTTTGCATTTTGATGGGGGATGTCTTTGAAAGATTTGACTTTTTTAAAAATTTTTGTTAAATATAATTAAAATATTGGAGGTTTTCTTATGGCAGATAAAATTATAAACAAAATACAAATTACTGCGGATAGTACTATAGACTTATCACAAGAAATTTATGATAAATTTAATATAAAAATAATACCTTTTGTAGTTACTCTTGGAGATAAAACTTATTATGATGGAGTTGATATCCAACCTTCTGATATATACGACCATGTTGCTCAAACAAAAGAACTTCCAAAAACAGGTGCAAGAAGCCCAGAAGATTTAGAAAAGTTTTTTTCTCAATTTACAGATAAGGGTTATGATGTAATCCACATTGGTATAGGCTCAAAACTTAGTAGCGGATATGAATATGCTAGTGTAGTCGCAAAGGAGAACCCAAAGGTTCATGTTATTGATACTTATGCCCTGTCTTCTGGGTCGGGGCTTCTTGCTATGTACGCAAGTGAACTTGCTGCGTCAAATAAATTTACTGCAGAACAAATAGTCGAAAAATTAAATGCTAGAGCCCAGCATACGCAAACATCTTTTGTTGTCGAAAAATTAAATTATTTATATAAGGGTGGAAGATGTAGCATGCTAAGTTTGCTTGGTGCAAATTTACTTAGAATTAAACCTTGCTTGCAGTTAAAAGATGGGAAAATAGTCGTTACTAAAAAGTATATTGGGAATATGGTTAACTGCCTTAGAAAGTATGTGATTGACGAACTGATAACATATAATACCCCAGACCATACAAGGATTATGATAACTTATACAACAGCGACTGAAGAAATGTTAAATGTTGTAAAAGAAGAAATTGAAAAATATGGAAAATTTAAAGAAATTTTAATTACAAAAGCGGGTAGCGTTATTACTTCTCACTGTGGCGAGCATACACTTGGGATATTATATTTGAATGACGGCGACGAAGGACATTATTAAATCAGGTTTAGTTTACTTTTTTGGAAATAATTAAAAGGAACATTGCATTTTAACCCTGCGGGTTATTTCAATATGTTCTCTTTTTTTATTTGGCCCATTTTGAGCAAATTTGCTCTTCATGAGAATACTTTATTTTTGCAAAGGTTTTTTTATTTTACAAATTTCAAATTTTGCTAGCCTTAACCTTTTTTAAAACTAATACAAAAATTTTATTGATTTTGCGTTTTATTCTATAAAGTTTTTTTAATTTTGTTAGTATTAAAAAAGATATAACCTTACTCTAAATTTTTATTTTTATGTGATTAGGAATTGATTTTTGGGCAATAATTTTATAGCAATTATAGGGAAATACTAAAAAATCAGTAAAAAAAAGATAAAAAAATAAAAAAATTGGTCAAATTTGTTAGGAATTATCAATGTTTTATGATATTATATTGCTAACCTTTTAAGGAAAATTAGTGAAAAGGAGAATTTTTATGAATAAAGGTGAATTAATTAGTGCAATGGCTTCAAAGGCAGGTTTTACACTTAGAGATGCAGACGAAGCATATAAGGCATTTGTCTCAACAGTTGTTGAAGCACTCAAAAAAGGGGAAGAAGTTTCTCTTGCAGGATTTGGTACTTTTAAAGTAAAAGAAAGAGCAGAGAGAAAGGGTGTTAATCCACAAACAAAACAAACAATTACTATTCCAGCCTCAAAAATGCCAAGTTTTAAATTTGGTAAGTCTTTTAAGGATATGATTAAGTAATAGTTGAGAAAATTCACTAAAAAGGGAGATGCTTTTTGCGTCTTCTTTTTTTATGTTTATTTGGTTTAAAACTAAGAAAATTTTAACATAAAATAAATAAAATTTTTAAATTATTATGTTTTTTATATGTAAAAAAATTTTTTTGAAAATTTGTATTATAAAAAGTTAATTATCTTCAATTAATTAGCCATATTTAGATAAATATAAATAGTGTTTATTTTTGCTTAATTTTAGGATTTTTTTAAGGCAAATTTTTATAAAAAGAAATTTGCTTTTTAAAATTTAAAATTTTTTATGAAAGTTTAGTAAATTATTTGGAGTTTTTGAGAGAAAATAATATAATACTATTGTAGTTTTATTATTTAATTTGTAAATATCAATATCTTTAAATTATAGCCTAGCATTTTTAGTTCAATGATAAATTAAATACAAGGAGTTATAGAATGAATTTTAAAACGCAAAAGTTTAAAAAAGAAAATAATAGCAAGTTTAGTTTGCTTTTTATTATTGCCTGTCTTTCTGTGCTTATAATTCCTTTTTTTAGTGTTTTGTTTAGTGTAAATGCTAGCGAAAATAATATTGAAACTATTTACGGTAATATGGTTAGAGCGAGTATTGATACATTATACATAGATCCAAAGGGAGAAAAGGGTGGAAATGATGCAAATGATGGAATTTCGCCTACAACTCCAATTCAAACAATAGAAAGGGCAAAAGAACTTATAAGTCCAACGGGAACTATTTATGTGATGAGTACATTTAACATAACACAAGACACGGTTATTGATATGATGTACCCAACTGTCGAATTAAGACGATATGTTGATGAAACGCTTGGGTTAAACGATACAATGTTTATAATTGGAAGTGAAACGGATTCGTCTATCACTCCAAATGTTATTTTTAAAAATGTAACAATAAAAGGTGTAGATGTAACAAGTAGCACAGATATTGAAACATCATACCTTATGAGAATTTTTTATAGTACTGTTGTATTCGAAAGTGGTTTTAGTATTGTAGATTTTGGAACTGGAAACTTTTATACCGAAGGTTTGATTAGAACCTATCAATCAACGATTGTTTTCAATGGCGGTGTTTATGATAATATCGAGTGTAGTTTTTTTCTTAGATTTTACTATGAGACAAAATGCATAATAAATGATGGACGATTTACTAGAAATACTATTAGAAATTATTTTTGTACTATAGATTCTTCCTGTTATGCAGAAATTAATGGCGGACAATTTGGTGGATATCAAGACTTAAATAATAACGGGCAGTGTGATTCTGGTGAAGAGATGGGAAACCAGTCAACCAATAGAGAGTTCTTTTATGTTGATCTTAATGCCAAACTTGTTATAAATGGCGGGGATTTTAGTTATAATACCAATTTGCGAATATTTGATATTGCTGGCTCTGAAAATTCAACGGATTATGTTTTAATAATCAATAATGGTTATTTTCATCATAATAAAATGACAAGTTCTTCAAGTGGTTCTTCAACTATTTCAAGTTATGGAGTTGTTATTAATGGTCGTGGAAATGTATTAATTAATGGGGGAATATTTGAAAACAACACGAATGTAAATGCTGGTGGAGTAATTAGTTTTGGTGTTGGTAACCTTGTTATAACTGGTGGAACTTTTAGAAATAATAGTGCTGCGGTAGGGGGTGCTATATATTGCAACTTAGTTCAAGATGAAAATAAGACAAAAGAGTCTTTTATAACTATTTCAAATGCAACCTTTTCAGATAATGTTGCAACAGGTTCTTTTGTTCCTTCGTCTAGTTTAATTTTAGATTTGGCTGGAACTATTGAAGGCGGGAGCGTTATTTTTACGACTCAAAATTTAACTATTTCAAATTGCATTTTCAATGGGAATGTTGTTCAAAATAATGGAACAGGCGGTACAATAGGTGGTGCAATTGTTTATAAATTAAATGGTTCTGATTGGGCTGGGGTTTATGGTAGAAAAACCAGAATATATATTTATGATAGTTCTTTTATAGGAAATTCGAATGAACAAGTCAATGGAGCGTATGGGGCGGTTCTCTCTATTTTAAGTTATGTAGGTGGAGAAGTTTCAAACTGTTTATTTGAAGAGAATACATCGGCTCTGCGTGGGGGAGTTGTTTGTAGTGTTGAACAGGCATTTGTGTTTAGAGATTGTCAGTTTATTGAAAATTCTGCACAAATAAGTGGCGCCATAGACGGCTCTGGTAGTTTTTATAATTGTTCATTTATTGGGAATAAAGCAGCTCAAATGGGAGGAGCGATCGTAACGACTATTGTGTATTTAAATGAATGTACTTTTGAAGAAAACTATTCTGGGGGAGAAGGCGGAGCGATCTATAATGGGCAAACTCTTACCATTTCAAATACAAAAATAACAAACAATATAGCAGTAAATAATGGTGCTGGTGTTATGGAAACGGTGTATGGGAATGCTAACACATATATTTATGGGACTACTAGCGTATCCGGAAATAGAATAGGTGCACAAGTTGATGAAAATAACAACCCTGTATTGCAAGACGGACAACTTATTGGTGGAACTGAAAATAATATGTGCTTTACAGACGGTTATAATTATCTTTGGCTTTTAAATGTAGAAAATACAAGTGGAGAAACAATTGGTTTTACTATAACAAGACAAAATAGGATTGGAGAACAATATACAGCAATTTCAATAATTAATACAACAACTATGAGTAATAAAATTTTAGATTCTGTTGTAAGTGATGACCCAGATTATAAATTCGTTATAAATTCTAGCGGAGATGGATTGTCATATATTGATATTAATAATAATGAAGATAACACTATAAATTATACTGCCGAAAGTTATATAGGATGGTACGATGGAAATCCACACTCAATAGAAGTAAATGTCTTTAATTTAGAAGAAGCAAATATAACTTATAGTTTAGATGAAGATGGAACTTATTCGGCTCAAAATCCGACTTTTATTGATATAGGAAATTATATAGTTTACTATAAGATTGAAGCAAGTGGATACACAACTATAAGTGGAAATAGACAGATTAAAATTTTACAAAATACAACAAATCTTGTTGATTATGCTAATAATGATATTAATCATAATTCATATCTTGTTAGTGCTACAAATGTTAATTTATATTACGGAGAAAATTTAACTACTTCAAGCGATATAACAGATAGGCTTATGGGTGGAATAATGAAAGACATGAACGGGAATACAGTTGCGGGGACTTTTACTTCAAATGGCAATTATAATGTTACATTTGCAACACAGACAATTAATGTTTTATTTACGCCTACTAATTCAAGTTATTCGACTTGTACTTTTACTGCAAATGTAGTAATTGAATACGATGAGTTGTATTTTGCAAATGATAGCTTTTACTTAGTTTCTGATTTATCTGGGGTTTCAATTCCAAGAAGTGAGGGGCTAGACGAAATTGTTTTACATTTAAAGGATAATGCGATTATCTATTTTATGGATACCTATGATGTCAGTGGTAGTGAAGTTATTAAAACAGATAAAAATATTAGGTTTGCTAGATATAGCGTATTGTCTAGTGGGCAAGTAGCCCCTGATGTTTATGCTGGGGAGATATTTAACATCCCTAATGGTGCTACATTAAGGCTTGGAACAAATGCAATGCTTGGCAAGATAATAGTTGACGGACAAGGAAACGGAAGTAATGGTAGTCGTAGTGCACTTATTGTTAATAATGGCACTTTATATGTATACGGTGATATTGAGATAACAAATGGATATAACACAAATAGTAGTAGTTCCGGTATTTCATATGCAGGTGGCGGATTATATAACAATGGTAGTGCATATTTACAGGATACACGGTTCTTAGATTGTAGGTATTTAAACTGGACTAGTGCGTCATCTTATGACTGTGCAGGTGGTGGGATTTATAATACAGGTCTTCTTGAAATGACAAATTGCTATATTAGTAATTGTATATCGCTTGGTGGAGCAGGGATATTTAGTAATAGTACTCGTGATGTTGTTTTAACAGATTGCTATTTCTTTAAAAATTATGGGCATAGAGCATTATCAAGTTCTATTTCAAATGTAGGACTTGCTGTAAAAATTTTAGGTGGAAAGGTAGAATTTATTAATTGTTATATTGCTGACACCTGTTTAACAGATGGTGCAGGGCATTACTATACAACAGCATTTGCTTCTACCATTTTAGGAGGTGGAATTTATGTTGGAAGTGGGGCAGAAATAACGCTTATTTCAAGTCAAATTTCAAAATGTTTTGCAAATTCTGGAGGTGGAATTTATGTTGATGGAGCATCAACGCTTATCTCAACTGGTATATCTTCTTGCAGAGCAACAGGAACAGGTTGTATTGGTGGTGGAATAGTAGTTGGTAGTTCAGGTCATGCAGATATCTTGTCATCACATATTGAAAATAATACTGTTGAGAAATCTAGTGGAGATGAAGATAAAGATGAGATTTATGCAGTAGACAATGGAGAAATAACAATTTTAAGCATTGGGACTAAAATAAATGATTTTAGTGGGAATATAGAAAACTATGATGGATATCTAACCTTGTATGTGATTATTACACTACTTGTTTTAGTAGGAGTTATAACTACTATATTTTTAGTGAAAAGAAAGAAAAGATAGACTTAGGTTTTTGTAAAGAGACATGAAAAAGGAGTGTCGAAAATGAAAGATAACCAAAAGAAAACAACTCAAAAGGTTTTTATAGTGTTTAGTGTGCTTTTATGCATGCTAATGTGTGCTTTTTTTGTGGCTTTTGTAGGGTTTGAGTTAAGAGCAAATGCAAGTAGCATGGACCTTGTTTTTTCTCAGGAAGAAACGCAAGAAATTGAAGAATTAACAAGAGATGACACTCAAATATATCTATCACATGCAAATGGTAATGATGGAAATGATGGTTCAAATGCAACAAGTGGGGCTATTAAAACTATAAATAGAGCAATAGAATTATTGCCAAATGGTGGAGTTGTCAATGTCCTTGACGGAATTCAAATATCAACAAGTACTAATATTTCTCCAACAAATCAAATAATACTTAGAAGAACAGAACAAAGCATGTCGGCAGGTAGTGGGGAATTAATTGCTATAACTGGGAGTAATACAACAGTAAGATTTGATAATATTGTCTTTGATGGGGCTAGTATTGATTCGGCAGATGTGGCAAAATATTTATTAACAATTAGTGCGACGACTTCTAATGTTACATTTGGAGATAATGTTGTAATTGAAAACAACTATACTCGTGGCATTACCATCCTTTCAGGTTCTTCAACCATTACAACCGAAGATTTAACGATTAGGAATTGTAATGAAACAAATGGATATGGTTTTTATTTTGATTTTGCAGGTAATCCTGTTCTTGAACTCTATTTTAGTGGACTTAATGTTCTTAATAATGTGTCTGATGGGCAAGGTGGTGCGATTTATTTAACAGGAGGAAATTCAAATTTACTTGAAGAAGTATATGTTTTAAATAGTTATTTTTCAGGTAATATTAATACTAATAATGTGAATGGTAATGTTACTTACAGTGTGATGAGTTTCAATATATTTGCCGATTTAACTGTTTCAAATTGCAGGTTCGAAAATAATCAAGGTTCTGGAAATGGGGCGTGCATTAATTATTCAGGTAGATCAACAAATGCAAATGTTCAAATTAATGGTTGTGAATTTTTAAATAATAAAGTTAATAGAGGTTGTTTATATATAACTAATGTTAATACTTTTTTGCTTGAAAATTGCTATTTTGAAGGACAATTATTTTCTCCTTCAAATGGAGCTCCGTCTTATGCTTGTGCAAGTGCTTCTAATTTATTTGTTTACACTATAAAAGATTGTACGGCAATTAATAATAGGTCTAATGCAGGTGTATTTCAATATAATGGTGGTTTCGATAGACGAACTGAGTTTAATGTTGAAGACTGTAATTTTATAGATTTTGTTGGGAAATGTATTGACATTTGGGAAGGGGGACAGACTTTATCAAGCCTTAAAGTGTCTGGATGTAATTTTATAAATGGGACAATGCATCAGAGTTCAGTTAATGCTATATCATTAACATTTCCAATAGAAGAGGTCTTTTTTGATGATTGTCAATTTTCAAATTTTAATTCTGGTATATATGATTGGGGGGTAGAGGCATATGGTGCGTGTTTTTATATTAATACATCTATAAGCAAATTTACCATGTCTGATTGTGTTTTTAACAATAATGCTAACATTGTTTCTTCACCTCTTACAGCTGCGAATGGTGGGGCAATGAATATTTTAAGCAGTGGAGAATATAACTTTATTAATTGTAAATTTTTAAACAATTCAACTAATTTTGCCGGTGGGGCAATTTATATAGATTCATCTACATCGGCAACCTTAAATGCGACATTTAATAATTGTGAATTTGGGTTTAATACATCTGGTAATGGTGGTGGTGCTATATGTCTTTCTGAGCCAGCCGCTGGAAGTGAAAATGCGTATTATGGATCAGTAATATTTAATGACTGCTATATGCATGATAATTCTGATAATGGTGGCGAATTTGGCTCAGGGGCAATTTCTGCTGTTAGTGCTGGAAATGTAACTATAAATGGTGGAATATATGAAAGAAATTCGGCAAAAAATGGACATGCAGGTGTTGGGTATTTTTGTAATATATTAAATGCTAAAAATGCAATTTTTAGGCATAATTCATCGGCAGGACAAAGTGGCACTATATGGGTATGGAATTTAATTGCAGATAATATTGATGTATATGGGAATTATGCTGCTAATCTTGGTGGTGGACTATTTGCTGGCTATGCAACAATATCAAATAGCAATATTTATGATAATGAATCTGGCTATGGTGGGGGAGTATATGTCCAGTATTTAACTATGGATAATTGTTTGGTTGAAAACAATAGAGCAGTAGAAGCGGCAGGAATTTACTCTATTACAGCAACAATAACGAATTCTAGTATAAGCCATAATGAAGCTCAAACTGCTATTGGTGCGTTAAATATACAAACGCCTACTTCAACAGTTATTGATGGATGCAAAATAATTGGGAACAAAGCAGGAGAAAGAATTGGGGCGATTATGTTTGGTGGTGCGACAAGCACCGCACAGATTATAAGAAATTGTGAGATTAGAGATAATGTAGCCATAGGGACTACTTCAAGGGGTATAATACATTCGTATTCTTATAATTTGGTGTTTGAAAATGTAATTTTTTCTGGTAACCAGGCAGGAACAAATCAAGGTTTAATTAACATGGAGACAAGTTCTCCACAAACAGCAAGTTATATTTTAGAAATAATAGGCGGAGTGATTAGTGGGAATAGCACGCTTGCTGGTGGAATAATATATCTTCAATCATCAGTTCAATTTCCTTCACAGGTTAGGCTCGATGGTGTAGACATATATGGCAACACAGACGAAGAAGGGGCGATAGTTCAAGTTTCGGAAAACATGGTTTGTACTGTTATTGATTGTTCATTTTATAGTAATGCTGGGGGCGAGAAAGGTGGGGCAATAAGTGTAGCAAATAAGGGGAACCTTGTTATTTCTGGGGAAATTTCATTTGGCAGTAATAGTGCAACAAATGGCGGTGCAATTTATGTAATGAGCGGTGGAGAAGTGGCTTTAAGCAATCTAAATTTACACAACATAGAAAGCACTAATGGTATAATTTATACAGAAGAAAACTCTAATTTTAATGTTAGTGGTGGGGCTATATATAATAATAGTGGAGAGAATGGTGGGGTTTTCTATATTAATGGTAATTCGGTAATTCAAAACCTTGAAGCGTATAACAATAGTGCTACAAATGGTGGAGTGTTATATGTAGGAGAAACTGGTGTTGTAACGCTTGATAATGTTAATTTTTATAATAATAGTGCTACAAATGGCGGGGCAGTTTATGTAGTTGGACTAGTTAATTTTAAAGATGGTAAAATTGACTCAAATACAGCGACAAATGGTGGCGGAGTTTATGTTGGAGATAATGGTAGTTTTTCAATGTCGTATGACTTGGTTGTTGAAATAATTGAGCAAAGCCAAACTCAAGAAAAGATATTACAAGAAAGTTATAAATATGGAGAAGTAATAAATAATAGTGCAGATTTTGGCGGTGGAATTTATATAGCAAGTAATGGTTCTGCTAGTATTAATGGCGGGCATACAAATACACAAAACGAAGATGAAAATAGTTCTATTCAAAGTGCAAAGGTAAGTAGTAATAAAACAAATAATCATGGCGGTGGCATATATGTTAGTGCTGGTGGAGTATTAAGTATTAATGGTGGAGAAGTGTCAAATAATTTGGGCACAGAGACAACTGTGATTTCACAAGGTTTTGGGGTGTATAATGGTGGGATAATGACAGTAAATGGTGGAAAAATCTCAGGCAATGATTTTGAAGGTAATACAAGAGTTTGTTATGGTGGCGGCATTTACAATGCAGAAAATTCGATATTGAATATGACAAATGCTTTTGTTTATGATAATCGTGCTCATGATGGTGGCGCAATTTATGTAGGTGTAAATTCAAATGTGAAAGTGGAAAATTCTTATTTTTCAAGCAATGCGTCTTTTAATACAACTAACAGGATTGGAATGGGAGCACTATTTGCAGTAAATAGCGGGAATTTGGTTGTTAATAATATTAATACAGAAAATCACAGCGGAACTAATGTGTTGATTGCAACTGATTATACTGGAAATTTAAAAATAGAAAATAGTAATTTTGGGATTAATCCTATTTTATATTATTTTGCTTTTTATGATACAATAGAGAACACAAATCAAAGAACATCAAAAATAGAATTATATAATTGCAATTTTAATTTAACAACTCAAAATTTAATTTCAGCGGCATATAATAATTATCAATCTGGCAACATTAATGCAAACGATGTAACTATTAAAAGTTGTAGATTTTATTCTGAGGATGAAGATAGTAATAACACGACAAGGGCTGGTTTTGTTATAAGGGCTAATAAGATAGAGATAAGAGATAGCATTTTTGATGGTGCAAAAACCCAAATCCAAGTTGAAGGTGGTGCGGAATTAGATGCTGTAATCACTGATTGTTCTTTTATTAATATTAATTATTCAGGAACAGAAAGTGCAAAGGCTGCTCTTTCAATAACAAATACAAATGCAAAATCTGAAACTTTAATAAAAAATTGCGAGTTTGAGAATAATTCGTCAACAACTGGAGCGTCTGCTTTATATATTGCTAATAATGCAAGAGTTTATTTAAGTGGAGATATTATTGTTCAAGGGAACACGACAGAAAATGCAGCAAGTGGTGCGGTAGTTATTGACAATTCAAATACTGTTATTAGAAAAGGGACTTTACTTTTAATTGACAATAATACTGGTGGAAATCTTGTTGTTCAAAGTGGGAAAGAAAAGATACTTGAAGGCGACCTTGAAGAAGGGAGCAGGGTAGGCTTAAAACTTAGTTCTAGTGCGGTAAACAAACTTGTTATTGGTGGAATTTCAAATAATTATATAATAACAAATATTATTACTGAGTGCTTTTATTCTGAGAATAGTGCATGGGGGCTAAAATTTAGCAGTAGTCAAAACGGGCTAGTTTTATATGATAATTTGCCAAGTGATGAAATTAGTATTGTTGCGAGTGATAAAGTTATAGTTTCTAAAATAGGTCAAAGTTATGGGATAACAGAAGATGACATACAAGTTTACTTTGGTGGCTCGTTATATCAAGGAGAAGTTGTTATTGAATACTCGCTAACAGGAGATGACGCAAGTTGGAGTTTAGAAAGCCCTAGGTTTAGCGAAAAGGGAGAACATACAATTTATTATAGAGTAAGTGCAGAAAGTGAGATTTTAACTGGTAGTATTGTTTTAAAACTAATTGGAGAAAGAGTTTATATTATAGAAACTCCTTTTGCAACACTTAGACATGGACAGACCTTAGGGCAAGCAGAATTCACATCTGGGCTCGTTGAAGATGAAGAAGGGCATGCTGTTGCTGGGACATGGGAATTTACTCAAAAAGATGTTAAACCAGTAACGACCGGAACTGTTTATGAAGCAAGATTTATTCCTTCAAGTAGCAATTATATGAATTCTAATATACTTGTAACAAACATCAGGGTGTCAATTGGATATAACATTGTTTTTTATGTTAATGATGCATTTCATACCGATATTGATGATATTAACAACTCTCAAACTGGAATATCAGATTTAAAGCAAATGATTGAGTATATGGAAGATGATGGTAGTATAGTTTTTGCACAAACTTATAATATTAATGGTAGTGTTAATATTGTTTCAAATAAAAATGTTGATATTACTAGATATTCAGGGTTTACAACAGGACCTATGATTGTAATTGTAGGAGAAGAAGATAGTTTAACTTTAAGTGGCGGGCTTGGAAAAATTGTATTTGAAGGCGGCGGTGCTTATTCAGGTACAGTGCCATTTAAGGGATGTATTATTGATAATCATGGGCACTTAAACTTAAATAGTAATGTGATAATAAGGAATTTTAGTATAGAAAATTCAGATGGCGATGATGGTATTTATAGTATTATTATAAATAGAGCAAGTGGAGAAATAAATTTAAGTGGTGCGGAAATATATGGGAATACTATAAGACCAGGTTCTGACGACATGGGGGGAGTTATATATAATTTGGGCTTTATTAGAATAAATGGCGGAGAGTTCTCTGTAAACGGACTTTATGAAGTCGCACAGACATCAGTAACGGCTAGACAAGGCTCAGGTGGGTTTATTTATAATTTAGGCGAGATTATTATGACAGGTGGCGAGATTTTTGGTAATTCTAGCAATTATGGTGGAGGGATTTATATTGGTAATGGTGGAATAGCAAGACTTAATGGCGGTAAAATATATTCAAATGTGGGGCGTGCTTCTGGGGGTGGAGTATATGTAGATAATGGTGGACAGTTAATTATAGGCGGTTGTATTATTGAGAAAAACTACTCCTTTAATGGCACAAATGGTATAGGTTATGACGAAACTGGAAGTATTATTGTTGATACGGCTGGATTTAGTCTAGTTGGAGAAGGATTAAACTTAATAGAAAGTAAAAATTTAGATGTTTCTATAAATAACGAAAATAATATTTTTAATTATATTTTACCTATTCTTGTTGTTGTAAGTTTTATGTTGTTTTTTATGTGTATTATAGTTAACAAAAGACAAAGAAAAAGATAAAAAAATAAGGCACAATTAGTGCCTTGTTTTTTTAGTGAAAAAAATAATAAAAATTTTTAAGCAGGTACAATTTCTTAGTAGTTTAATAAGCAAATGCAAATACAATAATTATTAGATTAAACGCAATATGTAGAGATTTTTTATTATAAATTATCTTTTAAGATTATTGACGGGAATTTTAACATATAACAGATTTTATATCTTTAAAAATTTAATTAAAAATTATAAAAAATAATAATAAAAAAAATAAAAAAATATTGCAAATTATTTGGCGAAAAATTACTTATAATATATAATATATTCTGTAATCTTATATGCTAGTTGGAGTGTGCCTAGTACTTGGATTACACAAAAGGAATTTCAAGTTCCTTCAAAGGAGAAAAATCATGAGAATAAGAAAGGTCAATTTGTTAATTATTCTTTGCATGGCAATCTTTGGTTGCTTTTTTGGCGTTTGTTCAAATTGGCAATCAAGCAAGGGTGTAAAGGCTGAAATGGTAGTGAATTCGACCGAACAGTCGGTTTTGGCAGAAATGTCCACAAACCGTGTATATGTAAGTAATGGAGCAACAAATACAAACAATGGTCTTTCTGCTTCAACTCCTGTTGGGACTTTGTCAAGGGCTCTTGAAATTGTAGCAGCAAATGACAGCATTAATACAATTGAATTTTTAAATACTATTGTTGTAAGTGGAACTGGTACAAATGGAGTTATAGAAAATAATACTGGTAAAGATGTTTATTTTGTGCTTTCACAAAACTATGTTGGGAATACGACATATCATAGTGCTATGATTGGTGTTGGGGAAAGTTCGGGAAGCGTTGTGCTTCATGGAGATGATGAAAGTACAGATACTACTGAAAGATTTATTTTTGATGGCGAAAAAGATAAGAATAAAACTATATCTATGCAAGTTATTGGAATAGATATAACGAAAAATGCGCTTGTATCACTTGATATTGATAGTGTTGTTTTTCAAAATTTTAGTAACCAAAGAGATTCGCAAGGTTTTATTTATACATATGGTGGTGTTACTGCAAATAATATTGAAATATTAAATAATGAAACTTCGCTTTTTTGTAATTATGCAGCAAATGGTTTTACATTTACAAATTTAGATAATAACGCCAATAACGCTAAAACTGAAAATGTTAAGTTATCAAATATTAGAATAAGTGGTAATATTGGGGGTAAAGTTTTAGATTTAAGAAATATAAAGAGAGTTGACTTAGAAAAAGTTGTCGTTGAAGACAATGATTTTTCTTTGCAAAGTTTGGGGCTAAATTTTGAAAGAATAGGAGATAGTGCTACGGGAAATGATGGGCTTTATATAAATGGATTTACAGCCAGTGGTAATAGTATGTCTTATTCTTCAGCCGCTTCTTTGTTTAGGGCTGTATCAACTATGAAAACAGATGCGGTTGATGTTAAGTATTATGATAATGAGATTGAAAACAAGTCGTCATTATTCTATCTTATATCGCAGATTATAGAAGTAGAGAATTTTGATTTTGTAGATAACTTTGGCGCAGGCATGGCATTTAATTTCACTAAATATGGGGAAATAAATAATAGTAATGTTGACGCAACGCTAAAAAATGTTAATTTTGAAAATAATATTGTTACTGGAAACATCGTGCAAATTAATTCGTTTAACAATTTATCTATTGAAAACTTAAATGTTACAGGGACTAAAACTGGAGAATCAGTAGCGCCTAATGTAATTTATGCGGCAAATAATGGAATAATAAAAATTTCTTCGTCAACTTTTGAGAATTTAAATGTTACTACTTCTATTATTTATTTTGGGAACTCTGAAAAAAATTTCCATTCACAAATAACTATTGAAGGTTGTAAACTTTTAAATTGTACTAATGGTAGAGGAATTTACATTGCAACTGGGGGTACAAACAACCCAGAAAACGAAAGATATTATGATATGACTATTACTAATTCAGAATTTGCATATTTTACGGATAAAGATGGAAGAAAAGTATTTGATATAAGGGCGATTAGAAATTTTAGCATGACTGGGAGCAAGGTGCATGACAATGCAGGTACTTTAGACTTGCTTTTTAATACAGATATTGAAGATGAAAAGACTGCTAGTTTTACAGATTGTGAGTTTTATAATAATAAAGGTAGAGTACTTATTTCAGGTTCGCAAACTCCACTGATTGACGCAAAAGAAAGCGTTATTATGACAAATGTTGAGATTTATAACAACTCGGTACAAGATGATGTTTTTTATGTTGTATATGTAGAAGATGTTACTTTTGATGATTGTAAAATATATAATAATGAGTCTCTTGGTCGAATTATAGATGTGAATGTTGCTAATGATGTAAAGGTGATAAATAGTGATTTTTATAGTAACAGAATAACTGTAGCGAATGGAAATTATAACTTTGGTGGGGCTTTATATGTTAGAAGATGTAATGCATATGTTGAAAATTGTGATTTTACTCAAAATAAGATGCTTGGCACAAGCATTACTGGGGCGGGTTTAGCGGCAGTTGACTGTTCACTAGATTTAATAGATTGTGATTTTAGAGGTAATAATAATGAAAATGGAAGTGGTGGTGGAGTTGGTGTTACTTATACCGCTGAACTTGTAGACTTATTAGAAAAATTAGACAAAGAAATTAATATTAAAGGGTGTATATTTAATGACAATTTTGCACAAAATGGTGGTGGATTATATCTTTACAAGGGTGGTTCTTTAGGTGAAGAGCAGGGTGTTATTAAACTAAACATAGGTTCAAGCGAAAATAGAAGAACTGAGTTTATAGAGAACGCTAGCAGAAATGATGGTGGGGCAATGACTGCAACTGTAGCAGGCGGAGAGTCATATCAAGTAAATTTATGCATAGAGATTGAAGGAGTATTATTTAATAGCAATGTATCAACAAATGGTGGTGGGGGTAGCGCATATCTTAGAGTGCATGAAGGGAAAAGCATTACAGTTAATAATTGTCAATTTATTGGGAATAAAGCACAGACATATGCTGCGGATATAATTTTTTATACACATTCAAAAAATGAAATTAATATAACAAATTCAAGTTTTGAAGGTGGAACTACTGGCCCTAATGGATTTGCTTCAGTTTATTTTAATAATAGTTCCCAAGAACGAGAGCAAGGAAGTGTTGTTGTTGATAATTGTACTTTTAGAAATATGAAATCTACAGCAGTAGATAATTCTACTTTTAGGCCAAGTGGAATTTATGGGGCAAGGTTAAGTAGCGCAAAAATTTCAAATTCTACTTTTGATGGCTTATCAGGGGTAAATTGTGCTGCAGTTTATTTGACTTATACAAATGTTGAAATAGAACAAGTAAATTTTGTTAACAATGAGGTAATAGCAGGAGTTGGTGGTGCGGCAGTAATTGCTATAGAAAACTCCAATTTAAAAATTAAAGATGTAGATTTTACCAATAATATTGGTAGTGGTAGGATTTTTAGATATAGTTTAAGTTCAAGTTCTGCTAGTGGGGAATATCAATTAGAATATATAGGCGGAAATATAACTGGAAATAAAATTATTGAAACAAGAAACAAAGATTGTCGGGAATTAATTTCAATTTATAAATCTTCAGTAGATGCTAACTTGGCTATAAAATTACAAGATTTAAATATTTCAGGGAATGAGATTGAAATAGCCTCAGACTCTGAAATTAGCGGTGGTGGAGTCCTAATGGTGCAAGATGCGGCTAATAATGGAAATAGTATTTTAGAAATGGACAATTGTGTGGTAAGCAGAAACATAGTTAAGCAAGATAAAGTTATTTATGGCTTATTTGCTCAAATAACAGGTGTTGGAGAAACTTATATAAAAGACAGCACAATTGAGCAAAACGCTTGTGAAGGTGGCAGTGTTTATATAGTTCTTAGGCTTTACAATCCATATACAACTTATTCTTCTCAGGTTTATTTAAATAATGTAAGTTTTAGAGGAAATAATATAACTGACGGAGATGGTGGGGTTGTTCAACTTCTTGGAAAAGTAAGAATGAATATGGAAAATGGCAGTTTTGAAGGGACAAAGACAAGAAATCGTCTTATAATAGCCAATGATGAAAATTCTAGTTATGTACTTGATGGGGTTAAATTTATAAATAATTCTATTGAAAATAGGACAGGCAATGATAATGCTGGGTTAATTTTAATTGACAAAATAGACAACACTATTAGAAATTGTATTTTTGAGAACAACACAGCAAATGGGTATAATAGTGCAGGCATTTATTTTGAAGGGAGTAATTATAGTTATACACTTGAAGGGTGTAAGTTTATAAACAATAGTAGCAAAGAAGGAAGCGCAATTTATGTAAACAATGGCACAAGTAGTTCAAACATTCAATTAACATTTGTTGATTGTGTTTTTAATGGGAACAAAGCAGCAGGAGATGGTGGTGCTGTTAGGACTTTTGACAGGACAGAATTTATAAATTGTAAATTTTATCAAAATCAGGCACAGGGCAATGGTGGAGCGATAAGGGCGATAAACTTGATTCTAAGCGGTTGTGCATTTGATGGAAATATTGCAAGTGGGAATGGTGGAGCGATTTATTTAAGTGGAATGACAGCAATCTCAAATAATGGGGCGTTTTTACTTATAGATAGAGATAGCGAATACAAGACGAGTTTTAAAAATAACATATCTAGTGGGAATGGTGGAGCAATATATATTTATGAGGAGTCAACAGTTGCGGTTTATGGGAGTGAATTTGCATTAAATAGTGCTGGTAATGGAGAAATGGGCGGCGCTATATATAATCTTGGGACTCTTATTATAAATGGCGGAATATTTAATGAAAATGGTGCAGAAAGTGTTCTTGGTGGTGCGATTGCAAATGAGGGAGATTTAACCATTAGCGGAGTTGAGGCAAGTGGAAATATTTCTCTTAGCGGTGGATTTTTATACAATAATATTTCGACACAAATTGTTATTCAAGATAGTGTTTTAAGTGATAACAGTGCAGTAGGAAGCAGTAGCGATAATAGTGGGAATGGTGGTGCTATATCTATAATTCTTGGAGAATTGCAGATAGAAAATGTTGAGATGACAGATAACACTGCAAGGGACTATGGTGGAGCGTTATATTTAGCGAGTGGAAGAAATAACAACTTATTACTTATTGACTGTAATATAGATTTAAACACAAGTGCATATGGCGGTGGTGTTTCAATTGGTGGAAATGGTAGTAGTAATTCAACTCAAACTATATTTATTGAAAATGTTTCATTTGACCAAAATGTTTCAAATGGGGCACTTTATGTAAGTAGTGGCAATGCTCAAATAATGGACATGAGCATAACAAACACTACTGGTTATGGAATGTATGTTGCAAGTGGTTCGGTTGAAATTTCAAGGGAAATCATCATTAGCAATAACACTTATAATGATGGAAATTCCAATCTTTATCTTATAGGCGAAAGTGGAATAACGATTTCATCTCCACTTATTGGGCAGTCAAGCATTGGGGTAAGTGTAGAAAATGCAAGTGAAAGAGCGATTATAGAGAGCAATGGAAATTATATAATAAAGAGCAGTGATTTTGAAAAATTTTCAAGTGATAGGCAAGGACAAGCAATATATTTTAGAGTTGTTGATGAATTAGACGGCACTCAAAATGCAATTTTTGTTAAAGATGTTAGTGCAAATAGTGGAATAGTTTATGTAGTATCTGATTTTTACGGCGAAAATGGCGATTTAGGTGTACTTGAGAGAGCAACGATTAGAGTAGAAGTATTTTATCCAAGTGATAGCAGCGTTAGTTATTCTCTTACAGGTGGAGATGATTATACGAGTAGTCCAATAGTTGCTACAAGTGCAGGAGTTACAACTATTTATTATAGGATTGAGACAGGTTCAGGGAGTGCTACTCAAACTGTAAACGGAAGCGGAAAAGTTGTTATTACAGAAACAAATTCACTTTATGTTTATACGCTACCAAATGTAGAGAATGTTTATATTAATACTCCACTTAGCAATGCAGAAATTAATGGCGGAATTGCTATGTATAATGGGGTTAGGATTGCAGGTAATTTTAGTTTTGTTAATGGAGATTATGAGCCAAGCACTGCTGGTAAGCAAATTTTTGAAATGGTATTTACGCCAAAGAACACAGAAGTTTATGCGCCAGTGCAGTTTGAAATGCTTGTAGATGTTATAGGATACAATGTACTTTATTTTAAAGAATTTGTCTCATCTGGAAGTATGACAAATAATTTCTATTTAACAGAAGAAGATGCTAACAACGCAGTAAATGCAGTTGCTAGTTTATCTGCGTCATCAAGGACAGGATTTAGCGATATAATTAACATAATGACCGATGGTGGTGTTATTTACATGATGAGTGGGCTTTCAAGTGGGGCGGACATATATGTTAATGATAGTAAGACGATAACACTTAGAAGGTATAGCAATTTTAGTGCACCTATGTTTTCTGCTTATGACAACACGACCATAATTTTTGGTTCATCTAACATGAGTGGAAATTTAATTTTGGATGGAAATAATATTGAAAGTGATTATCCTATTATTGAATATAGAAGGGGTATGACAGGCAGTGCGACTCAAATTATTTATGATGGGGTAAGTGTTGTAAACCACATAGGTCTTAATGTTCCAGCGATTGGGGTTGTAGGAAATGTATCTCTTGTAATTTATAATTTAAATGCTGAAAATTGTCATTACATAGATGAGTCTGAAACATCAGGCGAAAGTTATAATGTTCCTGCAAATTTAACAACTGGTGGCAATATAAAATATAGTGGTGGTGGTGTTTTAAGTACGAGAAATGGGGAAAGCAGTAGTGTCGGAGAGGTTGTCCCAACAATCAATATTTATAATATGGTGGCAAACAATTGTAGTTCAGAGACTTATGGAGGTGTTATAAGTTTTTCATCAGATGGGTCAAGAAATCCAAGTTCGCTTATTGTTATTACAAATATGGAAATTAGTAATTCCAGTGCTGAGTATGGTGGTGGTATTGCAACAACTATTTTTAATAACTTGACAATTTATAATATGACTTTAAGTAGCAATAGTGCAACAAATGGTGGTGGTATTTACTTAACAGATATGGAAAGTATTTATCAGGCTACAATAGAAGGAAATTCGGCTACTTATGGTGGCGGTATGTATCTTGCTGGCAGGGGGTTTAGTGCTAGTGTAGTTGGTCAAAATTCAGAGAATTTGATAAAAATTATCAACAATGAAGCGACAATTAATGGTGGTGGTATTTTTGCCCTAAATCCTTTTGCTATGAGTTATGCCATGATTAGTGGAAATACAATTAGGTCGACATCTGATAGTTCAAAACTTGTGTATGGGGCTGGTATTTCTGGTGCGGGAATATTTGTTGACGAACTTTCATCGTCAAGTGATGCTTTATTAATTAACAATTCAACAATAAGTTCTAATACTATTATAAGTTCTGATACCACATATTCTGTTTATGGAGCAGGTATATATTCAAAGAGAGTTAATTTAAATCAAGTTGAAATATTTAATAATGGAATTATACTTTCAACAAGTCAAGAACTTATGAATTCCATGTTTCTTATGGGTGCTGGGTTATGTTTATACTCAATAGCAGGAGAGTCAGTTATTACAAATTCTAACATCCATAATAATTTTATAATGTCTCACAACGGGAAGTCATTTAGTGGTGGGGCTGGGATTGCGTTAATTGGAAGTGTTAATAGTGTAAGCGGACCTCAAAATGTTAATTTGACTAATTCAGAAGTTATGAACAATTATATTAGTTCAGTAGAATACAGTTCTGATACGGCTGAGAATTTTGACAATAGTTTATACGACCAAATTTTAATTCAATTTGCCTATAATACTATGGGAGTTTCTGATAATGTTTATTTAAATATAAATGGTTCAGTAGTATCTTCTTCGTCAACAGAACCTGGCATAGGCAGTATTGGGTTTAATAATTTAAGTTTTATTGATACGATTAAATCAATAAGCAGTATCTTTATTACAGGTGAAAGTTATATACTGGCACCAATTGAAGTTAATATGACAAATAGTTATAATGCGACAAGTCCAATAACCATTCTTGAAGGATTAAGCGAAGAATCAATTATAAATATTTACTTATCTGGAACAAGTGTCGTTTTATATTCACAAGGAGAGACGAGTGTTCCTTCCACTATCATAAAATATGAAGAAGAATATTTAACGACTATTAGAAATGAAGTTGAAGCAGGTCTTGAGAGTGATTCTGGCGAAGAAGCATTGCAAGAAGATATAGATGCTGGGGTAATTGAAATATTGAATGGGGTATTTCAGGATGTTTTCATTTTAACAGATGGGACAGGTCAAAACAGGAGGATAACATTAACTCCTTATACCAATTCTACAATTGATCAATTAGTAAATAGATATACTCTTGTTCCTACCTTATATGGAAGTCAGCCGCTTGCAGTTGTTTATTGGAATCCACAGGCAACAAGTAGTGGCAATGGGAATAGTGAACAAACGGCAGTTAGAACGCTTGATGAAGCATTAAGTCGTGTTCAGAAAGGCGGAGAAATTAGATTAGTAAACACATGGATAATAGAAGAAGACACGGTTGCTACGGCAAGTGATGCTGTTATTAGTAGATATAATGCATCGGCAAATATAATTGTTAGAAATGGGGCGACTCTTGAATTGTCAAATATTATATTTGATGGTAATTCAGATGAATTTGAAAATTCAATGATTGTAGTTGAAAAAGGTGGAGAACTTATTTTGAGTGATGGAGTTGTTATAAGAAATAATACTTTATCAGTTCAAAATATTGGAACAAATGAAAGCGGAAGCGTAATTCATAATGAAGGTAGAGTAACTATAAATGGTGGTAGTTATTATTCTAACTCTGTTCTTGGATATGTTGACCAAGGTGGATTTATGTATTCATCAGGAGAGGTTTATATAAATGGTGGCATTTTCCATTCGAACTTTGCAAGGTATGGTGGTGCTATATATGTTGATGGTGGTGTTGTTGAAATAAGCAATGGAACATTTGCAAATAATAGTGCAGTTACAAGTAATGCTATAAATGATATAGGGCTTGCAGGTGGGGCAATTTATGTAACAAAAGATGCAAGACTTGTTATTTCTGATGGTGTATTTTCTGGGAACAATTCTGTTTATGGTGGGGCTATTTACTCTAAGGGAGAAGTCGAAATTAGTGGTGGAAGATTTATTAATAATATAGCAGTTGATGCTCTTCTTCCATCTACAAGTCAAGGAAGTCTTAATTCTGTTTATGTGGGTGGCGAAGGTGGAGCAATCTTCGTTTCTGATGGGACAATAAATATAACAGGGGGTGCTTTTTATAGTAATGAAGCAACTCTTGGTGGAGCGGTTGTAGTTGGTGGGAACATTTTACCTGAAAATGTATCTAATAATAACAGGATTAGCGCAAGTATTACAGGGAATGTACTTATTATTGATAATTATGCAAGGGCGTTTGATGTTACGACTAGTGTATATGCAACACAATCTCAAATCAGTGCATCTGCAACAGTAGCGGCAGATATGATTAATGATAACCATTCTTACGAGAATGGTGGTGGAAGAGGCGGTGCTATATTTATTAGTGCATTTTCAAAACTTGAAATAAAAAATGGTAATATAGGCAGTAATAAGGCGGCGAGATCAGGTGGTGCGATTTACGCTGATGGTGGTGTTTTACTCATTAGTGGTGGTGCTATATTTGACAATATGGCTGGTTTTTATTCTACTCAAAGTGCAGATGTTGCTGTTACACAAGTTTCAAGTATGGGTGGAGCAATATACTACAATGGTAAAATTGTTGAAGGATATGGTTCGTTTGGAGAGGCAAACAAGGGAGATATTTTAGATAATACTGATACTGGTATAAAGGTTAATAGTTTACAAGAAAGCAACTTTATAATCAGTGGTGGGTTAATAGAAGGCAATTTTGCAAATAATGGTGCAGCCATATTTATTACAGGAACATTAAATCCAACAGCACTTATTATTTCTGGTGGAAAAATAAATGCTAATGGTTCGTATGATAATGCAAACAATGTTATGGTAAGTAATGCAAGCGCAAGTACGCTTGGTGGAGCGCTTTATTTATCAGAAAATGCTTTTGTTGAAATAAGAGATGGTGCTTTTATTACTAATAACAAGGCAAATGATGGTGGAGCAATTTACACTAACACTGGGAGTCGTCTTTTAGTAAGCGGTGGGGAGATAACTGGAAATTCTGTTGTTGACCCATTATCAAATGGTAATTTAGAAGTAAATAGTTCTACAAGTGCAACTGCTATTGCTGTTACAAGTGGAGAAGTCGTTTTATATGGTGGAATAATTTCTGATAACTATTCAACAGGTGTTGTAGCAGGTGCTGTTGTGGTAGCCGCATCGACAATGGATAGGTTCCTTTTTGTAGGTGGAAGTGTTTATATTTATGACAATATAATTAATACGGAAGCCACACTTGAATATGAAAGAAATAGAGCAAGGAATATTTACATTGGTCAAAATGGAATGAATACTGCTTTATTTGAAGTGTTTGATGAGTTTACGCAAGATGCAAAACTTGGGGTTTATTATCAAAACATGCCAATGTCAACTCAGAAAATTCAAGTGGCTATTGTAAATCAAAATGTTAAGACTACAAGCATAAGAGATAACTTTGTTTCGGACAATGAAAATGGAACAATATATATTGATGAAGATTTAAATCAGACGCAAATTTCAGCAAGTGGGGTAATAGGTCGTGGTTTGTTTGTTGGCGCTCAATACTTAACTATGAATATGTCGTATACGGCATCAGATTACATAGCAGAATATGATGGAGACGAACATAGTATATATATTGATGTCGTCCCAGACTATATTATTGTCCAATATGCGGTTAGGACTGAAAGAGGGCTAGAATATGATGACATACTTGAAGGGGAGTGGACAAGTACAGTTCCTTATATAAGTACTGGCTTATGGTATGTCTATTTTAGGTTTATAGGTCAAAATGGGTTACCTATATTAATTACTGATCAATTAGGAGATCAGGTTAACTATTGCGATTGCAGAATGATTAATATTGAGGCAAGACAAGCCACTGTTGAGGAACTTCCAACAGTTTCATCAGTTGTCTTGTATAATACTGAGTATTCAGAAGACCTTGGGAACATGCCTACACTTACTGGTGGACTAGTTATGGACGGAGATAACATCGTTTATGGTAGTTTTAGATGGGCAGAAGAATATATGAGATTTGATACAATTGGAACTGTTTCGGCGACGGTTATATTTGAGCCAGATGAACAAAGAAGTCCTATTTATTCTAGTATGTCTCTTACAATTCAGGTTGATGTTTTGACAAATACAATGTATTATGACAAGACTAAGACCCAAAGTCCTTTCTATCTTGAAAACGATGTAACGACAAATATTTCTACAATGCAAAGTGCATTAACTTATATGAACAATAATGGTACAATATATATTTACAATGGTGGTTATGTGCTTCAAGGGAATGAAACATGGACTGTTGAAGATAGAGCAGTTACAATTAAAAAAGGAAATACTTTTGCAGGCGATTTAATCACTCTTGGGAATGAAAGTTTCCAAAGCAGACTTGAAATAAGTGCTTTGAGTACAAAAGGTAGAATAACTATTGATGGTGGTGCTGTTTGGATAGATAGCAATGGCAATACTTCTGACCCTTATAGAATTGACCTTAGGACAGGCAGTAGTTATCAATCGCCAAATGGAATACAATCAACTGGTTCTTTAATTAATGTTCTTGAAGGCTCGAACTTGGTATTAGAAGGAAATGTTGTTTTAACAAATAATGAAAATAATACAGGAACTGATACGGCGTCTTATGGTGGGGCGATTATATCTTATGGAGAAGTTACTATTGGTCCTAATGTAAGTATAACAAGGAACATGGCAACAAATGGTGGTGGGATTGCTATTATGTCGGGAAGGCTTACAATGGGGCTTTCCGATGATGGTTCTTCTTCTGGAAAAGTTTCACTAACTGCAAATTCAACTCTTCTTTCAGGTAATGGTGGTGCAATTTATATTGCTTCTCCAAATCTTGAAGATGGGCTTTCAGACCAAGTTTCAATTATTGCTGCTACAATTCAAACAAATAAGGCATACTCAAATGGTGGGGCTATTTATATAGGTGCAAATGTTGACTTTGAGATTTCAACAAGTGAAAATCAAGGGGTTTTAATATCAAGTAATACAACTTATGGAGATGGTACAATCTATTCATATAGTTTGGTAAAAGTTAATAGCGTTAATATTGAAAACAACACTGTTACTGGCGAAGGAAGTGTTATGTATTTAGATAATAACGCAAGTTCAAGTAGTGATAGTTTAGGAATAGATGGGATACTTGTTTTACAAGGAACAAATAGTTTTACAAGCACAATTATTGGGCAAATTGTATTAGATGGTAATGGGTTTATTGCTGATTATGGTAATTTGACAATTGATAGTAATGTTGAAATTCTAAGAAAGAAAGAAAATGAAAATAGTTATACAATTGCAGATACTGTTGTCGCTTTTGCTTCAACTAGTGATGTTCAGGGGTATATTGACATTTATTCGCTTTATGATGGGTATCGTGAAAACAATCAAGATTGGAGTTTAGCACATATTACAACTCATAATGATAGCAGTGTTATTGGAGAGTCGGGTGTATTTATAGACCCAAATGCTTCAAGAGAATATAGTGCAAGTAATTCAAACTGGGTAACTGATTTATTACAACTTGCAACTGAGTTTGAAATTACCGTATATGAAAGAGAGAACATGGAGGTTGCATATAACATTAATGTTATGTATGGCGACACTTACTCAGAACATATTAGAGGAGCAGAACTTGGTGGAGAAACAGGAAGTGTAATAAGTACAGTTAATGGCAAAATTGAAAATGGGAAAGCGACTTTGTATTATGCTGGATATAGTGTAAGTGAATTTTATTTAATACAAGACAATGGTTATCTTGCAATGGGTAATTTTGGCTATAATGATACCACAACTCAAATATATTTTGACAAAGATATTTTTGCGGCATGGACACCAGCAGCACCAGAAGTTATCGTCAAGGTTTACAAAGGAGTTATAAATGAACAAGGGGAAGTTTCAGTTGATGAAGATGGAAATTATGTGCTAGGAGAAGAAGTAGAACAAACTGTAATTGACGATAGAAAGGAAGTTTCATTTACTTATGGGGAGCCAGTTATTTTAAAACTAGAGATTACAAATCGTGGAGAGACTGGTTTTACTTACACATATAATTGGTACGAAAATTATTTAGCAGGTGGCGGTGGTACTTTTGTTGGTGGTGAAGATACAATTTTATTAACTGAAGCATCAAACAATTCCTACAGTGCATATGTAACTTCACAGGTAACAGGAATATCTGGTACTATGAGCAATCAAGCGAGAATAGAAGAAGCAACTGTTGTTGTAAATATTTCTCAGGCAAAACTATCAATAGGAATAGTTAATAGTGAGTTTACTTACGAAGGAGAAGATATTTATGTTACAACCCAAGATGGCAACTTAACTTATGGAGAAAATGGATTACCAAATATCGATAACTTCTATATTGAAGATAGAACTCCACTTAAATATACTGATGAAATAGGAGATTTAGGACTTGAAGTAGTAAACAGCGAAACAAGTATAGGTATTGCTAAAAATGTTGGGACATACACATTTAATTTTTCGCTTTCAAATACAAATTATGTGATTGAAACTGGTACTTTAAACTGGGAGATTGTTCCATTAGAACTTGAAATTGATTATTGGATAGATATTGGACTTGATGGTGTTACTGGAACAAATTATTATAACGAATACACAAGTGCTTTTGAATCAATCGTTGATACAAGCCATATTCTCATACCACATTTTAGTAATGTAAAAAATGAGGATAGAGTCAATGTTGAACTTAGTTATTATGTTAATGGTTCTTCAAGTGTTGATAAAACAATGTTCCTTGCATTTACAAATGCTAGACATGAAAGTGCAAGTCCTTATATTATTCCAAGACTTGATTATATAGGTAATACTGAATATGCTGATTACACAGGATATACAAGTTCGTCAACAATTCGTACAATAATTGCAAATATTTATAACGAATATGACAACTATATTTTATCAGATGATATTACAAATAATGAAATTGAGTGGAGCATTACAGGAACACAGGCTTTTGTTAATCTTTGGGCAGTTGAAACTGGAATGACAATAAGTAGTTATATTAATTCTGATGAAATGGAAGTCAGAGATAATATGTATATTTTGGAAAGGGCATATACTCCTGGCGGATATAATATAACATTTAATCTTAAAGATAGCTCTGGCGGTACAATACCAACAGGAGCAAGAGTAAATCTTTCTGTTAATGGGGTTGAAGAAGATGGAACTGGTATTCAAAATACTATAACATTTGATATAGATAGATTTAATGGTTCAAATCTTCAATTTGCAACTGACTCTGCTTATTTGAATTATCTAAATATTGTAAATGCTGGTGTTTATCAAATAACCGTTAGTATTGATGAAGAATCAAGTAATTATTTTGAATCTCCAACAGCAATTTACACTATGGAATTTACAATTCACAAAGCAACATTGTCTCTTGAATGGGGAGTTATGAGACAAGCCGATCAGGCTCCTATGGAAACAGAAGAAGTAAGTGTACAAGCAGAACTTCCAGATGGAACATTTACATTACTTAATGGACTTGCAGTTACATATAATAATATATTCTATGTTCCTTATGTAACAGGCTGTGCGGAAAATATTGCACTCACAGTTGAATATTCGGAAGATAACCAAAGTTATTATTCTTTTGCTGAAAGTTTAAATAGATTATATAAGAGAAATGCGGGAACTTATGTATTCTTTGCTCGTCTTGCAGATCCTAATTTGGAAAAAAATTATATAATAGAAGAAAATGGTATTTTTGCATTTGTAATTGAAAGGATTGCTCTTTCAGTTAGTTGGCCTGCGTCAGAATTTGAGTGGACTTCAAATGAAATAACATGCGAGCCAGTAATAACAGGAGTTTTACCTGGAGATGCTAGCGGGTCGGGGTTATGGACAATAACCGGCAACAAAGCAACTGATATAGGTAGCGGATATGTTTGTGAAATTTTGCCTAGCGAGACAATGCTTAGCGGAGAAAATTGCAACTACACATTCGACAATCCAGAAAATCAACCAAGTTTAACTCATTCATGGAGTATTGTTCAAAGGACTCTTGGGGTAACATGGTTCGCATACACTTATAGTGATAGCGAATATACTCCTTTATATGAACAAGTTTTCCCAAATGGGACTATAAGTGCTAAGATATTTACTTATAACAATATAGGATATGTACTAATTCCACAACTTACAAACATTGTTGATAGATTGGCTGATTTTAGTGATGTACAAGCGACTTTTGTAGATACAGTAACTAGTCAATACAATCAAGACGCAACATGGACAGACGCTGGAAGATATAGGAGAGAGGTAACAGGGCTTACGGGAACTTCTATGGGTTATTATAGACTGCCAGCATCAACAGATGTTCAAATGTCTATTGTCTGGGAAGTTGGTGCAAAACCTATTCAGGTAAGTTGGAGCACTCCAACAACTTTTGAGTTTGACGGGGAAATTCATGGAATTACAGCAAGTGTAGTGCCATCATCACTTGCCGAAGGCGATGACGAAAACTCAATTGTTTTCACATATTCACTTGAAGGAGTAAATGTTAGAGAAGCGGTTGAAGTTGGTACTTATTATGCTACAATTATAGATACTGGAAATCCTAATTATACAGTAGAAGATGGCAGTGTTAGAGAATGGACTATAACTAAAAGAGAATTACAACTTAACTGGTCATGGTTTAGTGATGAAGGTGGCGATGAACTCACTGATGAAAACAACAGGAGAGCAAAAACTTATAGTGGAACTCCACTTTATTTGACAATTAATGAAAATTCTTCTGCAAGTATTATTGGTAGAGTTGAGTCAAGACCTAATGTTCATGTAAGTATAGCCTATACCAATTCATTGAATGCCTCAATTACAGGAGACAGGGCGATAAATGTTGGTGTTTATAGGGCTGTTGCTACATTAACAGGAGATGATTCTGATTGTTACACAATAAGAAGTGGGGATGAACAAATTGAATGGTCAATTGTTCAAAGAACGCTTGAATTTGATTGGCTTGCGTATTCAGATTATAATCAGGTTGAATTACAAACTACAAATGCGACAAGAGTGCTTATAAATGTTGTAAATAGAGCACAATATTTTATGTTTTCACCTACTAATGTGGTCGCAGGAGATTCATTGTCATTTACCGTTATAAGAACAGGTGGTGGACTTACAAGCGATTCGGTTGATAGTAGACTAACTGTTAATTTGCAAGATGCTTCAAGTCTTTCAGACTTTGTTTCAAGGCTAAGTACATGGGCAATAAATGCTGGGAGTTACGAAATTGAAATTTCTGGTATTTCTGGAGATGCGATGAGTAATTATAGATTGCCAGATGACAAATTGGATAGGTCTCAAATTTGGAGATTAAATCCGGTTGAACTTAATGTGGATAGAGCAATAAGAATAAGTTATAATGGCTCTCAGACACCATTTACATATAATGGACAAAATCAAACTGTAACAATAAGGGTTTATGATGCATGGTCTAATCTTGATGAAAGTTTAGAAAACGCTTTCTTAATACAAGATACTGATTTTGTGTTAGAAGGGATAACCCAAAGAAATGTTGCGGCAACCGATAATTATACTTGGGTAGCAACTGTTACTTTAATTAATCCTAACTTTACCTTCACAGATGGAGAGTATAACTCAGAAACCAATCAAGTTGAAGGTGCAACTATACTTTCTCAAAGTTATTGGGATGTTGAATGGATTATTAATCCACTTATTGCCGAACTTTCATGGAGTAGTTCAGAAGAAGGGTTTAGTTATGATGGCATAACAAAAATTGTTATTGCAGAAGTAAGCAATGTTATTGAAGGGGATACCGTTCGTGTTACAAGATATTCGACAGATGCTATTGACCCAAATTCTGAATATTATGATTATGTAACAGCAAATGAAGATGGAAATAAATATTATGTTTATTCAGCAACAAATGTAGGAGTTTACTGTGCTAGGGCAATTCAACTTAGCAATAGAAATTACACTCTTATAAACTGTTCAACTGCTGAGAATTTATGGAAGATAAATCAAAAGACTTTAACAGTAACATGGGGTTCACAGGGAACGATAAGCATTGTTGATGGCGTGTCTACTGCGGTTTATGCAAAATCGGCAATTTATTACATTCCACAAGTTTCTGGCATTATAGCAGGAGATGAAAGTGGAGTTGAAGTTTCTATTACTTATAAATATAGAGAAAGTAGTGATGTGCCTTGGGATTCTGCACAAAATATTGAAGCATCAAATTGTATTACTGTTGGGGAGTATAGATGTGAAATTTCTATAACAAATGGTGGGGATAAATATGTATTGTCTTCTGATGATATGTATAGGACATGGACTATTGTGCCAAGGACCCTATCATTTAACTGGCGAGAACTATCCGCCACCTATACAGGGCAGGCACTTAGTCCACAGGTAACAATGGTTGGTCAAATGAGTGGAGACCAAGTAAGTGTAGGAGAGTATAGATATACAAATGCTAGTGGAGAAACTTTAACGAGTGTATCTGCAGTTGGTAGTTATACTGTTGAAGTTTTATCACTAACGGGTAATGATAGCAAGAATTATACCATTGAAGGGAGTAGTAATAGAACAGCAACATTTAATATTGTGCCAATAAGAGTGTCTTTTGAATTTACTCCAAGTACTAATGATTGGACATATAATGGACAGCCTAAATATTATGAACCAACAGGGTTAAAAGGTATTCTTAGTGGAGAGCAGGTTTCATTTAACTTAACTTATACTTATAGAAATGTAGCAGGAGTATTGAGTAGTACTCCACCAAGTGGACCAAATTATTGTGTTAATGCAGGTACTTATACTGTAACTGTAAGTTTAACAGGAAATAATGCCGGTAATTATAGCCTAGAAGATTATAGTGTTGAAGCATTGACTAGAACATGGACAATTCAGCAAAGAGTTGTAACTTTTACATGGGGAAATGTTGGCGACACTGTTGTAGGTGGCGTATATAGATATCAGTATACAGGGGAGTCAATAAGAATTGAAGCCGCTGTTGTAAATAATGGTGGGCCACAAGAAGATAATGTAACAGTTGGGGAGTATGCACTTAATGAATTTGTAAGTTGTGGAAATTATGTTGCAAGAGTTGTTAGCCTTGACGCAGCAAATAGTAATAACTATACATTTGATACTGCAGCAGCAAGTACTCAGCAAGCATGGGCGATTGTTGCAAAAGAACTTGCAATTCAAGATATTTCATGGCAATACAATGGGGGATTGACTTCAACAACTTTGGAGCACGAATATTCGGGAGAAGAAATAAGTATTATACCTAGTATTTTATCAAGCAGTTTAGTTGAAGTTGATAGAGATAGAGTTTATTTGCAATATAGTATTACAAGAAATGATGTTGGCGTTTCAGAATGTATTGATGTGGGTACTTATACTGTAACTATTACTGGCATTGGTGGCGAGAGTGCAGGAAATTATTCTATTAATAATTTACAAGAGCAAGAAACTGGGCTTTCTATGAGTTGGCAAATAACCCAAAGAGAGATTTATTATACTTATGATAAATCAACTGCTGGGAGTAGTATTTCAGGAAATAGTCTTGTTGCAACTTATTCAGGTAGTGCAATAAGATTTGGAGTTTTATTACAAAATACTATTGCAAGTGATAATGTTTACCCATTATATAGTTATACAGCAGGCGGAGAACAACAATCGAACTTAGTTATTTGTTCACTTACACAAGCAGGAAATTATACTGCGAACTTAACTCTTGGCGGAAGCGATGCTAGTAATTATGTTTTAGCACAAGATTATACTCAGGCATTATTTAGAGTTTTGCAAGTAGAACTTACTTTAAGTGGAGATTGGACTCCAACAAGTTTTAGTTATACTGGTGAAAATCAATATCCAACAATTACTATAAATGGTGTTCAACCAGGAGACATGCCTTATGAATATGCTTATAGGGTTGAAACTGCAAGCGGTTCATTTACAGATATGACTGCAAATACAGTTCCTTCTCGTGCAGGTAGTTATCAAATTGAATTAAGGCTAACACAAGATGGGCAAATTAACTATGCTTGGGCAAGTGATGTTACAATAGACATGCGTACCTTTGAATTCCAGATTAATCCTATTGATGTGAACTATGAAGTTATTCCTTTACAAATGGGGAGTTCAGACACTGAGGCAAGTGTAGAAGATAGGACAACAACTGTACTTGTAGTATTGTATGGGGCTAACGGACAAGGTGCGTCTAGACCAACTGGCAATATTTGGTTCTATAATGGTGAAAATGGAACTCAACTTTATACAGGCAAACTTTTAACTTCGTATACAGTAGGCACTTATCCAAATTATGAGAATATTATAAGTGCAAGGCTTGTTGGAAATTATGCTTATGCAATTTTTAGTTATACAGAAGCAAATTCATCAAGATATTTACCAGCATTATCATTTACATCAGATTCTAATGATTTGCAAGGAACATTGTATACTAATTACAATTCATTTACTAATCAGGCTATTGTTGACGATATTGAGGACAGCCAATTTATTCCATCTGGACAAACACAAAACCCTCTTTATATGTATTATCTAGACCCAACTTCTGTTGAAGGTAGTCCAAGTTATATAATTGCAAACGGACAACTTATTGAAAGTTCTTATGTATATGGAGACACAATGATTCTATTTATTGTTGGCGGTTCTAGAATAGGTTCAACAAGTAATCCAAATGATGGATTTAGGCTATCAATGGGGAATTTAGGTGTAATATCAGCAGGACAGCAAATTACTCAGATAGGTAATGGTGTTGCTCCTTGTGAAGTTACTTATGTAACAGGTTCAAGCGATAGTCAACTTAGTGCGTTTATTGAATATTATAAGAATAATAACAGTTTGACAGATGACAATTTCCCAGGGGCTATAAAGGTAACAATTAGATTCTTAAGACCAACCGGAACATCTGCAGGAAATGAGATTAGTATAAGTGGTTATAAAGATGGTGGAACATATGGTGGTAGTAATTATTCTTCTACATATTCAAATTCACTTAACATTTATGTAGGAAAGAAAACTATCAATGCAAACATTCCAGATGCGACACAGACTTATAATACAAATAATGTTACATTTGTTTCTGATATCGTAAATGGTCAAGTTGTATATTACACATTAGACAAAGAAGAAGTAGTTAATGTATTTGAAGGACAAACAGAGATTCAAGAAGGCGACTTTGACGAATTACTTTCTCAAATATCTCCTACATTCCGAGTCTCAGGTGAGGATTGGAGTACTTATAGAGTTGGAGAATACGAAGGGGTTATAACATCTGTTTTTGATAGTATATATTATAATGTTGTCGTTGATATTAATGCTAATAATAGGTTTGGAACTTTAAGGGTTTCAGGTAGACATTTAACAGAAGACGATGTTGTTATTACTGTTAATGATGATAGTCTTGTATATGATGGCAGTGCAAAACAGCCAAGTTTAACAGTTAGATTAATAGAAGATGATGGTTCACTATCACCAATAGATTCAAGTGATTATGGTATATCATATTTTAACAATGTTAATGCTGGAAGTTCGGCGTATGCAAGAATAACATTTACTGGAAGTCAGCAAGGAGTTCAAACAGATTATAGATATTCAGGTATTATAGATGCATACTTTACTATTCAAAAATTAGATATAAGCGGTTCAAACTTACCTACAAATAGACAAATAGTAATTGATTCTGCTATCACAAGTGATGAAATCTATACAGGTAGTACAATAACTAAGAATTTCTTTGATACTCAAAATCGTTCAAGAATTTACATTACAGAAAATGGCGTTTCAAATCCTATTGCCTATATAACTCAGGATACAGATTTTATTGTTTCCTATTCAAATAATATTAATAGAACTGACAATGCAACTATTACTCTTACTGGTAGGGGAACAAATGTTACTGGAACGAGAACAATAACTTTCAAAATTCTTCCTATGACAATAACAACTGAAATGATTGGGGATAATTATGGTTTAAGTTCTGGGAAAGAAGTAATGTATTCAGGACTAAATAATACTCCAAGTGTAGATTATTTGAGATTGCAAGATGGCTCTGTTTCGTTTGTTTATGACCGTGAAACTATTGCTTATTATTCATATAATGCTCAAAATCAACAATATACTCAATTAAGAGAAAGAGATACTATTGAATGTGGTGTGTATTATGTTGGTGTTACAATTACACAGGCTGTGAATTCATTATTCTTTAACTATACGGGAACAGTTTATTTAAGATATGAGGTTGTCCCGCTTAGTATTACAAATAATGATGACATTATAGTTGAAATTCAAAATGATCCTACATTAAATCCAGATGGAACCTTCTATTTTATGGCAGAACCTATTTTACCTAAAATAAAGGTATATTGGAATGCTCCAGTTGTAAGTTTTGAAGAAAATGGAGATGTAATATTCGAAGGCAAATATCAAAAAACTCTTTTAGCAGAAGATGTGCAGTTTAATATTTCTCCTGTAACAAATCAGAATGGGGACCCTATTCTTGGGGACGATGGTAGGTATATTAACTTCTATGCAGGCGATGGGACAATTACTATAAATGGAATGGATAATTTTACCGATTCGCATGTTACGCATTTTACAATTGAAAGAAGAACTCTAACTTCTATTCCACAAGGCGACCTTATTATCTTATTTGAAGATTATGTTTATACTGGAAGACAAATACTTCCAACTAAAGAAAATATTACATTAACTTATAATAATTATCCTGTTGAATATGATATAACTGGATATGGAAACAATGTTAATGTAAGTGATGGTGGAAGCGTAACAATTGTTGGCAATAGCAACTTTACAGGAGAAAGAACATTTACTTTCTCAATTGACCCATTAAATCTTGATGATAATAATCAACAATTAGTGATTGAACTTTTAAATGACACATTTATTTACACGGGGGAACAAATAAGGCCTAAAATCGCAGGTGTATATTATAATGGTATAAAATTGATTGAAGGAGAGGATTACAATACACCTACTTATGGCACAAATACAAATGTTAGCGAAGGTGGAACTATTTCAATACTCTTTACTATGAGTGGCGGAAATGGAAACTTTACAGGAAATGTAACAAAAAGTTTCTCAATTAGTAGAAGACCACTTGATGATACTAATTTTGTTATAACTGACTATGAACTTGATGAAAATGCGACTGCGGTTCAAGAATTAACTCCAGTAACATATACTGGGTCTGACATTACTAAAAATATTTATGTATATGTAATAAGAGTTGAAGGCGGAATTAAAAGATATGAAAAATTGACTAACAATTCTGATTATCAGACAACTATTACAAATAACAGAAATGTGGGAGACGGGATTGTAACTGTAGAAGGTTTAGGAAATTATACTTCTTCAATTTCTGTTCCATTTGAAATTTTACCGCTTAATATAAGTAGCGCTATAACAAATAGAAGTCTAACTATTGCAGAACTTAAACAAGAAGAAGGGAATTTAACATATCTCGTAGACCAATATTATAGTAGTTCAATTATTATTCCAAGTCTAACAATTAGTTATAGCGGTTCAAGATTATCTCAAGGAATAGACTATGTACTTGAAGCAGTTATTGATGGCGATAGTAGATATGGAGACAATATAAGTGTTGGAAAAAATAATAGAGTTAGGTTAACAGGGCGGGGTAATTTTACTGGCACATATATGTTGTATTATGATATTCTTCCAAAAGATTTAGATAATAATCCAACAATTTCTACTAATATCTCAGCGATACCAGATCAAGAGTATACAGGAGAAGAAATAACGCCAAGTGCAAGTGTTATAGTTTATGATGGAGATTATATATTAATTCAAGGTCAAGATTATGAGATTTCATATATTAACAATATTAAAGTAGGTAGAGCAAGTATTAGAGTTAGTGGACTTGGGGATTATACTGGAAACATTGATGCAACATTTAATATTGTGGCAAGAGATATTTCAAATCATGTAAGTGAATTTAGATTTGAAACAAAAGGACTTATCTACACTGGTTCACAAATCACATTGGGTGGACATAATGTTAACAACTTTGATTTCTATTACAAAAATACACGACTTGAATATATAACAGATTTCTCTTTCTCTGATTCCTATCAAAACAATGTGAATGTTGGAGTAGCATCAGTTTTAATTACTGGAAGCGGTAATTTTACAGGTTCTGCAAGATTTGAATTTAATATTGAACCACAAGAGTTTGACTCAAATACATGGGAAATAATTCTTGATGAGATTTATAGATATACAGGAAATCCTGTTATGCCAATTCCACTTATATATGATGCTAATGATAATATGGTTGAAAGTGATAGTTATCAAATAAGTTATGCTAATAACCAATCACAATCACATAGAAATAACAATGGGGCATGGACCCAAATTGGTGGGTCAACTGCACAGTTGCCAAGAGTTATTTTAACTTTCACAGGTAATTATTCGGGTTCTACACAAAAAACATTTGGTATAGGACAGATAGAAATAACCTTAGATGACTTAAATACCGATTATTTACTTCATAATGTTTACTATAGTGGCAGTGAAATACATTTAACACTTGATGACTTAGAATTAAGATTGAAGAGCGATGAAGCAAAGTCAAATCCAAATGTTACCGAAGTTGATGAATACATTTTAACACAGGGAGATATTGAATCTATAACAAACTATAATGTTTCGCCTTATGATAATAGAAATGCGGGGACTGGAGCAATTAGAGTAGTATTTGGTGGAGCAAGGAGTGTTTATACTGGCGAAGTTATACTTGAATACGAAATCGAGAGACTAGACTTAGGTAGTGATCTTGGTAGGCAATTATTAAATATTGCTGAAAGTGTTTTAACAAGTGAAATGTATACGGGTTCTGAAATTCGAAAAAATTTAACTAATAAGTTAAGTATTGGAGATACAACTCTTGTAGAAGGAATGCCATCTGATTTTGTTGCAAGTTTCTCATCAAATACAGAAGTTGGAATAGCAACAATAACTCTCACTGGTTATAACAATTTAACTGGTAGTAGGCAAATTACTTTTGAAATTATTCCAAGGCAATTTACAGACTCTGATATGTTTGTAGTTTCTGACATTAGAAACATTACATATTTATATGGAACACCTATTTATGTTGATAATGAATTTACGGTTAGTTACCTTGTGAATGGAGAAAGTAAAATACTAAGATCTGGTGTAGATTATTTCATTAGTAGCTACGATAACAATATAAATGCAGGTGTAGCAACAGTTTATATTGAAGGTAGTGGTAATTTTAGTGGAACACTTTCAAAAGAATTTACTATTTCAAAACGAAGCATTGTTACTGCAAACATAGGATTAGCAAATGGAGATGTAGAATACTACACAGGAGAAGAAATTCTTATAGTAGATGGCGTTGATGAAAATGGTAGTTATTTTGAAGTTCTAGTTAGTGGAGAAGAGGGTGGTAAATCATATAGCGAAGTAATTAAAGTTTATAATGATGAAGTTATTGCAAAATATTATGAGGATCCTACTTACGGATATAAAAATAATTTAGTTGTTAGTGATACTGGGGCTAGAATAATATTTGCACTTAATGATAATTATGTCGGAGATAATTTAATATTAGTATTTGAAATTAGACCTCGAGTTTATAACGATACAGAATTTAAAGTTCCAAATATTTATAATCAAACTTGGACTGGTTCTCAAATTAGACCAACATTTGACGGAGATGTTTATACTAGTGGACCAATAACATTTACAAATGAAAATGGCACAGAAATTGAACTTAAATATGGTAAAGATTATACACTTGATTATGGAACCAATAAAAATTTTAATACAACAGGTACAGTTACTGTTACATTTATCGGAAACTATACAGGAGATGTAATAAAGAGATTCCAGATTATGAAGGCGGTGCCAAGTGTTGAAGAATTTATGGAAGTATTTAAAAATGCATATGTTGTTCCGTATTCCGCTACAAGTATTGACATGCTTATTAGATACGGAGAAGTTGAAACGCTTGCTGACTTGAAAATAGTTGATGCTTTAAATAATGTAATCTCAAGTATTACATGGGCAAACGAAGGTTTCCAAATTGGGACCGTAGGTACTTATGAAGTATATGTGAGGTACAATCCAGATAGAGAAATTTATGATGATCTAGTAACAACAATTGAGATTGTGGTACACAAGGGTTTATTTAGTGCAGAAGATATAAACATCTATGAAGGGCAAGAAAATAATTATTTCGCAAGTGAGTATCATGCTCATATTGTACTTAATGACATTACACTTCCTGAGGGATATTCTTGGCAGTATCAAGAGGTTATTGCATCAGATATTGTAGTAGGAAACACATATTATGTTATTGAAAACGGAGAATATGTTGAAAAGTATATTGGCAGTCAATCTGATTATGACCCTACTTTGACTTACTATGAGTCAGTAACAAATCTTGATAAAGACGAGCCAGAATACATAATCGGTTCTGATAGGGATTATATAGAATTTACATTTATGGCAAAGTATAATTCAAATCCTATGCTTTATGAAGATTACATAGATATTCCTGTTACAATTAGAATTTACAAAGGCAATTTGAATGCGTCTACATTTAGGTATAGAGATATAACAAGAACTTATACTCCAACGCTTACTGCTTCTTCAATTTCAATTTCTAGGTCTTCTCCATGGAGTTGGATTGAAGATCAGGAGAATTTTAGAACTTTGCTTGAAGCAAGAGAAGACCCTTATGTTTTCTATATGTTATACAATCCAATGAACGCAAGTGATACTGGTTCTCCAATAGATGGCGGTTTCCCAAAGAGCGTTTATGGTAAAAAAGAGAACTATAATACGGTTGTTGTTGAAGTTTATGTTTATGTAACTCGAGCAACTTATACTCAAAGTCAAGTGCTTGCAGAATTATCATATTATATGCCTCCAACCTTCACTTATAAAGAGAACTTAACTACAGCAAACATAAACTTGAATTTACCAGAAGGGTTTAGTTTAAGAGATGTTTCTACAAGATTATATTACGGGAAAAATCAGATTTTCCTTGTATATAATAGAGATTCTTCTATTAATTCAAATTACAATTCTTATGGTGAAAGTTTGTCAGAAAGAGTGCAACTTACTATAAATGTTGTTTCTCCAACACTTCAAGGTTCTCTTAGTACAGACAGGGATACTTATAGGGAAGTAGAGGCGACTCCATCAAATGGACTAGTTATTATAAGAGAGTATGGAGATACGGTTGCTAATAATAGACCTACAATACCTTATATTGTTACATATTATGACCCATATTCAGATACTTGGGCAGAAGTTTCTGGAAGAGCAGAGTGGGTAGATGGGAGTGAAAGGCTTTTAACTGTTGGGTATATTTCACGACAACTTAGGTTCTATCCTGATGATAAAAATTATGTTTCAAATCAGGATTATACAACTTTTGATGTTGCTGTGAAAATAGACCAGGTCCCAGTAGATACAAGTCAAGTAACTTTCCCAAGCGACAAACAATATATAGTCTATGACAATTCTCCAACATTAAATCGTTTTGATAAGATTATTGTAAGTGAGTCGTCGCCATTTAATAATTTAGATGCTTTAAAAGATGTATATTATACTTATAAACAAGTGTTATTGAATCCAGATGGTTCAATTATTGAAGAAAGTTTGAATGGAGAAGAAAGAGAACTTAGAATTTCAACTATTCTTAATGCTGGTGGAGACGGAGAATTGTACGGATCTGCATATATTATTACTGCTCACTTTGATAGGGGACAATGTGTGTATTATGATTTTGGTGATTATGAGCCAAGTATGATGTTGTACATTGCAAGGGCAGACCTAGAAATTTCGATTGAAGATGTTACAAAAACTTATGGAGATGTAAGCATTTCAAGTGGTATTGAGAATTTTACAATTTATGGGCTTGGTCAATTAAATCAAACAGATTATGTCTTTGGAATATATGACCAAGATAATAATAGGGTAACTCTTAGATACAATTCAAATGTAGGCGAATATAGAATTATACTTACATTAAATGAAAGTCTGCGTACAAACTTTAATTATGGGGAATCGCAAGTTGTTGCAACTTATACAATAACTCAAAAGGAAATTACACAATTTGAAATTAGAATTGATGGTGGTATCCTTAGAGAAAATGGAACAGTTCTTAATGATAAGATTAGCATTGAGTTCAACGCAGGGCAATTTGTTGATGGTAAAATACCTGAATATGAAGTTCATTTTACAAGAGATGGAACGAGTGTAAGCAGTGTAATTTCAGAAGGAACATACTATGTAACAATTGTTTTTGTTGATGGTAACTACAATGTAACTGCTACAAGATCGTTTATTGTATATGAAGCACAAAGTTATTTGACATTAATTATTGTAGTTGGCGTCATAGTTGGTATAATTATTATCGTACTTATAGTTGTTTTAACTATTAGGATAAATAGAAGAAGAAATAGAAGAAATCTTCAAAAAGAACAACTAAAAGAGATTGAAAAGAAAATAAAATCTCAAAGCGATTCAAAGCATCAATTTAATCATTATTCAGATAATACAAACAAAAATGGTGGAGATAAAACAGATAAACCGCTAGATAGTTAATAGGTATAACTACTGTACTATTTAAGAGTGCAGTAGTTATATTTTTAATTTTTAGCAAAATTTAGGATTATTCCTATGTAAAATTACTATTTTTGCAGAAACTAAGTTGTGTAGAAATAATGGATTTAGCAAAAAGTCATTTTATAAGCATAAATCATTATGTAATAATTTAATCATATTTAAAGTATTTATTAGTTTTTATATGTGAAAAATGCCAAAAAAAATTATGAATATTGACATGTTTGCGTTTGTAGAGTATAATATGGACAATAGAAATAGGGGGTATGCAAAGAATGAAAAAGTTCTTATTATTTTTAGTAATAGCGATTTCAGCAATTAGCATAGGTCTTACAATTTATTATTTTTCTACTGATAATGAAGTTATTTACATAAGAAGTTCCTTTCTTGTTGTAGAAAAAGGAGACACCATTGCAACTGATGGTTTGCTTGATTTTAGATATAGAGATGAGAACACAACATTATCTTTTGGAGTTAGTCAAGATGAAGAGAGTAATGTTTTGTCTTATAGCAGTGGCGATGAATATTTTATGGCAAATGAAGGTGGAGAGAGCCAAATTGTTATAAATACAAGTAACAGGAATTATCCTCAACTTGTAATTAATGTTCTTGTTTGTGATGGGAGTGAGGAATTTCCTTATATTATAACATCAGAAGAAGCATTAAATAGAATTGGTAGAGATGAGACGAATAGATATATGTTAAATTCTCACTATCAATTAGGGAGCAACATTACATTAACAGAAAAAGAAGGTGGAAATTGGACGCCAATTTCTAATTTTAGTGGCGTATTTGATGGCAATTATTATACAATTTCAAACATTTCAATTACAGATGAAACAATAGGTACTACCCAAAATTCAGCAGGTTTTATTTCAAATCTAGCAAGTGGGGGCGTTGTTAAAAATTTATTTTTAAACAATCTTTCAATAAATTTAAGTAATGTAACAAATATTGGTGGTGTTGTTGGAACTAGTAATGGTATAGTTCAGACAGTTGAAGTAAGTGGCGAAATAGTAAGCACAAATGAAGATTTTACTTATGTTGGTGGGATTGTTGGTGTAAGTAGTTATGAAAGTGAAAAGCCAGTTATTGACAGATGTGGGTTTGAAGGAAAAATTTCTCTTATTGGAGAAAGTGGAAATCAAATGGCTGGCGGTGTTGTAGGTTACAATAGAAGTGGTAGTGTAAGTGAATGTTATTATAGAGGAAATGAAACTTTAACACTTGAAAATGGGACTTCTAAATTTGGTGGAATTGTCGGAATTAACGAGGGTAATAGTAATACTGCAAGCATTTATGATAGTTATTTTTATCTTGAAAGTGTTGTAGATACTACTAATTTCACTCAAATTGGCGGAGTTGTTTATGAAGATAGAAATCAAATAGGCAGCAACATTGTTACTGGTAACTATTATGGCGGAGTATTTGATATAGTTACTATTTCAAATCAAAGTTCTGTTGAAGGCAGTGAAATAAGTTCAAGGACAAATGGATACTTAACACAAAGCGATTTTGCAAGTCTTAAAGATGATGGTTCAAGTGAATTTATAACCTATATTTATAGCAACGGAGATATTAGAACTTGGGATTTTAATTCTGTTTGGCAAATGGGAGATAGTTATCCACTACTTAACATATATTCAGCGATGGGCTCTACATATCCAACTGATTTTACTGATATTATAGGCGACAATGCGATTTTATCTGCTGATGAATTATATGAAGCATTAAAGAATCCTGATGAAAATGCTTCTTACACAATAATTGGTCAAAATAATGGTAATGGGTATGAAATTAATTTTGAAGGGCTTGATTGGAAATGGGGAGATAGTGAACATAAGATACCTGAACAATTTAATGGAACTCTTACTTGCGAAAATGGCTGTGTTATAAGGGGACTTAAAATTTATAGTGCAGGAGTTGAAGAAGGGGCTAATTTAGAAGATATAGGACTTGTTAAAACTCTTGGAGTAAATGCAAAGATTTCAGGACTTACTTTTGAAGATGTAGAAATAACAGGAGAAAATGCTAGATATGTTGGACTACTTGCAGGTGTTAATGATGGGGCGGATATTTACAATATTTCAATAAGGAATTTAAATGTTAATGTTGATGGGCTTGCATTTGGTTCACTATTTGGCTGGAATGAAGAAAGGACAGATAGATACATTCAATTAGTAAATATTAGAAATGTTGACGCAAGTAATTCTTATTTTGCTTATTCAGGTGGGGTTGTTGGATACAATCTTGGTAGCATAACAGCACAGAGAAGTTCAGTCGATTTTGAATATAACTACATTAATAATATCAGACTTTATGGTAATTATGTTGGTGGCGTGGCAGGAAGAAATGATGGGGATATAAGTTATATTGATGCAAGTGAAGTGTACTTTAATGCTTCAAAAAATGCGGCAAGACAAGATGCTTACACTAGTGGTTATGATTTTGCTGTTGGCGGAATTGCTGGGTTAAATAATGGGGCAATATCAGAAGTTTATTCAAATATTTATATGCAGGCAATAGCAGGTAGTGAATATTTCTTAACTCTTGGTGGAATTGTTGGAGATAATGCAGGCGATATTACAAGGGCTTATGCTTCTGGAAACACTATTACAGTTACAAATAGTTATTTGGTGTATGCTGGCGGACTTGTTGGTAGTAACTATGGCGGAAGAATTTCGAGAAGTGTTGTAGAAGGCGGAAGTATTATTACAGAAACAACAGTTAGAGCAAGTAGTATAAGAGACATTAGTAATTGCTCAATAGTTGGTGGGCTAGTTGGATTTGATGGGAATACATCTAGCACATATTCAATTAGTGAATCTGCTTCCAGAATAAATTCTATTCAAGGTTGTTATGCAGGTGGACTTGTTGGAATTGCTTATGGTAAGATTGAAAGATGTTATGTAGGTTCGCAAAGTAAACAAGTAAATATTAAAGGATATTTTGCAGGCGGACTATGTGCAACAATTTCAGGAAGTGTCGTTGATTGTTATTCAGTTTGCAGACTTTCAGGAATATATACAAATGAGACTTATAATGATGTTAATTCGCTTATAAATATGAAAGTTAGTGCAACTGCAGGGCTTGCTGTTATGTTGCTTACAGGCGGAGAGATAAAGGGTTGCTATACAGTTGCAGAATTTGTTGATGGCGGCGTTAGATTTAGTACTTGTGCAGATATTTCCTCAATGTATAACAGTGGAAAGATTACGGGCTGTGTTTATACGACAGAAGGAAGTGCAAACATGAATTTCTATGGAACTTTGCTTTCTTATCAGGATTTAAATGGTGGAACAGATAGTTATAAAAAGTTCTTCGACAGTATTGGTTCTGATGATACTAAGGTTTGGGCTGCCGAAGGCGGAAGATACCCAGTATTATATCAACTTGATGAAAAGCTTCCACAGCCAAGAATAAGTGAATAATTAAAAAAAGGCACATTAACAATGTGTCTTTTTTATAAAAGAGAAGTGAAAATAAAAAAGAAGACTTTCAATAAAGCCTTCTTTTTTTTGAATACAAGAACTAGTAGCAAAATAAATTATTTGAGTTAAATTAAAAATAAGTCTATCTCAATATATTAAATTGCCCAATCGCACCAATAATAAGTAAAATTATATATTACTCTGCTTCTTTTTGTGCTTTTTCAAATTCTGCTAAAATTGCAGTTCTAATTTGTTCTCTTGTTTCAGTGTTGAGTGGATGAACAATATCTTTGTATTCTCCGTCCAAAGTTTTTCTACTTGGCATAGCGATGAAATAACCTTGCCCACCTTCGATAACTTTGATGTCATGAACAACAAAACAGTCATCAATTGTTAATGAAGCAACTGCCTTTAATTTGTTGTCGTCCTTTTTGATAATTCTTACTCTAATGTCTGAAATCTTCAAAGTACTACACCTACCTTTTCTTTTTGTTAAGGTTCACCTTAACTTATCATAAGTTTATATTAATATTGATAAAAAAGCAAACAATTTAAACAACTTTTTCATATAAAATTAATATGAAAAGTTTTTTTAATTATAGTAAAATTTTTTTCATTGGAATTGGCGGAATTAGCATGAGTGCATTAGCACTTCTTTTGAAAAGTGATGGATATGAAGTTTTAGGAAGTGATATTTCAAAAAATGAGATAGTAAACAAACTTAGAAAAAACAACATTAAAGTATATAACTCTCATAGGGCAGGACATGTGAAGGGTTGTGATTTGGTAGTTTTTAGCGGAGCAATAAAAGAAGATAATCCTCAGATTATTTATGCTAAAAAAAATAACATAGAGGTAATGGAGCGTTCAAAACTTCTTGGGATAATTTCTAAGAGATATAAAAAAGTTATTGCGATTTCAGGAACTCATGGTAAGACAACTACAACTGCAATGCTTGGATATATTTTTTTAATTGCTGGACTTAATCCCACGATTCATATTGGTGGAGATTTCCCACAAATTAATGGCAACATACATATTGGAGGAAAAGATTTTTTTATTACAGAAGCATGTGAATTTAGAGATAGTTTTTTAGAGCTTAATCCAAATGTTTCTGTTGTTACAAATATTGAGCCTGAGCATTTAGATTACTTTAAAACTTTTGAAAATGAAGTCATGTCGTTTAATAAATTTGTGGAAAGAACAAAGGAAATTGCTTTTATTGATTTAAACTACAAAGAGTTGTTTAGAGATGACCTACCTATTATGTATTTTAATGGAAAAAAATTATCGGCTAAGAATTTAATATTAAATGATGACGGCAAATATAGTTTTGACTGTTATAAGGATAAAAAACTAATTGGAAATTTTAAACTTAATAGTTTTGGCAAACATAATGTTTATAATGCACTTGCAGTAATAAGTGTTTGTATGTATTTTAATATTAGTGTAAAGGTTATTCAGATAGGGCTAGAAACCTTTCGTAATGTAAAACGAAGATTTGAAATTGTTGGAAATATTATGACAAACATTGTAATTCATGATTATGCCCATCATCCGAGTGAGATACAAAAAAGTATCAAAACTTGTAAAGAAATTTTTGATAAAAGAGTAATTTGTATTTTTCAGCCACATACATATTCGAGAACAAAATTTCTTATAAATGAGTTTATTTTCAGTTTTGATAAAGCAGACGAATTATATCTAGTTGAAAGTTATTCGGCTAGGGAAAAATATGAATATCTTGGAAGTGTTGAGTATTTAAAGGATAGAATTTTATCAAAAAATCCTTGTAAAATAATTAAAGGGGTGTTTAAAAAAGAAGAAATTAATAAAATATTACTTAGCAATGGATATAAGAATTGTATTTTTTTATTTCTAGGTGCAGGGGATATAGATTTAATGGCAAATCAAATTGTAAATAAAAAGAGATAGAAAAAATCTATCTCTTTTTGATAATATACTTTTAAAATTACAAATTATATTTCTTTTGAAATTTTTCAACTTTACCACTAGCGTCAACAATTTTTTGCTTTCCTGTAAAGAAAGGATGACATTTACTACAAATATCAATTTTCAAAACATCACCAGGCTTTGTTGATTTTGTCTTAAACTTTTCACCACAAGCGCATATGACTTCAACTTCATGGTAGTCAGGTTGTATTTCTTTATTCATTTCTTGCCTCCTATTTCACAAAAGTAACTTAAAATTTTATTCTAAAAAAAGTATAGAACAATTTAATGAATAAGTCAATATATTTTTATTGTAATTGTCAATACTTTATTTGACTTTTATACCAATAAACAATTATAATATTGTCAGGAAAAGTTATATTTTATTAAACAATCTTAATTTGTTGCGAATTTTTTATTTTTATTTAGACTTTTTCTTAAATTATTTATTATAAGTTGTTATTAAAATTTTAAGGAGTAAGAATGAAAAAAGGATCTGTAAGGGCAAGTGGAATAATTACAATAATCTTTTCAATTATATTTATTGTTTTTGCGTTTTTATTTATTGGAAATGCTCTGCAACTTTCGTTTGTCCAAAACATAATTTCGCAAGGAGTTGCTTCAACTATTTTTTTTGTGGGGCAAGTTATCTTTATTTCGCCTTTATTATATTTACTTAGTGTGCTTGGGGTTGAAAGTAGTAGCAATATTATATTAATAATAAGCATAGTTTTTGCTGTTTTTAGTTTATTGGCATTTTTTTGGGGAATAAAAGAAACGAGCATAGCAAAAAAAGATGATGAAAATTTCAGAAAATGTAAAAAAACATGTGGGTTTGCAAATTTTATAAAGTTTATGTTTTTTGCTTATTTTCTAGCACTTATTATAATTTCTTTTATTGACAATGGTTTAAAAGACATGTTTGATATCGTATCTTTTATTATAGGTGTAAACTTTATTACTCAAATAATTTTAGCGATACTTGCTCTTCTTTCTTTTATTTGTTTTTTACTACCTGTTATTGCGTATAATCAAAAAATCGAAAATGAATTAAAATCTGAAGATTTACAAGGAGAAGCAGGAGAAAACCCATCGTATAATCAAGAGATGGGGGCTCAAAATGAAGGTTATCAACAAGAGAGTTATCAAAATCAGTTTTATAATAATAATAATAATAATCAGCAACAAACAACGCCGATTGATCCATACGACCTAGTGCATGCAGGAGAGACTGAAGAAGAACCTAGGATTGTTCCTGGGAAAGACGGGATTCCAATTAACATTACGCAAAAGGGGCTTGATGACTTGGCAAGACTTGAAAGACTTAGGGCAAGTGGTGCAATAGATGAAAAAAATTATGTTATTTTAAAACAAAAAATTTGTTCAACAAATTTATCATAAAGTTATTAACAAAGGAGAAGATATGAGAAATACTAGAAGTAGACAAAATTTTATATTATTACTATTTAGTTTTGTATTGTTTTTTTTACTCTTTTCTTTTGTTGTAATTGATAAAACATATAGTGCATTTGCGGCAGATAGTGAAAATATAGGGGAAATTTCTGTATTGGCTGAAAACGGATTGTCTTTTTCTTTTCAAGAGACTACAACGGGAGAAACTTTAAGTCAGGATAATTCATTTATGTTTACGGCCGGGTACAAAGGACAAAATTATGAGATAGAGGCAGTGGTAGATACTGATTTAGTAGAAATTAATGGGGAGTTATCTTACAGGTGGTTTTATTCTGCAACTAATGCTGGAAATGTGGATTTGTCTTTATATAAAGAGATAGAAAATTTACAAGAGCCTATTCTCTCTGTTAAGGATTGTAAAGATACTGGTTTTTATATTTTGGCTGTTTATGACGCAGACGGACTTGTTGGGAATAGTCAGGTAATAGGGGTAACTATAAATAAGACGAATTTAATAATTACAAAAGGGACTCCTATAAAAAAAGAGTTTGATGGTTCAACTCTTATTCAGTTTGATGTAGAACAAACAGGCTTTGTTGACGAAAATGAGAGTGTTATTGTTACGGGGCATGTTTCGTCAGCAGATGTTGGGGATGGAAAATTAGTTTCAAATATTGATGTTGGTTTTACAAATAGTAATCTTGAAGATAATTATGAAGTTCAGGTTAATTTTAATACGAATAATTTAGTTGTAGATATTACAAAGAAAAAAGTTTTAATGAATTGGAATATTACAGAAGGCGCTGTATATAACGGTAAAAGCCATAGGGATAAAATTTCTCCTTATTATAAAGATATAAGTGGGTCAAGGCAATTTTTAAATTATTCAGTAACAGGTAATAATTTTTTTGGACAGCCAATAAATAATAGCGATCTTATTTTAGCAGGATATTATACTTTAACTCTTGCGCCACTAGAAAAAGATAAAAATTATGACTTTTACACGAGTTTAGAGCCTGAGACCAAGGCCAATCAATTTTCTTTTGAAATTGCTAGGGCTCAACCTGAATTCCTGTATACAAAAACAAATTTTGTGTATACAGGAATTGAACAAGATATTAAGGATTATGTATATATAAATAATAGTGAACAAATTTTATCTTTTTTTCCTGATAATACGACATTTACAACAGTTGAAGAAGCCCAAAATCTAGTAGGTAAAATAGAAATTAGAGTTAGTAGAAGTGCAAATTATGCAGAATGGAAAGAATATTTTCCACTAACTATTGAAAAGGCTGTTCCAGTTGTTGATATGTCAAATGTAAAGACAGATTATATTTATAACGGAGAGATTCAAAGTTTTGATAATAGCAGCATAATAATAAATAATAACGAACAAGTTGTGGTGTCAAGCGTTGAAAATTTTCAAGATGTAGGCTCGTACATAGTAAAATTACAAATTAATGAATCGGCAAATTATCAAGCACTTGCCCTTAGTGATTTAACAATTAATATGTTAAAGAAAAGTATTGATGTGTCTAATTTTACTTGGAGAGATACAGGCACTTTATTTTACGAACAAAATGTTGTACATACTGTTTCATTGCTTACAAGTAGTGCATATGTAAAGCCTATTTATTCTGGGACATATTCTGCAAGTGATGCAGGTACATATATAGCAAGTGTGTCTTATGAATTATATGATAGTAAAAATTATGAGGTAGTGGGTAGGACGCAAGATTTAATATGGACAATTAATAAAAGAATAATTAACATTCCGTCAGTTTTACCAGAGCAAGAGTTTGTTTATGACGGAACAGAAAAAATTGTTAATTTTACAAATTCAAATAGTAGTTATTTTACCATCTTAGGAAACAGAGCCACAAACGCAGGAGAATATACTATAACTATAAAGTTAAATGATACTGCAAATACTATTTGGAGTAATGGAAATACAAATCCTATTGAATATAATTGGCAAATTAATAAAGCAAGTGTTCAAGTCCCAAATTTTTCTACGAGAATTCACTATACAGGGAATGTTGTTAGTTTAGATGTTGAAGAAAATGAACTATATTTAGTTTCAAATAATAGTGGGGTTGTGCCAGGTGATTATACGGCAATTTTAATGTTAAAAGACCCTTATAATTATAAATGGGAAAGGACTGATTCCCCATACATTGAAATTAATTGGAGTATTGGTGGGAATGTAGAAGAAGGAGACCCAGTACCTATTCTTGCTATTGTTATAAGTGTAATAGTCATTGTTGTAATAGCAATATTTATTACTTTACAATTTACAGTTGTTAAAAAGAAAAAGAAGACAAGCAATAAACCAGAAGAAAAAAATAGTAAATTATAATATTTGTTAAGGCACTTAAATTTTATTTGTTAAAATTATTTGCTTAATTGCAATTTATATTTTTATATAAAATTGTATAGTATTATATCTTTGAAAATTTTAATTTTAAGTAATAAAATTATTTGGAGAAAAGATGCAAAAGAAAAGAATACTTATGACATATATGGAGTCTGGCTTTGGGCACATTACTTCTATTAAATCAATAGCAGATAATTTAAAAAATTTGTATAATGACAAACTTGAAATTATTGAAAGTTATATCATGCAGGAAGATAATGACCCGGTGCTTAAAAAATGGGAAAATTTTATTATAAGCCAAACAAAAAAAACCAACCAAGTAAAAGGATATGGAAATTTTATTTTTGCCTTTTTAAAAATTATGGGTGGTCCTAAATTTATGCGTCTTTTGCATAGAAGTATATTTAAAAAATATGTTAAGCATACTCTTGAAGCATTTAAAAGGAGAGACCCTGATGTAATAGTGAGTACGCATTATTTTATGACCTTTTGTGCACTTGAATATAGAAAAAATATAAATAAAAATGTTAAGGTTATAACTTATAATCCTGACAATAATGTACATGAATGGTGGGACAATAGAGAGCATTTATTTATTGTTAATAATGAAAAAGCCTTTTACGATGCAATAGGTAAAAAAGGTTTTAATCCTGCTACTGTCAAGCAAGTATTTTTTACCGCACGAAATGAATTACTAAATGCAAATTTAACAAGGGAAGAATACAGAGAGAAGTTAAATATACCAAAGGATAAATTTTGCGTTATTGTTGCAGATGGGGCGTACGCATGTGCAAAATCAAAAAAGGTAACAGATGAACTGTTGAAGACTAAAAAAGATTTAACTATTATTATGCTTGCAGGTAAAAATGAAAAATTGTTAAATTATTATAAGGATTTGGTGAAAAATAACAAGATTAGTCCCAATATAACTTTAATTCCACTACCTTTTCAAAAAGAAATATATGAATATTATTGTGCAAGCGATGTTTTTATTACAAAAGCAGGACCTAATTCTGTTTTAGATTCTGTGTTTATGCATACTCCTGTTATTATAGACTATTATGCTCATCCAATAGAGAAGTCGACAAAAGAATTGTTTGTTGACGATTACGGTATGGGGAAAGCAATATACAAGCCAAAAAAGATAAGAGAGCAAATTGAAGCGTGGATTGATGACCCAGTTGACCTTCTTGTGTATAGAGAAAATACTTATAGGATTGATAAGTTTAATAATGGTGGGAAGAAAACAGCAGAACTTATATATGAAGATATACAAAGAAAAAATCTTTTTGTGTCAAAAGATGATTATACTAATTTCTTATATGAACTTGCAAGGGATGAAAAATATGACACCTTTACAACTCCTATTAATTTTAACAACCAAAAGAAAAATTATGATTATAAGGAGATTGAAAAAAGGGGAGTTGTTTCTACTGCGTATAAATGGATTATAAATGGTTTTTTGAGAATTTTTGGACCAATAGTCGATTATTTAGGGTTTAATATACGAATAGAAGGGAGAAAGAATTTAAAAGGTGTAAAAAGAGGTATAACAATATCTAACCATGTTCACTATTTAGATAGTTTGTGGAATTTACAAGCATTGTCTTTTAGAAATAATGTTTATATAACAGGAGCACCGCATAATCTAAAAAAAGGTTTTTTTGGGGCAACCTTAAAAGCAGGTGGTTTTATTCCTATTGCGTCAACATTTAGTCAAAATAAAGAGTTTGATAAATATATTAAAAGCATACTTGATAAAGGTGGGTTTGTGCATTTTTATCCAGAAACGGCATTGTGGCTTAGATACGAACAATCAAGACCGCTGAAAAAAGGTGCGTTTTATTATGCAAGTAAAAACAATGTGCCTATAATTCCTATTATAATTTTATTTAGAAAAAGATTGTTTAGAAAGAAAAAGGCAGTTACTGTTAAGATATGTAAGCCGATTTACCCTGACCCAAATCTTAGTGCTCAACAAAATTGTGAGATGTTAAGACTTGAGACACAAAAAGTATATGATAATGTTATTATTAACTTTTATAATTATGACAAGGATAGTTATGCAATGAATAAAGTTGCTAAAAAAGTCAAACTAAAAAAACATTCAAAAGATTAATTATTTTTTGAAAATAAAAAAGGAGTTCTTAGTAACCCGTTAGGGTTATAATATAACTCCTTTTAATTTTTTATAGTTTCAAAGCAAGTTGTATTTAAATATAATTTTATCATTTAAGTTAATAAAGTAATATAGTTTTATTTATACTTGCTTTTATAAAAAATAGAGCAAAATATTTAATAAAATTAAAATAGTAATTATTTATCATAAAGTCCAAATAGTTGGGCACTAGCAATAACTTTTCCTTTCATTTCTTGTTCTAATTGTTCTAATGTAAAATTACCTGTCAAATTTAGGTCTTGATTTAAAGCATAAACAGTAAGCCTATAATTGTGAGTTTTATCTGGTGGGCAAGGACCCCCATAACAATTATCATTCCATGTGTTTTTCCCTTGAACAAAGTCAAAAGCACTTTCACTTTCTCCTTCTTCAACTTTTGTCCTATGTAGATTGGCAATTAGCCAATGAATCCAAACAACATTACTTACATTTAGTGAATCTGGGTCATCAAAGACTACTGCGAAACTTTTTGTTTCTTTTGGGGCGTCATGGATTTCAAAAGGAATAGAAAGTGTTGGCATACCAAATTTCATTTTTGTGCCACGCTTTCCATATTTGTCTAAAATATGAGAATTTACAATTCCTGAACTTGTTATTTGCATTTTTAAACTCCTTTATTTATTTTATCACTAATTTTAAATAATAGATAGTAAAATTTTAGTTATTTTGCTTTTTAAAAAATTAATTTAAATGTATAATAATTATATTGTTTTTTAAAAAATTGTTATAATTTTTAAGCAAAAATGATTTTAAAGTTAAAGTAGAAAGTAAAATTTTCAAAATTTTATAATTACTTTTGATATTTTGAGTATAATAGGAGAAAGAATGGAAAGTAAAGAGAGTACAAATATTATAAAAAGAAAGATAAATGATGTTGAACAAGTTTTAGAACACCTTCGAAAAAAGGACAAGCGTATGATTGTTGCTATGGCGCCATCAGTGAGAGTTTCTCTTGGAGAAGGGTTTGGATGTAAAATTGGGGAAAATGTTGAAGGCAAGATTATTACAGCGTTTCGAAAACTCGGATTTGATGATGTTTTTGATGTTGACTTTGGGGCAGACCTTACGGTCGTTGAAGAAGCAAACGAATTTGTGAATAGATTTTTAAATAGTGATAGGCTCCCAATGTTCACATCTTGTTGTCCTGCATGGGTAAAATTTGTTGAAACAATGTATCCAGAATTTATTTCACATATTTCAACTTGCAAGTCGCCACAACAAATGCTTGCGGGTGTTGTCAAGACTTTTTATGCAGAAAAACTCAAGGTAAAACCAAGTGATTTGTACTTTGTAACTGTCATGCCTTGTATTGCAAAAAAGTCGGAAAGACTAAGACCTGGGATGTCTGCTGGGAAGTGCGGTCCTGACACAGATGCTGTTTTGACTGTTAGAGAAATGATAGGTATTATAAAGTCAAAGAATATTGATTTTATGAATCTTGAAGATGGTGAATTTGATAAAATACTTGGGCTTTCATCTGGTTCAGGAGTCATCTTTGGGACAACTGGTGGAGTAATGGAAGCAAGCCTAAGAACGCTTATGGATAGATTATCAAGAAAAGATATTAAAAATGTTGAATATTTAATAGTAAGAGGTTTGGGCGGTATAAAAGAAGGCAGTATAAAAGTTGGAGATAGAGAAATAAGGGTTGCAGTTGTAAGTGGGCTTAACAATGCAAAAATTTTGCTTGATGAAATAAAGGAAGGAAAGAAAAATTTTGATTTTGTTGAAGTTATGGCTTGCCCGGGTGGGTGTTCTAATGGTACAGGCATGCCAATGTATTCAAAAAACCAAGCGGAAAATACAAAAATTGCTGAAATAAGAGCAAAAGGGCTATATAAAACGGATAAAAAGAAAAACGCAAGAAAATCGCATAAAAATCCAGCCATAAAAAAATTATATAAAGATTACTTAGGGGAGATAGGCGGAGAAAGAGCAAAAGAGATTTTGCATACAAAATACAAAAGAGTAAAAATGAAATAATAACAATAAATAAATATAATAACAATAAAGAAATATAATAATAACAAAGAAATACAAGTGTGGTTTTGTATTTCTTTTTTTAAGCTAAAAACTTCAATTCTAGAAATTAAGTTTTTTCACAATTATTAACAAATTGTGGAAAAGTAATTGACAAAATTGCGGAGAGGGTAAAATACCTCCGAAGGATGTATACAAATGAGTAAGGTAAGTCGAAATGTCAAAAGTACTGAAGAATTAGAGTAAGTAATTGATGTCTATTATAGTAATGGATTTCAACTTAAAACAAAGGATGAAACAGGGGCTACACTTATAAAAAGAACTAAGAGCAAAAAATATAAGTGGAATTTAATTACTTTGGTAATTGCTTTTTGTACGCTTTTTGTTGCTCCAATTGTTTATAATGTGCTTAATACTAAGAAGCAAACAGTACAAATTAATTTAGTTAATAACTAAGAATTTAAGATTATCAACCTTTGAAACTATTGAAATGAAAGAAAACTAGTTTCAAAAGTAAGTAACTAAGAACTCTCTTTTTTATCTATAAAATAACTCCCAGTAATAATGAAGTGAATTGTTAAAAAATTAATACTTCATTGTGGGAGTTATTTTATTTATTATTTATTGAAATATTCCTTAATATCAAAAGGTGTTGACATGATAGTTTTGAATTTTTCAAGTTTTTCATTGTCGACTCTTTCAAAAATAGGGAAAACATCTTTTATTTTATGCCCTTTTTGAATGTTAAATTTACTTGCCTTATGCCAAATGCCATTTTGAGAAGGTGATTCTTGTAAGCCTATTTGGTCTTGCCATAAAATTTTTGTTTTATTTGGAATAATAGGAGATGCTACTATACACAAACTAGCACAAAGATTTAGTGATAAGGCAAGTACTTTTTCTGCTTCTTCTTTTTTATCTTGCTTCATTAGCGCCCAAGGAGCAGATTTCTCAATATATCCATTTCCGATTGTGGCATAGTTCATTATAAGTTTATATGCATCTCTTAACTCCGCTTTTTCAAAAGATTGGGAAATTTTATTTGGCATAGTTTTTATGGCGTCAATAATTTCTTTGTCAAGGTCATTTATATTGTTTAGAGCATTTATATCTATATTTAATTGACCATTAAAATAATTTTTTATCATGTTTAGCGTTCTATTAAACAAATTACCAAATTTTCCAACAAGTTCAGAGTTAGTATTATTTTTATAATCTTCCCATCTATAATCTGTATCTTTATTTTCAGGAATAATAGTAGTTAAATATGCTCGCAATGTGTCAATATCAATTTCATCATTATCTTCAAGTAATGCATTACAAAAAACGCCAATTTTTTTACTTTTACTAAATTTCTGACCTTCATAATTTAAAAAGTTAAGTCCAACGACATTATAAGCAAGATTATATTTTTTATGTTCAAGTAACATAGTAGGGAAAAATACGGCGTGGAATTGAATATTGTCTTTCCCAACGAAATTATAGATTTTTGCAGATTTATTAATCCATAATTGTTCATATTTTTTTTCGTCTAATTCTTTTGTTAGAGATATATATCCAATAGGAGCGTCAAACCAAACATAGAAAACTTTATTTTCATAACCTTTTAAAGGTATATTAAAGCCCCAAGTAATATCTCTTGAAATGCATCTATCTTTAAGACCTTCCTGTATCCACTTTTTTGCTTCGGCATAGACATGTGGGCGCCAAATATTTTTCTTAGACTCAACCCATTCTTCAAGTTCTTTAACGCCTTTTGATAAAATCAAAAAAATATGTTTTGATTTTCTAAGTACTGCTTTTTGACCGCAAATTTTACATCTAGCGTCAATTAATTCGTTTGGCGAAAATAAACTATCACACTTTTCACATTGGTCGCCACTTGCTTCATTAAAGCCGCAATGTGGGCAAGTGCCTACTACATATCTGTCAGGCAAAAACATTTTATCATGTTCACAATAAAACATTTCAGTTTCGCCTTCACGAATATAGCCATTATTATAAAGTTCCATAAAAAAATCTTTTGTAACTTGTTCGTGAATGTCAGTATGAGTATTTGAATAGATATCATAACTTATATTTAGTTTTTCATATATTTTTTTGTGAACTTTGTGAAGTTCTTCAGTTAATGTTTCAACAGGGATATTTAGTTCTTGCGCTGTCATTAAACTAGGCGTACCATGCATATCAGAGCCACCGACAAAAGTGGTGTCGTACCCAAAACTTCTACAATATCTAGCGAAAATATCAGCAGGCAAATGACACCCTACAATATGCCCAACATGTGGGATATTATTTACATATGTAAGGGCGGCAGTGATTAATCTTTTTTCATTTTTCATTTTTTATTCTCTCCGTATCAAATATAATATTTACAGGTCCATCGTTTGAGACTATGACATTCATATCAGCCCCAAAAACTCCTGAACAAATTTTGTTAAAAGCATTTTGTTTTTTACATTCGTCTATAAATTTATTTACATATTCTTCTGCCCTAATGGGCATCATACTTTCTAGAAAGTCAGGTCTAAATCCATGGGTGGTATTTGCATATAATGTAAAATTACTTATTACGAGTAGATCGGCACCAACTGATTTTGGATTTAAATTCATTTTCTCATTTTGGTCTTCAAAAATTCTTAATCCACAAATTTTTTTTACAAGATAATTTAGGTCTTGCTCATTGTCATTTTTACCAATACCAAGAAAGACCACAAAGCCATTATTAATTTCTCCAACTATTTTATTATTTACCTTTACTTGTGCATTAAGGCATCTTTGTAAGACTGCTCTCATGGTTTCTCCTTTAAAAAATTATACACCAAATAATATAGTAAATCAAATAGAAATTAGTTATATAGCAATTTTAATTAAATTACATTTTTTGTTTTGAAAGAAAGATAATATATTATATAATACTAATACTAAATGTAATTGATTTTAATAAGGCAATATATTGATATAATTTATAGGAGCAAGAGATAAAATGAAAAAATTAACAAAATTTATAAGTCTTTTACCTATTTTGTTATTAAGCATAATATGTTTATGGGGTTGCTCATGTAGTCAGGATAGATTACAGAGAATTTCCCTTTCAATTTCAAGTGAAGATGCTATATATGTAGGTGGGAATGAAGGTTATGTGATTGAATATACTAATGCACCTATCAAGATTCAAGTTGATATGTATCCAACAAGTTTTAGTGATGATAGTTTAATTTGGCAGAGTCAGTATACTAATGTAGCAAGAGTTAACAATGGTTACATTACTTGTGTAGGGGAAGGGACAACTGTTATAACAGCAACTTATAGAAATAGTTCTCAGGAATTATCACAGAGAATTCTTGTAACTATCACAAGGGAAACCTTGCCAGAGTTCCCACAGTCCCAAGCGACATCTACTTATAGTGGGGTAGACCAAAAAAATGATTTTAAGGTAATAAATGTACCAGAGAATCAAGAAGAATATAGTTATCAATATTACAACTTGTCAACTGGGCAAGTAGTTAATGAAATAATAGATGTAGGTAGATATAGAATTACATATAATAGGAGAGTTACACAAGGGGAAGGGGAAGAAGCAACAACTGAGTTTATAGAGTACGCTTCAATGAATGTTGAAATTATTCCCTATGAAATTCTAATTAATGCGTCAAATGGGAGCAGTGTTTTTGGAGGAGACTTACAAGACGGATTTTTTAATGGAAATATAAGTGATGATGATTTAAATGAAGGAATTGATATAACACAGGGCGTAGGAAAAGATGCGGGTATTTCTATTGGAAAGTATATTTTTACTACAACTGCTTCAAAAACAAGTTTAGTAGGTACTTATTCTACTGGAATAAATTATAGGTTAAATGATGAATTTGCAAAGAATTATAGGGTGTCTTACATCCCAGGGACTTATAGTGTTACTGCTAGACAAGTAATACTTGTAGTTGATGACCAAAACATAAGTTATGGAGCATCGGCAGCACTAAATAGGTTTAAGTTATACGATTATAATGAATATGTTGAAAGTGGTAATAGATATGATAGAATAAATCCGCTTGACAATACAGCAATAAATTATTCTAGTCATATCTCAGTTTCTAATTATACTTTTATGCAAAATGGAGAAATGGCCGCTCTTAATGCGTATGGATATCTTGATTCAGGAGCGTACACAATAGGGTACACAAATCCTACATCTGATAATAATCTCTTAATTGTAGAATCATTTTTTGGGAATCTAACAGTTAGTAAAAGAAGCGTAATGATAACGCCTCATGATAATTTAGGTAAGGTTTATGGAACGCCAGATGATTTATCTTTAATTACTTATGACCACTCAGGAATTATTAATATAAATGAAATTATTCCATTTATATCTATTGACTATGTTTCAAGTGTCGGTTCTGATTATAACTTAGGAGAGCAAAATAATAGAGCACCTGTTGGAACATATTATTATACTATTAACAATACATACAATAAAAATTATACTTTTACACTTGATGAAAGGGCAATGTCTACATGGGACGATGCAGAATCTCAAATAGTTTTTACTGTTGAAAGAAGTAATATAATAATTCAATTTGAAAATTATGAAGGAAATTATTCTTATCCTAAAAATAACAGTACGCATGTAGTTAGTTATTATAATAATTCAGATGCTGATTATATATTAAAATTAAGGTCTTTTAGAGTTAATAATGTTGAGCAAATTGTTGATGGAGTGTTTGCTTGTCAGGGAGAAGACTTTGAAAACTTGGGAAACTTTTTATTAAGTACAGGCGAAGTTTTTAAGATAAATTTAAACTTAACTAGTATACAAACTGACCATTATGCTTCTTATCAAGTTACCTTTGATAGTAGTGAGTTTTCAACTGGCAGTGATAATAATTTTATTATTACGGTTTTATCTTCAAGAATAGATTTGAATAAAATTACAGTAACTGTAACTCCAAATGCAAGTGTTGAAAATTCACATAAAACATACGATGGGACTCAAAATTTACTTGGGCAGACAATAACAAACTTTTTAAATTCTTTTGTGCTATCGGATGAAATAGAAGACAACTTAGATATTTATGATATTATTGTTGAAGGGACAAGTCTCCTTAGTATGTCAAATGAAAGTGGGCTTTTTGTTAAAATAGATGAACAGGGTATAGAAACAGTTGTAAATAGTTTTAAGGATTGTGGCAGTTATAAAGTTTTTTTAAATAGCCAAATATCGTATAAAAAAGGAATGGAGTATTATGACTTTATTTTAGATAATAGTAAAAACTATCTTTTTACAATAGATAAGTATCAAGTTAATATTATTCCAGTGGCAGATCAAAGCAAACTCTATGGAAGTTCCGACCCAGAAATTGAATATGATATTGATGAAAATACACAACTTGTTGATGACAATGCAATGCGCACAGGTAATTTATCAAGAGAAAGTGGAGAAGATGTTGGATCATATACAATTAATCTTGGCTCTCTAAGTTTTGGAGACAATTATAGTTTAAATCTTGCTTCGCAAGTAGAATTTAAAATTGAAAAAAGGCAAGTCATTGTTGAGCCTTATTCTTATACGACAACTTATGGTAGTAGTAATCCGGTAACAATATCTTATTATGTCAATATAGTTGAAGCATATGATGAAAATATTCTTGTGTTTCCTCAATTTACAGGCGATTTTGTTTTAACAAATGGAGATAATATTGTCAGTAAAGTAGGAAATTACTATCCTGTTGCATATGACGAGAATAATAAAATTATAGATTATGTTATAAAACAGGGGTCATTTTCCTGTGAAGATGAAAACTTTGAACTTATAGTAAATGAAGAGTCAACTTATACTATCAATCCTAAGGAAATTACGCTTAATTTAATTGCAAGTACTTGGGAAAGAGAAGAAGGCGTTCCTGAGCCTGGGCTTGAGTTAAACTATGATACTACTTCTTTTGATGTTGTTGATAATCCGATAGTTAGTATAAAATCAATTACATTAACAGAAGGAACTGGGACATACTATATTTCAAATTTGAATAATGTTGAAATTAGTATAACAAAAAACAATATAGATGTTAAAAATTGTTATAATATTTCACTTGGACAAAATATTGTATATTATATTGATAGTCAGATAATTGATTTTAAACTAGTTTATAGCCAAGACTTATCATCTGCGACAGCAGAGTTAACTTATACGGGACAATCTATGGCAAGTACTTTTAGGCTAATTTGTACAACTCCTGGGTTTGAATTTGCAGCAAATGCTAATGGAGAAAGTTCAAGTTATAGTATTGTTTATTCAACAAGTGAAGAAGATAATATAACTCCTATAAATGTTGGTGGATATAATGTCAATCTTGTTTTAGAAGAAGACAACAAGTTAATTCTTAAAAACAGTCAAGGACAAATTATAGAGTTAACTGAATTTGGTGTATCTCAAAATAGTTATATTGCTAGTTTGTCTCAAACAGGCTATTTAAATATTTTAAAGGCACAAATTCAGTATAATGAAAACTTACTTAGTTTTGCTTCTAGTATCATATATGGACAAGGGCAAGAGAGTTTACCAAATATTATTGAAGTTCAAGAAGAACAACCTGTTTTTACTGGTGTTAATGGCGAACAAATTACACTAAGAACATTTGATAATGGAAAGAATTATGAATATAGGACTTCTTCCTATCCAATAGAAATGCTAGGGGTAGCGGCGTCTCCACACGATATAACTATAATGGTACAGGCTGTTAAAGATGGGGCGGTTGATAATAACTATTTACCTTTAACAATTAATGTTCCACTTTCAGTTTCTCCTAAACCAATTACAATTAGCAGTGAAGGCGATTCTGCTCCTACAATTACAAGTCCTGATGGACTTACTAGTGTTGTTTATTCAGGCTCGTCAAGATATTTTACTTTAAATATGGAGACAGATGATGAAGGGAATAATTATAGCATTGCTTATGGATATATTTTGTTAAAAGCACAATACAATGGCTCAGGAACAGGGCTTCTAAAAAAGTATGCTTTTGATGGAAATAATGTTTCAGAAGTTCTTGAAAATGGGGAAGAAGTTTTAGTTTTAGTTGATGATATTACAACAGAAGCAACAATTGATGTTTTTGTCCAAACTATTCGTGGAACTAACTATGTAATAGTTGATAATGGAAATGAGATAAAAGATTGTTATCAAGTTTCAAGCCTTGGCGATGTTGTTCCTAGAAATGCAGGAATTTACTTATGTACAGCAGTCTGTACTTCTGGACAAAATTATGTTTTTAGTTATAAATCAGAGAATATGTCTGAGATTGAATTTTATGAATTTTTTGAAATAGAAAAATCTCCAAATATTATAATTGATAATTGGAAAACTGATTTTTATTATGGAACAATTTTTAATATTAATAATCCATCCGAACTCCCTTTTGAATATTCTATGACGCCAGATTTCAAAAATAGCGTTGAATATGTCGTAGAGAATATTGACCAGTGGGCTCAGGTAAATTATATGTTAGATGTTAATAATGGCTATACTATTACTTTAGTTATAGATGAGCAAAATTACTATTTTGCTTCTGAACAAATTTTTAATGTAATAAGTTGTGAAGCGGAAATTTATTTTCCAGCGGTTAATCAGTTTGTTTATCTTGGAGAAAATCAGCCTGTAACTTCTTTCTTAAATGAAATTAGTGCGGTGTTGCTTAATGAAAATGGGGAAGCATTAGAAAGAGTTTATTATATAGATAACCCAAATATTTTCACTTTTGAATACTATAATTTAGCGGGTGATTTGCTTGATACGCCACCTTTTGAAGTAGGATTATATGTTTTAAAGGCAATTTATGGTTCAAAATCTGATTCTTATTTTGGAGAAGGTACTTTTGAATATGAAATAGCAAAAAGGGCTTATTCTGGTACTGTTACAGTGTCCGACAGAAGGGCCCCTTATGACCCAACATATACAGCAAGTGAATTGTATGGAATTATGATTGATATGTTTGATTGTGATGCTCAGGCAAGTGAATATACGCTTAAAATTGTAGACGACAACAACCCAGATATTGTTTATTCTGCAAATGATGAAAGTTGGGTTAATAGTGTTAATAGTTGTGCTTCGGCAAAAAGGCTTAGGTTTATAGTTTCTTTTACAGATGGTATAACTGCTGATAGAGAAGTAACTGCTTTGCTTACTTTTACTAGAATTGCAATTACAGATGATAATTTAAGTCCAGTTAATTCAATTTATAATTTTTACTATACGGGGTATTCAGTATACAAAGAATTAGTATATAATTCAGTTAATTTGGCTCCTAGTGGCGAAGTTGGCACTACTCAAACTGTGGATGGCAATGATGGAAAATTTTCAATTTCTTATTTAGAAAATAATACTATTTCACTTTCAGATAATATAGGAAATCTTATTTTTAGAATTAGGTACAATTATTATGTGCAAACTAATGAAGGGACAGACGAATATACTTTGCTTTCAAATCCACCTGTTGCTCCTAATAATTTACAATATAAAGTTGAATATATTTTTGAAGAAATTGGTACAAATTATGTTAGGAATACGACTATTGATACTATTGAATATAAAATAAATAAAATTAACACTTTGTATATTAGTTTTGGTAATTTTACAGAAACATATACTGGTAAAGATTTTTCAAATAGTATTGAACAAGGGGATATTGTGGTCTCAAATAATGCTTCAAGTGAATTAAGCAATATGAAAATAACTTTACTTAGAAGCCCAACATCTTCAACAGCAACTAGATATTCAGACGAGAATGGTGTAAGCTTAGTTATGAGATATATGAAAGACAATGAATATGTTAGCGAAATAAATAGTGCTGGTACTTATGAAATTGTTTTATCATTATTATATTCTTCTTCTTATGATTTAAGCAGATTTTTCAATAATATTTGTTTTAATGGTAGAAATACATATAGTGTTTCACAGTTTAGTAATACATCTGATAATTTGACATATACTTTACACATTACATCTACCTTTACAGTTTTAAAACAGACTTGCCCATATTCACTTGAAAACTTAGACGAAGTTATAACTATAAGCGGCACAAATTATATTGAAATAGAAGAAGCAACTAATGACTCAATACTTTATATTGATGACACAAGCTCATTTACAATTAATGATGGGGTAAATTATTCTGTTGAAATTTATAGAGTGGTTGGGACTACTTATACTTTGATAGCAACTTCATTTGAAGAATTGCCACCAGTTGTTGTTGAAAATGAGGAAGATCCTCAATATGTTGAGTACGCATTATTACTTGTTGACACTAGCGGAAATTATCAAGATAGTTTGTATTTAAGAATTAGAAAACTATATACTCCTAGTCAAGATAATCAAACACCAAATAGTTAAAATAACTAATAATGGTTTTATAATTTAATTAGTATGAAATCCTAAAAATAGAATTTAAAAAGGTATATTTGTCTACCTTTTTAAATTTATTAAGGAGTATTATGAATTACATAGAAAAGATATTTAAGAACAAAAATTGTTCTTTTTCAAAATTGAAAAAATATGGATTTGAGTTTGTTAACAATAAATTTACTTTTTCTACTCCAATATGTGATAATCAATTTACTTTATATGTTTATATTTTACCAAATGAAGAAATTTCTACAAAAATTATAGATAATAATTTTAATGAAGAATACTCCCTTCATTTAGTTGATTATGCAACTGGCGAATTTGTTGTAAGCGTTAGAAATGAATATATTAGAGTATTAGAAGATATTTCATGTAAGTGTTTTTTCAAGCAAGTGTTTAAATCCTTGCAAGCGAAGGAAATGATAGCCTATATTAATAATAAATATAATGATAATTTGGAATTTTTATGGGAAAAATTTGATGATAACGCAATTATTCGAAGGAAGGATAATAGAAAATGGTATTGTGTATTTATGAAAATTTCACGCAAAAAGTTCGGACAAGAAAGTGATGAAATTGTAGAGATAATTAATGTTAGATGTAATACAGATATTATTCAAAGTGTTATTGATTATAAAAGTTGTTTCCCAGCATACCACATGAATAAAAAGCATTGGATAAGCATAATTTTTGATAATAGTTTGGACATTAAAAAGATTCAGAAATTTATTGATAATAGTTTTATCTTGGCAGGAATTAAAAAATAGCATTTTTAATTTTATATTATTTGAAACTAATCAAAAAATGTATTCTAAAAGTGTAGGGTTTAATTTCTTATTTATTATGCAAATTTCAAAGTTTATAGGATTAATCATATTTTTTTATTATTTCTATTAATTCTGGTATTTCTTTAACTCCAGAAGTTGCTCCAAAATGTCCTTTATTTTTAAGAAAAATTTCTGTTGCTCCAGTTAATTCTGAGTATAAATGGATGTGCTCTTGTTTCCATATATGGTCATTATTACTATAAATATTGTAGACATGGGATACAAGTTGTCTAAATTTTTTAAATTCTTCTTTACTAGGGATAAAAGGTTCTAAATAACCGAATTTTTCTCCCATGCGTGCTGTTGCAACGCCTCCTGCAACAGCAATAACAAGATTACAACTTATATTGTTTTTAACAAGGTATTTTACTATAAAGTTAGTACCTAAACTATAGCATATTATTACATCTGCTGCTTTTAAAGTATTTTTTATTTTATTTGTTTCACTAAACCAAGAATCAAGTGTTATTTGATTTTTAGTTGTATATAATGGCTCGATAATATTATAGCCATTATTTTTTAAATCTTCTTTTAATTTTTGCCCAAAACTAATATCTAAACTCCCACTCATTCCGTGTATAAGTATTGCTGTTTTCATATTGTTCCCCTTTGTGTAAAATATTTTATCACATAATGCGGATTGTCGAAAATAGTTTTTAAAACATTGTTTCTTTTTGCTTTGTTCAACTTTCTTGTTTATTTTTTTAGAACTTTATTGAATTTAATTTTTTTAATGAGTTTTTTAATGTGTTGTTTGCAAAATTTTATTTTTTTATTGCAAGGTTGTTAACTTTATAGTAAACTATAAATAGAATTAAAAATTTAGTGTTTAATTTTCAAGATAACTAATTTTGGCTATACCTAAATTTTATTTATTTTGTGCTAGATTTATTTTTTGTTCAACTTGTGTGGTTTTAGGAAGTTTATGTTTAAAAATTAGGGGTATATATGAGAATATCAATATTGATTTCAAGCGCAGATAATATTTTAAAAGTGTTTTTAGATGATGAAAACAGAACTTTTACTATAAATTCTAAGTATATTCAAGATGTCAATTTAGATGAATTTGCAAGTAAAGTGCTTAGAATAATTTCTTCATGGGAAAGTGAATATAAAAATACAAATGTTTTTGATGCGGAACAGTTTTGTGTAAAAGTTGAAAAGGATGGAAAAGAATATAATTATAAGGGTTTTGGAAGTTATCCAGATAACTATATTTATTTAAAAAGTTTAATTTATGGGGTGGGTAGATAATGGACAAGTTTAAGATAAATGGAGTTGATATTTTTGACCCACTAGATAAGCAAACGCTAGATAGCATTATTGAGTGTTTTATTGAATATTTTGGAGAAGAATATAGAGAAAAAATAAGCAGTAAACTTCATAATGCAACATACTTGTTTTTAGGGTCAGAAACTCCTTTTTATTCAACTTCTAATAGTGTTGTTGATTATTACAATGAAAAATTAAATAAGATAATTAGTAGATTTAATATTGAGAACGGATTACATAAGGACTTGGCTTTCAATGTTTTTTTTGATAAAAAGATACTTAAATATGTTTCAAAAAAGGGAAAGTTAAATAAATTTAAGTTATCAGAATCTCAATCGGATAGTCTTGTTGAATTTATTGAAAGCATATTGCATTGTAGTTGTGAAAAAGATTTTAAGGGAGATAAAGAAAAATTTTTATCCACTATACTTTCTAAACAGTCAAAAGTCATTTCTAAAAATTTAAAACTTTGCTTAAAAAAGTGGAACAAAACTTGTAAAAAAGATTACAATAGTATTTATAAAATAGGAGTTAGAACAAGAGATAAGTTTGGAATTGTTGAGAGAAAGACAAAGAAGATTGTTGATGAGTATACTAGAAAAGAGAATAAGGTTATAGAAGATTATATTATTCAAAAGACGAAAATAAATCCTAGTTCTATATCAAAAAAAGAAATGGGAAAGTATGTAGATATTTTTAAAGATATAATTGAAAAGCCAAATGACTTTGTTACTGGTTATGATATTAAAAATAGAATGGAACTCTTAACTTTTTTAAACTTAGATAAAGATAGGTCATATAATGAGTGCTTTAAAGATAAAGAGATTATAGATTTTTTTATTAATGACGACATTTCAAATAAACTAAAAGGGCTTAGAATAGAGTCAAAGAAGCAGGTTTTAAAAACAAGTGATTATATAAAAATTGCCGCTAAAAAGTTGAAAAAAAATAATGTTTATAATGATTCAAAATTAGAAGATAAAATTTTTGATTTTGTTGTAAATAATCAGGGAATAAGTGGGATGTTTGAAACTAATGTGTCTTCTGACAACAAGGTTTCTAATATTTGTTTTTTGAGACAAAACCTTGATTTATGCGTTGATACACTTATTCATGAGATGACTCATTTGGTTTCGTCTAATACTATTATTTATAAAGATAGTGGTAATAATTTAAAGCAATACCGCAAGGTTGGGTTTTATGAATATGGGAGTAAAAATGAATATAGTTTTTTAAATGAAATTATTAATGAGTATGTTTCACAAGAAATTTGCAAGATAGTCAAGCAAAAAAACATACGAATAGGAGAAAAAAAGTCTCGTGAATGTTTGTATTCAAAAGCATTGCCTGTTGTTGAGCCTTTTTTTAATCAACATGAACCTGAAATAAAAAAGGGTCTTATGAGTGATAATTTTTCATATTTGCAAGATAAGTTTGGAGATAATATGGAATATCTTAATAGAATAATAAAAAAGTATTATGAGACAAGCGATTGGAATGTAATGGAAGATGCAACACGACTTAATGCTTATAAAAGTGCGGTTGTAAAAGTAAATGAAAGGATAAAAGAGCGGGATTATAATAGGCAAAACTATAATTTAGAAGATAAATTTTCTTCTAGTTTTAAAGAAAAATCTAATAACAAAGATTTAGAACAAAATTTATAGATGAATAAAAGGGGACTTATTTAGTTCCTTTTTATTTTAAGTAAAACATATTTGTTTAAAATGTGTTTATAAAAACAAAGGTTAAGGTAATAGTTTGTAAAAATATTTTTATCAAACTAATAAAATTTGACATATCTACATATCATATATATAAAGCCTAATTAGTATTTTGGACAAGATAATATTGTTGGTCTTTTTAATATTTCTTGTTTGGATACTGATAAGAGCATATTAAAAAGGAGGAGAAAATGTCAAACATTCAAACAAAAGGAAAGAGAATTATTGTTAGTTTGCTGGTTGCTATCATGATTATTACTACTGCTTACTTATTACTTGCTTGTGGAGATCCTGGAAATAACAAGCCTGTTTATGAATATACAGTAGGCAAGTACACGGTTAATTTTGGTGGAAATCAAGAAGGAGAAAGTTACGACACTGGGGCAACTACATGGAAAAAATCTGATGAAAAAGGCTTTGACGCTGTTTTTACATTAGAAGGAACTGTTCCATATAGCAAGGTAACAGGAGATGAAGTTTACGGGGGACTTGCATACAATATTGCACTTATTAGATTTACAAGTAGTGTAGAGAAGGTTGATTATGATGAGCAAACAGAAGAAGGGTTTTATGCAATAATTTATAAAAACTATGGGACTCCGGAACAGACTGAAAGCATAAGGCATGGCTCGTTTACTACTGCAACTGGTGAAACTTCTGATAATACTTTTTTCCTTTATAACCAAATTGATGATACTGTAAGGACAAAAGTTGTAAAAATTAGTTTTGATGGGACAGAAGAAAATTCAGCATTATTTAAGTTCGTTATTGACCCAGAAAACTACACTCTCGCACCTGCACCAGAAGTTGCGGCAGAGTAAAAGTAAAAATTTCTGTAGGTTTAGAAGATTTTGAAACAATTAGAATAAATTTAGAAAAGGAACTTCACATAATGGGTGCACCCCAAAACAGTTAAGTTCCTTTTTATATTAGTTTCAAAATTGCTTGTTTAAATTACAGGAATTTTTTAATGCAAAAATTAAGTTTAGGAAGTTTTTAGTAAAAAATTTAATTTATTTTTGTGTGCTTTATAAAAAATTAATTTTTATATATTTCATCAAAATTTTCAAACCATACAAATTTTGAAAATGATACATTTGCTGAACTTGTTGACGGAAGGTAGATGAAGTTAACCTTAGGAAAAAATTTACTTGAAATAGAAAAACTAGTTTTACCATTACAAAAAATAGTTTTTATGTTTTCATGTTTTTTTAAAAAGTTTTCTATGTTATTAATTTTAAAATTACCTTTTTCTAATTTATTATCACTTGAGCCTATAAGATTTGTTGTTTTAACAATGTCCCAAAGGGCTATATTATGGTTAAGTAAAAATTTAATTTTACTATTTATATTATCTTCTATTTTTTCATTAAAATATTCAGATAGGACTTTCCAGAATTTATTATTTTTATTACCATAATAAAATCCTTCTTTTAAACTTTTTTCACTAGGAAAACTCCCTAAAATTAAAATTTTGCTATTTTTATCTGAAACAGGTTTAAAACAAATTTTATTCATAAAAACCTCAATTAATGTGCATAAATTTATTTAGATGAGAATTAATTTTTAAGTTAAAAAACTAATGATATTTTATCACTAGTTTTTTTAATCACAAATTAAATTTTTAAAAATATTATTTTTAATGCATCTCTGGTGTGCCATGGGCGATTCGAACGCTCGACCTTCTGTTCCGTAGACAGACGCTCTATCCAGCTGAGCTAATGGCACATATTAAAAGTTTATATATTTTTATATAAGTATAAGATTTGAGCTAATTGGAATAAAACTTATACTTACATAAAGTATATTGTTTAATAGACAAAAAGTCAAGATGTTATGGGTTTTTTATAAGTATTTTTACAAGTAATTTATTTAAAATAATGTAATTTTATATTGGGTAAACAATTAAAGATATTTTTGATTAATCTAGCCAAAACTTATAATAAAAATTAATTGTTTTTTCTGAAATATTTATTTATAATTTAAACAAACATTCAATATTTTGCTTAAATTTAGATATAAATACAAATTAAAATTAAAAGGAAATTACAGATGAAGATATGTGTAATTAGTGATAGCCATGGAAGAAAGGATAAACTTGAAGAATTATTGTCTACTCAAAGTTTTAATTATGTATTTTTTTTAGGAGATGGATTGTCGGACATAAGGGATGTCGAGAATCAAAATATAAAAAAAGTGTGTGGAAATTGTGATATTTTTTCTAATGAAGCCCATACACAAATAATAAACATCTTAAATTTTAAGGTAATGATAACTCATGGGCACGATTATAAAGTAAAACTCAATACTTTTCTTTTATTAAAATTTGCAAAAGAACATGGGATAAAGTTAGTATGCTATGGACATACACATAGAAAAAGTTTGCAGGTAATTGATGGCGTTATGTTATTAAATCCCGGGGCTTTTAAGGAAGGGGAATATGCGGTAGTAGAAATAGATAATAAGGGTGGAATTGGTATTAATTTTGAGAGTTATCGTTAATAAACATTATTCCTATTGCATTTGGCCCTATATGACTTGAAATAGTTCCACCTGTTTGCGTAATATAAATGTTTTTAAACCCTTTATTAATTAATTTATTTTTTAAATTGTCCAAATCTTTTTGTTCTGCGGTTGTATATACCAAAAACACATTTTCTAAATTTGGATTGCTATATCTCTGAACGACATCTTTAAAATATGGATTTATTACGCTATGAAACAGACCAAGAAATTTTTTTGCAGGTTTTGCTTCTCCTTTTTCGTAAACTATTTCAGGTTTGATTTTGAGTAAATTGGCGCCAAGATATTGCAATTTACTACATCTGCCGCCACGCTTCAAATATTCAAGGTTATTTGCAACAAAACTAATTGCAATCTTTTCCTTCTTTTTATTTAGGGTATTTACAATGTCGTTTATTTGTAAATTATTATCAATTAATTTTCTTGCGTAAATTGAGAGAAGTGCAATTCCACATGAAGCAGAGTATGAGTCAATAACTTTTATCTTATCCTCTCCAAGTTCTTTTGCAATAGTTGAGGCGTTCTGATATGCTGAACTAAGAGTTGAACTTATAGAAATATGCAGAATTATATCATTGGTTTCAAGCAATTTTTTAAAATATTCTCTATATTGCATTTGATTAACGGCTGATGTTTTAGGCAGTTCTTTTGTTTGTGATACAAAATCAAATATTTTTGGGGTAACTCCAATTTCGTCTTTTATAACTTTTTCCCCTAGAATGATTGAAAATGGTATTGTATTAATTTTAAATTTCTTTAATAATTCACTTGTTAAGTCTATTGCGGTTTCTGCTGATAAAGCGATTTTCATTTTTTATTTCTCTCCTTTTTAATGTTTTGGATGAAGCTTTTTACTTCACGCATTTATTTTATTGAGTTTGTAGCAAAAATTTTATCTAAAAATTTAAGTTTATTCTCCACATATTTTTTTATTATTGTAGAGTTTTATAGATTGCTCTACTTTGAGTAGAGTTTAATTTTATAACTCCACCCAAAGTGGAATTTCTAAAAAATAGACTCTAATTTGAGTAGAGTCGACAAAATTTGCTGTTTTATTGCTTGCCATGTGTTTGATAAATGAGTTATAATAAATATCATGGATAATATAAATAGTGTAATTGCAAAAAATCTAATAACTCTTAGAAGGAAATCTAACCTAACTCAATTACAACTCGCTGAAAAATTAAATTATTCAGATAGGGCTATTTCTAAATGGGAAAGGGGAGATGCTGTTCCAAGTATTAATGTGCTTATGACAATTGCAGAGTTTTATGATGTAAAAATTCAAGATATTGTTTATGAGAATAAGGTTGTTGAGCCTAGAAAATCAAAAATGAGACTTAGAACTATACTAACACTTATGTCTAGTATGTTGGTATGGCTTATTGCGACAATTGCTTTTGTTGTTTTGACTTACATTCAAGATGTTGAGCATGCTTGGTATTCTTTTATTATTGCACTTCCTGTGTTTTTTGCTGTGGTTACAATTTTTGCTTTTGTTTGGAGAACTAATTTGTTTTCAAGTATTTTTGCATCTTGTTTTGTATGGTCAACTATTCTAATGGTTAGTTTATTATTAAATACTTATGAAATTTGGATAGTATATTTAATAGGTTTGCCAATGCAAATTATAATAATTTTGGCGTCTCTTTTTGTACATTTTAAGAATAAAAATAAAGCAAACTAATTATTTTAAATTATAATTTCCTTCTTATAAAATTTGTAATATATTAATTAATTTGATTTTTAATGATAATAGTAAATATTCTTATGATTACTTTTGTATTATAATTTATTAAAAATTTTTTTATTAGTTAAATTTGTAAGAATTTAATTATTTATAGCGTTATATTTAAATCTTTTTAGATATAGAAGGATATAATCTAAACAAATCTCTAACTTTAACAAAAAAGAACTTTACATAATGAAGTGAATTTCAAAAGTTCGACAACTTAGTGAAAATATCTTCAAAGTGTTAAGTTCTTTTTTTAATTCCAAAACAAAATATAGACTTAATTTGTTTTATGACAATTCAATTTCTTTTATTAGTTTTTCTCTTTCTTTATCTATTCCATTGAAATCCATATTTGCGATATAGAATTTTTCAATTTTTTTGTGGTAGAATTTTGCTTTATAAATGTTTTCGCCTGCTTTTTTTATGAGAGTATTAATTAGTTTTTCATTTTTAAACATTTCTTCTTTATTATTAACAATTAAAATAGAAATGTTTGGAATATAAACTGCTTCAATTTCTTCGGGATTAAAAATAGATAAGAAACAAGTATGCGATATATTTTGTTGGGATAGGGTATTAGATAGTTCGCTAAGAACTTGAAAACCATCAAAATAATCTTTGCAACCTAAGTTGATAATATTTTTAAATTTGTTTTTATCAAGCAAAGAAGAAATTCCAGTTTGTGAAATAAATGATAAAAATAATTGTCTTTTTTCTCCTACTTTTTCATTTTTTGTTAGTTTAAGGGTAGTAAGAAGTTGTGAAAAATTATACCTTGTATTTGATTTTATTCTTTCTATTTTTTTGACTTTTAGTAGGTCCCCAACGCATCTTAAGTATGCGTATGCGACAGAAAAATAGTGAGATTTTTTTTCTAGTAAATTTTCAATTTGTGATTTATGTTTCTTTATTTTAGAGTTGATGTAAGTTCCTAAATTTATAATTTTTTCTTTAATTCCAGGCATGCTTGCTTCTGTTACATGCGGTGCGGTTCCATCAACAATTGAAATGTTTTTTTCGATAATTCTTACACCATCAAGGCTATCAGAATCAGAGGAACAGTAAAAGTATTCGATGTTATATCCCTTTTCTTCAAAGTACTTTGAAATTTTTCTCATAAATGTGCTTTTACCTGTACCTGGTCCACCTTTTAAAATATATGTCATTCCATTTTTTGCTGGATTTATAAATTGAAAACAGTTTTTAAAACCTTGGCAGGTGTTTGCAGAACCTAAATAAAAATATTTTTCCATACTTATATAATATTTTTGTTTTTTGAAAAATGTTAATTTTTATTTTAACACTTGATTTTATTTCTGCATAAAGTGATTTGAAAAGGAAGGTAATATGGCAAATTTTTATTTAGACTTGCAAGATAGAAGAGTGCAAGAAGTTGCAAAACTTTTAAATAATAGGGGATATAATGTCTTTGATTTTGAAGATAATTTAATTAATATATCTAATAATGATGTATGCATTGTTTCGCCTGCGTATAAATGGAAAAAAGAAATATTATTAAAAATTAAATCTGGGGTATCAGTTTTTGGGCCAAAGTTGCAAGATGAATTAAAAAATTATTTTAATAACATTAACTATATCTCTTTAATGGATATAGAAGACTTTGTTATTGAAAATGCAAAGTTAACAGCAGAAGGCTTTTTGGCAGATTTGATTATTAATACCGATAAGTCTCTTTTTGAACAAAAAATTCTTATACTTGGGAATGGTAGAGTGGCAAAGGCTGTTTGGTATTTGCTTTATAAATTAGGAGTTAATTTTGATGTCTCAATGAGAAGAGAAAGCGAATTTAACTTATCTAAACTTATTGCAAATAAAAGTTATTTAGGCGAATCTTATAAAGATTTTCTTTTACAATATGATATTGTTGTAAACACCATACCTGCAAAACTTTTTTCTTTGGAAGATGAAAAGTATTTTAAAAAAGGAAGTGTTTTATTTGAACTAGCGTCAAAGAAATGTTTAGAAGAAAATTTTGAAAAAATCAAATATGTTTTATGTCCTGCTTTGCCATCAAAGTATACACCAAAGAGTGCAGGCAAATTAATTTATAATGAAGTTATTAAATATTTAGAAGGAGAGAAATAAAATGAATATTGGTATTGCAATTACAGGCTCATTTTGTACTTATAGTAAAATTTTAGATGAAATAAAAAAACTGGTTAATGAAGGGAACAATGTTATTCCAATTGTTTCAAAAGAAGTATACTCAATGGATACTCGCTTTGGTCAGGCAAAAGAATTTATTGCAAGTTTAAAGGAAATTACAAAGAATGATGTAATTCACACAATCGTAGATGCAGAGCCACTTGGACCAAAGGGCTTAATTGATGTTTTAGTTGTTGCTCCTTGTACTGGGAACACTCTTGCTAAACTTGCAAATGGGTTAAGTGATGATGCTGTTACTATGTCTGCAAAAGCACATATGAGAAATTATAAGCCTCTTGTTGTTTCTATTTCAAGCAACGATGCACTTGGATTTAACTTACAAAACATTGCAAAACTAATGACCGCAAAAGGTGTTTATTTTGTGCCTTTTAGACAAGATGCTCCACAACAAAAGCCGAAATCAATGATTGGCGACTTAGATTTACTTGGAGAAACAATAGCACTTGCATATCAAAATAAACAAATTCAGCCAATAATTCTAGGTTAATTTTGTTATAAAGATTAATTGTATTGCATATAATAATAAAAAACAAAGATAATTACTATTGACAAATTCAAACAAAATTGGTATAATATCTTTGTTTTTATATCGCGGGGTGGAGCAGTTGGAAGCTCGCCGGGCTCATAACCCGGAGGTCATAGGTTCGAGTCCTTTCCCCGCAACCAATATAAATACACAATATATTGTAATATATTATCATATAAATCACAATATATTGTGGTGTGAAGATTGAATATTTTTCAATCTTCTTTTTTTTGAGTAGAAATTGAGTAGAAATTTTTTATTATATTTATTTTTTGAAGGAGATTGAGTGATGTCAATTTTTTCTTTTATATAAAAGTGCAGTTTTAATAATGACTTTTAAAAAATTCTTGTCAGTGAAAGTTGAAAAACGATATTTGTATACTATATTATTGCAGGCAAGGAGAAAGTTATGAATAAAGTTGATTATTTAATGGAAAAAAATTCGCAAATATTTGCAGAACTTCAAAATGTAAGAAAGGTATATTCGGATATTGACCATATGTATTCACAGTTGGAAGATATTTCTCAGGATAATGCTAAACTAAATGATGATTTAGAAAGTTTGTCAAACAAGGCAAATAGTTTAACAGAAGTTGTAGGAGAAGTGTCGGAAAATGTTTCAAGTATGTCTTCATCTTTAAATCAAACAAATGTAAATGTAAATGCGTTAAGTTCAGATTTACAGGATTTAGCGACATTCGCTCAGGGGGTATCAAGCACTACAAACAATCTTGTTTTACAAACAAATACTATGTCAAGTACAATAAATACTTTAACAGATGGGATAGACTCTTTAAATGAAGATGTTGAAGATTTGTCAGAGAATATTTCAGGATTGCAAACAAATTATACTAGTCTATCAAACTCTTTAACAAGTAATATTGATACAATTAATGAAAGTATAGGGGATTTATCAACTGAAGTTGAGACAATTAATAGCGGGATAGGAGATATATCACAAAATGTTTCAGGGCTTCAAAACAACTATTCAACGCTATCAAGTTCTCTTAGTACGCTTAATGAAGAAGTAGATGATATCTCAACTGATATTGATACAATTAATAGTAATATTTCATCTTTAACAACAGAAGTAAACAAAGCAAATGTTTATATTACTGCAATGAACACAGATATTGAATCAATAGTAACATTTTCTCAGGGTTTATCAACAACTGTAAATGATTTGACGCTAACAACAAATGATTTATCGACTCAAATTGAAACAGTTGAAGAAAATGTGGATAGTTTAAGTGATAATGTTTCTACTTTAAGTAGTAGTATGGACTCCATATCAACTACTATTGCAAGTTTGCAAGGAGTAGGGGGTACAAGAAATTATTTAATTAATTCAGATTTTAGAGTCAATCAACGGGGAGAGACAACTTATAATAATAGTAATGCAGGATTGAAAAAATATACTGTTGATAGACTTATGCATGCGGATAGCACAAACTATTCTTTATCTCAGATTGAAAATGGTGGGATATCCATTCAGAATTTATCAAGTAGCGAGCAGGTTAGGTTTGAGCAAATAATAGAAGATGGGGCAAAATTACTAGGGAATAAAGAGATTTCTCTTTCAATTAGCATAAATAATGTTGTTTCAAAAATTGAGGGCAAGACTTTAAATATAGGAAATTCTCAATCTAAAACATATAATGGAGTAACTTTTGGGGTTGAATACTCAAATGATGGAAAATTTCGATGTTATTTCATTTTAAATTCAGGGCTAACAAGAAATATTAATTGGTGGAAACTTGAAATTTCCCCTAATTCAACTCAATTTGAGCCAAGACTATATGTGGAAGAACTTAGTTTGTGCCAAAGATATTACCAGATTTTTAGGGCTAAAAGTTCTTTCTCTGGGTTCGGTTTTGGTTTTCTTAAATCTGATTCAACAAAGGGCTTTTTGTATATTAATTTTCACACTGAAATGAGAGCAATTCCTACATTAAAGGCGTCTGGGAGTTTTAGGGGATATTTTAATTATACAGTTACAATAAATAGATTGGAAATGGACCAAGGCTCAACGCATGGGACAAACTTAGCATTTTATGTTTCGTCAGCACAATCAAGTTTTTTATGTGGTATTGTTTCAGCAAATAATAACTCTTCGACATATATTGCTTTTGATGCGGAGATTTATTAATTAAATTATTAAAAAAGTTAGTAAAGTTAAGATTTTAAATAAAATTTTGAAATTTATTAACAATAGTAGATTGTTAAAATTATTGGTCGTAAATAAATGATTTTGTAAAATCAAAAATTAGAAATTCAGTTGGCATAAAGGATAATTTAATTTTAATAAAAAATAGACTTTATATTATTTTCAAAAAGCAAAAGGCACAGCCAAATTTTTGGTTGTGTCTTTTGTTAGTTTTACAAAATATAATTTTAATTTGTTTCTTCGATTATTCCTTGAATTTGAGTTGATGTCTTTTCTGCTTTTTCATAAATAATTTCTAAGGCAGAAGTAGCATCTTTAATATCGCTTTCACATTGTTTTATAAATTCAATATTTGGTGATGAAATTATAATTTTTTCTAGTTTTGTTTTAAGTGAGATTTTATTGTCTGTTTTAAAACCTCTTACTTGTGAAACTATTTGGCAAACTTCATCTCCGTTAGTATTCAAGCCTTTATCTTCCTTGACCTTTGGTGCGTCAAGTTGCAATTGATGAAGGGAAAGTGCCCCAATTAATGTTTTATAGGTGTTTTGATAGATTTCTTCTGTTATATGTGGGAGATAAATACCAAACATTTTTAACATTTCAAATAGACAGTAGAAACAAGCGTATTGTGCACTCTCCTTTGCTTCATTGCCATAAATTTCTGGATTATATAACCTTACTTTTACAAGTTCTATATAATTATCACAGAAATTCCAGAAGAAACTTTCAAGTTCATTCATTGCAAGTCCTACTTCATATTTTTCAAAATAATTTATGAACTTTTTTTGCATTTCAGCAAATTTTGATAAAATCCATTTATCTATTTGTTTAAGTTTAGTATTTTCTTTTGGAGCATAGTTTTCAATAAAAAGCCAAACAAATTTTGAAGCATTGTATAATTTATTTACAAGTCTTGCTCCTATTTTAAACTTGTCTTCGTTGAAGATAATGTCTCTTCCTAAACTACCTGTTGCTGTCCAATACCTTATGACATCTGCTGAATAAGTTGAAATAAGTTTAATTGGGTCTGTATTAGCATTTCCTTTTCTTTTTGATATTTTTTCTCCTTGGCTTGCCATTATAAATCCACTTATCATAACATTTTGCCAAGGAATTATATTTGAGTGATAATAGGATTTTACAATAGTATAAAAATCCCAAGTTCTTATTATGTCATGAGCATTTGGTCTAAGAGTCATAGGCATCATTTTTTTATAAAACTCATCGGAAATGTTCCATCTAGTGTTTATTTGTGGAGTAATACTACTTGTCGCCCATGTGTCTAAGATGTCTTTTTCTGGTTCATAGTTAGTCCCTCCACACTTTGGGCATTTATGTTTTGGCTTTGAAGTTAAAGGATTTACTGGTAAGTCATTTTCATCTGCGACAATTATTTCGCCGCAATCTTTACAGTACCAGACAGGGAAGGGAACTCCAAAATATTTTTGTCGAGAAATGCACCAGTCCATCATGAGATTTTGTACCCAATCAACATATCTTGATTTCATAAAGTTTGGATGCCAGTTGATTTTATCTCCAAGTTCAAGCCACTTATCTTTATTTTCTAGGGTTTTGATAAACCATTGTTTTTTAAGTTTTATTTCCATTTCGGTGCCGCATCTTTCATGGACAGAAACTTGGTGTTTGATTGGGTCTTGTTTAATAAGTAAGTCTTGTGCTTTAAGGTCTTCAATTATTTGTTCTCTTGCTGCCTTTATTTTTAACCCTTTATATTTCCCTGCAATGTCTGTCATATATCCGTAGTCATCTATGGCAATTTTTAATTCTAGTTTATATTTTTTATACCATTGGGTATCTGTCTGGTCGCCAAATGTACAACACATAACAATTCCCGTTCCTTTTTCCATATCGACCTTATCGTCGCTAAGAATTGGGACATAGTAGTTATATAGGGGTACTCTTACTTTTTTACCAATAAGGCTTTGTCTTTTTTCATCTTTTGGGTTGACAAAAATGCAATCGCAAGCGCATAAAAGTTCGGGTCTAGTTGTTGCAATTTCTATATAATCATTACTGTTCTCTAAATAAAATTTTAGATAATTAAATGTGCTGGATTTTTCTTCGCTTTCAAGTTCGCTTTGTGCTATTGCGGTATGGCATTTTGTACACCATAGGGCAGGGGCATTATCATAGTAGACTTTATTTTTTTTGTATAAATCTAAAAATGATAATTGACTTGCTTTTTGACATTCAGGACTAACTGTATGATACATCAATGACCAATCAGCACTATTTCCTACTGATATAAATAAATCTTTAAATTCTTTTTCGTATTTATCAACTGTTTCAAGACACATCTTTGAAAACTCTTCACGAGAAACAGTATAGGCTTTTAAATTTTTTTCTTTTTCAACTAATAATTCGGTTGGGAGTCCATTATCATCAAATCCAAAAGGATAAAAAACATTATAGCCTGTCATTCTCTTAAACCTTGCTATAAATTCTGCTTGACTATAACTAAAAATGTGCCCAATATGTATTTTCCCATTTACTGTTGGTGGCGGCGTATCAATTGAAAAAATTGGCTTTTTGCAATTTTCATTAAATTTATATATGTTGTTTTCTTGCCAATATTCTTGCCATTTTTTTTCTTTTTCTTTAAAATCATATTTTTTTTCTAACATATTTGTTCTTCCTTTTTATTTGCTTAAAAAATCTATCTGGACTTTACCATATATTCGACTATCTTTTATTTTTGATTTAAATTTAATATTATCATAACTTGCCGGGTGCTCCCAAACAATTGTTCCATTCTCAGATAAAATATTAAATCTTAAAATTTTTTGGATAGCAATTTCTGCTAAATCTGAATTATAAGGAGGGTCAATAAAGATTAAGTCAAATTTTTTATTGCTTTCCTTATAGTTTTTTAGTGCTTCATAGTAATCAGAAGTTCTTAAGAAAAAGTTTTCTGCTTTTAATTTATCTAAGAAATTTTTTAAAACTAAAAGATTATTTTTGTTGTTGTCAACAAATTCAACTTCTTTTGCTCCTCTACTTAAACATTCTAAACCTAAGGCACCGCTTCCACAAAACAAATCAAGACAAATACTATCTGGTATTAAAAATTGTATAATATTGAAAATATTTTCTTTTATTCTGTCTAAGGTCGGTTTTACAATTTCTTCTTTTGGAGAGGGGATTGAAACTCCCCGATATTTGCCAGCGATTATTCTCATAATTATATAATAAGACAAATTTAAGAATAAGTAAATAAAAAATGTTTATTTATATAAATTTAAACGCATTTTAAAGTAAATTTTGATAAATTTTAAGATTAGTGTTGACAATAATTTAATTTCGTATTAAAATTACATAATAATAAATATGGACGACTAGCTCAGTTGGTAGAGCAACTGACTCTTAATCAGTGGGTCCAGGGTTCGAGTCCCTGGTCGTCCACCAAAGTGTGAGAAGTGTGTTGTATATTTTAAGTTCTTTATAATTATGAAGGACTTTTTTTATTTGATCAGTTTTACACACTCGGGAACAAATGATATTATGTTATGTATAAGGTACAACTTATTTGGTTTTTTAACAGATTTAAAGATAATTATTTTATACAATAAAACTATTAAAATAATCTATAATATTTTTTTGTAAAAAATAAAATCAAAATATATTAGTTCTTTTATAAAAAAAAGAACTTCTCAAAAATAGAAAAGTTCTATTTATACTGTATTATAATTGCTTCACTAGAATAGAATTTTATTGTGATAAAAAATAAAATAGTTTATTCTTTATATCCATTTGGATTTTTAGATTGCCAGTTCCAAGAATCTCTGCACATATCAACTAAGTCAAAATTTGCTTGCCAATCTAATTCAAGCTTTGCTTTCTTGGGAGAAGCGTAGCAAGCGGCGATATCTCCTTCTCTCCGAGGCTTAATAGAATAAGGGATTTTAATATTATTTGCTTTTTCAAAGTTGTGGACTACATCTAGTACGCTATATCCTTTACCTGTGCCTAGATTATAAATACATAAGCCTGCTTTTTCGTTTATTTTTTTAAGGGCTTTAACATGTCCTTTTGCAAGGTCTACAACATGGATATAATCACGGACTCCTGTGCCGTCAGGAGTGTCATAATCGTTTCCAAAAATGCCTAGTTCGTCTCTTTTGCCAACAGCAACCTGAGTAATATATGGCATTAAGTTATTTGGAATCCCGCTTGGGTCTTCTCCAATAAGTCCGCTTGGATGGGCTCCAATTGGATTAAAATATCTAAGTAATATAACATTCCATTCGTTATCTGCATGTTGTGTATCAGTTAGTATTTGTTCTAGCATAGATTTTGTCCAGCCATAAGGATTTGTACATTCTCCTTTTTTGCAGTCTTCTGTAATTGGAACAACGCTTGGATTGCCATAAACAGTGGCAGATGATGAAAAAATGATATTTTTAACATTATGATTTTTCATAGTATTTAGTAAATTTATTGTACCAGAAATATTATTTTCGTAATAGAGTAAAGGCTTTTTTACAGACTCGCCTACGGCTTTTAAGCCAGCAAAGTGAATTACACATTCTATTTTTTCATTATCAAAGATGTTGTTTAAAGCATCTTTATCAAGAATATCTGCTTTATAGAATTTGACTGGTTTATTTGTTATTGTTTCAACTCTTTTGAGTGCAGTTTCACTTGAATTAGATAAGTTATCAAGTGCTATGACATCGTAGCCTGCTTGTTGTAATTCAACTATTGTATGGGAGCCTATAAATCCTGCTCCACCTGTAACTAAAATTGACATTGTTTTCTCCTATATGTATTTTTTAATTGTTATATAAATTTTTTATTATAAAGTCAAATAAATTTAAATTTTTAAAAAAGATTATATGTTTTTGAGAAAATAAAATATGTGTGTGAAAAAATAATTTAATGATTATAAAATTTTATTTAGATATTTTTATAGATAATTTACAAATTTCTAAAATTCATAAAATAAAAAATGATAAATTTTTTATCAACAAGAATATTATTTGCTTTTATTCTCATAAGTTTAATTAAATAGAAGAGGAGAAAGGTGTCGTATAAAAAAATTAATATAGATAACTTAATATATAATGTGAAATATTTTCAGGAAAGGCTACCCTATAATAGTTTGTTTTGTGCTGTTGTAAAGTCAAATGCATATGGGCATGGAATTAAAGATGTCATAAAGGTACTTAATAAATATGTTGATTATTATGCAGTAACGACTAATGTTGAAGCATTAAATGTGAGAGAATATACAAATCTTCCTATTATAGTGCTTGGTGGACTTATGGAAGACAGATTGCAAGAGGCAATAAACATGGACATTGAATTTACAATACTAAAAAGGCAAGATATATTAAAACTTAATAATCAATTTAATAAGGTTAAGATACATATAGCGGTTAATTCTGGAATGAACAGGCTTGGCATAAAAAACAAAAGAGCACTTGAAATAATTTTGAATGAAATTGATAGGTCTAGTAGTGTAGAACTTGTTGGCTTATTTAGTCATATAAGTGATGCAAAAAATAAAAGACGAGTTAATAAACAAATTAGAAAATTTTTAAGCATGTCAAGTAGTATTCAGTCAAATACAATTAGACATATAGCAAATACTGATACTTGTTTGTACTATCCTGAGTATTCTTTTGATATGTATAGAGTAGGTTTAGGATTGTATGGCTATGGAAACAAAAATTTAAAGCCAGTTATGCAGGTATTTGCAAGCATTATTGATAAACAATTTGTTAAAAAGGGAGAATATGTAGGATATAGTAGTAGTTTTAAAGCAAAAAAGGGAATGGTGGTTGCGGTTTTAGATATTGGTTATGCAGAAGGGCTGCCAAGGTTATGGTCAAAAAAAGGTTTTGTAATTATAAATAATAGTCTTTGTAAAATAGTAGGTAATATTTGTATGAGTATGATGATGGTTGATGTAACAAAGGTAAAGAGCAAAATAGGGGATAAAGCAGTGATTATAGGAAGCAGCCTAGATTATTCTATAACAGCAGAAGATATAGCAAAAGCATGTAATACAGTACCTTATGAAATATTAACAAATTTTAGTAAATTAGATATAAAAAATTAGCACTGTTATAAAAAAAAGGATTTATCAATTAAGATAATATCCTTTTTATTTTGACTATATTAAGATTTATTTTAGTTTTTTTTAGGATTTGTTTTATTTAAAACTTTATTAAATGTGTTTTTAGAATGAGCATATTCAATTGCTTGAATTTGAATGTCAATCGCTGCTCTCTGTTTTTTTAGGTCTGCTAAGATGTCATAACTATTTTTTACATTAACAATTTCATCATAAAAACTTGATTTTTTAGCGTACTTCCAAAAATGTTCTCCAAGGAAAGTATCTTCTTTTTGCCAAGGTTTTACTCCTAGTGCATAGTGTATTATATTTGGTTTTGAACAAACCACTTGTTCAAGCGGAGTTCTATTCCATTCTACTGGCAAATATTTAATTTTCCCTTGGCACAAATAATTAATGTAGGCTTGGTCAGGGTCAATCACATCAAAGTTATATGTTGTTAAAAGTTCTACAAATTGTTTTTCAAGTTGCATTTCTCTTAATTTTGCTAAATTAATTAATAAAATGCCTGCGTTAATATAGTTTTTATTTTCAACACCTATTGCTTCCTTTGTATATAAACTGAAAACAGGGGAGTGAAGTATAAATTGTTCAACAACACCAGCAACTGCGTTATCTTCCATGTTGGTAAAGTATAGTTTTGAAACATCTCCAAGGACTACGATATCGCAATCTAAATAAAGAATTTTATCATATTCAGGGAAAAGTTGTTCTATAAAAAGCCTGTAATATGTCGCAAGACCAAAGTGATAAATATTTCTAAGTTGATGCTTAATGTCTTCAATAGCGTGAGATATATCAACAAAGTTTATAATAAATTTATCACTTGAAAGGGCTTTTATTTTATCCATTTTTTCTCTATCAAGCCCTGTATTTAAAATTACAATTCTGTAATTATATTCCTTTGATGCGTTTTCTATAAGAGACCTTATTGCGACATCAAGATAAGGAAGATAATTGTTATCCGTTGAAAAGAAAATAGGTATTTCATTTAAATCTTTGTGTCCATAAAAATCTGTCATTATTTTATTTCTCCTTTTTAACTAGTAACTAACTACATTATGTTTTTGATTTTTAACAAATCAATAACTTTTCTTAGTGAAGTTTATTATAACATTTCTAATGTAGCAAACACATTTTTACAAATCTATGAAAATTTTGCAAGGCGAATTTCAATATTTTTTTCTATTCTTAAAATTAAAAAGTGAGAATTACATTTTTTCAATTCTCGTAATCCGAGAATTTCAATAAAGTATGCATAAATAAAAGAAAATTTTAGTTTTTTTGGAATTATAAGTTATTTAAAAATTGCATTTTCTTATAAATAAAATTTGTTTGACAATCAAACTAAATTGGTATGTTATAGATGTTTTTATAATAATTTATTTAATTTCAAATTTGTCTTGACTAAAATTATAATAAAAGTAAGAGTTATTCTTTATTTTTTTGACTTTGTATTTAGAGTCAAACATTATAAAATAAAAAGATAGGCTTTGCTATCTTTTTAGTATTAAGATAATATATATTAGTTGTAAAATTTTTATGATTTTAAAATTTGATGTTATTCTAGTTAATATTAGTAATATTTATAAGGCTTTGATAAGACTAAACATAAAAGTAGTTTAAGGTTAGTTTAATTGCTATGAATTATGTGTTAGTAATAATTTTAGGCTTTTATTTCATTTAGATTTAAAGTGCTTAATTCGTTGGCTCTTTTGCATAATTCGTCGGCAATTTGCTGACCTTCAAGCCCTCGTTTAAGGAAAGAGGAATACTTGACTGACTTGTCAAATATAAATGTATTTTTTTCTTTTTTATAGTAGGTTACAAAAATATCAAGGTCTTTTCCTTGTTTATAGCAAGTCTTTGCTAAAAAAGCAAAACCAGCAAAAAATTTTGTTAGTTTGTCAAAATATCCTTGAGAAGAATCTTCTGGAAAAATAATTATTTTTTCTTTATTATTAATTGCTTTTACACTTTCATTTATAGTATTTCTTAGTCTAGAATCTTTGTATGTAGGAATAAGTCTTAATCCTTTATAAAATAAATTTGCAAAAGGGGCGGCAATTATACTAAAAGTTTTTGCCCAAAATTTTTTCCAGTGATGTTTTTGGTAATAATATATTTCTGATAAATACTTATAAACTGCTTTCAAACCAGAGTTCATTTCATAAGTACCCCAAAGTCTGAAAGGTTGTTCAAAATACAATTCTGCTTTTAATGGACCAGAAGCACCTGCGTGATTACTTAAAATAATACATGCTTCTTTGGGCTTCTCGCCAAGGAAAATAAACTTAGGTTTACGAATAAATATTTTAAGAAATCCTTTAAGACCTCTAAACCACAATTTTCTATTATTTTTCACAAGTTCACCTTTTTTATTGAATTAAATCTAAATGATTTTAACAAATAAAAAAGTTTAAGTCAAAGAAAAGTTGTAATAAAAAAGTCTTAGTAGAGTTTACTAAGACTTTTTATGTTGAGATAATAATTTTATAATTTTTCTGCAACTTCCCATGCTTGCCAAATAACTGTTTTAAGATTGCCAACCTTATGTGCGTCTCCAACTATGTGAACATGCTTTGATTTTTGAGCAATTGGAGCAGGGTTGTAGCCGACAGAAACAATAACATTATCGACAGGTAGTGTTGTTTCTTCGCCGGAACTAGAAATAATTGTTATACTCCCATCATCATTTATCTTTTTAACAGTTGATTCTAAATATACAGGAACCTTGTTTGTCTTAAAGAAGTCTCTAAGATAAGACGAATTGGCAAGGCATACGCCTTTTACTGCTATTAAATCATTTTTTGCTTCAATAATAACTGGCTCTTTACCCCTTAGATATAAATCATAGGCTATTTCACAGCCTGTTAGCCCACCGCCAATAATTGCCACTTTTTTACCGACATCTGCGCCATTCAAATAATCTATTGCTTCTATTGATTTATCGATATTTTCAATAGGGAGTCTCTTTGCTTTTGAACCAGTTGCAATAATTATCTCATCTGCATCTAATTGTGAAATGTCTGTTATTTCAGTATTATATTCAACTTTAATATTAAGTTTTTCTATTTGGTGTCTATACCAAGTTAAAAGTTGTTTATCTTTTTCTTTAAAGGAAGGTGCTGCTGCTTGAATAAAAACACCACCTAGTTTATCAGTTTTTTCATATATTGTTACTTCATGACCACGAAGAGTTGCTATTCTTGCTACTTCAATTCCGCCAACGCCACCACCAATAACTGCTATTTTCTTCTTTTTGTTTGCAGGGTGAATATCAAATTTATGATTGTGCATTGTTGTAGGATTTAAAGCACATCTTGCCATGTGGGCAGTTTCTGACATTGTAGCCCCATTTGAAATACCTTTGTAGTGAGACATTGGGAAGCACCCATTATGGCAACAAATACAAGGTTGGATATCCTCAATTCTATCTTCCATAATTTTTGTAACCCATTCGCCATCAACAAGGAATTGTCTAGCAACACCCATAGCGTCAATATCATTGTCTTTTATTGCCTTTGCAGCAGTTACAGGACTCATTCTCCCAGCACAAACAACAGGGATATCAACAAATTTTTTAATATGAGAAACATCTTCTAGGTTACAATTCATTGGCATATATGCAGGTGGATGAGCCCAGTACCAAGCATCATAAGTTCCATTGTCAGCATCTAGCATGTCATAGCCTGCATCTTGTAAATATTTTGCAGCCTTTTCACTTTCTTCCATATCTCTACCGACTTCTGTGTAAGATTCTCCTGGAAGAGCACCTTCACAAAAGCCTTTTGTTTTACTAACAACTGAATATCTAAGAGAAACAGGGTAATCTTTTCCGCAAGCATCTTTAATTGCTTTAACAATTTCGACAGGGAATCTGTATCTGTTTTCAAAACTACCGCCATACTCGTCAGTTCTATGATTTGTATATTTTGTTGTAAATTGGTCAAGTAAGTAGCCTTCATGAACAGCATGAATTTCAACGCCATCAACGCCTGCATCCATGCATAGTTTTGCAGTTTTTGCAAAAGCATCAATCATTTTTTCAATTTCTTTTTTTGTTATTTCTCGGCAAGTTACATCTTCTGCCCAGCGTGAAGGTAGTTCGCTTGGGGAAGCACACAAATATCTAACATCACAAATAGGTTTCATAAGAGCATTTAAAAATTTACTTTTTGCCATTGGGACCATCATGTCTGGGATTGAAAAAGATCTACCAAAGCCAGCGGTTAGTTGAACAAAGAGTTTTGCACCTGTTTTGTGAAATTCTTTCATATATTCTTTTAATTCTTCAAACATTTTTTTGTTTTGATAAAGCCATCTTCCGCCAATTAAATCTTTTATTGGTGCGATACCTGGAATAATGAGCCCGACATTTTGTTTTGCTCTTTCCATAAAGAATTCTGCCGATTGTTTGTCGAAGTGATTTGGTTTCATCCAACCGAATAAAGATGTCCCGCCCATTGGACAAAGAACAATTCTGTTTTTTATTTCAACATTGCCAATTTTCCAAGGGGTAAATAGTGGTTCGTATATTTTGTTCATTTGTTTTTCTCCTATTATTAATAAACTATTTTTAGCGTAATATTTTTTAAAAATATTGTCAATCGATTATAAAAATTAGTTGAAAATTCTTGTTATTTTTGCTGATTTTAGTATGTATTAAAATAAAAAAGTTATCAACAAATTATACTAAAATGTTGATAACTTAATAAAATCATATTTCAAATTTAGATTTTTCAGGAAATTTTTTTTCAAAGGCTTCACACAACTCTTTTTTAAGTGCTTGAAATTCTTCATCAGTTAAATCATTTGGGTCGTTAATACAAACAACTTTGTATTTGCTTTTCATTATTTCACTTATAATATTTGAGTTAAGTTCAAAGTATGCTTTCCCAAACTTGTATGATCTTGGGATAAAGTTTCCTTCTGCGATTTGCCAATCTCTAATTAACCATTGATTAACATCTTGTTTTAAATCTCTAAATTTATGTTTACATGTTTCATCTATTATACTAAAATATTTGTCCCAAACGATATTGTAACTTGTTTTTAAAAAGTTTGAACAAAGATGATGTTCTGTTATGCCAGTAAATTTATCCCAAGCAGATAACAGAATTGTTTTAAAAAGATATTTGCCATATTTTAGATTATACCACTTAAAAAAGTTTTTGCGTATTTGTCTTCTTTTATTGAATTCAGAATTTATGATAGACATATTGTTCAAACATATATTAGTTATGTCTAGTGGACCTGTTGAAATAATAGGGGTTAGACTTGCCATATCTCTTGGCTTTCCATTTTTAAAAAAGTCAGTAGGCTTAACTTTGTTTATAACAAACATATCGTCATTGAAATATACAAATTGTTCTGATAAATCTTTTATTTTATGTAAATTAAGTTCAATAGGATGAGAACTGAATGTAGGTAAGTATTCTTTTGGGATAAAGTCTTTATGATTTACAATATTTAATTTTGGGTTGTTTGTGTTTAAAAATTTTGGCAAATGTCCATAAGTTACAAAGTGAATTTTATTTACCCAAGGGGCATATTTTTCAACCCCTCTAAACCAATATTTTAATGTGTCCCAATCTCTATATCTAACATTTCTAGTGTCTGTATATTTATTTTCTGTATATTTTACTTTTTCCTTTTGCCATTCTTCATCTTGTGGATCAACCCAAAGAATAACAAAATCAATTTTTTGTTCCATATTATTTTCCTTGATTTTAAATATAAAGATTTTATTAGTTAAAGTCAAATAAAATTTGTATAGGGTAAAAAAATATATTTAAAGACTTGAAAACTGTAGTAAATTATGTAAAATGAAATTATGAGATTATATAACAAGTTAAAAAAATATTCAGAAAAAAATATTCTTGCCATGCATATGCCAGGGCATAAGAGAAAACAAATATTAAAAAATAATTTGCCATATAAAATAGACATAACGGAGATAGATGGTTTTGATAATTTATATCACCCAACGGGAATATTAAAAGAGTGTCAAGAGAAGTTGTCAAAAGTTTATAATTCATACAAGTCATATTATCTTGTCAATGGGGGAACAAGTGGAATACTTGTGTCTATTCGTTCGCTTTGTGATATAGGAGATAAGATTATTATTGCAAAAAATTGCCACAAAGCAGTTTTTAATAGTATTGAATTGCTAAATTTAAAACATGAATATATTAAAACTTCTTTTGATGAAAATGGGATATGTTTAGATATAAAAAGTGATGACCTTAAAAAGTGTTTAGAGAGTAATAAAGACGCAAAATGCGTTTTAATAACTTCTCCTACTTATGAAGGAGTTATTTCTGATATACATTCACTTGCAAGTATTTGCCATGAATATAATATCCCGCTCATAGTTGACGAAGCACATGGGGCACATTTGTTTCTTGAAAATAAGAGTTCATTGCAAAAGGGAGCGGATATAGTTCTTAATAGTTTGCATAAAACGCTACCAAGTCTTACACAAACAGCGGTTATACATATTTCAAGTAAGGCAATAAATAGAGAATTGCTTGACAAGAAAATGCAAAGGAATATATCAATTTTTTGCTCATCAAGTCCGTCATATATTTTAATGGCTTCAATAGATGAGTGTGTAGAATTTATTAAGAAATCTGGCAATAGGTACTATAAAAGGCTAAAAGAGAATCTTGAAGTTTTTAAAAATAAGTGCAAGCATTTAGAGCATATAAAAGTAATAAACTTTAACTATGTTGGAAAATATTTTGATTTTGATAATACAAAAATTGTTATTATATTAAAAAATGCAAACATTACAGGACATCAACTAATGCAAAGGCTAAAAAGACAAAATATTCAATGTGAGATGGCGTACTTAAATTATGTTATTTGCATGACTACTATTTGTGATAGTAAAAAAGACATATTAAGGCTTGCAAATGTTCTTTGTAACATTGATAAAGGTCTTAAATTTAGTAATAAAAAACTAGAATTTGAAGATGTAAATCAAATAAACACATCAACAATTTATGAAGCAGTAAATGGGAAACAAACCTTAATTAATATTGATAAATCAATAAATTTTGTTAGTGCAGAGTTTGTATATGCTTATCCACCAGGGATTCCTATACTTATCCCAGGTCAAGTTATTACAAGTGATATTATAAACCACATAAAAGAACTAATTAAAGTAGGCTTAAACTTAAATAGTTCTAGTGGAGAAATATCAAAGGGGTTATTATATGTGCTTGACAATATACAAAATTAATGTATAATGAAACAGGAAACAAAGGAGATTAATATAATGAAAAGAATTAAGACTTTAAATACAAGAGACCTTGTAAATCAAACATTAAAGACAAGTGGTTGCGGAGAATGTCAAACATCTTGTCAATCTGCATGCAAGACATCATGTGGTGTTGCAAATCAACAATGTGAGAAGTGCAAAGATTAATTATTTTAATGGATAGTTTATTTTGATAAAAATGCCGAAGTTTTCTCGGCATTTTTTTAAGGGAGAAAACAAATGATACATGGGTATAAGTTAAACGGATATAATATTATTTTAGATGTGTTTAGTGGGAGCGTACATAATGTTGACGACCTTGCTTATGATATTATTTTAATGTATGAAAAATCTGACAAAGAAAAAATTATTAGTGAAATGCTCAAAAAGTATAAAAATGACAAAAGTGTAAACAGGCAGGAAATTTTAGATGTTTTTAGTGATATAGAGGAACTCAAAGCACAAAAAAAGTTGTTTACTAATGACATATATGAAAATAAGGCTTTTGACTTTAAAAATAGAAATACAGTTATAAAGGCATTGTGTTTACATGTGGCACACACTTGTAATTTAAATTGTGAATATTGTTTTGCAAGTCAAGGTAAGTACCATGGAGATAGGGCTCTTATGAGTTTTGAAGTTGGGAAAAGGGCGATTGATTTTTTAGTTGAAAACTCAAAAGGAAGAAGAAATCTTGAAGTTGATTTTTTTGGTGGCGAGCCATTAATGAATTTTGATGTTGTAAAAAAGATTGTTGAGTACGCTAGAAGTATTGAAAAGGAACACGACAAGAATTTTAGATTTACCTTAACTACAAATGGTGTTGGGATAAACGATGAAGTAATTGATTTTGCAAATAAGGAGATGCATAATGTCGTTTTAAGTCTTGATGGAAGAAAAGAGATTCACGATAGACTTAGAAAAACTATAACAGGGAAGGGTTCGTATGATATAGTTGTGCCAAAGTTTCAAGAATTTGTAAAAAGGCGTGGCGGTAAAAATTATTATATGCGTGGGACTTTTACTCATAATAATGTTGATTTTACTAATGATATCTTTCATATGGCAGACCTTGGATTTACAGAACTTAGTATGGAGCCTGTTGTATGCAATCCTAATGAACCTTATGCTTTAAATGAAGAAGATTTACCTAAACTTTATGAGCAATATGAAATTTTAGCAAAGGATATGTTAAGGAGAGAAAAAGAAGGTAAGCCGATTACATTTTATCATTATATGATAGATTTGGAGCATGGTCCTTGTATTTATAAGCGTATTAGTGGTTGTGGTAGCGGCACTGAATACATGGCGGTTACTCCATGGGGAGATTTGTATCCTTGTCATCAGTTTGTTGGAGAAGAAAAATTTTGTCTTGGAAATATTTACGAAGGAGTTAAAAATAAAAATTTAACAAATGAATTTAAAACTTGTAATGCGTATGCTAGACCTGAATGTAAAGATTGTTGGGCAAAATTATATTGTAGTGGGGGATGTGCTGCAAATGCTTATCACGCAACAGGGAGCATAAAAGGGACTTATGAGTATGGCTGTAAGTTATTTAAAAAAAGAATAGAGTGTGCTATTATGATGCAGGTAGCAAGACAAAATGAAAATAATTAAAAAGAGACAGATTTCTGTCTCTTTTAATTTTTGTGGAAAATTCTTTTTATAAATTCTCTAAATCCATTTTCTTTTAGATATGTATAACCTGCTTTTAATTTATTTTTTTTAAATTTTTGATTATTTGTAGCATAGGCAAAAGAAGAATACCAACCTTGAATATCTCCACCTTTTTCAGTATCTGTATCTTTTGCAAATTCTTTTATAGTATATAAAACTACAAATTTATTGTCCTTAAAGGCGTCATAGTAATCTTGTTGAATTTCTTTTTGAAAAACAAATAATATTTTAAATTTTTTACTTTTATAGTTGTTTTCAAAAAAATTAATTACTTTTTTATAGTCTTCTAACTTTCCATTTTTATTATGCTTTAAAACAAATAAGGTATAAAATTTGGCGTTTAATAATTTTTTAAATTTATCTACTAAATGCTTAAATCTTGATTTTAGTTCGTCAACCTGCATTTTATATTTTTCTTCTTCTGAATCATACAAATTAGCAGGTTTTTTTAAGTGAAAAGAGATTTCATAAGTCGTATCTTTTACCATTCCACTTGGAAGGAGCACAATTTCATTAGATAAGATATCATCTAAGTTATTTAGAGCGTTGACGAATTTAGGAATAGAACCAATATATGCCCAAGAAAAAGGATAAGAGTCAAAGTGCCCTTTCATATACTCCTTTATTCTTGTTGAAACTTCGCAATTATATCCAAGAGAAACTATTTTTTTAAATTTTATTTTTTTCATATTTATAAATATAATAGTTTTTTTAGGCTTTTTTGTCTAGATTTTTTTGTGAGTTATAGTAATTTATTTGACATATAAACTTATTTACAGATAGTATTAGTACTATAAAAGGGAGTTATAATGAAAAGTGTAATTACAATGAATGAGAATGTGCAAAAAGAGTTAAATTTTAATAGTTGGCTTTTAAGTTTAATCTTTTTGATTGTAGGCTCTGTTGGGCTTGCTGTTTATTTAGTTTTAGGTACAATAGGAATTGAAAACTACCTTATTGAAATGTTACTTTTAATTTCTGCTATTCTTTTTGGTTTTGGACTTGTTTTTTTAATACACATTAATAAAACTAATAAAACAAATCCAAATTTAGGAATCGTTGTTGAATATGAATTTTTTAATGATTATATGACATATAGAACTTTAAAAAATGGGGAAGAAAGAGAAACTGGAAAATTTTTATATAAGGATAGTGTTAAGATAAAAGAGACAAAATCATATATTTTTTTGTATCAAACAAAAGTTTCTGCCTTTCCAATTCAAAAAGACACATTAAGTGAAGTTGATTTGAAAATCCTTAGAGATTATCTTGGATTAAAGAATAAAAAATAATATTATATATTTGAGAACTAAAGATTTGAATTAATATGTTATGTATTTACTGCCAAAATTAAGGCAGTATTTTTATTAGTAAATACCACTTATTTGCATAATGAGTTGTTTAAATGTCAAATGCTCTACGGATGCAGATATTTAATATTGTCAGATGACTTTGCTAGTTTTTTAGTAAACTAAGTGAATATTTATAAGAGTAATGTTTGTATGGTAAGAGTTATTATGAGTAATAGAAAAAGTTTATTTCTTATTATCTTATAGTTACTTCATATAGCTTTATTATGGTTGTTATTTACTTGTTTAGAGTTACATTTTGAATTATTGTAGTTAAAGTTAAAAATCTGTCAATATTTAAAAAGTTTGTAGTTTAGAAACAACAGTTTTAATTTTTTACTTTTAAAACAAATGCTAAAAGTAAACATATTATCAACATCTATTATTTTTGGCAAGAACAAAGACTCCAACATTTTTTAGACATATTATTTCTTAATTATACCATTATACAAAGATATTAGGTTATAAATTAATAGGTAAAAAATTATTACATAGTAAAATTATTTTTATTAGAATTAGATATACTATTTGCAGTTTTTATTATATTAATAAAGTCCGTCGGTAATTTAGAATAAGCCTGATTTTCTAGTTCTTTACTTACTCCATATAGAGCCTGTGCGATACTACCAGTTATACAGGCATTTGTATCAGTGTCGCCGCCAAAGGAAAGGGAAGTTTTGATGCTATCCTCAAAATTAGTTACGCTAAAAGCAGAATATAAGCAAATATCAATTGTTTGACTGCATGTGGTATTAAATTTTTTAAGATTAGGTTTAGATATTTTTAAATTTAATTTTTTTACTATATCATTTTTACTTAGACCTTGTCTTGCATAAAAAATAATAAGGGCAACTAGCGTTGCATTTTCTATTGCTTCTTGTGAGTTATGAGACGGGATTGTTGCAAGTCTAGCATTTTTTATAACATCTTCCCTTGTGTTAAATAGGTATCCTACAGGAGAAACTCTCATCATTGCTCCATTACCTTTGCTATTTCCTTGATAGTCCCCATTTATCCATTTAACAAATGAAGGGGAAAACATTTTTTCAAAATAATTTAAGTTTTTTGGAATTTTATTTACATAATATTTTCCGTATTCTTTTAATTTTGCTCCGTAATTAGCATTATTTAAAATTGCATCTGCAATAGCAATTGTTAAAATAGTGTCATCGCTAAAAAATGAATTTTCAGGAATAATTTTAACAATGTTTTTAATTGGTTTGATTTCTGATAATTGATTATATTCGTAAATAGAACCCGCTAAATCGCCTATAATTGCTCCTATCATTTGTTTTCCCCTTTTTATTATATTAAAGTCTATCATATAATAGCATTTATTAAAAGCATCTTATCCTAATTTAAAATAAGAAAAAGGAAATATTAATTGTATTCAAACATAATAAAAATGAGCAATCAAACACAAAATGTTTGAATTGCTCACGCATGGCGGAGGACACAGGATTCGAACCTGCGGAAGCTTTCACTTCAACGGTTTTCAAGACCGCCGCTTTAAACCGCTCA
>CALWPL010000002.1 GCA_944383405.1 uncultured Clostridia bacterium
AAATGGTAGTATTACAGATAGGGCATTTTATCAAAATAGAACAATTACAAGTGTTGTTATACCAAATACTATAACAAATATAGGGGAATATAGTTTTTATTATAATTATATTTTATCAAATATAGTACTACCAAGTAGTTTAACAAGTATAGGTCCTTATGCTTTTAATTCTTGTTGCGGGCTTAGTAATATGGTAATTTCAAATAATGTAACAAGTATAGGAAGTAGTGCATTTTATAATTGCTACAAACTAGTTGAGATATATAATTTAAGTAGTTTAAATATAAGGCTAAATAATAGTAGCAATGGTTACGCAGGATATTATGCAGATTATGTATATAATACTTTCACTCCATCAGGAAAACAGTTTATTGTTGATAATGAATATGTAATGTATAACGATAATGATAGTTATTATTTACTTGGCTATATAGGGAATGAAACAGAACTAAAACTTCCAACAACAGCTTATAACTATGAAATATATGAACGGGCATTTTATAATAATACAAATATAATTGGTGTAACATTTTCTAGTAGTGTAACAAGTATAGGCACTTATGCATTTTCTAATTGTCGTAGTTTAAATGGAACACTTAGTATTCCAAGTACACTAACAAGTATAAGGAGTTATGCATTTTACTATTGTAGCAGTCTAACAGGGAATTTAATAATTCCAGAAGGAGTAACAAGAATAGAATCTTATGCATTTTCTAATTGTAGTAGTCTAAATGGGACACTTAGTATTCCAAGTACACTAACAAGTATAGGAGAGAGGGCTTTTTATGATTGTAGTAGCCTAACAGGGAATTTAGTCATCCCAGAAGGAGTAACAAGTATAGGCACTTATGCATTTTCTAATTGTAGTAGTCTAAATGGAACGCTTAGTCTTCCAAGCACACTAACAAGTATAGGAGATGATGCATTTTACTATTGTAGTAATCTAACAGGGAATTTAGTCATACCAGAAGGGGTAACAAGTATAGGAGATTATGCATTTTATAATTGTAGTAGTCTAAATGGAACACTTAGTCTTCCAAGTACACTAACAAGTATAGGTAATTCTGCTTTTTCTAGTTGTAGAAGTCTTGAAAGCATAACAATCCCAGAAGGAGTAACAAGTATAGGTTCTTCTGTATTTTCTGGTTGTAGAAGTCTTGAAAGTATAACAATCCCAGAAGGAGTAACGAGTATAGGAGAGGCTGCATTTTCTGGTTGTAGTAGTCTAACTAGTGTAACCTTTGAGGGAGACTCACAATTAACGATCATAGATTATAATGCATTTTCTAATTGTAGTAATTTAACAAGTGTATATATAGAAGATATAGCGGCATGGTGTAAAATAGAATTTGATGACAACTACAATTCTAATCCATTGTACCATGCAAAAAAATTATATTTAAACAATGAACTAGTAACAGATTTAGTCATTCCAGAAGAAGTAACAAGTATAGGTTCTTCTGTATTTTCTGGTTGTAGAAGTCTTGAAAGTATAACAATCCCAGAAGGAGTAATAAATATAGGAGAAGATACTTTTTATAATTGTAGTAATTTAACAAGCGTATATATAGAAGATATAGCGGCGTGGTGTAAAATAGAATTTTATAACTCTTATTCTAATCCATTGTACTATGCAGAAAATTTATATTTAAACAATGAACTAGTAACAGATTTAGTCATTCCAGAAGGAGTAACAAGTATAAGTAATTATGCATTTTATAATTGTAGTAGTCTAAATGGAACACTTAGTCTTCCAAGTACACTAACAAGTATAGGCACTTATGCATTTTATAATTGTAGTAGTCTAAATGGAACATTGACACTTCCTAGTACACTAACAAGTATAGGTTCTTCTGCATTTTCTGGTTGTAGTAATCTTACAGATAATTTAGTCATTCCAGAAGGGGTAACAAGTATAAGTAATTATGCATTTTCTGGTTGTAGTAGTCTTACTAGTGTAACCTTTGAGGGAGACTCACAATTAACAATCATAGATTATAATGCATTTTCTAATTGTAGTAATTTAACAAGTGTATATATAGAAGATATAGCGGCATGGTGTAAAATAGAATTTGATAGCTCTACTTCTAATCCATTGTCCTATGCAGAAAATTTATATTTAAACAATGAACTAGTAACAGATTTAGTCATTCCAGAAGAAGTAACAAGTATAGGAGGTTATGCATTTTATGGTTGTAGTAGTCTAACAGGGAATCTAGTCATCCCAGAAGGAGTAACAAGTATAGGTTCTTATGCATTTTCTAATTGTAGTAGTTTAAATGGAACTTTGACACTCCCAAGTACACTAACAAGTATTGAGTCAAGTGCTTTTTCAAGTTGTCGCAAACTATTTGTGGTATATAATTTTAGTTCTCTTCCTATAACTGCTGGATCTAGTAGTTATGGTAATGCGGGGCGTTATGCGGTAGTAGTTTATTCATCCCTTGATAGCCAAGCAAATTTTTACAATGAAGGCGATTATTTAATGTATGAAGACAATGGCAGTTATTATTTACTTGGCTATACAGGAAAAGAAACAGAACTAAAACTTCCAACAACAAGTTATAATTATGAAATAAATAAATATGCTTTTTATAACAACAATATAACAAGTGTAACAATTCCAAATTGTGTAACAAGTATAGGGGAAGATGCATTTTATGGTTGTTACAGACTAGTTGAAGTATATAATTTAAGTAATAGTTTTACAATCGCTACTGGATATAGTAGCAGCAATGGCTATGTAGGATGTTATGCGGATTATGTATATAATACTTCCACTCCATCAGGAAAACAGTTTATTGTTGATAACGAATATGTAATGTATAATAATAAAAATAGTTATTATTTACTTGGCTATATAGGGAATGAAACAGAACTTATACTTCCAACAACAAGTTATAATTATGAAATATATGAACGGGCATTTTATAATAATACAAATATAACGGGTGTAACATTTTCTAGTAGTATAACAAGTATAGGGGATTCTGCATTTTCTAATTGTAGTAATCTAACAAGTGTATATATAAAAGATATAGCGGCGTGGTGTAAAATAGAATTTTATAACTCTTATTCTAATCCATTGTACTATGCAGAAAATTTATATTTAAACAATGAACTAGTAACAGATTTAATTATCCCAGAAGGAGTAACGAGTATAGGAGAGGATGCATTTTATGGTTATAGAAGTCTTGAAAGTATAACAATCCCAGAAGGAGTAACAAGTATAGGCTCTTCTGCATTTTCTTCTTGTAGCGGATTAACTAGTGTAATCTTTGAGGGAGCCTCATATTTAAGAAGCATAGGCAATGAAGCATTTTCTTCTTGCAATAGTCTAGAAAGTATTATAATTCCAGGAAGAGTAACAAGTATAGGAGAATATGCATTTTCTTCTTGTAAAAGTCTTGAAAGTATTGTATTTTCAGAAGGAATAACAAGTATAGGAAAATATGCATTTAGAGAATGTAGTAGTTTAACTAGTGTAATTTTTGAGGGGGGCTTGCGATTAACAAGTATAGGGACAAATGCATTTTCTAATTGTAGTAGTCTAAATAGTGTATATATAGAAGATATAGAGGCATGGTGTAAAATGGAATTTGATGACTATGATTCTAATCCATTGTACTATGCAAAAAAATTATATTTAAACAACGAACTAGTAACAGATTTAGTTATCCCAGAAGGTGTAACAAGTATAAGTAATTATGCATTTTATAATTGTAGTAGTCTAAATGGAACACTTAGTCTTCCAAGTACACTAACAAGTATAGGCACTTATGCATTTAGAGATTGCAGTAATCTAACAGGGAATTTAGTTATACCAGAAGGAGTAACAAGTATAGGGTCAAATGCATTTTATAATTGCAATAGTTTAAATGGGACACTTAGTCTTCCAAGCACACTAACAAGTATAGGAGATAATGCATTTTCTGGTTGTAGTAGTCTAAATAGTGTATATATAGAAGATATAGCGGCATGGTGTAAAATAGAATTTGATGACTATGATTCTAATCCATTGTACTATGCAAAAAAATTATATTTAAACAACGAACTAGTAACAGATTTAGTTATCCCAGAAGGTGTAACAAGTATAAGTAATTATGCATTTTATAATTGTAGTAGTCTAAATGGAACACTTAGTCTTCCAAGTACACTAACAAGTATAGGAGATGATGCATTTTATGGTTGTAGTAATCTAACAGGGAATCTAGTCATTCCAGAAGGAGTAATAAGTATAGGGAATACGGCATTTTATAATTGTAGCAGTCTAAATGGGACATTGACACTCCCAAGTACACTAACAAGTATAGGTTCTTCTGCATTTAGAAGTTGTAGTAGTCTAACAGGGGATCTAGTCATCCCAGAAGGGGTAACAAGTATAGGAAATTATGCATTTTATAATTGTAGTAGTCTAAATGGAACACTTAGTCTTCCAAGTACACTAACAAGTATAGGAGAGAGGGCTTTTTATGGTTGTAGTAATCTAACAGGAAATTTAGTCATTCCAGAAGGGGTAACAAGTATAGGGTCAAATGCATTTTATGGTTGTAGTAGTCTAAATGGGACCTTGACACTCCCAAGTACATTAACAAGTATAGGCTCTTATGTATTTTATAATTGTAGTAATCTAACAGGGGATTTAGTCATCCCAGAAGGAGTAACAAGTATAGAGTCAAATGCATTTTCTGATTGTAGTAGTCTAGTAAGTATAGTTATTCCAGAAAGCGTAACGAGTATAAATTCTTCTGCATTTTCTGGTTGTATTCGTTTAAGGGTTTATTGTGAAGTGGCAAGTCAACCTAATGGATGGAGTAGTAATTGGAATCCATATTATAGGCCTGTATACTGGGCAGGGGAATGGAGTTTAATTGATGGAGTGCCGGTGCCAAATAGCAGCAGTGGTGGAGATGTTGCTGATGGGAATTAAAGTTAAAGTGGGTTAAAGAAAAATAGTAGTTTTAAGTTTAGAAATTAAACAAACAGTAGTTAAAACTTGTAAATAAAAGAGTAGTGAAAAATAAAAAAATTAAAAACAAATTTTAGTAAATAAATTGTAAAAATGGAAAAGTTATGGTAAAATATTCTTATTATGAATGTTTATGACTTTGACAAGACAATATACAAGTTTGATAGTTCGAAGAAATTTTATTTTTTCTGTTTAAAAAGGCACAAAAGACTCTTTTGGCACATATTTATATCTGGGTTTTGGGGGCTGCTTAGAATTTGTGGGATTATAGACTTATTTACATTTAAGCAAAAGTTTTTTTCGTTTGTAAGGCATATTAATGATATTGATAAGGATATTCGTGAGTTTTGGGACGACGAGATTATTAACATAAACACTTGGTATTTTGAAAAAAGGAAAAATGGGGATGTAATTTGCTCTGCGTCTCCTGAGTTTTTGATAAAAGAGATAGCAGGGCGAATAAATAAAACTTCAATAGTTATATGCTCATTAATAGATAAGAAAACAGGGTTATTTGAAAGTGGTTCAAAAAATTGCAAGGGGGAAGAAAAGGTTAGGCGACTTATGGATGCTGGATACAAGGAATTTGAAGAAGGCTATGGGGATAGCATAAGCGATGTTCCAATGATAAGCATGAGTAAAAAGCATTTTAGAGTTGTGAAGGACGGAAAAATTATAGAATTTGACAAAAAATATTTTGAAAAATATGAAAAAAATAAAAAGCAGTCTAATTAAAAGGCTGTTTTTTTATTAAAATTACTTATCTAGTCTTGTTATATAATATTTTTAACTTTTAGAGGGTAATCGTGATTTTAGTGATAGAACTAATAGATTTTAATTACTATTTTATTTTAATCCTAGCAAACTTGCTTAAAAGATAATTTTAATTAATTATAAATTACTTAGTAGCATTAAATAGTTTTAAAAGATATATTTAAAAATAAAATAAAAAAATATTATTTAATAGTAAAAAAACTATTTACAAATTGTTAATAATGTTATATAATAACCACACTTTAATAAAACCTTGTTTTATCTAAGACAGCAAGTGAAAAATCGTAACACTGTTTGACAGGGCTTGCCGAGATAAGGAAAAGGGAACTCTTTAAAACTTTACAAAGACGACCTTATACTTATCTTAAATAGTATAAGGTTTTTTTAAGTTTAAAAGGGGGAAATATGTCAAAGGAAGCATTAGAAGCAAAAAGGCAAATAGTTGAAGAAATCAAATCTAAGTATAACAATTCAAAGAGCATGATATTTGTAAACTATAAGGGTATTAATGTTGCTCAAGATACAAAACTTAGAAAAGATTTTAGAGAAAAAGATGTTGAGTACAAGATTTACAAGAATAGACTTTTAAAAATTGCTCTTGATGAACTTGGTATTAAAGGCTATGATGCAAGTAATCTTGAAGGAACAACATCAGTTGCTTTTGGCAAAGACGAAGTAGGTGCTGCTTCTGTTTTATTTAACACAAAGAAAGATGTTAAGTGTTTAGAAGCAAAATTTGGTATTATAAATGGCGAAGTGGTTGATAGTGCAAAGGTTGAAGAGTATTCAAAGATACCTTCAAAAGAAGTGCTTATTTCAAAACTTTTATATATGCTCAATGCACCAGTTTCTGCACTTGCAAGAGCGCTTGATGCAATAGCAAAAAAAGAAGCATAATTGTATAAAAAGTTAAAAATTAAAGATTAAAAAAATTAGTAAATTATAAAAGGAGAAAATTAAAATGGCTATTGATAATATAGTTGAAGAAATTAAAAAATTATCACTTGTTGAAGTAAATGATTTAGTAAAAAAATTAGAAGAAGAATTTGGAGTTAGCGCTGCTGCTGTTGTTGCAGGACCTGCTGCTGGGGCTGCTGCTGCACCTGCTGCTGAAGAAAAGACAGAATTTACAATTATTCTTAAAGAAGTAGGACCAAACAAAATACCTGTAATTAAGGTCGCTCGTGAGGCTACTGGTCTTGGGCTTAGTGAGGCTAAGGCTCTTGTTGACAATGCACCTTCAACAATTAAGGAAAATGTTCCAACTGAACTTGCAAAAGAACTTGAAGCAAAATTCAAGGAAGCAGGTGCTACTGTTGAATTAAAGTAAAAACTGGACAAAAAAATTAAAAAGGCTTTGCTTTTTGCAAGGTCTTTTTTTGATTTAAAAGGGTTTAAGTAATTTTTTAATTTTGTTAAATTCTTTTACTTTCTCTTTAATTAATTTTAATTTGTAATTTTTTATGATTAAATGCAAGTTCAAATATATATGCTATTGCTGAAGTTTTAATTTGTAGTTTTTTATGCTTAAACTAAATCTAGTTATATAATTATTTGTTTTGGCTTTTATTCTACTTTTTATGGCTTCATAAAGGTCATGCATTTTGGTTCTTTTGACAAAGCGGCGTTTACAGTTATACCATTTGAAATGCAATGTCCGTTTTTATTAAATAAACAATTTGCTTGACAAGACAAATTCATATCGTTTAAGTGTCTATAATCTGCTATCTTTGGTGGGGTTTCGCTAAATATAAGCGAACTAAAATCTTTTATTTCTTTTCCTTTTTCGTTTTCATAATCAGTGCACACAAGTTTATTTGATATGTTTACTTTTTCTGACATACATGTTAAGTCTTTATTGTATTTACAACCAGTCTTTCTACATCTTAAATCCATTATTCTGTTCTCCTTTTATTATAAAATGAGTATTGCCTAGTTTTTGGAAATTAAACAAGTTGACGAGAAAGGTAAAAAATGATAAATTAATAATAGGAGATTTAATATGAAGGTTTTATTATTACAAGATGTTAAGGGTAGTGGTAAAAAGGGAGACATTGTAAATGTTAGCGATGGTTATGCAAAAAACTTTTTATTCAAGAAAAACCTTGCAAAAGAAGCAGATAAAGTTGTTTTAAGTGAAAAGGCTAGTCAACTAGCAAGTTTAGAAAGAACTAAAATGTTAGAAAGGGAAAAGGCTGAAAATATTGCAAAAGATTTAAAAGGAAAGACTTTTACTATTCATGCTAGACTTGGAGAGAATGGAAAAATGTTTGGGGCTATTACTTCAAAGGAAATTGCAGATACTTTAAGCCAAGAAGGATTTGAAATAGATAAAAAACAAATTATTTTAAATAGCAATATAAAAAGTACTGGAAGATATACTATTGAAGTTAAGTTATATAGTGGGGTAATAGGAAAGTTTGATATAGTTGTAGAATAATTTTTTTGTTTTACATTTATTTTATCTAATCTATTTTTAATGAGATAAATAAATCAACACCTATAAATAATTACAACATAATTTTTTTAAAAGATTTTTAAATTAATTAAATTACTAGAGTTTAACTCTGGTATTTTTTTTAATTACAAAATAAAACTAAATAGGGAAAAGTTTAAATTTTATACTTTTCATATTTATTGTATAAGAAAAATGTTGTATGAAATATTTTGATATAAAAGTTTTTGGGAAATGTAATAAAAATGCAAAAATTGTAGAAAATAGATAAAACATGTAAAATATTTTTACCCAAAAACACAATGTCAAGAAAAAATACAAAAGAAAAAGCGTGTTATTTTAAAAAAATATAATAAATTGGTAAATTTTGCTTGATTAATTATATTTTTTTGTAATATAATACGAGTGTAAATGGTTTTGGGCACTTCCATTCAAAAAGTACTCGTCATAACACCTTGTAAGATTGGGGCATCATTACAAGGTGGTAACTTAAAAACTTGTTTTAGTTTTTAACAAGATGTCAAATTAAAGATACATATCGTATCAAAAAAAGGAGAGATTATGACAGGTAATAAAAAGTTAATGATTGCATTATTTTCTATTTGCTTAGTTGTTATCGCTGGTCTTCTTACAACTGTTATCGTTCTTGCTACACAAAGTGGAACTATTACTTCAAGTATTAATATTTCCTACACAGCAACCGATATTCAGGGAACAGCATCTGCAACTTATACAGTAAAAAATGGTAGCCCAGTTAATTTGGTTGCAAGTGATGGTTCTGCTACAACAATTACATTTAACGCAGCAGATGAAACAATCACAAATTCACTTAGCATTCCATCAGGCTCACCAGTAAATCTAACATCAGCAAATGATTCTGTTACATTTACATATACTTTCACAAATACTGGGGCTGCTGCATATAATGCAACAGTAAATTATACAGGAACTGATGCTACTAACTTTAATGTAGAATATTCAACAACAGGTTCTAGTGATTGGCAAACTCTTGTTCAAAGTGAAGGAGAAACTGTTCTTGTCGCTGCCGGTTCAACAGGAACTCCTACAACAGCAACATTCTATATTAGAATTACTCTTAAGGATGTTGCTCAAAACGCAAACTTTGTTGGAAGTTTTGCATGGACACTTGCAGGACAAGCAGACTAATTTGAGTTTAACTATTGACACTATAAAAATTTGACTTTCATAGCCCCAGAGAGTTTGATTTTTATAGTGTCAATATTTTGTAATTAAGTATAGTTTATTTTTATATATTGTTGTTTTTATATTTTAATATAAAATAAATTATCTTGAAATAAATTAAAAGGAGATACTGACTATGACAGCAAGATGGAAATTGGGATTAACTATTATGTCATTATTGCTAGTATGTGTAATGTCAGTATGTGCAATTATTGTTGCATTTGCATCAACGACTCATGGTTTTACATCTGCAATAAGTATTAGTTATACGGCAACAGATATTGATGGAAATATAAGCGCTACATACAAAGTAGGGGCTACTGGCACAGAAACTCCACTTTTAAATCAAGAGAACGAGGGAGTTGTTTATTTTGATGCCTTAGATAGTCAAGTAACTGGGAGTTTTTTAATAAACGACCCTATAACATTAACTAGTGATGCAAATTATGTTGAATTTAAGTACAGTTTAAATAATACAGGTAGTGTTAAATGGCAAGTTACTATTAATTTTTCTGATGTTGAGGGAGATAATACTTCAAATGTAAGCGTAACATATTCGACTAATGGCTCGTCTTATTCAAGTTCTCCTTTAAATCTTCAAGTGGCAGGAAATAGTAGTGCGACTTGTTATGTAAGAATCGGTATTGCAGATACAAGCGTTGATACGACTTATACAGGTGCACTTAATATTGCTATGAGTTCAGTTGAAAGTTAATAAGAAAGCAGGCAAATTTATTGCTTGTTTTTATATTAAATTTTAAGAATTATAAAAATTTTATTAAAATAATTTGTCAATATTAATTATATATTGTATAATTAGTGTAATAATAAAAATAAGGGAATTATAACTATGGTAAAAAAATTAAAAATTGCAATAACATCTCTTGTAGTGATAGTGCTTTTAATTGCAGGCGGTTGCATTGCAGGAACAATTATAGGTAATAATTATAAGAACGAACCTATGGCGACAGTTACAATAGAGTCTGGTGTTTGTGATCCTAGCCATACAAATGAATTTATAAAGAAATTTGATACTTTAACTACTGTTTTTGGTAGGGGGGACTTGGTAGGGACTGAAAGGACTCACACCATTGAGTACCACTTAATGGATGCTAATGATTACATAAAAATTGTTTATACAATTCAAAATGAATCAACTGAAAGGCTTAGCCTTAATTTTAATGCGTCTCTTGTAGAACAAAATAATTACAGATTAACATATTTAACTGATAGTGTTGAAAATACTATTGAAAACGAACAGGAATATGAAAATCCATTTTCAGTTGATATTGAGGCTAATGAAACAAGGACAGTTTATTTATACATAAGACTTATATCTCCAGGTGAAACTGGTAGTTATAATGGAGAGATTAGTTTATTTATTACAAATGCGGTTAGAGATGTTTAATATTTAGTGGGGGTTATACACTATGAGTGATGTTGTAAATGTCAATCTAAAAGAAGATGACAGTGTGCAAAAAGTTATTGAGCAGACAGCGCAAAAGTTACAGAATAAGTACAAAAAGAAAAGAAATGTTAACGAGTCTTTACTTTATAAGAAAACAAAATGGTATAGAGCATTATCTATTACCTTAAATGTCCTATGTTTAATTGTGGTTATTTTATCTGCAATGATTTTTTTTAGCATAATAAATTGTAAGGCTCAAAATGTAGCCCCTTCATTTGCTGGATTTAGTTCAATGAAGATTGCTAGCGGTAGTATGAGAGAAAGTGGTTTTGAAGTGGGAGATGTTGTTGTTGCAAGATCTGTTGATACTAAGACATTAAAGGCTGGCGACATTATAGCATACTACCATTATTCTGTTAGTGAAAATGAGTTTACAACTGATGGGCTTATTAACATTACTGAGCAAAGTAAAGGATTTAATACTAAATATAGTTTAGGTTTTGCAAAATTTTTTGGAGTACAACCAGCAGAAATTCAAGAGGCCGCACATGCGGGAAGTTCAATTATATTTCATGAAATAATTAATGTTTATGAAGCAGCAGATGGGACAAGGTGGTTCCAAACAAAGGGCTCATCAAATCTAAATGCTGACGCATGGTATGTATCAGAAGAAATGGTAGTTGGGGTATACTCTAATTCAGGTTTTGCAAATATGTTTGGTAGTATTATTGGAGCATTTTCTTCAAGTGCTGCATCAGTATTTATAATACTTATTCCACTTTTGATTATGGGCGTACTTATCATGCTTGAATTTTTAAGAGATATTCAAATACTTAAACTTCAACTTGATGTTATTGAAGAAAAGAGAAAGATTACAGATCCAATATGCGTTAAGAACGAAGTTGGTTATCACATGGATTTGAAGTCAAAATATAAAGTACTCGCTCAGGCTGATGACAAAGATAAGAATGAATATATTGCGCTTCTTTGGAAAGATGGAACAGTGCCACAAAACATTAGAAAGTATTGTTTAAGAAAGAAAATGTATTTAAAGCCTGTTGAAAAATTGCTTGAAATAAACAGAGTTTGTGAAGAAAAAATTAAGAAAGGAGAAGATCCTTTACTTGTCGCAGAATATTACATAAAAGAGAAAGAAAAATTACAGAAAGATCAACTTGAATATGAAAGACAATTTAGGTCTTGGATGAAGGTAGATAAAGAGGATAGTAAGAAGCTTAAAGCACAGGAAAAACAGGCAAGGAAGGAAGCAAAAGAACAAGAAAAGGAAATAGCAAATAAAGAGGTAAAGGCAGAGCCTGTGCAAACTAGTGAGACAAAAGCTTTCCCAGAAGAAGTTGTAAAAGCAGAAGAACAAAAGAAAGTTGAAATAAAAGGCAATTCTGCAAATGATATTAAAGAAGAAAATAATATCAAACAGGAAAAAAAGCCAAAGACAACTAAAAAGAGAACTAAAAAGGTTGATGAATAGTAATAAAAAAGGGGTTATATAGATAACTCCTTTTTTATTACTAACATTTCAATTAAAATTACTTTATTTTATGCTTGGCTTAACTTCTTATTATGAAAACCAATTATTAAACAAATAATCTACCGCATTTGAGAAAAAGTATTTTAATAGTTTTTATAACGAGCCTCAGTTTGGTGAAATTTTGTTTTAAGATATATGAAAATAATAAGCTTGTAGTAGTCCTTAGAATTTAGTTTAGTCTACTAAAATTAAATTCAAATTAAAATTTGTTAAAATTTACTAAGTGCAGTATTTTAAATTTATTTTAAAAATTTATAATTATTTTTAAGAATGTGTATATGGCATAATCTATATAGTCTTATTATCTTAATATAGATTTTTAATTAGATATTAATCTCTATGCATATTAACAACAAGAATAAATCTAAGAAAGTTTAAAATTGATACTAGAAGGGCAGCAACATAGGTTAGGGCTGCGGCATTTAAAACTTTTTTTGTATCTTTCAATTCATCTTCTGTTAAAATGTTTGTTGTAGATAAAATATTTAAGGCTCTTTTTGAAGCATTATATTCAACGGGTAGTGTTGCTAAGTTAAATAGAACAGCAATTCCAAAAAATCCTATGCCGCACCACAAGAAAATATCTCCGACAATGCTACCTGGCATTGCAGCAAAGTTAAAAATTAAGCCTATAATTACAAGTGGCCAAAGGAGAGTTGAAGCAATATTTGTAATTGGAACTAGAATACTCCTTATTTGATAAGGGAAATAGTTTTCCTTTTTTTGAAGAGCATGTCCAAATTCATGACAAGCAATACCAAGGGCTGCTATTGATGACGAAGAGTAAACATCATAAGACAGGCAAATTTCTTCTTTCTTTGGGTCATAGTGGTCGGTTAAGTTGCCGGATATTTGCTTAACTGAGATATGCCCTAAATCGGTGGTTACAAGAAGTCGTTTAATTAAATCTCCTGCTGTTTCGCCTGATAGGGACAAGACTTCACGATATTTATTATAGGTTGATGAAACTTTACTTTGTGCATACAAAGCAAATAGAATTCCAGGGATTAGTATTATTCCCATTATATAATATTCAAAATACATATTTTTCTCCAAAAATTAAATTAATATTTAAGATTATTTATTTTAGGTTATGTTTATAAAAGAATAAGAATATAATAATTATTTTTAGAATTAGATAAGCATAACCATATTTTATTATAAATCAAAAGGGCTTAATTTATCAAATGAAAGATATTAAATTTCTAATATATTTGAGATTTTATTATGATTTAGTTCAACTAGATAAATTTTGGCAATACTTTTATTGTTATCTTTATATATTAGTGCAATTTCATTTATTTTAGCGTCTTTAAGTAAAGATTGAGTTATGAAATTAAATTTGCCAAAGAATTTTTCAAGGTGCAAATCTGTTAATTTTTTAGACAATTCGTCTGTTAGGTACTCTCGTGCAAGGTCATAGTTTTGAGATTTTACGGCATCAAAAAAAGCGTAGGGAACAAGTTCGATTTTACTTACTATATTTGGAGTATTATTTGCATAGACAAGGCTAGTTGTAACTATGTGTTCGCTATTAAAGTTATATTCTTTTGTAATGCCGTGTTTTGCAATATCATTTAATTTTTTGTAGGTTAGAATCTTATCCGTTTGTTTTTCAAGAATGTCAACTTCTTCAAGTGTTTTTATTTTATATTTGTTATTTTTATATTCTATTAAAGAAGTTACATAGGTGTTAGTATTTGTTTTTGCATAGATAAAAAGTTTATTTGAAGAAATTTTTGTATTTAGGTCAACAATGATTTTATTATACGACAGGTCTATTGAATTTTGTTCATTTTCTATTCTTATTTTGAAGGGGTCATTTTTACACCAATATAAAGTATGGAGAGTATTTGCAAAGTTAAGAGATTTTGATTTTATACTTAAAGAGTTTGTTAAAAATGAAGTAAAGGGGTTTACAAGGAGTAACAGGGTATCAGATGAAAAAGATACAAGTTCAATGTTATGAAAATTATTTGTTAAAACTTGCTCTTTAAGTCTAATTGAAGTTGAAAAAGGTAACAAATTTTGATTATCTTCAAGCGGATAAAAAGATAGAGTTAAGATATTTTCGTTTTGTTGTACGAGAAAAGAGTTTATTCTATTTTTTTTCAATTCAATAGACAAATCATCTGCTTTGAGTAGACAGTCAAAAGATGGTTTAATGTGAATGTAATAATCCATTGTAAATCCTTTTTATTATTTTTACTATAAAAGTAAAAAAAATATGAGAGATAGTTGTGTTTAAAAGATAAGGAAATGGTAATAATTTTTTATAACAAGGGGGGAGTATGGACAAGGAAAAAGTTATTAATTTTTCAAAAGAAAGTCAAAAATTTAAAAAGAAAAGGATTAAGGAAGATGAGATAAATTCTTTATTTTTAGGACTTCTTAAGATAGTAAAGAAATGGGCTATTCAAGAAATTGACTTTGAGTTGCGTTCTGAATGTGAAGAGGCAAGGAGTAATTTTACAGAGACACTTAAAGAATTGCATGAGACTCAAATAAGTTTAAAGCGTGAAAAGGTAGAAAATTATAAGTTACATGAAAAAATTGAGAGGCAGCAAAAACAAATTTGTTTACTTATAAGTCAACTTGGGGAGGCTTGTGGAAAAGTTTTAGTCTGAAAAATAAAAAGGTTGATTTATTTTTTATATAGAAAAAGGGGGCTATGAATTTTAAAATTATTATATAAATGTTTGAAAAAAAGCAAAAATTTGATATTATATTGTTATGAAAAATGTTTTTTTAGGAAAGACGAATTATGATTGTTTAAAGGCACTACTTGACAAATTAAAATCAAATTTGAGTTTAGACACCAGGCATATTTTTATCGTGCCAGATAGAATGTCTGTATTGTGTGAAAAGAGAATATTTGAAGATTTAAACATAGAAAGCACTTGTAATATTGAAGTTTTAACTTTATCAAGGTTAGCAAGCCGTGTGTTGAAAAATGTTAGCATTATAAGCAAATTATCTAGTTGTATGATTTTACAAAAGATAATAAGGGAAAAGAAAGACGAATTAAAGTGTTTTAATAAAAATATTGATTCCGATTTGGCGGAAACTTTATATGGAACAATTAGTCAATTTAAAAGTTGCAAGGTTTCTTTTAATGATGTCTCTGTTAGAACCGAAAATAAGATTTTACAAGATAAATTAAGTGATATTGCCTTGCTTTATAAGGCGTATCAGGATGAGTTAAATAAAAAAGCACTTGTTGATGGGTTAGATAGGCTAAATTTTTTAGGAGATAAAATAGAAAGTAGCGAGTATATAAAAAATGCAATTATTTATATCGGCTACTTTGATAGTTTTACATATCAAGGTTATGATATAATTTCTCATATTGCTAATGCTTGCCAAGAATTTAATATAGGAATTGCATTTTCAGACGCACTAAACGAGCATATTTACAATAAGAAATACCTTGAAAATGTTTTAAAGTTTATAAAAAATCCAAATATTATAGTTTGCAAAGAAAATTTAGATGGTCAATTCAAGTTTTTACAGGACAATCTTTTTTGCTTTTCGCCTTCACAAATGAAGTTAACTAAGAGTGATATTGTGTTATTTGAAGGAAGTTCTTTTGAAGAGGAACTTTATTTTGCAGCGTCAACTATTAGGCAAATGATAATGCAAGAAGGATATTCATTTAATGATTTTAATATTGCTATGCCTAATTTAAAAGACAAAAAGGAACTGATAGAAAAAGTTTTTGATAAGTACGATTTTAATTATTTTTTGGATATACAAGAAGACTTTAGTAAAAGCATACTTGTAAGATTTTTAAATCAGGCGCATGACCTTATTCAAGAAAATTTTAGTGTAAAAAGTATTTTGGCATTTATTAAAAATAGGTTAACTGGTTTTGAAGATGAGTATATATATGATTTTGAAGACTATATATTAAAATATACTATTGACGACTTATACGAATTGCAAGCAAGCAATATAATAAATAGTGAGTTTTTTGAAAAGTTTAGTGTAGTAAGGGAGCGTTTATTTAAGTATACAAATAATTTTCGAGAAAAGATAAAGGAATCAAAGACTTTTAATGATTATATTGATGCTTTTAAGATTTTGCTTGAAGACTTTGACATAGAAAATAAAATAAATGATTTAATAAAAAAATTTGCAAGTCAAAATAAACTTAGGCAAGTTAAGTTGTTTGAACAATACTTTGATAGTTTAAGTGAATTGTTTGACAATTTAGGAAATATTTTAGGGCAAGAAGAATGTGATTTAAAAACTTTTTTTATAACACTTTCAACTGGTATTAATTCTTGTCAAATATCAACAACTCCGCTTTCTATTGATGCTATATTTATTGGAGACACGAGTGTTAGTTTTTATGAAAAAAGAAAGATTTTATTTATTTTAGATGCTAATGAAGGAAATTTTCCAAAGGTTACTATTGATTGTGGGCTTATTTCTGACGAGGACATATCAGAACTTAGTGATAAATATAAGTTAGAGCCAAGTATTTATGAAATTAATAAAAAAGAAAGATTTAGGGCATATGAATTGACATTGAATCCAACTAAAAAACTGTTTTTAAGTTATAACTTTGAAGGCAAAGAAAAGAGTAAAATATATGAGGACATATCTCTTATGTTTTCAGTTCAGAATAAAAGTAAATTTGACACATTAAAACCTTTGAAGTTTAAAGACATTGATTATAATATAAAGAACAATACATACAAAGTGGCAAAAAGCAATTTGATAGCAGATATTAGGTCTATTCTTGATGGGCAAAAGATAGAAAAGACCCAAGTTGATTTGCTGTATTATTCGCTTAAAAAAAGATTAAGCAAGAATTTTTTTGAGTTATTTAATTATAAAAATAAACTAAAAATAGAAAACGATATATATTTTTTGAAGAACAAAACAAGTATATCTCAAATTGAGAGTTTTATGACTTGCCCTTTTTTACATTTTGCAAGGTATGGATTAAAACTTAGAGAAAAAGATGAAAGTGATTTTGACAGGCTGAATATAGGAAATATAATGCATGAACTTGCGTATAAATTGCTTTCATTAAATAAATTGCCATTAGAAAAACAGGAGATAGAAAGTAAAGCAAAAAAAATTTTTGACTTGATTATAGATGATGAAAAATATGAGGGAATTAAACTTAATGCTCAAAATAAGATTTTAATTAAAAATTTAAGGCAGGAAAGTGTGCGTTTTGCATTTGCTCTTAATGAACAGGCAAAGCATGTAAAATTTGTTCCAACTTATTTTGAATTTAGATTTGACGATAATAGCAAGATAAAGTCATTAAAAATAAAGACAAAAAAAGGCTTAATTTCACTTGTAGGGCAAATTGACAGGATTGATATTTTCAAAGATTATTTTAGAGTAATAGACTATAAGACTGGGAAAACAGATACAACACTCAAAGAACTATTTTTTGGTAAGAAAATACAACTTGAAGCATATTTAAAAGTTGTTGAAAATTCATTGCATCTAAAGCCAGCAGGGGCGTACTATTTACCTATAAAGGGAAGTTTTTCAGATAGTGAAAGCGGAGAATTTAAAAAGTATGGGCTAAAGGGTAGAACTTTAAATGATGATGAAGTGATAAACGCTAGTGATGATAGGTTTGAAAATGGAGAAAAAAAGAGCGATATAGTTGTTGATATTAAGTTTTCAAAAAACGAAGGGGATGAAAGAAATCATTATAATTATTCAAAGGTTGTTGATGGAAAAGTAATTTGTGCTCTTAGTGATTATGCGCTAAACCTTATTCAAAAAGCATGTTTTGATATTGAGTCTCTTGATATTACACCTTGCCCACTTGTAATCAATAGCGATGACCCATGTAAAATGTGTAGGTTTTCTGCACTTTGTAAGTTTGATAGTAGTTTTGGAAATATTAAGCGAACTCCGATAAAGAAGATTGATTATAAAGATTTTATAAAGGAGAATGACAAGTGAACTTTACAGTTGACCAATCAAAAGTTTTAGAAGATAAAAGTAAAAACTTATTAGTTTCTGCTTCTGCTGGTAGCGGTAAAACTGCAACGATTATTGAAAAAATCTATAAACTTGTTGAAAAAGAGCATATAGATGTTCAAAAAATGCTTGTTATAACTTTTACAGAAGCTGCCAGTAATGAAACAAAGATTAGGCTTAGAGATAGATTGAGAGAAGGGGTCAAGTCGGATAGAACTTTACAAACACAACTTGAAAAACTACCGCTTGCAGATATTAGCACTCTTCATAGTTATTGCTCAAAAATGCTCAGAAAGTATTTTTACTATCTTGACTTAAAACCTAATTTTGCAGTGTTAGATGAAGGGGATAGTAAGTTTTTAAAATTTCAGGCTCTTGAAAAAATTTTAAAAGACTATTCAAAAAAAGATGACGAAGAATTTGTTTTGCTTTCTTCAATTTTTGATGCGGGGAGAGGTTTTGACTCTTTAAAGCGTAATATTTTATCGGTATTTGAATTTTTAAGTGGAGTTGAAGATAGGGAAGTTTTTAAAAATGAAATCAGCCTTTCATGCTATGAAAAGGATTTGAATAAGAATGTTGCTTGCAAGTATTTAAATAATTATATTATTATTAATTTTAATTTTCTTTTAAGAGAGTTGAATAGTTATTTAGATATAGCAATATCTTCAAATGCTGAATTTTTTAGTGATTTTTTAAAGCAAATTATTATTTCATTTCAAAATGTTAATAAAAATAAAAACTTTATTTACAACCAAAATATTGTTAGGAATATAGTTTTGCCAAGACTTACAAATAAGAAACTTAGTCAAGAAGATGAAGATTTTAAAAATGACTTTATGCCATTTTGGAATATTTTAAAGGATAGGCTGACTGATATAAAAAAAGTTATATTGAATAAAGATGAGGACGAGATAAAACAGGATTTAGAGATAGCCAAAAAATTCCTTATTAAGTTTCAAGAAGTGGAAGAAAAGTTTGAAGACCAATATATTAAGTTGAAGAACAAGAGAAATGGGCTTGATTTCAATGACCTTGAAAAATTCTTTTTAAAATTACTTGAAGTTGAAGAAGTTAAAAATGGAATTAACTATGATTATATTTTTGTTGACGAATATCAAGATATAAACTGTGTTCAAGAAAAAATTTTAAAGCAACTTTCTTTACATTCAAAGATGGTAATGGTAGGAGATGTAAAGCAGAGTATTTACGCATTTAGGAATAGCACGCCTGAGATATTTGTTAAAAAGGCTAAAAGTTTTAGGGCTCAAAAAGAAAATGGCAAAGTAATTGACTTGAATGAAAATTTTAGAAGCAATAAGATAATTCTTGAATTTGTCAATCAAATTTTCAAAACTTGTATGAGTGATGAGTTCGGTGGAGTTGACTATTTAGAAAAGGGTATGCTTAAAAGTCAAGTCGAGTATAAAAAATGCTCTAATATTCCTGTTGTTGAAGTAGATATTGTTGACAATGAAAAAGAAGAAAAAGAGAGTGAAGATTTTGGCGATGTTTATAGTATTAGCCAAGATAAAAATGAATATGCTTATCACCCAACTGAAAGTAGAAAGGAAGCGATGATTGTTGCAAGGAAAATTCTTGATATAATAGGTAAAGAGTATTATGACATAAAGAGTAAGACAACTAAAAAAATTGAATTTTCAGACATTTCAATTCTTTGCAGGAAAAATGACTTTTTAAAAGATGTTGCAAAAGTACTTGAAGAGTATAAAGTACCAATAGAAACTAATTTGCTTGACAATATTTACAAAAATAATGATGTAGCACTACTTCTTTCTTTGTTAAAGGTTGTAGACAACTTTCATGATGACAATGCTCTTAGTGTTGTTATGGTAAGTCCATTTTATAATTTTACATTTGACGAATTGGCTACAATTAGACGAGAATATAATGATGAGACATTTTTTTATAATAGTGTAAAGAATTATTCTAAGAATAAAAAGGATAAAATTTCTTTAAAAATTGATTTTTTAATAAATAGTATAGCAAGCATTAAAGAGAATTTAACATATAAATCTATTTATGATGAGTTGACAGATATTTGCGAAGAATTTGAATATTTTGATTTTTTACAATCTCTTCCTGATGGCAGCAATAGAGTGAAGGTTGTTAAAGATTTTATAAAATCATTTATTAATGCAGAGTACAACTATGACCTTGTAGGGTTTTTAGATTTTGAAAAAAATTATGCAAGCGATGGTAGTTTCAAGTCAAGTATTACAAGTGGGAATAATAGTGTAAAGATGGGTACAATTCATTCAAGCAAAGGACTTGAATATCCAATTGTTTTTTTGGTTGGTTGTGGAAACGCTTTCTCAAATAAGACATTTGTTGAAGACATTTTAAAAGATAAAGATTTTGGATTTGGTATTTCAACTTATAATTTAATTACTTTTGAGAAGAAAGAAAACATTGCTAGAAATTGTATAACATTATACAAAAGGAGAAGTGAAAGGGCAGAAGAACTAAGACTATTATATGTTGCTTTAACACGGGCAAAAAATCACTTATTTGTTATAGGTGGCATAAATTTAGAGAAGTCAATTCAAGTAGATTCTATTGATTCTTCTCAAGGTGTAAATAATTATATGGCATGGATTTTATCTATGTTAAGCAGAGTTAATTTTAAAAATTTAACTCAAAACAAAGTGGATTTAGAGCAAAAAATGCAATTTGGAAAAGTTGATTTTAGGGTGTATAAAGATGAAGATTTTGAGTTTGAAAACAAAAATAAAATAAGTTTTTTACCAAAAAAACAAGATACAAAAGACATTGAAAATTTAAGAAAAACAATAGATTTTGAGATTAAAAAGAAAAAAAATATTGCACTTAAAAATAGTGTTTCAAGTTTACTACTTGAAAGTTCAAATGATATAGAAAGTTATAACTTTGAGCCAAAACAATTGTCTATTTTTGAAGGCAAAAAGGAAGGTTATAAGGCAAATAAACTTGGAACAATATATCACAGCATAGTGGAAAAAATTGACTTTTCACGGGAATTTAAAAAGGTTGAATTTGATAAAATTATTGATGAACTATTAGTTGAAAAAGAGTATTTAAAGTTTATTAGTTTTGAAAAGATAAAAATATGCGTTGAAAAAATTCAAGGGCTTGGAAGAAATATTAAGACTACAAAAGAATTGCCTTTTATAAGTTATATTCCATATAATGAGATTTTTGGTGGTGAAGAAAATAACAAAGTTATTGTACAAGGAATTGCAGACCTAGTGGTTGAAGATGGTAAAAAATGCTACTTAATCGATTACAAAACGACAAAAGTACTTCATCCCGACCAGTTGGTCGATAGGTATTTTATTCAACTAAAATTATATCGTATTTGCCTTGAAAAAGCACTAAACAAGCGGTTTGATGGAGTATATATTTATTCCTTTGTTTTAGATAAATTAATAAAAGTTTTTTAAAAAATGGTCGTTTTTGTTTTTATTTAATAAATGTTTGTGTTATACTACAATAAATTTTAAAGAAGGTGGTAATTTATTATGGCGGAAGTTATGGATAGTATTAGATCTTTTTTCCAACAAATATCTGCTGTTTTTGCCGAATTGTGGTTTTGGCCAGTTGTAATGATTGGTCTAATGCTGCTTGCTGTTATTGTAATGTCATTTCTTGTTAAGTTTTCTTATGAAAATAGAATTTTAAAAAGTGTTAATAAACTTAACAAGTATTTTTTATCAAAACCTTTTATCACAGAGGAGAATCTTGTTGAATTTAATTTAAAGATGAAAAAGGTGCCAAAAGTTTTGCGTACAAATTGGCAAATTTTTATGCTCAATAGAGAAGACCCACCTACAAAGTATATCAATGTAAATACTTGTATTGATAAACCTTTAAGGACAAGTTCGATTGAAAAGAATATGAGTAATTATACGGTATTTACAATTTTTCTTATCTTCTTATCATTTATTACAGGGCTTCAATATGCAAATGTGCTTGCGCAGTACACAGTAACTGATGCTTTATTTACTGCTTGTCTAGTCCCTATGTTGCTTGTTGTTATTTATACTGTGTTTATATTAGCGGTTAGAGCGTCAAAGAATGATATCTATGCTTGTTTATATGAAAATTTTCCACTATATGAAAGAAATTTAACAAAGGCGGTAACGACACTTCCTTCTTATGTTGACTATGAAATTTTATTTACAAAGCAAGAAATTAAGGAAGGAATTCCAATTCTTCAACAATATCTTGAAAAGAGAGCACTTGTTGAACAACAGGAACTTGAAAAAGCAAGGGAAAATTCTGTTGCGACAGAAGAATATGATTTCAGTGATTTGGGAATTGATGGGTCTCTTATTCTTGAAAGGTCTATGAAGGAAAGTGAAATCTTTATAAAAATAAGAAGAAGGCTTGAAGAAGAGATTAATAGTATAGAAACAGAAAAAGAGAATTACAGAAAAAATTATGAAGAAACGGTTAAGGACATGCAAAGGAAGTTGCAGGCTTCAAGAGAAAACCTTGAAAGTTTAAAGACACAGCAAGAGCAGTCAACCAATCGTATTGAAAGTAACTATATTCGTAAGCAGCAGGCTGACGAAATTAAAAAGCAACAACAACTTGAAAAAGATGTCGAAGAAGCAACTGCAAAGTTTAATGATGAGCAAATTTCACTTCAACAAGAAATTGATAAAAGGCAAAAAGAAATTGAAGAAAAGAGAGAATTTGTTCAACAGGCAATGGTTCTTGAATTTAAACATTATGCAAATACTCTTTATAAGGCTTTAACTCAAAAGGCAACAGAAGTTGGAAATCAAAAACTTCTTACACTTGCTCAAGAAAACAGCGACTTAAAAGCGTTGCTTACAGACATTCAAGGTGTAGGTGGTGGAGATGAAAGTATTGATGAAAACAAAAACCTTATTCAGAATGATGATTTAACTGCCGAAAATTTATATGAGATGTCAAGCACTGATATGGAAAATTTGGAAGATGGTAGAGAAACATCAAAACAGACTGAAATTGAAGAAGATAAAAAGATAGAAGAAAAGGCAGCACAAGAAGGAAAGAGTGAGACAGAAAGTAATAGCGAAACTCAAAGCGAGGCACAGGGGGATAATAAGGAAGAAGAAGCAAAAGAAGTAGCAGATGTTGATAATAAAGAAGAAGATGAAGCAGAAAAGAAAGAAGAGATAGAAGATATAGACGAAGGCAAAAAAGAAAGTAAAGATGAAAAGGAAGACAATGTAGAAAAAGAAGAACAGGAAGAAAAAGAAGATAAAAAGACAAAAAAACAAGAGATAGACGAAGAGGACGAAGAAGAAGAAACTCCAAAAAAGAAAAAGAAAAGACGAGAAGATGATGAAGAAGACGATGATTATCCAAGAAGAGATAGACATCGTGAATATGATAACCCTTCTCCTTATGGTTACAATCAGGGGTATTATCCAAATGACCCAAATTATATGGGATATAATCAAGGGTATTATCAACCATATCCAGACTATCAAGGCTATAATGACCCTTATTATAATGACCCATATTATCAACAGGGTTACCAAGGGTACAATGACCCTTATTATAACGACCCGATGTATAATGGTTATGTTCAACAACCAAATATGCAGCAACAAGTACCTGTTCAACCAGTGCAACAACCTAGTGCTCCACAACAAGTTATTCAACAAGCACAAGTTCCTTCTCAGCAGGAAAATTCAAGTAGTGATAGCACTCAACCGGCAAATAATGAAACTGTTGCAAGTCAACAAGTGCAAAATGATGATTTAGCACAAATTCAAAAACAAATTGATGAAGAAAGTAATAGGTTGCAAAAGGAAAAGCAAGAGTTCGAAAATGATATAAATAATACTATTTCAAAAATGGACGCACAAGAAACGACTCAAAAAGAAGAAGTAAAAGAAGAAGCAAATGAAAAGGCAAGTGATGACGAGATGGGCAAACAAGAAGAAGTTTTAGACAATGATGATAATGAGAAATCAGAAATAGACGAGATTTCAAGTATCGCAAAACCTAGAAAAGAAAGGCAAACTTCAAGACGAAATAGGGGGAGAAAGCCAACTACAAGAGCAAAATCTAACAAGGCCAGTGCTGAAATTGATGAACTTAATGCTGAAATGCAAAAATTACTTGATTCTGCTAAGGGCAATAAGGAATAGTTAAAATATAAAAGAACTAGAAAACAAGTTTATGTTTGTTCTGGTTCTTTTTTTGTTAAAAATACTTTAAAAGTTGCTGGTGTTTTATTAGTAAAAAGTATATTTTAATAGAAATTAAATAATTTTGTTTGCCATTATATTTTAAAAAATGATAATATATGTTTGTAGTTAAGGATTTGGGTTTGTAGTTTTGTACTAGTTTTTAAAACATAAAGTAGTATAAAAATTAAATAGTTATACACAAAAATAGTTTTAAAAAATAAAAGAACAGATAGAAATAAACAAGGTTAGGTTAAAAACTAAAAAACAAAAATTGTGGATAACATAAAAATTTATTGTGAAAATGTGAAAAAAATAGTTGACAGAACTGCGGAGGGGGGACACTTTAATTGCGAAAAAATAAAAATAAGAATTGTGGATAAAAAATGCTCGCAAGTAATACACAAGTTATCAACAATAAAAATTTTTAAAAACATAAGAGCAAAGAAAGTTAAATAAAAAGACTAGAAAGTAAACAAAATAAAAGTACAAAGGAGAAAAAAAGTTATGACAATGAAGAAGCAATTACTAATATCAACATTTTTTATATTACTATCAGTAAGTTTATTTGTGATGTCGATATATATTGCATTATCAGCCATGAATCATAGTTTTGATAGTAGTGTCAATGTAGGGTATGAAGTTGAAGGCAGGGTTGTTTTACAAATAGTAAATAATGAAGGAAGTAACATAACCTATGATAATAATAAGGTTGTGTATGATGAAGATAGTGGACTATTTAGAATAGATGGTGTAGTTCCAGAGATTAGTTTGCTTGCAAGGTCGAGTAATATGCAAGTAAATAATTTAGATGAATTAACAAATAGTAGTAATCAAGAGTTTTACTATTTTTCGACATTAAAAGAAGTAGGGACAAATTCTGATGAGAGTATACTAAAAAGTCAAACAAGATATTATGTTTCAACAGAAGAAGACCCTATATGGTATACTGTTCCTGAAACTCCAATTGCAGTATATTCAACATTTTTGACTCCAAATAATATGACTGGTACACAGGAAGAAACAGAAGGAGAAAGTGTAGTTGTTATATCTCATGCTGTAACGAGTTTAAGTAGTTCTGCATTTATGGGTAATAGCCAAATTGAGAGTGTAGTAATACCAAATAGTGTACAGAGTATAGAGTCAGAGGTAAATACTTCGACAGGTGTAGAAGAAGGGGCTTTTTTAAATTGTTCAAATTTAACGAATGTGATACTACCAAGTAGTGTAGAAAATATATCAGCGGAAGCGTTTTCGGGTAGCGGAGAAGTAAGTAATGCCACTTATGACAATGCAAACTATTTAGGTAATGAAGCAAATCCATATTTGATTTTAACAAGTGGTTTATCAAGCGAAATTTCTACAATTAATATACATAGCGATTGTGAGATAATACAAAGTTATGCGTTTAATAATTATGACAATTTAACGAGTGTAAACTTGCCAAGCAAGATAAGAGAAATAGGGGTTTATGCATTTTCTGATTGTAATAAATTAGAGAGCGTAGTATTTAGTGGGACAAGTTTAACAGAGATAAAAGACAATGTATTTAGTGATAGTGGGATAAGTAGTATAATCATACCAGAAGGAGTAGAAGAGATAGGGTATGAGAGTTTTTATGCGTGCATAAATTTAACTGAGATTACTCTACCAAGCACACTTAAAGTAATAGATGGAAGTTTTGGAAGGTGTGTTAAGTTAGAAAGCGTAACAATACCAAGCAGTGTAACAAATATTGGAAGGTATGCATTTAATGGGTGTGTGAAATTAGAAGAAGTAGTGCTTTCAAGTGGGCTAGTAGTTGTAGACGATGAAGCGTTTGCAAATTGTAGGAGATTAACAGGGATAATACTACCAAATACAGTAACTACGATTGGAACATTTGCGTTTGATAATTGTAGTAGTATGAATTATGTGGTAATACCAGAAAGTGCAGTAGAAATAGATAATAATGCGTTTATGTCGTGTAATAATTTAATAATATATTCAGAGACAGAAAGCGAACTGGCAAGTTGGGTTGATAATTGGAATCCAGATAGTAGACCTGTGTACTATTTTGGAGACTGGGAATATGATAATGGTATACCAACACATGCAACAATTTCTCTTGGTTTTGTTGACAATATAGGAAGTGATATAGAAGAAACAAACTTTGAGATAGTGTACAATCCAAGTAATAGGAATGAATTTAGGATAGATGGAATAGTGCCAATATCAAATGGACAAGGCGGAATAACAAATTTAAGTAGTTTGCAAAATAACTTAGACCAAGAGTTCTATTTCTTCTCAACAGATGAAACATGGACATTAGAAGAAAATTCGCAAAGATATTACGCATCAACAGAGGCAAACCCAATATGGTATCAAGTACCAGAAGAAAGAGATGTAACACTTTATTCTGTATTTTTAACACCAAATTGTTTTACAGGGACACAGGAAGATATAGGGAGTAATACAGATATAGTAATCTCTCACCAAGTTACAACTATTCCATATAATGCATTTTCCGATATGGGAGATAATATATCAAATATTACAAGTGTAATTATCCCAAATAGTGTTACAAGTATTGAATCAGAAATGGATATGGTAACAGGAGCAATGGGTGGTGCTTTTGCTATGTGTACAGCCCTTACTGATGTAATAATACCAAGTAGTGTTAATTATGTCGGAGAAATGGCTTTTATGTTTTGTACGAATGCAGCAAAAAATATTTATGATAATGGTAGGTATATAGGGACAGAGAAAAATCCTTATGTAGTACTAGTTGGTGTAACAGATTATGACATATCTTTTATTGACATATATGATGAGTGTATTAGTATTCAAGGGATGAGTTTTGTAGATATGATAAATGATGAGCAAATGTGTCAAAACTTAACAAGTGTAAGTATACCAAGTAAAGTAAAAAATATTGGATATGGTGCATTTATGCAATGTATGAATTTAAATAGTGTAACCTTTGAAGAGAATTCAGAGTTAGAAGAAATAGGAATATATGCATTTACAGCGACTGGGATATCAAGTTTTACAATACCAAAAGGTGTTAAAAGTATAGGAGTGTATGCATTTACTGGATGTCCTAATTTAGAGAGTATTATAGTTGAAGAAGATTCAGAACTAGAAGAAATAGGCATGTATGCATTTGCAGTGACTGGGATATCAAGTTTTACAATACCAAAAGGTGTTAAAAGTATAGGTATGCTAGCATTTGCTGAATGCCCTAATTTAACAAGTATAACAGTTGAAGAAGGAAATGAATATTATTCATCACAGGGGAATTGTTTAATTGCGACAGCAACAAAAACTTTGATAGCAGGATGTAAAAATTCAGTAATACCAACTGATGGAAGTGTAACAAGTATAGGGAGTGGTGCATTTTCTGGTTATTCTGGGCTTACCAGTATAGTTATCCCAGATAGTGTAACAAGTATAGGAGAGAGTGCATTTTCTGGTTGTTCTGGGCTTACTAATGTAAAAATTTCAGAAGGCGTAACAAGTATAGGAGAGCGTGCATTTGAAGACTGCGCATCTCTAACTAGTATAACAATACCAAGTAGTATACAAAGTATAGATTCTAATGCTTTCTATGAGTGTTATCGCTTAGTAGAAATTTACAATTTAAGTCAGAATATTGATATTGTAATAGGAAATAGTTCTAATGGCTATATTGGATATTATGCAATAGGAGTTCATACATCATTAGATATTCCAACAGGTATATATAATGAAGGGGAATATGTGATGTATTCATATAATAATATTCATTATTTAATAGGTTATAATGGAAACAGTAAAGAATTAGAGCTTCCAACTACTTCAAATTATAATTACATAATCAATAAATATGCTTTTTCTTCAAATAAAGAAATAACAAAAGTTGAGATACCAAATTGTGTAACTAGCATTGGGATAAGTGCTTTTTCAGGATGTACAAATTTAATATCTGTTACAATACCTACAAATTTGGAAGAAATTGGTAGTTCTGCTTTTTATAATGATTATAGATTAATTGAAGTATATAATCAAAGCAGTTTAGATATCCAAAAAGGGAAAACTTCGCATGGATATATTGGATATTATGCAAAGAATATTTATACTTCGTCGACTGGAACTACAAATTTGAAACAAGTTGGGCAATATTTGATGTATGAAGATAGTGTAAATAATGAATACTACTTACTGTCATATTTAGGTAGCGAAGAAGAAATTACATTACCTACAACAAGTTATAATTATGGAATTTATGATTATGCTTTTTATCAAAATCAGGTGCTAACAAATGTTACGATACCTAACTGTGTAACAGAAATAGGGGAGCATGCTTTTGATAGTTGTATAAATTTAACAAGTGTAAATATTGGTGTTAACAACAATTTATTAAAACTTATTGATGCCTATGCTTTTTATCAATGTATGAATTTACAGCAAGTTACACTACCAAATGGATTGGAGAGAATAGAAGAGTATGCTTTTATTGATACGCAGTTAACATCTATACATTTTCCTAGTTCATTACAATATATTGGAGTAAATTCATTTAGAAGTATTCCAACTTTAAGTGAAATTACTTTTGGAGAAAACTCACAATTAACAACTATTGATAGTTATGCGTTTGAGGGGGCTTCTATAACTTCAATTATTATTCCTTCTGGAATTACATCAATAGAAGGTATTCTTAGGAATTGTAGAAATTTAATTTCTGTAACTTTACCAGAAGGGCTTATTACAATAGGATATTCTGCTTTTAGTGGATGTATTAGTTTAGAAAGTATTGACATACCAAATAATGTTACTACAATAGGAAGTTCTGCTTTTGAAGGATGTACTAATTTAAAGAACATTGACTTACCAAATAATGTTACTACAATAGAAAGTTCTGCTTTTGCAGATTGTACTAGTTTAGAGAATATTGAGATTCCAAATGGAATAATAAGTATTGGAACTAGTGTATTTAGCAATTGTACTAAATTGGTTGGTTATGAATATGGGAATGGTAAATATATTGGTACTTCAAGCAACCATTATTTAGTTCTAATTGATTTAATTGGGGAGAATATTAATACATTGACTATTCATTCAAGTTGTAAATTTTTGGCTATGCCAACTTCATCATGGGATAACGATTCTGCATTTGATAAACTTCAACATATTATTTTTGATGACAACTCTTCAATAGAAGTCTTATCTAATAGATTATTTTACGAAGCGGAAAACTTATTGAGTATAGATTTTGGAGAAAATTCAAGTTTAACAACAATAGATGATTTTCTTTTTAATGGGTGTACTGGGTTGACATATATAGTTATTCCTGAAAGTGTTACGACAATTGATTGGGGTGCTTTTGACGATTGTAGTAATTTAACAATATACTGTGAAGCGGAAAGTAAGCCTAGTGGGTGGCATGGTAGTTGGAATCCATTAAATAGACCTGTATACTGGGGTGGGGAATGGAGTTATGTTGATGGAGTGCCTGTTCCAAGTATTATTTCTCTTTCATTTATGGATAATGGTGGAAGTGATGTAAATGCTGAAAATTTTAAAATTGTTTATAGTCAAGACGGTACTCAATTTAGAATTGATGGTGTAGTTCCTAATGTTAGTGGAGAGAGTATAACTAATTTAGCAAGTTTACAAAATAATAATTTAGACGAATTTTACTTCTTTTCTACTGATAACACTTGGACTGTTCAAGAAGATACTGATAGATTCTATGCTTCAAGTGAAGATAGCCCAATTTGGTATGATATACCACAAGAGAAAGTAACACTTTACTCAATATTCTTAACACCTAATTGTACAGATGGGGAGACATGTAGTTCATCAAATGTTGTAATTTCGCATAGAGTAGTGGCATTGCCTAATAACGCTTTTATGGAAAATACTACAATAACAAGTGTAATACTTCCAAATAGTATAAAAAGGATTGATACTTTATCTGACATGTATAATATGGTTACTAATTATCCTTTTGCTATGTGCAGTAATCTTGAATATGTTATTATTCCAAGTAGTATAGAGTATATTGGTGGAGAAGCGTTTATGATGGGAACTAATCTTACTACAAAGAGTTATGGGAATGGAGTATATATTGGCAATGAAAAAACTGATTATTTGATTTTAATAGCAGCATCTTCGACAAGTATAACAACACTAAATGTACATGAAGATTGTATTAGTATTGCTGGGATGGCATGCTACTTTGATATTAATTCTGGGAGCAATGCACAATTACTTAATTTAAAAACTGTAAATATTTCTAGTAATGTAAAGGCTATTGGCTATGGGGCGTTTATGGCAAGCAATAATATAACAGCAATCAATATTCCGGAAGATTCTTTATTAGAAACAATTTCTTCTGGAGCATTTGGTGCAACTGCAATTACTAGTATTACGATTCCTTCTAGTGTAACAACAATTGGAGACATGGCTTTTGATAGTTGCGGAGAACTTGAATCAATACATATTCCAGCAAATGTTACAAAAATTGGTTATAGAGCGTTTACTAATTGCAATTTAAAAACAATAACAGTAGATGAAAACAATACTGTGTATCATTCTAGTGGTAATTGTTTGATAGAGACATCGACAAAGACTTTAATTGCTGGAAGTGCTAATTCTGTGATACCTAGCGATGGCAGTGTAACAATTATTGGAGAAAATGCGTTTTTTGGTTGCCAAGAAGTGTCAAATATTACTTTAATATTGCCAGAAACGATAGAAACGATTTCTTCATTTGCATTTCAAAATAGTGGTTTTACCAGTATTGTTGTACCAGAAAGTATTAATTATATTGATGATGGGGCTTTCCTTTATTCAAGTGTTACATTATATTTTAATGTATCAAGTAGTGAAGCGAGTAGTTGGGATTCGGGGTGGAATAGGTCAGTAGTAAATTCGTATTGGGTAGGGGAATGGAGTTTAGTTAATGGGGTGCCAACACCTAATTAATAGAAGTGTAGATTTGTCTGAAAGTTTTTTAAAGGAGATTAAAAAAACTCTATGAGAAATTTCTCATAGAGTTTTAATATTGTATAAAGACTAATAAAAAAACAAAACAGTGTGATTAATTTATAATTCTAATTTGGTAGACAATTAGAGTTGTTTTATATTTTGTAATAAGTAAATTAGTTGCGTTTTGAGTAGATTGTTAATTCTGCGAGTTTGCCAAAGCGTTTTGCAAGGTCAATATGTTTTTTTGTAATTACAGTATCTTGTTTTATTAATAAGTCATTATTTAGTGTATAAATTGCTTTAAGTGATTTTCTTCCAAGCAAAAAGTCTGTATTGCCAAAGACTTTTTGCGGGGCTGGGGTTGAGTCTATTTTAAAGTTAGAATTGTTTGTTTGAGTTTGATTTTTTTCGTCAACAATAGATTCAATTTGTGGCGCCATAATGGTTACTTTTTCATTTGATGATTGTGGAATAGGTGTATTTAATATATTTGTTTTAGGTTTAAAGTTTGAAATAGACACCTGCTTGTCTGTTTGATTAATAATTATACTTTCTTTAACATTTACTATTTGGTTTGGAGAAAATGTCGAGATTGTAGTTTTAAATAGTTTAGTGTTTAATTTTTCATCTAGTTCAATATCTGTTAGTTTGCCAAGATAGTTGCCTGTTATGGAGTAGACATCAAGATTGAGCGGATTGTTACTATTTATTTCAATTTGGTTGATTATTGGAATTATTGCCTGACTATTTCGTATGACGATGCTGTCTGAAATTGCGTAAATTTTAGTTGATAAAATTTCGTATTCTTCATCTGTTTCATCAAACATTTTAAAGTATTTAATTTTTTTGTATTTATCATCAAAAAAAGCATCTACGATTACGCCTTCTATTTTTCCAGAATATAGATTGAGAACTTTTTTTGATATAATTTCACTTATTAGATTCATTTCTTCTCCCTTTAAAAAATGGTATGTCAATACTTAAATATATGAATATTTCAAGGGTATTATTAATTTTTTTAAAGATTAAAAATTAGATTTTATAACAAAAATTTAGGTAGTTTGACGAAATTTTGTTTAAAAGGTATAAAACTTTGTAATTGGGTTGAGAGATGAGGCTTATAAAAGAAAAGGCACGGAGAGAAAAAAGTAAAATAAAAATAATGTGTAAAAGTTGTAGCAATTTTTAAAAGACTATGTTAAACTTAAAACAAGATGTGGTTAGTAGATAAAATAAAAAAAATGTTTAAAAAGGAGATAAAAATAAATGAAAAAGACAGGGGAAAAATTGTTTCTCTTGTAAAACTCAAAAATGGCGTCATAAAACTTGGTTCGGATATAAGGGTAGAAGAAGACTATAATGCAGCAATAGTTTATTACAACCATGTGTGTGATATATTAGTTCCTGGCATTCATACTTTCAGTGAAAACACTATTCCAAAGGTTTATATGCTTTACTATAAAAGTGTAAGAAAAGACGGAGTATCAATGCCTGACTCTGTTAGAAATGCTGATTTATATTTTGTTAATCTTAATGAATTTGACGAGTTAAAATTTAGGACTACTCAAAAGACTACTTCAAAGACAAATGGGATTAAGTCTAAGATTAAAATTTTTGGTAAGTATACAATAAAGGTTAGCGATACTGAAAAGTTTATGAGTTTTTTAAGCAAGCAATATGCTATTGTGCAAAACAAAAAGGTTTTTAGTGAAGTAACATTTATTGCAAATGAAAAGATAAATAGTATTCTTGCAAAGGCAAGTTTTAGTTTTGAAACATTCTTTTTAAAAAAAGAAGAGTTAAAGGCGTTTTTACTAAGCAATTTAAAGGCGGAGATTGAAGGGTTTGGTTTTACTATAACAGATATTGAAATACTTGATATTGAAGTCCCTAAGAAAATGCTTACATTAAAGTTGAGCCTTGAAGGAAATCAAAAATTAGAAGTTGAGGGCGAGCCTGTTTTGAAGCGAGAGAGCGTAGAAGAAGATTTAATAGAACCTGCAGCAACAGAAAATAACATTAATGAAAATGGGGATAAGCAAACAATTTCTAGTAATAATAGTGATTTTTCTGAGAATAAAAATGAAACTAGTTTCGAAACGCCATCGCAAGAAAGCAAGTTAGAAGAAGATGACAAGATTGTAAACATTGACAATTTATATAAAGAATTTCAAAAACAAGAAGAAAATATAAATAAGAATAATCAAACTAATTTTCAGGAGCCAAGTAGTTCTTATGTTAATCAACCTTCGCCTGACATTATTTTAAATAAGCAAAAACAGGAAAAGATAAGAAAGGACTTTAAAGATTTTAATTTACATAGAGAAGGTTATAGTAATTTATATAACACAGTAGATGATTATGTTATAAGTGATGCTCCACAAAAAAATCCAAGTTTGTTTGCTGAGTCAAAAGAGAAAAGCGAGAGCGAGGAAAAAGAAGAAATAGAAGAAAAGCCAAGAAGGCTTATAACTTGTGCTTGTTGTGGGGCAAAAAATTATGAAGGGGAAAAGGTGTGTTGTGTTTGTGGGAGTACTTTATAAAAAACTTGTTAAAAAATTTTTGATGTTGTATAATGTGAAAGTTTAAAAGGAGATTATTTAAAATGGAAATAACAAAAGATACTACACTTGGAGACATTCTTGACAATTACAAAAACGCAAAGGAAGTATTGACAAACTTTGGAATGCATTGTTTTTCATGTCCTATGAGCAGAATGGAGACTGTGGAAGAAGCAGGGATGGTACATGGAATAGATGTTGATTTTATGGTAAAAAAATTAAAAGAAGAATTAAAGTAGAATAATTTATTTAAAATTACTCAACCTATTATTAAAAAAGGGGGGGGAGTAAGATGAAGAAAAAATCTATTTTAAATGTTTGTTGTGATGTGGATTCCTGTGTGCACAATCTTGACGGATGTGCTTGCAAAAAGAATGGAATTAAAATCACAAAGGATATTGAAAATGAAACTGCACATTATTGTGAGTCTTATGAAAAAAAGTGTGGGTTTAGAATTGAGTAAAAACATTAATTAGTTTATATAAAAAGAGGCTTATCTATATGATGGGTCTCTTTTTTAATTAATAGTATAATATAAAAGTTATTTAATAACATATTACTTGTGGCTTTTTGGGGTAATTAAACTTAGTTTGCCTAAGTCTTATTTTGAATTTTATTAGTTTAGAAAATTGTCAAAAAGTATATTTTTTTTAAATTAAAAAACAAGATAAATTGTGCAGTTTGCACAAAGTTTATAAAAAGTTGTATAAGAAAGAAAAAATGATAAAAAAGGGGTTGACGAAAGAAATTTTGTGTAGTAAAATTGCCTTACCGTGAAAAATAGGGTTGAAGCATAAAGTTACTATTTTTAGCAACAAAAATAGAGAATTTATGTGGACTAGTTTGAATTAAATTCAAGCGGGCTGACAAAAATCTTTAAAAAATAAAAGATTTTTTTTAAAGAGTTTCAATACGGAACACACGGTCAAGTGTATTGAATTAGTCAGTATGGGTAAAGGAGAGTATATGGCAACACAAAAAATTAGAATCAAATTAAAGTCTTATGACCACAACTTGATAGACCTTGCAACAAGCAGAATAATGGATGCTGCAAGTAAGTCTGGTTCAAAGGTTGCAGGACCAATACCACTACCAACAGAAAAAGAAGTGGTAACAATTATTAGAGCACCTCATAAATACAAAGATAGTCGTGAGCAATTTGAGATGCGAACACACAAAAGGATAATTGATATTTACACACCTTCAAGCAAGGCTGTTGACGCACTTATGAAACTTGATTTGCCAGCAGGGGTTGATATCAATATCAAATTATAAAAGGTCGAAGAAAGGAGATAAAAAATGAGTAAAGCAATTCTTGGTAAAAAATTAGGAATGACACAAGTTTTCGACCTTGATGGTAAGGTTACTCCAGTTACAGTTATTGAGGCAGGCCCTTGTGTAGTAGTTCAAAAAAAGACCGTGGATAAAGATGGCTACGAAGCAGTGGTGGTTGCTTTTGGGAAGACAAAAGAAAAGAGCAAGAATAAACCTGAACTTGGAGTTTTCAAGAAAGCATCAGTTGAACCTAAGAAATATCTTAGAGAACTTAAAGTTGACAACTATGCAGAACTTGATGTCGGAAGTGAGATTAAGTGTTCTGTTTTTAAAGATGGGGACTTAGTTGATGTTACAGGGACAACAAAGGGACATGGGTTTAGCGGTACTATTAAGAGATGGAATGCTAGAAGACTTAAAATGTCTCATGGTACAGGACCTGTTCACAGATCAGTTGGTGGTTTAAGTGCAAACTCAACACCAAGCAGGGTTTTTAAAAATCACAAGATGCCTGGTCAATTTGGTAACGATAGGGTTACAAAACAGAATTTAAAAGTCGTAAAAGTTGATGAAGAAAGAAATCTTATTATGGTAAAGGGAAGCGTTCCTGGACATAAAGATGGACTTGTATCAATTTGCAGTGCAAAGAAAGTTGCAAGATAAGGAGTAGTTAAAAATGCCTAGAATAAAAGTTTATAATACAAAAGCAGAAGTTGTAGGTCAAACTACTCTTAGTGATGAAGTATTTGGCTGTGAGTATAATGAGCCACTTATTCATCAAGTAATAGTTGCTTACAACAACAATCAAAGACAAGGAACAAAGTCGACACTTCTTCGTAGCGAAGTAAGGGGACACGCTAAAAAACCTTGGAGACAAAAAGGAACAGGTAGAGCAAGACAAGGTTCGACAAAGTCAGCACAGTGGAAAGGCGGCGGAATAATATTTGCGCCAAAGCCAAGAGATTTTTCACAAAAGATTAACAAGAAAATGAAGGTCGCTGCTTTTAAGAGTGCAATTAGTGCAAAACTTGCTGATAGTGAAATAATTGTTCTTGACAAACTTGAAGTTGAAGAGCCAAAGACAAAGTTATTTAAGGAAATAATGAATAACTTTGAAATTGGAAACAAGAATGTAATGTTTGTTTTGGCAGAGAAAAATGACAATGTTATGCGTGCTTCAAACAATATTTTGAATGCTCATATTACTTATGCAGATGTTCTTGGAACTTATGACATTGTAAGTAATTCAAAACTATACATTACAAAAGACGCAATAAAGAAAATAGAGGAGGCTTATAAATAATGAATGCCTACGATATTATAAAAAGGCCACTATTATCTGAAAAGAGTTATGCAACAATTCCAGACAAAAAATACACATTTATTGTTGACATTAATGCTAACAAAATTCAGATTAAGCAAGCCGTAGAACAAATTTTTAAAGTTAAAGTTAAGCAAGTGAACACCTTGATTGTTAAGGGTAAAGTAAAGACTCAGAATACAAAACAGGGCAGAAGCGTTGGTAGAACAAGCGATTACAAGAAAGCGATTGTTTGGCTAACAAAAGAAAGCAAGCCTATTGAGTTCTTTGAAAGTTTAAATTAAGGTAGGAGAAAGAGAAAATGGCAATAAAAAGACATAATCCAACCACACCTGCACAAAGATTTTTATCCACAGCAGATTTTTCGGATCTTACAAAGAAAAAGCCAGAAAAATCACTTCTTTCCGTTAAGAATAAAAACGGAGGAAGAAATAATCAGGGTAGAATTACTGTAAGGCACAAAGGTGGCGGAAATAGACAAAAATACAGAGTTATTGAATTTAGAAGATTGCATGATAATGTGCCAGCAAAAGTAATTGCAATTGAGTATGATCCAAACAGGACTGCAAATATTGCTTTACTTCAATATGCTGATGGCGCAAAGTCATATATTCTTGCTCCTGTTGGGCTAAATATAGGCGACAAGGTTATGAGTGGAGAAGAAGTAGAAGTAAAAGTCGGAAATTGTATGCCTCTTAAAAATATTCCAGTAGGTAGTGTTGTTCATAATATTGAACTAAGACCAAAACAGGGTGCTGCAATTGCAAGGTCTGCGGGAATTTCTGCAAGACTTATGGCAAAAGAAGGCAAGTATGCAACAATTAAAATGCCTAGCGGAGAAATGAGACTTGTACTTGCTGAATGTAGAGCAACACTTGGTCAAGTTGGTAATGTAGACCATGAAATTATTTCAATTGGTAAGGCGGGAAGAAAAAGACACATGGGAGTTAGACCAACTGTTCGTGGTTCTGTTATGAATCCTAACGATCACCCACATGGTGGTGGTGAAGGTAAGTCTCCTATTGGTAAGGCTGGTCCTGTTACACCATGGGGTAAACCTGCTCTTGGTTATAAGACAAGAAATAAAAAGAAGAGCACTAATAAGTTCATTATTAGTAGCAGGTCATAATTGAAGGGGAGTTGAAGAAGATGAGTAGATCATTAAAGAAAAAACCTTATGTAGAACAAAGACTTTTCAACCGCATTAAGGCAATGAATGAGTCAAATACCAAAAAACCTGTTAAGACATGGTCAAGAGCATCGGTTATCTATCCTGATTTTGTAGGGCATACGATTGCAGTTCATAATGGTAAGAAGCATATTCCTGTTTATTGTACAGCAGAAATGGTAGGACATAAACTTGGTGAGTTTGCTCCAACTAGAACTTTTAGAGGCCATGGTGCTGATAAGGTCAAGGGTAAATAAGGAGAAAGACAATGGCAAAAAGAATTAAAGAAAAAACTGAGAAAATAAATCAAAATAGGGACACTAGACCTTTTGCTAAGGCAACATATCTAAGAGTTAGTTCTTCTAAGGTTGATATTATTATGGATCTTGTTAGAGGTAAGAAATATAGTGATGCTGTTGCAATATTAAAGAATACACCTAACAAGTCAGCAAGTTTTGTTTGCAAGGTTATTGAATCAGCCGGAGCAAATGCAGAAAACAATAAAGGGCTTAACAAGCAGGATTTATATGTCGCAGAAATTTATTCTGGGCAAGGACCTACCTATAAAAGACAAAACATTAGAGGTAGGGGCAGAGTTGACCAAATTTTAAAAAGAACGAGCAATATAACTGTTATATTGGACGAGGTTAAGTAAGGAGAGAGCAGAGTATGGGACAAAAAGTTAGTCCAAACGGACTTAGAGTTGGTATAAATAAGGGTTGGGATTCTTTGTGGTATGTTGGCAAAGGAGATTTTGCTAAAAACATTAAAGAAGACAACGATATTAGAAAATTTATCAAGAAAAAATATTATGCTTGCGCTATTTCAAGAATAGTTATTGAAAGAACTGCAAGGAGAGTTATTGTTAGCATTTACACTGCTCGCCCAGGTATTTTAATTGGTCAAAAGGGTGCTGGTGTTGAGGCTTTAAAGAAAGAACTTTTAAAAATGACGAAGGCAGAGTCAATTTCTATTAACATAAAAGAAATTAAAAACCCAGATGCAGATGCGACTCTTATTGCTGAAAGCATTGCAAATCAACTTGAAAAGCGTGTTCATTTTAGGCGTGCTATGAAAATGGCAATGCAAAAGGCAATTAAGGCTGGTGTAAAGGGTATTAAAACTATGGTTGGTGGTAGACTTGATGGGGCTGATATTGCTAGAAGCGAACACTATCATCAAGGTAGCCTTCCACTTCAAACTTTAAGAGCAGATATTGATTACGGTTTTGCAGAAGCAAAAACAACATTCGGTATCTTGGGGATTAAAGTTTGGGTTTACAAAGGAGAAATCCTAGAAAAAAAGACTCCTAATAAGAAAGGGGGTAAAGAATAATGTTAATGCCAAAAAAGGTTAAGAGAAGAAAAGTTCATCGTGGCAGGATGAAAGGCATTGCAACTCGTGGGAATAAACTTGCTTACGGTGATTTTGGTTTAGTTACAACTGAACCTGCATGGATTACCTCAAATCAAATAGAAGCTGCTCGTATTGCTATGACAAGGTACACAAAGAGAGGCGGAAAGGTTTGGATAGATATTTTCCCAGATAAACCTATAACAAAGAAACCTGCCGAAACTCGTATGGGTAGTGGTAAGGGTAATCCAGAGTATTGGGTAGCAGTAGTAAAGCCAGGTAGAGTGCTTTTTGAGATAAATGGAGTTAGCGAAGAGGTTGCAAGAGAAGCATTAAGGCTTGCTTCACACAAACTTCCTTGTGTAACAAAAATTATCGCAAGAGAGACCACAAATTCGACTCAGGAAAATAGTGTAGAAGGTGGTGCAGTTTAATGAAAATAAAAGATATTAGAAATTTGACTAACGAAGAATTAAATGCAAAGTTAGTTGAAGTTAAGACGGAATTGTTTAACCTAAGATTTCAGCATGCAACAGGAAATCTTGCAAATCCAATGCTTTTGAACTCTTTGAAAAAAGATATTGCAAAAATCAAAACTGTTCTTACCGAAAGAGAATTAAATATTAATTCTAATAAAAAGGTTAAGGCATAGGAGAGTAGAACATGGAAGAAATAAGAAATAATAGAAGAACAAAGATTGGGGTTGTTGTCAGTGATAAAATGCAGAAAACCTGCGTTGTTGCTGTTACATCAAATGTTAAACACCCACTTTATAAAAAAGTCGTAAAGGTTACTAAGAAGTTTAAGGTGCATGACGAAAACAATGATTGCAAAGTTGGCGACACTGTTGAAATTATGGAAACTAGACCTATAAGCAAGGAAACACATTTTAGAGTTCTTAGAATTGTTGAGAGAGCAAAATAATAGGAGGGAGTAAGTATGATTCAACCACAAACAAGGTTAAAAGTTGCCGATAATACTGGTGCGAAAGTTATTATGTGTATAAGAGTACTAGGTGGTTCATTTAGAAGAAGCGGTAACATTGGAGATGTAATTATTGCCTCTGTTAAAAAGGCAACGCCTGGCGGAGTTGTTAAAAAGGGCGATGTTGTCAAGGCAGTTATTGTGAGAACTAATAAAGGTGTTCAAAGAGTTGACGGGTCTTCTATTAAGTTTGACGACAATGCAGCAGTTATTATTGATAATCAAAAACAACCTCGTGGCACTCGTATTTTTGGACCTGTTGCTAGGGAACTAAGAGAAAATGGTTATATGAAGATTGTTTCTCTTGCTCCTGAGGTACTATAAGGAGGAATGGACAAAATGGCGAATATGAAAGTTAAAAAAGGCGATACAGTTGTCGTTCTGACAGGTAAAGAAAATGGTAAAACTGCAGAAGTTTTAGAGTGCTTTCCAAAGGAAGGAAAAGTAACAGTTAAAGGTCTTAACATGATTGTTAAGCATAATAAGCCAAAGTCAGCACAAGATAAGGGCGGTATCGTAAGAAAAGAAGGAAAGATTGATTGTAGCAATGTTATGGTTGTTTGCCCAAATTGTAACAAGGCAACTAGAATTTCTATGTCAAGCGATGAAAAAGGAAATAAAGTTAGAGTTTGCAAAAAGTGTGGTGCAATACTTGATGCAAAGAAAGTAAAGGCAAGCAAGAAAGAGGATAAGAAGGCAGAACCTTCAAAGAAAACAACTTCAAAGAAAGCTACAAAAGAAAACAGTGAAGTTAAGGCAACAAAGACAGAAGAAGTAAAGAGTACAGAAAAGAAAGCAAAGTCGACAAGTGCTTCAAAAAAGAGCACAACTAAGAAAGCAACAGTTAAGTAGGAGGAAGAGATGGCAAGCAGTAAGAAAAAATATGCAAGACTACATGAAATGTATTTAAAGAATGTTGTTCCTGCATTGAAAAAAGAATATTCTTATAAAAATGTTATGGAAATTCCTAAACTTGACAAGATTGTTGTGAGTATGGGACTTGGGCAGGTAAAGGATAATTCAAAGAGTTTTAATTTAGCACTTGATGAATTGACTCAGATAACAGGGCAAAAAGCGGTGGCAACAACCGCAAGAAAGTCAATATCTAACTTTAAAGTTAGGGAAGGACAGAAAATTGGTGCAAAGGTTACTTTGAGAGGGGATAAGATGTATGAGTTTTTAGATAGACTTATTGCTATTGCTCTCCCAAGGGTTAGGGATTTTAAGGGAGTTAATCCAAAATCTTTTGACGGAAGAGGTAATTACTCTTTTGGAATAAAAGAACAGCTTATATTCCCAGAAATTTCTTATGAAAAAGTCGAAAAAGTCAGAGGTATGGATATTATCATTGTTACTACTGCCAAGACTGACAAAGAGGCATATTCACTACTTAGTTTACTTGGAATGCCTTTTGCAAAAAGATAAAATTTTTAGGATAGAAAAGGAAATTTATTATGGCAAGAAAAGCGATGATTAACAAACAACAAAGGAAGCAAAAATATTCAACAAGAGAATATACGAGGTGCTCAATTTGTGGCAGACCACATGCAGTACTTAAAAAATATGGAATTTGCAGAATTTGTTTTAGAAATTTAGCCTACAAAGGAGAAATCCCTGGCGTTAAAAAGTCTAGTTGGTAATAAAGGAGAGAGAAAGATGATAGTTACAGACCCAGTTGCAGATATGCTTACAAGAATAAGAAATGCTTTGACTATTAGAAGACAAGAGGTTAGCGTTCCTGCATCAAAGACAAAAAAGGCAATTGCCGAAATTCTTTTTAACGAAGGCTATATTGAAAAGTACGAAATCGTTGATGACGGTAAGTACAAGTCTATAAAGATGACTTTGAAATATGGACCTAATGGCGAAAAGGTTATTCAAGGTTTGAAGAGAATATCAAAGCCTGGACTTAGGGTATATGCCGAAAGTAAAGATATTCCACTTGTTTTGAATGGTCTTGGCATTGCAATAGTTTCAACAAATAAAGGAATTATGACGGATAAAGAGGCTAGACGCCAAAATGTTGGTGGCGAAGTCTTGGCTTTCGTTTGGTAAAAGGGGGATAGGAAAATGTCTAGAATTGGAAGAATGCCGGTTAATATACCAGACGGAGTTAATGTCAGTGTAAGTGATGATAATGTTGTTACTGTAAGTGGGAAATTGGGAACTTTATCTCAAAAGGTTGATAGGCTTATCAAAGTTGAGATAAAAGATAAAGAAGTTATACTTACAAGACCTAATGATTCATCAGATTGCAAGGCAAAACATGGACTATATAGAATGCTTGTTTTCAACATGGTTAAGGGTGTGTCAGAAGGTTTTTCAAGAACACTTGTTATTAATGGTGTTGGTTATAGGGCAACAAAGCAAGGTAATAAAGTGGTTATGAGTTTAGGTTTTTCTCATCCTGTTGAAGTTGAGGAAACAGATGGAATAACTCTTGAATGCCCTGATGCAACAACTATTGTTGTTAAGGGGATTTCAAAAGAAAAGGTCGGACAATTTGCTGCAATGGTGAGAGGTTTAAGACCTGTTGAACCATATCATGCTTATGGCATTAGATATGATGATGAAGTAGTAATAAGAAAAGTCGGAAAAGTTTCAGGTAAGAAATAAACTTAACGGAGAGAGAAAATGATTAGTAAATTAAACAAGAACGCTCAGAGAAAAAATCGTCATTTGAGAGTTAGAAAAAAAGTTTTTGGCACAAAGAAAGTACCTAGACTTAATGTTTATAGAAGCACAACAAATATTTATGCACAAATTATCGACGACGATAAAGCTGTAACTCTTTGTAGTGCGTCAACTCTTTCTAAGGAACTTGCTGAAACTTTAAAAAATAAAACAAAGAGCGAACAGGCTTTTGCTGTTGGAGAACTTATTGGTAAAACTGCTATTAAAAAAGGTATTAAGAGTGTAGTTTTTGATAGAGGCGGATATTTGTATACTGGTAGGATTAAGGAACTCGCAGAAGGTGCTAGAAAGGCAGGTTTGAAGTTCTAATGGAGGAAAATATGAAAGAAGAAGTTTTACAAGAAAATCAAGTTAGCGAAGTTCAAGCAAATAGTGAACAAGCAACTGTTGAGGCAACTGAAAGTAAACCTGCAAAGGTTGAAAAGAGAACTGTAAGAAGTCAAAACGACAGCAAGCCTTCAAATAAAAAATTTGATAGAAAGAGAGCTGAAAAGCCTGAATCAAGAAGAGAAGATAGTGAGTTTGATAAAAAACTTGTTGAAGTTAGGCGTGTAGCAAAGGTTGTTAAAGGCGGTAGGACAATGAGATTTAGTGCGCTTGTTGTTGTAGGTAATAAAAATGGTCTTGTTGGTATGGGAATTGGTAAGGCTAATGAAGTTCCAGAGGCTGTTGAAAAGGCAACTGCTGCTGCTAAAAAGAGTTTAATATCTGTTCCAATCGTTGGCACAACAATACCACACGATGTTATAGGTAAATATAGCTCATCAAGTGTTCACATGTTCTCAGCTCCACAAGGTACAGGTGTTATCGCAGGTGGAAGTGCTAGGGCAGTTATAGAACTTGCAGGAATAAAAGATATTGTTACAAAATCTCATGGTTCTAATAATAAAATTAATGGTGTTAGGGCTACGGTTGAAGGTTTGAAGTTATTAAGAACCAGAGAAGAGATTGCAGCACTTCGTGGAAAGTCTGTTGAAGAAATTTAGTAGCTTAGGGAGAAGAAAAATGGAAAAAAAGAAAAAAAGTAAAAAAGCAGAAAGCAATGGAAGGCTTAAAGTTACTTATATTAGAAGTGTTATTGGTTTTGATAAGAGACAAGCAAAAATTCTTGAAGCACTAGGTCTTACAAAACTTAACACAACAAAGATTTTCCCTAACAATGATTGTATTAAGGGAAGCCTTTTTAAAGTAAAACATTTGGTTAAAGTTGAGGAAATTGACTAAAACCAGAAAATCATAAGGAGAAATAAAATGAACATTCAATCATTGAGACCTGCGGAAAATTCTAGATTTTCACAAAAAAGACTTGGCAGAGGTATTGGCAGTGGTGTTGGTAAAACAAGTGGGAAAGGTCATAAAGGACAAAATGCCAGAAGCGGGGGCGGAGTTAGGGTAGGTTTTGAAGGCGGTCAAATGCCTTTAATTAGAAAATTACCTAGAAGAGGTTTTACAAATGCTCCTTTTAGGAAAGAATACTCTATTATTAATGTTTCCGATCTTAACAAGTTTGACGACAATACTGTTGTTGATGCAAAAGTTTTACTTGAAAATGGAATTATTTCTAAGGTAGAAAATTATGGCGTAAAAGTACTTGGGAATGGCGAATTAACAAAAAAACTTACTGTTAGAGCAAGCAAGTTCTCAGAAAGTGCTAAGAAGAAGATAATTAATGCAAATGGTACCGTTGAGGAGGTATAATGTTTAAAACTCTAAAAGAAGCATTTAAAATTAAAGATGTAAGAAGGAAAATTCTAATTACTTTGTTGTTGCTTCTTATTTATAGAATTGGTTGTTGGTTACCTACTCCTGGTATTGCTCTTGGCACATATCAAGAGGCGGTAAGTGCTGGCGGAGATTTCTTATCTGTTATTAGTGCTGTCAGTGGTAGTGCACTTGCAAATGGTGCTTTGCTTGCACTAGGTGTCGTTCCTTATATTAATGCATCAATTATTATGCAATTACTTACTGTTGCTATTCCACCACTTGAAAGACTTTCAAAACAAGGGGAAGAAGGCAAAAAGAAAATTTCAATGTATACAAGGATTTGCGCACTTATTCTTGCAATAATTCAAAGTATTGGTATTGTTGTTGGATTTGGGGTTGACAGCCTTGACACAAGTGTTTTCTTTGGTTCGGCGTTTGCAACAGGAGCGGTTGTTGTGTGTATTCTAGTAGCGGGAGCTATGTTTACTGTATGGCTCGGTGAAAAAATTACTGCACTTGGCGTTGGTAACGGATTATCATTATTAATATTTGTTGGTCTATTGTCATCTGCTGGTACTGCAATATTTAATACAATTGCTGGCATTTCTAGTACAAACCTTGAAAATATTTGGACACTTTTAATATTCCTTTTAATGCTTGTGCTTATATTTGGCTTTATCGTTTGGATTGATAGTGCTGAAAGGAGAATTCCAGTTCAATATGCAAAGCAGATTAAGGGAAGAAAGATGTATGGCGGACAGAACACTAATATTCCAATAAAGATTAATGCCTCAGGTGTTATGCCAATCATTTTTGCAACAGCAATTATTAGTTTTCCACAACTTATTATGAGTATTTTCTGGTATAGTACAGAAGAAGGTAGTGCTTATATGTGGTATGCTGAGAATTTGGGTGCCGGAACCTGGCCATATGTAATAATTGTTGCAGCGCTTATACTACTATTTTCATACTTTTACTCAACTATTAGTTTTAATCCAGAAGATATCTCGCGACAAATTCAACAAAATGGTGGGTTTATTCCTGGATACAGGGCAGGAAAACCAACAGCGGACTATTTAAAAAAGGTTTCAAATAGAATTACGCTTTGGGGTGCGATTTTCCTAGCACTTATTGCTCTTGTACCAAGTTTTATATTCAGTCTTATTGGAAGCTCAGGCTCGCTGATAAATGCATTTAGCGCGACTGGATTACTAATTGTTGTATCTGTTGCACTTGAAATTGATAAACAACTTGAAGCACAATTACTTATGAGAAATTATAAAGGGTTTTTAAAATAAGGGAGTAGAAGATGAAAATTGTTTTACTTGGCCCACCAGGAAGTGGTAAGGGTACTCAGGCTAATATAATTTGTCAAAAGTATAACTTACCACATATTTCAACTGGTGATATTTTTAGAAGCAATATTAGTCAGGGAACACCACTTGGCAAAAAGGTTAAGGAATATATTGATAGTGGCTCACTTGTTCCAGATGAACTTACAATTTCTATTGTTGAGGATAGATTAAGGCAAGATGATTGCAAAGACGGATTTGTACTAGATGGGTTCCCAAGAGTACTTTCACAGGCAATAGCACTTGATAAAATTGTAAATCTTGATAAGGCAATTATGATTGATTTATCCGATGAAGAAATTGTTAGAAGATTATCTGGGAGAAGAATGTGTAAAAAATGTGGTAATCCAACGCATATTGATTGGCTCAAAAATGGCAAATGTGAAAAATGTGGCGGAGAAGTTTATGTAAGAGATGATGACAAAGAAGAGACAGTTAAAGCGAGACTTGCTAAACAAAAATTACCACAGGAAGTTATTGACTTTTATATCAAAAAGGGTATTTATGCAAAGGTAAGTGCTCTTGACACGAAAGAAAAGACATTTGAAAAAGTAGATAGTATACTTCGTGAGATTAAAAAGTGAGTGATTGTATGATTAAAATTAAAACCGACAAAGAAATAGAAATCATGCGTAAGGCTGGTGAGATTACAAAAAATACATTGCTTGAAGTTGAAAAATATATAAAACCTGGTGTTACGACAAGAGAACTTAACAAGATTGCTCATGATTATATTGTAAAACATAATGCTCGTCCATCTTTTCTTCACTATGGTGGATTTCCTGCTTCAATTTGTGCGTCTGTAAATGATGTCGTTGTTCATGGATTTCCAAATGATGAACCTTTAAAAGAAGGAGACATTATAAGTATTGATGTTGGGGCTTGCTATGAAGGTTATCATGGTGATAGTGCAAGAACATTTGCGGTTGGCAAAATAGACGAGATAAAGCAAAAACTTATTGATGTAACAAAACAAAGTTTTTTTGAAGGAATTAAAGGTATTAAGGCGGGAAGTAGAGTTGGCGATATTTCTTCACAAGTTCAGAACTATGTTGAAAAATATGGTTTTGGAGTGGTAAGGGATATGGTAGGACATGGTGTAGGCAGAAATCTTCATGAAGACCCTAATGTTCCAAATTATGGCTATGCAGGACTTGGACCTGTGCTTAAAAAAAACATGGTAATTGCTGTTGAACCTATGGTTACTATGGGAGATTATCATATTAATATAAATGGCTGGGATGTAAGGACTGTTGATGGATCAGTCGCTGCGCACTACGAAAATACCATTCTTATTACTGAAACTGGGGTTGAAATTTTAACATAAACTTAAAAAAGGAGAAAATTGTGCTTGAAATAGGAGATGTTGTTGAATCAATTAAAGGGCATGACAAGGGAAGGGTTTATATTATTTTTGATATTAGTGGCGAATTTGCATATCTTGTTGATGGCGAGTATAGAAAAAAGGATAAGCCTAAGAAAAAGAGACTCAAACATTTAAAGAATAAATTTATCAAGTACAATTCAAATAAAGAATTAAAAAGTTTATATGATTATGAAATATCAACTTTTTTAAGACAGTTATAACAAAATGCACAAAATTTGAAAATTTCTATTGAAAAAAAGGAGAAATTATGCCAAAATCAGATTGTTTGGAAACAGAAGGAGTTGTTACTGATGTTTTGCCAAATGCGACCTTTAAGGTTAAACTTCAAAATGGGCATATCATTACTTGCTATATTTCTGGAAAACTTAGAATGAATTTTATAAAGATTCTTGAAGGGGATTTAGTGAAAGTCGAAATGAGTCCTTATGATTTGACGAAGGGTAGAATTATTTGGAGAAGTAAATCAAATTAATTTATACAAGGAGAAAGAAAAATGAAAGTTAGACCATCTGTAAAACCTATTTGTGATAAATGCAAGGTTATTAAAAGAGAAGGGAAAGTTATGGTAATATGCCCAAATAAAAAGCATAAACAAACACAAGGCTAGAAAACAACACATCACAGGCGGCTGTTTTGTTTTTTTGTGAATATGAGCATATTTGCATATAAGAACAAAATCTGTGAAGTGAAGATATATATTTTAAATTTTGTTTATTTTAAACAGAATTTTACATGGGATTTCAACTTGTAAAATGACAGGTTGTTTCCGTTTTTACAATTATTATGATTATAAATATGGAGGAATAATTATGGCTCGTATCGCTGGTGTTGATTTACCAAACGAGAAAAGGCTTGAAATTGGACTTACCTACATAAAAGGCATAGGTAGGGTTACAAGCAACAAAATTTTGAAGGAAACAAAAATCAGCCCTGACATTCGTGTAAAAGATTTAAGTGAAGAGCAAGTTGCTGTACTTAGAAGTTACATTGAAAAGAACCTTACTGTTGAGGGCGATTTAACAAGGGAAGTATCCCTTAATATTAAGGCATTGTCTGAAATAGGTTGTTATAGGGGAATTAGACATCGTAAAGGGTTACCTGTTAGAGGACAAAGTACAAAACAAAATGCAAGAACAAGAAAAGGTCCAAAGAGGACTGTTGCTAAAAAGAAAAAGTAAAGTAAGGGGGATGTAAAGATTAAAAATGGCAAATAAAAAAGTTGTTAAAAGAAAAAAGCAAACTAAAAATATTGACAAGGGGCAAGTTCATATTCAGGCTTCTTTCAATAATACATTAGTTACATTTACAGACCTTGCTGGAAATACTCTCTCTTGGTCAAGTGCTGGTTCTCTTGGATTTAGAGGAGCAAGAAAGAGTACGCCTTTTGCAGCAACTCAGGCTGTTGAAACTGCTGCAAAACTTGCAAAAGAACAAGGTTTAAAATCAGTCGAAGTTTATGTTAAAGGACCTGGCAATGGTAGAGAGGCTGCGATTAGGGCACTTAGCACTGCTGAACTTAATGTTACAAAGATTAGTGATGTGTCTCCTATTCCACATAATGGTTGCCGTCCTCCTAAGAAGAGAAGGATTTAAGAGGAGAAAGAGAAAATGGCAAAATATACTGATGCAGATTGCAGACTTTGCAGAAGAGAAGGTTGTAAACTTTTCTTAAAAGGGGACAGATGTATCTCTCCAAAGTGTGCTATGGAAAAAAGGCCAGTTGTTCCTGGACAACATGGTTTAGGTCGTAAAAAGGTTACAGATTACGGTCAACAATTAAGAGAAAAACAAAAAGTTAAGCGTGCCTATGGTCTTCTTGAGAAGCAGTTTAGAGGTTATTATGAAAAGGCAACTCGTATGAAAGGGGTTGTTGGCGAAAATATGCTTAGTTTACTTGAAAGAAGACTTGATAATGTTGTTTACAGACTTGGAATTGGCGACAGCAGAAGTGAAAGCAGGCAAGTTGTAAATCATGGACATATTTGTGTTAATGGAAAAACTGTAAATATTCCATCATATCTTGTAAAAGTTGGAGATGAAATTACTATTAAGGAAAGCAGTAGAAATCTTCCTAAGTTTGCACAACTAAAAGATATGAAAATTGTTGTTCCAAAATGGTTAGAATTTAATACGAATACTATGGTTGGTAAAATTATTGCATTGCCAAAGAGAGATGACATTGACTTGAACATTCAAGAACATATGATTATCGAGTTGTATTCAAGGTAAGGAGGAAGTTTTCTATGATACAAATTGAAAGGCCAAGAGTTAGTATTGACGAAAAGGAAAATGGGGCATTTGCAACTTTTGTTGTTGAACCTCTTGAAAAGGGTTTTGGAATAACTATTGGAAATAGTCTTAGAAGAACATTACTAGGTTCAATGCCAGGTGCTGCTATAATTGCTGTGAGAATTGATGGTGTTCAACATGAGTTTTCAAGCATAAAGGGAGTTAGTGAAGATGTAACTGATATAATTCTTAACTTGAAAAACCTTGCAGTTATGACAAGTGTTCTTGATGAAGATTTTACAACAACTATACATTTGCACAAAGTTGGACCTTGTGAGGTCTTAGCAAGTGATATTGAAACTAATGACCAAGTTGAGATTTTAAATCCAGAACTTAAAATCTGCACTCTTGATTCTGATGCGGATTTAAATATGGAACTTATAGTTGGTCGTGGGAGAGGTTATAACACTTCTCAAAAAAATAAGAGAGAAGATGACCCTATTGGATACATTGCAATGGATTCTATTTTTACTCCTGTTAAGGCTGTAAATTACAAGGTTGAGGCAACTCGTGTTGGGCAATCTCTTGATTATGACAAATTAACTCTTGAAGTTAGAACAAATGGCACAATGAGTGCAAAGGAAGTTGTTAGTCTTGCTTCAAAGATTATTAAAGACCACATGAACTTATTTGTTGATATGGTTGACCACATGAATGAAGTCGACATTCTTGTTTCTCACGAAGAGGATAAGCCTGAAAAGGTCATGGAGATGTCAATTGAAGATATGGACCTTTCTGTGAGAAGTTATAATTGTTTAAAGAGAGCAAACATTAACACTATTGAAGATTTGACAAAGAAGTCAAAAGAAGATATGTTAAAGGTTAGAAACTTAGGACTAAAATCTCTAGAAGAAGTTATTAATAAACTTCATAGCATGGGATTATCTCTTAGAAATGATGAAGAATAATTTATTTAAAATACAATTATAGAAAGGAGAAAATTATGGCTAATATTGCTAAATTAAATAGGCCTACAAAAGAAAGACTTAGTTTGCTTCGTAATCAGGCAAGTTCTCTATTATGGGACGGAAAAGTTACAACTACAACTGCAAGAGCAAAAGCGTTGCAAAGTTATGTTGAAAAACTTTTAACACTTGCAATTAAGACCTATGAAGATACAATTAAAGTTGTAAAAACAGAAGTTGATAGCAAGGGAGTAAAAGTAAAAAGAGAAGTCTTAAACGATGGCCCTCAAAAATTAAAAGCAAGAAGAATGATTATGTCTAAATTGTTTGATAGACAAGAACAACGCCAGCCAAAAGAATCTAAAATGAATTTTGTTGAGAGAACAAAAGACATTAATCATCCTTTGATTGAAAAAATTTTTAATGTTTATGCACCAAAGTATGCTGAAAGAATTAAAGAAAAAGGTCAGGGCGGTGGATATACAAGAGTTTTAAAGACAGATGTTAGAAGAGGAGATGCTGCTCAACTTTGTCTTGTTGAATTAATTTAATTTTTAAAAAACATATTAAGAGATTTTCTTAGTATGTTTTTTTATGAAAATAAGAGATTTAATAATTTTAGTGATTTTATTTAATTGAATTAAATTTTTTATTTGACAATAAAAAAAGATATTTTAGATAATTTTTTGGTTTAAAAATTTTGAAACTGCTAGATTTTTATTTAATATAAATGTGTTCATATTAACATATGATAAGTTGTTCAAGTAAAATTGATAATTGTAAATTAAACTAAAATTGCAAAATTTTAAAATTATAAAAATTTTTTAGTTATATAAAATTTATTAAATCTATCTTGATTTTATAAACAAATTTTAATTTGATAAAGCAATAATAATATTAAATTATTGGCATTTATTAATATGTACATATTGACATTTTATAATATCTACATATTCTTATAAATAATTTTCATAACTAATCTTTTTTAAAATTATAGACTATTTGATTAATAAATTATTTTAAGATTAAATCATTTTAAAACTAACATGATTAAAAAATATAAAACTAAAAAAAACTTATAAAGTTATTTAACTTTTGTGGTTTTTTTAACATTTAGTAAGTTTTTTTATATGTTTAAGATTAGTAGATTATTTTATTTTTATAAGTAAAAAAATATTAAGTAAATAGTAATTTTATAGTTAAAATTCAAAAAGTTATATTATTAATAAATTAGTTTTAACAAAAGTAATATATGAACATATATCAATTTGAGAATATTAACAAGTGTATATATGTAGATATGTCTTAATAACAAAAATAAAGTTTTAATGTTTGGTCAACATATAAATTGATACTATTATGACTAAATGGAGTATGCAATTTTCTAAATCTATAAAACTTACCTAGTAAAAAATCGAATAATGTAATATTATTTGTAGCAAAAAAATTAGAAATATTGAAAAAAGAACTATTTGTTGCTATTTAATTTAAAAAAATCAAAAAATTATTTTAGAACTAATTTGTTTGTAAAAATTTGTCTAAGGTTTAAATTTTTAAACGAGATAAAAGTAGTGAAAAATAAACTAAAATAGTTTTAGGTTTTGATAAAAATTTATTTTAAATTATTTTTTTATTCATTTTTTTGATAGTAAATAGCTTCGGAGTAAATATTTATTTTAGTAACTACAAGAGTTATTTTAAATAATTTTCTAAGGCAAATTTGAAAAGTTAAATATAAAAATTTAGTCAAGAGTAAAATTTTATTAATTTTAATAAAAAATATAATAATGATTATATGCACACATTTTAGTTTAGATGTTGTTTTTATTTGACTTTCACAAGGCTCAAAAGTTATAATAAACTTATAAAAGTCTTAGGGTAAAAGCGAATATAAACTACATTCTTTATGCAAAATAATTACATACATATATGCACATAAAAGGATTAATTAGGAGAAAGTATGAAGCATATTTTAAAAGTCATATTTTTAACAATACTTGCAACATTAGGGGCAATTGCTCTATTTATTGGGGGAATGTACCTTTTTGGTGGATTTAATAATCCAAATGTTTATGCAAGCGATTTAACTTTTAATACAAGTGAAGTTATTAGTTCAGATGCTTTTTCACTTCAAGTAAATACTCAAACAGAAAATGTCAATATGACAACTCTTACGCTTGAAACTCTTCCTGGTGGAGAAGGAATAATAAATTATCCTAGACAAGTTACTATTGGGCAACCCTTTTTCATTTCGCCAATAAGAGATGGAAATGGATACAATGTTGGTGGAGTTGTAGATTTGGTTGCTAGATATAACGATAGTTCATCGGACCAAAGTGTTTATGCTACCTGTAAAATATTAATTGATGTGCCAGTAGAAGATGTTAGTATTAATTTTAATCAAAATGAGATAAAGGTAACTGATAATGTTTTACTTGCAAGTCAAGGGCAAGATTTAAGTCAAGTTATTAATGTTTCTCCAAGTAATTCGCTAATACCTTATGATTCAAAGTCAAGTTTTGGAACTTTGGGAGAAGGAAGTATTTTTGCATCAGGTAGTTTTGTTGATAAAAAAATATTTTTAGCATTGATTAATACTCAGACTGGAGAGCCTGATAAAAATCTTGCAAATTTTGTTACTATGCAAAATGGAGTTAGTTCCACATCTCCTATAATTCAATTGGAGTATGACTACAACGAACAAAACAATTCTTTTACTATTAGAAATGATATAAGAATTCTTCCTAGTGATAATCTAGGAGAGGTTGTACTTAGAGTTTATGTTTGCCCATCCTACATAGGTCAAGAAGATATTAATGTAAGTAATGTTTTAACTTCAAATAATACAGTTTATAACGATATCGGTTTTGTAATAACTAATTACACAGTTGATGGTATTAGAATGGATTTATCTGATAAAGATGTTTATTATGATGAAGAAATTACACTTTTTCTAAACAATCCAAACGCTTCAAATGGGGATATAAATTTAGGAATTGAATTATATAATAACGAAGGTAGGGAAATTGACGAGTTTTTACTTAGAAATAATGTTTACATAACAATTGAAAGCGATATTAGTGATAGATTGACAAGAATTGATGGAAGTAGTGTTGTTGAAGGTGGACTTAATGTAAATTATGATAATATTTCTGCAAATAAGGCTTCTTGGGGATTAAAATATTATTACAATGATTTTATGGCTTATTATAATTACAAAAATTTAAGCCTAGATGAAAATAAAATAAAAGTTAGAGTTGACTATATTGATAGTACGGATGAAACAAATAATCATTCGATTTCCTTTTATTTGATTCCACGGGCAAGAGAAGTTGAATCTATGTCTGTTAAATACCCTTCAAATCAAAGTCAACTTAGTTATCAGAGTGGAGAAGAGTTTAGGTTATCTTTAAACGATTTCAACTTTATTTATGCAAATGGTTCTAATTCAAGTTTTAATAGTTTAGCATATTATATTCCTTTTATTCAGGCAAATGAAATAGAGACTATTCCTGATGTTACGGGGAATTTTAGATTGGTATTTGCGGTTACCCCTTCAATGGGCGGAATTGTTAGTAACTTTGCACAAGTTGGAAATTGGTGTAATATGGCAAACAGTATTGTTAGGTTTGTGCAAGGCGAAAATGTTTTTGAAGTATCCTTTGACAGTACTGGTAATGTTATTGCATCAGAAAATACTATTGAATTTAATGCTTTGGAGACTATAAATGTTGAAGTTTTAAGTCTTGTTAAAAATGCTGATGTAAGTCAGAGCAGTAATCTTTTTACTTTTTCTATTGGAGACGAATTATTTGAAATTGGTGCAGATGAAGTTAAGTTTTATAACATTTCAAGTGGGGCTTCAAGTAATTTGCCTTATTTATACATTAATAATGTGTCTTTTGCAGTTGAATTTGAGTTTGTAACAATAAATGGGCTTAGATATTTATATATTATTGAAAATGATTATACTACTTATGAACTTGTGGGAATTGGGAGTTTTATTGTTAATGCTGAACTCGTTTATATTGGGCAAGATGAAGTTTATTTATTAGGCGTTAATTGTCCAATTAATATATATGTTTACGAAGAGATAACATCCTTATCAATTTATACTTATAATGAAAGTGGTTCATCAGTGGAATTCCCATTTGACATAAGTTATGAAGAAGGGCAAGAAAATCCGTATTATTTATACATTACTTCTTCACAAATTGAGACATTAAGAAGGCTATGCAATTCTCAGCAATTAAAGGTGTCGGTTTCTCAACAATTTGGGCAATTTGACCCGGAAGATTATGAGAGTTTAGTTGGGCTAAGTTTAAGAGAGATAAATCAAGATACTATTGTATTTGGAGAATTTGAAGAAGTATATAGTGAAGACGATAGTAGTGAAATTATAGGATTTAGGATCCCATATTATATAAACGATGTTTACTCTATAAAAATTAATGATGTGGACATAGAAAATAGTTTTGATATTAGAGTTTATGTAGACAACTATTCAGGAGAATACTTTTACGGACAGTTTATATACGAAGATTTAACTACAAGTGAAACTTTAACAATTAATATTGAAGACAAACTTTTATCTATTGCTGAACTTAGGTATTTAGATAGTGATTTAGGAACTATTGATAATCCAATTACGCTTAGGGCTACAATTAGCAATGCTGATATAGCATGGAATGTAACAAACCAGGGCGGAGTTGTTGTTAGTGAACTTGAAGATTTAGTGTATGGATTTAAGTATAGTCAAGATGATACTGATACAAGTGTTGCCCTTTTACAATATGAGATGACGGAAGTTGATGACAGGTTGACGCTTAATGGGGTTAATGATTTTTATGAGTTTGTGCCACAAGAGGATGGTAGGGGTGGCTTATATTTTAAAAATCTTCCATATTATGCTGGTGGAATTTTACTAAGATTTAGAATTTATGCAGATTCTACTTACGAAAATAACATGTATTATACATGGAATGGGAATAGTTTTGTTCAAAAAATAAATGACGAGTTAAGTCAAGGGGCTGAATTATATTTTAGAGTTGAAGGATTTAATATTTCTATAACTGCACAAAATCAAGACCTTGTGGGAATTAAGGGAACTCAGGTTAATATGTTTGCAGAGCAAAATGGCATATTTACTATTTCCGGAGTGCCTGGAAGTGTTGATTATTCAAAATTATTTAACTGTTCGATTAACAATTCTAATGTGTTGCTTAGTAGTGATTATTCTACACTGACAATTAATGGAGATTTCTTAAGCGAACAAAATGTTACAATAAGATTTTATTATGGGACAAGTGCAATGGCAAATCCTTTAATGATTACGACATCAAGTGGGGGGAGTGTAGATAGTTATACACAGTATATAGATGGGGCTTTTAATATACAAACTACAACTTCGTTTGATGCTCCAAGTAGTAATAATACTTTTGCTCAAATTACTTATAAAAATGGTGATGTTGATGCAATAGAAAGTGGGCTTGTTAGTATTAGTGTAAGTAAACTTGAAGATACAGAAAATGTGATAGAAATTTCAAATAATTTAGTTAGTTTTAAGAGTATAACGGGGAGTTATAATGCAAAATTAAGACTTACAATTACAAATATTGAAACGCAAGATGTAAGGATTATAGATAGAGATATAACTATCCTATCTAAATACACTCAAAATGATATTTCTGTTGGAATGCTTGATAGTGAGAGTGGAAAATATACTATTCATGCAGGAACTCGGCAAAATACCAGTGGTGGCGGAATTGTTTTATCAAATTTCTTACTTGAGAATTGGGCAAATGTAGTTGGAGTTGAAATATCATTTAGCAATGTAGATAGTGAAGATAACTTGGCTGCAAGTGCACACATGATGGGGACATATACAAGTAGTTCAAAGTCAATAGAAATTTATTCAAATGATTTAAATTATGACAAAGATATAGTTATTCATTTTGTGTTTAGTTTTAGTGATGGTGGAAGTTTTGAAGTTGAAAAAACGATTTGCGTTACAAAAAATCTTGAATTAACATTGACAAATATTGATAGTTTACAATCAAGTGATGTAATAAATTTAGGGGACACAAATAGATACTATTTACAAAGAGACGGAGTAAGAGTTAATTTAGACCCAAATGATTTTTCATTAGAAAATGAGTATAGAGATTATTCAGAAGATAGTTTTACCTATGATAGTAGCATATTTAATAATATTACAAGTCAAATGCCTGGGCTCGATTCAATATTGATTCTTAGTGTTAAGTATGACCCTGAGAGAAATGGGGAGACCGTTTTAACTCAAATTACATTTGACTATAAAACAGAACAGAATTATATATTGACTTTTGTTATAGATATTAGTGTATTTTTAATTGGTAGTCCATAATAGAAAACAAGGGGGACAAAATGAATTTATTTGATAATCAAAAGTATTATAGTAAAGAAGAATTTGATAAAATTAGTTATGAGGACCAACAAGAAATCTTTTTGAGAATTCGAGCATGGATGCCTCGTGTAACTGGAAAAGATAGGTATAATTCTGAAAAGTTTAAGAATATTATTATAAATAGGATTGAACAAATTTGTGCTTATGCATGTTCTGGGCATATTCCTTCACAAGACTACATGGGGTATATTTATAAAAGGGGCTATGGAGATATTTTCCCTATAAACTATAAAAGGTCTATTGAGTGGAGCATAATTGCTGCAAGAAATGGCAGTAAACTTGCGCCACAAAGGATGCGGGCTTTTATGAACCCTGCTGTTGATATGATTATGAGTAGTCCTAGGGCGGGGCAGATTGTCAAGTATAATGAATTAAATTTGTCAAATTACTTTTGGTTTCTAAGTCAGTATGTTTGCGAGTTGCTATATGTTGACTTGCAACTTGACCCAGTTGAAATGTCAAAAAAAGAACTTATTGAAGAGGACCAAAATGAAAAAAAAGCAAGAATTTTCTTTGATAGGTTTAGAGACAGGTGTGTTAATGGGGCGATAGATAACCTTATAAAGAAATTACCAGAAGATATAAAAGAAGACGACGAAGGGGAGGAGTTAAAGCCAAAAGAAGAAAAAGATGAAAAAGCGGAAGATTTTCATTTTGAAGGAATTAATATTGAAGATATTGATGAAGACGAGTAAAATGAGTAAGTACATAGTAGAAGTAAAATGGGCTTGCAATAAATGAGATAGATATATATTAATTGTACTTGATTAAAATCTTAAAAGAACAAATATAAAAAGAGCATATAGCCTTGTTTAGTCGTTGGTTGCTCTTTTTTTATTTAGATTATTAAAAAAAATACTACTAATGTTAAAATATTTTGAACTATGTAAAATTTGGGGTATAGTTTTGTGAGTTAGATTATTTTTACTAATTTTTTATATTAGTTTCAAAAAACAGACTAAATATTATTTTTTTATAACAAAAATTTTACAATTAAACAGTGAAAATGTAATAAAAAAAGAAAAACATAAAAATTTGTTTTCTCTTGTATTTTTTTGTATTTAGTGTATTAAAAACTTTTATTTGGTATGTATAAATTATCTTAATCTTCAAGTCCAGCAAGATAATCTATTGTTACACCAAAATATTCTGCTAATGAAACTAAATTTGATAAGGTTGGCTCGCATGTGTCTGTTTCCCACAAACTGACGATTGATTTCCCAACATCAATTTCCTTTGCGAGTTGAACCTGACCTAAATGTTTCTCTTTCCTTAATTCTCTAAGTTGTTGTCCAAAACTTTCCATGCATACATTATTCCATAATCTGGAAATGTTTTGTTGACTTTCCATTATTATGGGAATATTATTTTAATAAATTTTAAATATTTTTTCAAACAATCTTTAATATTTAAAATTTTGGGAATACTTTTTGTATGGAAGAAAAAGATAATTTATTATTAAGGGAAACAAAAAGTAGTATTCTATACATAATTTTATTCTCCATTTGGATAATTCTTGTGAGTATATTATGGTACAAGTTAATTCAAGATATTTTGTATCCACCATTTAGGACAAGTATTATACCGAGCACATTTTTATTTGTTATTGCAAGGGTTTTGCTTATTTGTAATGGAGTATTTATTACTTATTTTTGGTTAAATGGCGTTAAGGATTTTATTTATGTTATTTGGTATTTTTCTTTTAGGAGCAAAATGCTTAAATGGTACGAAGGAATTTTAAACAAAGATGTAAGTTCTGTGAGTGATAAAGTATTAATGGTTTACTGTACTTGCAATGATTTTGACGAAAATAGTTTAAAAAAGAGTATGATGCAGGACTATAAATTTGTTATAACTGTTATACTAGATGATAGTAACGATGAGGCGTATAAAAGAAGAATTAATAGTTTTGCAAGAAAAAACAAGGTAAAGGTTGTTAGACGAGAAAAAAGGGAGGGATTTAAGGCTGGAAATATAAACAATTATCTACTAAGTGATAAATGCATAAAAGATGGAGATTTTGATTATGTTGTAATCTTAGATTATGACGAGATAATACCAAGAAATTTTATAACTGAATGTTTAAAGTATTTTTACTCTTGCAAAGATGTAGGAATTGTGCAGGCGAGTCATGTTTCAACAAGAAATAGAAATTTTTTTATGAAGTTATTTCACATAGGAGTTAATTCTCATTGGCAGACATATCAGACGATGAAACATTTTTATGGATTTTCAACAATGCTTGGACATGGGGCAATGATAAAAAAGGAGTGTTATTTAGATAGCAACGGGTTCTCAAGTCTTGTTGCAGAAGACTTATGTATTAGCATTGAAGCAAGAAACAAGGGGGTGGTTTGTTGCGTATGCTCCTAATATAGTTTGTCAAGAAGAATATCCAATAGATTACTTAGCATTTAAAAAAAGGCACTCAAAATGGACGCAAGGGAATCTTGAATTTATAAAAAGATATACGGGAAAGATTGCTAGTTCAAACATGAATTGGTATGAAAAATGCGATATTGTTCTATTTACATATAATCTCCCATTAACTGCTATGTTTGTCTTTTATATTTTTCTAAATCTTGTCATTATGCCGTATGTTGGACTAGAACTTAGCAGTGTATTTGAAATGTGGATGCTTATACCAACAATAATATTTTTCTTTTCGCCTATGTTAAATGATGTATTTTTCTGGTTGTTTAGAATAAATATTTTTAGGTTTCTATTATACTTTTTCATGGTCATCATTCTTTATGGTTCGATGTTAACGACTTCACTACTTAGTGCTTTACTTGGAATGTTTGGTAAAAAGGCAGTTTTTATTGTAACTCCAAAAACTTCTAAAAAAATAAGTTTTAAATATGCTTTAAAAAGTCAGATTCCAGAGTTTATATTTTCAACAATATTGTTATTGCTTGCATTTTTGATTCAGGGAACAGTTTTGCCAATTATTTTAATAGTACTGACAGGGTATTTGTCATTTATTTTACTTTTCTTTTCAAATTTGCAGTATGACAAAAGAAAGACAAAAGAAATTGATAAAGAGACATTTTTAGCAACTTTAAGTCAAAACATAATTTATATTATAGGAAGTTAAGGTAAAAAGATAAGTTTACTTATATTTTTACTTAACGACGACCAATCAAAATTTTGTGCCAAAAGTGTAAACTTTTGAATTAAAATTTTGCTTAATTAAATTTTAATAGTTGTGATTTTGTTTTACAAAATTACAACAGCACATAATTTATAGTAAGCCAAAAGAAATCAAAATTAATAAAAAGGTAAAATTAAAAAACGAGAGTGTTGCATAAAAAGGAAAAAAAGAAAGAGAATAAAAAGGAAAGGAGAAAGTTTATGAGAAGTGCAATGGTAAGAAAGGTGGATGAACTTGGGAGAGTTGTCATTCCAAAAGAAATGAGAAGAGTTTTAAATATCAAGTCGGGAAGTTCTGTTGAACTTGATGTAAATGAAAATAACGAGATAGTATTAAAGAAATTTTCTGAACTGAGTAATGCTGCTATATTCGCTGAAAAGTTAGCAAATGTTGTATATTCAACTTATAACATACCATGCTTGGTTAGTGATGATGATAGAATACTATTTGCAAAAGGTGTGAATAGAAAAAATTATGAAGGAAAACAAATTGAATTTGAACTTGATAGTCAAAGGGGTTTTCATAGATTTAAAGGAAAATTGTTTCAGGGGCAAGATGAGAGATTTAATTATGTATACATATCAAAACTTGAAAGTAATGGTTTTGAATGTGGCTATCTTGTTTTGCTTTTGAGTGAAGATATTGACAAGCAAACGATGAAAAATATTGAGGTGTTATGCTCATTTGTGGGCGATTTATTGGAGATGTAATGAAAAAACAATCGTTTGTTTTTGGGGCAGTGATTTTAAGTCTAAGCGGAATAGTTTGTAAGATTTTAGGGGCAATATACAAAATCCCGCTTGCAAATGTTCTTGGAACGCAGGGAATGGGGATTTATTATTTAATTTTTCCAGTGTATGCGTTCTTGCTAACCTTTGTATCGTCGAGTTTCACTGTTTCAATTTCAAAGAGTGTTTCAGGAGAAATTGCTAAAAACGATAAGGAAGGGGCGTACAAAATATTTCGTGCGTCTCTTTTTCTTTTACTTCTTCTTGGTGGAAGTTTATGTTTAGTTTTATGTATTTTGTCAAAAGTCATTTCAAATTTACAAGGGCTTGACAGCGCTTATCTTTGCTATTTAGTTATTGCACCAGCAATTATTGCGGTTGCAGTGTCTAGTGCATATAAGGGATATTTTCAGGGACTTCAAAATATGGTTCCTTCTGCCATTTCGCAAGTTCTTGACCAAATTTTTAAACTTGCAAGCGGCTTTTTACTTGCAAGTTTCCTTAGTAAAAAAGGAGTTGTGTTTGGCACGCTTGGGGCGTTACTTGGTGTAAGTATTGCTGAAATTATTACAAGTCTATTTTTTGTTATTTACTTTTATATTTTTAAAAAAAGACATAAGAGTTATTTTGTTTTTAAAAAGGGAGAGAATAAAGAAAGAATTTTAAGCCTTATGAAAAAAATTTTTATACAGGCTCTTCCTTTTATGTTGTCGTCTGTTATCCTTCCTATGTCCCTTGTAATAGATAGTTTTTTAATAATAAATATATTAAAATCTATGGGATTTGAAAAACTTTTCGCGACTGGTCTTTTGGGATTAAATTCTGGGATTGTTAATACTCTTGTTAATTTGCCGTCTACGCTATCATCTGCAATTTGTATGACTATTGTTCCTTATATAACATATAGTTTATCTAAAAAGGACTATGAAAGCATATCGAACAAAACTTCACTTGCGTTGAAACTTACTATTCTTATAGCAATTCCTTGTTTTTTAATCTTTTCTTTCTTTTCGTCTTATATTGTTAAGGTTTTATATTCGGGTAGTTTTGGCAGTGTTTACGAGTACAATGTTGCAAGTAGTTTGCTTACTTTATCAAGTATAAATGTTTTATATCTTGCACTTTTACAAATTACTACCTCATTATTACAGGCAATTAATAAGGCGTATATACCAGTGTGCAGTTTGTCTGTTTCACTTATTTTTAAAGTTGTATGCGAAGTAGTACTAATTAACATACCATATCTAAATATTGCAGGAGCTGTAATATCAAACTCAGTGTGCTATTTTATTTCAAGTGCGGTTAATATTTACTTTTTTAGAAAGTATATTACAGTTAAATCTTCCTTTGTAAAGAGTTTCTTATCTCCTTTCTTATCTAGTTTAGTTTCTTGTCTAATAATATTTTTATCAATTAAAGTTCTTGAGAATTATGTGTCATATACAATGTGTGTGTTACTTTCCTTTGTAAGTGGTGGGATTGTGTATTTACTATTAATTTTTCTTTTCAAAACCTTTACAAAAGAAGAAACAAGTGCATTATTTAATTTTAGAAAAAAGCAAAAGACATAAACATGTTTAATTTCTTGAAATATTTACAGAAATTTGATAAAATAATAAAATGAAAATAGGAAATATTGATATAAAAAACAACTTAATCTTGGCTCCCATGGCAGGGATAAGTGATGTTTCGTTTAGAGAACTTTGTAAGTATTTTGGGGCGGGGCTTACTATAACTGAAATGGTAAGCGTAAAAGGGTTGTACTACAATAGTAAAAATACTTTAAAACTTCTAGAAACTTCAAAAAGTGAAGTGCCTTGTGCTGTTCAATTATTTGGGCATGAACCAAAAATTTTTGAAAGTGTAATTAAAAGCGGAGTACTTGATAAATTTGACATAATAGACATTAATATGGGGTGTCCAGCACCTAAAATTGTTAAAAATAAAGATGGAAGTTATTTACTTAAAGATTTGAAACTCGCACGAGAGATTATTGAGACTTGTGTTAGGGCAACAAATAAGCCTATTACAGTTAAATTTAGAAAAGGGTATTATGAGAATGACGACATTTTAATTGAATTTGCCAAAATGTGCGAGAGTGCGGGTGCTAGTTGCATTACAGTGCATCCTAGGACAAAAGAGCAGGGGTATAGTGGTAAAATAGACATATTTGATATAAAAAAAGTTAAAGACGCAGTTAGTATTCCTGTAATTGGGAATGGAGATGTTGTTGACAAAGAAAGTTTTAAAAATATGCTTATCTCAAACTGTGATGGGGTTATGATAGGAAGGGGAGCGGTAGGCAATCCAGAAATATTTTCAATTCTACAAGATAAAAAAGTCGACATGAGTAAAAAAGATATTGCAAAATTACATATAAGCATTTTAAAAAAATACTTTGAAGAAGATTATATTGTAAAGATATTTAAAAGGCATGCAATGAAGTATGTAGAAGCAAAAATTGGTGCTGTAGAAAAGAGAAAAAAGATTGCTCTTGCAAAAACCTTATTTGAAATAGAACAAATTTTATTTAGTGAAAATTAATTTTGTATATTTTTAAATTTACTACAAATAATACTTATAGAAAGAGATACAAGTTTTTTAAAGGAATTAATGAAAGTTAAAAATCTTGTGTCTTTTTCTTTTTTTAACAAATTGGGGCTATTTTCATATTATGGTTTAATGAGTAAACAAAAAACACCACAAATATTAATTATCCCTTTTAGTAAGAATAGTCCACATTTTTTGACAAAAAAATTTTTTAAGTTGCTTTATAAATTAAAGAAAACTTCAATTAAGATTATAATTTTTTGTTTTTATTTATATAATGGATACAGAAATCAATTAAACGCCCTACTAATTAAGGATAAAAAAATTAAGGACATATTTGGAGAAAGTTTTACAAGTAAGAGTTCGGAATTTAAATTAAATGAGAGTTCCTTTAAGGTACTATTTTACTATGATTTTTACTCTAAGAAGGTTGATTTAGAATACTTTGTTATTGGGCTTGATGATGATAAATTAGTTGATGATTTATCCTATCAAATTAACAAATTTAATGGTAGAGTGCTTTTTATTGGTAAAGATGGAGAAAGTTTTTGTACATTTTATAATAAAAATAAAAAAAGTGATGAAAAACATGATAAATTTTATGTACAAATTGTTGATAAATTGCTAAAATAAATTATAAATAAAAATAATAGATAAAAATAAAAGAGGTTTTTTATGAAAAGGACAATAAAAGATATTGATGTCGCTGGTAAAAGAGTGCTACTTAGACTTGATTTAAATGTGCCTATGAACACTAAGACGGGGATTATTACTGACGACACAAGAATTATGGAAAGTTTATCAACGATAAACTATTTATGTGATAAGAAAGCAAAGGTTATTATTTGCTCACATTTAGGGAGGCCTAATGGCGTAGTTGATGAAAAATACTCGCTTGCACCTGTTGCGGACAAGTTGGCAAGGCTGATTAAAAATAAGGTTATTTTTGCAACAGACACTGTTGGAGAAGATGCAAAGAATAAGATTGCAAGCATGGAAGATGGAAATGTTGTTTTACTTGAGAATTTGCGTTTTGATAAAAGGGAAGAAGAAAATGATGAAGGCTTTTGCAAGGAACTAGCAAGTCTTGCTGATATTTATGTCAATGACGCTTTTGGTACAGCGCATAGGAAGCATGCTTCAACTTATGGAGTTGCAAAACTTCTTCCAAATGCAATAGGTTTTCTCATTAATAAGGAACTAAAGGTTATTGGGAATATTTTATCAAATCCGGATAGACCGCTTGTTGCTGTGCTTGGTGGGGCTAAGATAAAAGACAAAATTCCTGTAATTGAAAATTTGCTTGATAAGGCGGATACTATTTTGATAGGCGGTGGGATGGCATATACTTTTATTAAAGCAAAAGGTGGACAGGTTGGTAAATCTCTTGTTGATGAAGAAAAAATTGATATGGCTAGAAGTTTTTTAGAAAAGGCAAAGCACAGTCGTGCAGAACTTGTTTTACCTATTGACAACATTTGTAATTTAGATATAGATAGTAAAGAAAAACCTAGAAAATTTCCGTCAGATAGTATAGATGAAAATTATATGGGGCTTGATATTGGACCAAAGACAGTGAAACTATTTAAAAAGTATATAAAGAAGGCAGGCACTGTTATTTGGAATGGACCAATGGGGGTTTTTGAAAATCCTATTTATGCTAAGGGCACGAATAAAATTGCAAAGTATGTTGCAAAGACAAAAGCGTTTAGTTTTGTTGGCGGTGGAGATAGTGCTTCTGCGGTTGTTAAGTCAGGATATGGCAAGAGAATTGACCACTTGTCAACTGGCGGTGGGGCGAGTTTAAGTTTACTTGAAGGGAAGAGTCTCCCTGGGCTTGAAGTCATAAGTGATATTGAAAATAATTAATATTTAGGAATGGGAGTAAATAGATTTTAAAATGAATAAAAGACTTACTGCACTTATTATTATGGACGGATTTGGTATTCCAGAAGATTTAAAAAGAAGTGGGATAGTAAAAGAAAATACAAATAATATTCAAGATTTACTTAACAAATTTCCAAACACCAAAATTCGTGCAAGTGAAGAATATGTAGGGCTTCCACATGGTCAAGCGGGCACAAGCGAAGTTGGGCATATGACCATAGGTAGTGGCAGGGTTAGTTATCAGCCACTTGTAAGAATTAATATGGAGATTGAAAATAAAAACTTTTTCAAGAATGAAGAGTTAAATAAAGCAATAGATTATGCTAAGAACAACCACAAAAAATTGCACTTAATTGGTCTACCTAGTGATGGGGGAATTCATTCTCATATTGACCATTTATATGCTTTGCTTGACCTATGCCATAAGAAAAAATTTTTTGATGTATATATTCATTTTATTGGAGATGGGAGAGATACAAATCCTAAGAGTATAAAGCACTATTTAAGTTTAGTTGACAATTATTCAAAACTCGTTAATGTTGGTAAAATAGCGAGTATTGTTGGTAGGTTTTACGCTTTGGATAGAGATAAAAACTGGGATAGGAATAAACTTGCCTATGATTTATGGGTAAGAGGAATTGGCGAAAAATTTAGCGATTACAACAAGGCAATTGATAATGCATATAAGAATAATCAGACTGATGAATTTATAAAGCCTATTGTTCTTGTTGATGAAAATCAAAAGCCAGTTGGTTTAATTGAAAAAGGAGATGCTGTTATTTCATATAATTTTAGGGCTGATAGAGAAAGGCAACTTGCATATGTTATGGCAGAAGATAATGACCTTGATTTTGTAGAGAAATTGGACTTGTATTTTGTAACTATGACTGAATATGACGAGCACTTTAAAAAGGTTCATGTTGCCTACAAACAAGAAGAAATGAAGGATATTTTATCAGAAGTTTTAAGTAGGGAAGGCTTAAAACAAGTAAAGATAGCAGAAACTGAAAAGTATGCACATTTAACCTTTTTCTTTAATGCTGGAAGGCAAGATACATTTGAGAGAGAAGATAGAATACTTATAAACTCTGAAAAAATGGCGAGTTATGCAGGTTTTCCTGAGATGTCTGCAAGAGAAATTACGCAAAAAGCACTTGAAGTAATGGATAAATATGACTTTATTGCAATAAATTTTGCAAATTGTGATATGGTTGGGCACTCGGGAGATAAGGAAGCAGCAAAAAAGGCGGTTAGTGTAGTAGATGAATGTGTGAAAAAAGTTATTGATGCAGTTTTAGAAAGAAATGGGCAAGGGATCTTAACTGCTGACCATGGAAATGCTGACATAATGGAATATGAAGATGGGACTCCAAACACTTCTCATACAACCGCTCTTGTGCCACTTGTTGTGTTTGGGGTAGGAGATAAAAAGTTAAGAGATGATGGAACTCTTGCTGATATTGCACCAACACTGCTAAACATGATGGATATTAAAGTTCCAAAAGCAATGACAGGTAAAAATTTGATAATTGATAGGTAATCTTTTAAAAAGTAAAAGGAGAATATAATGCCAAAAAAGTATGTTATAGCAAACTTTAAAATGAATAAAACTGATAGTGAGGTTGCTAAGTACATTGATGAATTTAAGCCGCTTATTGAAAAGTCTAGTTGCCAGATAGTTTTAAGTGTTCCTTATGTTTCAATAAAGACAGCAGTTGAAAAGGTTTCGGATAGCAATATAACTATTGCAGGACAAAATCTAAATGAAAATGATTTTGGGGCATTTACTGGTGAAGTCAATGCTGAAATGCTTACTGCTGTTGGGGCACAAGCGTGTATTGTTGGGCATAGTGAGAGAAGAAGTAAATTTAATGAAACTGACGAATTGATTAATAAAAAAATCATGAAGGGTTTAAGGGATGGGCTAATTTGTGTTTTATGTATAGGAGAAACTTTATTTGATAAGAAAAATCAAAAAACAGAGCAAGTTTTAAAGCAACAAATTACAAAGTGCTTAAACTCAATTTATGCAAATGAGTTAAATCATATTGTTATTGCGTATGAACCTGTTTGGGCAATAGGAACGGGAATTAGTGCTACAACAGATGAGATTGCACAGGCAATTAGTCTTATTAGAAAAATGCTTTCAAATTTATATGACGCTGATATTGCAAGTAAGGTTGCCATTGTTTATGGTGGAAGTATTAATGAAGAAAATATAAAAGACATTGCAAGGCTAGATGATGTTGATGGAGTTTTAGTAGGTGGGGCATCTCTTGACCCAATGAGTTTTAGCAAAATAGTTTTAGCGTTTGATGACGAAGAAAGAACAAATGATAAGAAAACTAAAAAAAGGGTATTGAAAAAGTAAATTTCTTAGTGTATAATACTTAGTGCTAGGAGAGTAAAAAGAAATGGGAACATTAAGAAGTATATTTTCATTTATTAGAAATAATTTTTTTTATGATTTTAGGTCTTCTGTTATAACTATTAGCGTTTTGTGTGTAATAATATTTATGTCAAAGATGTTGAAAGATAAGGGTTCTTCTCCTATTACTAGTCTAAAATATCTTGCTGGGACTGCGACATCTTTTTCAATATTTTTGCTTATGTATTATTAATTTGTTTGATTTTTTTAAAAAAGCATGATATTATAAAAAAGTTAGTTGTTTTAATTGATTTAAAATTAAAATCAATAGATACAAAAGATTTATAAAACATTTTTGTATTATAAATGATTTATTATATTTAAGGAGTAGTTTATGGATGTACCTCTTTGGGTGGCAAATTCGTTCCCAATTATCAAATTTGTATTACTTTGTTTAATAATTTTGTGTTGTTTAGGGCTTATAGTCGTTGTTTTAATGCAACAGAGTGAAGGCGGAGATACAACAAATTCTATTACAGGGATAAAAGACACATATTATTCTAAAAACATGGGACTTAATAGAGATGTTAGGCTTAAAAGAGCAACTATTGTTTTATCAGTTTTAATCGCTGTAATGGTTCTTGCTTATGTTATTCTTGCTAGAATTTTTAGTGGTAATATTTGGTCATAATTAAAAGAAGTGTTTTGACATGTCAAGGCACTTTTTTATTTATAAAAATTGTTTAGTTGGAAAATTTTAAAACTAGAAAAATTAAAGGGATACAATTTTTTTAAATAGCAAATTCATTTTTATTAATTTTAAAAACAAGCACACATACTTTTTGAAGCAAACAATGATATATTTTATCATTGTTTTTTATTGTTTATTTCAAATAAAACTAAGGTTAATATGCTTTGATGCTAGCAAAATAAAAAGGGAGTTATGTTTTTTAAATAAAACTCCCTTTTAAATAGTTTGAAAAATTGTAGACCAAAGCAGGATTTTACCTAATATTAAATTTACAGTTGTGTTTAATATGCTTTTTAATCATTTTAAATCAATAGTTTTAAAAAGTTTTATTTAATTTGAATTATTAATAAGCATTAAAATTAATTTTTAAAGTTTTTAGGTGCTAAGAATAACAACTGTGAATAATTGACATATAGGTATAAAAAAGATAAAATAAACTTATGAATGAGTTAAAAGATAAAGTTTTAGAAATACTTAATACAAGATATATTAGTCATAAGGGATTATCAAAACTTGCGGATATTGTAGCAAAGATGCTTAGAGTTTCTACAAATGATGTTTTTGTTTGTTTAAATGACCTTATTAAAAGTGGAGATGTTTTTGAGTTTGCCAAAAACAAGTTTGCAGGATGTAAGTTGCTTGGTTTGGTTAAGGGAAAGTTTGTAAATTCTACTTCTCATTTTGGCTTTGTATTAAATGAAGCAGGGGATATTTATATATCAAAAAAGAATATTCATGGGGCGTTTGACGGAGATGTCGTTCTTGCTAAAATTACTGGTCAAGCGTATAAAGAGAAAAAGAGAGAAGGTAAGATTTTAAAGATTTTATCTCGTGATAATGACAGGCTAGTAGGTACTTTTAGGGAAATTAAGGGATATGGGTATGTGTCTCTTGACAGAAAAAATATTGAAGTTAGGGTTGAAAAGAAAGATAGTTTAAATGCAAAGGATGAAGATAAGGTTGTAATTGACATAACGGGCTATAAATCAGGTAATCCAGTTGGGAGAGTAGTTGAAGTTATTGGCAATCTTAAAGACAAGGGTAATGACATTAAATGGCTTCTTAGGCAATATAAGGTTAGAGATGTTTTTCCACAAGAAGTATTACTTGAAGCAAAAAAAGTGCCACAGGTTATTGATAAAGATAGATACAAATCTAGGCGAGATTTAACTGACGAAATGTTATTTACGATTGATGGGGCTGACGCAAAAGATTTAGACGATGCGGTATCTTTAACAAAAAATAATGACGGGACATATCTTCTAGGTGTTCATATTGCGGATGTTGGCGAATATGTTAGGTTAGACAGTATAATTGATAAGGAAGCATTTACTCGTGGGACTAGCATATATTTTTTGGACCAAGTTATACCTATGCTCCCAAAAGAGTTGTCTAATGGAATTTGCTCGCTTAATCCAAATGTTGAGCGGCTTGCACTAAGTGTTGAAATGAAAATAGATAAAAATGGGGAAGTGCTTGATAGTAAGATTTTTGAAAGTATAATAAAGAGTAAACACAGGTTAAACTATGATGAAGTTTTAAAACTAATTGAAGGAGATAAGGAAACAAGAAAAAGGCTTAGCGATATAACTCAAACATTGCTTGATATGTATGAATTATCTCAAATTTTAGATAATAGAAGGCAAAAGTATGGAGCATTAAACTTTGAATTGCCAGAAGGCGAAATTGTTTTAGATAGTAATAATCATGCTATTGATGTTGTAAAGAGAGTTGCAACAAAGTCGACAAAGATAATTGAAACCTTTATGGTGGTTGCAAATGAAACGATTGCAAAGACATTTGACAATCTCAAAATTCCTTTTGTTTATCGTGTACATGAAAAGCCAGATAGTGAAAAAATAGCAACATTTTTTAATTTTATAGATACTCTTGGACTTAAAATTCCACAGGGGGCAAGAAAGGAAATTGAGCCAAAAGACTTGCAGGGTATTTTAGTTCAAGTTGAAAATCAAAGCATTGAAAGTGTTGTAAACATGGTAATGCTAAGAAGTCTTAAAAAAGCAAAATACATGGATAAGTGCCTTGGGCATTTTGGAATGGCACTTAATTACTATTGTCATTTTACATCTCCTATTAGAAGATATCCTGATTTAACTATTCATAGAATAATTAAAGAGTATTTGCATGGGAATAATAGTTTTATAAAGTCAAATGTGATGAGCGAATTTGTAGTTAAATCTAGTGAAAAGTCTAGCGAACAAGAAAGGCTTGCAGAAGATGTTGAAAGGGCAATTACAGACTACAAAAAGTGCGAATATATGGCAAAATTCATTGGAAAAACTTTTGAAGGAATTATTAGTAGTGTAACTCAAAGGGGCTTTTATGTTGAACTTGACAATACTTGTGAGGGGCTTGTTGGAATTTCGACATTGAAAGATGATTTCTATGATTTTGATGAAGAAAGAATGTGTCTTGTTAGTAAAAACAATATTTATAGGATTGGAGAAAAAGTAGAAGTAAAAGTAATTGACACAAATCCACAAGAAAGAAAAATTAATTTTGAACTTGTAAGAAAAATAAGGTAAGTAACTTTTTATGAGTATAAACAAATGGATAAAAAATAACACAAGAGATTTAACTGGGAAAACTATTGTAATAACGGGTGGAACTGGTGGGCTTGGAAGTCAAGCGGTTAAAATTCTTGCAGGACTTAACGCAAATATTGTGTTAACTGATAGAAACTTAGTTAAGGCGGAAAGTTTAAAACGAGAAATATTAAATATAAATAAAAATATAATTATTTCACATATTCCAATAGATTTATGTGATTATAAAAGTTTAGTTGAAGGAATAAAAAAACTAAAACTATTGCAATCTATTGACGCATTAATTCTCAATGCGGGGGTTTATTATAAAACTTTAAATAATAATATAAATGAGTATAATGATATTTTTAAAACAAACTTTATTTCACAGTTTTATCTAACACGAAGTCTTCTTGATATGCTTAAAAATTCTAAATTAGCAAGAGTTGTTTATGTGGGTAGTATTTCATACAAGTTTGCAAAATTAAATAAATTAGATATTGATTATTCGAAGTGCAAAAAACAAAATAAGATTTATGGAAATTCAAAAAGGTTTTTGATGTGTGCTTTAACTGAGTTATTTAAAGGAGAAAATAAAGTTAGTTTAAGCATTGTTCATCCAGGGGTAACTTTGACAAATATTACAAGACACTATCCCAAAATGCTTCTGGCAATTATAAAAATTCCAATGAAAATAGTTTTTAACTCTCCTAGAAAGTCATCGTTATCTATTATTAAAGGACTATTTGAAAAATTAAATTCTAATGAGTGGATAGGGCCTAGAAATTTTGATATTTGGGGATATCCAAAAACAAAGAAAATAAAACAGTTACTAGACTCAGAATGTGAGTTTGCATATAATAAGGGAATTGAGATTTGCAATAAAATAGATGAGCAAATAAAAGAAATTAACAAATAATATTAAAAAAGAAATTTAACATATAAATATTAAATAAAAATAAGCCAAGTATTACACTTGGCTTAAAATTTTTTGTCTAGTTATAAAAATATTTAATTTTTTACTAAGAAGGTAATAATATGATAACTTTGAAATGTAATAAAAATAAAATTAAAACAACTTTGTAATAAAAGAAATTAAAATAATTTCATTAGTTGGCATGTTGCTCCTGCAAGTCTTGTAATAAAAGAAATTAAAATTTAAACAATTTCATTAGTTGATATGCTGGACCTGCAAGCCTTCTAAATAAGTTAAAAATTTTCTTATTCTTTTTAAAATCAGGGTATGTTTCTTTTAGGGTTTTTAATACATCATCATGAACTTCTTTATTATCAATTTTAAAGTGCTTAAAAGCAAATAGAATTTCTATATTAACTAAAAATTGCCATGCTCTTGAATATGAAAGTACTTTTGGGGAAATATTTTTTGCAATTTCGTTGTTGTCTTTCATGACTTTAAGTCCACTAAATCTTTTTTCAGAAAAATGCTTTTGAGAAGTCATACTACTTGCATTTACAATATAAAGATAGGTAACAAGGTCAGAGTAGTAGAACTTTTCGCACTTTATTGCGTATTGTAAAACAAAATTAATATCTTCATGGTATTTGTATTCTGGGTTAAATTTAATTCCTTTTATCAACTCTTTTTTATAAATTTTATTCCATAATAGTCCGCCACCATATAGGGGATAGGCAAATAGACCCTTTAAAAATTCGTCTTTATTAAGTTGCTTACCTTTTGCTCTTTTATAAAGATATTTATTTTGATATTTTGTATAATCTTTTTGTGGTTTAATTCTTTTAAAGTTAACTATGCCAAGGTCAGCAAAGTCCATAGTTTTTACTAAGTTTTCAATATGATTTGGAAGAACATAGTCGTCAGCGTCAATAAAAGTTACATATTCGCCGCTTATATTGTCAAGCCCAGTATTTCTAGCCCCAGCAGCACCAGAGTTTTCTTGATTTATGACTTTAACTCGCTTGTCCTTTTCCATAAATTGACGGCAAACTTCTAAACTATTATCTTTTGAGCCGTCATTAATTATTATTAATTCAAAATTTTTATATGTTTGATTTAAAATACTTTCTATACAAGTTCCTACAACATTTTGTGCGTTGTAAACAGGCATAATAATAGAAACTAATTTATTTTGCATATTATTTTATCCTTGTTTTATAAGTTTTTATTGTTTCTTTATAGAAATTTTCATAGTCCAAACATACATTATCCCAGTCTTTTGGTATGCTTTGATACGCATTTTGTGAAATAGTACTTAATAATTCTTTATTATTCATTAATTCATATATTTTATCTGCGCAAAGGGAAGGGTCGTTTTCACATATAAAACCATTGTAATTATTTGTTATTCTTTCACAACTCGCCATATCTTTAAGAACTAGACTTGGGGTTTTATTTAGGGCTGATTCAACTATAACAAGTCCATCACTATCTGAATAAGATGTAAAGAAAAATAAATTTGACGAAAAGTATAGAGAGTATAGTTCTTTTTGAGAACTGATAAAGCCTGTGAAAATTACATTTTCCTGTAAATTATTATTTTTTACATACTCTTGCAATTTGTCTTTTTGTTCGCCATCTCCTGCAAGTAAAAATTTAAACTTATTTGTTTTTTGTTTGAGTATTTTTAGAGTTTTAAGTTGGAACATAATATTTTTTCTTTCTTGCAAATATCCGCTATACATAATAACAAAGTCGTCATTTTCTATATTAAATTTTGCTTTATTTTCAACAACTATTTTATTATCAAAGTTATAATCTTTTATTTCAATTCCGTTTCGAATTACTTGAATTGGAACTGTAATACCTAGATTTTCGGCGGTGGTTTTGGCAAGATTAGAAACTGCTATAACGCCATCGCATTTGTTTATTACTTTAACAACTCTTTTTAATGCGTAATTTATAAGTGGTTTAAACTTTAAACTTTTATAAACTAGTGGATAGATAGTATGAATTGTTGTTACAACTGGAATATTGTGTTTTCTTCTATACTTAAAGGCGTAATTTAATAATCCGTATTTTGTTTGGCAATGAATAATATCAGGATTATATTCTTTGAGTTTATTTTTAAAAGTTCTATCAGGAGTTGCAAGATATTCTTGTTTGCCAAATTTCAAACTTTTACATCATATAACTGGATAGGGAAGGTCGTTATCAGAGTAGTTTTTTAATGAGCCCTGTATTTTTGGACAGAATAATTTAGCGTCAATTCTCTTTATATGTCTTTTCATACATTCGTGAATAACTCGCTCTCTCCCCCCCCCTATATAGGGAAGAAAGAGTCGCTAAACATCGCAAGTTTTATTTTATCCATTTTATTCTCCTTTATATAGTAAGTCTCCGATGTCTTTTGAAGCATTTGGTTTTCTAATTTTTGCAATTTGAATTTGCATTAAATCATATTTCTCTTTATCTTTAAAGAATTTATCTACTACTTGATATGCTTTATTTTCATTTGAAATATATTCGCACGCATTTCTTTCTCTTAAATAGAGCATATTATCGTATTCTTGGAAAGGAAGTTTTTTGTTTGCTATAAGTGGCAAGAATTTATTAAAGGCTTCTGCAATAGCGACGCCGCCAATTTTTCCTATTAAAACATCTGAGGCACTCATTATAACATCAACATTGTTTACAAAGCCAAAGATATAGATATCTTTTTTAATTTTTCCTTTTGCTTTTAGGGTTTCAAGTTCTTTTTTTAGTTTTTCGTTTCTTCCGCAAACGCAAACTATCTGGAAATCACTTTCACATTTATTTAGATTTAAGACAAGTTTTGCGATGTTGCCAAAGCCGACTCCGCCGCTCATCATCATAACTGTTTTTTTGTTTTCATCTATGCCGATTTCTTTTCTTGCTTCTTTTTTATCAATTACTTTTGAAAATTTTGTTTGAACAGGGATACCAAGAATTCTACGCTTATTAATATCAAAGCCCTTGTCTATTAATACGCTATCAAAATCAGATGCTGGAGTTATAACATAATCTACGCCTGTTAAAAGTTCAGTGTAAGGGGCTACATCATAGTCTGATACAATAGTTACAACACGAGCACGCTTTGCATTTTCATTTCCGTCATTTCTAAGGTCAGTCATGATAATTCCAGCAAAAGTGTGAGCACAGAAAACGGCGTCTGGTTTAAATTCATTTACAATTTCTTCAATATATGGTCTAGCAGGGGTAATAAAATTTTTTCTAAGAGTAGTTGCTGGTTTATGAATATCTCTCACTTTTAGTTTTTCAAACACACCATTTGCAAGTCCTATTGCGTGTTTTACAAGTGAAAAGTATCCGTCATTTACCATCCAATTTGCTTTTTTCTTTTTCTTTGACTTATCTCCGTCTTTAAATAAGTCAACTTGCTTAATTTCAATATCTGAGTATGTATCCTTTAAATAATTTGTTATCGCACGGCTCATGGAATTATGACCTTCGCCAGCAGAAACTGTTAAAACTAATAATTTCATATTTTTATCTTCCTTTTTTTAATATATAATCAATCTATAATATTTATTAAATAAAGTCAATTAATTGAGAAATTTAATGTAAATTTATACTACTAATTTGAATAATTTTAGGGAAAAATAATTTATCAAATTTTAGTGATTGCTTTTAAAAAAAATTTGTGGTAGACTTAATTTGTTGTGGAGTATAGGGAATGAAAGTTGTTGCAACAAATAAATTTGCAAATTTTAATTATTTTTTGTTAGAGACTTATGAAGCGGGAATAGTTTTGAAGGGGAGTGAGATTAAGTCTATAAGAAAAAACGGCATGACATTGACTGAAAGTTTTATTCTAATTAAAGATAACAATGTGGTGCTAAAAAACTCTTTTGTCAAACCTTATCAAAATGTAAATGGGTTTTCTCCAAAGCCAGACAGGGATAGGGTTCTACTTCTTAACAAGTCTGAAATTTTAAAGATTAGGCAAAAGGTAGAGCAAAAGGGGCTGACGGTTATTCCAGTTAAGGCGTACATTGAAAAAAACAGACTCAAAATTGAAATTGCGGTTGCAAAGGGTAAAAAACTCTACGACAAGAAAGAAGACAAGAAAGAAAAGGATATTGCTAGAACGCAAAGCCGACTTATGGGGGCGTAAAGGTTTCGACAGGGCGGTTGAAGGAAATTTTAAGCGAGATGTAGTTTGATATTGGTCTACATTAAAAAACAATATCATTTTGCTAAGTGCAAACCAAAAAACAAATGCTAACATGGTAGCAGTTGCTGCCTAGTTTTAGCCGTTTGATAGACTGATCTTCTTGCAGTCATCTGTCAGGCGTCAGTTATGCAAGAGAACTTTGTTCATTGTTTGGGGAACAATTTTACTAAATCAAACTCGTCTTTAAGTTTTTTGTTGGTTTAGAACATAAAGATTAAACTAAAAACTAACTGCTCTCGGAGAAAGGAATTTTCTTACCGTTTTGGACACGAGTTCGATTCTCGTCGCCTCCACCAAAATTTTATTTGTAAGTTTTTTTAATTAATAACAAAACCTTTAAAAACTAAATTTATAATTTTTTTGATATTTAAAAAATAGTGAGAACAATTTATCTTGCTATTTTTTTTATTATATTAGTCTTAAAAAAGACTATATTTTAATTTAGCAAAAATATAGCACTAAAACTCAAACTTGTTTAATATTTTCTGGTAGTTTGAAAAATAATAGACAAAAAATATTTTTGTTACTGTACTTCTAAAATTTATTTGTAAAATTATAATTTGATTAATAAAATTTTCTTAAATTGCATAAAAAATTAGGTAAATTAATTAGAAAAAAGGTAAGAAAAACACATAATTTCTTTTATTAATGCTAATTCCACGATTTAAGTAAAAAGTCAAGTCCTAATGCCAAAATTTTTATTAAATTTTCAACTTTGTGCAAGGTTGACAAAAATTCAACTTTGTGCAAGATTTACAAATGTTTACACAAGATATAGTATTTTGTCAAAATTTCTTGACACTATATATTGTGTGGTGGTAAATTGATGGCATAGCAAAAAAAGGAGAGAAGAAATGATTACGCAAGTTAGAAAAAGAGACGGAAAAATTGAAAATTATGATAGGCATAAGATAGCAAACGCAATATATAAGGCTGCTATCGCATGCGACGGGCATGACAAGGGAACTGCTGATAGGCTCGCAGAAGAAGTTGAAAGGATTATTAATAATAAGTATGGAAGCAAGATGCCAACAGTTGAAGAAATACAGGATACTGTTGAAAAGGTTTTAATTGAGAATAGGCATGCAAGAGTTGCAAAGGCGTTTATTCTTTATAGAGAAAAGAGAACGGCTGCAAGGGAACTCAATGCACTTACTGGGGCAACTATTGACCTTTTTACAAAATATCTTGACAGTGCTGACTGGGCAGTTAAGGAAAATGCAAATATGCAGCATAGTGTTGCAGGGCTTAATAATTATGTAAGGGAAACCTTTACAAAGAATTATTGGCTAAATGAGATATATCCACAAGAGATTAAAGAAGCACATGAGAGTGGGGCTATACATCTTCATGACTTAGGCTTTTTTGGTGCGTATTGTGTTGGTTGGGATTTAAGGCAGATTTTAACAGAAGGTTTTACAGGTGTTCCAAAGAAAATGTCAAGCAATCCACCAAAGCACCTTAGGTCTTTCTTAGGACAGGTTGTAAATGCAACTTTTACTACACAAGGGGAAACTGCTGGGGCTCAGGCTTGGAGCAGTTTTGACACATATTGTGCTCCATTTGTAAGGGCTGACAATTTGACTTATGCACAAGTAAAGCAGGCTTTACAAGAATTCATTTTTAACATGAATGTTCCAACAAGGGTTGGGTTCCAATGTCCTTTTTCTAACATTACCCTTGACATCAAGTGCCCAAAGACCCTAAGAGACCAGCCGGTTGTCATTGGCGGACAACTACAAGACACGACTTATGGCGAATATCAAGAAGAAATGGATATAATCAATAAGGCGTTCTGTGAAGTTATGCTTGAAGGAGATTCAAAGGGCAGGGTATTTACTTTCCCAATTCCTACTATTAATGTTACAAAAGACCTTGACTGGAATAGTGATGTCGTAAATTCTATTATGGATATCACTTGTAAATATGGTATTCCTTATTTTGCAAACTATGTCAATTCTGACCTTTCGCCTGAGGACGCTGTTTCTATGTGTTGTAGATTAAGGCTTAATGTTTCAGAACTAAGGAAGCGTGGTGGCGGACTATTTGGCTCAAACCCACTTACAGGGTCGATAGGCGTTGTAACAATTAATCTTCCAAGAATTGGCTACCTTGCAGAAAATGAAAGTGCTTATTTTGCAATGCTTTCAAAGTATGCTGACCTTGCTAAAAACTCTCTTGAAATCAAGAGAAAAGTTGTTGAAAATCAGACAGAGAAAGGGCTTTATCCTTACTGCAAATTCTATTTAAAAGATGTTAAGAAAAGAACAGGGGGGTATTGGTCAAACCACTTTAATACAATAGGCATTGTTGGAATGAACGAAAGTTTGCTTAATTTCCTTGGCAAAGACATTACAACAGACGAAGGACAGGCTTTTGCTCTTAAAGTTATGAATTATTTAAGGCAAAAAATGATTGAGTATCAAGAAGAAACAGGAAATCAATATAACCTTGAAGCAACCCCAGCAGAAGGCGTAAGTGCTAGACTTGCAAAACTTGATAAAAAGAGATTCCCAGACATTATTACCGCTGGAAAAAATGCTGTATCTTATACCAATTCAACACAAATTCCTGTTGAATATACAGACGATATATTTAAGGTTGTTTCTTTACAGGACGAACTTCAATCACTTTATACTGGCGGAACTGTTCTTCACTTGTATCTTGGGGAAAGAATTGAAGATAAGGAAGTTTGCAAGGCTTTAATTAGAAAGATTTTTGAAACATCAAAAATGCCTTATATTTCAATTACTCCTACCTTCAGTGTTTGTGAAGACCATGGCTACATTGCTGGCGAGCATTTCGAGTGCCCAGAGTGTGGGAAAAAGGCAGAAGTTTGGTCAAGAGTTGTAGGTTATTTAAGACCTGTTCAAGACTATAATGACAGCAAATTTGACGAGTATATGAATAGAAAGAAGTTTGTTATAGACGAAGAAGAAATTGAAGATTGTTTAAGTGATTTTAGGGCTGACTAGGCATAAAAGGCGGGGGCTTTATGCTCCCGTATTTTTAGAAAACTCATATAGATAAATAAATTTAAAACTTTCACTTATAAAAGGCTAAAATATCAATATCATGTGTTTTTAGGTCTAAAAAATTTAAAAATAGTGTCAGTTTTAAATAATTAGGAGAAACTAAAATGCATATTGGTGGAGTTGTTAAAAACTCTTTTGTTGATTATCCAGGAAAAATTGCGTGTACTATTTTTACTATCGGTTGTAATTATAATTGTTGGTATTGCCACAATTCACATTTACTATCAAGTAAGGACAAGATTGACGAAAATAAGGTGCTAGAATTTTTAAGGGAAAGGAAAAATTGGTTAGATGGTGTTGTTGTGTCTGGAGGAGAACCTACTTTGCAACCTGACCTTGAAGAGTTTATAAAAAAAATAAAGGACATGGATTATCCAGTAAAACTTGATACAAATGGCAGCAATTTTGATGTGTTAAAAAGGCTTGTTGACAATAAACTTGTTGATTATGTTGCGATGGATATTAAAGCGCCTTTTGATAAGTATAAAAATATTACTCAAACGGATGTTAATATTGAAAATGTAAAAAAGAGTATTGAGTTTTTAAAGAGTGGTCAAGTTGACTATGAATTTAGAACGACTTTTTCGCCAGATTTAACAGTTGACGATATTGAGAACATTTGTAAAGAGATAAAGGGGGCTAAAAATTATAGTATTCAAAAATATAGGGTGGTTGAATATAATAAAATTAATATGAAGCCTAAAAATCACGAAGAACATATACGAGCAAGGGATGTCGCTAAAAAATATGTTCAAAATGTGCTTGTTAAGGGCGATTAGAAAAATTAACAATTTTTATCTAAAAGTTATTACTTAAAGATGTAGTTTTATTTTATTAAAAAAGCCACAAGGTTACTTGTGGCTTAAATATTTCAGGCTTATAATAAAAGGTATTAAGGTTAGATATTGATTTTATTAATTTTGGTGATAAAATTTTGTTAAAAAATTTGTTAAGTATTCGTTCCACTGTGGAGAATTTGTTTCTTTAAAAGTTTGCTTTAAGAAAGATACAAGAAAATTATGTCTTTCTTCAAGTTCGATTTTACCAGAAGTAGTTAGCATGAGATTTTTTAATTTTAGGCTTTTTTCAAAAAAATGGCAGACGGACGAACTTGATGTTCTTGACATATAATTTTCGCTTGTCATATCTTCAACTGGGAAAGATTTTTCGTCAAAAAAGTCGCTACCATGAGTGATTGAATATTTGTGTGTTCTAATTATGCCCATGGCACCAACTGCATCGCACATGTCAGCGTCTGAGACAATCTTACCTTCAAGAGTGTTTGGTCTAATGCCTCTAAGTAGTTTATTATAACCCATTGAAGAGATTATGCTTAAAACATTTTCTTTGATATCTTCTGGAACATTTACTTTATTTAAAATGTCTTTTGCATTAGTTAGGTTTTTTGCATTTTCCATACCAAAGATTTTATAGTCGTCAACATCATGAAGAAGGCTTGCAAGAGCGACTATTGTTTTATTACCGCCTTCCTTTTTACAAAAATCTAGTGCTAGATTATAAACCCTATTTACATGGTCAAAGCCATGACCAGACATTTCATTATCTAGGAGTTGTTTTACATATTTAGTTGTTTCTTCTATCATAAAAATCATACCTCGCAAGTTATTATAACATATACCTTCAAAAAATAATAGTACCTTTTTATATATATGTGTTAAAAATTAATTTGTGAATAAAAAAATGAGTATCAATTCTTGACAAATGTTTTGACATAAAAGTTTTTTATAATTATAGGCAAATTATGTTATTTTGCTTTTTTTAAATTATAAAATTTGTTATAATACATTCTATTAAGGGGAAAAAAATGTCAATTTATGAATTATGCATTGACCTTGGTAGTAATTACACTACGATTTACAAGAAAAACACAGGGATAGTTTTAAGGGAGCCGACGCTTGCTTTAATTCAGACAAGCGGTAAGGTTTCAAAGGTTTCAAAAATAGGTCTTGAAGCAGAGCGAATGATTGGGAAAACTGCTGATGGGGAAGTATTAGTACACAGTGTTGTTGAAGGGGTAATAAAAAATCTTGACATTACTCAGAAAATCATAACTTATTTTTTAAACAAAGTAGCAAGGTATAAGATGATTAAGCCAGCAATTAAGGTTATAGTCTGTTTGCCAGTAGGGTTAAGTGAGAATGAGTATGAGGACTACAAAAAGGTTTTTTATTCAATAGGCTTTGCAAAAATTGATTTTGTATACAACTGTGTAAGTTGCAGTTTAGTTGATACGCCTTATTTTAGTTTTAACAAGGCGTGCATGCTTGTTGACATTGGGGCTGGAAAAACAGAAATTGCGTCTGTTGTTAATGGCAAGATTTTAGATGCCTGTTCAATAAATGTTGGGGGGAACCTAATTGACAGCAGTATAGTTGATTATTTACAAAAAACAAAGGGGTACAACATATCTTTAAGCACAGCACAAAAGTTAAAGAAAGAGATAGGCAGTTTATATGAAACAGACACTAGTAGCATGGAAGTTTTTGTACAAGATGCGAGTTTAAACACACAAGGCTCAATGGTAATAACGGCAAAAGAGATAATGAAGCCTATTTATGAAAATTATTTTAAAATAGTTCAGGCGATACAGGTGTTTTTTAACGAGTGCAGTAGTGAGACGGCGCAGGACATAAAAAATGAAGGGATAATATTGTATGGTGGGGCGTCTCAGATAACTGGGCTAGAAAAGTTTTTTAAGAAGATACTTAATATGTCTGTCTTTGTACTTGACAATCCAGAACTTTGTGGGGTGCTTGGGGCTGAGAAATTGTTTAGCAATTATAATTTGCTTCAAAAGATTGTTGAAGAAAACTAAATAAATTGACTAATTTTGTAGAAGTTAAAAAAGTAAGGCAATTATTGTTTTACTTTTTTTATGCTTGGTATAAAATTTTTAAAATTATAAAGGAGTAGTATGGCAAGAAAAATAGTTTTGACAAGCGGTAAAGGTGGGGTTGGAAAGACGACCATTTGTGCAAATCTTGGGGTTGCACTTGCAAGACTTAACAAGAGAGTTGTGCTTGTGGATGTAGACATAGGTTTAAACAATTTAGATGTTGTAACAGGAGTTGAGAACAAGATTGTTTATGACATAGTTGATGTAATAGAAGGGAAATGCAGGATAAAACAAGCGCTTATTCAGGACATTAATTTTCCAAATCTTTATATAATGCCGTCTGCTCATTCATATAATAAGGCACAGGTAACTGCTGAAAATGTAAAGAAGGTTATTGAAGGGCTAAATGACTATTTTGATTTTGTGCTTATTGATTGTCCAGCGGGGATTGACGAGCCATTTAAAAGGGCGGTGGGTGGAGCGGATGAGGCACTTGTTGTAGTTACTCCACATTTGTCGAGTTTAAGGGATGCGGATAAAGTATTAATGATTCTTAGTAGTTATGACATTAAAGAGTATTCTCTTGTTGTAAATAGGGTTAGGGGAGACATGGTGCTTTATAAGGAAATGATAGATTGTAAGAAGATTTCTGAATTATTAGACGCAAGATTATCAGGTGTTATTCCAGAAGATGACAATATTACAACCTTTTTATCTGTTGGTAGGACTGTAAATAAAAGTTGCGAGTCTTATGAAGCCTTTATGATGCTTGCAAAAAATATTTTAGGAGAGACAAATAAGGTCTATGATTACACTGAAAAATACAGGGGGTTATTTGGTTTTTTTAAAAGAGCGTTAAGGAGAAAAATATAGGTATGAAAATTGCACAAAAATCAATGCTTAGGATAAAGGACATTTTAAAAAAGGACAAGGAAAATGTTTCAAGACCATTACTTTCACTAATTAAAAGCGATATTTTTTCTGTAATGAACAGATATTTTGAAGTAAAACTTGAAGATGTATTTGTAAGTTATTATGTTGGGGAAGACAACAAATATCATTTTGAGATAAAAGTAACTACAAACAGGCTAAAAAAATTAAATTTTTTGGGCGTTTAACTCATTTTTTTTGTTTAAAAGTCATATCAATTTATTATGAAAAAGTTTTTTAGTGGTGTGAAAATTTTTTTTAAAAAATATATGACTTTATTTATTATAGCGTTTATTTTTTTGTTTTTATTTATTTGTGATAGGTTGTCAACGAGAACTGGTAGCATGATAATGGATAACCTAAAATCTATTGCCACAAGTTTTACTCCAACAACTGACCTTTTTGATGATGGGAGTGAAGTTTCTTTTGTATCTTACTTTTTTGGCATGAAAGCACCAACTCGTAATGAGAAAGCAGAGTTTTATTTGCCAACAAACCATGAAAACCTGTCAAGCACTGACGACTTTTTATGTTATGGATATGATGGAGTCATAAATGCGGTTGCAAGTGGCGTTATAAGGGCTGTTGGGTACACAGCAAACGAAGAAAAGTACATTGAAATTGAACATTCTGAAGGGTATGTTTCAAGGTATGTTGGGCTAGATTTAGTTGGCGTGTCAACGGGTGATGGGGTCAATGCAAAAAGTCCAGTTGGGATAATAAATAAGAATACCAGTTTAAAGATATACATTCATAAGGATAATGATTTAGTTAAAATTAGTGAAATAGAATGGAAAAATTGAAAATAAAAATACACCCAACTTTTATTATATTTGGGTGTTTACTCGTATATTTTGGACAAGGTTTTTTATTTTTAAATTACCTATGCGTTATTTTTTTGCATGAACTTGCACACGCTTTTGTTGCAAGAAAATTAGGGTATAATATAAAAAATATTAAACTTATTCCATTTGGCATTTGTCTAAATATAAATTCAAGCGAGATTATGCCAGAAGACGAAATAAAAATTGCTCTTGCAGGTCCTATTTGTAATCTTATTTTAAGTTTATTTTGTTTTGCTATTTGGTGGCTTTTTCCTGCGAGTTATAATTATACATACCTTTTTTGCTATGCTAATTTGATAACTTGTTTGTTTAACTTGCTTCCTGCTTTTCCACTTGATGGCGGAAGAATACTTAGGGGAATTATTAGGTCAAAATCAAATAAAGATATTTCAAGTAAAATTTGTAAAATTGTAAATATAGTTCTTTGTGTTCTTCTTTTAGTGCTCTTTATTTTATCGTGCTTTGTTAGGGTAAACATAACCTATCTTTTTGTTATCTTTTGTTTACTATCTGGAATTTTTGATAAAAACGAACAGGACAAGTACACTTTCATTCAGTTTTCAACAGTTAAGAAGTCAAAAAAAATTGTCAAGTTAAAAAATTTATATATAAGTGAAGACGAAATGCTATATAAAGTGTGTAGACATATAGATAGTTTTTCATATTTAAACTTGTATATTTTTGACAAAGATGAGCATTTAAAAATAATTTTGAGTGAGCAAGAATACTTAGGGTTAATAGAAAAGAGTTCTGCGACAAACACTTTTAAGGAAGCGTTAAATAGCAATAAAGGCACTTTTTAGGGCAAAATTCTTAAAATATTAAAAACAAATGTAAAAAAACATTTAACAAAATTCTTTTTTTTATGTATGCTTAGGTATAAGGAAAAAGAGTTATGAAATATGTAAGAAATTATGAAGATTTTAAAAGGTATTCTTTTGAGTTTTTTGATAGTTTTCTTCCACAAGATTTGTCGGAAGAAATGGTCAATAGTTTTTTATTAGACCTAGGGGACAAGGAGCAACTTGAAAGGCAGGCGTTGTCGTACATAAAGTTTCAACCACTTGACCCAGTTGAAACGGCAGATTACGGGGAAGCGATTTTACAGTTAAATGATTATAGGTCGCTACTTAAAAAATTTGTTGAACTACTATTAAAGTCGAATTCGTATGAAGCGTTATGTGCATTTTTAAATAGGATTTTTGTACCTGAAATTGGAGACGCAAAGTACCATAGTTATAAAAAAGACTATTCTATTGATGAAAGATATTTTGATAGGTTTGTTGAGATTACAGAGTATTGCAAAATTGACAGAAGTTTATATACTCCTTTTTATGTTGCGATTTTAAATTCTGATTCTTCGTCTCCAATGTTTATTTTTAAAGAACCATTAAAAGAGTATTTAGATATATTTTTAAAGGATAGTGGGGAAGATGACGAATTTATTTCGTCCCTTCTCGTTAGTGAAAGTAAAACAGGTATTGACGAGTATGCGAGTGTTAGTAGTACTAAGACTTTAAAGATGCTTCTTACTCAATATGCAAAGGAAGAACTTAATAATTCTACTATAATAAAAAAGATTTTATTAAAAAATAAGCAGGAAGGGTTTAATATTATAGAAGAATTATTGAGTAGCGACGACGAGAGTGTTAGATTTAGGGCGGTTCAAATGCTTGTTCTTATTAAAGAAGATAGGCGTGTTTTTGATAGGCTTAAATTTATTTATAAAAATAGTTTAGATGGTAAAATTAAAAGTTATCTTGAAAAGGAGTGCGGTTTTTCATCTCTAACTTACTTTGCGTCAAAAGAAGAATTTTTAGACTATGTTGACAGGACTGTCAATCAGATTCAAGAAAGGCTTTTTGGGGCAAGGTTAAAAAGATATTATGAAGAGTACAAACTTGACAACTCAGGGATAAGTGGCAAGATTTTGACTTTCATAATGGATTTTTTCAAAAGTAAAGATTTAGATGTTCAACTTGGGAACCTTAAAACTTATTTTAAATATGTTGATAGTGATATTTTAAGCAAACTTGCAAGAGTGGTTTTTGAAGTGGCGGTTTACCGTGATAGGTTGCAGGCTAGCAAGTGGTCGTTAAGGCTTATTGCTGTGTTTGGGGACAGTGAGTTAATTGGAAAAATGACTGATATTTTAAAAAGTTGGAGTATGAATAGTTCAAAAGAAGCGTACACTAAGTATTTCATTGAACTTTTAATGCTTGCAAAAAGAGAAGAAGTAATTGATGTAGTTAAAGAACTTTTAAAACTAGATTTAAGTAATAAACAGAAAAAGTTTTTAAATAATATTCTAGTTAATTATTCCTTGACCACTAATCAGAATATTGAAGAAGTCAATGACAAATTAGTTGATGATTTTGGCTTTGATAAAAGCGGAAGCAAGGAAATAGAACTTAAAAATAAGATTATAAAAATTCAAATAAATGTTGATTGCTCCTTATCCCTTATAAATGTTAAAACTGGGAAAAAGGCAAGAATTAGAACGCAAGATACTATTGATGGGGAAAACTTAAAAGCCTATTTAAAAAGGCTTCAAAAAGAAGTTAAAAAGCAAAAAAAGAGATTGTATTCGGCTTTCCTTGAATTTAGGCGTTATGATTTGGAAAGTTTTAAGGAGTGTATTTTAGATAATAACTTACTTAATTTCCTTTCTCAAAATCTCATTTGGGCAAGGTATAAAAATGATAAACTCGTTGAAGTGTGCAAACTTGAACAGGATAATTTGGTGCACTTGGCTGGCAATTTAGTTATTGAAAATTTTGATGAATATCTAATTGCACTCCTTCAGCCTATGGATGCTAGTGAATACAAAAATAATTTAAAGGGTAGATTTAATACTCTATTTGACCAATTTGATTTGCCAATTTTCTTGCCAAGCGAACTTGCTCTTAATATGTCTTATGTCGGAGACCTTAGCGGAACTTTCTGTAATGCAAAATTGTTTATTACTAGACTCCAAAAATTAAAATATAAAATCAATGACCTTGACGCAAAAAATGAGTTTAGTATGCTTTGTAAAGAAAATAAAAATTTGGGAATCCTTACTGCTGTTGAGTTTGAAAAGGTAAATTTGCATAATCTTGATTGTAGTACTACCTTATCAAAAGTTGTTTTCTATAACCTAAATAAACTAACTAAAAATGGTAAAAACTATAACCTAGATATGCATGAGGCTATTGTTTTAAAGGATATTAATTCAAGAGTTCTAAGTAATGAACTCGCGCTTATAATGCTCGCTTGTAAAAACTAGTTTAGGAGATTAAAAGATAAATAAGTTTTAATATTAAAATAAAAGGGTAGTATTTTAAATTTATAAATACTCTCTTTTTTTATGTTGTTAGTTATAAAATAGTAAATTTATATGATAAATTAAATTTTTTAAACGAATAATATAATAGGAAATTATTAAAATTAGTTACTTTTATTTATATTTTATTGACATTACCTTTAAATTTGTTTGCAACAATAATGGGAAAATGGTAAAATGTTGACGAAAAGTTAGTGGATTTTAGTTTATAACTAATTTTAAAAGGGTAGTTACTTATTAAGTAAGGTTTCAATATTCAATAAAAAACTAAGTAAAAAAGGCTTATAAATAAAAGATGGATAAAGAAGCAAAATAATATCAATAAAGGGGATTTTAAACACATGACAATGAAAAAACAAATACTCATATCAACATTTTTTATATTACTATCCCTTAGTCTATTTGTAATATCAATTTACATAGCCTTGTCAGCCATGAATCACAGTTTTAATAGTAGTGTAAATATTTATTATGAAGCACCAATAAATGTAGCATTAAATTTAGTTAATAATGAAGGTAGCAATATTACAGAAGATAATGTAAGTATTGTTCTTAATCCAGAGGATATAACAGAGTTTAGAATAGACGGAGTTGTACCAGAGATAGTAGATGGGACAACTACTAATTTGGATGATATAACAAATAGTAATAATCAGGAGTTTTACTATTTTTCAACCGTACCACAAGATAGTAGTGGTAATGTAATAACAGGTAGTAGTGGAATAGAAACAGCAAGTAGTGTTATGTCAAGTGAAAACTTGCAGACAGTTTCAGACGAACTTACATATACAGATAAAGAAAATGCAAATATATTTGCACAAAGATATTATGTGTCAACAGCACAGAATCCTGTTTGGTATGAAATGCCAAGTGAGATGACACAACTATATTCAACCTTTTTAACGCCAAATTTAACAGATTTTGCAGATGGACAAAGTATAAGCGGAGATGTAGTAATTTCTCATAGCCTAAATGGTAGTATTACAGATAGAGCATTTTATCAAAATAGAACAATTACAAGTGTTGTCATACCAAATACTATAACAAATATAGGGGAATATAGTTTTAATTATAATTATATTTTGTCAAATGTAGTACTCCCAAGTAGCTTAACAAGTATAGGTTCTTATGCTTTTAATTCTTGTTGCGGGCTTAGTAATATAGTAATTCCAAATAATGTAACAAGTGTAGGAAGTAGTGCGTTTCGATATTGTTACAAATTAGTTGAGATATATAATTTAAGTAGTCTAAATATAAGGCTAAATAATAGTAGCAATGGTTACGCAGGATATTATGCAGATTATGTATATAATACTTCCACTCCATCAGGAAAACAGTTTATTGTTGATAACGGATATGTAATGTATAACGATAATGATAGTTATTATTTACTTGGCTATATAGGGAATGAAACAGAACTAATACTTCCAACAACAACTTATAACTATGAGATATATGAATATGCATTTTATAATAATACAAATATAACGGGTGTAACATTTTCTAGTAGTATAACAAGTATAGGTTCTTCTGCATTTAGAAGTTGTAGCAATCTAAATGGAACACTTAGTCTTCCAAGTACACTAACAAGTATAAGTAATTATGCATTTTATAATTGTAGTAGCCTAACAGGGAATCTAGTCATCCCAGAAGGGGTAACAAGTATAGGTTCTTGTGCATTTGATGGTTGTAGTAGTCTAAATGGGACATTGACACTCCCAAGTACATTAACAAGCATAGGCAATGATGCATTTGAAGGTTGTAGTAATCTAACAGGAAATCTAGCCATCCCAGAAGAGGTAACAAGTATAGGTACTTCTGCATTTTCTGGTTGTAGTAGTTTAAATGGTACATTGACACTCCCAAGTACACTAACAAGTATAGGCAATTCTGCATTTAGAAGTTGTAGTAGTCTAACAGGAAATCTATTCATCCCAGAAGGGGTAACAAGTATAAGTAATTATGCATTTGATGGTTGTAGCAATCTAAATGGAACACTTAGTCTTCCAAGTACACTAACAAGTATAGGCACTTATGCATTTTATGATTGTAGTAGCCTAACAGGGAATCTAGTCATCCCAGAAGGGGTAACAAGTATAGGCAATAGGGCATTTTATAATTGTAGCAGTCTAACAGGGGATTTAGTCATCCCAGAAGGGGTAACAAGTATAGGCACTTATGCATTTTATAATTGTAGTAGTCTAAATGGAACACTTAGTCTTCCAAGTACATTAACAAGTATAGGGGATTTTGCATTTTATTATTGTAGTAGTCTAACAGGGAATCTAGTCATCCCAGAAGGAGTAACAAGTATAGGAAATTATGCATTTTATAATTGTAGTAGTCTAAATGGAACATTGACACTCCCAAGTACACTTACAAGTATAGGAGATGATGCATTTAGAAATTGTAGTAATCTAACAGGGGATTTAGTCATTCCAGAAGGGGTAACAAGTATAGGCTTTCGCGCATTTTATGGTTGCAGTAGTCTAAATGGGACATTGACACTCCCAAGTACACTAACAAGTATAGGAGAGGGAGTATTTTATGATTGTAGTAGCCTAACAGGGAATTTAGTCATTCCAGAAGGCGTAACAAGTATAGGCGCTTCTGCATTTTCTGGTTGTAGTAATCTAACAGGGAATTTAGTCATCCCAGAAGGGGTAACAAGTATAGGAGAGTATGCATTTATAGATTGTAGTAGTCTTGAAAGTATTATAATTCCAGAAGGGATAACAAGTATAGGGTCAAACGCATTTTCTGGTTGTATTCGTTTAAGGATTTATTGTGAAGTGGCAAGTCAACCTAATGGATGGAGTAGTAATTGGAATTATTCAAATAGACCTGTATACTGGGCGGGGGAATGGCATTATGAGAATGGAGTGCCGGTAGCCAATAGCGTTAATCTAAGTTTTGTAAACAATGAAGGTAGTCAGATAAATAATAGTACAACAAAAGTAGTGTTTAATGAAGATTACACTAAATTTAGGATAGATGGTATTGTACCTGAGACTAGTACTGGGGTAACAAGTAACCTAGCAGAATTAACAAGCACTAGTGGGCAAGAGTTTTATTTCTTTTCAAGTGTTAGTGATTGGGATGTAACAACTGATGATTTTGATAGATACTATGTATCAACAGAAGCAAATCCAATATGGTATGATGTGCCAAGCGAACAAACAACATTATATTCAATTTTCTTAACGCCGAATTGTACAGATGGGACTAGAAATACAGCGGGAAGCAATACAGATATAATTGTTTCGCATAGTGTTGCAAGTATTCCAAGTCAAGCATTTATGGGTAGTCGAGTAGAAATTATTTTATTACCAAACAGCATTACAAATATTGGGCAAAGTGCATTTTATATGTGTAGTACGCTTGTAAATATTATGTTGACAAACAATATAGTAAGTATAGAGCAAGATGCATTTTCATATTGTACTAATTTAGAAAGTATAGTAATTCCAAATAGTGTAACTGATATAGAAAATTATGCTTTTGATGCTTGCAGTATCCTATCAATATATTGTGAAAGCAATAGCAAACTAAGTGGTTGGGATTTGTTTTGGAATTACGAAAACTGTCCTGTTTACTGGGCGGGAGAGTGGAGTTACCAAAATGGGGTGCCGGTACCAAATAGCAGCAGTGGTGATAATGCTGACGGAAATTAAATGGTTTTGTTATTAAAAAAATTAATATTTAAGATAAAAAAGGGGAGTTAAAATTAAAATTCCTTTTTTGGTATTTGTTTAAAGTAAATTTTATTATGATTTTTATTTGATTGCTTTTAGTGGAAAGGGGAAAAGTAGTTTTAATGTTTATAAAGGAGATAAGGTAAAAATAAAGAGAGTTAAAAAAATAGTTAAAAGCATAAATACTTTTCTTGAAAAATAGCAAAAATAGGGGGTTTATTTTTATAAAAGGGTGTGATATAATTTAGGCATGGAAAAGATGCTTGGGATAACAGGGTTTGGAATATTTGGGATAGTATTTGGGGTTATTTGTATAATAGCGCTAATATTATTTTGCGTACTTGTACCAATTAGAGAGTATTTTAAGTGTTTATTTTCTAGTGCACGCATTGGGGCGTTTAGGTTAAGAGCCATGAAAGTTAGGGGGCTACCTTACAAGATGATAAGTGAGTGGTACATATATGCAAAGAAATCTGGGTTAAATTTACCGCTGGACGAACTGGAAGTACATTTTGCGAGTGGTGGAAATTTACAGAATGTTGTACTAGGGCTAGTGCAGGCAAAGAATGCATGTGTTAGTTTATCTTTTGACACGGCAAAGGCGCTTGACCTTGAAGGGAGAGACATAAAGCAGATTGTTGACGAGACGATAAACACGCGAGTTATTAGTACTGGGGAATTTAGAACGGTATCTATTGATAATAAAGAAATTATTTTTGAAGTAAACATAAGTATTAAGACAAAACTAGATAATTATCTTAAAGGGTTAAAAGAGGACACTATTATTTCAAGAGTCAAAGAAAGCATAATTTGTTCGGTTGCAGGGGAAGAAAGTGGGGATATAGTAAAAAATGCCGATGTTTTTACTAAGACAGCCCTTGTAAAAAAACTTGACAAAGATAGTTGTTTTAAAATAGTTGATATAAGCGTTGCTAGTGTAAAAATAGGAAAAGACTACGAATATGAAAAGGTATTGCAAGAAAATGAACACAGGGGGCAAATGCAACTAATTGAAATTGATAGAGAAAGGGCGCAGGCACAACTTGAAGAGCAGAAATTAAAGAACAAAGTTCAGGAAGAAAAACTTAGAAGGGCAAAACTTGAAAGTGATATGGTAGAGAAGGTAAATAACATGGTTGAAGAAGGCAAGATGGACATGGTTGAGTACTACAAACTTCAAAACCTTATGGCAGATACAAATATGAGAAACTCAATTTTATCAAGTCTAACAACAAAAAAAGATGCATAGAGATATTATAGAAATATAGTTTAAAAATATTTTTTAGCACATACAAACGACCATAAAAGCAATTTTAAAATATATTAAACACATTAAATTTGAAATATAAAGAATAAATTAAAATGTAAAAAAACAAATTAAAATATAAAAAAGACAATAAAATAAAAAAAGGGGGTATAAAAATGGATGAAAGTACAATAAAAATAGTAATTATTGTATGTGTTATAATTTTTATACTCTCATTTTGCTTATTATATTTTAATTTAGTTAAAAAGTTTTTTATGTGGATATTTAATGGTATTAAAAAATTTTTTAGTTTATTTAAGAAGAAAAGAAAGAAAAAAGCAGTTAAAGAAAGTAGCGACAGGGCACAAAAGAGCATTGTTCAAATTAGACCCATAATGCTTCCTGCACCTGAGAATAAGGAAAAAGAAGTTTTAAATGAAGCACAGGAAAAAGTTGTTAAAAGTAAGACTTTTACACTTGATGTAAACAGTGCAAAAAAGCAGTCAACTCTTGACAAGCAAAAACAGGAACTTATGAATTTAATTAATATGTCAAATGAAGCCCAAATTAGAAAAAACGAGAGTGAAAAGGGTGTTCAAAAGGTTGAAATCAATGACGATTTAGATTTAGAAGATGACGAATTAGGTCTTAGTGTAAGCGAAGATGATGAGATAATAAATAAGATTAAAGAAAATTCGACTGTTGAAGTTGATGGTGAAAAGATTGATTTAAGTCGTCTTCCACTGAACATTAGGAGACTTCTTTTAAGCGGGATACTTGATAGAAAAGATGATATTTAATGAGCAAAGGGAAATGGTTAATAAATTTTTAGACTAGTAAAGTAGAAAAAAGGAGTTTTACTTTTTTAAGGTAAACTCTTTTTTATTTACATAAAAAAATAACTAACTAATATTTTTTAACCTAAAAATTAATTTTTGTAATTAAAAAAGATAAAAATACATAATAAAAGGAATATATTAAGTGTGATTTTATGATTAACAAAAAAATACTAATTGAAATTTTATATTTTTAAAAATAAAAACACAAATCCTATCTTTTAGATGTCAAAAGTTATAATTAAGCATTATTTTATGATAATATCAAGATAAAAATGATAAGTTAAATTTTATTTTGTTTTATTAATAATATTTGACTTTTGGGGAGATAATTTATATCATATAATATATGCTTAAAAGGAGACTGACATGGAGGGTTTATTTGTAAATGGACTAACTGATAGGCAGGCAAGTGTACTAGCACATTTTGTAAAAAATCTTGGGCTTAAAACGGACACTATGCATTATTTTAAGACTGAACAATTTTTAGAAGACAAGAGTTCTATTGATGTTGTTGTTTTTGAGCCAACTGACGAGTTTGAGTACTATTTGATAACAACTACTGGGCTTAGTGCGTATCAATTTAGTCAAGATTTTGCCCCAGCGGAATTGTTTATGCTCCTTCCACCTTCTTGGAAGATGGATTTTGAAAAGGCAGAGTATGCGTGGCCTGTTTATTTTTTACAAGATATTGCTTATAACATTGTAGAAAATAAGATGTTTGTTTTTCCTTATCAAGTTTACAGGTCAAGTGAGAAAAAGTATCTTGCGGGTACTGATACTGTGGGTGGGGTTGTTGTTTTCCCAGAAATGCTTAATATTGAGATTTTAGAAGAAAAAATTTTTGACACATATACTAGATTTTTTCAACTTATGCCACTTAATAAGCAAGAACTTGCCAAGATTGATGATATTGGTGTAAAAGATTATGTTGATTTTGATTTACATGACGCTGATGGACCAAAACTAGTTGTTAAAGAGCCAATGATAAAGAAAGGGGCAACGGCTATTGATAAGATTATTGAGCACAATGAGAACTCGCTTAAAGGGAAGTAGATAGTAACAAATGAGACGAATTTTAGGCATTGACCCTGGGTTTGCACTTGTGGGTTTTGGGGTTGTTGACGAGGACTTAGGAAGATATACAACTGTTGATTATGGGGTAATTTCAACGCCAAAAGAAGAAAGATTTGCAATAAGGCTTGATACCATTTATAAGGGAGTATTATCTTTAATTGATACTTATAAGCCAGACGCTATTGCTATTGAAGAATTATTTTTTTTCAAAAATCAAAAAACTGTTATACCTGTTGCAGAAGCAAGGGGTGTTATAGTTCTTGCGGGAATTGAAAGAAAGGTTGAAATGTATGAGTATACACCCCTTCAAATTAAGCAGGCGTTGACTGGGAATGGTAGGGCGGAGAAAAAGCAAATTCAGTTTATGGTAACAAATATTTTGGGGCTTGCAAAAATCCCAAAGCCTGATGACGCAGCAGATGCGGTGGCGGTCGCATTAACCCATCTTCAAACAAATGAAACTTTAAGTGATAATAGAATATTTTAAATTTACGACTACTAGTAAATTGCGAACTTAACTCTTAAATTTTTTAGTAAAGGGGCAGAGATGTATAATTACATAATTGGAGAGATAAAACAAATTGGCGAAAACAGCATTGTTGTTGAATGCAACAAAATAGGGTATGAGATGTTTGTGTCTACTCACGCCTTGAGAAACTTTGATGGGGTTGTAGGCGAGATTAAGATTTTTACATACTACCAAGTTAGAGAAGATGGGGTTAGTCTTTTTGGGTTTTATAGTGAAGAAGAAAAAGAAATGTTTATGCATTTAATAAGCGTTAGTGGAGTAGGACCTAAGGGGGCTATTGGCATTTTGTCTAATATTTCAGCAAGCGACCTTGGGGTAGTTATTGCAAGTAAAGATATTAAGACTTTATCGAGTGTAAAGGGGATTGGTAAAAAGACAGCAGAGAGGCTAATTACAGAACTTAAAGACAAGATAAATGTAATAGATATGGATATTAGTACAAATCTTGAAGTTGAAGTTAGTAGCGAAGTGGAAGATGCAATAACTGTGCTTGCATCTCTTGGTTTGACTAGAAATGAAGCCCTTAGAATTGCAAAAGGAGTTTTTGAAAAAGGAGACAGTGCAGAAGATATAATTAGAAAGTCGTTATCACAAATTGGCTCATAAAATGGCTTTTTATGACCTAAAAATGTGCTAAATTGATTTATTTTATTAATGACGCTTTAAAAGAAAAGTTTAAATAAAGCAAAATACGAAACAAGGGAAATAATATGAATGAGTTTATAAAGAGTACAAAAAACATGAGTGAAGTCGAGATTGAAAATTCGCTTAGACCTATAAGGCTCAGTGAATATATAGGGCAGGACAAGGTAAAGGAAAGTCTTAAAATATATATTGATGCAAGCAAAAAGAGAAAGGACGCACTAGACCATGTTTTATTATATGGACCACCAGGGCTTGGAAAAACAACGCTTTCTCACATTATTGCAACTGAACTTGGGACTCAACTTAAAGTTACAAGTGGTCCAGCGATAGAACACGCTGCCGACCTTGCGGCAATTCTTACTAATTTGCAAAAAAATGATGTTTTGTTTATTGACGAAATTCATAGGCTTAATCACTCGGTTGAAGAAATTCTTTATCCTGCGATGGAAGATTATTCGCTTGATTTTATAGTTGGTAAAGGTCCAAGTGCAAGGAACATGAGGCTTAAACTCCAACCTTTTACTCTTGTTGGAGCAACGACGAAAGCGGGAAATATTGCAAGCCCATTAAGAGATAGGTTTGGTATAATTTTAAGGTTAGAACTGTATGAAGAAAAAGAACTTGCAAGTATTATTTCACGAAGTGCAAAAATTTTAAATGTAAACATTAAGGAAGATGCAATAAGTGAGATTGCAAAGAGAAGTAGAGGAACGCCTAGAATTGCAAATAGGTTATTAAAAAGAGTTAGAGATTATGCAGAAGTAAAGTCTAATGGGGTTGTGAGTTTAGAAATTGCAAGGGAAGCATTAAAACTTATGGATGTTGACGACAAAGGGCTTGATTTTGTTGATAGAAGATTGCTTGAAACTTTAATTAAAACATTTAAAGGTGGACCTGTTGGGGTCGAGACTCTTGCAACGGCAATAGGGGAAGAAGTGGCAACTGTTGAAGATGTTTACGAGCCTTACCTTATAAGGCTTGGTTTTATTGCAAGGACACCAAGGGGGAGAGTGGCACTAAGTGGAGCATATAAGCATTTGGGGCTAAAAGAGCAAAAAGTTTTTAGCCAAGAAATGATGAATTTTGACGAAGAAGAAAAAGAAGATTAAAATATTTGGCAAGTTTTTAGGGGGAATTTTGGGTAAAAATGCTTGTTATATAGATATTAATTTGAATTTAGAATAATAAGAAGTTAAGGCAATAGGTGTGTTAAAATTTTTATTTATATAATGGCATAAATTAAAAAAATTAGAAAAATTTTAATTTTATAAGATAAAATAAATTAGTAAAAAGGTTGAGAGAAAAAGTTTTATAAAATTTTGCGAATTAATTAATAAATTTACTACTTATACATGACAAAAAGGAAAAAACAATGATTAACTATTTAGACAAAAGCACATATAATTATGATTTGCCTGAAAGCCTTATTGCTCAAACTCCTATTGAGCCAAGAGACCATGCGAGAATGCTTTGTTTTAATATTGACAAAAAGGAAATTCAGCACAAGCATTTTTATGATTTAATTGACTACTTAAAAAAGGGGGATGTACTTGTACTTAACAACACAAGGGTTATTCCTTGTAGGCTACTTGGCATAAAAGAAGGAACTGGGGCAAAGGTTGAAATATTTTTATTAAAAAGGATAAACTTAACTGACTGGGAAACGCTTGCAAAACCTGGTAAAAGGTTGAAAGTAGGGACAAGGGTTAAATTTTCTGATAATTTAAGGTGCGAGATAATAGGGGAAGAAAAAGAGATTGGTGGAAAAATTGTTAGATTTAGTTTTGAAAACTCTTTTGAAGAAGAGTTAAATAAGGTTGGAATTACTCCACTTCCACCATATATTAAAGAAAAACTTAAAAATAGCGAAAGGTACCAAACGGTTTATAGCAAGGTTAACGGTTCGAGTGCTGCCCCAACGGCAGGACTGCATTTTACTGACGACCTTTTAGAAAAAATTAGAGAAAAGGGCGTTATAGTTTGTTTTGTGCTTCTTCATGTGGGTCTTGGGACTTTTAGACCTGTTAAGGAGCAAAACATACTTGAACATGATATGCATAGTGAGTACTATGAAGTAGATAAGAATACTGCTGACATTATAAATAAGGCGTTAAGTGAAAAAAGGCGAATTATTGCTGTTGGGACAACAAGTGTGAGAACGCTTGAAAGTGCGGGCAAAACAGGAAAGGTAATTGCTGGGAGTGGGGAAACAAAACTATTTTGTTATCCGCCTTATGAATTTAAAATTGTTGATTGTTTAATTACCAATTTTCATTTACCAGAAAGTACTCTTATTATGTTAGTGTCTGCATTTGCAGGGTACAAAAACACAATGAGAGTGTATAAGGAAGCGGTAGATAAAAAATATAGATTTTTTAGTTTTGGGGATAGTTGTTTTTTTTATAGAGATAGAGTAAATAAGAAGATTGAGAATTAAAAGGGGCTAGAAATGAGCAAAGATTTGAGCAAAGGTTATTTTAGGTTTGAAGTAGAACATATTTGTAAACAAAGTGGGGCACGAACGGGCAAATTTTACACGCCACATGGGGTTATTGAAACGCCAATTTATATGCCTGTTGGAACGCAGGCAACTGTTAAGAGTTTATCGAGTAGAGATTTAGAAGAAATAGAAGCACAAATAATTCTATCAAACACATACCACCTTTATCTTAGACCAACAAGCAAACTTATAGAGCGTGCAGGGGGGTTACACGCTTTTATGAATTGGCGTAGACCTATTCTTACAGACTCGGGTGGGTTTCAGGTTTTTTCTCTATCTAAATTTAGAAAAATAGACGATAACGGGGTTGAGTTTAGGTCGCACTTAAATGGGGATACTCACATTATGACGCCTGAAAAGTGCGTTCAAATACAAAACGAACTTGGTAGTGATATTGTGATGCAACTTGACGAGTGTACAGAATATGGAACAAGTTATCATGACAGTAAAATTGCAATGGAGAGAACTTCAAGGTGGCTTGAAAGGTGTTACAAGGCGCAACAAAACGACAAGCAGATGTTGTTTCCTATAATTCAAGGAAATGTTTTTTGTGATTTAAGGGAAGAAAGTTTAAAAAGGGCACTTCCTTATGTTAAATGTGGCATTGCAATAGGTGGATTGTCTGTTGGAGAGCCAAAAGAGAAGATGTATGAAGTTCTAGACTTTTTAAACTCAAAGTGGGGAGATATTGGCCCTAGATATTTAATGGGAGTTGGTAGCCCTGATTGTTTGATTGAAGGGGTTTTAAGGGGAGTTGATATGTTTGACTGCGTGCTTGCAACTAGAATAGCAAGAAATGGAACTGCGTTTACGAGCAAAGGCAAAGTTGTAATTAAAAACGCAAAATACAAAGATGACTTTTCGCCACTTGATGACGAATGCGATTGTGAGTGTTGCAAAAATTATACAAGGGCATATTTAAGACATTTATTTAATGCGGGGGAAATCCTTGGAGCAAGACTTGTGAGTAAGCATAATTTGAGATTTTTACTAAATCTTATGAAACAGGTAAGACTTGCAATTAATGAAGACAGATTTTTAGATTTTAGAAAAGAATTTTACGAAAAATACAAAGACTAAAAGTGTTTTAGAATAAAAATGTTTTAATAATATTTTGCTTTTATAAAAAAATATTATATAATTAAAGCATAAAACTGAGTTAGGAGAGTATAAAATGGCAGCAAAAAAGGAAGAAGTAAAAGAGAAACTTGACATTAAACCAAAGAACAAGGAAGATAAGATAAAACTTGCAGAGCAGGCGATTTTGCAAATTGAAAAGCAGTTTGGTAAGGGCGCTATTATGAAAATGGGCGAGAGAAGGCATGAAAAGGTAGATGTCATACCAACTGGCTGTTTGGTGCTTGACTATGCACTTGGGATTGGCGGCGTGCCAAAGGGGAGAATAATTGAAATTTATGGGCCAGAGTCTAGCGGTAAGACAACGGTTTCGCTTCACATTATAGCACAGGCACAGAAATTGGGCGGAATGGCGGCGTTTATTGATGCTGAGCACGCTCTTGACCCTGTTTATGCTGAAAATCTTGGGGTAAATCTTGACGAATTATATGTTTCTCAGCCAGACAATGGAGAGCAGGCACTTGATATTTGTGATAAACTTGTACAAAGCAATGGGTTTGATGTTATAGTCATTGACTCGGTGGCGGCACTTGCACCAAAGGCAGAGATTGAAGGGGAAATGGGAGATAATTTCATCGGTTTGCAGGCAAGGCTTATGAGTCAAGCGATGAGAAAACTTGCAGGAATTATAAGTAAGAGTAACACATGTGTTATTTTTATAAATCAACTTCGTGATAAGGTAGGCGTTATGTTTGGGTCTCCCGAGACGACTGCCGGTGGAAAGGCGTTGAAGTTCTATTCAAGCGTTAGAATGGATGTAAGAAGGATTGATTCTATAAAAGACGGAAGTGATATTATTGGAAATAGAACAAGAGTTAAAGTTGTAAAAAACAAACTTGCTCCACCATTTAAGACAGCAGATTTTGACATTATCTATGGTAAAGGTGTTTCAAACACCGGGTGTATTATTGACCTTGCTGTAGAAAATGGGGTAGTAAATAAGAGCGGAGCATGGTTTTCGTATAATGGAGAAAAAATTGGTCAAGGTAAGGAAAATGTTAAGATTTATCTTGATAGACATACTGATATTCGAGATGAAATTGAAAGTCGTGTAAAAGAAGTTCTTGACTGCGACAAAAAGACGGATTCTGAAGTTGATAACAAGGAAGAGCAAGAAAGTAGTGAGTAAGGTTTTAGTATTTTATTTATAAATTTGTTACAAAATAATATTACTTAGTTTTAAGGTTTTTATAATTTATTTGACAAATAATAAAGAAAAATTGACAAGATTGATAATTACAGACTGATTATTTATAATTTATTTTTTAACAAGTAATAAAAAGTAATTTGCATTTATTTTGCAAAAAAGGAAGTAAAAAAATGAAAAAAGGATTAAAAGGATTTTTAGTTAGTTTAGTTCTAATACTTTGTGTTTGTTTTCTTGGGGCGTGTAGTTTACAAGGAAAGAGTGCTTATGATATTGCCGTTGATAACGGGTTTCAAGGGAGTGAGACAGAGTGGCTTGAAAGTTTAAAGGGGCAAGATGGTAAAGACGGACAAGATGGTGGAAAGAGTGCTTATGAGATTGCTGTTGACAACGGGTTTGTTGGAACTGAACAAGAATGGCTTGAGAGTTTAAAAGGTCAAAACGGAACGGATGGAAAGGATGGGCAAGACGGAGCACAGGGAGCACCTGGGCTTAGTGGAGATTTAAGTGCAAGTGAATTATTTAATCTTGCTGTTGAGTTTGGCTTGTATGAAAACAATGCTGCTGGGTATCAAAAGTTTTTGGAAGATTATTTTTTAGATACTGCTGATACTACAATTGAGAGAGTTGCAAACAAATGCCTAAATCAAGTAATTTCAATTTATTGTCAAGGGGAAGATGGCTTATATACTGGCTCTGGCGTGTTTTATGAGATAAATAGAGATGATAATTACGCTTATGTAATTACAAATTATCATGTAGTGGTTCTTGAAAAGACGACAGGCAGTGGGAGTGTTTTTGCTCCATCGCAAGTTGAATATGTAATTTCAGACGAAATTTGTTGTTATATATATGGTAATGAGACTTTGTCTGGGAGCAACGGTAACTATGATTATGGAGATGGGGTGTTTTTGGCTGAATATGTGGGTGGTTCTGCTGAATATGACATTGCGGTACTAAAAATTAGCGGAGAAAATTTTGATAAAATAAAAAATAGCAGTATACAAGAAGTAAGTTTTGCTAATTCAGATGATTTACAGGCAGGTTCAACTGCTGTTGCTATTGGTAATCCAATGGGACAGGGAATTTCTGTAACTAATGGGGTTGTAAGCAAGGTGTCAGAGAAGATTTCTGTTGAAATAGCAGGAGAGTATAGAACGCTTACTTGTCTTAGAATGGATACTTCAATCAATGGTGGTAATAGTGGGGGCGGAGTGTTTAATCTAAATGGCGAACTTATTGGTATTGCAAACGCAAAATATTCGGCTTCTGCTTATGAAAATGTTTCAAATGCAATTTTATCAAATAATGTAAAGGCTGTTAGTGAAAATATTATTTACTACTATGAGTTGGGTGGGAGTCGTGAAAGCGTTGGTGTTCACAAGTTTTTACTTGGTTTTAGTTATACAAGTTGTGATAATATGAATACTTATGACGAAGTAACGGGAACTAATACTTTGAGTTCAAAGATTCTTGTAGTGTCAGTAAATGCTGGAAGCAAGGCAGAGACAATGGGGCTACTTGTAAATGATAAAGTTATTGGCGTTGTTATCACAAGAAATCAAGCAAGTCAAACTATTTATTTTGAAAATTATAATGAACTAGCAAATGTTTTACTTACGCTTCATGAAGGCGATAGTATTTCGCTTGTAGTTGAAAGGGAAAATGAAAGCGGCCAAACAAGTAATTTGACTCTAAATAGTTACACAATTACTGCTGACGATTTTACTATTTCAAAAGATAATGCTTTGACAAGTTCTACAACAACTCCTGAAACCGAAGAAGGTCAATAATAAATATAAATAGATTTTATTAAATTAGAATAAATAATAGTTAGGTTTGTAAAAAAATATTTATACTAAAATTCTTATCACAGTTTTTGTGGTAGGAATTTTTTAGTTTAGATAAGGGGGTATGGTATTTGTTTTTATATAACTTAGTAGAAAAATAATACATAATAAGTGTTTATTATTAAGATTAAGATAATAATAAAGGAATTAATGAAAAATTTTTATTTGTATTTGTTTTACTAAAAATATTATAAGTCTAGTGATTTAAACTAGATTTTTTTTGTTTAATATTTAGGCATATGAAATAAATTATTTAATTTATAAATAATAATTTTTAATTGACAGTTTAGTTTTAATGACATATACTACAAAATATGGAAAGAGAGTTCTTTTTTTTAACAATTTATTCGAACAAATGTTCGAATAAATTGGCTTGAAAGTTTTTAACAAATAAGAATAATTAAAAGGATAAAAATGAAAAAGTATTTGATATTTGCTATTTTACTTGAACTTGGGAAACACGATATTGTGCCAGCAAAAGTTCTTGCTGACAAATTTGAGATTTCAACTAGGAGTGTATTTAGGTATCTTAGCGAACTTGAAAGTGCTGGGATTCCTACTTTTTCTAAACTTGGAAAAAATGGTGGGGTAGGGTTAAAGAAGAATTTTACTCTTGAAAGTTTATTATTAAGTGAAAGCGATAAAACATTTTTAAAGTCGGTCATTAATAGTTTAAATGTTGATGATAGTAAAAAGAAATATTACATAGAGAAGTTATTATTATAAATTTTGCGTTTTATTTTTGGGGTTTTGTTTTTAATACATCTTTTTTTTGCTTTATTATTTTCATGTTTGTTATCTTTTTAAAATTAATTATTTTTTTGTTGTTTACATTTTTTATTATTTTTTAAATTACATACTTTACTTTTTACTATCTAGTCTTTTAACTAACATATTTTACTCATTATTATTTACTCTTTCTTATTTGCTTTTTATTATTCAGTATTTAACTAGCATATTTTACTCTTTTTTATTTACTCATTATTATTTATTTTTTTTACTATCAATTATTTTAGATTGTATATTTTACTCTTTGTTGCTCACTTTTTATTATTTACATTTATTATTATGCATTTAGATTACATATTTTATTTTTTATTATTTACGGGCTTTTTCTTTTTAGAGCAATGATTAAATAATTTAAAAAATTAAACATAAAATAGTTTTAAAGGGTAAATATATGGCAAAGTTTAAAAAAATTTTAAGATTTCTAAGTCCTGGCAGTAGTGATTTTGAAAGCCTTTTTGCAGGGAACGGGAGCATTGGTATAACCTTAATGGGTGGGGCGAGAAAGGAAATTGTAAAAATAAAAAGCATTGATGTTATGAACTCTGGGGTTTGTCTTGATAGTCAAAATTTAGGTAAAGAAGATAATAGAAAAAGTAATTATGAGGCTATAAAAGATTTGATGAAAAACAAAAATTATATAAAAGCACAAGAATATTTAGGAGAGTTTTTAGCAAAGAACAACTTTTATGGTACTCTTAGTTCTAGTAAGGTTATATGTTTATTTGAAATAATACATAAAGAGTTAAAAGTAGTAAGTGATTATTTTAGGCAGGTTAATCTTGAAACTGGGGAAATTGAGACAAGGTTTGCAGATAATCTTGGCGTTATGTCAAGAAAATGTTTTGTAGATAGAGAAAGTGATATTATTTGTTTTAAACTAATGGGAGAAAATAGAAAGATTGAAGTAGAGTTAAAACTTAGTCCTGTTGATGAAGGGCTTTTTAAGGTCAAAGTTGAAAGGAATAGCATTGTTTTTTTTAAAGATTATTATGGCTGTGTTTTATATCTTGAAAGTGATGGGCAAGTGAGTTTAACGATTGATAGTTTGATAGTAGATAATGCAAGTTACATTAATATTTATTTAAAAACTTTTGTTGTAAAAGATAATGATTTTAATAACGGTGTTAGTGGTGGGGGAAGTGTTATTGGTGGAATAGAAAAATATCAAAGGGATATTTTAGATAAAAAATTAAAGGAAGAATTGCTATCTATAAAAAGTGATGAACAAATTAAAAGAGATACTAGTTTAAAAGAAGAATCAGCATTTATAAAAGTTGATGAAAATACTGAAAGTGATAATAGTTTAAAAGATAGTATGCTGTGGGATGACGAACAAAGCGTAGTAAATAGTAATATTGAATCTAAAAGTAGCAAAATAATTAAAGAAAGTAAAGATGAAATTAGAAAGAAGGATAATAAATTTTTTACAAATATTATAGAGCAAGCGATATGTAGAGTAAAAGATAGTTTAAAAAAGGCAAATTATGACAAGTTATTTAGAAGAAGTAGTCAAGAGTTTTTGAAATTAGCAAACTTTCAAAATGTTGAATTTTTTTCAAAGGGAAATAAAACTATTGATGAAGAACTAATTGATGTAAAAAAGGGAAGAATTAATGCAAGTTTAATTGAGAGTTTATATAATTTTGGGAAGTACCTATTTTTAAGTGGGTTTGATGGAAGGTTTGAAGGTGGGTTGTTTGGGAGTAATTGCTTGCAACTAGCAACAAGCACAGGGGTTATTGGGAGTATTTTTTCGCTTTTTTGTGGCATGAGTCAAAATGTAAAGGAGTATATTCTTAGTTTTTATAGAAAAATTCCTGAGTATAGAGAAAATGCAGAAAAAATATATGGTTTGCAAGGCGTCTTTATTCCGATGTATCAAGACGAAGATAGCGGGGGGATAGTAATAAACAATGTCCAAAATCTGTACGACAAAAATGAAGGGAGTAAACTTTGTCTTTTAATTTATCTTTATTATAGAATTACAGGGGATAGTTCAATACTTGACAAAGGGTATGAGTTAATATCTAATATTGGAGATTTTTACGAAAATTTCTTTATAAAAGATAATGCTACAAATGTTTTTGGGTCTCCGTTTGGGGTTAGTTGTAATAATAAATGCAAAAATACAGGGCTTAATATCGCTTCAAACTTAACGAGTGATTTTGCGGGAGCAAGTATTGTTTTTAAGGTATTATGTGATTTGTGTGTTGAGTGTAACGACACGAAAAATTTAAAAAGGTGGGAAGAAGATTTATATTTAATTCCTAGTTTTGAAATTGACAAAAATGGAGTTATAAAGGAATTTTGTTTAAGCAAGTTTGAAAGGCAGGAAGAAAATACGAGCATTGACTATTTGTTTCCTTATAACTACGGTATAAAAGTTGGAGAAAACAAAAAAGATTATGAAACGCTAGTTGTAAATTCTATTAAGGATAGGTTTTTAGGGGCATTAGGGAATTTTGACGCACAGGGGTTATCTAAACTTATGCTAGCACTCTTTACTTGTGGGGAAGGAAGGGATGGTGGGGAAATTTTAAAGACTTTAATTAGAAATTTTATTTCTCCTAGTTTAATTTTTTTTAATAGCGATTACTACAATATGGGAGTTGGTAAAAAAGATAAAAAAGAAAATTTGTCAATTATTAATAATTTAATTTTTTGCATGGCAATACAGAATATGTTTGTTGTTGCAAATAAAAATTCGCTATATTTATTTGATAATTTGCCAGAATTTTTAAGTCGTGGAAGGTTAGTGAATTTAAAGGTGTCAAAAGACATTACTTTATCAATTATTTACAATCTCAAAAGGGGAGTAGCAAAGATTAAGATAAAGTCAAGTGTTGATAACTTTATTAATATATATTTGCCAAGAAATTTAAAAAAGGTTAAGGGAAAAGACTTGCCGGAACTTAACAATATAGAAAATTCTTTAAAAGGAGTTTTTTTACAAAAAAATAAAGTAAAGAAAATTAAAGTGGTTTTCTTTAATAGATAGATTAGATTTTTATCACAAATTTAAGTAAACTTAATTATAAATTTATTTAAAAATTTTTTTTATAAAATATTTTAGTATAGTTTTAGAATAATTTTAAAAAAGTGGTTTTAAGTAAATAAACTTTAAAAATAGCAAAATAAGAAGTTTTAGGAAGGGTAGTCCTTTTTTGCACTAGTTTTAAAAATACAAAACTACGGGGCAAAATTTAAAATAAGATTTATGGATAAAATTTAAGATGAGACTTTTTGACAAAATTTGAAATAAGACTTGTGGGCAGAATTTGAAATAAGATTTTTTTGGCAAAGTTTAAAACATGACTAAAAGTATAATTTTTCTTTTTTGACTTTTTCCTTTATTGTGTCAAGGGCTTTTTTTTCAAGTCTTGATATGTAGGAGCGAGATATATCAAGTTTTTTTGCTATTTCTCTTTGGGTGTAGATGGGAGTGTTATTTAGTCCGTACCGCATTTGTAGTATTTCAAATTCACGCTTATCAAGAGATGATTTCGCAAGTTTTATTAGTTTTTCATTTAAAAAAGAGTTCTCTGCGTTTTCAACAACATCTTCATCACTTGGAATTATGTCTTGAACGGAGACATCGTTTCCGTCTTTATCTTTTCCAAGAGACTCGTTTAAAGACATAACGGCATTGTGTTTTTTGTTGACTCGAAGAAGCATAAGTATTTCATTTTCTATACATCTTGCGGCGTAAGTCGAAAACTGTGTGTTTTTCCCATATTCAAAAGTGTTTACCGCTTTTATAAGTCCTATGGAGCCTACTGATATTAGGTCATCGCTTTCACTGCTTCCGCTATATTTTTTTGCAACATGGACAACTAGCCTTAGATTGTGCGAAATTAACTTGTCTTTTGCCTTTTTATCTCCTTTTTTAAAGGCTTCAAAATAGGCTTTTTCTTGTTTTTCAGTAAGGGGCTTTGGAAAATTTGACGCATTATTTACATAGGCAGAAAATAACATTATTTTGTTCATAAAGGCAACAAAACTTTCAACAATCATATAAAAACCTCGCTTTCTATGATATATGAAAATTTTTGTCGAAATTTGCATGTCCTTATTTATTTTGTTGGGAATTTAAAGATTTTGTTTATAGTTGTTTTTATTTTATAAAAAACTTAATAAAATTGCTTATAGTCTTTTTTTATTAGTTAAAAATTTTGTTTATGGTGTTTCTTTTATTTTATTTAGTATTTAAAAATTTTTTAGTTTGTATTTATTGCTTATAATGAGAATTCAAAAATCAGTTTTAGTTGTTTTTATTTAAGGTATAGAAATTGTTTATAGTTGTTTTTATTTTATAGAAGATAAAAATTTTGTTTATGGTGGTGGCTCTTTTTATTTTGTTAAAGATTTTTGGTGTTTTCTAAACAATTAAAAATAGTATTATTGCAATAATTGTTTAACTATGATATATTTTAAATATGGAATATTATTCAAATTTTGAGAAAAATAAACCGCTTAGTGAGCGGATGAGACCTAGAAATTTAGAAGAATTTGTGGGGCAGGAGCACATTGTTCATAAAGATTCTTTACTTGATAGGGCGATACGAGCAGGAGTTCTTGGGAGTTGTATTTTTTATGGCCCGCCAGGAACTGGGAAAACAAGCCTTGCACATATTATAGCAAATATGTCAAAGGGGGAGATTGTGAAACTCAATGCCGTTTCAAGTGGGGTGGCGGAAGCAAAGGCATGCATTGACAAGGCAAAGACAGATTTTGAGTTGTTTAACAAAAGAACATATTTATTTTTAGACGAGTGTCATAGGTGGAGCAAGGCACAAAGTGATTGTGTATTACAAGCAATAGAAGAAGGGCACATAATTTTTATAGGTTCAACAACTGAAAATCCATACACTTCTATGACTCGTGCTATTGTTTCAAGGTGTAGGGTCTTTGAGTTTAAAGAAATAGAGAAAGAAGATGTTATAAAGGCACTTAAAAGTGCAATTAGCGATAAAGAGCGTGGACTTGGAAATTTACCTGTTGAAGTAGAAGAAAGTGCACTTGATTATTTTGCGTATGCTTGCGGTGGAGATATTAGACAGGCGTTAAATGGGCTCGAACTTGCAGTAAAAACAACAAACCTAAATAAAAATAAAAAGATATTAATTACAAAAGAGATAGCAACTCAAAGTATTGGTAGGTTGCCACTAAGTCTTGACAGTTCAATGTATTATGACCTGCTTTCTGCTTTTTGTAAAAGTATTAGGGGTAGTGATACAGAAGGGGCTTTATACTACTCTGCAAGGTTATTAAAAGCAGGCGTTGACCCTAAGATAATTGCAAGGAGACTTATTGCTCATTGTAGTGAAGATATTGGTATGGCGGATAGTAACGCTCTTTTGCTTGCGTGTTGTGCCATGTATTCGTGTGAAAAATTAGGAGAGCCTGAGTGTTTATTAACTCTATCTCATGCAATAATTTATGCGTGTGAAGCGGATAAATCAAATTCAGTTTTAATTGCAAAGGACAAGGCGTTAAAAGACGCAGAAGAAACAAGAGATTCATTTGTACCAAATAGGCTAAAAAATCATCCATCTACAAATGATGATAAGACAGGTGGCTATAAGTATCCGCACGATTATGGTGGCTATGTTGAGCAGGAATATATGCCAAGTAACTTACTTGATAGAGTTTATTATACGCCAAGTAAAAATGGTAGAGAAAAAAATATTGTTAGGAAAAAATTTTTATATAATAAAAAGCAATCAAAAAAATAACTAACATTGGCATAAGAATATGAGAATTTATGGCTAAAAACGAGAACAATGAATAAAATAAGAAATAAATAAGAATATAATTTTAAAAATATTAGCAGCAAAATTATTAAAAGGAAAATATAATAGGGTAAAAGAGTTAATAGTCTTTGAAAGAAAAAAAAGTATTGACAAAAGATAAATCAATTTAATAAAATAAGGCGTTTATTTAGAAAACCTTTGGAGAAAAAATGAAATACAATAAGAAAGAATACAGTAGATTAAAAAAAGTTTTAGGGGTTTTAGTTAAAAACAAACTAACTTGGGACGAGATAAAGATTGGGTTTGAACAAGTATATACTAACATTTCAGATACTCAGAACCCTAGAATGGAAGAATTTACAAAAAAATATGATGTGCTTGATTTAATTAGGTCTAAAAGCAAGTTGCTTGCTGTATACCTTATTGATAAAGAGCATTTACTTATTGCAGAAGTATTCTTTTATAACAAGGCACCTAATGGTTTATTGTTTTTCTTAAATCAATTTAAAAAAGATTTTGGGTCTTGGCATCAAGACCAAGTTGCAATTTATACTTCAAGTAATGTTGAGAGCGTGTGATAGTATAAAAAAGCGTAAGTTTTAATCTATAATTTTTGAAACTAATTATAAAAAAGAGTTTTACTTTAAAAAGTAGAACTCCTTTTCTTATATTTTATTCTGCTAGTTTCAAAAGGCTTTAACCTTAAAACTATGTTTTTAATTTCAAAAATAGCATAAAAAACACTTCAACTTTTTATAGTAAAGTGTTTTTTATTTTTTAGATGTAAAAATAATGTATACCTTTATAATTGAAATTAATTTTAAATGTTAATTGCTCTTTTTTGCTCTTGCAAAGATTTTTAAGATTTGCAAAATAAGTTTTAATATGCTTAAAACAAGAACGATGACATCTGAGACAATATAAAGTTTCAATAAACTTTGGAAAGTTGTTATTTCTTGTTCATTAAAAATGTTTGCACTTCGTAAAATTTCAACTGCCTGTTCGTTTGCTTTTTTCTCTACTTTTATATTAAAAATCTGCAAAACAAATGTAAGAAAGTAGAAGCCTATACCAACAAGTAATCCTATCATTGTCGGAATACCAGTAAATTGAGTAACCAAATCTATTATAAGTCCAATAGCGATTGACCCATAAAAGAGAAGTGGGGTAAAGAGTGTTAAAATTTGTAGGACATATCTAAAGAGAAAACTCTTATCTTTGTTTTTATGCTGGACGGCAAGGCAAACTTTTTGTATTGCAATACCAACGGCGGTTACAGAAGAAGCGTCTAAGATATTTTTTCTTAAATATATTGTCTTTTTCATCACGCTATAATGATTTCCAAAAAGAAGTATTCTTCTAAAAAAGCCTAATTTTTTGATTTGTACATTTTGAAGTCCATTGGCATCAAGTATAGCCCTTGCGGTTTGCTGTGAAGACAAACCATTTTCTAGCGGTGTTTTGTTGAATTTTTTGTATTTTACTATTAAAACAATTTGAACAATAAGTGCAACAACTAAGCCTACCACAATGAGTCCTGAAACTATCATGATAGCAAGTTCGATTCCATTTAAATCTCCCATAATAATTCTCCTTTTCCAAATTATATTATTTATATAATAAAAAAGTCAAATCTTTATTAAACATTTGACAAATATTATTATAAATTGTTATTATTTTGTAAATATTGTTAATATAAATTATATCGGAATAATAGAATTGGAGTAATAGATGAGTAAAAAAGATTATCAAATAAATGTTATTACTGCAGATAATATAAAAAGCCAAAACAATTTGGAAGGTGAAGGTGTGGCTTTTAATCAAGCACAAGGTATGGAAAAGCCGCAAGATTTAAAGACAGGGCTTATGATTGGCGGGCTTATAACATTTTTTCTTGCGGTGTGTTTTATGGCTTTTACTTTATATTTTTTATATCAAACATATAACTCGGTTAATAATGCACAAAATGCAGTTACTTTTGTCGTTTTTGTTTTGTCAGTTGGTTGGATTAGTTATATTCCAGGTGCGATTTGTTCGATTATTTCTCTATGTTTTAATCCATATGTTATTAAGTCAACTAGTAAAGCGCAAAAGGCAGTTGGGATAATATTTACACTTTTATCTATTCTCATGGTTCTTTTCTACTTTGCTGTTGCAATTTTTGTAGTTGCATTACCAAATAGTTAAAATATTTACCTTAAAAAAGGACAATAAAATAACTATACCATGAATTTGCTTGATTTTTAAAAATTTATTAGGTATAGTAACAATCGGAGGTAGAAGATGGAACTTAAAGGAAGTCAAACAGAAAAAAATTTATGGACAGCATTTGCTGGGGAGTCCCAGGCAAGAAATAAATATACTTATTTTGCTAGCCGAGCAAAAAAAGATGGCTATGAGCAAATTGCAGAAGTTTTTACAAAGACTGCTGACAATGAAAAAGAGCATGCAAAACTCTGGTTCAAGGCATTAGAAGGTATTGGGGACACTATGCAGAATTTAGAAAGTGCTGCACAGGGTGAAAATTATGAGTGGACCGATATGTACAAAGAATTTGCAAAGACAGCAAGGGAAGAAGGCTTTGTTGAAATCGCTGAGCAATTTGAAGGCGTTGCAAAGATTGAAAAAAATCACGAAGATAGATATAGGGCTCTTCTTAAAAATGTAAAGGAAAATAAAGTCTTTTCTAAGGCAAAGAAGGTTGTTTGGGAGTGCAGAAATTGTGGACATAGGGTTGAAGGAGATAAGGCTCCTGATATTTGTCCTGTTTGTAAGCATCCAATGGCTTATTTCCAAGTACTTTGTGAAGAATTTTAATTTTAGTTTTTGTTTATTATAATAAAATATAGACATGCAAGTTAAAGGTAGGTTTTTTAAGATTTGCTTTTAAAAGTTGTATGTCTATTTTTTTATAATAAAATAGGGGTATATAGGACATTAAAAGAATTCTTATGTTAGGCTTTTTTTTAATGCTGTAAGTTTATTTTTTGTATTATTAAAATTAGTTTATTATATTGAGTCGTTTAAATAGTTTACGCCAATAAAAAAGATACTTGTTTTATATAAAAAGTTGTAGTGCGGGTGTTTAGTAGAATAAAGTAAAACTTTATGATTATATTTAGCAAATTGCCTATTGAAATGAGTCTTTTCCTTTGGTATAATGATTTTACTTTAATATAAAAGGGAGATTTTAAATGAGTAATTTGTATTTTGATGAGCAGAATTTTAGTTTTCTTACATCTTTTCTTGGGAAAGATGGCTGTTTATCTATAAGTAGCGAAAATGTGCCTTATTCAGCGGATTATTACATGGCAAAAGTTTATGATATCTTTTATTCTTTAAAGCCAAAGGGGCAGGAAATTTCACTTATGAGAAAGAAAGACCTTATAAAAGTAGGGGCATTAGCCGAATTAAAGAAGAACTACAATTATAAGTCTTTTGTCATTGCGGGAGATGTTAAAAAGGAGTATGCTGATGCTGAAACAATGCTTCTTGAAGCGTATAAAATTATTCGTGGGCAAGAGAGAAAAAATAATTGGGGGCATAATGTAGATTTTAGCATGTGTTTAAACGAGACAGAAGATAGCAAAATTACAGGTAGACTTGTTGGGAGTTTAATTCCTAGTGATGTTTTCCCAGTTGAGATGCCAGACGGAAAGATTATTCTTCAAATGAAAAACATTTTAGAAAACAAAGAAGTTGTAAGGGCTAGTGTATATCATAAGATTTTGGCAGATAAATACGCTCTTGATTTGCGAGATTTAGAGCATTTATTTGCAAATAAAAACGCATCAAAAAGGATTTTTGAGCATTTTTCAGATAGGGCTGTAAGTGAAAGGTTAAAAATGTCTGTAATAAATGCTATGTTTGGGGTTAGTAATTTTGATAGTAGTAAGTATGCATACAAGGTAAAGAATGGGCTTATTGAAGATGTTTATCCACTTTCTTTTGCCTCAAGCGGAGAAAACCATAAGACTGGAGTTAGTTTTGAAGGGCTTAGATATAATAGTGAATTTTCATATAACGATGAAAGTTATAGGCAAATAGTTAAAAATATTTTGGAGAACAAAAAGTCTCAAAAGTATTTAAATGATAGCCAAATTGCTGATTTACTACTTGAAATAGATAGTTTAAATTATGAAAAGTTAGGCGAGAGTATTGAAAAGACTTTTGATTATGAAATAAATTATGACTACATAAAAAGACTTGACAGGGCAAAAGAGAATATGGCTTCAATGTTTAGCAAAAAACTAGAAGATAAATTGATACAAAAGTCATACAGTAGCAATGAAGACCAATTTTTAATTTAACTAAGAAAGTTGTTTAATTTTTAAAATTGTTTTTAATTTTAAAAAAAGTGTAGATAATACTAAGATTTAGAAAGTAAATTTGAATTTAGTGTTATAAATAAGTTATTATCTATAAAACACTTTACTCTTGAAAAATATGGCGTAATATGTTAAAATATTTTTAAGGAGAAAATATATGAAAAAAAATTTAGTTTTGAACCTTTTAAAAGACCAATTTTCAGAGATTGATGGGACTATTGATTTTGAAAGTTTACCAAAATTACTTGAAAAGAATTACGAGGAGCATGCTGACACACAGATTTGGTCTGCAAAAAAAGTTTTTACCAAAGTTGGCGAGTTTTATGTTGCACCAGAAAATCAAATTGAAAAAGAAGTTATAGATTCTGAGATATTATTATCTCAAGTTTATAATGAAATGGGCTTTGATGCTCCTATTTATTTTCCGGTTAAAAAAAATAGACACTTAACAATTATGTGTGATGATATTATATCAAGCAAGACTGAAATTGCTGAAAAATATCATAAGGACAACGCATCTGATGTTAAATTTGACAACAAGACTCTTAAACATTTATTTAGAAATGGGGAGTTAAAAAGGGGTTTTGTTCCAAGAATTATTTCAAAAGAATGTTTAAAAAGAAGGCTAGAACTTGAACTACTTGATGCTGCGATGTGCGTTTCAACAAGAGATTTTAATCAGATTGCCTATAAAAAAAATAAACTTGGAAAGGTATATGATATTGTTCCACTTTCAAATGGGATTAGCGGGTATAACTTTTTAAAAGCAAAGAAGGGAAAACTTATAGAGCCGGTTTATTTAAGCGAATTTTCAGATAAATTTCAAACTGTTGAAGGACTTGCAAAGTCCTATGCACAAAATGAGCAAGCAAAGGGATGTTTTACTGAAAAAGACATGACTGATTTTTTAAATAAGTTGCAAAATCTTGATATTGAAAAGATTGCTCGAGACATAAAGGATAGTATTCACTATGAAGTTGATAGTGATTATGTAAAGTTTGTAGAAAAAAACAAAGAACTAGTTTTCAATACTTTGCATGATGAACTTTATAAGAACAATGCTAGAAATGCTGATTTGTCTTGGGTTAAGATTTGCAAAAATGTGGGAGAGAATTATTTAAAGTCTCAAAACACATCTCAGGTTCAAAACGAAGAAGATTTAGAAAAGTAAAAACTAAAAATAGGCTAATTTTTAAGTAACAAAGAATTTAAACAATAATAGAAAAAAGTTTTTAAAAATGGAATAAGGTAAATGAAAAATAGACTTGGCAAAAAAGGAGAAGAGCCTATGGAAAAGATAATTGAAAATACATTATCAAATGACAGACAAACTCTTAATGCGTTAGTTTTAAATCACTATGTTAAAGAATACAAGCATTTAGTTCCAGGCGGGGTGCTAGATAAAAGCATAAGAAAAGTTGAAAGGGTTGACAAGATACAAAGTGATGCGACAGTTATTCAAAGTTTAATTTGTAAAGAAATGGGGCTTTCTTCTCCTGATATTATGCCTGTTTTATTTAAAAATAAGTCTATTTTAAGTGGGATAATTAATATTGATAGTATTGAGCAAGTTTCAGATGTTTTAAGGGCTGACAAGTATCATAACATTATGAATAATATTATTTTTCAAGAAGATATTAAGCAGAAATTAAATTGTGAAAACTTGCCAAAAGCAGAAAGAGATTTTCTAAAACGATTGTACTTATTGAGTTTTTTTACTAAAGAAGGGAATAGACCGATAGATAGAATATTTTTTGGAGAATACAACCATTTTAGCGAACATTTTAGTGATGAAGCACTAAGAGAACTTATTAAAATTAGAATTGCAAAACTTGCTACTTTCGACTCGTCAAATTCTTTAAAATCAAATTACTACAAACTAAATGATATTTGGGCGGTGGACAAAGTTTTTCCAGTTGAAGCAATTGTAGAAAAAAAAGATTTAAAAAGTGCTTTAAAGGGTAATAGATTGGATTTACTATATCAAACTGAGTTTTCTCCACTTCCACTTAATTTTAGAGCAGTTCTTAGTCTAATAAAGAACAATGAAAAGGCAAATGAAGTTTTTAGTAAAAATCAGGTAGCGGAAGTTGTAAGTGATTTAAGCAAAAAGTCTATTTTTAAACTTGAAAGCGAACTAAACGAAAAAACGGGAATAAGCGTTAATTCAGATTATTTAGTTGCGGTTGACAAACAGATAAATGATATTTGCAATGAATTGTCTAAATAAGATTTTATAAGTTTAGGCAATTTAGGACTAAAAGTATTAAATTAACCTTACCTAGATTTAAATACATAAAAAGATTAAAAGAAAGGAAAGTGAAAATGATAGAACAAATTATAAATGAAAATCAAGATAAATTTACTGATAAAGGATTAAAGGAGTCAGTACTAAGGCATTATATAGCGAAAGGAAGTGTATCAAATGGGTTTGGAATAGTTGACTTTGTTGATGGGACAAAGGGCTTTATTAGAGTAGAATCAAAAGAAAAAGATGATGCGGACATAATGCAGAGTTTACTTTTTAAAAATCTTGGATTTGACACGCCAAGTTATATGCCTGTTGACCTTGAAAATGGGAAAACGGCACTAATTAGAAATGACCTAGCAAAAGATGAAAAGAGTTTGCTCAATTCAATTTTAGCAGGGACTAGAAAAATCAATGTAAACGACCTTATATCAAACACTGTTCTTGCAGAAGATTTTCACAATATTATGAACAAAAATCTTTTTATGTATGATTTAAGGGAGCATTTTGATAGTGCACCTTCGATTCTTGAAAGAATTTTTATTAAAAGAGAGTTAACAAAGAGTTTGACTTCAAAAAGTGGCAATAGACCAATAGATGCTATTTTTACAGGGGAATATAACAGGTTTATTGATTTTTTTGAGAAAAGGGCACAAATTGAACTTATTAAAGCAAGGCTAATTAGAATGTCTACTTTTACAACAAATAATGACTTAAAAACTAATCTTTATGACCTTAATGTACTTAGTGCGGTTGATAAGGTTATTCCGATTTCAAGTGGAGTAAATGAAAGGGATATAAACTTAGTTAATAAGGGAAGAAAAAATGAAGTTGGATGTTATAGGACTGAATTTTCTAGTAAGCCGCTTAATCTTAAAAAGGTCATTGAAGAAATAAAGAATAATGAAAGAATAGAGAATGTTTTTAGTAAGAGCGATAGAGAAAAATTTACAAACGAACTTTGGACTACTAGTGCTATGAGACTCGCAAGAGATTATGAAGAGAAAACAAATTATTCGTTTAGTCATACATACAAGAGTGCTGTTGAAAGCCAGAAAGATAAAATTGGCGAATTGCTAAGATAATAAGTATTTTACTAGTTTTTATAATTAGTTTAATAATTGGGGATAGCAAAAAGAATTTTTAACAAAACTTTTAAGACATAGATAATTACTTTTATATTTAAAAGATAGTTAATTTATGAGTTTTTATAAAGATGTTACTATTGTGCAAATAAAGAATTTATAAAGTTTTTAGATTAAATGTTTTTTATTTAGATTTTACAAATTAAGTTTTTATATATATTTTAGTTAGTTTTCATTAAAAATACATTTTGAAATTCTCCACAAAATAAAAAGGAGAAAAAATGAAAGAAAACGCAATTATTACAGAATTTAAAGGAAAATTTAAAAAAGACGGAAGCATAGATTATAGAGATTTATCAAGTCATTACACGGCGAGTTTATATTTTAGACCAAGTAAAATTGTTGATACTGATTTAGGAAAATATATTTTTGAAGGGCCAAGGGGGAATGGGGCACAGGCGGATATGTTATATTCTCAAATTCGTGCTAGTCTCAATCTTGAAACACCTATTCACTTTTTTACTTCTCAGGGAGAAAGCGTTATGCTTGTTAGAGATGTACTCCCAGGAGAAAATACTTATAGGGGAATAAATTCTATAAGTGAATATTTTAAATATAAGAGAAAGCCTTGTTTTTCACAACTTATAGACGAGTTAAAACAAGATGAGAATAAAGATTGCAAATTTAAAATTTTAAAAACTTTTTTTGAAAAAAGAAGGCACAATTTTAATGCTGGGGGTTATGATGCTATTTTTGAAAAACAAGTAAATCCTGTTGTGTCTTTTTTTTCAAAAAGGGCAATTTGCGAGCAGGTAAAAAACAATTTGCTTGACGCAATTATCTATAACACTGATAGAGATAATAAAAATACTCTTTATAGGATAAGTGGTAATAATAAAGATATAAGCCAAGTTATACATCTAAATAGTGGAAATAGTTTTGAGAATGCAAGTCATATTGCAACTGGAGATTACATGACAATAAGGCAAGGTTTTGACAATATTTTCAAAAGAGAAAAAATGGCAGAGTTTGAAATTATAAACGAAGTTGAAAAGAACAAAGAACTTGAAAAATATTTTACAGAAAAAGATAGAATTGAATTTGCAAAAGAATTGCAAGATAACGCTACAAAAGATTATGCAAAAGAAATTGAAAAGGCAACCAATGTAAAAATTGATAAAAGGTATCAAGAAGTAGTACTTGAAAATATGGACACTGTGGGCAGGTTTTTAGAGATGGGATTATAAAATAGTCTAATAAAATAGGTACAAAATACTAGATTTTTTTGCCAATACATAATTTTTACAAAAAATAAAATTGGGGCTAGAAATATTAAAATTTCTATGTTAAAATAATTGTAGAAATAAAATATAGTTAGGGGAAGATAACATGGTAGAAAACAGGATAATTAGCGAAAACAAGAGTAATTTTGATGAAAAGGGTTTTTTAAATTATGACTATTTAAAAAACTATTTTGATTGCAAAAGAGAAACCCATTGGGGAGAATTTAAGGGAGAGTCTGGAAGGTACATTATTGATGAAACGAATAATAAGTTGTATGCTGATGTTGAAATTATTTCTTCTCAAATTTATAACAAACTTGGGATAAAAACACCTGTTCCTTTTGTTGTTGCAAAGAAAGAAGATGGGTTTAAAAGGTTTTTTATTGTAAAGAATAGTTTGTCAACGGATGATAAAAGTTATCTTAATTCACGATTTGGGCATTTTAGTAAAATGAAGAATGTGTTTAAAGAAGATTTTGTAGATACGACAATGCTTGCTGCGAACTATCACCAGTATAGAAGTGGTCAAATTGTTGATGGGTTATTATTTAAAAAGAGTTATTCTAATGACATACTTGATTATTTCAGGAAGATTAGAATAGGAAAAATAGCAAACGAAAATCAAAATGGCGTTTTTTCAAGACTTGACCCTATGTTTTGCAAAAGTTTTATAGGGGAGAGAAATCCAATATTAAATTATTTTTATGTCGACGCCGTAAAAAAGAGAATGGAGATGAATTTGCTTGACATTTCAATTCAAAATTCAACTAGGACTCCAGCAGATTATTTATATAAACTTGATAAAAATGGGCTTGTAGTTGATGTAATGTCTATGTCGAGTGGGAATTCTGCGTTTAATATTTCTAATTTAATGAACAATAATTTTAATAAAATGGACGATAATTATTTTAATGATTTTAGTAAGAAAAGGCTAAAAGCAGTAAAAATATTAGAAAATTATAGCACTAATCCAATTGCAAATAGTTTTATGAATGTAAATGAAAGAATTGAGTTTGGGAAAAAATTAAAAGAAGTATCTGAAATGGAAATTGCTCATGACATAGAAAAAAATATAAATTATCGTGTAAATGATAGGGTATATGATACGATTATGACATGTGTATATGATATGGGTCAAAATCTTGAAAGGAATTTTTAGTTTTAAAAACTACACTAAAAAGGAAAATAAAAATGAAAGAAAATAAGATTATGATTGAAAATCAAAAAAATTTTGATAGGGATGGATTTTTAGGGTATGAGTACATAAAAAAGTATTTTTATGATAAAAAAAGAAGTTTTTTTGGTTCAGTTGAGACGAGTGCTGGAAGATATATTATTGAAGGCGTTGATATGAAAGATTTGAGTGATAGCGAAATACTTTTTTCTCAGATTTACTCAAAAGCAGGGTTTAAAGTTCCAATTTATTTTATGAGTAGGTTTGAAAGGGGAAATGTTGAAAAGAATTTCCTTATTTGTGATGATGTGGCAACCGATTCAAAAAGTTATTACAATGCTTTTCATGCACCTTACAATATTTCAATGGTTATTGAAGACGATGAAATGCAGGACAATACCATTCTTGCAAGAGATTATCATCAGATAAAGACTGACGAACTGATAAATAGTGAACTTGTACTTGATTTTAATGAGATTTCTCCGCTTAGAATTATCACAAGGTATAGAATTTTAAAGGAAATTCAGAACAACAATCACTCAATATTAAGTCCACTTGACCCACTTTTCTGTGGTTATTTTGAAGGCGAAAAGAATCCGATTATTGATTTTTTTTCAAAAAAGGCTGTGCAACAAAGAATAAAAATGAGCATACTTGATGCGGCAACCTTTAATTCAACGAGAATTCCTACAAATTATTTATATAAGTTAAATATGTATAAAAAAGTTGAAGAAGTTATGCCTCTAAACTCTGGAAATACTTTTATTAATGCAAGGCTTGCGGCAAATGGAAGATATAGTGAAATAGATAAAACTACCTTTAATGATTATACTTTTGATGAGATAAATCCTATTGATGTCTTAAAAAATATTGAAAGAAATGATGAAGTAAAGGAATATTTTTCAGATAGTGAAAGAAAAGAATTTGGCAGACAACTTCAAGATATAGCACATTCAAATATTGCAGAAGATGTAAAAAGTAGCATAGGATACGAAATTGATAAAGATTTTAATAATGCTATTATGAAAAACTTAGATGACGCAGGAATAATGCTAGAACATGGAATTAATTAAATATGAAAAGTGCCTTTTTATACGGGTACTTTTTTTGTGTTTTTAAAAAGGTAAAATATAAATAAGAATTTGCTTAAAAAATATAAAAGAATATATATTAATGTGTTTTATACAATGCGTACTTGTATGTATAGATGTAAAGTAAAATATAAAACAAAATATATAAAACAAAATATATAAAACAAAATATATAAAGTAATATAAAAGTAATATATATTAATTTATATATTTTATATATATTAAAAACTATAGTATCATTATTTATATTAGTTAAAAACGACATTTTAATTAAACAAAATTATAAGATTTTTTAAATATAAAAAAATTTAAAAAAAATAAAAAAATTAGTTGACTTTCTAAAATTAAAGCATATAATACTATTAGCACTCTGATAAAGAGAGTGCTAACACTTATAGATAGCCGAGTGCTAATTTGTCTTTTACATAAAGGGGGCGAAGAATGGAAAATGAAAGGTTATCTGATAGAAAGAAAACTTTGTTATATCATGCAATAGACAATTATATTAAGGTGGCAAGCCCAATAACGAGTTTACTTGTTAAAAACAGCACTTTACATGACCTTTCTACTGCGACGATAAGGAATGAACTTAGTGCTCTTGAACAAATGGGGTATTTAAGGCAAATTCATACTTCGAGCGGTAGAGTGCCGACATCAAAAGGGTATAGATTTTTTGTAAATGAGACTTTAAGAAAATCAAATTGTACCAGCAGGAACCTAAAAAAAGTTAAAGACGACATGTTTGCAAGGACAAATAGTTTAAATGAGATTGTGGAGTCGATTTCAAAGGCTGTTGTTGGTGCAACAAATTACCCGACAGTGTTCATGTTTGACGGATTTGAGAACCTAGTCGTTGAAGGTATTAGAATTGTTTATTTGATAAAGGGGCAGGTATTAGTTTTAATTGAGACAAACATTGGGGCTATATCAAATACAATAAGTGCAAGTGCACAAGTTACAAAGCAAGATTGTGATAATGCAAGCAATGTTTTTTCAAGAATTTTTGTTGGGCGGAGCATTAAGTTTTTGACGCAAAACATGGAAAGTTTTAGTGCGAGTATAAAGGAGAGCATGAGAGAATACGAAGAAGTATTCAAACTAGTTTTGCAAGTGCTTGATGTTTACTACAAGGGGGCAAAGAGTAGTGTTAAGGGAATAACAAAATTAATTGACTCGCCAGTAGCCCAAAATCCTGAGCAAGCAAAAGGCATTATGAAGATTTTAGGCAGTGATAGCAGTCTTGAAGATGTAATGGATACAGGGGACGATAGCAATATTACAATAAATATTGGCGAAGAAAATGGCAGGCAGGAGTTAGACCAATGTGCAGTTATTAAAGCGCCCATTGTTTATGATGGAAAGAAGATTGCGACTGTTGGAGTTATTGGACCTGATAGAATAGACTATGCAAGCGTTGCAGGAGTGCTAAAATTTGTTACTGACGAAGTTTCACGACTTAGTAAAGGGGGTAAAAATGGCAAACCAAGATGAAAAAAAACAAGACCTTGAAAGTTCAGAACCTAAAAAAGAGCAAGTAAAGGTGGAAGAAAAGAAACAAGAAGAAGGTAAAGAAAAAAAAGAGCAACAAAAGGAAGAAGAAAAGAAAGTAGTTTTATCTCAAAAAGAGTTTGACGGGATAAAGATTCAAATGGCGAAAGTCATAAACGATTACAAGGAACTTGAGAAAGACCTTGAAAACTACCGAAAGCGAAGTAGGGAAGACATAGAGGTGGCAAGAGTTGATGGGATAGTTAAAGCGTTAAATGTTATTCTTCCTGCACTTGATACTTTTAAAAAAGCAAAAAAACTTATAAAAGACGAGAGCAGTTTAAGTGGCGTTAATATGATTGAAAAGAGTCTTTTTGAGAGTTTAAATAAACTTAAAGTAAAGAAGATTGAGTGCGTAGGCAAAAAATTTGACCCAAGTTATCACAATGCTGTTCTTCAAATTGAAGATAAAAAGACTAAGAGTGGGCATATAGTTGAAGAAATAGAAGCGGGATACGAGATGGACGGTAAGGTAATAAGATTTAGTCAAGTTGTTGTAGCAAAGTAAAAACAACTTAAAACCCATTTAGGCTTTATAAATTAAGAATAAAAAGGCGTAAAAATAAGGGGTTTTAGTAAAAATATTTAAAAAAAATAATTATTAAGACAAAAAAAGGAGATATATAAAAATGTCAAAGGTAATTGGAATAGATTTAGGAACAACAAATTCATGTGTAGCGGTTATGGAAGGTAACACTCCGGTTGTTATCCCTAACGCAGAAGGGGAAAGGACAACGCCATCAGTTGTTGCGTTTTCAAAAGGAGAGAGACTTGTAGGGCAGGTTGCAAAGCGTCAAGCGATTGCAAATCCTGAAAACACAATTATCTCAATTAAAAGAGAGATGGGGAGCGATTATAGAGTAAATATTGAAGGAAAGGAATACTCTCCACAAGAGATTTCTGCAATGATTTTGCAAAAACTTAAACAAGACGCAGAGGCTTATCTTGGTCAAAAGGTAGAACAGGCGGTTATTACTGTTCCTGCATACTTTACAGATAGCCAAAGGCAAGCGACAAAAGACGCTGGTAAAATTGCTGGGCTTGATGTACTAAGAATTATTAACGAGCCAACAGCGGCAAGTCTTGCTTATGGGCTTAATAAGACAGACAATAAAAATCAAAAGATACTTGTTTACGACCTAGGTGGTGGAACATTTGATGTTTCAATTCTTGAAATTGGGGACGGCGTTTTTGAAGTTATAGCAACTGCTGGGGATAACAGACTTGGTGGGGATGACTTTGATAAGAGAATTATGGACCTTGTTGTTAGCGAGTTTAAGGCAAAAGAAGGAATTGACTTGTCAAAGGATAAACTTGCAATGCAAAGAATTAAGGAAGCAAGTGAAAAGGCAAAAATTGACTTGTCAAGTGTTATGAAAACTACAATTAATCTTCCATTCATTACAGCAGACGCAACTGGACCAAAGCATTTTGAGTATGATTTAACAAGAGCAAAATTCAATAGTATTACAAGCGACCTTGTAGAAAAGACAAGTCAGGCTGTGTCAAGGGCACTTAGTGATAGTAAATTAAGTCTAAATGAAATTGATAAAGTAATACTTGTTGGGGGGTCTACAAGAATACCTGCTGTTATTGACGAAGTTAAAAAGATTACAGGAAAGGACCCATTTAGAGGCATTAACCCTGATGAGTGTGTTGCTATGGGGGCTGCAATTCAAGGTGGTGTACTTGCAGGAGATGTTAAAGATGTTTTACTTCTTGATGTAACTCCACTTTCACTTGGAATTGAAACTCTTGGCGGAATATTTACAAAGTTAATTGAAAGAAACACAACAATTCCTACAAGAAAGTCTCAAATTTTCTCAACTGCCGTTGACAATCAACCTGGTGTTGACATTCATGTTTTGCAGGGCGAAAGAGAGTTTGCAAAAGACAATAAGACTCTTGGAAGGTTTAGTTTGACAGACATTCCACCTGCACCAAGGGGAGTGCCACAAATTGAAGTTACATTTGATATAGACGCAAATGGTATTGTTCATGTTTCAGCAAAAGACCTTGGAACTAATAAAGAACAAAGCATTACGATTACTTCTTCTTCAAATCTTAGTGAAAAAGACATTGAAGAGGCAATTAAAGAAGCAGAAAAGTTTGCTGACGAAGATAAGAAGAGAAAAGAATTATTTGAAGAAAAGAACAACGCAGAAAACATGATTAATTCTCTTGAAAAACTCTTGAAAGAAAATGGGAGCAAGTTAACTGACGAAGAAAAGAACAGTTTGCAGACTGCGATTGACGAATGTAAGAAGAAGATTGACACAGACGACACAGAACAAATTAAAAAGGCTCTTGAAGATTTGACATCGACATCAAGCAGCATAATTTCAAAACTTTATGTTGAAGCATCAAAGGAAGCACAGGCAAAGGCTGAACAAAACAAAGAAAATAATGACAAAGACAAAAAAGACGGCGATGATGAGATAATCATTGACGATAAGGACAAAAAATAATAAAAAGGTAGAAAATAATGCCAACAAATAACAAAGATTATTATAAAATTTTGGGAGTAGAGAAAGGGGCGAGTCAAGACGAAATAAAGTCTGCGTATAGAAAACTTGCCAAACTCTACCACCCAGACCTTCACCCAAATGATAAGGAAGCGGCGAGTAAGTTTAAGGAAGTGAACGAGGCTTATGAAGTTTTGGGAGACCCAAACAAGCGTGCAAATTATGACGAGTACGGTTCGGCGAATCCAAACTTTAATGACTTCTTTGGTGGGAATGGTGGCGGTTTTAGTGGTGGGTTCTCAACCGAAGGGTTTGGGGGCTTTGGCGATATATTTGATGACTTATTTTCTTCGTTTGGCGGCTCAAATTCGAGAAGAAGGGGCGCAAGTGCTGTCAATGTGCGGGGAGAAGACATTGTCGTTGACGCAAGTCTTAGTTTTAAGGAAGCGGTTTTTGGCTGTGAAAAGACCTTTAAAGTAAACAAAGTTGAAAAATGCTCTGCGTGTTCTGGAACTGGGGCTAAAGACGGAAGAGAGTTTTCTACTTGTCCAGATTGCCATGGAAGTGGGCAAGTAACAATTACTCAAAATACTTTATTTGGTAGAATGACGCAAGTTGCGCCTTGTAAAACCTGTAATGCTACTGGTAGAATTATTAAAACTAAATGTAGCGAGTGTAATGGCAAGGGTAGTATTAGAAATGTTCAGGAAATTAAGGTTAATATTCCAGCAGGCATTAATGATGGGCAAGTTATAACTATGCGTGGAAAAGGGAGTGCGTCAATTAAGTCTGGTCCAAATGGCGACTTAATTATAAATATTTCGGTTTCACCTCATCCACTACTTGTTAGAGATGGTATCAATTTACTACTTGAATTACCTATTCCGTTTACAACGGCATACCTTGGGGGAGATGTTGAAATTCCGCTTGCAGATGGGAGTAAATACACTTTAACTATTCCGCCTTTGACTCAGCCAAATACAATTTTTAAGATAAAAAACAAGGGTGTAAAAGCCTTGCAAAGAGATAATTATGGGGATTTGCTTGTAACTGTTAGAGTTGAGTTTCCAAAAGACGCAGGGAGAAAAGAAAAAGAACTTATGCAAGATTTGGTGCAAAGTGATAATAGTTATAAAAAGGTTAAAGCATATAAAGACAAAATGGCAAAATTGTAATTTACCTTTTTATCTTAAAGTTTTAACTTTTGATATTAATAGGTATTTATAATTAAGCGAGTTTTATATAAATAGTTATTTACAATTAAGCAGATTTTATATAAATTGTTATTTAATAAGCGGCTTTGATATAAAGGGCTATTTTAAAGTTTAATTATGAATTGACATATTACTTAATTAATTTTTCCAAAAAGTTAAATTTAAAAATAAAAGCATCTAGTTATTTTAAAGTGCTCACTTAAAGTGTATAACTTTTTATGGGCTCCTAATAATTCTAGGTGCTTTTATTTTTTGGAAAAAACTAGACAAAATTATTATTAATTTATTATCAAAAATTGACAAACTATTACACATTTTGCTACAATAAAAAAATGAGAGAAGACAGTTTTTTTGTATTAAAAGAGAATATTGAAAAGGACACTTTATATATAACAGGCGAGGAGTTTTTGCACCTTTCAAAAGTGCTTAGGCATAGAGTGGGAGATAAAGTCAAATGCTTTTATGATGGCTCTGATGTTTTTATTTGCGAGATTAAAGACATTTTAAAGGATAGGGCGGTGCTAAAAATTCTTGAAAGCACTTCGTGTCTCGCAAATCCCAAAAAACAAATTACTCTTTTTCAAGGAGTGCCAAAGTTAGACAAATTAGAACTCATAGCACAAAAGTTGTGCGAAGTGGGGGTAAGTAATATTGTGCCTTTTGAATCTGAATTTTCTGAAATGAAACTGTCTTTACATAAGATAGATAGGATTAATAAAATAATTATCAGTGCTTGTAAGCAGTGCAAAAGAACGAGTTTACTAAAATTAGAACAGGTTATAAAATTAAAGGATATAAATTTAACTGGTTTTGACCTTGTAATTTTTGCAAATGAAAAAGAAAGAGAAAATAGTATTTGCAATTTAGAAAAAGAGATAAAAAGGTCTCAAAAGATAGCCTACATAATAGGAAGCGAAGGCGGGTTTAGTCAAAAAGAAATTGAAGAACTAAGAAAAAAAGCATTGTCTATTAGTCTTGGTAGTCGTATACTAAGAACGGAGACGGCAAGTATTGTACTTGGTGGACTAATTGCGATAGAAGGAGAAGTTTAGAAGTGAAGATATGTTTACTAAATCTTGGGTGCAAAGTAAATCAGTATGAGATAGACGGCATGTATGGGAAACTAAAAGACGATTATGAAGTTACGACAAATCTTGAATTTGCTGATTTATATATTGTAAATACTTGTGCGGTTACAAAGGAAGCCGAAAAAAAGAGCAGGCAGATGATAGCAAAAATTGCAAAGATAAATGAAAATGCTAGGATTATAGTTTGTGGGTGTGCTAGTGAAAACAATGCTGAGCAGTTTTTAGACAAGAAGAATGTTTGCTGTGTAATTGGAAATGCAAATAAAGGGAAGATAAAAGACTATATTGGGAAAGAAGGCGATTTTGTTGATGAACTTCCAATAAAATATGAAGACGATTTAAGTGCGGTAGGCGTAAGAACTAGGGCGTATGTTAAAATTCAAGATGGGTGCAATAATTTTTGTTCTTATTGTTTAATTCCATTTTTAAGGGGTAGGAGTAGGTCAAGAGATTTAAAGAGTATTGTAAAGGAAGCAAGGCAACTTTCAAAAAAGTGTAAGGAAATAGTGCTTACTGGGATTAATGTTTCAGATTATAGAATTGACGGAAAGCCTGCACTACATAAGGTATTATACGCACTAAGAGATTTTAAGTGTAGAGTTAGATTAAGTTCTATGGAAGTAAGTATTATAAATGAAGAATTTTTAGAGACCGTATCGTCAATGAAAAACTTTTGTCCGCATTTTCACTTATCCCTTCAAAGCGGTTGTGATAAGGTTTTAAAAGAAATGAATAGGCATTATACTGCAGCAGATTATTTTGGAAAGGTAGAACTTATAAAGAAATATTTTAAAAATCCTTGTATAACAACTGATATTATCGTTGGTTTTCCAACAGAAAATGACAACGATTTTAAAAAGACACTTCATTTTGTTAAGAAAATGAAATTTGCTGACATTCATTATTTTGCATATTCTTCAAGACCTGGCACTGTTGTTGGGCGACTTAGTCAACTAAATGGGGCAGTTATTAAACAGAGAGAAAAGGAACTTGAAAAAATACGGAAAGAGAGTAATTTAAGTTATAGAAAATCTTGTATTGGGAACACTTTTCAAGTACTTATTGAAAAAACTGACGGAGATTATAGTGAAGGTTATCTTGAAAACTATGTCAAGTGCTATATAAAAGGGAAATATAAGGAAAATAGTTTTGTTAATGTTGAAGCAAAAGAGATTTATTTAGATGGACTTAGATGTGAAGAAAAAGTAATTGACAAAGTAGACTAATTATTATATTATTAAATGTATTTTAATTAAGTAAGAAAGCAAAAGGAGGTGAATTATATGTCAACTGTCAGAGTAGGCGAAAACGAAAGTTTAGAGAGCGCTCTTAGAAGATTTAAGAGAAAGTGCCAAAAGGACGGAATCATTGGCGACCTAAGAAAAAAGGAAGCATATGAAAAGCCTTCTGTTGCTAGAAAAAAGAAATCTGAAAACGCTAGAAAGAAAAGACTAAAATAATTTTAATTTTAATTGACTAGGCAAATAGACCTAGTCTTTTTTTATTTAAAATAACTAATAATCATAGTAAGGCTTAAGACAAACAGCAAATATGTCTAGTCTTTTTTATGTAAAATAACTAATAATTTTTAATTTTTTTATTTAGTTAAATTGTCTAATAATTAAATTAAATTCTGTTAAATTGTTTAACAATTAAATTAAGAAAAATAAGAAATTATAACAAACTTAGACTTCTTCATATAGTGGAATTTGGTTACTTTTATATTTTTTTGTAGATTTTTTATATTTTATTTTGATGCAGAAAAGGAGTCAAAAGTCAAACAAATTTTAAACAAATTTTGAAGTAAAATTAAACAAGTTTTGTCTAGCGTTTTTTATTAAAAATTAAACAAAATTTGACAAATTAACCCATTTTATTCTTTTGATTGAAAACGCCTTTTATATATACTTAGAATGTTCGTTTTTTAGGCAGAAGATAAATTATATGTTTTAGTCCCAGCGAAGCAATATAGTTTTTAATTTTTGTTATGATTATGAGTTTAATAAAAAGTAGAAGTTTAAGTAAAATTTTTATTTGAGAAAGGTTTAATTTTAAAAGGAGAAGGTGTTGAAGTTAGAAATTAAAAATAAATCTAACTTATACGAACTAGCAAGACGGGCAAAAGACAGGCTTAGGAGCAACAATTACTTAAATATCCAAAAAGAAAAAGTTTTAAATAGTGCAAAGGCTTTTTCAAATTATGTTAATCGGCAAAAGAAAGCGGTTATAAATGCGGTAAAAAAGGCAGGGGAGACTTCTCCTCAAGTTGACGATGAAATGTATGTTAAGGTTTGTGGCATTATAGAAAATGGCAATGTAGGAAATCCTGTGTTATCATTAATTGATAAAGAGTTATTTGAAAGTTTAGATAGCGAAGCAAAGCAATTTTACATAAGTAATCTTACTCAGAAATACAAATTTTTTAGGTCAAAATATTATAGAGAACACCTAAATATTTGACAATTTTAATTTTAAATAAAAATAATAAAATGTTTAAGATTATTTATATAAAATTGCTTTAAATACTTAAACAAGAGATAAAGGTTTTATCCTTAAGAAATAATAGACTTTAATAATTTAGTTTTTGTTTATTATTTCTAAGTATAAAATTTTTTTTATTTCCATTTTTAATTATAAAATTAGTTTTAATAAAGGGTTTAGTATTAAAAGTTATTAATTTTGTGCCAATAACTATTTTTGAAAATGAAAAAACTTATAAAGTCTAACTCTTATTTTCTTGCAGTTATTTTATAAATATGCTACACTTTTCATACTAGCGAATTTGAAAGGATATTAAGGAGATAGACAAAAAGTGGAAGATAAAATTGACCTAAGTGTTTTAAACAATGCTCAACTTGTGGCTTTAAAACAAATCACGGGACCTGTTATGGTTTTAGCGGGTGCTGGGAGTGGGAAAACGAGGCTTGTTACATATAGAGTTGCGTATTTGATAAAAGAACTTGGCGTTTTACCTGAAAACATTTTGGCTATTACTTTTACAAATAAGGCGACAAATGAAATGAGAGAAAGGTTATTTAATTTGCTTGGGGACGAGGCACAAGACATTTGGATTTCTACTTTTCATTCAATGTGTGTTAGGATACTTAGGAGTAACATTTCAAATCTTAAAAGTAGTGATGGGACAAGTAATTTTGACAGCAATTTTTCAATTTATACGGATAGTGATAGAGATAGGGCGTTAAAAAGTGTTATAAAAGAATTAAATTTACCAGACGATTATTTACAAAAAGCGAGTTATCATATTTCTAATGCAAAGAACAAGCACTTGTCTCCTTGGGAGTATCAAAAGGAATATTTTGACGAGCAAAATATTGAAGAAATTACAAAAATTTATTCTGCCTATCAAAGTTATCTTGCAAATAACAATGCTCTTGACTTTGACGACCTTTTATTTAAAACTTATGACTTGTTTTTATCTTTTCCAAGTATACTTAAAAGATATCAAAATAGGTTTATGTTTATTCATGTTGACGAGTTTCAGGATACAAACAAAATTCAGTATTTACTTGTAAAAGCGTTAAGTGGGGAGCATAAAAATATTTTTGTTGTAGGAGACGAGGACCAGTGCATATATTCGTGGAGAGGGGCAAATATTAGTAATATAACTGACTTTAAAAAAGACTTTCCAGACTATAAAATGTTTAAACTAGAACAAAATTATAGGAGCAGTAAACTTATACTTAATCTAGCAAATAAACTCATAAAGAACAATTTGTCAAGAAACGAAAAAGAACTTTGGACTCAAAATGATGTTGGGGCAAAAGTTGAGTATTACAAGGCAAAAGATGAGTTTGATGAAGCGGACTTTGTTGCAAGGAATATTTCAGATTTAGTTAAGAATTATGGGTATAAATATAAAGATTTTGCCATACTAACTAGGCTTAATGCGATGACAGCGCCTTTTGAAGAAAAGTTTTTAAATTACAACATTCCATACAGGGTATTTGCTGGTAAAAAGTTTTTTGAAAGGCTTGAAATTAAAAATATACTATGCTACCTAAAAATGATTACGAATCCCTATGACTCGACATCTTTTTCTCGAATTATAAATTTTCCAAAAAGGGGAATTGGGGAGACAACAGTTAAAACTATACTTGAACTTGCCAATTTTCATGGGGTTACGCCGTATAATATTATTTTATCGTCAGAAGAGTATTTAGTAGAAAATAGTTTGATTAAAAAGGTAAAACCTTTTAGAGATATTGTTGAAAAATTACTTGAAGAATACGAGCAAGATGGTCCAGTTGAATTTATAAAGCAACTTATAAAAATTGCTGGTTTTTATGAAGAGTATTCAAGTGGCAGTGAAGAGGACATGGCAAGGCTTGTAAATATTGACAACTTTTTACTGCTTACAAGTCAATATTTTGCAAATAATCCTAAGGACAGCATTAGTGATTTTTTGCAATCAATAACGCTTACAAGTGATATTGACGAATATGACGACAAGGACAATGCTGTAACCATTGCGACGGTGCACGCTGTAAAAGGGCTTGAATTTAGAGTTGTGTTTATTGTGGGACTTGAAGAAAGGATGTTTCCAATTGTTAGGACATATTCAAGTAGCAGTGATATGGAAGAAGAAAGGCGACTTATGTTTGTTGCAATTACTAGGGCAAAGGAAAGGTTGTTTTTAACGAACTCTCGCACAAGGTTTATGTATGGAAAGAGAGACTACTGCGTGCCATCTCGTTTTTTAAGCGAATGTGGAGTTGAAGAGAGTGAGAGTAGTGTTAGAACTTATACGGGTGTTAAGGAGACGAGCACATTTAGTGAGTTTGCAAAAAAGAGATTTAATCTTGGAAACAACTTTGACAAAAAGGAAGATGTAGACCTTGCAAAGAAGTATTCAGTTGGAAGAAAGGTTTCGCATCCTAAGTTTGGGCAAGGGGTAATAACAGGCAATTTTGGAATTGCACTGACAAAGTGTGTAACGATTGATTTTGAAAGTGTTGGGGTAAAGACTTTGTCCGTTGAATATGCTCCAATTAGTGTAATAGAATAAATTTAAGGGTAAAAAAATGACAAAAAAAGAAAGAATGGAAGAGATAGTGCCAATACTCAATGATTATGCCTATCATTATTATGTTTTAGACAAGCCTATTGTGTCTGACTACGACTATGACATTTTATATGACGAACTTGTAAAACTTGAAGAAGAAACAGGAATAATTCTTCCGTCTTCGCCAACTAGAAAAGTTGGGGGAGAAGTTTTGCCGGGCTTTAAAAAAGTTGAACACGAGATAAGGCTATATAGTCTTAACAAATGCAATGACTATATGGGGCTAGAAAAATTTATAAGTGATGTTAAAAAAGTCATTAAAACGCCAAAATTTACTGTTGAATACAAATTTGATGGGCTAAGAATTGTAGCAAAATACAAGGACGGGTATTTAGTTCAGGCGTCGACTCGAGGAGACGGGATTGTTGGAGAAGATGTAACAGAACAGGTAAAGACTATAAGAAGTGTTCCAATGCAAATTGACTACAAGGGCGAAGTTATTGTGGCTGGCGAAGGGGTAATGACCCTAAGTAGCCTTGAAAAATATAACAAAACGGCAAGCATTAAGTTAAAAAATCCACGAAATGCAGTTAGTGGGGCGATAAGGAATTTGGACCCAAAGGAAACGGCAAGGCGTAATTTAGATGTTGTTTTTTATGATTTAATTAAGATTGATAAAGACACATTGCATAGTCAGGAAGAAGTGCAAGAGTTTTTAGTTAAAAACAAGTTTTTGACTGGAAAACTATTTGAAGTATGTTCAAGTGGTCGTGAAATTGAGAAGATTATTGAAAGAATTGATAGGATAAAAGCTACGCTTGACATTCAGATTGATGGGCTTGTCATTAAACTAAACGACTTAAAACAAAGGGAAGAATTAGGAACTACAAGTAAGTTTCCAAAGTGGGCAATAGCATATAAATTTGCACCACTTGAAGTTACAAGTAAATTACTAGATGTTGAGTGGAATGTAGGCAGGACTGGTAAAGTAACGCCAACGGCTGTAATTTCTCCTGTGTATCTTGCAGGGGCGACGGTTAGTCGAGCGACTCTTAATAATTATGACGACATATTACGAAAAAAGGTCAAGATAAATTCGCTTGTTTTTGTTAGAAGAAGCAATGAAGTTATACCAGAAATTTTAGGGGTTGCTAAGTATGAAGACAATGCAAGAGAGATTGAAAAGCCAACAAAATGTCCGAGTTGTAAAAGCGAACTTGTTGAAGATGGAGCAAATATATTTTGTATAAATGAAGATTGCAAGGAAAAGGTTATAAGCAAACTTGTTTATTTTGCGTCAAAAAAATGCATGAATATTGAAGGGCTTAGTGAAAAGATAATTTCTCTTTTATTTAGCCTTGGAAAACTAAGAACTTATCAAGATTTTTATAAGTTAAATAGGAGCGATTTTGAAGGTTTAGAAGGGTTTAAGGACAAAAAAATAAACAACATTTTAAGTAGTATTGAAAAAAGTAAAAGTTGCAAGTTAAATAATTTTATTGATAGTTTGTCAATTAATGGCGTTGGAGAAAAGACTTCAAAGGATTTAGTCAAGAAATATAAGACTTTAAATAATTTAATGGCTGCTAATTATGAAGATTTAGTAAACATAAAAGATGTTGGCGAGATAACTGCAAAGAATATTATTGACTTTTTTAGCAATGAAAAAAATAAGAGTGAGATAAATGCTCTTTTAGGTCTTGGGGTTAGAATTCAAGAAGAAAAGGAAATTGAAGTTGACAAGACTAATTTCTTTTACAATAAAAAGTTTGTGCTTACAGGAACTCTTCAGAATTACACTAGGAGTAACGCCACAAAACTTATTGAAGATAGGGGCGGAGTTGTTAGTAACAGCGTGTCAAAGAACACAGACTGCGTTATTTTTGGGGTTGAGGCTGGAAGTAAACTTGAAAGAGCAAAAGAGTTGAATGTTTTGATAATTAATGAAAGCGAGTTTGAAAGTTATCTTAAAGGCTAAGTTTAAGGTTTTTTAAAAAGTAACATAATTAAATTAATTTCTACTTGCAATAGAGAAAAATTTGTGATAAAATGCATACTAGAAAAATTGGAGAATGATATAGAATGATGATAGATCCACCTATTGAAGAACTTAAAAAAATTGCTGGCAATGAATATATTCTTGCAAATATTCTTGCAAAAAGGGCAAAAACACTTGAAAAGGAAATGCCAGAGTATATCGAGGCTTCTCAAGAAAAGGCAATTTCTATTGCTGCTCGTGAGTTGTACTCTGGAAAACTTGTTGCCGAATTTCCAAAGAAAGATGAAGCAAAAGACGAGGACAAGAAGTAAGAGTTTTTAAGTCTCGTTCTCGGGGGTAAATTGTTTTTTTAGTAAGACTATTTTGTATTATCCCTTTTTCTTTTTTAGTCTTACAAAACAATAAAACTTTGTTTAGTATTTGTCTTTTAGTTTTATTGTATCCTTTGTATTTTTATTTTGGCAGTTTACCCCCGACAAATTTTTTAACTTAATATGAGGTTTCAATGATTGCTGAGATAGTAGTTGATATTACAACTTCAATGCTTGATAGAATTTTTGATTACGAAGTGCCAGAAAACCTAGAAGTTAGCGTTGGAGATAGAGTACTTATTCCTTTTGCAAATAGAAAGGTTCAGGGATATGTAATAAATCTAAAACAGACCTCAGGTTATGATAAGAGCAAATTAAAACAAATTATATCTAAACTAGACGCACAACCGTTGCTTTCTCAAAATAACCTGCGGTTGTGTTTTTTTATGAAAGAAAACTTCTTTTTAAGGCTTATTGATGTTATAAAACTTTGCCTTCCGCCACTTGTTGTTAGTGGGAAGGTTAAAGACAAGATACAGGAATATATTTTTTTAAAAGATGATAGTTATATAACAAAAAATCAAAAGCAACTTGAAATTATTTTGTTTTTAAGAGAAAGGGGAGAAGAAAAAAAGGAAAATTTAGTTAGTAAATTTTCAATATCAAGTCTTAAAACACTACTTAAAAATAATGTAATTGGGGTAAGAAGTGAAAAGAAAAATAGAATACCTAAAAGCCAGTTTAGTGTTGAAAAAAAGGACATCATATTAAATCATCAGCAGCAAGAGGCGGTTGATAGAATAACACGCTCAAAGTATAACACTTTTTTACTTCACGGTGTAACAGGGAGCGGGAAGACAGAAGTTTACATAAATGTCATTAAAAACGCTTTAAAAGAAGGGAAAACTGCGATAATGCTTGTGCCTGAAATTGCACTAACGCCGCAGATGTTTGCAAGGTTTAAAAATGCGTTTGGAGACACGGTTGCCATACTTCATAGCAATTTATCAGCAGGCGAAAGGTATGACGAGTGGTTAAGGCTTAAAAATGGGGAGGCTAAGATTGCCATTGGGGCAAGGTCGTGCATTTTTGCTCCGCTTGAAAATCTTGGGGTTATTGTTATTGACGAGGAGCATGACGGAAGTTACTATTCTGAGAGCAATCCAAGGTTTCACACACATGAAGTGGCTAGATTTTTAGCATATTTAAATTCCTGTCCTTTAATTCTTGGGAGTGCAACACCAAGTATTGAAAGTTATTACAAGGTAAAGACTGGGGAGTACAGTTTAATACAACTGACAAACAGGGCGAATGAAAAAGAGTTGCCAAGTATTGAGATTATAAACATGCTAAACGAGACAGAAAAGGGAAATGTAAATATGTTTTCTTTCCGTTTTTTGCACGAACTTGAAGAATGTATGCAGAAAAAACAGCAGGCAATGGTGTTTATAAATAGGCGTGGTTTTTCGTCATTTTTGATGTGCAGAAATTGCGGTTATGTGCCAAAATGTCAAGACTGTGATGTGAGTCTTGTTTACCATAAAGAAGATAATCTTCTTAAATGCCACTACTGTGCTAGGCGGTACAAAGTGCCAAAAGTTTGCCCAAAGTGTGGGAGTGAGTCGCTAAGGTATGGGGCGGTTGGAACTGAGAGAATTGTAGAGGAGTTAAAAAGCATACTTGGGAGCAATATACCTATTTTTAGGCTTGATAACGACACGACGCAAAACAAAAATGCTTTTGTAAATATTCTTGAAAGTTTCAACAAGACAAGCCCTTCAATTCTCGTTGGAACGCAGATGATTGCAAAGGGGCATGACTTTAACAATGTAACTCTTGTGGGTATAGTTGATGCTGACATTAGTCTTCATTTTAGTGATTACAGAGCAACTGAGCGGACTTTTAATTTAATTACGCAGGTGGCGGGTAGAGCAGGGCGAAGTGATAAGGAAGGAAAAGTTATTTTGCAGACCTATTATCCAAGGCACTATGTTTATAGGTGTGCGGCGAATTATGACTATGGGGCGTTTTACAAAAGGGAGATACAGATGAGAGAACTTTCTCATTTTCCGCCTTTTGTTGATATGCTAAGGGTGCTTGTTACTAGCGTTGATGAAGAAAGGGCAAAAAAAGTAGTTGAAGAAGTTTTTGTTAAAATAAAGGGCTTAAAAGAAGAATATTCTAGTGATTTTGTTTATTTAAACGCCATGAAATGCCCAAAAAAGAGACTGCAAAAAAATTATAGATATGAAATACTAATGAGAATTTATAAAAAGAGTAGCAAGGAAATCATTTCAAAAATTCATGACATTTGCTATAACACAGACAAAAAAAATGTTTCACTTTTTATTGAAAATGACCCACAAAATTTAAGTTAGTTTAGAAATTTTCTTTATAGAAGGGCAAAAGAGAGTTTGCAAAGGGATACAAGTCATATTTAGTTTGAGAGATTATACAGACACTATTTGTAATTTAGGTTTAAATCTACTTAATCTTAGTAATTATAAAAATTAATTAAACAAAAAATATAGTAAAACTATACAAGAACTTAGTAATTTTAGTTTAGATATTTTAATTATATGATACAAGGCAAAGAAAAGACTAAACTTTGCTTGAAAAAATGTCAAAAAGTGATAAAATAATTATAGGAGAAAGATATGGCACTTAGAAAAATTTTAACACAAGAAAATGAGATTTTGCACAAAGTAGCAAAGCCTGTAAAGGTCTTTGACGAGGACTTATGGGAGTTACTTGACGATATGAAAGAAACGCTTTTAAAGTCAACAGGAGTGGGGCTTGCCTGTCCGCAGGTTGGGGTGCTAAAGAGGGCGTTTGTAATAAATTTAAATGGGGCGTATTTTGAAGTTATAAACCCAAAAATTGTTAAGACTGAAGGCAGGCAAAAGGGACAGGAAGGCTGCCTTAGTGTACCTAATAGGTATGAAGATGTAGTAAGACCTAAAAAGGTAACGATAGAGTTTGTTGATAGATATAATAATCCAATGTCAATTACAGCAACTGATTTTATGGCTCGTGCTTTTTGTCATGAAAATGACCATTTAAACGGAGTATTATTTATTGATTTGCTTGATAAAAAGAAAAATTAAACTTTTGTCTTAATAAAACACTAGGATATAAAAACTATGGCTTAACAAAAATTTAAGACATAATAAAAATTTAAACTAGAACATAATAAAAAAATAAACTATGGTATAACAAATAAGCAAGGATATAATAAAAAATTAAACTAGACAATAAAAAAACTAGGGTAAAAAATAAAATAGGAGATAACAAAAAAATTAAATAAGGGTATAATAAAAAAAATAAACTAGGGAATAAAACTAGGGTATAATAATAGAAAATAAAACTAGGGAATAAAACTAGGGTATAACAAAAAATTAGGACATAATAAAAAGAAAAAATAAAATTTTAGTTTTTAAAGTCATAATTTAATTATAATTTTTGCAATGTAATTTAAAGTAAAAGTAAGATAATTTTAGGCTATTTTAATTAAAGGAGAAGGTATGAGAGTAGCGTTTCTTGGTAATTCTGAGTTTTCAGCGACTATTTTAGATATGTTAAGAAAGAGCAGCAGGCACTCTGTTGTATGTGTTGTGTCGTCTATTGATAAAAAGTCTGGGCGTGGGAATAAGGTTATTTATAGTGATGTTAAAAAATATGCCTTGTCAAACAATCTTCCTTTTTTACAATTTAAAAGTGTAAGCAAGGAAGGCGAAGAAGCGATTAGAAGATTTATGCCAGATGTTTTAGTTACTGCGAGTTTTGGGCAGATGCTAAAAGAAAATATACTTAATCTTGCTCCTTATGGGGTTATAAATGTTCATGCGTCTTTACTTCCAAAGTACAGGGGGAGTGCACCAATAAACTATGCGATTATCAATGGGGAAAAGAAAACTGGAATAACTATTATGAAAACTGCACTTTCACTTGACTCTGGGGATATGATATTAAAAAAGGAACTTGACATAAATGATGACGAGACAGCAGGAGATTTATTAAAGAGACTTTCGATAGTTGGTGGGGAACTTTTAATTTCTGCACTTGACAAAATAGAAGATGGTGTGGCTACCTTTACGCCGCAAAACGAAGAAGAAGCAAGTTATTATCCAAAGTTAGATAAAGATATGTCGTTTATAGATTTTGACAAAACTGCAAAGCAAATAAAAGACTTTTGTCGTGGGTTAAATCCATGGCCAGTGGCAAGGGTAAAGTATAGGGATAGTGTCATTAAAGTTTATGAAGCGTGTCCTTATGACAATTTTGAAAATATAAATCTTGCAGAATTTAAGTCTGGAGACATTGTGTTTTCAAGTGGCAAAAAGGGGCTAGTTGTTAAGTGTAGTGGTGGACTTGTAAGGCTTAAAAGGGTACAAGCGGAGAATTCAAAAGTTATGGATGATACAAGTTTTTTAAATGGTAAAAAACTTGAAGTTGGGTGTAATTTGGGAGAAAACAAATGAAAGAAAGTTTACTTAGTTTAACTTTTGAAAAGTTGCAAGAGGTTTTAAAAGAGTTAAACGAGCCAAAGTTTAGAGCGGAGCAAATTTTTCTTGAACTTCACAATGGAAAAACCTTAGATGAGATGACAAACATTCCAAAGCGTCTTGTAGAAGTGTTGCGTGAAAGGTTTGATGATACTTCATTAAACATTATAAAAGAGCAAAAGTCTAGTGATGGGACAAGAAAGTTTTTGTATAGTTTAAATGACGGAAATGTCATTGAAGGGGTTTTGATGGAGTATAAGTTTGGGTATACTCTTTGCGTGTCAACTCAGGTGGGGTGTAGAATGAATTGCAAGTTTTGTGCGTCCTGTCTTGACGGGAAGGTTCGAGATTTAAGTGCAGGAGAAATGATATCTCAGGTTATAAAGGCTAACACTTTTTTAGGCGGAAATGTTAAAAATAGAAAGGTAACAAATATTGTTTTAATGGGGAGTGGGGAGCCGCTTGATAATTATGACAATGTGGTTGACTTTTTAACAATAGCAAACGACAAGCACGGACTAAATTATAGTGATAGAAATTTGTCTTTAAGTACTTGCGGAATTGTGAAAAACATTTATAGGCTTGCAGACCTTAATCGTCAGGTTAATTTATGTATTTCACTTCATGCACCAGATGATAGCACTAGAAGGCTTCTTATGCCTATTGCAAATAGTTGTAGTATTAATGAACTTCTTGATGCGTGCAGGTATTATGCAAAAAAGACAAACAGAAGAATACTTTTTGAATACATACTAATTGACAAGGTAAATTCTTCACGAGAAATGGCACTTAATCTTGCAAAGAAAATAAGCAATATTAACTGTATTGTAAATTTGATTAATTATAATCCTGTTGAAGAAAGAGATTTTAAGCCATGTAGTAAGGAAGAAGTAGATAATTTTGCAAAGGTGCTTAAAAGTTACAATATAAATGTAACGACAAGAAGGAGTTTAGGGAAAGACATTGATGGGGCGTGCGGGCAGTTAAGGCATAAATATTTAAAAGAAAAAAATCGGTAATTAAGGCTAAAAAGAATTTTAAAAAAATAAAATTTTAAGTAACTTATTTTATAACTAAATTTTTAAAATAGTCTATTTTAACTTGACAAACAGCGCTTATTATGACAAGAATAATAAGGCAATAAGATAAAGGAGAAAGAAATGCTTGTTTCAATTTCAACAAATCCACCAAAGACGAGAGATGAAATGCTTAAATATGTTGAGAGTTTAAACGACCTTGACTTTGATTATATTCATTGTGATGTAATGGACGGCGAGTTTGTACCACAGACCACCTATGATTATATATTTTTGCCAAGGATAAAAAAAGTTACTAATAAAAAACTTGATGTTCATCTTATGGTTAAAAATCCACAAGATAACTATGAGTATTACATTGACCGTGGGGCAGACATTTTGACTGTTCATTATGAGCCTTTTAAGGGGAGACTTAATGAACTTATCAATATGCTAAAAAACATAAGGGCAAGGGGCATTAAGGCAGGGCTTTCTATTAAGGTTACGACTCTTGAAAGAAATATTTTTTCTCTTCTTAAATATGTCGATGTAGTTTTGCTTATGAGTGTTAAGGTTGGGAAGAGCGGTCAGAATTTTGATAAAAGGGTTTTGCCTAAGATTGACAGCGTGTCTATGTATATTAAAACTCATAACTTAAACACAATTATTGAAGTTGACGGCGGAATTAATGATAATAATATAAAGTTATTGCAAGAAAAAGATGTTAAAATGGTGGCGGTTGGAAGTTATATGTATAATGCAAAGGACAAGGTTGAAGCAACAAGGATATTAAAGGGAAATTAAAAATATATAATTAAATAACTATTGTAACTTTAAAAGGCTTATAAAGTAAATGTTGCAAGAATAAAACACTTTGGCTATTTAAAGAAAAGTAGAATCATTTAAAGATTTTTTCTAAGTTAAAGCCATGACGAAATATTAATGATAAATAAAAAATGCTTAGAATTTTACTTAATTTATTTATGTTTAGTTTTTTAGTAATCATATGGAAGGCTCATAGCCTTTGAAACTAGCAAAAAAATGGTGGTATAATTTTTACCACTGTTTTGTTTTTATATTAGTTTAAAATAGACTAAGATTAATAGATTTTGAAAACTAGAAGAAATTATAAAGAGTTATATTTTTATGTTAAACTTTTTTTATAATTAGTTTAAAAAGCAAGCGACTCAGGTAATGTTTTTAATTTGATTTAAAATATATTGTTTTATTACATTTTGTTTATTTTCACTCTTTTAGGTTTACTATCATATACTTAGAGTAAGGAAGGAAAGAAGGGAATGAAAATAATTTGCATAAAAGCACCAAAAGGGCTTGTGCCATTACTTAAAATAATTTTTAGAAAGCATTACATAAAATTTGATTAATTTAATTTTTTGGCAAAGGAAAGAACCTTTGTCTTTTTTTATATTTAGTTAGATTTTTAGGTATAGAAAGACGCAAGTAAAAATAGATATTATAATTAAGGTCTTTAATGAGATTTAAAATAAGAATTTGTGTGGAAAAAGTTTGAAATTCAAACTATTTTTTTATATAGTGTTAAAAGTGCAAAAAATCTCTTGCTAAACTGGTCAAGATATAGTAATATATAAATCGTAGTATTAGAGATATGTCTCTTATACAATTTTTAGTTAAAAGGAAATAATATGTTCGTTAAAACATCAAATGCCTATGGTGATATTACAATAGATAACAATGCAATAGCGGTTGTTGCAGGGTTTAATGCACTAGAATGTTATGGGGTCGTTGACCTTGTTTCAAGGAGTGCGAAGGAGAGTTTTGGCGAAATGTTCAAATCTAGGTCCTTTGCCCGTGGGGTTAAGATTGAGAGTGTTGACAATCACATTACTGTTGACCTTAATGTTATTTTAAAGTATGGCGTTTCAATTAATGCCGTTTGTGATAGCGTTAAGAGTACGGTAAAGTACAGTGTTGAAAAGTTTACTGGTATGATTGTTGATGCGGTCAATATTAAGGTCATTGGCGTTAGGGTCTAGTTTTATTTTAATAAATAGACGCTTTTAAAAAAAGTTTAAAAGGAATAAACATTTTTTAAAGTTTAAATATAAAACGCTTTTGTGTTCTTATAATTTCGGAGGGAGTAAATTGCAGAAAACGATTAACGGAGCAATGTTTAGGAAAATGATTATTTCCGCATCAAGTTTGCTCGATGAAAACAGAAAATATGTAGACTCTTTAAATGTCTTTCCTGTGCCAGACGGAGATACTGGTACTAATATGAATTTGACTTTTAAGTCAGCAACTAAGGAAGTAAATGAGTGCCCTAATAACAATTTAGATAGTTTAGCGGAGGCTATAACAAAGGGGGCTTTAAGGGGGGCAAGAGGAAACTCTGGGGTTATCTTGTCTCAGATTTTAAAGGGTATGGCAAAAATTATTAGGCAACACACCGAACTTAAAACAAAAGACTTTGCACTTGCTATGAAGGAAGGTTCTGATATTGCCTACAAGGCTGTTACTAAGCCAAAAGAAGGAACAATTTTAACTGTTATTCGTGTTATGTCTGAATATGCCATGACATCTTGTAAAAAGTTTACTGACTTTGATAGTTTCTTAAAAGATGTTTTAGACAAGGGCGAAGAAGTTTTAATGCAGACGCCAGAACTTCTCCCTGTGCTTAAAAAGGCGGGCGTTGTTGACGCTGGTGGTAGGGGGTTACTCATTATATTTAATGGGTTTTGCAAGGCTCTTGACGAAGATTCTTCTCCAAACTCTGAATATCTTGACCCATCAATTGACTATCAAAATGATAAAGATAGAAATGGTGGAGCGGTTGACATCGCTGAAATTCAATATGTTTATGCTACTGAGTTTATGGTTATCAATATGTTTAAGAAAACAACGCAGAGTGATATTGATAAACTTAGGGAAAGACTAGTTGAACTAGGGGATTCTGTAATTTGTGTTGGGGATTTAAACTTAGTTAAGGTTCATGTTTTGTGTAATGAGCCAAATAAGGCGCTTGGTTTTGGACTTGAACTTGGTGAACTAACTAGTATTAAGATTGAAAATATGCTTGAAACAAATAGGCAACTTAAAAAGGAACAAGAAAAGGAACCTGCAAAGCCAATGGGGATTGTTTCTGTTTCAGCAGGAGACGGGTTTGCTGTTTTATTCAAAGACTTAATGGTAGACCATGTCATTCGTGGTGGGCAGACCATGAATCCAAGTGCAAATGATATTGCAGAGGCAATAGAAGAGGTTAATGCGGAAACTGTTTTTGTTCTTCCAAATAATAAGAATATCGTGCTTGCGGCAGAACAGGCAAAGGACCTTGTTAAGAAAAATGTTGTTGTTATTCCAACAAGAAGTGTGCCAGAAGGCATTTCTGCTTGTTTGTCATTTAACCCAGAAGGGAGTGTTGAAGAAAACATTGAGTCTATGACAGAGTCTATTAAAAATGTCAAGACTGGTAGTGTAACTTATGCTGTAAGAGACACTCATGTTGATGGCTTTGATTTGAGTGTTGGCGAAATTATAGGGCTTGATAACAACTCAATTTTGGCAAAGGGTGCAAAGATTGACGAAACAGTTGTTAATCTTGCTGATAAGTTAATTGATGAAAATACTGTTAATGTTACACTCTTTTATGGGCAGGAAGTAAAGGAAGATGACGCTGTAAAACTACAAGGAGAGTTACAAAACAAATATCCACAATGTGAGTTTAATGCTGTGAATGGCGGACAACCTGTTTATTATTACATTTTATCAGTAGAATAATTTATAAAAGGCTAAATTATATAAAGATTTAAAAATTTAAGTTATATATACTAAAAAAATTTCTAAAAACTTTGGGCATTGCAATTAGTTATATGTGTAAGTATTAAATATTTGTAAGGCATATAAATTAGTTATATATAAGTATTAAATATTTATAAATTAATTTTTTAACATTAGGCATATTACAGGGCTAAAAAATCATTTGGCTTGTAATTAAGACAAAGAGTAAAATAATTAAGATAAGGAATAAACTCCTTATCTTTTTTAAGGGAGAGTAGGTTTTAATGGATATTTTTCTTTTTGTAGGTAGAAAATGTCAATTAATATAAAAACTCAAAAAAATTTTAAAGAAAAAAAAGGAAAATTAATATTTATGTTGTATATAATAAATAGTTGATTATTTTAGTTATATTTTTATAAGTGTATCCATTAAGTTTAGATTGACTTAAAAGGTTGATAATTGACTACTTGACTTTTATTAAAAATTAACAGGAGATGAGAAAAAGGGTGAGTCGTGGGTTTCCAGATGAATTTATAGAGCAAGTAAAGAGTCAAAACAATATAGTAACTGTGTTATCAAAGTATTTACGACTTGACAGGAAGGGAAAAAATTATTGGGCGTGTTGTCCTTTTCATAATGAGAAAACGCCCTCTTTTGCTGTAAATGAGAGTGAAGGGTACTATCATTGTTTTGGGTGTGGCGAAACAGGAGATGTGATTAAATTCTTAGAAAAATATGATGGGTTATCTTTTTATGAAGCGGTAAAAAAACTTGCTGAAAATGCAGGGCTAACAGTCCCAGAAGGGTATGACAGTCAAAAAGAGATTGAAGCACTTCGTGAGAAGGAAAAAGTTTTAAAAGCCTTAAATTTTGCTAAAAACTACTATGAAGAATGTTTAAAGAAGGATAAGGACAAGGCGTCAAATTATGTATTAAAGCGAGAATTTACGCCTGAAATTATAAAATATTTTGCCATAGGATATAGCCCAGATTGGCAAGGGTTGATTGTTAATTTAAAAGGTCAAGGGGTTAGTTTGCAGACTATGAAGCAGGCAGGGCTTATTGAAGAAAATTCAAAAGGTAATTTTTACGATGTGTTTGCGACTAGAATTACTTTTCCTATTTTTAATAGTCTTGGAGATACAATAGGCTTTACGGCACGGTCGCTTGAGAAAAATCCAGAGTTTGCAAAATATAGAAACTCGACCCAGACAATAGTTTTTGATAAGAGTAAGACAATTTATAATTTACACACAATAAGAGAACTAAAAAAATCTCAAAGCAATATTGATTACATAATTATTTGTGAAGGGACTATTGATGTAATTGCCATGTTTAAGGCAGGGTTTAAAAATACGGTTGCTTGTATGGGGACTGCAATAACTTTATTTCATGCAAGGGAATTAAAGAAATACTCGGACAAGGTTGTTTTGTGTTTAGACGGAGATGGGGCTGGTCAAAGGGCAATGTACAAGGCAATAGACATACTTAATGATGGTGGGCTTGAAGTTAGAGTGGCGGTTTTAAAAGACAAACTTGACCCTGACGAGTATTTAAAAAAATATGGTGGGGAGAGTTTAAAAGAAACGATAGACAATGCTTGTGATGGGGTGGAATATAAGATTAACTCACTTGAAGGACAGTACAATCTAAATGACAACTTTGAAAAGAACAAGTTTGTAAATCAAGTTTTAGAGTTATTATCGCATTTAAAGACAAATGCTGAAAAAGAGATTTATTTAAAGTTGCTTGCTAAAAAGGCTAATATGTCAATTGATATTTTGCGAAGGGACCTTGATAGTGGGGTTTCAAAAGAAAGTGAAAGTGATAATAATAGTGAGCAGCAAACTAGTCCACTTGATGTAAGGCTTCAAGGAATTGTTAAAGCAGTTAGGTTTGTGCTTGCAAGTATAATTCACAAAGAAGAGTATAGTTTTGTTGCTTTTAGTAAAAACTTATATTTTAAAAACAAGACATATCAAAAACTTTATGATTTTGCTAAAAATTGCTATGAAAACAATAAAACATATACAATAAGCAGTCTTTTTGATTACTTTGATTGTGAAAACAATAAGGATGTTGAAGAAATTATTGGGTTTAATTTTAATGAAATAGGGGATAAAAAGGAAGAGTACTTTAAGGAGTGTTTAAGGCGGCTTGAAGAAGAGAGTTTAAAAGTTTATCAAGAAAACTTACTTGAACAGTTTAAAACTGAAAGAGACTTAGACGCTAGGCGGCAAATTGCCATGAAACTCAGTCAAATTGCAAAAGAAATAAAAAATGGAGATAGAAAATAGTATGATTAATGAAAAATTTCAACCAGAGATTAATAGGCTAATTGAGATAGCAAAAAACAGGAATAATGTTCTAAACGAAGAAGAGATTATTTTAAGGCTTCTTAAATATGACGCATCGGCAAGTGATATTGAAGAAGTTGTGGACATGTTTACTGACAGGGGCATTAGAGTTAACAAAACTGTTGACATTTATGACGAGATAGAAGATTTAAACGAGATTGCAAATCAAGTCAGCGTTGACGACCCAGTTAAAATGTATTTAAAGGACATTGGTAAAGTTCCACTTCTTTCAAGTGATGAAGAAGTCGAGTACGCAAAAAGAATGAGTGAAGGGGACGAAGAAGCAAAAAGGAAGTTATCTGAGGCAAACCTTAGGCTTGTTGTTAGCATTGCAAAAAAATATGTTGGTAGGACTAGTATGCAATTTTTAGACCTTATTCAAGAAGGGAATTTGGGGCTTCTTAAAGCAGTTGAGAAATTTGACTATACAAAGGGGTTTAGGTTTTCGACTTATGCGACATGGTGGATAAGGCAGTCTATAACAAGGGCTATTGCTGACCAAGCAAGGACAATTAGAATTCCTGTTCACATGGTGGAGACAATCAACAAGTTAATCAGGGTTTCAAGGGCACTAACCCAAACGCTAGGGCGTGATCCAACAGCACAAGAAATTGCTGAAAAAATGGGCATAACAGAACAGAGAGTTTGTGAAATTCAAAAAATTGCACAAGACCCTATTTCTCTTGAAAATCCAGTTGGCGAAGAAGAAGATAGTAAAATTGGAGATTTTGTAGAAGATGAAACAATAAAATCCCCTGTTGAAAACGCAGCACAGATTATTTTAAAAGAACAACTCATGATGGCAATCGACACTTTAACTCCAAGAGAGCAAAAGGTTATAAGGCTTAGGTATGGACTTGATGACGCTCATCCTAGAACTCTTGAAGAAGTTGGAAAGGAGTTTGCAGTTACAAGAGAAAGAATAAGGCAAATTGAGGCAAAGGCACTTAGGAAATTAAGACACCCAAATAGAGCAAAGAAATTAGAGGGGTATTGTGATTAACAAAGAAAGAATAAATGCAATATCCTTACAGTGCAAGGCAAGAATAATTGCTGAAATTGGGGCGGACCACGGTTTTATTACAAAAAATTTATTTGAGACAAATAAAATTGACTTTGCGTATTGCACTGATATAAGTGCTAAATGTTTAGATAAGGCTAGAAAAAACTTGTCAATGTTTAATGGTAAGGTTGAGTTTTTAGTTGGGAACGGCTTAGATGTTTTTAGTTGTAATATAATGGAAAAAAGAAAGCCACAAGAAATTATAATTGCGGGGATGGGTGGAAAAGAAATTATAAATATTTTATCAAGTAAAAACGCAAAATATTTTGATGTCTTTATTCTCCAACCACAAAAAAACATTGTTCAAGTAAGGCAATTTCTTATCGACAACAATTTTTACATTGAGAAAGATGTTATTGCCAAAGAAAAGAAAATGTTTTATAATATTTTAAGAGTAGTAAGGACAGGCAATAAGGATAGTTTGACACCGCTTGAACTTGAATTTGGGAGAACAAACATTAAAGAAAGGGGTAAAGACTTTTTACTATACATAAAAAGAGAAATTAAAAAATGCAGGGAAATTTTAGAAGTTTACCAAATAGATGAGATAAGTTGCCGGCTAAAAAGACTTGAAAACTTAATGCAAGGGGAATAAAAAATGTTTGAAAAAATTTTAGATTATCAAAAATTAGATAATAGACTTTTAGTTTTGAATAGAGAACTTAAAAATTTAAAGGAAAGAGAAGATGTCAATAAATATGCTAGTCTTATTAAGGAAAACCAAAATAGATTAACGCAAATTGATATTGAGGCAAAGAAGTCTATTGAGATTTATGAAAAGTGCAGGGAAGATTTTAAGAAGATTTCAAAAGAGATTGAGAATATCAAAAATAAACAAGATAAAATGTCTGATGAAGAAAAAGAAAGTTGGGCAAATGGCGAAGACAATATTGACAAAAAACTTGCAACTATTGAAAGAAATTTATCAATACAAGTTGAGAATGTATCTAATATTTTAAAGCAGTTTGAGACATGCAAAAATAACATTGTTAATTACAAAAAGATTTATCTTGAATGTAAGGAAAAACTAGTTAGTGTAGAAAAAAAATATTTTCCACAAATTGATGAGATAAAGAAAACCATGCTAAATCTTGAAAAAGATGTTAATCAAATACTTCTTGCAAAGTACAAGCAATTAAGGCAAGATAAGATTTTTCCTGTTTTTGTTCAGGTTAATCACAATTCTTGTGGTGGGTGCAGCATGGAATTTTCAAGTGCGCACATGACTTCCCTTAAACAAAAGGGTTATCTTGAATGTGAGCATTGCAGAAGAATAAATTACATGGAATAGGTTTTAACTTTAAGTATGTTTAGAACTAATAAACATAAGGGGAAAAGGCGTGAAAAAGTTTTGAATTTTAGCAAATTTTGTAACTTTTTGACATAATAATAAACTATGGAAGAAGGAAAAGTAATAAGACTTGAAAAAGATGGAGAAGATAAACACTTAACAGGTGGATTAAAGTTGCTTGAACAGGGCGACTATTTGTCTGCCATTAAAGAGTTTTTATGTGTTTTAAATACTCGTGATAATTTGAAATTGACTCTTGCGGCTGAGCACTTGTCTCTTGCATATTACAGGGCGGGTCTATTTGATTTATCTTTATTTTTTGCTTTTCTAGATATGGAGTCTTTAGGATATGGGGGTCCTGTATTTTTTCCAGTTGCGAATGTTTACCTAAAAAGAGATGATTATAAGCGGGCATTATTTTATTTGAAAAAAACAAGATTAAAACTAGGTTTAGTTGGAAACGAGATTATTGATACTTTTTATAACTCAATTATGGAATCTCGAAAAGGGCTTAAAATTTTAAATAATAATAATGAAGGTATTGAAAAATTAAGGCTTGCTGAGGACCTTATGTCGAGTGCTAGGTTTGAAGATGCAAAGAAGATTTATGATAGTTTAGATAATTTTCAAGATGACGAAATAAGGCAAGGCGGGGTGCTTTGTAATATTTTTTTAAATAAACTAGACGAAGCAGAGAATATTATTAGCATAAATGGAAAAGGGAATATAGACGATTTATGCAATTTGCTTTTAATTTACTATCTTAAAAATGATACTAAAAATTACGAGTTAATAAGGGAAAAGTTAACTCATTTAAAGAATATTTCTAAAAAAGAGAGATTTACAATAGGGCTATCTCTTGCAAGGACTGGCAAGCCAAATGACGCACTTTCACACATGAGTGTGTATAAAGATGATTTTAGTAATTTAGAACTTAGTTTTTTCTATGCTTTAACTTGTATAAATGCTGGAAAGTTTAAGGCGGCTAGAAACAAACTTGTTGAGTTGTACAATATTGATTACTTTAATAGATTTATTTACAAGTACTATATTGACATTTGTGATGAAAAAAGGGCGGACAATTTAAGTTATGTTTTTAGTGTTCAGGCAAAAGACCTTCCTTATATAAACGACAGGATTAAGAAATTATCTATTATGGAAAGTAATAAACTTGAAAAAGAGTTTACACGCAATTTGGACTTTTTTTATTTTTTATTAAAACTTAAAAGAAGAAGGGATGTTGAAAACTTGATTTTAAGGGTGGTTCGTATTGAAAATATTGATATTTATTTATTCACAAGGTATATTTTGTTAAACTCTTCTTTTAGCGACAAATTTAAGATAAAAGTTTTAAAGGAAATATTTTTACATAAAATTGATATTCACTTAAATATTGGAATTGTATATAACGACTATTTTTATAACTTTCAAGTGCCAGATTTGGAGTTTTACTCAAAATTTATAAAGGATATAAGACAAATTGTGTTTAGAAGTGTTTTGTATTTACTTGATAATATTGAGCCAAGTTTAATTGACCTTGAAAAAGAAGTTAGTACTCTTACTTGGATTATTAGGGGAAAGTGGGCGGCACCTATAAGTATAAGAAAAGTTAATGACGAAGAAAAACAAATGGAAAACGAGTTTTTTGAAAGACAAGAAGTTGTTATTAGTTACATAGTTTATAAGGTAGTAGAAAAGAGAAAAAACGCACCACAGTTAAGAGATGTCCTTACTCACTTTCGTGTTTCTCAAAAAGAGTTTTACGAGTTTGTAAATAAGTATGAACTGCAAGTGCTATAAGTTAATAAAATTTTTTGGGTTAAGATTTAATTGTATATTAGATTATAAATAACTTTTTAAAGTGAATTTATAAAAATTACTACCGAAAAAGAATAAAAATTTATGCGACTAAATAGTTAAATAAATTGGTGCAAAATAACTATTGAAATTTAGATTTTACTTTGCTATAATATTCGTGAAATATATGGAGGGTGTTATGTTAAATTTTTTATTAGGTCGTACACTTCAACAATTTTTACAAGAAGGGCTTGTAATCGTTGGTATTGCACTCATTGCAGTAGGAGTTGCAGTAGGGTTCCTTGCTAGGAGAATTACAAGAGCCGTTAGACAAAATAACGAGGTTAGTAGTCAAGATAGATTATTCCTTGCTCTTAAAATTACAGGCATGGTGCTTGTGCTTGCTGGTTTTGTTTGCATTGGAGTTGAAATTGTTATATATCTTGCAACAAGATAAAAAAAGTAGAAATTGATTTATTGATTTTAAAATAAAAGGGGCTTTTGTTGGGAAAGTTCCTTTTTTTTGTATTTTACTTATTTAAAATTATTTTATAATTTGCTTATTTAAAATTATTTTTAATTATTTTAAAAGATTTTTATCTTATTAGATAACTTTTATAATATTAATTTAGTAAAAATTAAAACCAAATATTTCTTGTTATGTTAAAGGTTTTATTTGTTATTTCCAAAGTAGCCGCCAAAGACTTGTTTTGTTTCGTTAATAGAGACAAATGCTTTTTTATCAAAACTGTCAATTATTGATTTTAGTTCTTTTAACTTCTTTTCTTCTGTTTCTATATTTATAAAATATGTTTCTTTGTCATTTTGACTTCCATGAGCAGAGAGTATTGTTTGACCATAGCCTTTTTCACGAAGGGCTTTTACTAATTCGTCATTTTTACTTGATAAGACAACTTGCACGCTGATTTTTGTTTTTACAATTATGCTTGATAATAGCCCACCAAGATAAGTGCCTACTGCAAAGCCTATTGAATACGAAAGGGCAATAAAGATTGTGTCGTATACTGGGTCAGAGAATACATAGTCTAGGGCTGCCTTTACAATGATAAACCAAATAAACGCTTCAAAAAAGCCAAATAGAGCTGCAATAAGGGGTTTTGAACGAACAGTGTATACTGTCCTTATGCTGCATAGAGCCATATCTATAATTCTACCAATTACAACTAGTATGCACACTACTGGTAAACTAAGTTCAACACCGAAAAACATATTTTACTCCTTTTTTCTTTGCTATTGTAAATTTTATAAACATAATTGTCAAATAAAATAAAACTTTTTATGCTCTCAAAAACTTTTATTTTATAATACGAAATTTAAGCAAATTTGCTTGATAAAATATTAAAAAATAATGTAAAATATTGTTATTCAAGGTATTAAAGATTGTATTATTTAGGGTATAATAAATAAGACATAATGATTTTTTAGAAAAAATTTATTTTAAAGACTTATTACTAAAAATAGTATTTATTATTAAAACTTATTTTAAAATCAATATTTATTATTAAGACTAATTTTAAAAATTAATTAAAAGGAGCGGAGTAGTATGAGAAATGAAATAGTAGATGATATTGTTAGAGCCGAGAGAATTGCTACTTCGCAGATAGAAAACGCAAGGGCAGAAGGTTTTGAAGAAATCAAACAGGTAGAAGAAAAAGGGAAAAAAGATTTTATAGTTTTAAAAGATAAATTAAAAAAAGACAAAAAAGAAAAAATAGAAAAGGGGATAGAAAAATTAGATAGTGAAAAAAAGGAAAAATTAGAAAAGTATCAAGAAGAATTAAAAGTAATTAAGGAAAATTCAGAAAAAAAACTTGATAGGGCGGTAGAAATTGTTTTAAGAGAGGTATTAGGCAAATGATAGTTGAAATGAGTAAAATTTGCCTAATAGGGCTAAAAAAAGATAAAGAGAGTATATTAAATCAACTTTTTAAAACGCAAGAGATTGAACTAAAAGTTGCAAGTGAGTTTGATAATACTACTAATGAGTTTGACAGCGAAAAGTATGAGAATATTAAGTCTTTGCAAGACAGATATAGTAGGGTAATTGAGTTTTTAGAAGAACTTAGTCAAAAAAAATTTAATGTTGATATTTTTATGACTCCAGAGACTCTACTAAATACTGACGAAAAAGACGCTTATAAAAATATGATAAAGGTTGAGTCTATAATGTCAAATATAGACGAGATTAAGAAAGAAAAGGGGTTTTTAGGTCAAAAACTTGAAAAAATTGAGCCATTTAAAAATGTTCCTGAAAGATTATCTGGGTTTAAGGGGACAAAAACTAGTTTTGGCTTTTTAGGAAAGATTAAAGAAAGCGACAAGGAAAAACTTATACTTAGGCTACAAGACTTTAAATATTTAACCTATGAGATTGATGAAAATATATTAAAGTTGTATGTTCACAAAAGCGAGAGCGAAGGTGTTTTTAAAGTTCTTAGTGAATTTAGTGTGCAAAAGTGTGAGGAGTTTTTGCCTGATACGGCAGAAAATATAATAAAATCAATAAACAACAATATAAAAAAGTTAGATTTAAAGATTTCTAAATTAAAAGAAAGTGCGAAAGAGTATATAAAGTTTATTTATGACTTTAAGGTTATGTATGATTATCTTTCCTTATCCTTAAAAAAGTGCAGTGCAGATAGTGATTTTAGGGCGACACAAAGTACTTTTTTCTTAGAAGGATATTTGGCAAAGGAGAGTCAAAGTAAGGTAAAAAAGGCTCTTAGCAGGCTTAATTTTACTTTTGAATATGAGTTTTTAGAGATATCAAAAGAAGAAAATCCACCTACTATTGTTAAAAACAATGCTATTATACAACCTTTTGAATTTATAACTAACACCTACTCGCCGCCAAATTCAAGAGAACTTGACCCAAACTTTTTTGTGTTTATTTTCTTTTCAATCTTTTTTGGCTTTGTTATGGCGGACATTGGGTATGGAATTTTGTTTTTTGTTATATGTGGGCTAATTTATTTGACAACAAAGAAAAAGTCGGGTTTTAAGAGTTTAATGGGTGTTTTATCAATTTGCGGAGTGTTTACAATTATTTTTGGGGTGCTGTTTGGGTCGTTTTTTGGGCTAGATAACAGTGTATGGGGAGTAATTCCAAAGAGTGTGCTTCCAAATCCTATAAATGATGTTATGACTATGCTACTACTTTGTCTTGGGGCAGGAATTGTACAAATTGCGTTTTCTTTTTTGTTAAAAGGTGCTTTGCTTTTAAAGAAAAAGTCGTATTTAGACTCGATATTTTCTGGGTTTATTTGGATAGGATTTTTTGTAGGGCTTGTACTTTTAGCACTTGATTTATTTAGTTTCACAGATAGTACTTTTGAAATTGGTGGAATAATACTTGGAGTAAGTTTAGGGGTATGTATAATTGGGCAGATTTTTATAAACAAGGGAATAAATAGGCTGACAAAACCATTTTCTTCTGTTTATGGAATAATAAATATATTGTCTGACACGCTAAGTTACGCTCGTCTTTTTGGGTTAATGCTTAGTGGGGCGATTATTTCTTCTATTGTAAACGACTTGGCATTTCCTTTTTTAAGTAATGCTGGGACATTTATAATTGGGGTTATTATACTTCTAATTGGGCATGGGTTTAACTTATTTATGGGGGCACTTAGTGCGTACATTCATGTTTCTAGGCTTCAATACATTGAATTCTTTTCTAGGTTTTATGAAGGCGAAGGGGAAGAGTTTGTTCCTTTTTCCTCAAACTTGTCTTATGTTACTCTTATTCAAGAAAAAAAATAAATTAAAGGGGGATTTTTATTATGGAATGGGGTTATATTATAGGTTTAGGGGGGCTTGCACTTACTGTTTTACTATGCGGAATTGGGTCTGCTGTGGGGCTTACAAAAACTGGGCAAGCGGCAAGTGGGGTTTTGAGTGAGGACCCAAAGAAATTTAGCAAGGTGTTAGTGCTTGTTGTTTTACCTGCAACGCAAGGTATTTATGGGTTTGTTTTTGCCATTGTGGCTTCTAGTAGTTGCGTGCTTGGTATGGATATTTCAACAGGGCTTAGCATTTTTCTTGCTTCTTTGCCACTTATGTTTGCAGGATTTTTGACTCCAATTTATCAAGGAAAGACGGCTGCTAGTTGTATTTATGCTGTGTCAAAAAAGGAAGGGTTATCGGGGAAACTCATTTTATTTCCAGCAATGATTGAGACTTATGCTATTTTATCTCTTGTCATTTCTCTACTTCTTTTGCCATAAAAGGAGAGTAAAATGGATTCAAGTAGAATTGTTGAAAAAATAATGCAGGACGCTAGAAAAAAAGTAGATGAGATTAAGAAAGATTCAAAAATTCAGGCTGACCTTATTTTAAAAGACGCACGAGAAAAAATTGAAAAAGAAAAAAGAGAAAGTAGTAGAAGTGTTCAACAAGAATTAAAAAGTTTAAAAGAAAATTACGAGGTATCTTTAAGTTTAGAAAAGAAAAAAATGCTTCTTAGTGTAAAGCAAGAAGTGTTGCAAGAATTAAAGGCAAGGGTAGTAGATAGTTTTCAAAAACTTGACAAAAAGACAAAACTTAAATACATTGAAACACTTCTTAAAGACAATGCAAAAGAGAAAGACACTGTTGAAATTTGTTTTAAAGACATAACAAAAAAAGATGTTTTGGGGCTTAAAGTAAGTGCAAAACTTAATCTTCAAGTTGTCATGGGAGAAGATGTTGGGATTAAGATTATGTCAACATATTATGATACAGATTTACTTCTTGATAGTATTGTGGAAGGCATTATAAAGCAAAAAGAAAAGCAATTAATGGATTTACTATTTAACTAATAATAATTGATTTATTATTTAACTAAAAATAATTGATTTTTTATTTAATTAAAAATTAGGTATAAAAAGGGGGGAAACTTTTTTGGATAATTACAACTTATATTTAAACGGGATTGCAAGTCAGAAAAGCCAAAGTTTGCTCCAAAAAGATTTTTTGCTTTCTATTAAAGGTGCAAAAGATTATGAAGAAGCGTTAAGTTTACTTTACCAGGCGTTAGGCGGTAGTGGGGGGAGTGAAGAAAGTATTGAAAGTTTGCTTAGTTTAGAACTTGATAAATTATACAAGTTTATTGATGAGACAATTAATCCTCAAATAAAACTTTTTTTCATGCTTCCAAATGATTATGAAAATGCTTTAAATTTGTGCAAGATAGAAAAGTTTAATTTAGATAAGAATAATTTAAGTGATATTAAGTTACAAGGTACTTTAAATTTTGAAGAATTAAAGGAAGGTATATTTAATAAAGACTTTAAAGAGATAAAAGATTGCGAGATAAAAAGACTAGTGTTGGAGTGCTATAAAAATGGTTTTGACAATAAAAAGTTAAATAGGCATTTTAAATTCAGTAAATACAAAAGATTAAAAAAAGAGTTTAAGGAAAGAGAATTTAGAAGTCTTATAAATTTAAAACTAGACATAGAAAATTTAAAAGGGATACTTTTATATAAAAACGAGAAAGAATATTTAGAAAATTTATTGCCTTGTGGAGAGATAGATGTAGACTCTTTAAAGGAGTTATATAAAAAGAATAAAAATGTTTTAAGGGATGTGCCGAGTTATTTACAAAAACTTGTGGGGGTTATTTGTGTCAAGGACACTGATAAAAAAGACATAGAATTTGAAAAGGTTTCAAGGGAAGTTATAAAGGAATACTTATTTAAAAAGGCAGGGGATATAGAGAGTTTATATCCGTTTTTAAGTTATATTTATACTAAATACTATGAAATAATGAATCTTAGGACAATTTATATATATAAAAAATATGGGCTAGACGATTTAATTTTAAATATGTTAATTTAGGTTTTCATATTTAAAAAGGTTAAGGTAGGGAATTTTCATGAGTGAAAACAAATTTGCGGTAATTGGAGAAAAGAGCATTTCATATATTTTTAGGACTATTGGTGGGGACATATTTTCGCCAAGTGGGGAAAAAGAGACAAGAAAGACGCTAATTAGTCTTATTAAGAGTTATAAACTGATTTTTATTTTTAGTAGTTTTGCAAGGTTTGTAAGTGATATAATTGACGAGACGCAGAGTCAAAGTTTTCCAGTAATTTTAGTTTTAGGGGACAGTGAAAATGACGAGTTTATGAGTGGGAAAATAGATGATAGTGTTAAAAGGGCTCTTGGAATAAATCTAAATTTAGATTAGAAGGAAGAAGAAATGGAAGGGAGAGTTATTAAAGTTGCGGGACCGCTTGTTGTTGCAAGCAATATGCGAGATTGCAAAATGTATGAAGTGGTGCATATTGGAGAAAAAAATCTTGTTGGAGAGATAATTGAACTTAGAGATGACAAGGCGTCCATTCAGGTTTACGAAGAGACAAGTGGGCTTGGCGTTGGAGAAAAAGTAGTTGGCACTGGGGAGATGATGTCGGTTGAACTGGCTCCCGGTTTAATTCAAGGTATTTTTGATGGGATACAAAGACCGCTTGACAAAATTTATGAAAAGTATGGCAACATGATAACAAGGGGAGTTGAAGTTGAAGTTCTAGATAGAAAAAAACTTTGGCATTTTTATCCAGAGAAAAAAGTTGGGGACTATGTTGAGAGTGGAGACATTTTAGGCTTTGTTGATGAAACGCAAGCGTTAAGGCACAAAATTATGGTTCCTTTTGGGGTAAAAGGTGAGATTAAAGAAATTCAAGAAGGTAATTTTACAATTATAGACAACATTGTAACTATAACTAGTGGGAGTAAAGACATAAAGGTTCAAATGCTACAAAAGTGGCCGGTAAGGGTTTTTAGACCATACGCTGAAAAACTTGTGCCAAGTGTTCCTATGCTTACTGGGCAAAGGGTTATAGACACCTTATTTCCTATTGCTCGTGGTGGGGTTGCATGTGTGCCGGGTCCTTTTGGGAGTGGTAAAACTGTTGTTCAGCACCAACTAGCGAAGTGGGCGGATGCTGATATTATTGTTTACATTGGCTGTGGGGAAAGGGGAAACGAGATGACTGATGTTTTGCAGGAGTTTCCAAGTCTTATTGACCCAAAGACAAAAAAGCCGCTTATGGAAAGGACAGTTCTTATTGCAAACACTTCAAATATGCCAGTTTCTGCAAGAGAAGCGTCAATATACACTGGAATAACTATTGCAGAATATTTTAGGGACATGGGGTACAATGTGGCACTTATGGCGGACTCTACTTCAAGGTGGGCGGAAGCATTAAGAGAAATTAGTGGGCGACTTGAAGAAATGCCTGGCGAAGAAGGATATCCAGCCTATTTGTCAAGTAGGCTTGCCGAGTTTTATGAAAGAGCGGGGGTTGTAAAGACTATGCAAAATAGAACAGGCTCTATCACGGTAGTTGGGGCGGTGTCGCCTGCTGGTGGAGATTTGAGCGAGCCAGTTAGTCAAGCAACGCTGAGAATTACAAAAGTCTTTTGGGGGCTTAGTTATGACTTGGCGTACATTAGACATTTCCCAGCCATTGACTTTTTATCAAGTTATTCGCTTTACAGTGATAAGTTGCGGAATTGGTACATTGACAATGTATCTGACGAGTTTTTGGAAAGAAAGCAATTTTTGCAGACGACTTTGCAGGAAGAAAGCAAACTACTTGAAATCGTGCGACTTGTGGGTTCTGAGTCTTTATCAAGTAGTGATAGGTTAATTCTTGAAACAGCAAAAATGATTAGGGAAGATTTTTTGCACCAAAATGCTTTTGACGAAATAGACACATATTCGTCGATTGTAAAGCAAGACAAGATAATGGAGTTAATTTATAGTTATTATACAAAGTCTAGTTATGCACTAAAACAGGGGGCGAGAATAAAAGAGTTATTAAATTTAGGTGCAAAAGAAAAAATCGCACAGGCAAAATATATACCAGAAGATAGTTTAAGTAGTTTCAATAAAATTCTAACACAAATTGACGATGAGATAAATTCATTACTAGGAGACGAAGAAGATGAAGGAGTATAAGACAATAAAGGAAATCGTGGGTCCACTTATGCTTGTTGACAATGTAGAAGGGGTAAAATATGACGAACTCGTTGAAATTGTTAGCAAAAATAAAGAAGTAAGGCGGGGGAAAGTGCTCGAAGTTGAAGGAGACAAGGCGGTTATTCAACTTTTTGAGTCGTCTCGTGGCTTACAGGCGTCATCGTCAAAGGTAAGATTTTTGGGACATAGTTTGAGTTTGGGCGTTAGTGAAGAAATGTTAGGGAGAGTTTTTGACGGACTTGGGCACGCAATAGATGGGGGAGAAGATATTATTCCTATTAAATATCTTGACATTAATGGAGAACCGATAAATCCTTTTGCAAGAGATTATCCAAATGAATTTATTGAGACGGGAGTATCTAGTATTGATGGACTAAATACTCTTGTTAGGGGGCAAAAGTTGCCTATATTTTCTATGAGTGGGTTGCCACATTCTGACCTTGCGATGCAGATTGCAAGACAGGCAAGGCTAAATAATAAAGATGAAAAGTTTGCGGTTGTTTTTTGTGCAATGGGGATAACGCATGAAGAAGCATGTTTTTTTAAGGATAGTTTAACTCAAAGTGGGGCGATAGAAAGAAGTGTTATGTTTATAAACCTTGCACAAGACCCAGCGATTGAAAGACTGGCAACGCCAAAGGTGGCTCTTACTTGTGCGGAGTATTTGGCGTTTGAATTAGACATGAATGTTTTAGTTATAATGACTGATATGACAAACTACGCAGAAGCCCTAAGAGAGTTGTCTAGTGCAAAAAAGGAAGTTCCGGGGAGAAGGGGTTATCCTGGGTATATGTATACTGATTTTGCAATGCTTTACGAAAGGGCTGGAAGGATAAAGGGCAAGAAAGGGTCGATTACTCAAATTCCAATTTTGACCATGCCAGAAGATGACAAGACGCATCCTATCCCAGATTTGACAGGCTATATAACAGAAGGGCAAATTATTTTATCAAGAGACCTTTATAAAAGGGGTATCAATCCGCCGATTGATGTTTTGCCGTCTTTGTCTAGGCTTAAAGACAAGGGAATTGGCGAAGGTAAGACAAGAGATGACCATAGTAATGTTGCAAGTCAACTCTTTTCGTCATACGCTCTTGGCAAAGAAGCAAAGGAGTTGTCGCAGATTTTGGGAGAAGGGGCTTTGAGCGAAAAGGACAAAATCTTTGCCGAGTTTGCAAAAAAATTTGAAGAAGAATTTATAAGTCAAGGGTTTTCTACTAGGCGAAGTATTGTGGAGACACTTGACATAAGTTGGGAATTACTAAAAATGCTACCAAGGGACGAGTTAAAGAGAATAAATAAAAAGTATATTGATAAATATTTAAAAGATGAAAATTAAGTACTAAAAAGTTTTTATCTAAAAAAGCATATTTTATTAGGGATTTATATAAGTTAAAGGCTTATTTAATTCAAAGATTTACCTAAATTAAAGATTTATCAAATTAAATACTTTTTAAGTTAAGGACTTATCTAAAATAAAGATTTACCTAATATAAGTATAGGGTAATACAAATAAAAACTTTGAGAAAAAATATTTTTAGGCAATTTATAATTTGAAAAATAACATATAGAAACACAAAAAAGAAAGGAGAAGTGAAATGGGCGACAGGTTAAATGTTAATCCAACTAGAATACAACTTAAAACGCTTAGTCATAGGTTGCAAGTTGCTCGTCGTGGGCACAAGATGTTAAAAGACAAAAACGACGAGTTGATTAGGAATTTTACTTCTCTTGCAAAAAATTGTAAAAGACAGAGAAAAAAGGTTGAAAAAGAGTTTTTAGAGTTAATAAGGGAATATATGCTAAATAGAGCATATTTATCAGATAGAGACATTGAAAGATTATTTTTAGGTTTTAGGGGGTGTGGGTTTAAACTTAAAACAAAAAACATTTTAAATATACTAACGCCACATATTGAGTGTCAAATAGATAATGAAAGTAATAGTGATTGTTTTGTTGATAGAAATATACAACTAGATAAAATAGCCCTAAAATTGCGTAATTTTATGCCAGTACTATGCAAACAGGCGGAGTTAGAGAAAAGTGTTTTTATGTTATCAAGAGAGATTGAGAGAAATAAAAGGAGAGTAAATGCTCTTGAATTTCTTATGATACCAAGGCTTGAAGAAACAATAAAGTACATTAAATTTAAACTTGAAGAACAGGACAGGTCATCTCGAATTAGGCTTATCAAATTTAAAGATAGCGTAAGATAATTTAGTTTTATTAAAAAAATATTTAATTAAAAATGCTTAAAAAGTTGACTAAATATAATACTATAACTATACTATTAAGTATAGTTTATTTTTTGCGTGTTAGGTCAAAATTATAAAAAAGGCAGAAGAAAATGGTAAGAGAAAAATCAAAGAAGTTGTTACTTATAATTTTTCTTTTTTGTGTAACATTTGCACTTATTTTTTTGTGCCTTCCAATAGATAGTTTTGCAAGTAGCAAAGAAAGTTTTGAAGATGCAGGTTATAAGACGAGTTATGTAGATATTGAAGATGGAAGTTATAAGTCGAGTTATGTAGATATTGAAGATTTGCCAAGCAGTTATTCTTTGTATTCTTTTACTGGTTTTTCGGGTCAGAGTGAAGGGTTGCCAAACAATGTAGGTAATCAATATCAAACTGATATTTGTTGGGCGTTTGCAGCAAACACAGCACTTGAAAGTACAATTTATAAAAGTGGGCTTGTGGATAAAGACGAGTTTCTTAACTTTTCAGAAGTTGACATGGCATACGACATATATATTGAGACTCATGATTATTCGCAGGTTAGTGGGGGGATTTTTGAACTGGCATACGAGTATTTATCAAGTGAGCGGGGACCTGTTAATGAAAGTGATTTTGAGAGTTTAAATTCGTCTACTGGGCTATACTGGGACAGCAATTCAAGGTTGACTTCGTCTTACGCAAGTCGTCTTGAGAGTTACACGCCTGAGTTCGCTGGTTTTTCGGTTTTAGAGTCAATTTCTTTTCCGTCAAGAAGCGGAATTATAGCAAATGCAAGCAGTGAAGAGCAGGCAGAAAGTGAAATTGAAGCACTTAGAAATAGTATCAAGAGCCACATTATAAACTATGGGGGAGTAACATCAACTTTATATTATAGCGGAGATTGTTTAGCGAATAATTATGTTTATTTTTCATCATATGATAAGCCTGAGGCAAATCACATGGTAACTCTAGTTGGTTGGGATGACAACTTTACATTTAATGAGCACAAGGGTGCGTATATTGCTCAAAACTCTTATGGTTCAAGTAATTATGGGCGAGACGGATATTTTTACATAATGTATGATGACGCAAAAGTTGAAAATCATGTGTCTGGGTTTTTAAGGGTGGGGGAGACTCAAGAAGAAAAGAGCGTTTATTCTTCAACATTTAATTCTGAGTATCAAGACGAGTTCGTAAACATAGTTGGGGTAAACACTTATGCTTTTTCGTTTATTCAGCAAGAGGCTCCTACTTATAATGCTAATATTTTTAGGGTTGACGGGAATAGTAGTCAGAAGGTTACTCGCATTAAATTGCCTACTTTGGCTATTACACGACAAGATAGTAGTGGGAAATATTTACTTAACTATGACGAAGTCAAATTTAAGGTGTACATACTAAATTTATCAGCAGAAGATGTAGAAAGTCCTGAGCGGGCTCTTATGACAAATTTTGATAAAAAGATACCGATTAAAAACAAATATGCAACAGCAGGGGATGATGAATACTTATTTTCTGCTAGGCAGACAGGGTATTATACAGTTGAAATTGACGAAGGGGTAGAACTTACAGAAGATTATTTTGCTGTAATTATGGAGACGCAAGAAGGGATTATTTTCCATATTAGCAACAATGAAGATAAGTATATTTCGTCTCCGACCTACACTTCTTCGTCTCCGAATTCGTCGTGGCTAATATATGGGGGGATAACAGAGTGTGTACTTCCTATGATTGTTGAGACGGTGCCAACTTATGATTTAGAGTATGAGATAAAAGATAGAGTTGTAACTTATGACGGGAGTGTATGTTATCCAGATGTTGTAGTTACAAATGTATCAAATTATGAATTATCATTTAGTTTAGACGGGGAAAGTTTTGTTTCAGAAAGCGAATATAATGTAAAGGATGTTTTAAGAAATAGTCAAGGGGAAGTTGAGTCTTATATTGTTTATGTTAAGATTTCTGCCCCAATGTACAACACTCTTATACTTGAAACGCAAATTAAAATTTTGCCACGCTCGCTAACTGTTACGCCAAATGAAAAAGTCAAAGTTTATGGGGAAGTTGATGGTAGTTTAACATATACTTTGTCGGGGCTTGCTAAGAATGAAAGTCCTTATCCTGTGGGGAGACTTACAAGAGAAAGTGGGGAAATGGCTGGAGAATATAATATTCTTAGGGGAAATCTTGACTTTCTGTCGTCAAATTCGTTTGAAAAATCAAATTATGAAATTGAGTTTGTGTCAGGGGTTAAGTTTACTATTAGTAAAAGACCACTTATTGTAACGCCGACTTACACTTCAAAGGTTTATGGGGAGAAAGATAAGGAGTTTACTTATAAAACTTCAAATCTTTATAATAGTGAAATAGAGAATTTAAGTTTAGTATTATCAAGAGAAGAAGGGGAAGAAAGCGGAAAATACAATTTTAAAATTGAAAGTTTTTCTTTAAGTGATAATGTTTCAACAAATTTTTATGCAAATAACTATGTTGTAGTGCTTGATAGTTCTGTGCAATTTGAGGTTACAAAACGACCACTTGTAATTACACCAAGTGATAATTTGACAAAAGTTTATGGGGAGATAGACACAGAACTTACTTTTTCTTACTCAAATAATTTATCTAATGAAGAACCTATAATAAATGGAAAGTTAGCAAGAGAGAGTGGAGAAGATGCTGGGTATTATAAAATAAATCTTGGGTCTTTATATCTTCAAGATAATGGAGATTTTAGGGCAAGCAACTACAAACTTGTAATAGTTGAAAGTTTCTACTACATTTCTCACGGCGAAATTACAAATGTTGAAGCCTACGATTTGAGTGTTGAGTATGACGGAGAGTATCATTCTTTGACTTTTGATTCTCCAAGTGATGTGAGAGTTCGATTTTCTCTTTCAAATGGATTTGATGAAAACCTGTCAAGTGATAGCAACATACAACTTAAAAATGCTGGGGTTTATTATATAACTTTTGAATTTTCAAAGGAAAACTACTACAACACTTATCTTGTAAGGACTCTTGAAATTAAAAGAAAAGATTTAGTTGTTGTGCCTCGTCAAAATCAAAGTAGGTATTATGGGGATAGTAATAACATCGAGTTTTCATATACTGGGAATATTGAGGGAGAAAGTCCTTTATTTAGTGGTAGTCTTGGAAAGGAGACCGGCGAGTCGGTCGGGAATTACCTTATAAATAGGGGAGATTTGGGGCTTTGTGATAATGAAACCTTTTTATCTTCAAATTATAATCTTGTTTTTGAAAACTTAGAAAACATTACTTATGAAATAACGCCAAGACCGCTTATTATAACGCCAAATGAAGTAACAAAATTTTATGGAAAGAGCGACCCTATAATAACATATAAGTATACTGGGCTTTGTTTTAATGATGTGCTAAGTGTATCTGGCACGCTAAAAAGAGAAAGTGGAGAAAATGTAGGGGAGTATTTAATAAGCCTTGGGAGTTTAAGTCTTAGGGACACTTTGTCAATTAATTACAAACTTGTGTTGAGTGAAACTTCAAAATATTTTGAAATTTTGCCGATAGATTTAACTATTATAATACAAGATAAAGAGTCATATTATGGAGAATTAGATTTTAATTATTCCTATAACATAAGTGCTGACACCATAGAAAACTATGTTGGTGGAGATAATTTAGGGCTTACATATATTTGTGTTGATGAAAATAATCAAGAAATTAATAATACAACGCTTAGAAATGAAGATGGGTATGAAATTTTAGCCACATCCACAAATAAAAACTATAATGTTAGTGTTATTCCAGGAAGGCATTATATCAAATATAGAATTTATGATGTAACATTTGTTGTTTTTAATATTTCAAGTACTATTCAGGTTGAGCATTTTGGGATGGTGGAAAGGCTTCCAGAAGGGTTGTCAACTGATGTTGATGGGTATAACTTTATTGGATTTACGATAAATGGGAATTTAGTAAATGTTTTTAGCCAAGAGATAACATCTGACACGACTTTTGTTGCAGAGTTTGAAGCAATAGAATATTCTATAACCTATATTTTAAATGGCGGAGAACTAGAAAATGCAAAAAGTGAATATACTATTGAAGAAAGTTTTACTTTGTCAGTTCCAACCAAAACTGGCTACGAGTTTGATGGGTGGTATTTGGAGAGTGATTTTTCAGGGGAAGAAATAAAAGAGATTAAAGCGGGAAATTTTGGAAACAAAGTGCTATATGCAAAGTATAGTATTATAGTGCTTGATATAACACCGCCGATTGAAAATTCTAGTTTTAGTTTTGTTGGAAAAAGCAACATTGAGTATGGGGAAGATTACATATTTGAGGTTAAGTTAGATAGAAAATTTGATAAGTCTTATTCAACGCTTAGGGCGTTTGTTTTGTGGGGGGATAGTAGTGAAAGAGAAGAACTTAAAAGATTTGAGACAGGCATAATAAGCGAAGGACAAGAAACGGGTTTTGTATCTTTTATTGTTGAAGATGTAGATAGCGATTTTGAAATTGAACTTGAAGGCATAACGCTTAATGTTTATCAAGTTGAGTTTGTTGCAAATGGGGAAATTGTAAAAGAAATTGATGTTAGCCATGGGGGAAATGTAGATTTAGAGCAAGTGCCACAAGTTCCCGCAAGAGAAAACTATGACCAAGTTGAACCTAAGTGGGAAGATGTAAGTTTACAAAATGTTCAAGATGACATGATAGTTAATGCTTTATATACGCCAAATGTTTACACTGTAACTTTTGTTGTAAATAATGATAAAAGTTTTGATGTTAATGTTACTTATGGAGATGTAGTTGATACAAGTATTCTTTATAATGAGTATGATTTAGGGGTGTTTGATTACTTTGAATTTGACTCCAACCTTCAAAATATTGATAGCAACAAAGTTATAAATGTTGAGATTAAGAGTAATATTTACATTTTGTATATTGTGCTTGCTGTGCTTGGGGTGCTGTGCATACTTCTTATTGTATTATGGATAATTAGGAAGAAAAAGCGAGATAAATTTGATTGGTGGGTATATAGTAAATAATTAATTATTAATAAATGGGAGATAAAAAAGTATAAAAAGGCAAGTGGGGGTATTCATTTGCCTTTTTAGTATATAATAATAAACTTATAATAATTACTATAATAACAAATAAAACTAAAATCAAATTTTAAGCGTTAGGGGAGATAAAAAAAGTATAAAAAGGGCAAGTGGGGTCTATTTTTCCTATAATATTTTTTGATATAAAAATAACATTAATTTAAAAGTAATAAAAAATTTTATTTATATGGTAATAAAAATTAAATTGATAATAAAAAATAAATTTAAACTATAAAAATTAAAAATGGAGCAAAAAAATAAACTATATAAAATAAAAAAAGGCAAGTGGGGGGAAGTCCATTTGCCTTTTTAGTATATAACAATAAAATTTAATTAGTGTATAACCTTTATATTGAATATAAAATTTATTAAAATTAAATATAAAATTTAATTAGCGTATATAAGATTATATTTAGCATATACCTTTAATTTAAAGTTAAATTTATTAAGTAGAAGTTAATTAAAAAATTAAATTTACAAGAAATTAACTGAAATTTAGATTGCACATACATTAAATTTATTTATTGAAAGATACTTATATTTTTACTTTGAATTTAAATTTATTAAGTAGCATATTAATTGCAATATTAAATTTACAAGAAATTAACTGAAATTAAAATAATTACATACATTAAATTTATTTATTATAGGATACTTAAAATTTATTTATTGTAAGATACATAATTAAAGTAATTAGATTAAAATTAGGTATAAAGGTTTTAATGTATATTAAATTTGTTTTGCGTTTTAGAAGTTTTAATCAGCACCTTCGGTGGATAGTTTTAGGTATTTATTATATCTATCAAGGGCGTATTGTTTACTTTCTTCGTAGAGTTTATCAGCAAGAGTTGGGGAGATTTTTTGAAGGGCAGTATATCTTGCTTCGCCCATTAAAAATTCTTTATAATCACGAGTTGGTTTGCCGCTATCTAGTCTAAATGGGTTTTTGTTTTCTTTTCTTAGTCTTGGGTCATATCTATATAAGTGCCAGTAGCCACATTCAACAGCCTTTTTAATTTCTTCTTGTGCTCCGCTCATATCAATGCCGTGATTAATACAAGGAGCGTAAGCAATGATTAGGCTCGGGCCGTCATAACTTTCGGCTTCACAAAATGCCTTTATTGTTTGGTCCATATTTGCACCGAGTCCAACTTGAGCGACATACACATTTTTGTAACTCATGGCAATCATGCCAAGGTCTTTTTTAGGTGTTCGTTTTCCACCTGCGGCAAATTTTGCTGTTGCAGAAAGTGGGGTTGATTTTGACATTTGACCGCCTGTATTTGAATAGACTTCTGTATCAAGAACAAGAATATTTACATTTTCGCCACTTGCAAGGACATGGTCAAGTCCGCCAAAGCCGATGTCGTATGCAAACCCGTCTCCGCCAATTATCCAAACGCTTTCTTTGACAAACGACCTTTTTTGGCTTTCAAGTGGGGTAGACGAGATAAGTGGTAAGATTTTTAGAGATAATTTATAACTTTTTTCTCCGTCGTCGTAATTTTCAAGCCACTCGTTTAGCAAACTTGCAAGCGTTTGATTTGAACATTCAGGTAGATATTTTTTGACATCTTCTCTTAATTTTTCTCGTCTTTCGTTAGTAGAGAGTCTAATGCCGAGTCCAAATTCTGAGTTATCTTCAAACAAACTGCTTGCCCACGCAGGACCCCTTCCGTCTTTATTTTTTGCAAATGGGGAAGTTGGGGCACTGCCTGAATAGATACTGCTACACCCAGTTGCGTTTGCAATAATCATTCTGTCTCCAAATAGTTGGGTGGCAAGTTTAATATATGGCGTTTCGCCGCAGCCTGCACACGCTCCGCTAAATTCAAAGTAAGGTTTTTTAAACTGACTACCTTTTATTGTGTTTGGTTTAAAGATTGTTTCAATGTTTTCAATATCTTTTGAAAACTCGTAATTTTCCTTTTGGTTTTTATCTTCTTCAATGCTTGGTTTCATTTCAAGGGCTTTAACTCTTGCAGGGCAGACCTTTACGCAGTTGCCACAGCCTGTACAATCGGCAACATTTACTTGCATACGGAAGTTGTAGTTTGGTACGCCTAAGGCTTTATTTGTTTCAAAACTCTTTGGGGCTGACTTTAAATCATTATCACTAACAAGCACGGGTCTTATGGCTGCATGTGGACAGACAGCGGCACACATATTACACTGGATACAATTTTCTTTTATCCAGCAAGGGCTTGTTATTGAAATGCCACGCTTTTCATATTTTGAAGTGTCAGTTGGAACAATGCCTGCTGGGTTAAAACTTGAAACAGGGAGACTATCTCCTTTTTTGTGTTCGATGATTTTGATAAACTTTTCGTCATAAGGGTCAAGTGGGGAAGTTGTTCTCATGCGTGGTTCAATTTTTAGTTTATGAGAGACTAGGTCATATTCGTACATATTTTTTGTTGCGTTTTTAATTGCCTTTATATTTGCGTCGACTATTTTTTGACCTTTTCTTGCGTAAGTTTTACTTGCTGCGTCAATTAGTAATTGCTCGACCTTATCAAAGTCAATTATATTTGTTAGTTTAAAAAAGCAGGTTTGCATAACGACATTAATTCTGTTTCCAAGACCGCTATCTTGAGCCACTTTGTTCCCATCAACTACAAATAATCTTGCGTGTTTTTGTTTTAAGATGGCAAAAAAGGTGTTTGGAAGATAGTCTGCAAGTTTTTCCTTATTAAATGGGGCGTTAAGTAGGAATATACCGCCATCTTTTAAATCGCTTGCCATATCATATTTGCCGACAAAACTTGCGTTATGGCAGGCAATAAAATTGGCGTTTGTAATTAAAAATGGGGCATCTGTGCTATCAAGTCCAAATCTTAGATGAGAAATTGTGGCACTTCCAGATTTTTTTGAGTCATATTCAAAGTAGCCTTGTGCGTTTAAATTTGTATTTTCGCCAATTATTTTTATTGAATTTTTATTTGCGCTTACTGTTCCATCGCTTCCTAGACCATAAAATTTGCAAGAGTAGTTATTTGTTTCGACTCTGTAACTTGTGTCATAGTCAAGGGAAGTATGCGTTACATCGTCAGTAATTCCTATTGTAAAGTCGTTTTTGCAATCTTTTTCTAAGTTGTCAAACACGCCTTTTGCCATGGCAGGCGTAAACTCCTTGCCGCCAAGTCCATATCTTCCGCCAATGACGGTTATATTTTTATCTCTTATTGCACTTGCGACATCTTTATATAATGGCTCGCCGCCGCTTCCACTTTCTTTTGTTCTATCAAGAACGGCAATGTGTTTGACAGTTTTTGGTATAGAGTCTAAAAAGTCAGGAATTGAGAAAGGTCTATATAGTCTTACGCTTAATACACCTTTTTTGGCTCCTTTGCTATTTAAGTCTTTTACTACTTGTTTGACAGTTTCAACGCCGCTACCCATTAGTATAATGACATCCGTTGCATTTTCGTCCCCGTAATAGTCAAATAGGTGATAGGTGCGGTTTGTTATTTTTTCTAGGTCTTTCATGCTCGATTTGACAGCACTTACAGCGTCTAGATAATATTTGTTGCTAGCTTCACGATTTTGAAAATAAATGTCTGGATTTTGGGCAGTGCCTTGTTGGTGGGGAGTAGTTGATGAAAGGCATCTATCTTTAAAAGCCTTAATTTCTTTTACTGGAAGAATTTTCTTTAAGTCGTCATATTCTATGCCGTCAATCTTTTGGATTTCGTGTGAAGTTCTAAAACCATCAAAGAAGTGAAGAAAGGGAAGACTACATTTAAGGGTTGCAAGGTGGGCAACGACTGCCATGTCTTGTGCTTCCTGAACTGTATTTGACGCTAGCATACAAAAGCCTGTTTGACGGCAACTCATAACATCTGCGTGGTCGCCAAAGATTGATAAGGCGTGAGTTGAAAGAGCACGAGCACTTACATGAAAAACAGTAGGGAGTAGTTCGCCTGCTATTTTATACATATTTGGTATCATGAGAAGTAGCCCTTGGCTTGCGGTAAAAGTTGTTGTTAGGCTCCCAGCGCTTAGAGCCCCGTGAACAGCACCCGCTGCCCCTGCTTCTGACTGCATTTCGATGAGTTTAAGCGGTCTATTAAATAAATTTTTAACACCTTTTGCCTGCCACTCGTCAGCATACTCTGCCATAGGCGATGATGGCGTGATTGGGTAAATTGCTGCAATTTCTGAGAATGCGTAGGCAATTCTTGCAGCACTTGTGTTTCCGTCAACTGTTAATTTCATTTTATTTTCTCCTTGCTTTTTATGAATAAAGACTTAAAATCTTTATTGTTTAAAATTGTTTAATATATTTAGTATGATTACATTTTTTGAAATTGTCAATTTTTTATTGATACTTTTTGTGTTTTATATTATTATACCTATATGAAAAACTACTGTTTTATTATTGAGTATATTGGCACGAAATATTCGGGTTTTCAAAGGCAAAAAAATGGCTTATCCGTTCAAGAAGTGTTAGAAAATGCTATTTTTCTTGCAACAAACAATAAAGTGCAAGTTACTCCAAGTGGTAGGACTGATAGTGGGGTGCACGCACTAGGTCAAGTTGTAAATTGCTTTCTTGATTCAAATATTCCAGTTGACAAGTTAAGTGTTGTTATTAATTTTCATTTGCCGCTTGACATAAGGGTTAAAAATTGTTTTATTGTTGACGACTCTTTTAATAGTAGAAAAAGTGCTAAGAAAAAGACATACATTTATAGAATATACACTGGGGAAACTTATAGTGTTTTTGATGAAGGGCGAGTGCTAAATTATCCTTATAAACTTGACTTTGACCTAATGAACAAGGCAGCAAAAAAGTTTGAAGGCGAGCACGATTTTAGGGCGTTTGCAAGGAGTAATAGTAGCGTTAAGACTACTACACGGAAGATTTTTTCGTCTTATTTTACAAAAGACTTTGACTATTTAACCTACCATGTAACAGGCAATGGCTTTTTATACAACATGGTTAGAATTATTGTGGGAACGCTTCTTGAAGTGGGAAGGCATAAAAAAAATATTTTTGATATTGAAAGACTACTAAATGGAGAAAGTAGAGTAAAATCAGGACAAACTATGCCGCCGCATGCTTTATATCTTGAAAGCGTTGAATACGAATAATTAAACCGAATTTTTATAAATAGTCATATATCATTATAGAGTAAAATAGTTTGTTTGTTGTATTTTTATGTAACTTGCCATAATTTATAACTTAGTTTTTAGTAGTAATGTTTTTTTAAGATAATAGTTTTAAATAGTAATATTTTTTATAACACATTTTTTAATAGCAATATTTATAACATTGTTTTCAATAGTAATATTTAATAACATTGTTTTCAATAGTAATATTTAATAATCTTGTTTTAAGTGATAATATTCATAACATAGTTTTTAATAGTAATATTTACAACATTATTTCCAATAGTGATTTTTATAACATTACTTCCAATACTAATATTTATTACATTGTTTTCAGGTAGCAATTTTTAGCGTTGCATAAAATGAATTAAGAGATTTGTATTTATTATATTATTATTTATATATTTATTTAATTTCTATATAAAATGGGGAGTTAATTATCAAAAAACACTTGACAAATGCAAAAAAAAATATTATCATTATTGCCGTTTAGCAGAAATTATGTTTTGTCTTTTAGCCCAGACTTGACAGGAAGGATGCTAGAAAAATATTAAGTTTTTATAAGGTTTGAAGGAGATAAAATGAAAACATATATGGCAAAGCCTCAAACTGTGGAATCAAAATGGTACATTGTTGACGCTACTAATATGCCACTTGGTAGACTTGCGAGTCAGGTTGCGAGCATACTTAGGGGGAAGAATAAGCCAGAATTTACTCCACATGTTGACACAGGGGATCATGTTATAGTTATTAACAGCGACAAGGTTGTTTTGACTGGAAACAAATTAAAAGACAAAAAATATTATCATTACAGCGGTTATATCGGCGGACTTAAAGAAGTCGGTTACGATAAGTTGCTTAGAGAAAAGTCAGATTTTGCAGTAATTCGTGCTGTAAAAGGCATGTTACCAAAAAATTCTCTTGGCTCAAAGATGATTAAGAAATTGAGAGTCTACAAAGACGCAAATCATAATCATGAGGCACAGAAGCCAGAGTTAATCCAAATTAAAGGAGCAAGACTATAATGGCAGAAGAAGTTAAAGAAGTAAGCGAAGTTAAGGAAGTTAAAAAGAGAGCACTTAGAAAGACTGAGACTAAGGAAGTTAAGGAAGAAGTAAAGGTTGAAAAAGAGGTTAAACCTGCTCCTAGACTTCATAAAAAACCTAAAAATTGGGTTAAGCCTGTTAGCAAAATTTCAACGGGAAGAAGAAAAGATGCTGTTGCTCGTGTAAGGCTTGTAACTGGCACTGGTAAAATCACTATTAATGGTAGAGACATTGAAGACTATTTCATGCTTGACACTTTAAAACTCATTGTTCGTCAGCCACTTGTTCTTACTGATACTAATGACAAGTATGATGTTTTAGTAAATGTTTACGGCGGTGGGTATACTGGTCAAACTGGTGCTATTAGACATGGTATTGCAAGAGCACTTGTAAAAGAAAATGAAATTTACAAGGCTGAACTTAAAAAGGCTGGTTTCTTGTCAAGAGATTCAAGAATGAAGGAAAGAAAGAAATACGGTTTAAAGAAAGCAAGAAAGGCTCCACAATTCTCAAAGAGATAAAATCAAATTATTACGACGCTATACACTTTTATTGTGTATGGCGTTTTTTTTACTGTGCATGGGGTGCATTATATTTCATTGTGTGTGGTAGGGCATTTTTGTTTTATTATGCGTGGTGTTTTTTTCATTGTGCGTGGCGGTGTGTATTTTAAATTATTGTGTATGGCGTTTTTTTATTTTAAAAATGTTAAAAAAAACTATTATTTTTTCTTGTCATTTTGCACAAATAAATATATACTATTCTTAATTACTAAAAACTTATATTTTAAATTTTTAGTGATATTCCATATAAGTATAAAGGATATTTAAGGAAATTTTAAGGATTATTTATTTTTATCACGGCTTTTGTAGTAGATAAAGAAAGGAAGATGAAATGTAAAAGTTAATAGAGTTTTTAGAATTTTTGATTTTAGAATTTTTTTCCGCTAGATTATATTAAAGGGAGTTTTTGAAAAAAGTTATTGCTTTTTAATTTTTGCAAAGAAAACTTGGAAGATGAGTAAATTAAGTGAAAACAGAGTTTTTAAAATTTTGATTTTAAGATTTTTACTTTAAAAAAGCGAATATAAAATAAAGCATGGTTTTCAATAAAATTTATAATAATAAAATTTTTATTTTCGATAAATGTTTTTGTTAGTAAGAGAAAGGAGTTTTTATGGATAAGATTTACGATTTAATCATTGTTGGTGGTGGACCTGGGGGGATGACGGCTGCGATTTATGCAAAGAGAGCAGGGCTTGATGTGGTAATAATTGAAAAGAGTGTGCCGGGTGGTGCGGTTGCAAATACGAGTGAAGTTTCAAATTATACTGGTTTTAATAAAATTGGGGGAATGGAACTTGCGACAAAGATGTTTGAGCATGTATCAAGTCTTAATATTCCTTTCATTTGGGATGAAGTCAAGTCTTTAAAACTTAGTTCTGACATAAAAACTGTTGTTTGTTTTAATGGAACTTTTGCAGCAAGAGCGATTATTCTTGCGTTTGGGGCGGCTGTTAGAAAGTTAAATGCACAAGGCGAACACGAGTTTGTTGGGCGTGGGGTTAGTTATTGTGCGACTTGCGATGGGGCGTTATATAAAGATGAGGTCGTGGCTCTTGTTGGGGGCGGGAATACTGCACTTGAGGACGCATTATATTTATCTAACATTGCAAAAAAAGTTTATTTAATTCACAGGAGAGACGAGTTTAGGGGAGAAGAATTTTTAAGTAATCAAGTTAAGAGTAAAGGCAATGTAGAACTTGTTTTAAATAGTGTTGTAACAAGAATCATAGGGGATAAGAAAATTCAGGAAGTTGAAGTTACAAATAAAGAAACAGGGGAAAAGAAAGTTATAAAAGTTGGGGGGCTATTTGTTTGCATTGGGCGTGGACCAGATACTGAGATTATTGAAGATGAAATAAAAAAGGATGAGTCTGGTTATATTATTACTGATAGCAACATGAAAACTAGTATTGATGGGGTTTATGCAATAGGGGATATAAGAAATACACCACTTAGACAAATTATAACAGCGTGTGCAGATGGTGCTATTGCAGCAACAAAAGCGTTTGAATTTATTAAGACTAGAAGAAAGTAAATTGTAAATAATTTATTTATGGATATTAAAAAATTTTTATAAAACGAATACTAAAATAAATTTTTAAATAACTTTTGACTTTAAGTTATAACCTTATTGTTAATTGCTAAAATTGTTTTAGATTTAATTTATTAAAAAGTAAATAAAGTTTAAAATGTATTTTCATTGTTTATTTGTTTAAATGAAAGAAGTAAAATTTTTATTTTAAATTATAAAGTTGGCATAAAAAAGAGTAAAAAAGGGGCTAAAATGTTTTATATTACAAAAAATTGGTATGAGTTATTACAGCATGAATTTAAAAAAGACTACTTTAAAAATTTGCAAGCATTTTTAAACAAGGAATATCAGACAAAGACAATTTATCCAAAAGATAAAAATGTTTTTAATGCACTTAATCTTACTAAGTTTAAAGATGTAAAAGTTGTTATCATTGGACAAGACCCATATATCAATGAAGGGCAGGCACATGGCTTATGTTTTTCAGTTGAAAAAGGAGAAATACCGCCAAGTCTTAAAAACATTTTTAAGGAGTTGCACGACGAACTCGGAACTTACATTCCAAACAATGGCAACTTAACTAAGTGGGCAAAACAAGGGGTATTGCTTTTAAACAGTATTTTAACGGTTGAAAAGGGAAAAAGTTTTAGCCATAAAAACAGGGGTTGGGAAAGGTTTACGCACAAGATAATTGAACTTTTATCTCTTAAAAACACGCCTGTTGTTTTTATGCTTTGGGGACAGAACGCAAAAAAAATTGTTGAAGGGGTTGACCTTGAAAACGACTTGATTTTAACTTGTGCTCATCCAAGTCCACTATCGGCAAGTAATGGTTTTTTTGGGTGTAATCATTTTATAAAGTGTAATGAGTTTTTAGAAAAGCATAATTTAACGCCGATTGATTGGCAAATTGAGAATGTTTAAGGACTAAAACCTAGTTTATGGTTGTAATTAATTTAAAAATTAAGATAAAAACTTAATTTATTGTTTTAATTAATTTAAAAGAACTATTGTTAAAATAATTAATTTTAAAATATAAAAGAGTAATTTATGTAAAAGACATATAACAAAAAATTATTTAATTTTATTTTTTACTAATATATTTATAGAACAAACAATAATAAAAGCATATTTTTTGAAAAATCATTTAAAGAAAAATAAAAACTAAATTTTTGGTGTAAAAAAAATAACAAGTTTAAGTCTTAATTTAGTATACATAATAAAAAAAATATTGTATACTAATACTAGTTTTTACAACTATATATTAAAGTAAATTAAAAGGACTTTTTTGAGTAGCGGGTGGAATTTTTATGATGGTGAAAGGTGGAAAATAGAAACAAGTTACTTAATTAACAGATATAGGTTATTTAATTAACAGATATAGGTTATTTAATTAACAGATATAGGTTACTTAATTAACAACGCAGGTTACTTAATTTTAATAAAAAAGTGTATTTTTTTAAAAGCATTTGTAAAGGGGTTTCATTAGTTTAAATTATAAGTTTAAGGCGAGAACAATAAAAGTATTTTGGCACAGAAAATAGATAAAAAAAGACTAAAAATGGAGAATAAAAATGACAGAAACTATTAGTACAAAAGAGCAAAACAGGAAAGAGTTTTTTAGTATTATGCGTGAGTTGCTTAATAGTTCTTATGCCATGCTATGCATAAGTTTACTTATTGTGCTTGGGTGGGCGCTTGGTTTTCCTTACATTTCTATTTTTATGTTGCTACTTTTTGAGATAGGAGTATTTATATTTTGTTCAGACAATCCTAAGGCGTGTTTGCTTCCGATTATTTCTATTTCATATATGATAACTACTATTCATAACTCGCTTTTTACTTGGATTTACTTTATTTTAGTTATTGCCATTGCGGTAATTACTATTGGGTCATTTATTTTGGTTCAAGTTATAAAAAACGGCAAGAAGTTGAAAAGGGGCAAGATGTGGTGGGCGTTTGCACTTGCGGCGCTTGGTAATATTTTAGGTGGAATTATTGGGCATTTTGAGTTTTTGACATTTGTTATTGTCATTGCTTTTTCGCTACTTATTTATGCTATTTACTGGTTTTGCATTAATTTTATAAGTGATTACAAGGAGTATTTTGCAAAGGTTTTGATTTTCTTTGCACTCATTATTTCACTTGAAGTTTTTATTGCATATCTTCGAGTCGACGACCTTATGTATGCTCTTGAAAACAAGGTAATCATAATTGGTACAGGGGGAACAGGAGAGGCTAACGCTGGGGCTATTTTTATGCTGTTTGGCGTTATGGGGTGCTTTTATTTAGCACAAAACTCTAAAAAGGACTATTTATACATTCTTCTTGCTTTTCTTTTTGATATTGTTATTTTCTTTACTCATTGTAGAATTGCACTTTTCTTGTGTGCAGTGCTTTCTGTTATTTATTTCTTTATTATTGCAAAGAATTCTCCAAACAAAAAATATTTGTATATTGGAGCCATAAGCGCACTTGTTGTAGCAGGAATATTATTTGCAATTTTTTACGATAAAATTATTGGTGTTATTTCTTACTACATAGAAAAGGGTTTTGGGGGTAATGGAAGAAACGCAACTTGGGGTTGGTCGTGGAAACAATTTTTAAGTAGTCCAATCTTTGGTATTGGATTTATTACTCGGGATCCTTATGTGCTTAGTGGCGGGGTGCCAGGCTTGCTTGATTTTGGCGGGTGGGCACTTGTGTCAACTCATAATTCTATTTTGCATTTTCTTGCATGTACGGGGGTGGTAGGACTTCTTCTTAATCTTCCTTTCTATATCAAAAAATATTTGGCTGTGTTTAAAAATTTTAGTCAATATAAGTTATATGTGTTGTTTTCATATATTTGTACCTTTGTTGTTGCTTTCTTTGACCCAACGCCTATGAATAATCCGTTCTATGTCTTTATCTCGGTTATATTAATTGCTTTTGTAGAAAAGGATAATGACGAGTGTGTGAGTTTAAGTGGATCTAAAAATACTGTCAACACTAAAATTAGTATTAGTAGTAAAACTAAAAACAAAAATGGTAATGATACTATGGAGAATTCAAATAATAATTTGATAAATTTAAAAACCGGTGTGATAGTTGCAGAAAGAAATAATAAAGGGGAAAATGACGAAAATACAAGTGATAATGTGGTAGTAAAAAATAACGATGAGACAGTTTTAAGCGATGCAACAAAAGACTTTGAAATTGATAAGCCTCAAAAGAAAAATTTAACTGAAAAATCAGATAGTTCTAAAAAGAGAAAAAACACTAATATTGAAGAAAATAAAGGAGAAGGTAAAAAGAACACAAGAAAAAAGTCAACCTTGAAAAATAAATAAAAAGGATAGATGGAAACAAAATAAAAATATAGTGGAGAAATAAAACTTATGACAATGAAAAGGCAAATACTTATATCAACATTTTTTATATTACTATCACTTTGTCTATTTGTAATATCTATTTACATAGCCTTGTCTGCAATGAATCATAGTTTTAATACAAATGTAAATATTAGCTATGATGCACCGCCTATTATACTTAGATTTGTAAACAATGAGGGTAGCAATGTTAATGCAAACAATGTTTCGGTTGTATATAATGAAGATGAGTCAGAATTTAGAATAGATGGTATTGTTCCTGAGACTAGTAGTGGAGAAACAAGTAATTTAGACGATCTAACAAATAGTAGTGGTGCAGAATTTTACTGGTTTTCTGATAATAGCAATGTAATAGATAATGCAAATCATACTGTCTGGGAAGAGCAAGAAAGATTTTATGTGTCAACAAAAGAAGATCCCCTTTGGTACGAAGTGCCACAAACTCAAATAGAACTTTACTCAACCTTTCTAACTCCAAATTGTGCAGACGGAACACAAAGCACAATCGGGAGTAATACAGATATAATAATCTCTCACCAAGTAACAAGTATTCCAGATGATGCGTTTAATGGAATTGGAAATATTACAAGTATTGTTATTCCAAGCAGTGTAACAACGATAGGAAGTGAAGCTTTTGTTGGAGCCCTTTCATCAACTGCAAGAGCTCCTGAACCTGGGGCTTCTGCTGTTTATATTCAAAACGAATTAGAAAGAATAATTTTGCCAAATAGCATATTATCAATAGAAGAGTATGCATTTGCAAATTGTATTAATTTAAGTAGTGTATATATTGAAGATGTATCGAGTTTTATGCAAATTGATTTTGGGTCTAGTGGTTCAAATGTTTTAAATCATAGTACAACTTCAGATCCTGCATACTATATTGTAAATTCTACATTTGTTAACACAAATTTATATGTTCACAATATATTACTTACGGACTTAATAATTGATTCTAATGTTACTTATATAAGTGATTATGTATTTAGGGGTTATGAAAATTTAACAAGTATAACAATTCCAGATAGTGTTGTCAATATAGGATATTCTGCATTTTCTCATTGTAGTAATCTTACTAATGTAACTATTGGAAACAATTCTAATCTTACAAGTATAGAAGGTTTTGCATTTTATTATTGTAAAAGTCTTGACAGTATAACAATTCCAGAAAGAGTTACAAGTATAGGGAATAGTGCTTTTTCTAGTTGTAGTAGTCTAACGAATGTAACAATTCTAAGTAGCGTTGTCAGTATGGATGCTGGAGTATTTTCTGGCTGTGATAATTTAAATTATACAACATATAGTAATGCGAAGTATTTAGGAAATAGTAGTAATCCCTATTTATATTTATGGGAGTGTACGGCAGATACAATTACTAGTTGTACAATAAACACTAATTGCAAAAATATAGGGGGATCAGCATTTTCTTACTGTACAGGACTTACAAAGGTAAATTTTGGCACTAATTCTAATCTTATAAAAATTGGGAGTTTTACTTTTAGCAGTTGTGAAAACCTTACAAGTATAACAATTCCAGACAGTGTTGTTGATATAGGAAGTTATGCATTTTCTGGTTGTAGCAGTATTTCCAGTATAACAATTCCAAATAGTGTTCTTAATATAGGAAGCTATGCGTTTAGAAATTGTAGTGGTTTGACAAGAATAACAATTTCAGAAAGTGTCAATAGTATAGGTGGTTCAGCATTTTCTGGTTGTAGTGGGCTTGCATACATAACAGTTAAAGAAGGGAATAGTGTATATCATTCGAGTAATAACTGCTTGATAGAAACTTTAACTAAAACTTTAATTGCTGGATGCAAGAATTCAGTTATACCAAGTGATGGAAGTGTTGTCAGTATTGGGGATTCTGCATTTTATGGTTGTAGTGGTCTTAGAAATATAACAATACCAAATAGCGTTGTTAGTATAGGTAATCATGCATTTTATAATTGTACAGGGCTAACAAGTGTAACAATACCAAATAGTGTTGTCAGTATAGGAGATAATGTATTTTCCGGTTGTGATAATTTAAATTATACAACATATAGCAATGCAAAATATTTAGGAAATAGTAGTAATAGGTATTTATATTTATGGGAGAGTACAGCAGATACCATTAGAAGTTGTACAATAAATTCTAATTGTAAGTTTATAGCGTCTAATGCTTTTTATGGTTGTACAGAGCTTATGAGTATAACATTTCCAGAAGGTGTTGTAAGTATAGGGGAGTATGCGTTTCGATCTTGTGAAAGTCTTACGCGTATAACAATTCCAGAAAGTCTCACAAGCATAGGAGAATGGGCATTTTATTATTGCACAGGTCTCGTCAGCATAATAATCCCAGAAGGAGTTACGAGTATAGATTCTTATGCATTTTATAATTGTAATGATTTAACAATTTATTGTGAGGTGGTAAGTCAGCCTAGTGGATGGGCTAGTAATTGGAATTCTGATGATAGACCTGTGTACTGGGGTGGAGAATGGGGGTATGACGGAGACGGAAACCCTGTTGCTAATTAAGGTTAATAGTTTAAAAACTTTTGTTTTGGTAGAGTAAAAGACAAATTTTTAGTTTATGTTTTATTCTTTCGAATTTAATTATTCACTATTATTAATAAAGTTTAATAGATTGAATTTTTTGATTAAAATATAGCAAATAAGGTTTATAAACTTTGAAACTAGTAGAAAAAAAGATAGTGTAACAGATTATTTTCACTATCTTTTTTATTAGTTTGAAAAGTGATTGGGTAAGAAAGTTTTTTTAATTAAACCTTTTTAATAAAAAAGGGAGTAGAAATGAAGTGAACAAAGGTGTTTTGATTTCTACTCTCTTTTTTTGGTAGGAAGTGCGGTGTGTTTTGAAATAGCACGCCTGGTAGTTTGGTATGGTTTTAACTCGGTTAAAGTTTCCTTGTGGCACACCATTAGGTCTACTTAATGCTGCTACCGTCAGGTCCTGACATGGTTCATAGTTAACAGTTGCACAAGACCCTAACTTCATCGCTAAGAACTATATCGCTTGTCAAACGCAACTACCCCGAGACACACCATCAGCCCTACATGAGTGGATTGTAGGTACAGGGCACCACTAGCTCCCCGCCTAGCACTTCCTTTTTTTATAATACAATTTTATTTTAAAAAAATCAAGAGTTTATTTATATTTAATATTGTTTTCTTAATATTCTGAATAATTTGACACTAGACGACTTTTTTTAATTTATTTACATTTAATATTTCTTTTAGATGTCTTGAATAACAAGTATTTTTTCATTTATTTACACAAATATTTTAGATGTTTTAAGTAACAAGCAATTTTAAAGTGTAGGGTTTTAACTAATTTATTTAATAGGAAAACATTTTGAGTAAAAAAAGTTTAATAAAATATTTGCAAGTATATTATAGAAATGCTTTGATTTTTTGTGCAAAAGATGTTACAATTTTTGGTGCTAGGAGTTTTATTTATGCCAAAGAATTATAATAAGACCAATGCTGAGAGATTTATATCTGCGTATAATCAAATTGATTATGCGTTAAGGACAATTTACGGGTTCAAAAGAAGTATTAGTTATGCTGACCTTATTAGAAAAACTGTTCCGATGAACAGCGTTGTAAGGAAGTACGAAGATGAGTTAATTGATTATGGTAGGCTTAGAAACTCGATTGTTCACAAGACAAATCCGAACTATGTGATTGCGGAGCCTCACATTGAAGTTGTTGAAGATTTTGAAAAGATTGCAAAGATTATTACAACACCACCACTTGCACTTGAAAAGGTATGCAAGCATCAAGTTTTGATTTGCAGTGGGGACAAGACCTTAAAGGAACTCATTGGGATGATGTCAAGAACTGGATACAAGAATATTCCTGTTTATAATGGAAACACGCTTGAAGGGGTTGCGATTGGGTTAAACATTTTAGAAAATCTTGGGGACAAGGTAAATTCGGGCGAAAACATAGAAAATTATATAACTCATACAAAGGTTATTGATGTCTTGTCGACTACTGCGGATACAAAGTATTTTAGGGTGTGTGATAAGAATTTAACTATTGAGACGGCGCTTAATAATTTTTATCTTAATAGGAGACTGCAAATTATTATAATCACAGAGCATGGTAAACTTGACGAAAGACCGCTAGGGGTTGTTACGATTGCTGACATTTTAGACATGAATGCAATTATTGAAAATTACTAGACAATGAATAAATCTAGATTGCTTGCTTATTGTCTTACAATATAATCTACTTATTTTTGTGATGAGTTTATAAAAAAACTAGTTAATAAAATTACTAAGACAAGGGTTTATTGATTTGGGGTTAGTTAATTTTTGTTTTAAAAAGGATTAATAGTCAATGTTAACTTATAAAAAATTAAGTAATGATTTATGATATTAGTAAATTTATTAAAGATATTTGTTTTTAGTAAAAATTAAGTTATACTTGGCAAAAGGGGATTGTAATATAGTTTATTTATAAAAAACCTAGTAAGGCATATAAATTAAAAGCAATTAAAAAAGCAAAAAGTAGACTTTATTATATTGGCTTAAATTTTGCAAAAAAGGAAAAAAGAAATGGTAAAGAGTAGCATGGTTTATACAAAGGAAATACTTGACGAGTTTGCGTCGTATTTAGTTAGAAAGAACAAGAGTTTAATCTTAATTTATGTGTGTGCTGGAATAATTCTTGCGTGTAGCATTGCAATGTTTATTTTAGGCGAAATTGTCGATGGCGTGTTATATGTGCTTCTTGGGGCGTTTTTTGCGTGTTATGGGCTGATTTTGAAACTCATTATTAAGCAAGGGCACAAAAAGATTTATGGCAATTATGACGAGTTCGAGTTTGAAGAGGACTTCATGACAATTAGGACTTATACTAAGACAGGTGAGCAGTTGACAGCAGGCACTATTAATTATAAAAACATTTTAAAACTTGAAGAAAATAAGGACAAAGCATACATTTTTGTTAGTAAATATAATGCCTATATAATAGAAAAAAGCAAGTTTTCGGCAGGCGAATATGAAGGAATCATAGAAAAAATTCAGTCAAAAATTGGAAGTAGTTAAAGTAGATTTTTAGTTGTATAAAGTTAAACTTGAAATTAATAAATAAATAGGTAAAATAAGTTTATGTAGTAATTAAAAAAAAGTAAATTTAATTTATTTAGTAATTAAAGGGCTATGTAAATTAAGTAAAGTTAGAAAAATTAATTTACAAACAAATAAAAAAACTAGGTTAAGTAAATTTAGTTTGTGTGGAAATAAAATAAACTAGGTTGATTGGAAAAGCAGGTTAAGTAGACTTAGTTTGGTGGTGGGATAAAAAGTTTGTGTAGGAGTTAAAGTAAAAGTGGAGTTTAATATATAAAGACATATTTTTATTAACTTGTACTTACAGAAATTCACACTAAATCAGAGGCTAATAATTATAAAAAAGACGAACTAATTTACAAACTAATACTTATAAAAACAACAAGCAAATTTACAAAAATAGTTTTATAAAAAAAATACAAACAAATTAAAAAAATAGGCTTAGGAGAAAGAAATGAGAAAAGAGAGTAGCAAACCAAATTTTGTAGCAAATGAAAAAGAGATGTTGAAGTTTTGGAAGGACAACGAGTGTTTTAAGAAACTTGTTGAGAAGAACAAGGGAAAAACTAGGTTTAAGTTTTTAGATGGCCCGATAACAGCAAACAACAGGTGTGGGGTTCATCACATTTGGGGAAGGACATTAAAGGACATTACGATAAAGTACAATGCCTTAAAGGGAAGAGACTGTCAATATCAAAACGGGTTTGACGCACAGGGTATGTGGGTTGAAGTCAATGTTGAAAAGGAACTTGGGCTCAATGGCAAGCCTGAGATTGTAAAGTACGGAATTGACAATTTTACTAATAAGTGCATGGAAAGGGTTAAGTATTTTGCGGGGGAGATAACAAAGCAGTCAATTCGAATGGGGCAATGGATGGACTGGGAGAATAGTTATTTTACAAATACAGACAACAATATTTTATCAATTTGGCATTTTTTAAAGGTTTGTCATGAAAAAAATTACATTGTCAAGAAAAACAGACCTATGGCGTGGTGTCCTAGGTGTGGGACAAGTTTATCTGAGCATGAAATGGCGGGGAGTTATCACGATGTTACTCACACGGCAATTTTTGCTAAATTTCCTGTAAAAGACAAAGACTTTAAAATGCTTGCGTGGACGACAACGCCTTGGACTTTGAGTGCAAACACAGCACTTGCGGTCAATCCTGACTTTGACTATGTAAAGATTTTTACAAAAGAGACAAAGGAAACTTTGGTTTTATGTAAGAATACTTTAAAGGTTGTAAAAGAAGATTATGATGTTTTAGAGACTTTTAAGGGTAGCGAACTCGTGGGGTTAAGTTATGAGACTTGTTTCCCTGAACTTGAAGCACAGCAATTTGAGCACAAGGTACTTCCTTGGGACGAAGTTGACGACAAGGAAGGAAGCGGTGTTGTTCACATAGCACCTGGATGCGGGCAAGAGGACTTTGAACTTGGTAAAAAGTACAATTTGCCTGAGTATTGTCCTATTGACGAGCAAGGCGTTATGCTTGATAATACTGGTTTTCTTGCGAACAAAAAGACAACAGAAGTGGTTGACCTTGTTATAAATAGGTTAAAGGCGGACAACAAACTATATTATGCTCACAAGTATACGCATAGTTATCCTTACTGTTGGCGATGTAAGACTGACCTTGTTTACAAACTCATATCTACTTGGTACATTGCTCTTGACGATTTAAGACCACAACTTCTTAAAGCCATTGAATCGGTTACTTTTCAGCCAGAGTATGGCAAGAAAAGGATGCAGGACTGGTTAAACAATATGGGGGACTGGAACATTTCAAGGAGTAGGTTCTATGGGCTTCCGCTTCCATTCTATGTTTGCCCAAAGTGTGGCAAGTTGCATGTTGTAGGGAGTTTGGAAGAATTAAGTAAACTTGCAATAAACCCTGAGGACATTGCAAAAATTCCTAATCTTCACAGACCTTGGATAGATGACATTAAGATTAAATGTACTAATTGTGGGGAGACGGTTGAGAGAATTAAGGAAGTTGGGGACTGCTGGCTTGACGCTGGAATTACGCCTTTTAGCACGAAGAAATATTTTGAAGATAAAGAATTTTTTAAAAACAATTTTCCTAGCGACTATGTATGCGAAATGGTCGAGCAAATTAAGTTGTGGTTCTACTCAATGCTTGTTATGAGTGTTGTTTTAACAGGACGCCCACCATATAAAAAGATTGTTACGCACCAATATGTAAAAGACGAAAATGGGGAAGAGTTCCATAAGAGCGGTGGAAATGCTCTTGATAGTGATATTGTCGCAGACAAAGTGGGAGCAGACACTATTAGGTATTTATATGCTGGGGCTCCTATTACAAACGACATGCGTTTTGGCTTTACGCTGACTGACGAGGCAAGGCGTAAACTTATGAATTTCTGGAACGCATACATTTTCTATAATACTTATGCTTGCATTGATAATCCTGATGTTGAGAACTTTAAGCCTGATTTTGATAACCTTAATTTAACTGATAGGTGGCTTATTGAAAAGGTCAACAAATTTGTTAGTGATTCAGATAAAAACTATGCCGAAAACAAGAGTTATGTTATTGTAAAAGATTTTGAAAATTTGGTTGACGAAGTAACAAACTTTTATATTAGGGTAAATAGAAAGAGATTTTGGAAGAGTGAAAATAAGACTGACCAACTTTCAGCCTACTGGTGTTTATACTTTGCTCTTAAGAATATGCTAATTGTTATGGCTCCTATTATTCCTTTTATGACTGACTACATTTGGCAAAACCTTGTAAGGTCTAGCGAGAAAAATGCTCCAATTAGTGTTATGTTAAGTGATTTTCCAATGCCTTTAAGTCAAGTTAAGGATAGCGGAGTTGTTGAAGATGTAACTCTTGCTAGAAATGTCATTGCTATGGCATTGAGACTTAGGAATGAAAAGAGTCTTAAAATAAAACAGCCACTTAAAACGCTTTACATTTTGGGAGACGAAAAGGTAGACAGGGCTATAAAGCGTTTAGAAGATATTGTCAAAGACGAACTTAACATTAAAAACATAGAGTATGAAAAAAATACAGACAAATTCAACATCCCATATTTAACCATTAATTTTAAGACGGCAGGTAGGGTACTTAAAGGGAATATTCAGAGTCTTAAAGATTATTTGCTTAGTTTAAATGATGCTGGAATGAAGTTGCTTGTTGACGAGTATAAGGAAAAGGGGAAAGTAGAAATAGCGGGGTTTGGTCTGCTTGATAAAGAGTTGTTTAATATTATGTTAAAACCTAAAGACGAATTTGTAATTTTAACTGAAAACAACTTAACGCTTGTACTTGACACGACTCTTGACAAAGACCTAATGCTTGAAGGGGCGTATAGGGAACTTGTAAGAAGCGCACAAGTTTTGAGAAAAGAAGCCGACTTTAACATTGAAGATAGAATTGAAATGGATGTTGTTTCAACTTCGCCTTTTATAAGAGAAGTTATAACGAGATTTAAGGATAAGATTATGCAGGAGGTCTTGGCTCCAAAGTTTAATGAAAATATACCTGCACCTGATGTTGAAAAGGAAGTTGAAGTTGGAGACGAAAAGGTAATTTTAAAACTTAAAGTCATTAAAAGTGGGAGTAAGTAAATGTGCGATGTAATTTTTGAAGACAATCATTTGCTAGTTGCTGTTAAGCCGCAAAATATTCCTGTTCAACTTGACAACAGTCAAGACTTGGACTTTTTGACAATGCTGAAAAATTATCTTATTAAAACTCATAACAAGCCAGGCAAGGCTTACCTTGGGCTTGTGCATAGACTTGATAGACCAACGGGCGGGGTTATGGTTTTTGCAAAAACTTCAAAGTGTGCTGAAAGGCTAAGTAGTCAGATAAAAGATAGAAAGGTTGAAAAAATTTATTTTGCAGTACTTAGCAAGACGCCTGTGAATAGAAGGGGAAGGCTAATTAATTATTTAAAGAAAGACCAAAGAGAAAACAAGGTTAATATTGTTCCGCAGTATGAAGAAGGGGCAAAGGAAGCGGTTTTAAATTATGAAGTTTTAGAGACAAAAGGAGAGAAGTGTCTTGTTAGAATTAGTCTTGAAACCGGGAGAAGTCATCAGATAAGAGTACAAATGGCTGGCATTAACTGTCCAGTTGTAAACGACCAAAAGTATGGTGATGAAAACTCTAAGGGAAATCTTGCTCTTTGGTCAGTTGAAATTAAGTTTTCTCATCCAATTAGCCAAAAAACTTATATGTTTAGAGTGCCACCACCTTATGATGATAGTCCTTGGAACGAGTTTAATGTGGCTAAATATTTATTACTTTAATAAAAAAATTTATAACTTTAATAGTAAAAATTTATTACTTTAATAGAAAAATTTATTATTTTAATAGAAAAATTTATAACTTTAATAGAAAAATTTATTATTTTAATAGAAAATATTTATAATTTCATTCATGGTTTAATGTGGCAAACAAAATATTCACTAGTTTAATAAAAATTGCTTGTTATATATTATTGTTTGATGTGGTAGGGGAAAACAAAACTTAATGTATTAGTTTTCGTCTGAGTTTATGACAAGGGCTTCGGTTGTTAGCATAGTTGTAACTACGCTACAAGCGTTTTGCAAGGCACAGATTTGGACTTTTGTTGGGTCGATTATTCCACATTTTAGCATATTGCAAAACTTGTTGTTTAGGGCGTCATAACCATAGTTTAGTGATTTTTTAGAATTTAATTTATTTAAAATTGTGCTTGGGACTAGTCCTGCGTTTTTAATTATTTGTTTTAAAGGTTCTTGCATGGAAGATAAAACAAGGTTAAAGCCTATTTTTTCTTCTTTTGTTTTAAATTTTATTTTTTTGTTTGCAAGAATTTTTGACACTTTATATAGGCTTATTCCACCGCCTGGAAGTACGCCAAGTGAAAGAGCGGATGTTGTTGCTGACAGAGCGTCTTCAATTCTGAGTTTCTTTTCTTTTTGCTCAATATCCGTGTCTGCTCCAACAAGAATACTTGCAATGCCACCTGTTAGATTTGAAAGGCGTTTTTTAAGTTGTTCTTTATCGTAGTCATTTTGGCAAGAAGCAATTTGTTCTTCAATAAGTTTTTTCCTGTTTTCAAGCCTTGTACTTTCTATATCTTTTGCAACTATTATGCTGCTATCTTTTGTAATTTTGACAAACTTAAATTCGCCAAGGTCATTAAGCGTTATGTCTTGAAGGTTGTTGCCTTTACTAGTTGATAAAACTTCACAGTTTGCAAGTACGGCTATGTCTTCAAGAACCGCAAGGCGTTTTTCAGCATAAAAGGGTGCTTTTATGACACAGGTGTTTAGTGTGCCACGCATTTTGTTTACAATTATGGTTGATAAGACTTCATCTTCAATGTCATCGCAGATAATGAGAAGGGGTCTATTTGTTTTTAGTAACGATTCGTAAATATTTAATAGTTCGTTAAAACTTGCAATTTTTTTATCAGTTAGTAGTACATAAGGGTTTTCAAGTTCTGAAACGCCTTTATCAAGGTTTGTTGCAAGATATGGGGAGAGAAGCCCAGATTTAATGGTTAAGCCTTCTTGAAAGACAAGTTCTGTTTTATTTGTTTTACTATCTTCTAAACTAATATTGCAATTTTTGTTATACATATATGCTTTTGATATTAATTTTCCTATATCTTTATCTTGGGAAGAAATGCTAGCAATATTTTCAATATCTAAGGTATTTTTTACTGGTTTTGACATTTTTTTAAGTAGTTTTATTGCGTATTCTTTTGCTTTATTGATACCACTATTAAGTAAAATTGGACTAAAAGAATTATTTTCCATGTATTTTAGTCCGTTTTCAAGTAAATTTTCTGCCAAAACGATTGCTGTTGTTGTACCATCTCCTGCGTCATCGTTTGTTTTTTTGCAAACTTCTTTTAATAGTTTGCATCCTATATTTTCAAATTTATCTTCAAATTCAATTTCTCGTGCAATGCTGACTCCATCATTTGTGATAAGGGGTGTTGTGTATTTTCTATCAAGAACGACATTTCTTCCTTTTGGCCCAAGGGTTGATTTGACAACGCTTGATAACTTTTGGGCTCCGCTAAAAAGTTTTTGGCGGGCGGGCGAATTTATTAAAATTTCTTTCATGTTTATCTCCTTTTAAATATTGTTAAAAAATTCAAAGTTTTATTTTAATTTTATTAAATAGATTTAATTTGTATTTTACAATTAGTCTTGTGATGTATTAAAAATATAAAATACTTATTTTATATAAGTGATATATAATTTATTTTAGTTAGTATTGTTTGTTACATATATGTATTTATTTTTTAAAATACTAATAAAAATTGATTATTAAATATAATTTTTTTAATTAATATTGTGATTTATAATATTTATTTTATATAGGTAATTAATATAAAACATATAAATATTTATTTTAGTTAGTTGTGATGTATTAAAATGCATTAGTATTTATTGTAGTTAATATTGATTATTATTAAAAACAACTAATTAAATACAGATATTTTTACTTAGTATATTTTTTATTAGCATAATAGATTACAGATAATACTAGGGGGGATAGAATTATTCTTCCTCAATGCCGATTATGTCGTCTTGTTTTAGTATGACATATTCTTCCATTCCGTCCTTGAATTTAACTGACGCAAAGTCTTCGTACATGATTATGTCGTCAACTTTTACTTGCATTGGAATTTTACCGCCATTTGACAAGTTTCCTGTGCCAACAGATATTACTTTTGCTCGTTTTATATTGTTTAGTCCTTCATAGTCAAGGGTAATACCGCTTTTTGTTGTGTTTTTACTTTCAAGTTCTTTTGCAAGAACTCTATCAAATAACATTTTAATTTTCACTTTTTATATTCTCCTTTATTCATATTGATATGATTTAAGACATAATTATATATATTGAAAGTTTTTATGAATATTTTTATAAGCAAGTTTAAGTAAAACATTTATTAAACACTTTTATAGTAAAGCCTTGTAAAAAAGGTAGGTGTTAAATAAAATTTTAATTAAAAAATACTTTAAAATATGATTTTTACTTTCAAAATATAAGTTTTTATGAGTTTTTAGTGCTATTAATAGTGATTTTAATAACAATTAAATCATATTCGTGTTTGATTTTAGTATGCTTTGTGAGTAAAATTCAAAGTTTAGTGTCAAAAACTTATAAAAAAATATGAAAATAAAGGAAAGTTTTATAACTTTTTAAACTTTTTGTAGCATTGAGTTTAATGAGATTGCGTTATTGAACTAAGGGCTGATTAAAAATTATTGCTAGCACTTAAAAATTTTAGGTATGGGAGATAAAGTGGAGAAGATTTTAGGTAAAAAGATAAACAAAAGGCGGCATAAGGGGAGAAAAATATCTTTTTTATTTTTGGTTGTTTGTATAATTTTATTTGCGCTTATTATCATCAACATATCTGACCTTTTTTCTAGCATTTTAACTCATGAAAAGAGTTTGTTTTATAAGGAAAAAATAGAAATTCCGTCATATTCTGTTTATGCGGTTTCTATAAAGCACTTTAATCTAGAGCCGGATGCTGAAAATTTTGCATATTCTATTTCTCAAAAGGGCGGAATGGGGGTAGTGTATGAAAGTGGGGAGTTTTATTGTCTTGCGTCAATTTATCCAACACTACTTGAAGCACAAGAAGTAAGGGACAATCTTGTAATTCTTGGCTACTCGCCACGCATTTTGAATATAAAGGTTCAAGAAATTTCGGTTAATTATAAGGGAGACGGGAAAGAAAATATTGAGCAATCATTAAATATTTTTAAGGAGTGTTTTCTTGAACTATACAACATGGATATTGATTTAGATAAGGGGAATGTTGAGCGAGTCAATGTCAATGGAATTGTAGCAACACTTTGTTCTAAGGTAAAAGACACTCAAAATAGGTTTTTAAATAGCAAAAATTCTTTATCTGAAAATATAAAAAGCAAAATAAGTCAGGGGCTTAGTCATTTATATGAAAGGCTTGAAGAAATTTTACTTAGTGAAAAAAGGGACTACGAATTTACATCTCTTATAAAGCAAAATATGTTTGACATAATTATAACAATTAAAAACATAACAGATGATTTTGTAACTAGCGAGTAAAGTGATAGAAGATTTGTAAGTAAAAAAGTTATAGAAAGTAAACTATTTGCAAAATTAAGTAAAGAAAAGAAATAAATTAAAAACCTTAGTTCTTAGTGTGTTAAATGTGGGTAAATGCAGGAGTTCTTTAAATGTAAGGGTGTCAAATGGGCAAAGTAAAGGTGGGTGTTTATAAGTAAGTAATTATATTAGATTAGTTGTAAATGGGTGGTTATATTAGATTAGTTATAAATAAGCCAGTAGATATATTTAGATTACTTGTAATAGAGTTAATAATAATTTTTTTTATCTGTAGGAAAGAGTCAGTAGATATATTTAGATTACTTGTAAAAGAGTTAATAATCATATTTTGTTTATTTATAAAAAGAGTCAGCAGTTTTATTTAAATTACTTACATAAAAGCAAGCAGTTATATTTAGATGACTTAAAAAAGAGTCAGCAGATATATTTAGATTAGTTGCAAATAAGCAAGTAATCATATTCAATTTACTTGCAAAAAAGTCATTATTAGGTATAATATTACTATGCAAAAAAATAAAAAAAGAGTTGTTTTAATTACGGGTGCTAGCATGGGGCTAGGGCTTGAAATGGGGAAGATTTATAAGGACCATGGGGACATTGTAATAGGGCTTGCAAGGAGTGAGCCACACGAAAGAGATGTCTTTGACAACTTTTTTTTATGTGATGTAGGGCTAGAAGAAGAAGTAAAAAAGACGATTGAAAATATTTCAAAAGAATATAATAATATTGACATTTTAATTAACAATGCTGGGTTTGGCCTGTCTGGGGCGGTGGAGTTGACGCCAAGCGAGAACATTAAAAAGATATTTGATGTAAATGTTTTAGGGTGCATTTATGTTTATAAATATGTGCTTTCGCTTTTAAGGCAGGGGAGCAAGATAATCAATATTTCATCAGTGTGTGCTTTTTTCCCGCTTCCGTATAGGAGTTTATATTGTGGGAGTAAGGCGGCACTTAATTCTATTTTTTTTGGGGTAAAAATGGAGTGTAAGCCACTTGGGATTCAAGTTACTAACATTTGCCCTGGGGATATTAAGACCAATTTTACTAAAAATAGGGTTAAGATTAGGGAAACGACAAGTAGGTATAGTGATAGGATTGAAAATGCAACGAACATGCTTGATAGTAGAGAGGACAAGCGAATGAAAGTAAGCAGTGTTGCAAACAAAATTTATAAAATTTCAAATAAATCTAGTTTTAAGGCGTACTACATTATTGGGGCAAAGTACAAGGTTTTAAATTTTTTGATGAGATTTTTTCCGTTTGGGGTTTTGATACATTTTACTGAAAAGTTCTTTGGTGGACATAAGAAAAAGAATGAAAAGGGGGAAAGGTAAGGTGGCAGACAATTTATATTTTACAGAGGCAAAGGACACTGTTCTTAGGTTTATTGCAAAGGAGTATCCAACTCTACCCGAAAACTTGATTTCAATGTTTATAAACACCTTTTATAGATTTTGCAGTTATGAAGAAGAAGGCAAGGATATTAAGCCACGAATTTTGTTTACGAGTAACATTGACCTTCTTAGCAAGAATATTCCGAACTTTTTCAAACTTCATCTTTTTAGTGATGATGACGAGCAGTATTTCAATTCTCGGCTTAAATCTCTTTTGATTTTTTGCAATGACGACTGGACAACCTATGTAGAAGTTAAAGACGGAAAAGTGTGTTATGGTATTTGCAAGGTGTTTAATAGCATTAAAGAAAAGACATTATCAAGTCTTATTTTTGAGAATGAAGCCTTAACTTTGAACGAAAAATTTAACCTTTTTTATCTTGACACGATGTCTTCTTATGCAATAGGGCTTAGGGGGATAAAGGGCGGAAACATTATTATTAACTTTTCAATTAATGATTCCAATTTCTTAAATCGAGAAAATGTTATAAAAAGGTTTGTTAATGCTAGTTTCTATAAACTTAAAACTACAAAAAACAAACTAAATGAAATAAAAATTTTATATGAAAACATACTAAAAAGGGCAATCAATAACATTCACGGGGCAATTTGCGTTGTGATTGATAAAGATTTTAAGGATACAAAGGGCTTTTTTAGTGATGGTATTTGGCTTAATGAACCTATTGAGTTTTCAAAGACTTTTCTTATGACTAGGAGTTACTCAGAGGCTAGGCTTAACAATATTGCAGAACTTTTTATTGCTATGCTTAATTATGATGGGATTACTATTGTTGATAACACAGGGCGAATTCGTGCGTATAATGTTTTTATTAAGGCTGAGAAGTATACCAAGAAAAATATTATTGGTGGGGCAAGAAAAAGGGCTGCGTATGCGGTTATCAATTCTGGTATTAAAAAAATTATCGGTGTATACTTTCATTCTCAGGACGGGGAGATTTTCTACGAGGAGGTAAAAAAATGATAAATATAACATGGGATAATGATAAAAATAAAACTAACATAAGTGATAGTGCCTTTTTAGATTTGTTATCTGACCCCACGATAAATAGTGATTTAACTGACGATGATAAGGACTTTATTATTACTTCTTTTGGGGCTAAAATGTACAACTATGTTGTTGAATATGTTTATAACAAATCAATAAAGAAGATACAGGACAATATTTTTAAAATAGGAGACGATATTGTTGTAAATATAATTCACTGGATAGATAGAACTTTTATATCGAACTTTTTTGACATATTTGTACTTAGGCTTGCTTGTGATATTGACCTTATTTCAAGGGAAGAAAAGTTAATTATTCTTAAAGTCATTGAATACTTGCAAGGTAAGAAAGATTCCTTTTCAGATACGGAAGATATAAACAAAGAAAAAACAAAGTATTTTATTGTAAAACTTTATTTATCAGTGCTTTCAAGAGATTTTGACGAAATAATTAATAAAATTAAAGATATTATAGAAATTTTAGAGACTAAAAACATTACTTGTGATATGGCTGAATATCAAGATATGTTAAAAGTTACAAATAAGCATAAAAATATTTTACTTAGACTTCTTTTTGCTCTCGTAAAAACTGGGGCAGCAAAAGAAAGTGGCAAGAGATTTAAAACTTTGTGTCAAAATATGAAAAACTTAATTGTTGATTTGTGGGAGAGAACAAGTTTAAATGATAAAAAGTTTTATTCTTACTATTTAAAGTCTCTATCTCCCGACCAAATAGTCTATAAGACGCTTTCAAGTATGTTTGAGCCTATTAAATTAATAGAATTTACGACCGACCTACCAGTCATAACAACTATTTTAAAGAGTTGCCAAGATGTGCTTTCATGCCATTACAGCATAAATAACCAAAAAGATGAGACGGCAGGGCTTGTAAAAATAAGAGAAGTTGGGGTTTATCCAAGGTATTTTTTAAGAAGTGTTATTACTCCATGTCTTGTTACTTATCTTGGAAATAATAATGGATATTTAAATGCGTCAAGGGCAGTTGCCGAAGAAATTTTTAGTGAGATTTCAAGTGAAAAGTGGGCGTATTACTTTAAAAATTTCTTTAAGGGAGATGATTTTGTTTTAATTAATTTAATTAATGTAAGAGATTGTCTGAAAGATTTTTGTAGTGTTATTAAGAAGGCTCAAATTGATTTAGATAGCATAAGCGATAGTCAGGTAAAAGAATTGCTTATTAGTTGTAAGGAGCAAGATTTTGATAATATTCAAAAAATATCAAGTCAGATTTTTCTAGAAAACTAGAAGTTAGATTTTCTTTGAAAGTTAATTAAAGGGGCTTATATATGTGGGGGAAAGTTAAATTTTAAAGAAAATTCAAGTTAAAATCTTAAAGTATAATAATTGAACTTTTTTAAGTTAAAATTTACGGAAGTAGTTAAGTGAAAAAAAGGTTTTAAATTTTAGAAGGTAGTTAAGAGAAAATGGGTTTTAATTTTTAGATGGTAGTTAAGTAAAATGGATTTTAAATTAAATTTTGTAAGGTAGTTAGGTAAAATAAACTTTTTAAGATAAAATTTTTAAAAGAAGTAATTATAAAAAATAAACATAAGGTGGCACAAATGCGAATTGTAAACATTGATGATATAAGTAGAAAGGCAAGTATTGATGTTAAGGAAGTTATTGATAGGGCGGAAAGGTATTACATTGAAGAACTGGAAAATGTGGCTGATAATATTTCAAGGCTTAACATTAAAATTGTTTTAATTTCTGGTCCGTCATCTGCTGGTAAGACGACAACTAGTTTTAAGTTGCAGGATGAGTTAAAAAAGAGAAATATATTATCTCATGTTTTGAACATGGATGATTTTTTTATAGACATGAGTAAACTTCCGCTAAGGGAAGATGGCAAGCCTGATATTGAAAATATTTGTGCTCTTGATGTAAAGACCATTAGGAAGTGTCTTGGGGAGATTATTGAGAAAAATGAAACTAAAACGCCGCAATTTGATTTTGTAACTCACACTCGGCTTTCTACTTGGGTTGAGTGTAAGTTGACTGGAAATGAAATCATAATTATGGAAGGCATTCATGCTCACAATCCTAGCATTGTCGAAGGGCTTGACAAAAAAAGAATTTACAAGATTTATCTTGATTGTGAAACCAAATTTTGTTTTAATAATGAAGATTTAGGGAGTAGAAAGGAAGAGAGTTTTAGCATTGAAAGTTTAAGTCAAAAGGAAGATACTTTTGACAGTGAAGGTATAAGTGAAAGTACAAATACCTTTGATGTTGAAGGTATAAAGAATAAAAATGCAGGTAAATTTGATAATGAAGGTACTTTTGGTAGTGAGAGTAAAAACAAGAGTGCTTTTGACTTAGAAGATAAAAAGAAAATAGATTCAGATATCGTTAATACTAAAAATTTAGGGGAAAGTATAGAGAGTCTTAGTATTGAAAGTTTAAGGGAAGATAAAACGAGTTTTAGTATTGAAAGTTTAAGGGAGAGTGCAAATAGTTTTAATATTGATAGTCTAAGGAGTAAAAACGAGTTAGATAAAATTAAAATTCAAGACTTAGATGTTAAAAATATGGGCGGCGAAGTTTATAACTTAGAAGATAAAAGCATATATGACTTGTTGGGGAAAAAAATAGATGACAAAGGGGAGAAATGTGGTTTGCTTTCATCCCGGGAGATAAGGTTACTTAGGCGGATGATAAGAGACGAACGAGATAGAGATGTTCCTTATTTAGAGAGCATTGAGATGTGGAAAGAAGTTTGTCGTGGAGAGAATAGGAACATTTTGCCGTATAAGAGCAGTGCCGACTTTGTAATTGATACGGTGCACGACTATGAACTTTTGGTTTTTTCGTTTGTTGTGGAAGAAAAATTTAAAAAGTTTAGTCAAAATGAAACGATAGCCAAGTATTTGAGCATTTTTAAAAGGTGTGCAAAGATTAATGAAGATTTGGTGCCTATGGATAGTTTGCTTAGGGAGTTTATAGGTCCAAATAATGTTGATGATAGAAAAAACTAAGATAAAAATTAAATAGGTAAAAATTAAGTTTAAAATATAAAAAACTAAAATAAATATAAAAATTTGGGTTGATAAAACAATAAAATAAAAGGTAAAATAAAACTTTTAATTGATAAAAATTTGGGATAAAGATAAAAAATTTACTTGGAATAATAAAAAAGGAAAAATTTTGAACTAATTGAAGATTGTTTGAAAAAAGATAAAAAATCAATTTAATTGATAAAAAGTAAAAAAAATAAGATAAGAGATAAAAACTAAACTAAAAGATAAAACTAAAAAAAGATAAAAAAGGTAAGAACATAAGGTTAAGAACTAATTTAATTGATAAAGGAACAAACAAGATAAGAGATAAAAAAATTGATTTAATTAATAAAAACTAAAATAAAAAGATAAAATAATTAAAATAAAAGATAAAATATCAAATTAATTGATAAAAGATTAAAATAAAGGTAAAAAAATTAGATAAAAGGTAAATTTTGGCATATTGTGAAGATTTTATTATAAAAGTTTGTGCAAAAATGCTAAAATTTTCTTTTTTTATATTTTGCGGATAAGAAAAAATATGCTAATATATTTTTTATAAAGGGGAGATTTTGTTATGGGGCTATTTAATTCTATTATGAAAGGTATGGGATTTTCTGATAACAAGTCTAAGGGGCAAAGGTCGCCAAATGTGGTGGAAAGTACAGATGACAAGTACAGCGAATTTGACAATGGGCTTGCAAACTCTTTTGTTGTTGGCGAGTTAGATGATAAAGATGGAAGCGGAAATTCTAATTTTTCTGATGTTGGAGCAAAAAATCTAATTATTTATGCTCCAAAAAATAATAATGATATTAGGCTCCTTGTTGAGTGTTTGAGAAGGAAGGAAGCGTGCATTGTCAATCTTGGTAAACTTGACGCTAGTGATGCGGACAAAATTTTGCAGTTTATTAGTGGGGCGGTTTATGCTCTAAAAGGTAGCATTAAGAGATTACAGGGAGATTTGTTTTTAATGGTGCCAGAAGGCATTAATATCATGACGCAGTCAAACAAAAACTAAGGAACAGATATTTCTAAATTAACCTTTATATAATACTTGTTAATTTAAAAAAATGCTTGTTTTTGGTAAATGTTTATTAATAATAAATATATTGTATTAAAAACACTTGTTACTAATAAGCACTAGTTATTAAAAAATATTTGTTATTAATAAAAAAGTTTAATTAAAGCGTTTTAGATAAGTAGTCTTTGCTATTTTGTAACAAAAAGAATTGAGTAAAAAAACAGTTTAAATTCTAACCTTTATATAATACCTGTTATTCTTAAAAAAACTACTTATTATTGATAAATATAGTTTTGATAACTACTTATTATTAATAAATATGGTGTTGACAAATAGTTGTTATTAATAAATACTTATCATAAATAAATATGGTGTTCACAAACACTTGTTATTAATAAATATGGTGTTCACAAATACTTGTTATTAATAAATATGGTGTTGATAAATATTTGTTTATTAGTAAATGCTTGTTATTGATAAAAAGGGTTTAATTAAGTAGTTTTATAGGCAATAATTTTTGCTGTTTTTGTAGTAAAAATTGGGTTTATGCGTGAAAAAATATTTTAACTTTTATATTTAATAATTATTATTTTGTAGTAAAAATGGGAAAACATTTTAAATTATAAACTTTATATATAATAGTTATTATTTCTATAGTAAAATGGGTTTATGGATGAAGAAAAATTACATTATTAAAATTTGTTTAGTGGTGCTTATTGTTGTTATTGACCTTATTACAAAAGAACTTTTATTTGGGGTCGATTTAACTATTATTCCGCATATTTTGTCGTCTCGTAGCACGCATGGGTATTTGAACACTGGGGGTGCGTGGGGAATTTTAGGCGACAATATGTGGCTACTTATTTTAATTACTTTATTATTTTTAGGGCTTGTTGTGTTTATTGAAATTAAATGGAAAAATAGTAACGCTTTATATTCTGTTTCGTTATCCTTCATAGTTGGTGGGGCGGTAGGTAATTTTATAGATAGAATTTTTTTAGGTGGAGTAAGGGATTTTTTGTATTTTGAATTTTATCCATCATTTCCGACTTTTAATGTGGCAGATAGTTTTTTGTGCGTTGGCGTGTTTTTAATGCTAATTTTCATATTTTTTGTGTCAAATAAAGAAAAAGACTCGCTTAAAGTCAATAAGATAAATAATGCAAATAGTAGTCAAAGGGAAAGTGATAATACGGATATTCAGAAAATTTGCTCTGATAGAAATATTAGTCAAGACTTAGGTAATAATAACAGCGAAAAAGTAGATTTTGATAAAAATAGTCAAGATAGTGTTAGGGGTATTAGTTCTGATAGTACCAGTAGAGTAGTTGGTGTTAAGAATAACAAAGAAAGGAGCATTAATAAAAATAGCCAAGACATAAATAGCAATAGTGTACGGACAAGTGTAGGTAGTGTATCGTGTACTAGTCAAGATATAAATAGTAATAGTGAAAAGGTAAGGGCTGATAGTGTATCGAGTACTAGTCAAGATATGGATAGAAACAGTGAACAGGCAAGCGTTGATATTGGGTTTAGTACTTGTCAAGACATAAATAGCAATAGTAAACGAGCAAGGGTTGATAGTGGTAAAGGCATTAGTCAAGATATTAGTAGTAGTGAACAGGTAAGCATTGATAGTGTGTTTAGTACTAGTCAAGATATTAGTAGTAGTGGGCGGGCAAGTGTTGATAATATTGAGTTTAGTAAAGATAGTATTAATGTTAGTAGTCAAGACATAAGTAATGTTACAGATAGTAATCAAGATAGCCTTAACGCAAGTAGTAGTGTAAAAAAGAGTGTTGAAAAAAGTAGTAGAGAGACAATAGATGTTAATGATATTAAGGACAATAAAAATATGGGTTTTGAGAAAAGTAGTAAAAAGGCAGGAAGGAGTAAGAGTGTAAATAAAAATGAACGCATTATGTTAAGTAATGGTAGTCAAGTTAATACTAAGGAAAATAAAGACGATGAGATTTAGGGAAGATAAAGGAAAGAAAAAATAGAACTAATAGAGCAAATGAAAAAGAAGAATTCAGTAATAATAATGGTAGTGAGAGTAGGGTAGGAAAGAATGGATAAGATATTTACAGATGAAAAGGGCGTTAGGTTAGACATCTTTTTAACTAATAAGTTGGGGCTTACTAGGAGTTTTATTAAAAACTTAATTGAAGACGGGAAAGTGCTTGTCAACAACAAGAAGGTAAAGGCAGGGTACAAACTTGATAGTCAAGACGAGATTGAAATTGAAGAAATTGAAACTCAGCCTATTGACATTTTGCCTGAAAATTTGCCGCTTGACATTGTGTATGAAGATAGAGACCTAGCAGTTATTAATAAGCAACAAGGGGTTGTTGTGCATCCAGCGGGAAAGTTAAGGTCGGGCACGCTTGTCAATGCACTTCTTTATCACATAAAAGACCTAAGTGGAATAAATGGGAAGATTAGACCTGGCATTGTTCATAGAATTGACAAAGACACATCAGGGCTTATTGTTGTTGCAAAAAATGATTTTGCCCATCTCGAACTTCAAAGGCAGATTCAAGAAAAGATTTGTAAAAGAAATTACCTTGCTGTAACTTATGGAAAATTTAGGGAAGAAAGTGGCAAGATTGAAAACTATTTAGCAAGAGGAGAAGATAGACACGAGAAGATTTTTGTTGTGCCAAAGACAAAGGGAAGGTATGCACTAACTTTTTATCATGTACTTGCGTATAATCATGGGTTGTCGCTTGTTGAGTTTGAGTTGAAAACTGGGAGAACGCATCAAATTAGAGTACATTCGTCTTTTCTTTCGCATCCAATAGTTGGGGATAAGTTATATGGGAAGAAAGATGAAAAATATAAGTTTAATGGGCAACTGCTTCACGCCTATAAAATAAGTTTTGTTCATCCAAGGACAAAAAAACAAATGGAATTTGTATGTAAACTTCCAAAGTATTTTAGCGAGTTTGTAACTCAAATGGAGTTATATGTAGATGAGATAAAGGCTTTAATTTAGGGTTTTAATTTTTAGTATTAGTACTATTTTTTATCTTTTAATATTAATACATAATTTATAATAACTTATAGGTTGTATTTAGTTGATTTATAATTTTTTTAGTAATAACTTTTTGGTGTAGGATAGGGTTTTGTTATAACATTTATTTAACTTAATTTAATCTAATTTAGTTTTATCTTAATAACTATTTTTTAATATTGCTACTTGTGTTTAATTAATTGTTAAAACATATATTTTTGTGGTTAATTCTTATTTATTTACTTATTTTAAAAAGAACAAATTAATTTTATTTGACAAGTTTTATTTAAAAATATTAAACTTAAAATTGGTTTTAAAAGTAGATTTACAAAGAAATTTAATCTAAAAGCACTTTTTGCAAACTTTGTTATAATTGAAATTAACATGGAATTTGTATAAAAAAACTAGCATTTTTGTGCCAAATGGTTTTAGATTAATTTATGCCAAATGGGGGCAAAAGAGATTTATTTTTAAAATAAAAGTAATAACAAAAGGAAAAACTAGGTTTATGAAATCAAGGTGGATTATTAGTTTACTTTCTTACATTGCGGTTATTCTTGTAGCAATATCGCTTATTGTTGGGTTTTTGTCTACTCATGTTTTTAATTTTGGGGAAGAAGTCGCCTACTGGTGTAAGAATATTGCCATGTATTTAGGCATTATTGTTACTATTTCTTCTGCTTTTTTGTATTCAACGAGCAAGCGTAATAGCATTTATACGACAATTCTTGTTTTGCTTGTTATTGCTATAATTGTGTTTTTATTTTTGGCTTAACTAGGCAATTAAATCAATTTAAGAACAAAATTAAGTTGATTTTATTTAATAAAAACAAAGACAAATTAAGCAAGTTTTTTATTTATTTAGGTTATAAGACTAATGATTTTTTATTTTGTTTTGGCATGAGATGAGTGGTTATTTTATTTGTTTTGGCGTAAGTTTAGCAAATTTTCATTAAGATTATTGATTATTTTATTTTGTTTTGGCATGAGATTAGTGGTTATTTTATTTGTTTTGCCGTAAATTTAACAAATTGTTATTAAGATTATTGATTATTTTATTTTGGAATAAGATTTGCAACTATTTAATTTGTTTAAGTGTGTGATTAGTGATTATTTAAGAATAAACTGAAATATTTAATGGTGTGTGGCAAATGGTTTTATGGTGGGATATATAAAGTTTAGTAAGGTTAGTTTTTTAAACATTAAGTATTGTTTATGGTGTGATATTAAGTTTTGTAATATTAGGGTAAGAAAAATAAAATTAGGGGTAAAAGAGATTGAAAGAGTTTTTTAAGAGAAACATTTTAATAATTAGTTTATTTGTAGTTGGGATTGTTTTGTTTTTTGTTTCTACTGTAATTGGCGGCGTTATTCTTCCAATTTCTTTATTTTTGATTGGTACACCTTTAATTCTTCTTTCATTTAGGTTTAAGAAAAAGTACAAGGAAAAGACGGATTATGATGAAAAGGACAATGTGCTTGATTACTCAAAACTCAACTATGACGAAGATGTTTATTATTTTGAAACTGATAACAAAAAGGTTAAGGGGGCATTATCAAAGTTTAGTTTAATGACTCCGTTTGTTGCGTGTTTAATACTTGGAATTGCTTTTTTTGTGCTCGGGATTACAAGTATAGTTCAAATTTTTTTTTAGAATTTAGAAAATCTTGATTTTAATTCTTATTTAGCCTTATATATTGTTATATATATGAATTATGTTTAAAAATTAGTTTTTATTTATTGAAAGACATAATTTTTATTTGTATATTTTAATAAAACTTGTTTGTTATTATTTATTAAGGCATATTATTTGGGCTTTTTTAGATTTTTATTCTGAGTTACCCATACAAGTTAGGCTGAAAGATTAGTTTTTATTTGTTGAAACAGATAATTTTTATTTATATATTTAATAAAACTTGTTTGTTATTATTTATTAAGGCATATTATTTAATTTTATTTATTTAGTAAAACATATTATTTATTATTGTCTTTTTTTAAATCTTTTGATATAATGTCAAATAGCAATTAACATTTTTATTAACTAGATGTAGATTTGCGACAAAAATATTAGGAGAAAGATTTATGAAATATACTTTAAAGACATTAGATGACAAGAGAATTGAATTTGTTATTCAAGTTGAAAAGAAAGAGTGGGACGAAGCGTTAGAGAATGCTTACAAGGAAAACAAGGCTAAGTACAACATTCAAGGGTTTAGAAAGGGGCATGCTCCAAGAAAGGTTATTGAAAAGACTTATGGGGATACGGTTTTTTATGACGACGCTGCGTCGAGTTGTTTTTATAGATACTATTTCGAAGCATTGTCAAAAGAAAAGGGTGTTGAACCTGTGGCAAGTCCTGAGGTTGCGATTAATAAAATTGACGACAATGGTTTGGAACTTAGTGTCAAGGTTACTCCAAAGCCAGAAGTCAAACTTGGGAAGTACAAGGGGCTTGACATAAAGGCTGGGAAGGTTAGCGTTTCAAAAGACGAGATTGACCACGAGTTAGAGCACCTAAGGGAGTCAAGAGTAAAGTTTGTGTCTGTTGACAGAGAGATAAAGACAGGGGATACGGCGACGATTGATTTTAGTGGGAGTGTTGACAATGTAAAGTTTGAAGGCGGAAGTGCGACTGACTATGACCTTGAAATTGGGTCAAAGAGTTTCATTGACAACTTTGAGGAGCAACTTGTTGGGCTTAAAAAGGGAGATAAGAAAAATGTTGAAGTAAAATTCCCTGAAAACTATCATGTTGATAATTTAAAGGGCAAGCCTGCAATTTTTGAAGTTGAGATAAAGGATGTAAAAGAAAAGGTTTTCCCTGAACTTAACGACAAGTTTGCTGACGAGGTTAGCGAGTTTTCAACACTTGAAGAACTAAGAAATGACACTGAAAGGAAACTCCTTGACAGAAAGGAAAAGGAAGAAAGGTCAAAGCAGGAGAACAAACTCATTGACGAGATTGTGGACGAGGCAACAGTTGAAATTCCACAAATTATGGTTGACGAGCAGGTTGAAGATTACATTAAGGATTTTGAGTATAGGCTTTCATATCAAGGGCTAAATCTTGATGGTTACCTAAGGTATGCAGGAATTACGCTTGACGAACTTAAGAAGTCAAGAGTTGACGACGCTAGAAGAACTGTGAAAACAAGACTTGTTCTTGAAAAGATTATTGTTGATGAGAAACTCGACATTACAGACAAGGAACTTCTTGAGAAGTTTAACGGAATTGACTCTAAGAACAAGGTTAAGAGTTTGGAAGATGTAAGAAAGACTATGGGCGAAGAGCAATTTAACTATTTTGCAAATAGCATGCTTCTTAATAAACTTATGAATTTCTTAAAAGAAAACAACAATCTTGAAGGTAAGATAGAAAAAGAAGGTAAGGCAACAAGTGCTAAAAAAACAACAACGAGTGCTAGTTCAAAAAAGGCAACAACGAGTTCTGGTTCAAAAAAGACAGCAACGGGTGTAAAAAAGACATCAACAAAAAAGGCAGAGAGCAGTAAGGAAGATAAGGTTAAAAAGACGACTACTACAAAGAAATCATCTGCAAAAAAATAATTTTAAAATAACTACTTTTTAGGTTTATTTGTAAAAAAAGAGCAAAAAATGTAAAAAGTAGGGCAAGGGTTTAAAATTAGTTTTTTAAAAAGACAAAGTACTATATAATATGGTTGCAAAGTAAAATTATTTAGTTTTAATTAAATATAATAATTTAAAAGCAAACTAAATAAACTATTTTGCTTTAATTTACAAATTGAATTTTAATTAAAATTGTTACTAGATAATGTTAGTAGTGGACAATAAATATATATTAGTTTATATAAATATAACTAGTATAATATTATATAATAAAAGACGAGAACTATTATAAATAGTTTATATAAAAAGGATTTTTTAGTGGGCGAAAAGATACATTATAGAGAGAATTATATAAATAGGGTTTATATAGTAACATTTTAAAAATAGATTTAGGCGTAAAAAAATTGGTTTATAAAAAAACCTAAAATAACAAATAATTAAAAAGGGGAGAGTAAAAATGAAGAAGGAAGATATTAAAAATGTTCTTATTCCTATGGTTGTTGACCAAACGGCTAATGGAGAGAGAAGTTATGATATTTATTCAAGGTTACTTGAAGATAGGATTATATTTTTGACTGGGGAAATAACCGACCAGACGGCAAACATTGTAGTTGCTCAACTTATTTACCTTGAAGGCAAAAATCCTGACAAGGACATTCACTTATATATCAACTCGCCTGGCGGAAGCGTTAGTGCTGGGTTTGCAATTTATGATACAATTAGATACATTAAGTGTGATGTAGTTACAATTTGCGTTGGGCTTGCGGCAAGCATGGGGGCGTTTCTTCTGGCAAGTGGGACAAAGGGCAAGAGATATGCTTTGCCTAATAGTGAAATTATGATTCATCAGCCACTTGGCGGTATGCAGGGACAGGCTAGTGATATTGAAATTCATTCAAAGCATATTATTAAGACTAGGGGAAGGCTTAATAAAATTTTGAGTGAAGTTACAGGTCAACCTATTGAGAAAATTAACAAAGATACTGACAGAGATAATTTTATGAGTGCTGACGAAGCAAAGGCTTATGGGCTTATTGACGACATTTTCTACACAAGAAAAAAGAGTAAGTAAAGTTTATAATTTTAGTAACTAGTTTTAGTATTAAAAACTGCTTTTGACATCTTGTGTTGTGAAAATACTTAGATAGATTAGAAAAAATTTATAGTAAAAAACAATTAAAAAACATTAAAATATGCTTAATTGATTAAAAGTATAAAGCAACTTACTTGTTTTTTAGGAAAAATATTTTACTTAAAAAAAATTAGTAGAATTTATAGTAAAGTGCAATTAGAAAACATTAAAATATACTTAAATGATTAGATTAAAAAACTACTTTTGATAATAAGACTAAACTTAAAATAAAGGAGAGTTATGAAAAAAGATTTATTTTGTTCTTTTTGTGGCAAGTCGCAGGCAATGACAAAGAAGATTATTGCAAGTCCTGACGGGGAGAGTTTCATTTGTGATGAGTGTGTTGACATTTGCAAGGAGATTATAAAGGCTGAAAAAATTGAGAAAGAAGATAATGTACAGATTGACCTTCCGCTTCCACACGAGATTAAGGAAAGGCTTGATGATTTCATTATTGGTCAAGACGAAGCAAAAATGGTTTTGTCTGTTGCTGTTTACAATCACTATAAGAGAATTAACTACAATAGCAAAATTCATACAAGTAAAATTGACGGAGAACAACCTATTGAACTTGAAAAGAGTAATGTGCTTTTAATTGGACCTACTGGTTGTGGGAAAACCCTTCTTGCAAGAACTCTTGCTAAAATTCTCAAAGTGCCTTTTGCAAGTTGTGATGCAACAACATTAACAGAAGCAGGATATGTTGGAGATGATGTTGAAAACATTTTACTCAAACTTATCCAAAATGCTGACTATGATATAAGCAGGGCGGAAAGGGGAATTGTTTACATTGACGAGATTGACAAAATTGCAAGAAAGAGTGAGAACAGGTCAATAACAAGAGATGTTTCAGGCGAAGGGGTGCAACAGGCGTTGCTTAAAATTCTTGAAAGTACGGTTGCTAGTGTTCCACCACAGGGCGGCAGAAAGCATCCACAGCAAGAGACTATTTCAATTGACACAACAAACATTCTTTTTATTTGCGGTGGGGCGTTTGTTGGGCTTGACAAGATTATTGAGAAGAGAAAGTCTACTGTCGCACTCGGCTTTGGTGGTAGTGTTGAAAATTTAAGTCGTGAAGAAGAAATTTATAATCTGCTTAAAGATGTTCAGCCACAAGATTTGAATAAATTTGGGTTAATTCCTGAGTTTGTTGGGAGACTTCCAATTACTGTTGCTTTGCATGACTTGTCAGAAGACGCTCTTGTTCAAATTATGGTTGAGCCTAAAAATTCTATCACTAAACAGTATAAGAAAATGTTTGACATGGACGGAATTAATCTTGTGTTTAAAGACGAAGCGGTTAAGGCAGTTGCTAAAAAGGCAATGAGGCTTAAAACTGGGGCAAGGGGGCTTAGAACTATTCTTGAAGATAGTATGCTAAAACTCATGTACACTGCTCCTGGGGATAAGACAATTCAAAGTATTATAATTAATGAACCTTTTATTAGTCGTGGGGATGAGCCGGAGTATATTAGAAAGAAAGTAGAGAAAAAAGAAGAAAGTGCTTAAGACTATTCTTGAGGATAGTATGCTAAAACTCATGTACACTGTGTTTTAAAAGTAAGACAACTCAAAGTATTATAAATTAATCTATTACTTGCCGTGGAGATGAAGATGGAGCATATTAGAAAGAAAGTAGAAAAGAAAGTATTTAGGAAAAATTATTTTAAATGTAATTCACTTATGAGTAGTTAGAATTAATACTAGTTTTAAACCTAATATTTACTTTGGGGTTAAAATGGAGTATAATAGAAGGTGGGTAGAGAAAGATAGTGCTTAAATAATTTTTAAAAATCTTTATTTAATTTACAAATAGAAAATCAATGCAAAAATTATTTTTGGCAATTAATTAATGTGCAAAGGGGGTAAAAATGGTTATTAAGCAAGCAGAGTTTGTAAAAAGTGTAGCGGATACAAACTTTTATGAAAGTTCTTTTCCTGAGATTGCTCTTGTTGGCAGGAGCAATGTAGGGAAGTCGTCTTTAATTAACTTTATTACAAATAGAAAGAAACTTGCTAAGACTTCGTCTACTCCTGGAAAAACTAAACTCATTAATTACTTTTTGATTAACAAGTCTTTTTTGCTTGTGGACCTTCCTGGGTATGGCTATGCAGAAGTTAGCAAAAAGGAAAAGACAAATTGGGCGGAATTTTTGGAAGTTTATTTAAAGGAGTCTAAAAATTTAAAGTGTGTTTATTTGCTTCTTGACATTAGGCGAACGCCGACAAATCAAGATGAGCAAATGCTCAATTTTTTGTATTTTTATCGTATTCCTTTTAAAATTGTTGTAACAAAAATTGATACGCTATCTCGCTCGCAAGTTAATGACCATTTAATAATTATTTGTAATAAGTTAGGCATAACAAAAAATGATATTATTGTTTCGTCATCCCAAGATAAAAAGGGAATTGACGAGTTGTTAAACAGCATTGAAAGTTTTGTTGGTTAGAACTATTATTAAAGAGCACTGAGAATTTTATTGATTAAAAGAGTTGTTAAATGATATTAAAGACTTTTTTAGTTAGAATTGATATTTAAGAGTACTGAGAGTTTTTTTGTTAGAAATATTATTAAAGTGCACTGAGAATTGGGTTGAGTAGAGTTGGTAAATGGCATTAATGACTTTGTTAGTTGGAACTATTATTAAGGAATATTGGGGATTTTATTAGTTAGAATTAGTATTAAAAAGTATTAAAAAGTATTAAAGACTTTGTTAGTTAGAACTAGTATTAAAGTGTTTTGAGAATTTTGTTGATTAAAAGAGTTGTTAAAAAGCATTATTTTTTTGATTAAAAATATAAGATTAAAACTAGATAAATTAAGCCTTTACGGAGATATTTTTATCTAGTTTTTTATGAAATATTTTAAATCTTTTTACATTTTTATTTAATTTTTAAGTTGTTTAAAAAACTTTCTATATTTTTGTTTACTAATTAATTTATATATATATATTTGTTTTTTGTATTCTTTTGCGTTTAGTGAATATTTTTCAAGGGGTTTTTATTTATCTTTTAACTCTTTTTTTATTTATTTTTTAATAAATTGCTTTTATTGTTCATTAATACATTTTTATTTACCTTTTAATTTTTTTAAATAATTTTTAGTTGGTTTTTAGCAAATAAAAACTTGTTATTAAGACAAACCTACTAGATAGTCAAGTGAGTTATTTAGGGTTTTTGCAATGAAATACAAGACATCTAGGCGTGGGGTAGAACCTTTTTTCCAATGCCTTAGTATGCTTTCATCAAATTGACTTTCTTTCATTAGTTTATAATGAGTTGTATTGTTTTCAACGAGTAATTTTTGATATCTTTCAAGAAATTTTGTTATGTCGTAATTATATGTTTTTATTTTTGTTTCTTTTTTATCTGTTAAGCCAAAAAGATAGTCTAGTGAGCAATTAAAATATTTGGCTATTTTTATTGATATGTCAAGTGTTGGAGTTTTTCCGTTTAGATACCTACTAAACTGAGTACAGGTTACGCCGCTTTTTTCTGCAAGTTGCCTTAGTGATAAATTGCTTTCTATTATTAAGTCTTTTAAATTGTTTATAAAGTTTTCCATATTTTCTCCGTGTATAATTTGTAAAAATTACTACACATTTTATAGGAAAATATGTTACAATTTATCTGTGTTACAGAAATGCCTAGTAAAAATTACTTATAAACTATTTTTGTGATAGTAATTTATTTTTATGTAGGAGAAAGGGAATGAATAATAAGATAGCATTTATAGGGCACAGATATGTTTTTGATAAAAGTATAAAGAGTAAACTTTATTATGAAGTAAAAAGGCAGATAGAGAATGGGTGTACAAATTTTACCATGGGTATGCATGGAGAGTTTGATAAATTGGCATTAGATATTTGTAGAGATTTGAAAAAGATTTACAATGAAATAAAAATTGAAGTGGTAATTACAAGTTTGTATCAGGTTAATCATTTTATTGAGTTTGAAGGTAATAAAAATTTTAATGATATAACTACTGTTATGTATGATATTGAAGAAGAGCATTTCAAAAGAAAAATTGTATCTAGCAACATGCAAATGATTAATGGATGTGATACATTGATTTGTTATGTTGACACATTTAGAAATTATGGTGGAGCAATAATAGCATATAAGTATGCAAAGAAAAAGGGGTTAGATATAGTTAACCTTTTTAGTTAGAGACGCATATTTTTAATATTAGTAATAGAATATAATTTATTTTATTATTATATGTGAAATTTTTAGTTATTTAAAATGAAAAAGAAACCTTACTTTCGGTAAGGTTCCTATTTTTATACTATATTAATTTATTCTAGTTCTGTGAAATTTTTAGTTTAATTATTTTCTATTTGTTAATATAGGGTGTAATTATTCTTCATTTGATATGGTGGTTTTATCATTTAAGTTTTTTGAATTTGTATTTGTTTCAATGCTATTTTGTGGAATTTCCTTAGAGTTTGTATTTGTTTCAATATTATTTTGTGTGGTTTCCTGGGAGATATTGTTTGTATTAGGGGCGTTTTTATTTATTTCAGTTGATAGATTTGTATTGTTAGTTTCGTTTGATAGGGTGGTTTGAAGTAATTTTTTATTCTTTTTCATATCTATTATAATTAGAATTGAACTTGCGATGAAGCCGACTAAACTAATTATTGTCATTAGGTCGAGTGTTTGAATTAAAGAGTAGATAGAAAATAATATAACTAGAACATTATAAACTATAATTGTTTTTAGCATTTTGTTCTTTTTGCTAAACTTATCAGGGGCCATTCTTACTCTATTAAAGCATAGGGAAGAAAAGAGAATACCAAGTGCTGTAATAATTAGAGTTATTATCATAAGCATTATAGTTATTACTACTGCGATTGCAGCAAAGGCTTCGCCTAATGAGTCGGGGTTTGTAACTAAATCTACAGCGGACACTAGCCCTATTATAATTGAAATTGTCATATAGGTAAATAGTAGTACATTTAAGACAAGTCCAATAAACAAGCAGACTCTAAAAGGTTTATTCATTTTTAAATCTTCCTTTTTTGTAATTAGACAGAGAAAGCGATAAAATTTTATTTAATTTAATATAACAATTTTAAAACTTTAAGTCAAACAAAAAGAGTTTAAAACTTGACTTTCAACTCTTTTTGCTAATTATAATATTTTTTATTTATAATTTTTATTTATAATTTTTATTTATAATTTTATTTATAATTTTATTTATAATTTTATTTATAATTTTGTTTATATTATAAAAAATATTTTTTGTTTTAAGTAATAAAATTTTTTTGATATTATCTAGTAACTACTATAAATCATATAATATTAGCGGTATTTACATTATAGTTACAAAGTTTGTTATAATGTTATATTATTTAAACAATAAGTAATCACTATAAATCATATAATATTAGAATTATTTACATTATAGTTACAAAGTTTTTATAATATTAACATTATTTACATTACGACTAGCAACTATATTTTTTATGGTTTTACATTATTTGTTTTGTGCTTTAAATTCGCTGGTTTTGGATTGCGGTTGGGAATATTGGCAATTCGAACACGCCTGAGCAGACTTCTTGTGAAAACTCTTGTGCTGGTGGTGGGGTGCAATAGCCGTAACTTGGCACGCAGATTTCCGACCTTACGAGTACTCGGGTAATTAGGGTTACGCAGGCACTTATTGAGAAAGTGCTTCCTGAGACATAAGTTCCTATTGGGCTTGATGTTGCACCAAAGACTTCTATTCTATATGGCACGATTGATGGTTGTGGGATAAATAGAATTATGTCGTTTGGAATTGTTATGCTTGATGTTCCTGTTCCTGTTACTCCGTTTGCGTCTGTGTAGGTAACTAGAATTGGTACGATTGCGTCGTAGGAGACTCTTGCAAAGTTTGGTTTGTCTGTTAGTCTTTCAACGACTAGGTTTGAAATAGTCGTGTCGCCGTCTGTTACCGCACTTACAAATGTGAGTGGTGCTACTGGGCTTGCTGGAGTTTGGTTTGTAAGCGTTACTTGGACATTGCTCTCCTGAATTTGTCGCATGGCTGCGTCTAGCACTTTGTCTACTTGAATACATGCTTTTTCACATATTCCGTTTATTGGATTGCCAGATATGACTCCTGGGCAATTTCCTGTTCTATTACAAGTGTAAAATGACATTAAAAATAATCCTCCTTTTTTCCTTCTTTCCTTTCGGGTTCTGTTATTTTAGTGTCAAAATGTAGTTAAAGCACTTGTTTAAAATTTATTTTTTATGTATTTTGATAGTTTTTTAATAAAAACAAATTTTAGAGCACAATTCTTTAACTAAAAGATAATATGAAAAAAAAGAAAAGATTGTTAATTAATCTTTATCTTTTTAAAAAAACTTGAAAAATTATAATTTAGTTTTTTATTATTAAAATTCCTTTTTATTACTCTAAGTTTATGTTTTCCTTTGTAAATAATTTATCGTCAAGAAATTCAAGTAGTGTCATGTCAAAACCTTCTGCAAGTTGCATTACTGTTTTTAAGGTAACATTTTTGTTTCTTTCATTCATTATGCACATCATTGTGCCGTGCAATATGTTTGATTTTTGTTCAAGTCTGTATAATGTCATGTTCTTTTCAATTAGCAACTTCGAAATTCTAAGGGCAACTGCCTTACATATATTCATTAGGTACTCCTATGTATTTATAATTACCTATATTTTAAATAAAAATCATTTTTAATTTATGTTGGTATACCTACATAAACATTTTGAGATTTTAAGATTATGAATTATACTCTATATGTAGTTTAGAAAAAAAGGGGTAGTGAAATGGGAAAGGTTTGTTGTTTTGTAGGGCATAGAAAAATAAATTTGACAAAAGAGTTAGAAGATAATTTAATAAAAACAATTGAAGATTTAATTATTAATAAGGGGGTTAATAGATTTTTATTTTTGCGAGTAATTAGGGGAGTTAAAATTAGATAAATTAAAATAGCGGAAATTATACAGAATAACGGAGCGAAAACATAGCAAATTAGGAGATATGAGTTAGAAAATTTGGGGCAGAAATTACAAAGATTAGTGGAGTGGAGATTACACAGTTTAAATGGGTGAAAGTTAGGCAAATTAGGGGGATAGCGAAGAAGGGAAGTTTGTTTTACTTTTTTTTTTAACTATGTTACAATTTTCTAGGAGAGTTTTTGTGAAAGTTTTTGCGATTTCTGATTTACATTTATCTATTAATAATTCTAAGCCCATGGATATCTTTGGACCGGTGTGGGAAGGCTATCTTGACAAGGTAGTTGCTGACTGGAAGGAAAAGGTCAAAGATGACGACATTGTTTTGCTTGCTGGCGACCACAGTTGGGCGATGAAACTTGATGACGCTAAGAGTGATTTGGCGTTTTTGTCTACGCTTCCCGGCAAAAAAATTTTGATAAGGGGCAATCACGATTATTGGTGGAGCACTATTAGCAAAGTGAGAAAAGTGCTTTTTAAGGATATGTTTGCAATTCAAAATGACAGTTTGAAGATTGGGTCTTACATTTTTTGTGGGACTAGGGGGTGGTCTTTTGACGATGAAAAACTCATTAACAGGGAACTTATCCGCCTTGAAATGTCTTTAAAAGACGCAAAGTCTAAAATGAAAGAAGGGGATACCATTATTTGTATGCTCCACTTTCCGCCTTTTGATAAAAACGGAAAGGAAACAGGTTTTAATAGACTTATTGAAGATTATGGGGTTAAGTATGTCGTTTATGGGCATTTGCACTTGCCATCTAGCAAAAATGCAAAACTTAAAATTACTCGTAATGGGGTTACTTATTTATTGACTTCTTGTGATATGGTTAAAAATAGTTTGGTTGAGATAGTGTAGAAAAATAATTATTTATAATTATTAATAAAAAAGCCTTGTATATTAATAACAAATGAGTTATAAGGTAAATCAAGAATTTAAAAACAAATAATTTTAAAACATTTTTTATATAGCCTAGATAGTGTAGAAAAACTATTATATATATAATTATTAGTACAAAAATTATTGTTGTTTTAATATAAATAAGTAAAAAAGTAAATAAGAATTATTGTAGTCTTTGAATGAATAGAATAAAAGATAAATAAAAGTTTTGATTTAAAAAAAAGATAACATAGAAGAAAAATAGCAATTTTATATTCTTGTTAAGATAGTGTAGAAAAATAGTATTAAAATTTATATTTTTAGTGCCAAAAAAAGTTTATTTAATATAACTTTTTTTTATTTGACTTTTTAAAGCAATTTTTTTATTAACAAATTTAATTTTGGATTTTTTGTTTGAGGGCTTTAAATATATGTATTATTACAAATTATATTTAGGTTTTTGTTTAAGGTTTTAAAACATATATTTTTTTATAAATTTGATTTAGTTTTTTTGGCTTTTTATAACACATAATTTTTAAAAATTTTATTTTGGGTTTTTGTTGTTGTTTTTAAATAAGTATCTTTATTTATAAATTAAATTTAAAATAATTTTTGTCAAAATATGTAAAGTTTTGTTTGAGATAGTTTAAGTTATATGTATAATATGAATAAAAAAGGAAAAAAGAAATGTATAAATATATTGATTCATTTTTTACAAAGAATAGTCTTGAAGTTGACAAATCTGTTACTGCTTGTTTAACGGGGCACAGACCTAGTAAGTTACCTTGGAGATATAACGAGTTTGAGTCTAGGTGCAAAAAGTTTAGGGAAGATTTAAGGCAGATTTTTATTGGGGCGTATGACTATGGCATTAGAAATTTTTTGACTGGTATGGCAGAAGGCTTTGACATGATTGGAGCAGAAGTTTTACTTTCTCTTCGTGATGATGACGGTCTTGATATAAAAGTTTATGCTGTTGTTCCTTGCAAATATCAGGAAGTTAAGTGGCTTCCAAGAAATCAGCAAAGGTATTGGGATATTTTAAATAGAGTTGACGACGCTGCTTTATTGACTTCTGATTATACGCCTAGTTGCATGAATGATAGAAATAAATATATGGTCGACCATTCGTCTGTTTGCATTGCCTGTTATGACGGGTCAAGTGGGGGAACGGCTAATACCATTCGTTTTGCAAAAAAGGCTGGGTGCAAGATTAAAATAATTGATATTAAAGAATATGAATAAAACTTTTTTTGTGGTTTTATATTAATAATTAATTACAAATTAATTTTACTTACTAATTTTATGCCTATAAATATTACTACTAATTATGTATCACATTAAATATAAACTTATAAATAACTATTTACTTAATTATATATTAAATTAATTTTACCTATTTTTATGTTTTGAGAATAAAAGCGATTAGTGTAGTTAAGGAACTTTTTAGTTATATGCTTTTTATTTATATACTTAACTAACTACACATGCCTTTTAATGACATACTTGTTTGTTATATATCTATTTTTTAATTTTGGCAAGAAAATTTGGTTTTTTTGGGTTATAATTGCTATATATTAAAATTAAGGGTTGAGATGAAAAATTTGTTTGATAAATTTTTTGTTTGTGATATAATAAAACTAATATAAGTTTGATTTTGTGGTTATTATAGTTTGTCAAAAGGGGTAGGTTGAAAGTGGAATTTTTTGATAGTTATAAAAAGTGGGAAAAGTTAAGTGATAAGGATAGGGAGTCTGTTATTTTAGCGTGCATTAAGTTTTACGAAAATAAAACAGTTGAATATATTTTGTCTAATTTGCCAAAGAACAAAAGGGAGAGTTTTAAGAAAGAGCCTGTTAGACTTGAAGTTGTAGATAACTCTCAAAGGTCGGTTGAGTTTGGGGACAATGTTATTTACATTTTGAAGTCGGCTTTTTATTATGACAAAAAGGACTTGTTTTTTATGGTGGCAAAAAACACGATTTGTGCGGTGTTTGCAAATTTGTTTAAAAATACAACAGGCAACAAGAGAAAGAAAACTAAATTTGGCGAACTTGCAAATGGTTTTCTTGCGTCAATTACTAGTGAGTTTGCTAAGGGTGCTGAGTTTGAAGCGGATATGATGCAGGAATTTGCTGTTGTGCTTGAAAGTCAGGCAAGTATTGAACAGTAAGTTTAAATTTTAATTAATTATTTTTGACTATAAAAATAAAGAACCAAAACAAATAATTGATATAAAATTAAAGAACTAAAATAAATAATTGATATAAAATTAAAGAACTAAAAACAATTAATTTATATAAAATTAAAGAACTAAAAACAATTAATTTATATAAAATTAAAGAACTAGAAACGAATAATTGGTATAAAATTG
>CALWPL010000003.1 GCA_944383405.1 uncultured Clostridia bacterium
ATTTGTTCTAATAAATTTAGGTTAATTTAAGTTTTAATATAAATAAACCTACAAAGGGAGTTTAGAATTTAACTAAACATTTGTGCGGTACGGTTCTAAAGTTAAGCTCTCCGCCAAATGATTGTCGTTTGAGTTCAAACGACTTTTTTATTCTTAGATTAAATCCACTTATATCTTGTTTATTATTATAAAATATGTAACAAAGTTGTTTACAACTTTAATGATAACTCATTAGAACTCGGAAAAGTAAATTTAAACTCAATGCAACTTTAAAGGATATCCTTTTTCTTGCCTACGATTTAAAAACCTTTACCCAAACAAACAGCAACTTTCCAAACCTATCAGCAAATGAAATTTAACTCTTTTACAAAACAATCGATAAAACTATAAAAAGAGATTGAATTTATTTCTCTTCCTTCTCAATTTTTTTCTTTAATTCTTTTTCTGCTCTTTGAATATCTCTTGGCGTTATTTTCAAGTTTACAGGATTATAAACAAATTCTTCACCAAAAATATCTTTATATAAACCTTTAAAATATTCTTCCTCTCTCAAATCATCAAATAATGGCCACACTTGATAATAAAGCTTCCAATCAGATTCATTAAATTTTTGCATATATCTAATTATATTTTCTTTATCATCTAACAAAACATATTTAGCATAAATAAACTTATCACTACAATTTGTCCAATCCATATCTCGCAAAACTTCTTTCATTTTATCAATTTCTTTTAACTTTTTATAGGCAATACATAAATTTATTTTATATATATATTGATAATCTGAAGAATGTTTTAAATATTTTGTTAATTGGTTTTTTAATAATATTGTAGCTAATTGAGGACTTTTGGTTAGTTTATCTACAATGTTTTCATTAATAGCATTTTCAATATAATCCATCATTCCTTCATCTTTTATATAATATTTTTGACCAATTACATTAAATAAGTAAGAAGTTGACAAATGAACAGTATAAAACAAAAATGTCATATTATCAGGATTAAAAACTATCTTTTTATTTTTTTCTATAACAAAACCCAAATTTTTATATTTTTCAATATTAATCGTTCTAAAGAAAAAATTACTTGGTTTACTATCATTATGTATGATTATGTTTCGTAGTTCACATAAAAACATAAAATCATCATAATTAGGCATTTGCGTTTTTATATTTAATGAAAATTTTTTATCTAACCATTCAAATTGTTCAGAATGACTTTTTCTAAAAAAGGAATCTATAAATTTTTCAATATAAAAATCTTGAATGCTGTATGTATCTGTACAATCACTTAATTCAGCGTATCTAACACTTTCATCTATTACATTAATTTGACCACTAATATGTTGAAACAAATATATTAATAATTCTGACAAAAATTGATCAAAATTAGTTATAAGAGAAACTACTAAATTTGAAGGTATCATTTGCAATAAGTAATCTGATTGTTCCATTCTATTAGAAATAGTCTCTAATTGATTAGCTAATATATAGCCATTAAATTCTTTTTGCTCTATATCTTTTTGCAATTTTCTGATTTTAGAAATAGACTTAATCCATCTCTTATGAAATACATCATATTCTTTTATATTATTTAACATAGATTGAAAAGTATATAAATGAATGGCATCATATTTTGTAACAACATTCGTGTAAATACTCGTAAAATTAGTGTATACTTTCTGGGGATTTTTAGTTATCTCTTCTTCTGTTAACCTTGCCATGTTATTCTCCTTAATTGTTTTAAGTATAACATAAATATTATTTTTTTTCAATATTTATATCAACTTTCATCCACCCAGTACCAATGTATATTTTAGTGTTAGGATTGATTATCGGTTTATCCGCCAACGATTCTTTTAATGTACCAAATGCTGTTTGGTACATTATTTATGGCAGGAGAAAATTGTGTTAAATATAGAATTTATTACAGACGAAGATATCATGGCTAGAATGATGGTATCAAAAAGCGAAATGCCAGTTGATTTTGCAAATTATTTATGGGATAAATATAAACTTTCTTATATAATTTTGCAGAGAAATTTTAAATCGAATGAAATAGATAATAATATAATTTTAGAATTAAAACAACAAAGTTTTTTTAAAAATTATTGTAATGAAGCCGAAAAAAATTTGAAAAGAATAAAAACTAATTGGGAAAAACACAAAAATAAGATAAACACATTTTTAAATAAAATTTTCAAAAAAGAGTTTACACTGAATATATCAGCTATAATTTTTGCTCCTACTTTGTGCTGTGGCAGGAATATTGGTAATAATCAATTTGTTTGGGGGCATAAATATGGATTGACCGACAGAAACTATGACTTGGTTTATCTTGTTCACGAATCTTTACACTCTTATTTTGAGAATAATGATATTACTCATACTATAATAGAAAAAGTATCTGATTTTGAGTTATCAAAAAATTTAAATAAATCTAAGAACATATATAACGGGCACGAAGATTTAAACCTTTTGCATATTAAAATTTTACCTTTTTGGCATATATATTTAAACAAAACACAAAAAAATATCGAAAAAGAAAAAAAGTTTTACAATGTAAATTATGAGCAGAAAGACTTTGTTGAATTTCGATCTAAAATAGAAGATATGAATATAGATGATTTTAGTAAATTTATGGAGCAAATAAATTTTGAAGATTTGTTGAATGTTGAGTGTTCATATTTAATTAAAAAAAAAATAATGTACGCTTCGACAATCTAATACTCCGCCAAATTGAAATAAGCCGCTATTTTAGTGGGGATTAGATATAAAATGACACATTTTAGGCTTGAGTTTTTGTATAGGCTTAGAATGTGTTTACTTTTTTGACATGGTTTAAAAATAACAGTGTTTTAGGATTTTTATGGCTATTTTAAGAGTTTATAGGATTAAAATTTTTTAAAGTCATAAATTTTTTTAATAGGCAAAAATTTTTAAAATGTTTTTATAATAGATTAATATAAAATTGCTTTATTTTTAATTTAATGTTATATTTAAATAAAAATAAGGTAGAGTTATGAAAAAGTATTTAGAATTAAATCAAAAAATAATATTTCTTTGTATTTTATTTATAATTGGGATGACATCTTTGTTTTTATTTGTTAGTTGTGATGATTCAGATAGTCTTTATAAGGTAAATATAGCAGAAAATCAAAACTGTACAATTTCTACTAATAAATCAGAGTATTATAAAGATGAACAAGTAATGGTTTATGTAAATGCTCTTGAAGGATTTGAGATTGAAGAAACATATTATTTAAAAAATGATAATAATACAAAATACTTTTTTACAAATTCTTTTGCTATGCCAGATGGAGATGTAACTATATATGCAGAGACTAAAATGCATTTTGATATTAGTGTTAATGATGATAGTTTAGGAACGGCTTATTTAAATAATATTAATGAGTTTGATATAACCCCCAGAGACAACGCAGTTTTTGTTGGGATAAAAGATATGGATATAAATGAATATGTTTATTTAAATTTAGCGGATACCTATTATGTAACTTTATTAAGAGATATAGAAACAAAAACAAGCGTAGAAGATTATTATTTTAATTTAGCAAATTTAAGTAAGGCAACATTTAGAGATTTATTTGATAGGTTGTATTATTCTGATATAAATGAAATTAACAGCATGCTTGAAAGTGAAATATCATATAATGCAAACCTTGAATATTATACATATGCTAGAAAATATGCAACAGAATTTAAAAATGGGTATTTTGATAAAGCCTTAACCAAAGGTGGTAATTATGAAGTGGTGTTTAATAGTAAGGAGGATACTTCTACACTACAAAAAGATGATGTTGAATATTTAGTATATAACACTGCAAAATTAGCCTTTGTAACAGGTTATTTTGGGAACAATACGACGCTTGAAATTCCAGAAGTGGTTGGCGAAAATAAAGTTGTTGGAATATTGCCAAATTACGATAAAGAACTTAATGTTACAGAAAGTACTTTTTCTAATAGTTTACAAAGTATAACGATTCCAAGTTCAATACAAGATATTCATCCTTACACTTTTATGGGGCTTAGTAATTTAACAGAAATTATTGCACCAAGTGTTACACGAATTGGAGAAGGGGCTTTTGCTGGAACTAATCTTCAAAATATTCAAATAAGCGAAGAAGTGGTGTTTATTGATGACTTGGCTTTTAGTGGTTGTCAAATAAGTAGTATTACAATAAAAAACATACCTTTAATAAATTCAATTAAAGATAGTAATTCACTAGGAGAATTAGTAGGGCAGGCAAAAGAGATATTTATTCCAACAGCAAACAATTCATATTTAATAAATAGTTATATTTACTCGTTTGATGAAGAAAGAAATTTATATGTATTTAGGCCAATTGAAATAATAACTAATATTGAGATTGGAGAAATTAAAATTAGTGCTGTGAGTCCAAATAGTTATTGGAAATTAAATATATCCTTACCAAGTGAGTATCTTGTGTATTGGGAGTATTCAGAAGATGGGCTGTCAAGATATAGCGTGGAAGATTTTATTTATAAAGACAAACTGATAGATATGAAAAATCCAAAAATTTATATTTATTTTTATATTGGAGAACAAATATAGAAAATAAATTTTGTTATAATACAATGCTTTTAGGAGAAGAAAATGAATGATAAATTTAAAGAAAATGTTTTAAATGTTGGATTAATTATTTGTAGCATTTTTATTCTATATTTTATTTTAGGGTACATGGTAATTGGAATACAACTTTTCGTGCAGTTTGCGGATATTAGTTCTCGTGAAGTAACATTAAATGGAGTCTTTGTTTTTGTATTAATGGGGCTTTTATTAGTTGAGTTAGTCTTAATTTTAATAAGATTTTGTTCACAAAAAGTTCGCAATAATTTGAGATTTAACATTAGTTTATTTTTTGTTGGATTATTAATACTTATAACAAATTTAATTTTCTTTATTTATTCTTTAACAATTATGCAAAGTTTATCTCTTTCTAGGTTAAATGGTAATGGAGGTTCAATCGCTGCAATGCAAGAGTTGCTTTCAAGTCTGATTAGTTCTTATAGTGTAGAATTATTGCCATTATATATTGAGTCTTTAATATTAATGATAATTGTAACTTGTGTACTTGGATTTCTTACTTTTTCACATAAATATAAAAATATTTGTAAGGTTCAAAATAACAATTCTAATAAAGAAATCAATTTAGACAGTAAAGAGTTAGGAGTAGTTGATAGTAATGAAAAAACAAAAAATAAAAATATCAATAGGCTGCTTGTAGTAATTATATCTGTTTGTTCGCTATTAGTTGTTGTTTCTTCCGTATTATTTGCAGTTTTTATATCTACAAGTGATTATAAGGCAGAGCGAAACAATATTGCTTTAATTAGTCAAAATTATGATGAGTACTTAAATCAAGGTTATTTAACAATGTGTAATTTTAATGATTATGAAGTAACTCTTTCATTAAAAATTACTTATACATTAGATGGCGAGTATGCAGAATTTCTAATTGATGAAGTAACCATACCAAAAAACACAAGCGCTTATGATATTGAATTTGTTATCCCAAGTAGTAGTAATGACGATAGAATACAATATTTAGATACCTACTATTTAAATGAAAATAATATATATTTAAGTTTGCCATATCGTGAGACATATAGTTATAAATTTGGGGCAAAGGAAATAATTTTCTTAGTTCTTTTATGTTTGTCAGGTGTTGGATTAATAGGAACTATTATTGTATTTATCAGTAAGCATAATAGTGAAAATAAAACTTCATTAAAGGTAGATGCCTTAATTAAAGAAAATAAATAAAATTACTTTAATGAAAGATATAAGGTAAAAAATATTAAAAAAAATTAAATTTTATTATTTTTGATTGGAAAGTTATAATTTTTATACTATTAGATATTATAGGAAGGAGAGAAACAAATGAAAAAGTTTTGGAGTGAATTTAAAGCGTTTATAAGTAAAGGAAATATTGTCGACCTTGCAGTTGCAGTTGTTATAGGGACTGCGTTTAATGCAATAGTAACGAGCCTTGTTAATGATTTGATTATGCCGCTTATTACCTGGGGACTTGGTGCTGAAAGTCTTAGTGATTTAGCAATAGTACTTCAAAGAGATGCAGAAGGGCTTGCAACGCTTACATGGAATTATGGTAATTTTATTCAAACTTTAATTAATTTCTTAATAATAGCATTGACAATATTTATTGTCTTAAAAGTAATGATGAAAAGTTCTGAGATGTTTAAAGAAGTTGCGAGTAAGGTTAGGTTTTCAAGTAAAGAAGAAAAGGAATATTTAATTACTCAAGATATTGATTTAAAGGATAAAAAAGCAGTGAAAGAGGCTTTAAAGGAAAGGAAAGCAGAAATAGATAGACTAGAAAAAGAAAAAGCGGAAAAAGCAAAGGAAGAAGCTTATAAAAATAGTACAGAAGGAATTCTTAAAGAAATCCGTGATTTGCTGATAGAGAATAAAACACAAAAAGTAGAAGTTACAAAAAGTACTTTAAAACAAGAAAAAAATAATACTAATAAAGACAAATAAAAATTGTAAACTTTCTGTTTACAATTTTTTCTATTGAATAGTTTTTATAAATTAAAATCTTTGCAGATTTTTATTACTTTATATTTAGCCACTTTTATTACTAAATAAAACTAAGACAATAAAATAAATGATTTAAAAATCTTATATGACTTGTTTATTTTAAATTTATTTAAAAATATTGCTTATAATTGATTTTGTTATTTTCCTAATGTCATTAATATTAAAAGAGACATTATCTTTTAAATAATCAAGGTATAAGCCAGTTAATCCGTTTATGGCAAAATAAACGACAATAGGGTCAACTTTATAATTATTTATTTTATTAATTTTTTCAATAAATTCTTTTTTAATATTATCTACAAGAGACATTGGAATGGCATTAATTATTATCTTATAATCTTTTTCATTTTTTAAAAAATGATCTGTTATCACATCAATTAGTTCATCAAATCCTTCTGCTTTTGTAAGGTTTTTAAGACCTTGTGAAAGTTTTTCCATAAGTTCATCTTGGATTTCTTTTAATATCTCAGTAGGGTTACTGTAATGATTATAAAAAGTTCCACGATTAATGCTAGCAACTTTTACAATATCGCTAACACTTATTTCTGATAGTGATTTTTTATTTAAAAGAGTTATCATCGCATTTCTAATTAACATTTTTGACCTAATGGCATTTTTATATGGTGCTTTCATGTTTTGCTCCAATTTTATACAAAAACATAACAAAGTGTTCAAAAATAGATAGGAAAAATATATTTTGTATAATAATTTTTATATGATATATTTTATAATAACATAATGTACAATATTGGTCAAATGTCTAAGATTGATAAACGCTAAAAGGAGAATGTTGTGGGAGTAATTGAAGTTGAAAATTTAACAAAAGATTATGGTTTTGGAAGGGGAGTTTTCGATGTTAGTTTTAGTGTTGAAAAGGGAGAAGTTTTTGGCTTTTTAGGGCCTAATGGCGCTGGAAAATCTACTACAATTAGACACATAATGGCGTTTTCAAGACCAGATAAGGGTATTACTAAATTATTTGGGATGGAGACTTTCAAGAATTATCATAAAATTCTAAATAGAGTTGGATATATTCCAGGCGAAATTGCTTTACCACAGGGGCTAACTGGTATTGAATTTCTTAGAATGATGCAAGATTTACAAAAGATACATAATGAAGAAAGGCTTAGGATGTTGCTTAAATATTTTGAACTTGATAAGGTAACGCTAAGAGGTGAAACAAAAAAGATGAGTCTAGGGGTTAAAAGAAAACTTGCTATTGTTTCTGCTTTTATGAACGACCCAGAAGTTTTAATTCTTGACGAGCCAACAAGTGGGCTAGATATAGTTATGCAGGAAAAGTTTATAGACTTTATAAAAAAGGAAAAGAAAAGGGGAAAAACAATTCTTTTATCTAGTCATATATTTAGTGAAGTAGACGCAACATGTGATAGGATTGCAATAATAAAAGATGGGAAAATTGTTTCAGAAGTAGTTGCTAATGATTTAAAGCATGCTACAAAAAAACTTTATAAGGTTGTTTTTAAAGAACAAAAAGACTGCAAAGAGTTTATAAAGGAAGTAAAAAATTCTAAATTTATAAAGTTGATTGAACAGAATTGTGAAAATAAATTTGTATTAATATTAACAGATGATAAGGATATAAATAAGACTGTAAATATACTTTCAAAGTATGAGATAAAAGATTTCACAAATATAAAAGAGACACTAGAAGATTATTTTATGAAATTTTATAAAGAGGAACAGGACTTTGGAGGGATTAAATAGTGGATGGTGTAATAGTAATTCAAGATTTAACAAAAGATTATGGAAAAGGGCGAGGAATATTTCATTTGAATTTAGAAATAAAGAAAGGCGAAATGGTAGGTTTTGTTGGAACAAATGGTTCTGGCAAGACAACTACTATAAGATGTCTGCTTGGATATATAAAACCAACAGGAGGCAAGTGTTATGTTCTTAATATGGAGTCTTGGGAAAACGCTAGTAAAATAGCAAAACATATTGGATATGTACCAGGCGAGATTGGGTTCCCAGATTTGCCAACTGGAACAGCGTTTTTAAAAGGTCAAGCCGAATTTTTTCATATTAAAGACATGAGTTATGTTGATGAGATGATAAAAAAACTTCAACTTGACCCAAGGGCAAATTTAAAGAGAATGAGCAAGGGAATGAAGCAAAAGACGGCTCTAGTAGCAGCACTTATGAACAATGCAGATATTTTAATTCTTGACGAGCCGACAACAGGGCTTGACCCCCTTATGAGAATTGCATTTATTGATATGATAAAGGAAGAACACAAGAAAGGGAAAACAATTTTAATGTCAAGTCATATGTTTAACGAAGTAGAAGATACATGCGACAGGGTAGTACTAATTTCAGATGGGCATATAATTGATGTTGCAGATATGGACAAAATAAAAAACAGAAAAATTAAAGATTTTAAAATTGAATTTAACAATAAAGAAGATTACGAGAAATTTAAAAAACAAAAATATAAGATAATAAGAGACCAAAAACAGTATAATCAAGTTACGATAAGTATTATGGATGAAGATATTGATGAATTGTTTAAGGATTTGAAAGATTATGACTTAAAGTTTATTTCAGAAGTGAAATATACGCTAGAAAAATATTTTAGAGAAAAAATAAAAGAAAAGGAGAAACAAAATGTTTAGTAAAGCGCTATTTAAGCAGTCGTGTAAAGCAAATGGTATTATGTGGATAACAATAACTATTGCGGTATGTATAATGCTTGCTTGTCTTATGATGATTTCTGGTGGCGGAAATTTAGGAGAAATGAGAACGGGGATAACAAACACTATGGTGCAAGACACCATGGATAAGCAAATACAGAGTAGAGCACTTAATTATTATAATATAACGGACAATACGCTTGAAATAATTAATAGTTATGACTCGCCAAATCCTACGAATGTTTTCTTATTGACTGATTTAAAAAAATATATAGATGAAATTTGTCAAAGCAATAACTACCAAGAAGGAACAGATGAATATAATGAAGTTTTAGCATTAGTTTATGGAACTATAATTGATGGAATAGACATAGGTCTAGATTATACATATCTCACTAAACCAATAGATATGAAAGATGAAGTCTATATGAGGGAATACGCTTCAAGTTTTTTATCTTCAAATATGGTAAGCGAACAAAATGTTGATAAAGTACTAAATCAACTTAGTCAATATTCTATTGATGAAGAAGATTATAAAAATTTAACTTATACAAATGAGCAAGGGCAAGAAGTTTCAAGATATACAGGGGAAAGTGGTAAAGTTTATATTAAGGATTTATCAACTGATAGCATAGTAACATATCTTGCAAGATTAGAATATGAACTTGAATCTCTTGACCCAAGCGACCCTAGTTTTACTGAACAAGAAAATGCGATAAAAAATGCACTCATTGCAGAAGTTGGAGAAAGTTTTCTTTCATCTCTTCCACAGTCTGTTGGCGAGTCGCTTCAAGAACTTGGAACTATGGATTTATTTAATTTAATTACTGGTTCAATTTTCTTCAAAGTTGCAGGATTACTTCTTCCTATAATTTATATTATAATGGTGGCAAATAACTTGATAGCGGGTCAAGTAGATAGCGGTTCAATGGCTTATATTTTGTCAACATCAACAAAAAGAAAGCAAGTTGTTTATACGCAGGCGACTTATCTTGTTGGGTCATTATTTTTAATGTGTTTATGCACAACAGCAGTAAGTTTTTTATGTTTTATGTTTCTTGACACTTCAATGATTACTATGACTTATGGAGAACTTGCATTACTAAATATTGGTTTCTTTATAACTTTATTTGCAATAAGTGGCATATCTTTCTTAACTTCTTGTTGGTTTAATAGAACAAAACATTCAATGGGAATTGGTGGAGGTCTTAATATGTTTTTCTTAGTTGCTACAATCCTTGGTCTTTTTGGTTCAAAGGTTTTACCTTCTGTTGTAAGGATTGACTCTCTTAATTTCTTTAATTATTGTTCAATAATTACTCTTTTTGATGAAATGTCAATTTTAGGCGGTACAACTACTTTTATTTGGAAACTTGCAATACTCGTTGTTGTGGGAATTGTTTGTTATGTCATTGGGGCTGAGAAGTTCAAACGAAAAGATTTGCCTCTATAAAAAGATATATCAAGCAGTCTTAAATGCTTGATATTCTCTTTTTTATCATGTAAGATACTAAATATTTTATAAATAGATTTTGAAAAATTTTTATTGCTTATAAAAAAAGATAAATATTTTTAAAAGGGAAAAAATGAAAGTTATTAGTAAACAAAAAAATAGTAGAATGTGTTTTATTTGTGGGATGGACAACCCTATTGGGCTTAAAGCACAGTTTTATAACATGGAAGATGGTAGTGTTATGACTCCATTTAGAATGAGAGAAGATTTACAGAGTTTTCCAGAGCGTACTCATGGCGGAATAACAGCGACTATGCTTGATGAGTTGGGGCTCAGGGCGCTTTGGAGTGATGGTAAAGAAGATAGGTTTGGGGTAACAACTTCTATAAGTGTAAAGTATAGAAAACCTGTAAGGTATGATGAAGATTTAATAGGCAAGGGAAAGGTTATTAAAGAAACTAATCTTGCAATTACTACAAGGGCTGAGATATTTAATAAAAAGGGAGAATTATTGGCAAATGCAGATGTTGTCTATTTAAAATTGCCAATTGAGAAAATTAATAAGAATGTTAATGCTTCTCATGAAATGCCTTATTTAATACATGATAATATAACTGAAATTAACTTTGAAAATTAATGAGAACTATCTAGTAAATTTTTAAAAATTATTAAATTATTCTTAATTCGTGGATTTTGTGGCTCGAAAGTTAGTGCTTTTATGCAATAGTCATAGGCGTCTTTATAGTTGCCTAGATAATAGTAGGACATATATAATAAGTCGTAAGGAATTTCATTCCAACAATCAGACTGGGACATATAATTTAGCGTTCTAGTTTTTATTTCAAACATTGCTTTAATAATAATTATGCACATAATATAATCTTTTGTTTCATAGTAAAATTTTGCAAGCGCAAGATATGGCTCTCTTGTATTTATACATTCTATTATGGCTTTTTTATAATATTTTTCTGCTTGTTTTAAATTATTTTTCTTAAAGTAACAGTCTCCAATATATCTTAAACTAGCACTTCTTTCATCTTTCCAAGTAGAAGTTTTAAGTGAAAGGTGCTTTTTAAACATTTTTATTGCTTTATCAAGGTGGTTATTAAACATATATTCTCTTGCAAGATAATGCGTGTTTCTATCATTTTCTGGGTTTTCTTTTACGCTTAGTTCAAGCAAAGATAAATATTGTGCTCTACTTTTATTTGCGTCAGGGTAGTGGCGAAGGACTAAATTGTCTGCTATAGCAATATTATCAGTTTTAAGATTTCCCATATAGGTTAAAACTTCGTGAACAGGATAAATCCATTTAAACCCATGTCTTGCGTGGCACTTTTCGTAGTAAAAGGTTAGACCATCTTGCCCATTTTCTAGCACATTCCATACATATTTATACCTTAGTTGTATGGTTTTGTTTTTTATCCACACTTCTTCTATTTTTTTCCGCCACCCAGTTTCAAAGACTTCATCAAGGTCTGTTGACATGCAAATGTCTATATCTGAACTTATTTTTGACATACTATAATTTCTAGCATCATCAAATCGCCAAGGAGAAAAAATTTTTTGATAGACCTTAATGCCAAGTGCTTTTAACTTTTGTACGCTGTTATCAGTACTTCCAGTATCCACAACAACTATTTCGTCTGCTTCTTTCATACTGTTGTACCACCTATCAACAAACTTTTCTTCATTTTTACATATTGCGTATATGCAAATTTTTAGGTTGTTTGACATTTTTACTATTTCCTTTTGAATATATTTATGAAAATTGACAAATCTTTGACAAAAATGTGTTCTTGATAAAAAATACTTTGAAACTTTGTATTTTTGTTGTATATTAATAATTGTTAAAATAAATATAGTTTGGTAATTGTAGCATACTAACAAAAAGGGAAAGGAGATTATGATTATGGATAGTAGTACTATTGGGTTAATTTTAACAATTCTCGTTGCAGTTATTTTAGTACTATCAGTTCTTTTTGGTATAAAAAGGGGCATGAAAAAAACTCTTTTTAGATTTGGCTGGATTTTTGTAACTGCCTTAATTTTATGGTTTGTAACACCAGCGTTATCTAATTACTTAAATAGTTTCGATTTAACAAGTTATAACCTTGATATAATGGGTCCTGTACATAGACTTAGTGATATCGGTGTGAATTTGTTAAATAGTGTAACAAATGGGTTAAATAATCCGGAACTTGCAGAAACAATAAGTCAAAGCAGTGCACTCAATTCTTTTGCTCAAAATTTGCCAACTTTGGTTTTAAATGTTGTCTTGTTTGTTTTACTATTTTGGCTTACAAAATGGATTTTGTGGCCTATTTGGGCTCTTATTTCATCAAAGATATTTGATAAAGATAAAAAAGCAAAAAAACAATACCAGAAAAAACTAAAAAGTTTAAAGAAAAGTGGTATGCCAATAAAAGAAGAAGACTTAAAAAATATGCCACAGAAAAAAAATCAATTCCGAGTACTTGGCGGTGTTTTTGGGCTTGTGATGGGGCTGCTTATATGTGCTGTAACATTTAGTCCAATAATAGGAATTAACAATATTTATCAAAATGTCTATGCAAATGTAACAACGACAAATGAGCAGGGCGAAGAAGTTCCATATTTAACAACCATTGTAGAAGACGAAGAAATGCTAGAAATTGCTAATTGCTATGAAGATTCGGTTGCTTCAAATATTCTTACTTATACAGGTATGGGGTTTGTTTCAAATTTCATGTTTAGTAATATGGCTGTTGTACAGGTGGAAGAAGAAAAAATAAAACTTACAGACGAGATTGATGCGGTTATTAGTGCGTATAATCAAGTTATAATAATAGATGAGATAACAGCTGACTTTGAAAATGTAACAAAGGATGATATAACTAAGGGAATAACTGCGGTTAAAGAACTCTTTTTTGACATTGAAGATAGCAAGTTAATTTATGTGATAGGAGATGATTTGTTGCCTAAAATAATTGACTTGTACATTATAAATAATGATGAATTTACTTTAGAAATTAATGGTGTTGATTATGCAACAATGCTAAAAGATGCATATAGAGAAAGTACTGCACATAATCCACTAACTATGTCAAGTCTTCAAAGCCAGATAGACGCCATAGCAGATATTGCTACTTTATTTAATAACAATAATTTACTTTTGCCAATAATTAAAGGAGAAGTGGCAGAAACAAATGATGTAGTTTCACTTTTTGCAAATAATATAAGTAACACGACTTCGTTTAGTAACACATTAGTTGATGAATTATACAATATTACTTTGCTTGAAGGTCAATATCCAGCACTTATTGATGATTTAATTGGGGATTTATATGAAAGTCTAGAAATAGGGAATTTTGTCTCAAATGAAAATCAAATGTCAAGTGCAAGTTTAAGTTCAAGTTTAAAAAATATCTTAGTAAGTGCGCTTGATTTTATAAAGTACTATAATGAAAGTGTGGACCTTGATTTTGGGGATAATACTCAGGTTGCGCTTGCAAGTGTTGGTAGGGCTATTGATTATGTTAAAGATGGAATTTTATCTAATGAAAGTTATGATAGTTTGGTTAGTTTTATTAGAGAGCAGATAAATAGTTTTACAAGCGATTTTACAGATTTAACAACAGTAACAAGTGAACTAAATAATGTTACAAGTTGGGAAGACGAGTTTAGGTCTTTAGCGCCTCTGTATGAGGTTGTAATTGATATTCGAAATGATGATGAAAATCCTATTACAGCAGATGCGGTTTTAAATGGCGAGTATAGTTTAAATAATGTAGGAGTAGCACTTCAAAGTGTTATTTCAAGTAAAAATTCAAAACTTATTACTAATAAAAATATACGAAATATTCTTGAAAGTTTATTGAATAAACTCGAAGACGAACAGTTAAATGAATATCTAAATATTAATGTAAACGGACAAATTATAAAAGAAATTATTTTAAATAATATTTGGGATGAAAGCCAAGACGCTGGGCAAGAATCTAAAATAGTTGATTGGGGAAATGAACTTAATTATTCTTTAAATCTAATTGTAAATATTAATAAAACTTTAATTAATTTTGACCAAGATGTTGTTAGTTCAAGTGATAATAACGACCTTAAAATTTTAGGTAAGTCAATAGACGATGCTATTGCAAATACAAATTTATTTATTTCAAATGAAGTAATGCGTTCTCTTATTGATTACTTTATGACAGGTTTAAGACAAGACGGCAGTTTGCCAACTGAATTAAATGAAATACTTGATATGACATATACTGTCAATCAAACTGAGTATACTGTTTATGAAGGAATGCTTAACAATATTTATATTGGGGGTAGGACGAATGTAACTTCATGGGAAAATGAACTCGGTACTCTTAAAGTCGTGTTTAGTGATGCTCTAAATAATACTGAAGATTTGACTAGTGTTGGTGGAGTATTAGATGATTTAGCACCAAGTCAAATACTATCTAGAGATATTGTGAGAGAAATTGTTGTTCACTATGTCAATCAAGAGACAGAAAGTTTAGAAGAAGGGTTGCAAGCCCCAATACAAACCATGATTAATATTATAAGGGCAGACAGCGTAGATTCTTCAGGAAATTATTTAATAAAATACGAAACTGAAATTGGAAATCTCATAAGTTTAGTTGATGTTGTAACATCTACTTATGAAAGAGATCCTAATACTGGGGCAAGTGCTGACTATGTAAAATTTGATGCAATAGGTAGTGAATTTGATAGGCTTTGTGCACTATCTAGTAGTGGTGCAGGGCTTACGCCAAGTAGGCTACTTACAAAACAGGTTATAAACGAGTTTTTAGCATATTATATTCAACAATTTAGTACTGATTTTGATGAGGATATGGCACAAATTATTTCAAGTATCCCAGGCGAAAACAATTCAAACTTAAATAATATTACAAGTTATAGACTTGAATTTAATGGTATTATGACGCTAGTTGAAACAATGCAGAAAGAAAATGTAACACTTGTTGAAATTGGGATTGCTATTGATGACTATAAGGATAATAATAGGACTATTATTATCCCTAATATTACACCAGATGTAGTGAGTTATTATATTGACCAAAATATAGATATGACAGGGGATAATTCTTGGCTTGAGACACCTATAACTACAATAAAAACAAACCTTAATAATTTAGATATTAATTCTGTAAGTTTTGAAAAGGAATTTGCCTATATTGACGAATTTAGCGATATTGTAGAAAGACAAATTACAATTACAGGAGATAATAGTATAGGAAAGTTCTTTGATAAGGTAATTGGTGTAAATAGTGGGTCAACCTACACGAGCCAAATACTTACAAAGAATGTTATAAATCAAATATTAAATAAAGTTTTGAATGACGAGATAACTGATAAAGTTACTATTACTGCAGATGAAGAATTAAAGGCTATTGCGGACCAAATTATAAGCAATGTTAATGATATTCAAAGTTATCAGTCTGAATTTGACAATTTAAATACCTTGCTTAACCTTATGAACAATGATAACCTTGACACAATAGAACTAGGGAAGACGCTTGATGGTATTATGGCAAACAGTAATCTTATAAAAAGAGAGAATGTTGTAAGTATAGTAGAATATTACTTTGAAGATGAAATGTTAGATTATACAAATGGCTTATATGGAGAAGTAATTACAAGTATAAAAAATAGCATTTCAAATGTTAGCGGTTTTGAAGGGTTCTTTACAGAACTAGACACTTTGGCGGGCTATTTTGATGGTTTACTAGAAATAAATAGTATTGAAGATTTTAGGCTATCAGAACAAATTGGGGCAAATCTTGATAGTATTGCAGAAACAATGCAAAATATTGGTAGCCAGGCTACTGCCCATTCAATAGCAAATATTTTCTTTGAACAGTTAAAGAGTTTTGATTATAATGGACTTACATTTGAAACAGAAATCAATCAAGTATTAGTAAATAATAACTTTGACAGTTATCTTGAAGGAGAAGTTCAAACAGGCTATTATACGAGTTTAATTTCTCAAATGAAAAGTGCTATTACTAGTAGTATAGAAGGGAGTATTAACCAAGGAGAATAGAGAAGAATAGAGTAGAAAACCAATCTTGAATTTTCAAGATTGGTTTTTAGTTATTTAATAATATAGATCTTTATTAAATATTGTTTAAAATAGTTATCTATAAGTTTAATTAAAATTCACAATTCTTAGGTGTTCTAGGGAATGGGATAACATCTCTAATGTTTTGCATGCCTGTTACATACATAATAAATCTATCAAAGCCCATACCAAAACCACTATGCTTTACACTACCAAATTTTCTTAAATTTAAGTACCACCAATAGTCTTTTTCATTGAGTCCTAATTCGTGAATTCTGTTAAGCAATACATCATATCTTTCTTCTCTTTCACTTGCTCCACATAGTTCGCCAATTCCAGGAACAAGCAAGTCTGTTGCTTTAACAGTTTTGTTGTCATCGTTTACTCTCATATAAAATGCTTTAATTTCCTTTGGATAGTTATAAACAAATACAGGTTTACCATACACTTCTTGAGTTAAATATTTTTCATGTTCTGTTTGTAAATCGCAACCCCAAGATGCTTTAAATTCAAAATTTTTATTATTTTTTTCTAGTTTTTCTATTGCCTCGTCATAAGTAATTCTCGCAAATTCGCTTTCATGAACATTTTTTAGTTTATCTAAGAGACCTTTTTCAATAAATTTATCAAAAAATTCAAGTTCATTTTTGCATTTTTCAAACAAATACCCTATTACATATTTTATCATTTTTTCCATTAAATCCATATCGTCAAAAAGTTCGTAAAAGGCTATTTCAGGTTCAATATGCCAAAATTCATTTGCATGTTTTACGGTATTACTATTTTCCGCTCTAAATGAAGGGCCAAAGGTATAAACTTTTCCCATTGACAAAGCAAAAACTTCTCCTTCAAGTTGACAAGAAGGGGAAAGAAACACTGATTTGCCAAATAATTCGTCTTTTGGATTTAATTTTTTCCCAGAATATATATCTTGTGTGCTAACCCTAAATAATTCGCCAGCGCCTTCACAATCTGACGATGTTAGAATTGGAGCATGAAGATAAACAAATCCTTCATCATTAAAGAACTTGTGCAAGGCATAGCAGGCTTCGCTTCTTACTCTAAAAACAGCATTAAATAAATTTGTTCTAGGTCTAAGATATCCTTGCTCTCTTAAAAATTCCATGCTTTGCCCTTTCTTTTGTAATGGATAGTCATTACCTGTTTTAGACATTATTTCAATTTCAAGAGCGTGAAGTTCAAAAGGTTGCTTGTTTTCAGGAGTAAGAACTAATTTTCCAATGCATTTTAGACTGCTACCAGTGTTGAGTTTAGCAACTTCTTGATAATTTTTAATATTTTCAGGAGTAAAAACAATTTGTAGCCCTTTAAAAGATGTGCCATCATTTAAGTCAATAAATCCAAAATTTTTATTATCTCTAACACTTCTAACCCAACCGCCGACGGTTACTTGTGTATCTTTTAGTTTTTCGCTTTCTTTATAAAGTGTTCTAATATCAGTCAATTTCATTTTAAAAGTCTCCTATAAAAAAATAATCTTTTTAATTATACACAATATAAAAAACAAATGCAAATAAAAGCATTTGTTTTTAATTTTTATATTTTAAATTCTTTTACATTTCTGGTGAATAATCGTCTGAAAAATCTTTTTCAATTCCGTCGTAAAAGTCGCCTAAAATTTTATTTTGTCTTCTAAATGCTTCTCTTGTAGTATCGTATAATGAACTATTAAGTCTTTCGTCTTCAATGGAAATAGATTCTATAAAATTTGATTGATTAACTTTGTAAGATGGAATCGCATATTCTTCTACTTCCACAAAGTCGTCATTTTCGTCTGAATAAAAGCCTTCATTATCTTCATATTGTTCTAAAAAATCTTTATCAAATGCAAATATTTCAAGCGCTCCTTTATGATGAGTTTCTTTATCAACTCCATATAAAATTTGGTCTTTGTCTTGAAAGTTCTTAAAGAAATGCATATATTTTCCTTCTTCTTCGTAATCGTGAGTGCTCAGAAATTGTTCATTCCATTCTGAACCTAGATTTTCCATGCTTTCTCCTTCTTCAAGGTCATAGATACTGTCAACTTCCTCTGGTAAACCCCATCTAAAAACAACAACCTTTTCATTTCCAAAATAATCATCTAGATAGTTTACATATTCTTCAAGAATTCTATCCTCAGAAATATTTTGATTTTTTCTTTCAAATTGGTCTAAGTATAACATAGGCTTTTTTTCTTTATTTTTTAAATTTTTATCAACGCTCATTTTAAACTCCTTTTTGTTTCTACTATTTTGCACCATTTTGACATAAAAATCAATAGTATATATAAAATTTTTTATTTATTTATAAAAAATTAGTAAATAATTTGACGCATTGCTTAATTATATGTATTATTTTACATATAATACTTTATTATATAAATATAAAAGAGGGAATAAAATGACTCAGAAAGAAAAAGATAAACTAAAACTAGAAGCACTTAGAACCAGACTTTCCATTAGGCAAACTGCAATGTCGTGTGAAAGGTCTTTGCTTTCGTATATAAGAACCGCTTGCGTTTTTGTATCCCTTGCTTTTACTTATTTAAAGATAGCGTCTTATGATCAATTTGATGTTTTTGTAATCGTTATGTTTGCAATTGGTTTTTTCTTTTTGTTCTTTGGAGTTATTGAGTATGTAATTGCTAAAAGAAAGACCAAAGTAATAGGTCGACATGTCGATAGAGAGTTTTTAGATGTAAATGATAAATTCTTTGATGAAGATGACGAATAATGAGATAAATTATTTTCTTATTTTACTATAATTTGCTGCATATTATTCAAAAAAAATTACAAAACAAGGCAAAAAATACGAACACTCGGAAAGGTGTTCGTATTTTTTTAGTAAAAAAATAAAAAAAAAGAAAATTTTTAAAAAAAGTTATTGACAGAGATTTGCCCCTGTGGTATTCTTGCATTGTCGCTAACGAAAAGTTAAGCGGCTGTGCTACGGCACAAAGAATAGTACCATCACAACTGCATATTTGAAGAGTAGACAAATATCGAGTTAAGTATTTGCATTTGTCAAATATTTAAAACGCTAATTTAAACAAAAAGTTATCTACTAATTTTAGTAAATAGTTTTTTCGTTTAATCGTGTAATATGTATTTTCAAATTAAATCAAACCGATTTGATGTAAATTCAATTACGCTGAGTAATAACAAGATATGTCAAGATAATCATAGACTTTTGAAAGTTTATTTCAAAGTGATGAGAATAGATCTTTTTAGATCAAGCTACAAAGAGCATATAGTGGATGCCTTGGCACTAGGCGCCGATGAAGGACGCGATAAGCTGCGAAAAGCTACGGTGAGTCGCACTTAGACTTTGACCCGTAGGTATCCGAATGTGGGAACACACTAAGGCTAATACCTTAGTATCATAACAGGAATACATACTGTTATGAGGGGAACCTGGAGAACTGAAACATCTTAGTACCCAGAGGAAAAGAAAGTAAATGAACGATTACCTAAGTAGTGGTGAGCGAACGGGTATGAGCCCAAACCATTTGAAGAAATTTGAGTGGGGTTAGGACCTTATAAGGGCATGGATATTGTTAGCCGAACATTTTTGGAAAGTTGGACGAAACAGGGTGACAGTCCCGTAGGCGAAAACAATAAACACCCGAAGGTATCCAGAGTAGCACAGGACACGTGGAATCCGGTGTGAATGTGGGAGGACCATCTCCTAAGGCTAAATACGACCTAGTGACCGATAGTGGATTAGTACCGTGAGGGAAAGGTGAAAAGAACCCCGGGAGGGGAGTGAAATAGAAACTGAAACTGTATGCTTACAAGCAGAGAAAGCACTACTATATAGTGTGATCTTGTACTTTTTGTAGAACGGGCCGGCGAGTTACGATATGTAGCGAGGTTAAGTAATTAAGTTACGGAGCCGAAGCGAAAGCGAGTCTGAATAGGGCGAATTAGTTGCATGTTGTAGACCCGAAACCTGGCGATCTATTCCTGAGCAGGTTGAAGCAAGGTTAATACCTTGTGGAGGACCGAACCCACGCCTGTTGAAATAGTCGGGGATGACTTGGGAATAGCGGAGAAATTCCAATCGAGCCAGGAGATAGCTGGTTCTCCTCGAAATAGCTTTAGGGCTAGCCTCTATGTAAAGATAGTTGGGGGTAGAGCACTGAATAGGCTAGGGCGCGTCAAAGTGTACCGAACCTTATCAAACTTCGAATACCAACGCATTGATAATAGGGAGTCAGACAGTGTGAGCTAAGTTTCATTGTCAAAAGGGAAACAGCCCAGACCTACAACTAAGGTCCCTAAGTGTAAGTTAAGTGGTAAAGGATGTCTTATTACTAAAACAACCAGGATGTTGGCTCAGAAGCAGCCACTCATTTAAAGAGTGCGTAATAGCTCACTGGTCGAGTGATGGGGCGCCGAAAATTCACGGGGCTAAAACTTACCACCGAAGTTTAGGAATACTGTAATAAGTATTGGTAGAGGAGCAATGTATGTGGGCAGAAGCCATATCGGAAGGGGTGGTGGACTGCATACAAGAGAGAATGCCGGCATGAGTAGCGAGAGTGGAGCGAGAATCTCCACCATCGAAAGTCTAAGGTTTCCTGGGGAAGGCTTGTCCTCCCAGGGTAAGTCGGGACCTAAGCCGAGGGCTAACGCCGTAGGTGAAGGACAACTAGTAGATATTCTAGTACTACCGCAACACGATAAAGAGTCGATGCAGGGACGCAGAAGGATAGCGAAACCACGCGGATGGAGATGCGTGGCCAAATCATGAGGGAAGCAATTAGTGAAGTACGGTTGTATCATTTCCTAGGTGATGATGGGGAGTGAAATTTAGTAATGAAGTTCGTGAATTCACACTGACGAGAAAAGCTGCTAGATAGTGTTGAGGTACCCGTACCGCAAACCGCCACAGGTAGACGATGAGAGAATCATCAGATGAGCGGGATAACCCTTGTTAAGGAACTCGGCAAAATGACCCCGTAACTTCGGGATAAGGGGTGCCTATGGAAACATAGGCCGCAGAGAATCGGCCCAAGCAACTGTTTATCAAAAACACAGGTTTCTGCCAAAGCGTAAGCTGAAGTATAGGAGCTGACACCTGCCCGGTGCTGGAAGGTTAAGGGGATTTGTTAGGCGTAAGCCGAAGCATTGAACTTAAGCCCCAGTGAACGGCGGCGATAACTATAATCGTCCTAAGGTAGCGAAATTCCTTGTCGGGTAAGTTCCGACCCGCATGAATGGTGTAATGATTTGGGCGCTGTCTCAACAAGGGACCCGGCGAAATTGAAGTATGCGTGAAGATGCGTATTACCCGCGACTGGACGGAAAGACCCCATAGAGCTTTACTGTAATTTGGTATTGAGTTTTGAAATTTAATGTACAGGATAGGTGGGAGACTTTGAAGCACGGGCGTCAGCCTGTGTGGAGTCAACCTTGGGATACCACCCTTTGAATTTTGGGACCCTAACTTTGATCCCGTTATCCGGGCAAAGGACAGTGCCTGATGGACAGTTTGACTGGGGCGGTCGCCTCCTAAAGAGTAACGGAGGCGTCCAAAGGTTCCCTCAGAATGGTTGGAAACCATTTATAGAGTATAAAGGCAGAAGGGAGCTTAACTGCGACACCTACAAGTGGAGCAGATACGAAAGTAGGGCTTAGTGATCCGGCGGTAGAGTATGGAATTGCCGTCGCTTATCGGATAAAAGTTACCTTGGGGATAACAGGCTTATCCCTCCCAAGAGTTCACATCGACGGAGGGGTTTGGCACCTCGATGTCGGCTCGTCACATCCTGGGGCTGTAGTAGGTCCCAAGGGTTCGGCTGTTCGCCGATTAAAGTGGCACATGAGCTGGGTTCAAAACGTCGTGAGACAGTTTGGTCCCTATCCATCGTGGGCGTAGGATATTTGAAAGGAGCTGCTCCTAGTACGAGAGGACCAGAGTGGACGTACCTATTGTGCACCAGTTGTATCGCCAGATGCATGGCTGGGTAGCGAAGTACGGACGAGATAAACGCTGAAAGCATCTAAGCGTGAAACTCCCCTTAAGATTAGATATCCCATAACATAAGTTAGTAAGACCCCTTGAAGACAACAAGGTTGATAGGTCAGAGGTGGAAGTGCAGTAATGTATGTAGCTGACTGATACTAATAGGTCGAGGGCTTGATCAAGTATATCTTGATAAAGTTGATATTACTACTTTCGTCTATTATATTAAATATGCAGTTGTGATGGTGCTATTTTTACCTTCCTTTTTTAAAAAGGAAAAAATTTACTTGATTATTTCTGTTAATTCAGTTATAATACCAGTGATGGTGAAGATAGAGAGAAGGATCCACCCGTTATCATTCCGAACACGGAAGTTAAGCTTCTCATCGCCGAAGATACTTGGCTGGACACGGCCCGGGAAATCAGGACATTGCCATCGCATCATTGAAGGCACCGCATGAGGTGTCTTTTTTGTTTATTAATAAAGTAAATTTTATATTTTATTATGTAATTTAATTATATTGCTTTTGGATTCTTTTTTTATTATACTTTATCATATAGGGGATAGTATGAAAAAAACTTTAAAAATAATAAAAAAATTTCAAGATATTAGGTCTCATATATGGAATAAATTTGAAGAAAATGAACCTATTTATCAAACCCCAGCACTTGATATGATAGTTACCTTGACCTTCAATAAAAAAACAAGGTGGACTGATAAAAAACTTCCAGATATCATTTTAAAATATGGTAAATTCCCACCGTTAGATATTGAAAAGCTGCACAAGCAGGGATTGACAGGCGAAGGAGTAAATGTAGCTATAATTGACCAGCCCCTTGCTTTAAACCATCCAGAATATAAAGGAAAAGTAGTGAGCTATAAAACTTTTGCCCCAGATGGATACCAACTTGAAAAAAGTAGTATGCATGGACCCGCTGTTGCAAGTTTACTTGTCGGAGAAGAATTGGGTACCGCACCAAAAGCCAACCTTTATTACTATGCTTTTCCGGCATGGCTAAAAGATTGTTTATACGCAGCTCATGCTCTTGAAGATATAATAAAAATAAATAAAACATTTGATGATAAACATAAAATTAAATTTGTTTCCGTTTCAGCCGCTTTTTCTGGTGTTGGCAGTTTTTTTGAAAAAAACCTTGACGCATGGGATAAAGCGTTTGCTCATGCTGTAAAAGAAGGGATATGTGTTATAGATTGTTCAGGAGAGCATGGCTTTATTGGACCTGGGTATGTTGATTTTGTTGATAACTCTTTTAAATATGGTTTTCCTGATAGCTATGAAAATAAGCCTACCAACTATGTGCATGTCCCAAATTCTTTGAGAACTGTGGCAGAGAGTTATGACAATGAATATTTTTCGTATGCTTATTATGGTAAAGGTGGATTGAGTTGGGGTATCCCTTATGCAACTGGAATTTTGTGTTTAGGACAGCAGTTAAATCCAAATCTTTCAGCAAAAGAATTAAAGAAAATCTTTATTAAAACTGCAAAGAAGAACAAGAATGTGGTAAATCCAGAAGGCTTTATTGAAAGTGTAAGAGATGTATTAAAAAGAACAAGTAAAATTTAATACTTTTTAATAAAAATGTGCAGAAATTTTGGTAGAATTATATAATTTGATATAATATTCAAATTTGCTATAAAATTAATAATAATATCAAAAAAATAACTCTGTAAATATAATGTTATATGACCGCTGATGAAATTAATGTATTGGCTGTTAGTATTGCCAAGGCACTTAAATGCAAATTAACCAAGAAAGAACTTCTTGAAGTTTGTACTTTGCTTAGTCAAATAGTGTGTAATATAGGTACATATTTTAAGAGTTAAAACTTATAATTTTTAAGAATTTTAAGGTAATATTCCCATTTTTCTTTCCTTATTGGCATGGGACGATTTGATCTAAAAAATAAAACTAGTGCGGGAGAAATATTATTCCATTTATCAACAAATTTGTAATCAATCAAATCTTTTTCGTTAATTAATTTTTTTATTTTTGCATGATAGTTAAAGTACATAAACTTAGTTTGTATTTATAAATTCTTAATATTCATTAAAATTAATTAAAAATATTAAGTTTATATTGTATTATTTTATAATTTGTGCTAAAATGAACTTATATATAAGTAGTAAAAATTAAGTTTATTTTAAAAGTAATAAAAATTAGTTGGATAGAAAAATTGAATTTTTAAGCTTTGTTTGAAAGTAAGATTATAATTGTAAAATAAAAGAAAATGTTTTAAAGAAAATAGTTATAAATAAAAAGCAAATAAAATATAAAAATAATACTAAATTTATTTTTATTTTTCTTTAAAAAGAATATAATATTACTAAGAGAAAATAAGGGAATAAGGAGGTGCAAAATTGAAGAAGAGAGCAAAGATTTGTTTTTATATATTTGTTGTTTGTGCTTTTTTAGCCCTTGGTATTTTAGGATACTATGTATTTAATGTTGGCAATGACAATGTAATGGTTGGATCTAGAAAATTTGTAACCTTTAATGCAATTAGAAATGCTGCATCATATTCGGTTACAGTTTCAGATTCTTTGGGTGAAAGTGGAGAAGCTCAATATGTCGTTGAGAAAGAGCAGATAAATAATAAGAATTCTTATCAATATAATGTTGATGTTTATATTAATGATTATATGGTTGCAGAAGAAAGTTATTTACAAGAGATAACAGGTGAAGATAAGGGAAAAGGAACAATTGATTGCAATATAAAGAATTATACTATCAATTATTATGGCAATGACATAAATAATGATCAGTCAGAAAATGCGGGATCTGGAACTAGATTAACATATATTGATCAAACCTTAGAAGATGTGGATAGTAATATTTTTTGTATTGTTGTAAGTGAATATTTTGGTTCTCTTTTTGATGAAGATGGAAAGTATTATATTAGTTGTACGCCTCTTGATGAAAATGGTGATCCTATTATAGATGAAACAAGTGGAGAAAATATTATTGAAGAAGTTGAGTTCGAATATATTGCATACTATGAACAAGATTTTGAAAGAAAAGGTGAATTTTATTATGATGGTGAATGGTATGATTATGTAATAGAAGATGTTGATGAACTTAATGCTATTGTTTCGTATGTTATTCTTTATAGGGAAGCACAGGATAGTTTCTCATTTTATATCAAAACCGACGAGATAAACGAGGGAAATATTAATGGATTAGTTATAAATGCAATTAATAACTATCCAGAGTATGATGCTCTTGAAGAGAAACCTGTTTATGCAACTATGGAAGATAATGTTTGTATTCTTAATGATTTTGAATATTATCTTGATGAAAATTTTACAAAGACATATCTGGATCTTCAAGAAGAAGATGAAGCAGTTTATAGTAAAGCGTTAAATTCTTTACAAAAAATAGATGCAAATTACTTGCCAGAATATATTAAAATAGACAATGAAACAAGGGGAAGAACCTTTTATATTGATAGTGTAAAAGATGAAGTCGTAGTATATAATACAGAACAACTTTTTATGGTTGTTCAAAGTGGTGCAAGACCAATATTTATTGAAGGGAAAAGTGATATTGCAAAATTAGTTTATGATAACGCTCTTCAAATTTTACGAAAAATTAATAATAGTGATGATTTAACTGATTATGAAAAAGCATTAAATATTTACAGATATATAACTGCAAATGTTATTTATGACCATGTAACTTATTCGTTTATGGACCTTAAAGGTGATTTTACAATTAAAAGCTTTGGGGATTATAGTTGTTTTTATTTAGAAGGCGTTTTTTATGATTTTGATGGCCTTGAAAATCAATATGCAGTGTGTGATGGACTTGCTAAGGCGTATTCTCTTTTATGTAATATTGAAGGAATAGAATGCTTTAAGGTAAATGGGGAAATTATAGGTCAAGGCAATCATGCGTGGAATAAAATCTATTTAGACGATGAAAAATATAATGCTTATGGATGGTTTTATGTTGATACAACATGGGGGGAAGGGGTATATTATACTGATGGCGATTATTATCAAATATTGACTCACACATATTTTCTTTTTAGCCAAGATGACAGTGAACGAATTATAAATTATCCAAAAAATACTGAAAGTGAATTGCCTTCTAATGATTATAATTATTATGCAAATACGAAATATAATTATAACGGAGAAGAAATTGATTGTTATATTGAAAGTGATCAAGAATTGATTAATATACTAAATTATGCGGATAGTCAAGTTACTTTTAATGGAGATTCTAAGGTTGTAGAATTATTATTTGATAAAAAATATTTTAATACTCCAAACAATTTAATAAAAGACATATTAAATAGAGTTATTTATCAATATTTATATAGAGAGATTGGGATAAACAATAGTTTTGAATATATTAGTTTACTGACAGTTGATAATCCGGTTGTTATATTTAGATTTTATAAATAATCAATTAAAATAAAAAATCCTTTAATTTATTAAAGGACTTTTTTTGTATTACTATAATTCCTGTTTACAAAAGTCAAGAGCTGCTTGTATTGTATCATCCATATCAAAATATTTATACATTCCTAACCTCCCACCAAAGATTACATTTTTCTCCTTATCAGCAAGCTTTTTGTACTCGTCATAAAGTTTGTTGTTTTTCTCATCATTAACAGAATAGTATGGTTCGTCTCCGTCTTGCCATGTTTTTGGATATTCTTTTGTAATTATTGTCTTTGGTTGATGCCCAAATTCAAAATGTTTATGTTCAATTATTCTGGTATATGGAATTTCATATTCTGTATAATTAACAACTGCATTACCTTGATAGTTTTCTACATTTAATGTCTCTGTTTCAAATTTTAAGCTCCTGTATTCGAGCTTGCCAAATTTGCAATTAAAGAATTCATCAATCATACCTGTATATATTATTTTATCTGCTATCTCATTTAATTCTTCTTTGTGTTCAAGATAATTCGTGTTGAGTTTTACGGTTGCTTTTTCAAGCATCTTCTTACATATTTGAGTATATCCACCAATTGGAATACCTTGGAATCTATCATTAAAGTAATTGTTATCGTAAGTAAATCTAACTGGGAGTCTTCTTATAATGAATGAAGGAAGTTCAGTTGCTCGTCTACCCCATTGTTTTTCGGTATACCCTTTGACTAATTTTTCATAAATGTCTTTTCCTACAAGAGAAAGTGCCTGTTCTTCAAGATTTTTAGGAGTCGTTGTTGCATACTCCTTTTTTTGTTTTTCAATCATATCTTTTGCTTCTTGTGGAGTAAAAATATTCCACATTTTTGAAAATGTATTCATATTGAATGGTAAATTGTAAACCTCATTTTTGTATCTTGCAATAGGAGAGTTTATGTAATTATTAAAATCTGCAAATGTATTTACATAATTCCATATTTCCTTATTTGATGTATGGAATATGTGTGCTCCGTATTTATGTACATTAATATCTTCTTTATTTTCTGTGTAAATGTTTCCTGCAATGTGGTTTCTTTTATCTATCACAAGGCATTTTTTTCCTTTTTTTCCCGCTTCATAAGCAAAAACACATCCAAATAATCCTGCTCCAACAATGAGATAATCATATTTTTTCATTTTTATTTCCTCCTATAATTTCTTATAGTATAAGGGGTAAATAAGAAGTTTGTCAAAAGGTTTTAATCATTAACTATTGTATTTTTATCAATGGTAAGGTTTTCTTTTGGAATAGTCATTCCTTCTGGCAAACTTTCACAGCCTTCGTAGAGTATTCCAGGTTGAGCGTCATAGGTGGCGTGCCTTAATTGTTTTGATTTTACTAGTTCGCCATTTTTATAATATTCAATATATGATTTTGCCTCGTAACCATTCTTTGCTTGTTTAACTCGTAAAAATTCTCCTTTGAACATAATCTTATCTGAATATCTTCCAGTTTTATCAGGGATTATCTTATCTTTACCCGCAGGAATAGTTTTTAAAATGACCCCTTTTGTTTTAATGGTGTAGTTTTCTTTATTTGTATCCCCATAAATTTTAAAGGTAATTTTATTGCCATCTGCATGGCCAATTATGTAAATTGGAAGTGATGAGGTGTTTGTAAATTTTAAGTCTGCAGTACTCCAAGATACCATTGCATCAAGGCAAGGCTCTACATAAGAAACGGGAAGAGAGTGTTTGTGTACTTCGCTTACTTCTATATTTGCAAGTAAAAGGGCGTTATACAAGGTGGTTGATACTTGACAAATACCACCGCCTACGCCTTTAACAAAAACGCCATCTTTAATAATGTTTGCTTCTTTGTAACCTTTATCAACTGTTCTTTTGCCGACAACATTATTAAATGAAAATGTTTCATTTGGCATGATTTGGTATTCATTTAATTGGTTAACTGCAAGTTTTATATTATTTTTTCTATCCATATTAGAGCTAGCATAAGAAGTCGAAAACTCACTTTGTTTCTTGGTCGATTTTAAGATATCCTCACTTGTAAATTTAGGTAAAACATTTTTTGTGGATATGTCAATTGATAGATTAGAAGAAAATTTTAGCCCATTTACAATGTCATCGTAAACCTTTTCTTTGTCAAGTTGAGTGCCGAATGTTTCAGGGATTATATCAAAGGTATTTTTGTTATAATTGTATTTTGCACAGGCAGAAATAGGGGTTGTGTCTATTTCAAGGGCGATATTATCTAACTTTTCATCAATTCCAAGTAAAACATAATTAGTTGCTATTTTGCTATCAAATCCCATATTTTTTATTTTTCGAATCAATTTTGCTTTATTAACTGAAGGCTTTCTATTTGATTTTTGTAATTCTTCTAGCACAATATGTATATTTGAGTGAATTTCAAAGTCATTGCTTCCAAATTTCCACTCTTTACTTCCATAGGTTAATGTAAGGCTTAAATCTTCTTCCGTACTTTTTGCAATATTACTTAATTTTTGCTCTGCTTCATCGGCAGTTAAACCTGACAGGTCAACTCCACATACCGTGTAGCCTTCTTCAAAAGTTGCATTACAAAAAACAAATTCATTTATTAAATAAAAAGCAAAAAAAGGAATAGCAAATGAAAATACGAAAATTAAACACACAATTTTTATGTGTTTAACAATTCTCCAACGCTTATTGTTTTCTGTACTATTTTTCATATAAATAGTATGAGTATTAAAAAACTAATTATATAAGACAAAAATTGGAAAATTTAAAAATCTATTAAATCTGTATCACTATCATCTAATGAATGGTTTTCTATTTCAATATCAGCAACATCTTTTAATTTTCTTTGAATTGTTTTAGTTTTTTTAGTTGCAAAATCAAGAGTGTTTGATGCTTCGTCAATCTTTTTTTGAGTTTTTGAAAGTAATTCTACGAATTTATTAAATTCTGCTTTAAAAATACTTAAAGTATTCCAAATCTCACTACTTCTCTTTTCAATTGCAAGCGTTTTAAAGCCCATTTGAAGACTATTGAGTAGTGCGGTTAGGGTTGTTGGCCCGCAAACCATAATTTTATATTTATGCTGCAAGGTTTCGCATAGGGCAGGGCGTCTTATAACCTCGGCGTATAATCCTTCTATTGGTAGGTACATTACCGCAAAATCTGTTGTCGTTGGTGGGTCTATATATTTTTCACAAATAGATTTTGCTTCTTCTTTAATCCTATTTTCTAAGTTTTTAATTTGAACTTCAACTTCTTGTAGGTTATTTGTTTCGCTTGCAGCACAAAGCCTAGAATAATCTTCCATAGGAAATTTAGCATCTATTGGAAGCAAAAGTTCACTTTCTCCTTTACCAGGGAGAATTACAGCAAAGTCGACTTTTTCAGAAGAATTTTTCTTTATATTTACCTGTTCTTTATATTGAGATTTTGAAAGTATTTGTTCAAGTAAACTTGATAATTGCACTTCGCCCCAACCACCACGAGTTTTTACATTGGTAAGAACTCTTTTAAGGTCTCCTACTCCTGTTGCTAGGCTCTGCATTTCGCCGATTCCTTTTGAGACGGTATCAAGCCCTTGTACGATTAATTTAACTGATTCACCTAGTCTTTGTTCAAGAGTTGAAGATAATTTTTCATCAACAGTTTGTCTCATTTGTTCAAGTTTTTTCTCATTCCTGTCTTGCAGACTTTTTAGGTTTTCAGAAATGATATCTGAAATTCTATTTAGTTTAGCGTCATTATCTTTTAATATTTCGTTTAATCTATTTTCAATAATAGTTAATTGTTGATTTTGCCCTTTTGACAAGTTTGATAGAAAATTTGAAACATTTTCATTGTAGTTTTTTATGGCTGTTAAGACAAATTCGTTGAGTTGTTTTGTTGAAGAAAATAAACTTTCAAATAAATTTTTTATTGTCTTCTCAAGATACTCGTTTTGGTGCTTCATTTCTTCCACAAGTTCCTGATAATCAAAATTAATATTTTTTCGTTTTATTAGGGATAGCAATGAAATACTAAGTATTACACATGATACCCCAAGTATTAAAATAAGTAAAATTTGTTCTAAATTCATATTTTTTCCTTTTAATTTTATAATTATAGCAAAAAAGTTAAACATAAAAAAACAAATTTAATTAGTTTATTAAAATTGTTTTTATAAACACAATAATTGACACAAACGCTCTTAGGTGGTAAAATTTTAATATGAAAAAGTTTTTTTCAGTCCTTCTTAGAATTATTATGTTATTATCATTTGTAGGCATTTTAGTTTTTGTGTCTATTGCTTTTATCAATAGCCAAAACACTTCGTTTGAGGCATATAACTATGTTTACAATAATAAGCAAACGCTAAATTTAGATGAAACAATTGAAAATATTAATAATAATGTAAAAATTAGATATGGGGCAAGAGATGATGTTTATGCTAGTTTTATCAGTGTTGCTGTAAGTGATATAAGTGAAGGAATTGATTATTTTTTAAATTATTTAGCATTGCAGGACAATATAACAAGAGGCGAACAAGATAGAATAATTCGTAGTTTTGACAACATGTCAAATGAGTTGTCTATTGTGAATAATGCTTATAACGAATATATGGAAGCGTATAAAATTGCACAAGAACAAAGTGGAGCAGAATATGCAGCACAAAATGTTATTGCAAGAGAGATTTATTTAATAGATAGATATATTATTTTTTATAATGCAGAGTCGTTGCTACTTAAAAATATTGTTGAAATAATACAAGATTATTCTATGGAGCAAATTTCTTATGAAGGTTTGACTTATTTAATAAAAACAGGGCTTTCTGAAGGCGTGATTAGAGAAGTTTTTGTTGGAGAAAGTCAGGAAGATAGGGGAGATATTGCTAATAATGAACTTGCAAATACATTTTACGAGTTTGATATTAGGTCGACAAGATTTTCAAACAAAGATGTTGTTCTAAATGAGAGTTTACGCACTTTTGTAGAAGATTTGAATCATCTTAATATTTACAGTTGGGCTGGTAATTATGATGGCTATATTGCAAATTTAACAGGGACAACTAAGGCAAGGGCAATAAGTGCTAAGAGTTTTTTTGATAACAACTTTTAGGGAGGAAGAATTTTGAAAAAGAAGTTTGCTTTAATATTAATTTGTATTTTGTCTTTTGGCATATTCTTTTTTACTGGTTGTAATGAAACAAATTACACAAAAGAAGATGTTGAAAATCTTTATAGTAGTATAATAGATGAATATGGCGATGATGATGGTTTGTTAAATTTAGGCATTGACATAAGTCTTGTTGTTGAAGGTGGCATTATAAATCAAGATAAAGCCTATATTTTTCCACTTGTTTATAACAAATACATTTCTTGTGCGTCAGGAGTGTGCTTTGGCTCATCACAAAGGCAAGGTAAGACATTGATTTATTCAATAAATAACTTTGAGCAAGAAGAAATAAACGAGATTTATAATAAACTCATTCGTGTAAGAGAATCAATAAAAAGTTTTGTTAATGCTAAGTACATTTTTGAAAATAGTAAGGGAAACTTATATTATATGGAGACTATTGAGACTTTAAACACTCTTATAAGTGATTTGTATTCTTTAAATGATTCTTTCTCTGAATATTATTTTAAATATTTTTATACAGATTTTTCACAGGAATCAGTTCTAGCAGAAGGTAGTTTAAAAGATTTTATGTGGTATCAATTATGTTCTATTTCAAAGGTTTCTTTTGAGTATGAGTTAAAAACATTTAAAATGAGTAATCCTTATGGCGAAATTGAAACTTGGTTTGCAAATACTCAACTTATAAAAGACTTTATTGCAATTTCTGAGCGGGCTATTAACTATTTAAAAAACGACAATCTTCTTGCTGGAGTTTTTGAAAATAATAAAGCATTAATATTAGATATTTTAAAGAATATACAATATGAGATGTCAGGGTTTGAAAGCGAATATTCTTTATTTTTAAGAGCGTTAAATAATGTTAATATTAGGGAATATTTTACATCAGTAAATCAAGACGCATATAAGGAGTCTCTAACTAATTTAGAAAAATCAAGTTTTGAAATTATAGATTCTTTTATAGAAGGAAGATATACAGGCTTTATGGAAGGGCTTACTAGTATTATTAATTATCTTTGATTACTAGGAGTAAAGTAAGAAGAATAGCGACAAAATTACTAAAAATAAATAATTAGGAGAGAAAAATGGATTATATTAAATTAGCAAATTTACTTTTTCCAGATGTAGATTTGACAGTAAAAGAGTGTTTCGAGGCGTTCCCAAAAAGGATTCTGCCAGAAAAAGCAGAAGTTGTTCGTATTGCACCTAGTCCAACGGGATATTTACATATAGGTTCTGTTTATGGGGCATTTATAGATAAGTTAATTGCTTATCATACAAATGGTGTGTATTATATGCGTCTTGAAGATACAGATAGTAAAAGAGAAGTTGAAAACGCAGGCGATATAGCATATAATATGCTAAGCCTTTTTGGTTTAAAGCCAGACGAAGGTTATGCAGGTTCAGATAAAAAAGAAATAGGGGCTTATGGAGAATATGTTCAGAGTAAAAGGCAAAGGTATTATCTTGCATTTGCAAAGCATCTTGTAAGTATTGGCAGGGCATATCCTTGTTTTTGTTCAGGCGGTGGGAGCAAAGAAGACATTTTAAAAAGAAGGCAAGAAGAACTTGAAAAAACAAACGATATAGAAGAAAAAGATAAATGTAGAGATTTAACATATGAAGAAATTGAAAAAAATATTAAGGATAACAAACCTTTTGCAATTAGATTAAAATCTAGTGGAAATCCTGAAAGGACATTTTCTTTTAAAGATGAGATTAAGGGAGTTAGAGAAATAAGAGAAAATGCAAAGGATATAGTTATTTTAAAAAGTGATTTTACTCCGCCTTATGCTCTTGCTCATGTGGTAGATGATTCGCTTATGCAAACTACACTTGTAGTAAGGGGGGAGGAATGGTATCCATCTCTTGCGAGTCATTTAGAGTTATTTAATGCGTTTAATATAAAACCACCAAAATATGCACATACACCTGTCGTGTGTAAAATTGATGAAGATGGCAATAAAAGGAAGTTAAGTAAAAGGAAAGACAAGGAAGCCGATGCAAGATATTTTATTGAGCAAGGTTATCCGGTGAGCAGCGTGATGGAATATCTGCTTAATTTAATTAATAGTGATTTTGAAGATTGGAGAAGGCAAAATCCTACATTATCATACTTTGAATTTCCGTTTAAAGTGTCAAAAATTGGTTCTAATAATCCTATGTTTGACTTTCAAAAGTTAAATGATTACTCAAAACAAGTTATAAGTAGATTTAGTGCACTAGATGTTTATGATAGGTGTTTATCTTGGGCAAAATCTTATGATAACGCTTTTTATAAAATTTTAAGAGATAAAAAAGATTTTTCAATAAAATTATTTAGTATTGATAGAGAAGGCAAAAACCCAAGAAAAGATATTGCAAAGTGGAGTGATGTTTCTTCGCTTTATGATTATATGTTTTTTGGAGTTGAAAATAAAAATTTAGCCGATTATGAATTTGATGAAAATTTATTAAAAGAAGACATTATAAATGTTCTTAGTGAATATAAAAAAGTTTACAATAGACAAGATGATAAACAAACTTGGTTTGATAAAATTAAAGCCATTTGTCCAAAATTTGGCTTTTGCGACAATATGAAAGATTTTAAAAAAGAGCCACAAAAATATAAGGGTAGTGTGGCAGATGTTAGCGGGATAATAAGAGTTGCTACAACGACAAGAAAAAATACTCCTGATTTATATTTTTTACTTGACCTTATGGGAAAAGAAGAAATTAATAATAGAATTGATAAAGTTATTAAATTATTAAGAGAAGGGGAATAGAAATGGTAATTTTAAAGAGTTTTTCTGGAATATTAAATATAATAGGTCAAATACTTGCATTTTTAACTATTATTATGCTAGGGCTTATTTATTTAAATGACGCTTTACCTGTTAAATTTTTACCAGAAGATTTTTATAACACACTTGTAAGTATAAAGGAGTATGCGGTAATTATTACAATAACTGTTTGCGGTTTTGCTTTTGCATGCAAACGCTCATTAATTATATTTATTCCTTTTTGCATTTTAGCAATTTGTGCGCTTGCGTGTTATTCAATAACATTGTTTGGTTAATAAATAGTTAAATTTTACTCAATTTTTGCATAAAAAAAGTACAAGCCCTCATAGATATAAAATATAAAAAATTAAGGGTGATAAAATTGAGTAAATCTAATAAAAAGAAAATTGCATTAAAAATTGTTATTATTTCACTTATATTATTGCTAGTATTAGGAATAGTTATTTTTGCTCTTATTTCATGTAAAGATAATATTTTAAAGCAAGGCGAAATAACTAATTATACTTTAAATTTAAGTTTTGATGAAAGTAATAATACATTAACAGGTATTCAAGAGACGGATTATATTAATAATTATGAAGTGGTGTTAAAAACACTTGAATTTCATCTGTATCCAAATGCGTTTAGAACTGACGCTGTCTATCGCCCTGTAAATACACTTAATTATCAAAGGGCATATCCTAATGGATTTTCATCTGGTGGGATTACTATAAAAAGTGTAAAAGTTGATGGTCAGAGTAAAGAAATTAATGTTACTGGAAATGATAAAAATATTCTTGAAGTTGAGTTAAATGATGATTTATATCCTGGAGATAGAGTTTTAGTTCAACTTGAATATGTTGTGCAACTGCCAAATTGTTTACATAGGTTTGGGTATGGGGATAATACCTATAACTTTGGCAACTTTTATCCTATTGCAAGTATTTATGAACAAGGGTCTTTTAGAGAAGATAATTATGGGGCAAACGGCGACCCTTTTTATAGTCAAATGTCAAATTACGATGTAACAATAACTTACGACGATGATTTTATTCTTGCAAGTTCAGGGGAACAATTAAATACAACTTTATCTAATGGATTAAAGACAACGACAATTAACGCAGATGCTGTAAGAGATTTTGCTTTTGTGCTTAGTAAAAACTTTTCGGTTATTTCAAAAAAGACAGGTAATACAATGGTTTACTATTATTACTATGATGATGCAACGCCAGAAAAAAGTTTGCAGGCAGGAGTCGATGCTATAAGCACCTTTAATAATTTATTTGGAGAATATCCATATAAAACATATAGCGTTGTTAAGGCAAATTTTATACATGGGGGTATGGAATATCCAAATTTAGTTTACATTTCAGATAGTGTAGAAGATTATGAAGATTATATTAATGTGATAATTCATGAAACTGCTCATCAATGGTGGTATAATTTAGTTGGGAGTAATGCTTGTGAATATGCATGGTTAGACGAAGGGCTTACAGAATTTTCAACCCTGTTATTTTACAGGTATAATAAGGGTTATAATGTAAATATAGAAGATAGTTTAAATGCTTCACTCTCAAGTTATTTACTTTTTAGTGAAATTTATGAAAGTGCATACGGAGAGTTTAATAGTACAATGAGCAGAAATGTAAATGATTTTTCAGGCGAAATGGAGTATGTGTATGTTACTTATGTTAAAGGAGTTTTATTTTTTGACTCATTAGAAGAAACTATTGGGGAAAAGAATTTTTTAAAGGCATTGAAACATTATTTTAAAGAAAATGAATTTAAAATTGCAACTCCTGATGATATGATTTCTAGTTTTGAAATAGTAACAAAAAGAAGTTTGGAAGGATTTTTTGATTCTTGGATAAATGGGAAGGTTATTCTTCAGAATTATGATTAATAATTATTTAAAATGTTAATTACTTTTTATATTTAATATGATATAATATGTAGTCAAAAGAGGAAATTATGAGAACTGTAAACTTATCAAGTGGGAGCAAGGGGAATTGTACTTATATAGAGTCTAGTCAAGCAAGGGTTTTGATTGATGATGGCTTATCTTATATAAATTTAAAACAAAGACTATCACAAATTGGAGTTGAGCCATCGAGTATAGATGCAATTCTTTTAACTCATGAGCATACTGACCATTTGGGTGGAATAAATAGTTTTTTAAAAAAGAATAAAAACGCAAAAGTATACATACCTGCCTTTGCAAAAGATTTTTGTATTTCTAGTATAATGGAATTGCCGCAATCTCAAATTGTTTGGTTTACAACAAGTGATTTTTTTATAAAAGATATAACAATCTCTTGCTTTGTTTTACCACATGATAGCAAGTTTTGTGTAGGGTATAGTTTATACTTTTCTCAAAGAAAAGTTAGTATTGCAACGGACTTAGGTTATATATCAGATGACATTATAAATTGTCTTGCTGGAAGTAATATTTTGTATCTTGAAAGTAACCATGATGAACATTTGCTTATGAAAAATCCTAAGTATCCTATGAAAACAAAAAAAAGAATTCTTAGTAATAAAGGACATTTATCAAATAATGCTTGTGCTCATGCACTTGCAAGATTAATTCCAAGTGGAGTTGTGCAAGTCGTTCTATCTCATTTAAGTGAAGAAAATAATACTCCGAACCTAGCCTATTCTACTATAAAAAGTATTTTACAAGATTATGGTATTGTTGAAGGTAAAAATGTTTTTGTTGATGTCGCCTATCAAAATAAAATTGGAACAATATTTAATTTGTAGTTTGTTTTAATTTACTTTTTATATAGTAAAAATTTTCTTTTCATAAACTTTTATGAAAGGATTTTTTTATATTTACTCAAAAATAGTTTGTTTTTAAATTTTTCTTTTTAAACAAATAAGAAAATTTTTAATATTAAGTTTTTTTTTATAAATTAATATTTATAAATTGATTATATACTTTAATTTATGCTATAATTTTTTTATGAAAAAAAATTTTTTTAATTACCGAGATGGAAGTTTAGTTTTTTTATTCGCAGTACTTGGATTTTTAATTATAAGTATTATTATGAGTCAATTATTAGGAATAATAAGTAATGCTAGCAATATTGAATTTACACAACTATCACAATCAAACTGGGTTGCATGGTTAAATTGCCTATTAACCGAATTAGTATATTTTTTAGTGGTTTTAATATATTGTAAAACAAAAAAAATTGAGTATTTTGTTGCAAGTAAAACAAAAACGAAGTTTAATGTAAAGGTTTTTTTAATAACAATTTTAATAGGCCTTGTTGTTTTTTTTGCAAGTATTAACTTTACAGGTCTTTTTAACTATTTATTTTCATTTATTGCACCTATAAGTAATGGGAATATTCCATTAGGAAACTTTGGGGAGTTTATTATTACTGTTATTACTTACGCACTTTTACCTGCGGTTTGTGAAGAAATTTTATTTAGGGGTGTAATTTTTAATTCTCTTAGGCATAAAATGAATGTTACTTGGAGTATTATTTTAAGTGCTTTTATTTTTGCTTTAATTCATTTTTCTATTTTTCAAACAATTCATCAATTTGTTATGGGGATAGTTTTGGCGATTCTTTGTTATTACACAGGAAGTATTTTTTATGGTATGATATATCATTTTGTTAATAATTTTATTATAATTTTGATTTCTTATATTACAAGTAATTCTGGACTTGAATTTTCTTCATGGGGAAGTGTTGAAATTATACTTTCTATTACGATTTTCTTTATAGGAATTGGCGTTACTATTTTACTTTTATATTTAGTAAAAAGATTTTCAAATAAGAAAAAAGAAGATTATGACAACGAAAAACAAATTATTTTTGAACAAAATAGATTTAATTACAAAGGGCTAAGTGATAAAGAAGTTGCTAGCATTTTTAAAAAAGAAAATAGGGAAAGTTCATTTATTTTGTTTTCAACTATTATTTTTTGTATACTGATTTGGTTTATGAATTCATTTGGGGGATAATATGGAAAAGAAGTTATCAACATTTTCTTGTGCAATGTTAACATATTTTGTAATGCTAATATGTTTTGTAATTATTAGAATTATTTTTTTGTATGTAACGCTACCATTTAGTGATAGTGTGAATGATTTAATAGTTACTATATTTATTCAAGGCGGACTTATGTTTGCAGTTGCTATTTTTATGTTTTCAGGACTTAAAAAGCAAAAAGTAAAAACAACTTTTGCTGATTTTGGCTATAAAAAAGTAGAAATATATCCAATATTAATTAGTATTTTAATAGGTATTGTTTGCTATTTTCTAAATTTATTTATTGCTTCTTTTTTTAATACATTAATTTCATTATGCGGTTATGAGTCGGTGCCGGCATTTTCAGGAAGCGGTTCGGATTATTCTACTTTATCATTTGTACTTCAAGTAATAAGCGTTGCCCTGCTTCCAGCAATTTGCGAAGAAACTGCACACAGGGGACTTCTTTTACATGGGTTATCATGCATTGGCATAGGGAAAGCAATGCTAATATCTTCTCTGTTATTTGGGTTAATGCATCTAAATATAAATCAATTTTTTTATGCTGTTGTTCTTGGCTTTATTATTGCTTTGTCTGTCGTTGTTAGTAAAAGTATTTTTCCTGCGATAATAATTCATTTCATGAACAACTTTTTGAGCACATATTTTTCGTTTGCAAGCCACAACAATTGGATAGGGGGAAATATTCCTCAACTTTTAGAAAACTTTTTGTATGGCGGCGGGAATGTGTTTGCTTACTTTTTAACTAGTCTCTTAACTCTTGCTTGTCTTATATTATTTTTAGTTTTACTATTTACAATTTTATTAAAAGAAACGAGAATAAAAGGCGTTGTAAAAATGCTTAATGATATTTCACAAATTAATAAAGAATATCAGTCTCCAAATAGTAAAATAGAAAGAAATAAAAATTTGATTAATATGTACGAAGTTAATAAACTTATGGGAGAATATAATATTAAAAGTTTAAATAGTATGGTGTTTACTGATATAGAAAATAAAGGGAGAAAACTTGATAAATTTGAAATAATTAGTCTTGTTTCGTGTATTGTTATAGGTGCTATAATTACAATTTCAACATTTATTTGGGGAGTACTATAAAATGTATAAAATAAATATTGTATGTGTTGGGTCGTTGAAAGAAAAATATTTTATTTCTGCACAATCGGAGTACTTAAAGCGTCTTAGTAGATTTTGTGAAATAAATTTAGTAGAGTTGCCAGAATTTAAACTGCCAGCATCTCCAACATTAAGCCAAATTGAGCAGGCATTAGATAAAGAATACGAGCAAATACTTTTGTATTTAAAAGGGAAGGTCATTATACTTGCAGTTGAAGGGAAGATGCTTGATAGTAATGAGTTTGAAAGAGAATTATTTAAAAATTTCAATACTTGTGGCGTTATAACATTTGTGATAGGTAGTTCTTATGGCATAAGTAGTAAGTTAAAAAATAATTATTTAATAAGTTTATCAAAGATGACTTTTCCACACCATTTAGCACGCATAATGCTTGAAGAGCAGATTTATAGAGCCTTTACTATTCATAATAATATAACCTATCACAAGTGAGAATTTGTCAAACTTTTTTTATTTTAAATATAATAAAATAATGAGTGAAATATATAGTTTATTAAAAAATAAAATAGAAGAATTGAAAAAAAACACAAAGTATTTTATTGCTGGCAAAAGTCAACTTGGTGAAGATATCATTGCGTTTGAAATTGGAAGTAGAACGGACAAGACAATTCTTGTTCAAGGAAGTATTCATGCAAGGGAATATATAACCGCCTTTTTATTAATTGAAATAATAAGGTATTTAAAAAATTTTGAAATAGATGGTAGAGTTATAATTGTCCCACTTGCAAATCCTGACGGAGTTAGAATTTGTCTTGAAGGATATGAGTTTATAGAAAAAAAAGAACAAAAAGAAATAGTAAAAAATATTCTAAAAAGGTCAGATAGAAAACTCTATAAAGCAAATGCAAATGGAGTTGACTTAAATGTTAATTTTGATGCAAACTGGGGGCAGGGAGCAAGTAACTTTTTTGATTATCCTTGGTATGAAAACTATGTAGGAAAATATCCTAATTCAGAAGTTGAAGTAAGAACTCTTATTGATTTAACAAAAAAGGTTGCACCCTTTTTAACTTTAAGTTATCATAGTAAAGGGAATGTGATTTTTTATGGATTTGAAGGGCAATCAAAAAAGAGCAAAGAAAATGAGAAAAAATATCTTGAAGTTATTGTAGATAAAACAGGTTACGCCCCAATTTTTACTCAGAATAGTACGGGTGGATATAAAGACTACTGTTTACTTAAATTAGACATAATAGGATTTACAATAGAAGTTGGGAATGATTATTTGTCTCATCCAATTGGATTAGAACAGTTAGATAGTATATTTAACAGAAATAAAGATTTAATAATTGAACTTTTAAAGGTAAAATAAATTATGCAAGAAAAATTTATGAAGAAAGCACTAGAGCAAGCAAAAATCGCTTTAAAAAATGGAGAAATACCAGTTGGAGCGGTTATAGTTAGGAATAACGAGATTGTATCAATGGCTTGCAATAGTAGAGAACAAAAACAAAATGCAATAAATCACGCAGAAATACTTGCAATTAGTAAGGCATGTAAAAAATTAAAGAGTTTTAGATTGGATGACTGTGAGATGTATGTAACGCTTGAACCCTGTGCTATGTGTACAGGGGCCATATTAAATTCAAGATTAAGGAAGATATATATTGGATGTAAAGATGATTTTTATGGTTGTTCTGGTGGAAAGATTAATTTATTAAATGGGGAGTTTGGGATAAAAGTTGATGTTGAATTTGACAGTAAAAATAAGGAATGTAAAGAGTTATTAGATAGGTTTTTTATTAATGTTAGACAAAAAAATAAGGTTAAAAAGATGTTAGGGGAAATAATTTCTTTTAATTGTCAAGATAATCAATTTTTTTATCAAGATGATGTTTTAGGAAAGATTTTTGTGTATAATTTTTTACCAAAAAGCAAAAATGCTGGACAGGTAGTTGCGATAATTGAAGATTTGAAAAAAAACAATATTAGTTTTGTTGTGTCAGACAAACTTGAAAATATTTTTGCAGATGATATTTTTTTAAAAGTAAAGGATAATTATAAAAAAACAACTATAAAAATATTTACAAAAAATAAAGAAAAAAAGATATATAATACTTAGTTAGTTGACAAATTTATGTTAAAAAACTAACATAAAAGTATGAATAATTTTATTTTATCAACTGAGTTATTGACTGAGTTTGAATTATCATCTCCACAAGAACATAAGATAAGGGCTGTTGTTATTTGTCAAAACAAATTAAAAAGTTTATATAATGAAGACCTTATGGGAAAGTGTGTTAAAGAGTGGGTAATAGACTCTTTAAAGTCATTTGAAACTCAGGAAATTTATATAGATGACAATAAGAAAAGTTTAATTGAAATAGTTACGCCAATTATAAAAGATGAAGATTATTTAATAGTTCTATATGCAGATACGCCTTTAATAACTGAGGATGTCATATTTGATGCTGTTGAATACGCAACGACAAAAAATCTTGATTTTTGTAAATTGTATCGTGGTGCAATAATTAAGACTGAAGCAATAAGAAATAATAGTTTTGAATATTCCTCAGAAGCAAATTTTTTAGATAAAGAAGCGTTTTTTACTGTTTTTGACAACAAAACCATTACTCACGCAAGACAAGTTTTAAAAAACAGAATACTTGATAGTTTAGTTAAAAATGGCATAAATTTTTTTGACAAGTCTAGTTGCTATATTGAGGCACAGGTTGAAATTGCAAGTAATGTAAAGATTTATGCAAACAATGTAATTAAGAAATTTTCTAAAATCATGCAGGGAAGCGTGCTTGGAGAAAACAATATAATTATAAATAGTGAGATTGGAGAAAATTGTCAAATTGTTTCTTCGTTTATACAAAATGAAAAGATAAAAAAAGGAAGTAAAATTGGTCCTTTTGCAAAATTAAATGGAGCAAAAAAATGAAATTAATTGTTGGACTTGGGAATCCTGGAAAAGAGTATGAAAATACTTATCATAATATAGGATTTTTGGCACTTGATAAATTAGCAAAAAAACTTGGAATTAGCATAAATAAATCAAAATTTAATTCTATATATGGACAAGGAAAATACAATGATGAAATTGTTTTTTTAATAAAGCCCTTAACATATATGAATTTAAGTGGTAATGCTGTAAGCCAGTTTGCAAGATTTTATAAAGTTTCTCCACAAGACATAATTGTTTTTTGTGATGACATTGACCTTGAAAAAGGCGTTTCAAGATATAGAGAGCATGGTAGCGGTGGAACTCATAATGGACTTAAAAGCATAGTGTATTCTTTATCATCTGAAAACTTTAAGAGAATTAAAATTGGGGCTGGAAATGATAAAAGTATTGATTTAAAAGATTATGTGCTAAGCAAAATTGATGAGAATAGTTTAGTTCTTATAAATAAGGCTATTGACGAAGGAATTGAAAAAGTGTTAAAATTGATAGGTAAATGAAAAGTTTTGAACAAAGATTACAAGAGATAGGACAATATAAAAAAATCACAATAAGTGGTCTAAACGAGGGCGAAAAGGCGTTTTTACCTTATTTTTTTGATACAAAAACGCTAATAATTTGTAATAGTTTAGATTCCCTTGATATTTATAAAACAACTTTGCAAGAACTAGGTAAAAGAGTAATTAGTCTTGAAAGCAAATTACCACTTCTTATAACTCTTAATGAAAAATCTTCACAAGAGTTTAAAGATTATTATAATTTTGTAAGTTGTCTTGAAAGGCAAGATTATGATGTAATACTTATGACCGCTGAGGCGTTATTTCAAAAATTACCTAGTAAAGATTATATAAGAAAGCATACTTTGCACCTAAAAAAAGGTGGTAAATACAATATAGAAGAACTAATATCAAGCCTTATTGATATGGGGTATACAAAAAGAGAACTTGTTTATGAAAAGGGAGAATTTGCTGTAAGGGGAGATATTGTAGATATTTTTGCAATTAATAATGAAAACCCTTTTAGAATAAATTTTTTTGATGATGAAATTGAAAGTATAAATTTTTTTAATAAATCAACATTTAAGCAAGAAAAAGAAAGTAGAGAAGTTGATATTTTTTGTAGTTCACTTATAAATTTAGATGAACAAATAAAACAAGATGTTGAAAATTTAATAAGAACTGACCTTGCTAAATTGTCCTTAAAATCTGAAAGCATGATTAGAATTTCAAATATTGTTTCAACTCAATTTGAGTATTTAGAGCACGGAGCAAATTGCCTTTCAAGTGTATTTTTTTTGCCTTATCTAAATTATTATAATTCTTCTGTGTTTGATTATTTATTAAATGAAACAAATATAATATTTGATGAGCCTAAATTGATTACAGATAAAATAACTGTTGTTGATGAAGAAAATATCAATAGTTTTTTAACACTTTCATTAAATGGCGAATTTCTTCCAAAACATATGGACTTTTACTTTAAGAAAAAAGAAATTTTTAAAGATATTGAAAATTTTAATTTAATTGCATATTCTAGGTTAGTAACACAAAACAAGATATTTGAAAGTGAACAATATGTAAATTTCATTTGTCCACAGATTAAAAAATATACAAATCATTTTGTTGACCTTGTTCAAGATGTTAAAAATTTAGTAAGCAATGGGTACACTATTATAATTAGCAATTCTATACCTATAACTTCAAATAAGTTAAAGAATTTTCTTGATGAAAAAAATGTGCCTTTTACCGAGATAGAAAATATTAGTGGGATAAATGAAGGAAAGATTAATCTTGTAAGTAAAGGGTTTTCCTTTTCTGCACATTTTGAAATAGAAAAGATATTTTTTATTGGAGAAAGGGACCTAAATTCTTATCAGATTACCAAAAAAATTAATAAAGTTGATAGTAGTCCTAAGTTTTTACCACAGGTTGGAGAATATGTCGTACATGAAGTTCATGGTATAGGAAAGTGTATTGGAATAAAAAATTTAAAAATTACAAATGTAAGTAGAGATTACATTATAATTGAATACAGAGATGGGGATTTGTTGTATGTGCCTAGTGAAAATGCAAATATGCTTTCTAATTTTTCAGGCGAGCAAGAACCAAAGTGTAATAAAATAGGTGGAACTGAGTTTTTTAAAATTAAGCAAAAAGTAAAAAAATCTATTAAAGAAATGACTTTTGACTTAATAAAGGTTTACTCAGATAGGTTGAATGCAAAGGGTTTTGTATATTCAAAAGATACTTATTTGCAAACTGCATTTGAAGAGTCTTTTCCGTATTCATATACTGAAGACCAGATAAAAGCACTAAACGAAATTAAATCTGATATGGAAAGCAAGAAAATAATGGATAGGCTTTTATGTGGGGATGTTGGGTTTGGGAAAACAGAAGTTGCTTTGGCTGCTGCTTTTAAAGCAATTCAAGATGGTAAACAAGTTGCAATAATTTGTCCAACAACAATACTATGTGAACAGCATTATGCGACCGCTATTGGAAGAATGAAAAATTTTCTTGTGAGAGTATCTTGTATTAATAGATTTAGGACGCAAAAAGAACAAACAAAGATATTGCAAGATTTAAAAGAAGGGAATATTGACCTTATTTGTGGAACGCATAGGCTACTTAGTTGTGATGTTAAGTTTAAAGATTTAGGGCTTATGATTATTGACGAAGAGCAACGATTTGGGGTGGAGGATAAAGATAAGTTAAAAAACATAAAGAAAAATGTTGATGTTCTTTCTCTATCGGCAACTCCAATTCCAAGAACGCTTTATATGTCTCTTGTCGGGATAAGGGATGTAAGTTTTATTACCACCCCACCAAAAAGACGAAAACTTGTTAAAACTTCTGTTGTTGATTATTCTGACAATATCTTAATTGATGCTTGTAAAAAAGAACTTGATAGGGGTGGACAAGTTTTGATTGTATATAATAGAGTTGCAACAATTTCAAATTTCTATGCACATGTAAAAAGTCTACTTAAAGATGTCAAAATTGATTTTGCACATGGTCAAATGTCGTCAAAGGCACTTGAAGAAGCAATTTATAAATTGTATTCAAGACAAACTCAAATTTTAATAAGTACGATTTTAATTGAAAATGGAATAGATTTGCCTTATGCAAATACACTTTTTGTTATTGATGCTGATAAACTAGGACTTAGTCAACTTTATCAATTGAGAGGTAGAATTGGGAGAAGTGATGTAGAAGCATATGCTTATTTTAGTTTTTCAAAAGATAAAACTCTTAGCGAAGACTCTTATAAACGACTTGACGCAATTATGGAATTTTCTGATTTTGGAAGTGGGTATAAGGTGGCTTTAAGAGATTTAGAAATAAGGGGTGCAGGAGATGTTCTTGGTAGATTTCAACACGGGCACATGCAACAAGTTGGTTTTGATATGTATGTAAAGTTACTAAACGAGGCGGTTGGAGAAATTAGGGGCGAAAAGGTGGAAGAACAAAAAGATATAAAACTTGACATAGGGCTTAGTGCATTCGTTCCAAATAATTATATTTCTTCAAATGAAAATCGAATAGTTTTTTATACAAAGGTAAGTAAAATTAGTTCTCTTGAAGATTTGGATAATGTCATTAGTGAGACAAGCAATATTTATGGACCATTGCCAAGTCCGGTTAAGCAACTTTGTTATGTAGGGCTTATAAAAAATTTAGGACAAAAGATTATGGCGAGTAAAATAGTTTTAAATGAATTTGGAGCAAAAATTTATTTTTATGATGATATTTTAAATACTTCTTTTTATGAGTATTTGTCAGGTGGCGGAATAGATTTTGTTTTAAATAAAGAAAAAGTGCCTATAATTACATTAAAGAAGGAAGCAAGTTTTGAAAAACAGCAAGAAAGTCTTATAAATTTTCTTTTAAAATGTTTACAAATTGCTAATAAATAATTGATTTTGTTTGCTTTCTATTGTATAATTATCTTTGTCTAAAATGGACTGATTGTATTATTTTTTTCTTGGGAGTTTATTGTGAAAAAGAAAATTGCTTTATTTTTAATGTTTATTGTTTCTTCTTTGTCAATATTGACAGGGTGTAATTTATTTTCAACTAATAACTATAATGCACTCTCATCAATAGTTGCAACAAACGGAGATGTATCAATTACAAGACAAGACCTTATATTGGCGTATAATAATGGTGGTTATTATTATAATTATTTGTATGGATATACTCAGGAAGAAGCAGTTAGAATGACGATTGATGAGTTAATTGATCAGGAGTATTTATTAAAATATATTGATTCTCAGGGGAGTAAATATTCTTTAAGCAGTGATGATTATTGTATAGTAATTTCTGATACATGGGAATATATAGATAATAGAATGTCAACCTATGTAGAAGCGGTAAGGAATGATTTAGGGTTATCAAAGGAAGAATTATCAACAGAAGAAGAGACTGAGGAACCTGAGTACGCTCCACAGGAACAATATGTAACAAAATTTGAAAATATTGATGGAAAGATTGTTTTAATTGAAAGTCAGGAAGAAGATGAAATTCTTGTGCATGGTACCTTTACTAGTGAAGAAGAGGCTAGAAAATATGCCACATCTCACGCAGAACAACATGTAAGGAATCATATAAGTGCTAAGGATAAGGATTATGTTGAACTTGTTTGGACTAGATATATTACTGCATTAAAATCTGAACAAGCCAATTATAATTATAAAGATATGAGTGATGAGGCTGTTTTTAATAGAGAGATAACTGAAATTTTTAATAGTAATTTAAAGGCACAAAAAATAGCAAAATATCAGGAAATCACTGAACTATCAAATGGTTTTTATTATGATGATTCTTTAAAAAGATATGTAATACAAGAATCAACATTACAAAAAATAGTTGATGCCTATGTAAATAAATATAATGAAAATGTGGAAAGATATAATTCTACAAAGGATAAGACTAATTTTTATAAAAATGTTGCAGGGACGGATAGTAGGAAAAATTATGTTTACTATGGTAAGCAAGGTGAAGAAACCTTAGTTACTTGTACGCATATTTTAATTCAACTTAGTGATGATCAATTAAATGAGATAGAAAGGCTTGAGAGTAGTTCAATGTATCAAGGTGAAATACTTGAAGAAATGTTAAAGAATGAAAAATCTCAAGAAAACACGCTTGCATTTGAAAGAGACTTAGAGACTGGCGAAGTAATTGATAGTGAAGGAATTAGTGTTGCTACCCTTTATCAAAATCTAAAAAATTCTCTAAAAACTGTAAATGGAATAGAAAATATAACAAAAGTTTTTAACAACTATTTATACAGGTATAATGTTGATAGTGGAATAATTAATGCTCAGTATGATTATGTTGTAGGAACAAAAAATAGTGCTATGGTTGAAAGTTTTACAAATCTTGTAAGGGATTTACATGAAAATGGCAAGGTAGGAGATATTGGAATTTGTTATGAAGAGAACGATAATTATAGCGGTTATCATATAGTACTTTATACTGGAACTCTAACAAATCTTTTTGAAACAACTGATGAGTTAAAAACTCTTACAACTGAAAATGTTTATAGGATTTTATCAAGCGAGAAAACATCACTTTCATATAATCAAACAACATTTGAATTGATGTTTGATAGTGTTATTCAGGATATTTATAATACATTGAAAACAGATGTTATTGCTTCTCAAATGAGCGGGACAACAACGGTTTATGAAGTACCAAATTTTTCAGATTTATATTAATAAGTAAAGTTTTTAATTGAAATTTTAAATAAAGGGAGGAGTTGATGTCAGATAATAATACTAAAATAGAACAGAAAAAAAATAAGCACAAAACTCTTGTCCTTTCTTTAAAACTTGTCATATATAAAAAGGGAAATATTAAAAGATTTTTAAGTAATTATGGTGCGAATTTGAATGAGGATCGCAGGTTTTATATAAAGTCTCCTACTTGTTCAAATTTAATTAATGAGTCAAAAGAGACCGATAGAGTAATTTTAAAACAAAGTGATGTAAAATCAAAAAAGAAAAAAAAATTATGGAATTTTCTTTATTTTGCCATAAATGTTATAGTTATAGTTATTACATTAGCAATACAATTATCCGGTGAAGCAAATCCAAGCGAGTCTTTATCGGCTATTTTTGATGCTAATTGGTGGTTTATTTTGGCGGCATTTGGTGTCTTTGCTGCTGGAATGGTTTTAGACCAATTAAGATTTGCTGTGCTTATACATAAGGCAACTGGAGTGTTTAGGATTAACCTTGCATATAAGGTGGCGGCACAAGGTAGATATTACGATATTATTACTCCGCTTAGCACTGGTGGGCAGCCTTTTCAGGTGCTTTATCTTAATAAGTATGGGGTAAAGGCTGGGCAAGGCATTTCAATTGTAATGGCAAAATATATTTTCTATCAAATTGTTTATTTTATTGGGGCTAGTTACTTTTTATTTAGAAGTACATTTTTTAGCGATACAGTCAATAGTTTTTTAAGTGGAGCGGCAACAACTTTTAGTTGGATAGGTTATATTGCAATTGCAGTGGTTATTTTTTTCATAGGGTTTATTTCATTAAACAAGAGAGCAGGGGCAGGATTTGTTGTAGGAATCTTAAAATTACTAAGTAAAATAAAGATAGGTAAATTTAAATTGGTAAAGGATTATAAGAAATCCTTTCAAAATGTTATGAGAACTGTGAATACTTGGCAAAAAACGACTAAACAATATAGTAAATCTGCTTGGGTTATTTTTGTAAATGTTATTTGTTCAATAATTTATTTTTTCCTAAATTATAGTATGCTTTTCTTTATTTATTGTGCGTTTGAAGGCTGGCATCCAGAAATGTGGTTGCAGATAGTGTCTATGGGTGTTTTAATTGATTTGGCTTCTGCTTTTAATCCTATCCCAATGGGAACAGGTACGGCAGAATTATCGTTTACCGCTTTATTTGCAGTGCTTATCTCATCAACAGGAGCACAGGTCTGGGCACTTATTATTTGGAGAATTTTATATTACTATATTTATATTTTACAAGGTTTCTTACTTTTGAGTTATGATTACGCAATAGGGAATAGAAGGCTTGAAAAGTATAAGGATTTTTGGTTGCATCCAATAAGAGAGCGTATTAGAATTAGGAAAGAGGAAAGATTAAAGAAAAATTCAAAATCCGAATGAATGGTCTAAATTAAAAAATTTCTGTATTCGGCTTATTTACTGCATATTTTGAATTTATTCGACCGCTTGGTCGAATATTTTTTTTATTAAAACTCCTTATCTTTTATTTTTTTGTTTGAAAACTTTATGCATGGAAATAATTAATCATATGAAAAAGTTTATTTTGTTTTTATTGTCAATCTTATTATTGTCTTTTACATATATTAAGTTACAGAATGAAGATTTTTTCTATGACTATTTTAAAACATTTGATGAAGTAGAGTTTTGTTATGTTTATAAGAGTAGTGAAAAGGAAGATACGGCTAGTAATGAATATGTGCTAAGTAGTGGGGGATATGATTTTTTGTATTTTTTTGATAGTTCGTCAATAGAATTTTCTCCTGATTACTATGAAGTCAATTTTAATGGAGATGAACAAACAATAAAAAAAATTTTAAAGGACTTAAATATTTTAGTTTATAATTCTGAAAATGTTGAAAAAAGGTTTATTATTTATGGATACTCGTCAAATTTTAGAAAATATTGTTTGGTAAATAATAGAAAGATTAATTTTCAAATAGTTTTATTAAATAACAAGATAATGGTCGGATATCCAATGATTTATAGTGGATTTTAAAATAAATGTTTAAAAAAATTATTGCTGTCAACAATTCTATCAAGGAGGAATTGAGATGGCAAATACTCAAGTAAAATATTTTTTTCATAGACACAAAAGATTACTTATTACTTTATGTTCTTGTGCTTTGGCTATTGCATTAATTTGTATTGTAGCAGTGAAAAGTGCGGAAATTGCAAGAGATGAAGATTATCTTCAAACGACAAATCCAAGTAATATTACATTTGTAATGCCTGTAAAAGATGGGGTTGTTATTAAAGATTTTTCAAACACAGCATTAAAGTACAATTCCACATTGAAGCAATGGGAGGCTCACAAAGCAGTTGATATTAAAGGTGCTGATAATGCGGATGTTTATGCTTGTTACGCAGGGGAGATTTTATCTATTGAAAATGATTACTTAAAGGGCACTGTTGTTACTATTAAACATTCAAATTCTTTACAAACAGTGTATGCTTCACTAGACGAAAATGTTAATGTAGAAGTTGGCGATAAGGTAAATGCAGGAGATATTATTGGAAAAGTATCAACAAGTGCAAAAGGCGAATCTAATGATGGGGCTCATTTACACTTTGAAGTATTACTTGATGGTGTAAAAACAGATCCAAATCTTTATCTTGAAAATTCCAACAAATAAAACCGCTATATTTTGCTTTACTTGAATTTAAAAATAGTGTATACTTTTTTTGAATTTAAAGTAATTCGGAGGAAAATATGACAATAGACAAGATAAGAGAAATGCTTGCAAACCAACTAAATGTTGAAGCAGATAAAATTAATGAGAAATCAAGAATTATTGAAGATCTTGGAGCAGATTCTCTTGATATGATTGAAATGCTTATGGCTCTTGAAGAAGAATTTGGGATAACTGTTCCAGATGAAGATGCCGAGAAATTAAAAACGGTAGGGGATATAGCAAAGTATATTGACTCAGTAAAAAAAGAAGATAAGTAATAAAAATTTTTGAAGTTTCTTAGAAATAAGGGGCTTCTTTTTTTATATAAATTATTACAATTTTTGACATAATTTTCAATGTTCTCATCATATCTCTATAAAATAGAGAGGTGAAGAGTGAGAACAAATATTGATGAAAGAGTTTTTGCTGAAGCGGAAGTTTTATTAAAGGACAAAGGAACTGTAAGAAGTCTAGCAAAACAATTTAAAGTGTCAAAAAGCACAGTACATTTTGATTTAAGTAAAAGACTAAAAAAACTTAATTATTCACTATTTGAGAAAGTTGATAAAATTCTTAAATTTAATCTCTCTGAAAGGCATTTAAGGGGTGGAATTGCGACAAAAAATAAGTATAAAAAATTAGCAGTTAAAGATAAAAAAGTGTAAAAAATTTTTTGCATTTTTTTATCAACTTTTTTAATTTTAAAATTTAAAATGCCTACTTTTTTTGAGTAAAAAAATTTGACTTTTTTCTCAATTTGTTTGACAAGAATGTATATATTAAAATATAATTATTTACAATAAATGGCTGATATTATATTTCTTTCAAAAATTGACATAATAAGGAGTAGGTGTTTATTATGAAAAAAGTTTTTCTTTTCTTATCAATTTTTTTACTATCTTTGTCAACAGTTTTAGTTGCATGTAACGAAGATAGGTACGCTGATCTTCGAGTATCTCTTGTTTCAATTACAAGCGACTCTGGAAGAGAAGTTACATACAATGAAGAAGGGGGCTACTATGAAGTTTACTATGGAGATACAATAACAATTTCTTCAAGGGTTTCTTCTTCTAGTAATGTTAGTAGTATGCTAAATTATGTTAGTGAAAGTAATGAATCTTTTCCACGCATAGGACACACAGATACAACGGCAACCTTTGGAGCAATGACTCCTTCAAAGGATAGTAGATTTAGAGTTACTGTTTCTTCGATAGAAACGAGTAGAGGTTCTTTGAGTCTTTATTTTAAAGTGTTGCTTCCTGTTAGTCAGATAGACATATCTGATAACTTAGGTGTGATGGTAGAAAAAGATATTGATTTGAAAGACGAAGTAAAATATTACAGTGATTTAGTTTCAGACTCAACTGTTGAAGCAGATGTTGATGAGAAAGAAGTATTTTTTGAGTTAGATTATTACATAGATGAAACAGGAACAAGAATAAGTCTTGTTGAAGAAAATGGAAACTATAGTCTTGCAAACGATGATTCAAATACGCCTGCTTTTAGATTGAATAATGGAGTATTAAGTGTTATAGATGCTTCTCTTGATGGGCAAATTGGGCTTGTTGTTAAATCAGAAAAATACGACGAAGGGCTTGAAGATTATTTAGAGTCATCTTCTTTGTCTGAACAAGAGAAAGAAACTTTAAGAAAACAGAATAATAGATTAATGGTAGAAAGAGAAGTCGAAATTGTTACACCTATTACCCTTGATGATATTGAGTTTAGTGGAGGACAAGTTTCATTTGAAGGCTATAATAGTGAGGCGGGAAATAAACATGTAAAATTATTTGCGCTTTTATATAACAATTCTGCTGACAAATATTCATTTGATAATAGCGAATTTTCTTATTTTTATGAAGATATTATAGTTTCTGTTATGTCAAGCGAAGATTTTGATATTGTTGCAGAAATTGGAACAATGGTAATAGGCGACGAAGAATATAAGAGCCAAGATGGTGTTATTAAAATATCAAATAATGACTCGGAGCACCTAATTACTTCAAATGGTAATGTTGTTGGAAGAAGTCAAAGCTTTAGGGCTTTGTCAGAAGGGACAGGTATTGCTTATATTGATTTTGTAATAAACTATGCTTTTGATAACGATATAAGTTTTAGTTTTTCAGAACTTTATAAAGACTATCTAAATTCTCTTGATAGTATGGATTATGAGGCATTAAATGATTGGGAGAAAAATACAAAAGTTGAATTTGAAGTAAGTTCTATTCCAAGTTCAATTGCCGTTACACAAGATGGGAATCAAATAGATGAAGAAGGCTTAACAATTTTTGATTCTTATGCTAGTTCAACTAATGGGAGTAAAATAAGTGTAAATTTAGATACAATAGGAGTACTAGACGAAGATAAAATTGTTAGGATATATATTACAAGTGCAGCGGGTGTTAATGTTTCAAATTTTTTTGAAATTAGAAATGCAAATGGTAATTTGATTACAATCAATACGCAAGTTGAAGATTCTCAAACTTTATATTATTTTGATATTGATTTATCTAATGAGTTTAATAGAGAATTTTATATTAAGGCAAAAAATGTTACAGAAAATCAAAGTTTCACTTTAAGTTTTGAAAACATCATTGGTTCTCGTATTTATAACAGAAATGGGGAAGAAATTGTTCCAGGAATAAATGGCTCTACTCTTGAAGGTAAGATTGTTAGTTTTAATACAGAGATTGCAAAAGGTATTACTAATATAGAAGTAATGGCTATTAATGGAGAAAATTATTATAGTATTGATAGCGCTCATAGAGCAGAAAATGTTGAAACATATAGACAACTTGTTTTAGATGTTGATAATGCTGGTGGAACACTTCTTGCATATTTCTTTGATGATGGTTTGCAAGGGGAAATTACACTTACTGGTTACGATGAGAGTATTATTGAACTTGTTCCGACTTCTTCCACAGTAGATTCTTATTTTGATGAAGCATTAATAAATAATCAAGATTTGCAATTAGGAGATGTTGTTGCTTTTAGGGGACTTAAAGTAGGAAATACAACTATAACATTCACTGCTGAAAATGGGTATAGTGTTAGTGTTAATGTAAGTGTTGTGAATAAAGCTGAAAATGTTAAAGTTTTGCTTCGTGAAACTTATGAAGAAGGTGTAATAACAGAAAATTCTTTAAATACATCTTCGCCTTTTGCAAGTGCAAAATTTGGACATTTTTTTGATATTATTTATACAACAAGTAGTTCAAATACATCTGGTGTGATAAGTTATAGTTATGAATCAAGTAATCCAGCGGTGGCTTTTATAAATCAGTCAGGCAGAGTTACAACCCTAAGTGCTGGCGTTACAACAATAAACGCAGTTGTAAGTTATTATACATTTGAAAGAGTCAATGGGTTTAATCAATGGGCACAAAAAGATTATACTTTATCTTTTGACTTGAATGTTTTTATTCCTGCGTCAACTTTTAACTTAAATGCATCAGTCATTAATGTTTATGATGTTAATTCATTACCTTTTGACATGGCAGGACAGGCAGATGTTAGTTTGACTTTAAGTATTGGAGATTCTGATGCAACAATTGCAAGCCCTGAATATGAAGACAAGATTATTTTTGAAGTAGAACAATCGGGAGTTCGTTACTTAAATGCAAATTATGTTAATGGGAATAAAGTTGTTGGAAGAACATTTAATGCAACGGCAACTTTAAGAAATAATGAAACTTCTGCAAGTGTTGTTGTTACAGTTACGATTGACCAATTTGGGCAAATAATCACAAGAAATTGCATAATCAATATTAATAAGGCAAAACAGGTAGAGAGTGTTTTTGTAACAGCAATGGATGGGGAGCAGACAGTTCCTATTGAAATATATGATGAAAATTCAAATGAAGATTTATATGTCATGAGAGTTAGAAATGGGGACAATTTAACTTTAAGGACTTCTATCAATCCAGAAGATGCTTTAATTGACGACCTTGAAGTTTATCTTAATCTAGCGCAAAGTAACGGAGATATTGGGGAAGAAGATTTAACTTGTTCTTTTGCAGGTTTGTCAAGAGGAGAGATTGACAATACATCAAATCTTGATATTAATGGAGATGATAGTTTTAGTTTAACAGTTAAAGATGAACCTGGCGAATTTTATATTACTATTATTGCAAGAGATAGTTATAGAAATGAAACTATTTATGATACATATATTAGAATTCTTGTACTAATTGAAAATGGAGAAGAACATTCTTATTCAATTAGCAATTATCAAGAGTTAAAGAAAATTGAAAATGAGCCTGACAAGAATTACATTCTCGTGTCAGATATTCTCCTTCCTACAAATTGGGAGCCAATTAAGGGATTTACAGGCGTTTTGAATGGTAATAATCATACAATTTCTAATCTTAGTATTAGTTATTTAAGTGGTAATAATATTGGGCTTTTTGAGAGTATTGGTTTTAATGAAGATACTCAGATTTTTGGTACGGTTTATGACTTAAAACTTGAAGTATCATCAATTAATTTAACCGATTTAAATAGTGCCTTATCAGGAGAGATAAATATAGGAACACTTGCGGGTATAAACCAAGGCATTATTATGAATGTTGCAGTAAAATTTAATAATATTAACATAAATATATCAAGTAATGATATTAATGTTGGTGGAATTGTTGGGAGAAATGAAGGGGTAATTTATAACTTTGGCATGGATTTAAGCAGTAATATACTTGATGATGACCAAAGAAATAGTACTTATTTTTCAAACAATCCAACAGGCTTATATTCAATTTATGGAGACGGAAGTATTCCAAAAGACTTGAAAACAAACTATTGTATTGCTACAAATTACAGTGTTGGCAATATATCTGTAACATCTAATAGTATTGCAAATATTGGTGGTATTGCTGGTTATAATAAGGGAGCAGTAAATGGGTATTATGGAATTTATCAAAATCAGATTAATTCAAGTAGCAGTGATGTTGTATTTGTAACTTCATATCAAAATTCAGGAATTGATGCTATTGTAAATATAAATAAAGGCGTTGGGCAAATAACATCAAGTCAGTCGTCTGTTGGTGGTGTAGTAGGACTTAATGGTGGGGCAGGAATACTAGCAAACATTGGTGTTGAAGGTAATATTGGTAGTTATAATTTTGAAACAGGGGTATTAAGTGGTACTTATAATAATGTTGGTGGTGTTGTAGGGCAGAATACAACAGGAAGAATAATAAATGTTTTAACTAGTACTCGTGTAAATGGAAATGAAAATGTTGGGGGCGTTGTAGGGCTTGCCGCTGGTACTGGGATTTCTGAGACTGAATATTCTAGATTTAGTAATGTTAGGGTTGAAAATTATGGGCAATCTACTGGAAATTCAAATAACACTCTTGTGGTTGGAAGAACAAATGTTGGTGGTATTGCAGGAAATGTAACTTACGGAAGATTTGAAAGCGTTTATTCGTATGGTTATGCTGACAAATTCAATAGTTTATATTCTACTTATGGAGATGTCTATGCATATGGGGATAACGCTTATGCAGGCGGTATTGCAGGAAATAATGATAATCAAACACGAATTAATAAAGGTTTTTCAACTTTTAATATAATTTCAAGTAGTGCAAGTAGTAATGTTAGGGGACTATTTGGGGCTGGAAGTATAAATTATGTTGAAGATGTCTTTTATATTGGTGTAATTAGTAATTTATCTCTTGAGAATAGTAGTATTGAAACAATTTTAGGTGTTTTAAAAGGTGTAAATTATTATTATGCATTGAGATATGCTGACAGTAGTAATTTAGAGATAGAAGGAAACAAAGATTGTTTTGTTGCTCTTGCTTATGAAGACGAAGATGCATCTCAAACAGAGCACCAAAATATTGTGTTTGGGCACTGGATAATAGAGTCTCAAGAATATGTTGAAGTTATTAAGGGCTCAGACTTATTAAAGGATATACCAGTAGAGATTAATGTAACTGGAAATGGAGAAACTGCTATATTGCAGGACGGAGAATACACATTATTCTTTAGTAACAATTTAGATAGAAATAAATTTTATAATTATAGTTATGAGAATGAGCAAGGTCAGAATGTAAATGTTTTAATTATAAATTACTCACAAGGTCAAAATGAATTTGATTTGAATGATATATTTGTATTAAATACAGAGCCAGAAAGTATCTCAAGTATTAATATCGTTGTAAGAAAAGTCGATTCTTTAAATGATATTGTAAGTATTACAGATGATGGAAGGATGATACTAAGTGGGGTTGGAGAAACTGAACTTTTATTTAGCATAAAAGAAAATAGTACAGTTTCATCAACAATAAGAGTCATAGTTGTTGAAAACTTTGACAAATTGTTATTATCTCCTAATACGAATTTTTCCACATCATATCTTGATGCAACTATTAATAATCCAATGGATGTAAGGCTTAATGTAGACTTAAATTTCAATAGTCTTCTAGTTGAAGATATTAATAATCAAGAACAAGAAATTGAAGGTTACACGGATTATTCTGTTGAATTTGAAGTAAAATATAGTGCAGAAAGAACAGGAGAATATACCCTAGATGGTATAGAAGATTATATAACACAAGGGAACAAGACAATTAGATTTAATCAAGAAGGATATTATCAAATAACACCTTCTGTTGTATTTGTTGATGAAAATGGACAGAAGTATAGAATTATTGATGATAGTTGGGTATTTTATCTAAATGCTTATGCAAGTGCAAGTGATATTGTTATAAAACAAACAGAGATATATCTTGAAGGTGATGATACACAAGATATAATGATAGCCCTTTATGTAAATGTTATGACTACGATTCCAAATCTTGTTTTGCAACTGGTTAATCAAAATGGGGAGACACTAAGTCTAGAAAGGGTAGTTATAGACGAGACTACTGGTCAATGCACTTATGAAAATGTAAATTCTCCTTTTATATTTACTCTTACTCCAGATGCAACTTCGCAAGGCGGGGCATTCTATTATAATGTTAGAATATCTGTAAAAGATGAATATAAGAGTATAGACGAAATATTGACATATACATTAAAAGCGTATGATGAGGGAGAGGCGTTAATTAATGATTATGCAGACATGTTAATTAATCTTGTTCCTGCAAGTTTAACGAGCGTAAGTTCGGCACATTATGCATATACAGAGACTGTTTCATCACTAGTAAATTCTACAAGTACACCTAGTGAAGGGGAAGATGTTCCATCATATTTCTATTCTTATTCAACTACACAATCTGACACTATTATTGCTGGGATGGGTGGTTTACTTGTAATAGATTTATTGCCTTATTATTCAAATATAATTTCCGTATCAGTAAAATCAAGTCTTGGATTACAAGGAAATGCTTTATCTTTTGTTCAGATGGTAAAGGTTAAAGATTCAACAAATCCTAATGTTGAATATTATGTTTATGCGCCAACTACAACTAGAAATGAAGATGGTAGTGTTGAATTGAGTTTGATTTCTTCAATGCCAAATGCTCAAATTACAGTACAGGGAAATAGTGGGGTGCTAACTGGAGAAATATCTTATGCATTTGAAGAGGAAGAAAATTATCCTAACACGGGAAGGCTTTTTGTTAGGACAATTGCTCCAAGTTCTTTAAGTGAAGAAGATGAGTTTGATATTACGATTACGGTTAAGTATTTAGAATTAAATCAAGATAATGAATTAATTGAAGTTTCAAGAGATTATGTCCAACATTTAGAGGTAAGAAGTACACCTGGCGTTTCTCTTGAAGTATCGCATAATGGTAATGAAAGAGATATAATTGCTTATACAGGAACAAATAGTCAAGAGTCAACAGAAGCAGACTGGTTAGATATTTTTGCAGATGTTGAGCAAAACTTTGATTATAATTTAACTTATTCTGTTATTAGTGGAGGGAGAGATGTTGGACAAAGTGCTGACCATGCTATGCTCACACAATATTCAGATAGGTATGTTTTAAGGCTTGGGCCAAGTGCACAAATTGGAGATGTGATTTCAATTATCTTAACTGTTGACATAAATTATGGAGATTACACTATAGAACAGAGTTATGTAAAGCAAATTACTGTTGTAGATTCTGTAATTGAGAGTTTAAGTATTACAGGAATTGATGACAATGGCGATGTTTTAATGACAATTTCATCTTCAAAACAATTAAGGGCAGAAGTTAATGGTTTTGGAACGCTTGAAACCTTGGAAGATATTGAAGAGAGAATCTCAAGAAGTGTTGTGTCAACAAATGGAGCCGCTTATTATTGGTATGGCAGTATTGGAAATAGCGGACAATATGGTACTCTTAACAGTTTAGATGTTACAAATTCTCTTCCTTTTGCGGTCAACCAAATAGCAACAAGCAATGAGCCAGCAGAGGAAATTACTGTAAACGAAGATTATTTGGGAGTAATTTCTGGTAGTCAAGAAATGTTTACTGTAGCGTATGACACAATTTATCTTGAAGGACTTGTTGGTGCAGGAGATGCAGAGTTATTACTTAGGTGCTCTTATGTGTATAGAGACGGAAGGTTGCTACTTATTCCAAACAATGGGAATATAGTTACAGAGTTTGTTAAAGAGTTGTTCTTTACGGTAAGAGTTGTTGAAGGCGAAGATGAAGAAAATCTTACTCCTATTGAAAACGAAGAAGATTTAAGGACAAAGATGGTTGAAGGTGGTAATTACATTTTAATGAATGATATTACCATTGAATCTCACAGACCAATTGACGCTCAATTTGCTTCGTTTGATGGAAATAATAAAATAATAACAATAGAAGCATTTTATTATAAACCAGGCAGTTCTAATGTTGATGCATCAATTAATTTGGGATTGTTTAGTACGGTTTCTTCAAGTTCGATTGTGAAAAATCTCATTGTTGCATTGCCAGATGATAAAACGGTGCCTATGGATTTAATAAATTATTCTGAGATTAATTTTGGCGGTATTGCTGGTATTAATAATGGTATAATAACAAATTGTGATGTTATTACTATTATGTCAAGTGCAACTGGGTCATATGATTATACAATTAATATGAACACATCAAATAGAGCAACTGTTAACTTTGGTGGATTTGTAGGAGTAAACAATGGCGTAATTACAAATTCAAGAGTAGGTAGGGATTCTGTTGATGTTTTAAGAACATATAATAATGAAACAACTATTGTTAGAAAAGTTGAGTATGAATTGACTTCTCCTAGAACACTTATAAGTGTAAATGGAGCAGGTTTTATTGGTGGTTTTGTATCAACAAATAAAGGTACTATTTCATCAAGTTTTGCAAAGAACCTTCAAATAGAAGTATTTAATGATATAGAAGGTGGAAATAGAGTTAGAACAGCAGGTTTTGCAGTAACAAATAATGGTTATATTAATGGTTCATATTCCGCTGGTTGGGAAGAAGAGAGTTATGCTAGTGAAGGGGATGTAATAGACTCGAATAGAAAACTAGGTGGTGGTTTGTATTCAAATGGACCAGTATCAGGTTTTGTATTTGATAATAATAATTACATCCAAGATAGTTATTCAAACATAAATCTAAATGGAAGTTATGTTTTTGCTGCAAGAACACAAAGAGTTGTTGAAGATACAGAGGTTGAACATATTAATTCTGTTCCACCACCTGCATCTAGTGGTTTTGTGTATAATATGAGTGATGATGCTTATGTATATACTTCCTATTCTTTAAGCAAAATTCATAGTGCAAATAATACTCATGGAGCATTTGAAAGTAGACTTGATTCGCCGTTTAGAAATGACAATTCAACGCAGCATGGGACAATAGAAAATTGTTATTTCTTAAAGGAATTAGAAGAAAATTTTGATTCTGATGATGAAAGGGCAAAAGAATTGTCAGATAGTGCTGTAATTGATGTTGAAGAGACAGAAATTAATTCTGGATTAAATCAATTTGCAAGTGTAGATAGTTTTAATGGCTTTGCATTTGACCCAGAAATTGAAGATTTTGCTACATTTGAAGGACAAAGTTCTGGTGGAGTATGGGCAATATCACTTGGTAGTAATAATAGTGGATATCCAGAACTTATTAGTGCAAATACAATAGCAATTTCCTGCAGGGTACTTAATGTATCTAAGTCGGGCGATGGAACTACAACGAGATTATACTTTACCTATGTTGCTGATTATGATTTGGGTTCATATAATAATCCATATTTAATTGCAACCGCAGAACAATATAATGATATATTTAGTGATTATGAAAATGAAGAAACATTAAATGACAATGTTGCTTCAAAATTTACAGGTAATGTAAGGCTTATTAATCACATTAATTTATCAGGAATTACTCCTGCATCAACATCAGTTGAATATACATCTATACTTGGAGAAACATCTGTATTTGATGGGAACTATCTTGCAATATATAATATATCTCTTGCTGATAGTAATGTTGGTAGACATTCTTTTGGGTTGTTTAGAGATGTTTATAGTGCTGGAGTTAAAAATCTAACACTAGGCGTTTCTGGTATAACTGCTGGTAATAGTACAAGCGTAGGAGCACTTGCTGGAGTTATAGTTGATAGTAATATTGCTAATATTTCTCTTGTTGCATGTGGTAATGGGTCAAGAAGCGTTCTTGGAAACAATTATGTAGGTGGACTCGCTGGAATTATTACTGCAAGTAATTCAGGAAAGATTTATTACATTTCAAATATAAAATCAGATCTATCAATCATGGGTGGTAATGGCGGAAACATTAATTCTTCGATAAAATCGTCATTTAGAACATGGTCAGAGATTGAGCCTATAAATATTTCAACTAGTGCGAGTGGTGGAAATCTTAGATTGCACAATTTAAGCACAAATGTTTACTACGCAGGTGGTATTGCAGGCGTAATAGATTTAAGACAAGAGACTGAAGATGGTTCAACTGCTGTAATGACAGAGGAAAATGTAACTAATATTCATGTCGGAGAATTTGTTGAAAATACAAGCATTAATAGCATGTCAGGTAGCGCTAATGCTGATTATTCATCAGTTGTTGAAATACTATCAGATTATGCTGGCGGTTTGTTTGGGTTTATTGGAGAACAAACTTATGTTGCAAAATCTGAATTTATAGTTGATACAGATAGTTCAATTTCTGGAGTACAAGTCGCTGGTGGTATTGCAGGTATTAATTTTGGAATGATTGCAAAATCTTATGTCTCTTACAACTCAGAAACTATTTCAATGGTTGATGAGAGTTTGGTCGATTATGTCCAGGGATTGTCAGGTGTTGAAAGTCCTAATACCAACTTATTCTCACGGGATGAATCAACATATAGACCAAGATATATTGGTGGAATTGTTGGAATAAATGCTGGTTCTAGTACAAGCGGATCAGGAAGCATTATTGATAGTTTCAACAGAGTCGATGTTAAGAATAGTGGTTCTGTTGGTGTTGGTGGAATTGCTGGTGCAAGTTATATTGGCGAAATATCAAATGTTTATACAACCGCAAGTTTAATGGGTAATTTAAATTCAACTGAGACTGTTTATATTGGCGGTATAATAGGTAGAATTTTTGATAATGCAAATGAAGGATATTTTACAGATGTTGCATCAGGAGAGAAAACATTACAGTTAAGCAACATGGTTGCATTAAATGCATGGGATGCAAGTGATTTTAATGATTTATTTGACTATGTAAATAATAAGAATGGTCTTATTGGTGCTTTGTATGGTTATTATGAAAACCAAAAAGCAGAAGGAAATATGGGTATTGTTAGACTTGATCAAGGGGCACATGTGTATTTCCAAAAATATTTGCTTGAAAATTATGAGAATTCATATATTTCTTCTGTTGGTATTGATCAGGAATTTGATATAAATGACTATATAGAGCAAGAAGAACAAGGGAATGTATCTTATATAAGATTATGGGGTGCTGAAAGCAATGAAAATCTTTCAAGTTCAAGATTCTATGACGAATATTTAGCATCTTATCTTTCAACTTCGCAAGAGTTTACAATTGATCCTCAGGATTACATGGCTTTATTTAGCGACATTGATAGTGTTGATGCAATGCAACTTAGGGGCGCTTATTTTAGTTCTCTTAGATGGTCAAGGGTTGTTTGGAGATATGAAGCAAGTGATATTCTTCCAATACTTGATTATGGCTATGAATCTTCAATTGTTAGAATATATACAGCAGAACAATTTATAGAAGAATTGTCAACAAGAAGCAATTCTGATATGACATATCTTGTTATGAATGATATTGATTTTAGTGGTATCGATATTAGTCCAATTACTACTACATTCAGTGGAAGGCTTACAGGTAACGATATTGTTTATGAAGTTAATGGTAAAACATATACAAGAAATCCAATACTATTTAATTTAAAGTTTGAAGCAGTTGATAGAGAAATTTCAAGTTATGCTTTATTTGAAACAACTAGCAATGCAACAATTTCTAACTTGAATTTTGTTGTATCAGATTATAATGTTACATTTGATGTCAATGTTGCAGGAGAAACAAGGGCTTCAATCATTGTGGCAAATGGTGAAAATGTAACTTTAAGCAATGTTAATATTTATGGTTCACTTCTTGACAGAGTTTCAAAAGTTTCTACTAATAGTTCATACGCAACTAGTTTACAAAATGAAGAATATTCTGTATCGCAAGGTGTTTCATATAATGATTCGAATGTAATTGATGATATTAGCGATGTCTCATTCTTAAAACTTGCAAGATGGTCAACTGGTTCATCATCAAATACACCAGATAACATTTATACATTTGTGTTAGACAAAAATATTGACGATATGTTTAGGCTTGAATCTATTTACAATAGAGAATCAGGAGAAACATATACTGATGTTCCAGACGAAGTTGTTGAAGTTGTTGAAGGTAGTAATATAATTACAAATGCTTCTACTTTTGGTGGTTTGGTGGCAACAACAAATGAAAGTACTTTAACAATTGAAAATAGTGGAACAAATTTAGAAATTTCAGTTGTTTATAATAAGAATGTTACAAATAGTTATATTGGTTCTCTTGTAGGTTCTGGTAGAGGATATATTAGGAATACATCATCGCAATCACATATAGATGTTCAATCTTCAACTCAAAGTGGAAGTGTAGATGTTACAAATCTTTATGTTGGAAGTGTAGCGGGATATTTCCAAGGCGAAATAGCAAATTCTTATCTTGAAGAAGCAAAGATTATTGTTGGCGGACAAAAACTTAATGATAGGCAAGATGCATACTTTGTTGTAAACAGACCTTCTGCAAATGGTGTAGGTGGAGCATATATTGGAGGTGTTGTTGGTTCAATAGGTAGTTATGTGTCTGGAAATTCTTATAATAGTGGTAGATTAGAGAATGTTTACATTTATGATTTAACTATTGAGACCTTTATAAAAGGGCAAGCATTTGTTGCTGGCGGGGTAGCAAGAAATCAAGCAACTCTCTCAGATGTTTATATTAGGCAGTCAAGTACTGAGAATATTGGAGGAAGCCAAAATGAAGGAAGGTCAGTTGGTGGCATAACTGTACACTTGAATGATAACACTGCAACATATAATATTGGTGGGGTTATTGCTGAGAATTCTACTTCAACAATTACAAATGTTTATTCAAATATAGATATAAATATTGAAGCAACTGCTTATCATACTTTATATGTAGGTGGTATTGTTGCTCAATCAACAGCAACGCTTATAGCAGAGAATTTGGTTAGTGATGCAGAAATAATTGAGATGACAAAAAATGCAACCATAAATAGTGATAATGAAGAACATATTGAATTAGATACTTTATATATTGGTGGAGTTATTGCTTGTGGAACAAATATTGAACTATATAATGTTATTTCAACTGTTGACATAATTTCAGATCAAGAAAGGTCAATGTATATTGGTGGAGTTATAGGTTCATCGGCGATTGTGTCAGTTGCAAATGTTATTGTTCTTGGAGATATAACTCTAAGAGAAGGTAAAGGTGTTTCAAGTTCATATTTCTATTTAGATGGAGAAAATTATTATATAGGTGGACTTATTGGTCAGGTTTATAGTAGTTTTACTGTTACTGGAGATAGAACAGGAGAAGATGTGCTTGTTGCTTCGACAATAAGAGATTATGCAATAGCACAAAAATTAAGTTTAAATATGGGTAGCGTAATTGGTGGAGATACGCAATCAATCTCTTATAACGGAGATTTAACAAGAGTGTTCTTCAATGAAAATATTTCTCTTGTATCAAATGATAATACTTATAATTTAGCAAGTTTAACAAGTGGCACTATACCTGTTGGAGTAAATGATTTTACTGCATTGGCTCAATCTCAAATGGCAAATAAATTTAGTGAGATTTTTGACCTATTTGTTTATAACAGTAACACAACTGTTCAACAATTAGATACAGTAAAGAGATATGAAGGTGTTTATTCAACTTTATATAGTGATTACTATATGGAAGATGGCACTTTCCTTCAAGGAAGTAAATTAAATCCAAAGGTGTTTACAAATGGGATCTCATTACTTAATAATGAATATTATGTTATGAATTCAGATATTAATATTTCAGTATCTGGTCAGAATTATGGAATTGCTTCTACTGGGACAAATTGGGTTCTCAATGCTCAGGGGTATTCAATAAATGCAAAGAATGGGAATACAACAATACCTGTTTTCAATGAAATTGGAAGAGGCTCTGCTGTATCCGGACTTATGGTAGTAATAAACCAGGATGGGCAAAATCCTGTTGGGAATGAGTTTACTGGAATAGCAAATATAAATAATGGATTCTTGTTCTCCTGTGGAGTAAGTGGAGAAATTAAAGGCGCAGAAGGTGGGCATGCTGTACAAGCGGTAAGTTCGCTTGTGTTTGAAAATTATGGCGTTATTAACAGGTGTTTTAGCACGGCTAATATTACCGGAGACTCAGGTGCAGGACTTGTATTATACAATGGTAGAAATGATGTTGAACATATTGGAAATATTTATGATTCGTACTATACAGGTTCTATTACTGCTATTTCACAAAGTGCATCATCAAGTGTATTTACTGGAATGGTTTATAGAAGTGATTATGGTGTTATTTCAAACTCCTATTCAATGGCAGATATTGAAGTCGCATCGGTAAACTATGGTAGTATTTATCCTATCGTGGACTTTTCATCAACACAGTCAGGGGAAGGTCAGACTACTAGACAAAACATATATAGAACATACTATGACTATGTAGCATATCTTGGAAATAATGAGGGCGTTAGTATAAATGATATTCGTGCTTTAAGTTTAGAAAATGCTTCATATGTTACACAAGGTGGAATTTATGTTTGGACTACAACTTTCTCAGGAGATATGAGTATTGATAGTAGTGTAAAAGTAACTGATATTCTTCAAACAAATTGGGTTGGGCTAAGCAATATGAACAAACTTGTTGAGAGTTTTGTAAATATTAGTCAAGATGATAGTAAAAATATTGATAATACTTGGTTTAACTTTGGATATGTAACAAAAGACTTGCAGAATATTTTTGTTAATTCTTCAACTGATGATGTTTCTACAAATACAAAGAGATATTTCTCAATGTTATATTCAGGTAATGGGCTTGCGGGTTATGAAAATACTGAGAGTCCAACTCCAACTCAAACTAGTGGATTTGTTGACATGCCATACAGTATTAAGCATGGTGGATTACTAGATATGCTAGTTACTGAAAATTGCAGAGAAGAAATTCCAATATATAGATATTATATGTTTACAAGAAATATAAACTTGATAAAGTATCAAGATGTTACTTATTGGTCAGAAAATTGGGATAAAATCAATGCAAAATTTGTAGGAAGTCTGGACGGAAGGGGAAGGACAGTTTCAAATATGTTCTCAACCTATGGATTAGTTAGGGCTATTCCTAACCTTGAAAATTCTCCAAATGAAGTTTCTCGTCCAATAGAAGTTAAAAATATAGTATTTAATAATTGTATTTCTAAGACTGGTCTTGTTGCTGGGTATTTTGCATCAGGTAGTACAGTTGTAAATTCTATTAGTAATATTACTGTTGATGGTACTGGTGGTGGAAATTATGTTTACAATGGAGATTTGAAAGATACTCTTACAGAAGAAAAATTAAAGAAATATAATATTACTGGCGATAGTAACAACATGATTGAAAAGGTAATTACAGACATATCAATTAGGGATAATGACCCACTTGTTGTTAAATTTGGTAGCAACTTTGTTTATAGTAATACTGATTCCCAAACATCTTTTGCTGGTGGGCTTGTAGGCTTAATGGCAGGGGGGTTGATAACCAATATAACAATAAATGGATTAACCGTTATGTCTTATGACCAAATTTCAAAAAATGATAGCAATATGTTAGAATTAACTAATGATGTAAGTTATATTGGTGGTATAGTTGGCATAATGACAGGAGGCACAATAGCTGCTAGCACTAATACAAGTACAACAAGAAACATTGAAGCAGGAGAAATTAAATTAACACAACTTATAGTAGCGTCTAGTTTAAATTATGATAAAAAGGTTCAAACTTTCTCGTATGTTGGTGGTGTTGCAGGTCTTGTTGTTAGAAATTCTAATATGGTTCCAACAATTAGCGATGTTTCAATTGGAACCCTAAATCAATCTCAAGATTCTAATAATAATCCTGTTACTATTTATGGAATGTATTCAGTGGGTGGAGTTGCTGGGCTTTTAGATGGTGGAGTAATATCAAATTGCGATTATAATATTTCAACTGGTAGTTCTGATGAAACTAGTGGAATAAAGATAGGATATGCCTATTGGGGCACAGGTACAGATAATAAAAAAGAAGTTCATGTGAGAGACTTTACTACATTGCCTAAAGAGACTATTGAAGGTTATGAAGCACCAACAGATAATTTAAGTGATATGTTTATTACTGAAGTATATCTTGGTGGTATTTCAGGGATAATGAGTTCGGGAATAATTAGTCAAAGCGATTTTACTAGTGGGGCAACTATATCTCTATATCCAAACCATTTGTCAGGGTTATATTCTATAATTGTTGGTGGTATAGTAGGAGATATATATAAAATTGGAAGCGATACCTTAAGAATAGAAGATTGTAGATTCTGTGGACAAATAACATTAAAAACCCCTCAAGAAGGTATTGTAGGTGGCATAGTCGGTCGAATGAGAGGTGGGGATATAGTAAACTGCATTTCAGGACGAGACAGAAATAATAATCTAACTACCTCAGAGGTAAAGGCTTTAATTGGAGATCCAATCGTTCAATCTTATAGTGATTATTCTATTCCTGATACAGAGGAAATGAGAAAAGAATATGCAGAAATTGGAGACCAAATAGCAAATTTATTTAATTACAGTCAATTATGGCATGATCGTACAAATCTTAGGTTAGACGAATTATTATATAGTTGGATAGGTCATGAGACAGATTATACTAATCTCGGAATAAACCATTTCTATCAATATGTTAATAGGTTTAATGTTGCTACAGAAGGTTATAGTGTGGCAGGTGGTTTAGTTGGAAGAATGATTTATGGTAATCTTCAAGGAGATGAAGGGCAAGAAGATGGAAACAATCTTGCTGATAACAATGCATCAGTTTTTTCAAATTATTCGGCTGGTGGAATTGTAGGAGAAATATTAAACTTAAAGAGTGCTGGGTTTAAAACAAGTTCAATTTCAAACATGAGAAATGAAGGCAGTATTTACGCAGTTGGCACTATTGTATATAATATCGAAACAGATTTTGGTGCAGAAGCAAGAATTATTGGGGAGTCTAGTTGGAAACAATTATTTGATATTGTTAAGGGACTATCGGGAGATGCTGGTGCTAATTTTGATGTTAAATTATTACTTGATGGTGCTGCTACATTTTCAACGGCACTTGCAGGTGGAATTGTTGGATATGTTATGGCAAATGGAAATCCAGGAGGCTCAAGCCCAGTTGTTACTATTTCTGATTGTTCATCGTCAGGAGAGATTGGTTCTCCACTTGCGACGGCAAGCGGTGGTATTGCAGGACTAGTTTCTAATAGTTCTGGTAAAAATGACAAACAGGTATTAATTACAAATTGTAGTTCAACAGCATCTTTAAAAGGATATATTGTAAGGTCATTTGCAGGTGGGATTGTAGGATATCTTGATGTTGGAACAATTACTGATTGTGTTTATAGTGGGACTGTGATGACTGAACTTCAAAAAATAATAGATGGAACGGGACAAGGTGAAATTGGTGATCAGATTATGAATCTCATTAAGGATACGGCGCATTTCTTAATAGGGATTCCGAATGTTGCAGGTGGAATTGTAGGGTATGTACAAAATGGTATAATTGCAGATTGTAATACCAGCACTCTTGGACTTGTACTTGGTATGCGTGTTGCAGGAGGTATAGTTGGTGTTGCAGCGGGGGGAACTTATTCTTCAAATTCTGTAATGTATAATAATGGTTTTGTAATTGCCTTATATGGTATTGCGGGTGGAATATTTGGAACAGTTGCAGGAAGAAATGTTCAAATTAATTCTTTTGGAGACGATTTAAGTCTAGTAAGACTTATTGAAATTGTTTTGGATATTAATAAGCAAGGTAGTGGGTCAAGTGGTGAAACAGACGGAACTCAGAAAGGGGCTGAAGAAGATCCTGACGATTATGTAGGTTTTATTGAAGAGACTTTTGGACCGGGTAGTGGAGTAATGCTTAATGGTCCACTTGGAATTGTTGTTGGATATGTGTCTGGCGGTATAGTTGGATATTATGATGATTCTTATTATGATAGACTTCATGGGCTTATAAATCTTGGCAGAGTCTATTCTAGTATGCTTTTGATTATTTCATCAGGTTATGTAATAGATGGTATGCAAAATTTGCTCGATAAGATTCAAAATACTTTTATTGAGATTGGAGATAATTTAAACATAGAAGGTATAAGTCAAAAACTTGACGATGTCGTTAAAACAGTAGCAGATGCTTTGAGAGAATTTGGTATTAGTTTTGGAGCGGGTCTTACAGTAGATGATGAAACATTGCCTCTAATTGAATTTGGTGCAACTTCAAACATACTTGGGTGCTTTGATTTTGGATTTGATTTAGATGATTTTACATTTGGCTTTGACAGAGTAATAAGCAAAATGGATCATCAAGAAATTTCATTTAGAGATTACTTAAATAATATAGTTGTCAACAAGTATGATTGGATTAATGAATGGGAAATTAATTCAGATAATGCATTACCACATGGATTAAGAGCAACGGAAAATATTTGTGAAATAGGCGATGACTACTTTGATGAATTAGTTGATATTGATGATAGCAGTAATAATATAGAAAATATTGAGTTGAACGACCCAAGAGTACCAGCGGGCAGAGGGTCAAATGGCGGTATAGTTGGTTTTATTAGTGGAACTAGTGATGTTGAAATTAGTTTAACAATTAATTATGGAATTGAATTTCCAAATATGGACGGACTTGGGGCATTTTTAAGTCCAGCAATTGGATCTTCAGGTATTTCAGGGGGTATTGTTGGTACAGCAATTGCTGGAGCAACTATTACATCTTCATTTAACTTTATTCCTGTTATTGGTAGGACATCAGGTGGTATAGTTGGATATGCAGGCAGTGATAGCGTACAAGTTGTATCTGTTGACCCAAATCAAACTCTTGGTGGACAATCATTACTTCAACTTGTTGCTAGCCTTGCAACAAAAGAAACAATGTGGGGTCAAGTTGGAAATTTTGCGAAAGTAAATGGCGCTATTTATGCAGGTGGAATTATTGGATATTCTAATGGAGCAAATGTAAATACAAAACAAATTGAAAGTCTACTTAGTGCACATGAAATAGGTGGGTATTATGAATGGAATGGGACTGTTCATGCAAGCGAAACATGGTTTGAAACGCCAGATTTTGCTGACTGGTCAATATTCCAAGTGGTCAATTCAGGTTCAGTATTTAGTGATAGATATAGTGGTGGAATAGTAGGGTACATGGATAGTGGAACAAGTATTTATCTTGCACACACTTCTGCTTCACCTTTAACCTCTCTTGGTAATTTAAGTGCTCTTTGGGATTTCTTTACAGGTGGAGAGACTGAATTAATTATTGTTGGAAGTATTTCTGGTGGGATATCAGGATATATGAGTAGTGGATATATTTCTGGAACATGTTATGTTGGAGGAACTACAAGTGTCGAGATTCTTGGTCAGGTCAATAAAGTTCTTTTACAAAACACTGTTAGAATAGGGGCTATATATTATAAGCCAGAAGGAGAGAATTCTTCATATAGTTATGGTGGTTATGCTGGTGGTGTAGTTGGAATGATGAGAGGTGGAAGAATTGGTGGTAAAGGCAGCGGGGCAGATAGTGATGTTATAGTTCAAGTTCAAGTAAATGATTCAGTAAAATTTGGATATTCAGATAATCATATTTCTCCATATGTTGGTGGTGCAATTGGTTTCTACGATCAAGGGCAAGGCGGAACTGAGGATTATTTAAATTATGTTAATATTAATGTTGATTGTACTGTGTCAAATGGAAAGTTTACTGGTGGCTTATTTGGAAGATTAAATGATGGGGCAGTTATTGATTTTACAAACAATAGGGACAACTCAAGTGGTTCAGATAATCCTGATGAGGGAACTATTGTTAGTAAAATAATTGTTCAAGGTGTTTCAGAAAACATGGAAGTTAGGGGAGTTTCTGGAACAATTGCTGGTGGTATTGTTGGAAGTCTTAAAAATGGAACAGTGAAAAATGTTATATCTACCATTAAAGTAACAGGCGAAACAAACGCAACAATTGGTGGTATTGTTGGCTCGATGATTGATGGTACTATACAAGATGTTATGGTGGCTCAGATTAATCTTGAAGATGGTAAAATTCTTTATGGTGGAGAAGAAACCTTAATTACTGTTGATTCAGCGGCAGATGGAGAAAAGAAGGGTACAACTGGCGGTATTGTTGGAGAGATGAACTTTACAGAAGATTCAAAACCTTCTTCTATCTCAGGAGTTGTTAATTTTGCTAATATTTCAGGTGGCGTTTATTCAGGTGGTATAGTAGGTACGCTTACTGGTGGGAAAATGGAAAATGTTTATGCGCTTGGAAATGTAGAGGATGCAAATTATAGTGGTGGATTAGTTGGTAATTTGGGAGAAAAGGCAGAAATATCAAGCGGTGTTGTTGGAGAATTTGAAGATTTTAGGGTTTATTTAGATAAACTTGGTCTTGGTATTATGCTTGAGACTGCAACATTTGATGTAACATTAAGTGGAATTAACGCAGTAGGTGGACTTGTTGGATATTCGTCAGGAAAAGTTTTAGGCGGATTTGTTTCAAATGAAAATGTAACTATTCAGACGGCTGAAAAGAAAATAGAAATTCCTGATATTCCTGATATTCCTGGATTACCTGGGCAAACTGAAGATGAAGATACAAAAGAACTTGATGGTTATGTAGGCGGAATTGTAGGCGAAATGGCTGGTGGACAAATTGGGGAAAAGATAGATGAAAAAACTGAATCAAGCAGTAGTGAAGCAAAATATCCTATTGCGTCTGATGTAACAGGAAATATAGTTGGCGGACTTGTAGGGTATATGCATGGCGGGACTATTTATTCAGGTAAATCTGGCAATGTTACAGTTAATGAAGGTGGTATGTATGGTGGCGGACTTATAGGAAGAATGGCTGGAGATAGTGCTAAGGTTTCTGGTGGATTTACAAGCGAAGAAGATGATGATTATACTGATATAACTGTAACTGCTGTAAGTGCAGGTTCTGAAATGGAAGGCCCAGCGCTTGGCGGATTAGTAGGATTATATGAAGCAGGTTCATTTGAAAATTCGATAACAGGGCTTCCTGTTAGTGGTGGTATGTATGGTGGCGGTATTATAGGTCATATGGCAAGTGGAGAAATAACAAGTGGTTGGAATGTAACCACATCTACTGTCGAAGGACAATATGCTGGTGGACTTGTTGGAAGATGGTCTGGAGGTAGAATAGGTATTCATCTTCCTAATGGGATGGAAATCACAGGCGGTATTGCTGCTGGTGGACTTGTTGGACTTGCAAGTGGAGTAGATGATGACACAACTTCAAGACTTGATTTGGAATCTTACCAAAATATTTCAAAGGATAATGAGAATGATTTAATTATTAAAGGCGAAAGTGCAGGTGGCTTTATAGGTGCGACATACAATGTGGAATTGCATATGCCAGTATCATTAACTGCAAATGGAAAAATTGAAGGTAGTTATGTTGGTGGGGTTATAGGATATAACCAAAACTCAAAAGTAGGTGGAGAAAGTTCAGATTTGCTGCATGAAGTTTATTTATCATTTGCTCAAGCTGACATGAAAGGGGTAACTGAGGCAGCTAAACCAACATCTTCATTTGGTGGAGTAATTGGATATAATGATTCTAGTTCAGTATTTTATATAACTATACCAGAGAACAAGAGTATTGAGCTTACAATCAATTCACAATCTGGTGCGAGATTTAATGTTGGTAGTATAGTGGGATATGATTATAATGGTAGCATTTATAATTGCATAAATAACTTTGACCAATATTCAGGTGTATCTACTGATGCAAAGACTCTTCCAATTGCAAATCAAGGTGGAATTGTTGGAGAGGCAACTTTGTCAACAATAGTTGATTGTACAAATAATGCAGAAATTATTGCGACAAATTATGAGACAAATCTTGGTGGTATTGCTGGAAGAGCAAATTCAGCACATATGGTAAATGTTGTAAATGAATCTGATTTAAGCTATATAAGTGCAAAAGGTGGGAAGCCAACGAGTAGGAAAAGTTACTGGGCAGATGGTAGTTTCGCAAATGATATTGTAATAGATGCTAAGGATAGTAATATAAGTTATGAGGAATTTAATAGGACTTATTCAGGTTCAATTGGTGGACTTGTTGGAATAGGATATGTGGTTGACGATACTACAACTTCTGATGTTAAAACTGCAAAACTTCAAATAAGTGGTACAAACAACGGAGAAGTTCTTGGATATTTCTACTATGCACAAGATTCAACTGAGAATAGAGGAAATTCATATTATGAAGAGAATGCAGATGATATTTCTCATGATATGAATGTTGCAGATAGAAGGGGCACTCTTGTAGGTTCACTTGAAGTAGAAGATGTTGTAAAAGAAGAATATGTAGTTGTTAAGAACACAGACCCTTCGAAGTGTGCTGAGCAACAAGAAGTAGGAGATTTAACACCAGTTACAATAAAATGGGCAGAAAGGAATGAAAATGACTCATTAATAAAAAAGCAAAATGCTTATGTTATAGGGTTTGAAGTTATTCCATACACTTATGCTGCCACGCCTAAACTTGGATCCGATGGGTTGCCTACTGGAGAGTATTATTGGCTTCTTGATGTAACTCGTTCAATTAAGTATTACTATTTAAAAATTACAAATAATCCAGATGAATTAGGCAAAGATACATCATTTGATGATTATCTGTCATTTATGGCATATGTGGAGAATTCAATTAATAAGTATACCAAAGTGGATTTTGCAGAAGCAATTTTGACAAAAGATAATGAGCATAAATTACAAACTCAAGGAACTGCAAGTTATACAGATAAATTTATTTCTGGGATAACTGGGAGCGGAGGCACAGTTGGAAATTTTACGAATCCTAGTGAAATTCCTGAACCTTCAATTGGGCTAAGTTATACAAACTATACAATAAACATTTTCTATCGAGAACTTGAAACAACTTATAATTTCACAGGGCACACATATACGGCATTGCAGGATATTGGCTTTGGTGGAAGTTATGAGAGAAAGGCTAATGTAAAAGAAGAATATCTATCAGCAGAGGCACAGGGATACGCTCTAATAGATAAAGTGTTTAACTTGTGTAAATGCAAAGATGCAAATTCTTATGTTGAGCCGGCGCCAAGTATTGATTCAATATTCTTCACAATCGGAGTAACCTCTGGGAGCCAAGGCGGGGGCTCCCAATCTGGAGGTGAAACTGGTTAAGAAGGTAGGCAAGGTGTAAGGTCTTAATTAACTAATCCTGAAAATTTGGGGAACAAGATAGTGGAGTAAATAATAAAAATATGATTAACTTTGGTAAAACAAACAGCATTGAACAAAAGAATTATTTGATAGGTAATGAAATTAGTCGGACAAGTAATGAGTTTATTATATATGATAATTTAATCCGACAGAAAATGAAAAACCTATTGATGTTTATGGGATAGCATATTTGAAAAAAGGATACATAATTTTGGTGTTAAATTTTGTTAAAATTAAAATATAAACTAATTATTTAATATTATATAATTTAACAATTTAAGAGAAAGGATAAGGGGATGAAGAAATTTTTAAATATTTTAACAATTGTTTTGATATTTATGTGTACATGCTTTGTGTTTATTGGGTGTAATGACAGGTACGCTGATTTACGCATGTCCCTTGTCTTTTCTTTTGACCCTAATGGAGAGAATGTTGAAGTGCTTGATGATGGGTCTTATAGAGTAACAACTAATACAGGTGTTTTTGATGCAAGGATAGATGGTAGTTACATTATGTACATTGAAGAAAATGGGAGTTCAAGCGCAACACTTAACATAACTTACACAGGCATGCCAAGTGATTTTAATTATAGCGTTGGATTTTCATCAACTAATGAATTTGCAGTTTCAGTTAATAGCAATGTTAGAAATATAGAAAACGGAATTCAAGCGACAATTGTTGCTAGTCAGGAAGGACAAAGTGATATAAAAGTAACTAATTTAGAATCAGGGCTTTCAAGCACGGTACATATTGAAGTTGTTGAGGTGGCGAGTGATATTTCTTTCAAGAATGAAAATTTAGCGCTTGCAAAAATAGAGCAAAATAGTATTGATTTTACACAAGAAATTAATGGTGTTTTATCAAATCTTGACAATGTAACTTTTGAATTCGGTTTGGGGTTAGGCGAAGAATTTGTTCCATTTACAGATGTTGAGTTATTGGCAGAGGGGTTTAGTTATAATAGGTCTACTCGCACTTTAACACTTGAAAGAACAGATGTTTCTCTTAATGCTTTAATAGTAAGGGCAACTTATGATAGCCCACTAGGAGATGATAAAGAGACTTTTGCAAGTATTAGAATATTATCTGACATTAAGAATTTTGAAATATTTGCTGGGTCTAGTGTTGAAGATACAACAACAGAAAACAAAATTACTCAAGATGATATAATTGATTTTGTAGTTAATATGACAGGATTAAATTATATTGATGTTGTATTAAAAGTAGAATCAAATGGAGAAAAAGTTGTTTTTGGTTTAATTGAAGACGAGTTGTCTCCATTTGGAGATTTGGAGAGCCAACCATCATATACTCAGAATTGTTATGAATATTATGATGAAAATGGTTCGAAGGTAGAAAGTTTTGAAAATGCAGTTACAACATATGCGTATTTTAGATTAACGGCATTTCAAAGGACAAATAATGAAGAATACTATGAAGACAATATTTATAGTCTTTTACTCACTTGCAATTATGCCGATTATATAGTTAGTGGTTATCCTTTAGAACAAAGTATAGTTTCTAATTGTTATAATCTTATAACGAAGTTTTCCATAAATGGAGAGACGATGGAAGGACTTACATTTGATAGTCAAAATATAGAAAGTATTTTTGCGGCTTATAGTAGTGAGTTTTATGATAAAAAAAATATATATTTAGATACATCAAGTGATGTTTTAGGTGAAAGTTTTAGTGTAGACATTGCAGAGCCCATATCTATAAATAAAGAAGATTCTCGATTTTTACTTGAATTTTATGATGAGCATTTAAATTTAATTTTACACCCAGAAGATTATTTATCTTTAATTTATGAAAGTGAAGGGATTAGACAAAATTTAGATGGCGTAGATTTTAATACAAGAACATTTGACCCAAATAGTATTTTTTATGTAAAGCCAAATGACGATATGGTTATGGAAAATCAAATTTACTATATGGTTATAAGGGCAGAAAAACCTGACACAGCACAAACAGTTGCTGTTATAAAATTAACTGTAAAACAAGGGATAAGAGAAATCTCAAGTTATAATTTTACTTATTATAGATATCAAATTGATGAAAATGGGAATTATGTTTATGATGAAAATAATAAAAAAATTATAATAGAAGAAAAAGTAAACAATGTTACATTTGAAGATAGCACTACAAGTAATAGCATAAAAATAGGTTCTGAAGAGATAAATATTGATTTAGATGTTAATAAGCCTGCAAATGTAGAACTTAATTTTTTGCCGGAAGATGCGGTTCTTGATAATTTAAGTATAGTATCACAAAATACAGGTATAGTTGAAATTGAACGACTATATGACGGAAGTTTTATTGTAAACCCAAGGGGAGTAGGTTCGACTTCGATAGAACTATCGGCATCGAACTTATCAACAATTTATGTTATAAATGTTAATATTTATAGACCAATTAATGCGTTTTATGTAATGCTAAATCAGACAGGTGTTGAAAATGGGGTTGGAGAGCATATTATTAGTTCTGATGATGGTTTAAGCACACAGAGTGCCACAGTACAGGCTGGAACAGGCTTTTCATTTTCAGTTGTTACAATGCCATCAAGAACGACAAGTTACGAGATGCATTATAGTGTTTATTTAGTTGGAAGCGAAGATAAATTAATTGGGTCGTATATAACAGGAAATGAAAATGATATTATTGAAGATTTAGGCTATTTTAGTTTTGATGCAGGTAGAAATAGTTTTTCTTTTCAAAGTGATAGTGCTGTTGGTAGAGAGTATAAAATTGTTATGGAAATACACAATTTAAACGGCGTAATTTTGAGAAAGGAAATAAGAGTATCTTGTTATGTACCTGTAAGTAGTATAAGGGTTTTGTCAACGACAAAGCAGGTTGCGGAATCAAGTTCAATATACTACCTTGATAAAATAACTACAAGTGAAGATATGAGCGGCACGGATACTATTACAGATCCAAGTGTTTTTGGTATTAGTGTTAGTATAAATGCAGGTAGTGATAGATTGCCTACTTTTAGTTTTAATGACTATGGTAGAATTTCTCTATATATAAACAACAATCTTGACAGTAGATATGATGTAGTTGATGGATATTTAATCCAAAACTATAAGAGTAGTTCAAGTGTTATTGATTTGATTTCAAATGCGCTAATTAATGGCGAATACTGGTTTAGATTAAATGAAAATTATAATTTAAGTAATGGGACGATTGTTGTTAGTGCTCAGGTAGAAGAACTAGGAGCACATACAGCGGCAGATGATGAAATAATAAATATTTTAAATGTTGAAGAAGTTTCAAGGATTTCAACAGGAGATAGTACAGAAATTAATTTTAGACAAGGACTAAATAATTCAACATCGGTTAATATTGAGTTATTTGATGAAAATATATATAATAATGCTTTGCTTGGTGCTATATTTGCCATTTTAGAAATAGATGGGCAAAGGCTTTATGTTTTGGCGGATAGTCAAAGTGAAGTGTTGCAATTAAATCTTAGTTTAGAAAGAGAAAATTTGTATAATGTTAATTTAGGGATAAGTTCGGATTATAGTGGCAGTGCGGTAATTATTGTAATGCCAGAAGATAAGATAAATAGTGAACAAGAGTATTTAGCATGGACAAATTTTAAATATACACAAATAGACATAAGTAAAGAAAATTTTGTTTCAGGATTATATTATTATATACAAAACAGTAATTTTGTACTTGCAACAGAGTATGATGAGAGTACAAATTATTATGTAAGGCAGGTAAACATTCAAGATATGGTATCGATATGGGATGGATGTGCTGTATTAAATGTTACAGTGTCAAACGGAGAGGATATTCCATACCATATTTCTTCGCTTGAAGAGTTACTTGAAATAGGAGAAAACGAAGAGTCTAGTTCGAAAAATTATGTTTTAACAAGAGATATTACTCTTGATAATAACTATAATTGGCAGTCAATAGGGAATTATTATAATGTTATTTTGACAGAAGAGGAATTTGAACTTGACACATTCTATGTAAAGAATGAAAGTGGGGAATATGTAGTTCAAGATACATATGACCAAGAAATGGAATACTATGGCTTTGGGTTTAATGGAAATTTATCAGGTAGGTATGTTTTATTTGATAACAAAACGCAAAGTGAGATAGTTAGATATTATGGAATTTATAATATAAGATATGAAGGGCGAGAAGATGACGAACTAGTTGGTATTATATCAAAACTAGGAATACATGGTAGTATAACAGATTTGACTGTTGAATATAATTATTTCCAGCCAAATTCTAACATACAAGCCGTTTATGGTGGTATAGTTGGGGAAAATAATGGAAATATAGAAAATGTGTCTTTGCAATTTAGCGATTACAGAATTTCAACTAGTGAATATGTGGTTGTTGGTGGAATAGCAGGTAGGAATTATGGTAGTATTAAAAATACACAGATTTCAACAAAATCAGGTTTACAAGGAACGATAAATGTTGTAATTCAAGTTCAAGACATCGACGCAGCGATTGGGGGACTTGTTGGAGAAAATTTTGGCGAAATAGAGGGGTCTTTTGATACTACGCAAGAAATACAATATACCTTTAATGATATCGGATTTGATTCTTCACTTGCCTTGATAGTTGAAGGCTCGTCATCGAATACACGCATTGGCGGTGTTGCGGGATATAATGAAGGCAGGGTAATAAATGTTGCAGTACAGGGTAGGATAATAGCAAATAATAGTGATAATGTTGGCGGTCTAGTTGGTTATAATGTTTATAATGAAAAATACAATTCAAGTGATAATTATTCAATTCAATCTAGTTATTCAATAGCAATAGTGCAAGGACATAATAATGTTGGGGGTGCGGTTGGTTACTCGGCAGGAGTTGATAATAATTCTCATGTTAAAATTTATAATATAAGTGCAGAAAACTATGCGACATCAACAAACAATTCAAGAACCTTTGTAAAAGGGAATGAGAATATTGGAGGGCTTATTGGTAGGGCGGAGTATACAGATGTTCAATTTTCTTATGCTGTTAGTTATTTTAATTGTGATATGGTTGAAGGAGACAACAAAACAGAAGATTATAACTATGATGTTGTAGGTGTAAGGTTAGTTGGTGGTTTTATAGGTCTGGCTAGGAGCAGTTCAATAAATGTTAGCGCAAGTTACATAAATGTAAAGGGAGACAATAATATTTCAACATTTATTGGTTTGATACCAACTGGTGTAACTATATTAGATGTATTTACAATAGGATCAGTTTTTGGTTCAACAAGTGTTCTAAATGGTTTTAGTTCAAGTGCAACGAATTCATATTCAATTGTGTATAATGTGAGTTCTGAATTAACATTTGTTAATGGGAGCGCACTTGCAAGTACGGATAGTATAAATGTTTCAGGAGAGCATTGGCAAGTGGATGAAAATATTAATGATGGGCTTCCTTATTTGGTATTTGAAGATGGAGAAGCCTTACTTGCAACAACGCCTATTACAATTTCTGCAATTGTTAAAGAAAATGACAAATATACAAGTTACATAAAAAATGGAAATTCTTCTCTCGTCTTATTTTACGGATATGACGAGTATGGTAGATATTCAACTTCAACTATGAATCAAGTTAATACAGTTAAATTAGAAGATTTAATAAATTTACAAGTCTTTGCAGAAACGCATAAAACAGCAAGATTTAATGTAAGGTCAAGCAATTTACAAGTATTAACTATTAGCAACAATGGAGATATAAGAATTGTAGGAGAAGGTAGGGCTACTATTACTATATCTTCAAAACTTAATTCAGAATTTAATGTTAGTATTGACATAGTTGTAATAAATGGTTTAACTGGCATGCAGGTTTATGCAAATCCATCAATGACAATGAATGTTGATGGAGAAACGCTAGAACTTATTAACTCTCAAAATTTGACCCTTTATACTGAAACAGAGTACAAAAGAAATGTTGACGGAGAAGAAATTGATTTAGTTAGCACAACTGATGTTGGGCTTAGATTTAAAGTTCAAAATGATGAAAACTTAGCAAATTTACTTGCAGAGATTAACACAAATGAAAGTGGTACTACATATACTTTAAATGATATTTTAAGAATTGATAATTCAATTTGGACTCTTGATAGAGAAGGAAATTTTTACTATATAGATGTAGCATCTGCTTCATCGGTCTCATTGATGCCACTCGTTGCGTTTGAAGGAAATCTTGTTTTATCTTATGTTCCTTTTATACGAAAAGAATTTAATTTAGGACTTTCAACAGTATTACTTGATAAATTTGGAGATACAACATTTAAGGTTACTATAAATAATGGAGCGAGTGCAATAATCCTTGAAAACAATATTGATTCAAATATTGAGATTAATCAACTTGAAAACTTTGTATTTACTGTAACTGTTATTACAGATTATGAAGAAGAAGATATTATAAGCAATATAGATACTATTCAAGATGAGTTTCTTGGATTTACACCAGGTACTCTTACTTATAATAGAAATGAACATGGCAAACTTGAAAGTGTTTCAAGAATATATACAATATGGTATAAAGATAAAATAAATCCAATTGATGGACAAAAGGTTTATGAACTTGAGTTTTGGCCACTATCAAACTCAAATATAACCAACAGAAAAAGAGTTACAATAAATATAGTAGGTCAAGATGGTGTGAATGATATCGCAGGACAAATTTTCTCTAATATTGAAGAAGATTTCCCACAGAAACCTAGTACAGATAATATTGTTTATAATGGGAATTCTGCTTTGTTCTCGCTTGAAGTATATCCATACTTTGCAAATTATTCAAAACTTAGATTGTCTTATACGAGTTTGGCAAATTATCCATTAACAATTTCCCAGTTGTATTATAACATTTCTGGGACAGGAGAAGAGTTTTCTCCTTATGCAGATTCTGGTGCAATAGTTGATAGTAACGGTGCGTTGATTATTGAAAAATCAAGCGGGCAAGACACTTATCTTGTAAATACAGGTGGAATTTATTCATATAGTAAATCTTACTTTTTTGGGCTACTTGTTGCAAGCGATGTCCCAGATAGAACTCAATATGTGATAACGGTTGAAGTTCTTGATAGATTTGGGAGTATTATTGTTTCTCGTTCTTTTACTTTTACCACTCTTGCAAAATCAGAAATGGGGTTATCGTTTAATGATGTCTTACTTGGAGAAGATAACTTATATTATCTTCCTGTAAATACAGAACAGGAACTTAGTCTTGTAACGACAAATGAATATGAGAATATTTACTGGCAAGTAGACTCACCTGATTATGAACTAAGTACTGCTGAAAAAAATATTTTTATACCTGAATATAGAGATGGAAGTTATTATGTATCTATAATGGATTATGAAAATAATTTATTTAATACTAACCTTATAGGTAAAACTATTGAACTTACTGCCACTCTTGATGATAGTACAACTGACCCATATACAGTAAGTTTTGTAATATCATTGTTCTCTGTAATTGATGTTCAAGCAAGGGGTGTGTCCAAAGGATATATGACTCTTGCAAATTCAGTTACTACTCCATTAAATGTTGATGTTGAAGTTGTTTATGATGAAAGTTTGTCGCAGAGCGAAGACAACTGGTATACGGAGTGGTATCAAAATTTTGGTAATGACGCAGATGACTTGTTATATCAAAATATAATTGCAAGTGGTTATGAGATAGAAGAATACTTTGTAAATTATTTTTCACAACTTGAAGAAGCAATTTCAAAGGCAAATTATAGTCTAACGGATGAAGGGTCTTCAAAAACATCTGGAGTTTTCCTATATATTGATTCACAGGGCACTCTTAATCCTTTGCGTGCTGGCAGAACATATAATAATGGGGTTTTTGGAGTCGAAAGTTACAATGATTATATTTCAGTATTTGGCTATCAAGTAGATAGAAATTCTGACATTCGTTTTAGTGTAAGATTATCTTATTCACATGTAGATAACACAACTATGCAATATGATGGTCGAGGAATACCAAATGTTCAGGGGTATAGTTATGATTTATCACTTTATGCAGGTGTATTTACTTATTCACAAGATTTTACACTAACTTTTGTAAATAGAATTGATTTAAACAATCCAATTCCTGTTTCTAGTGCAGAAGAATTTTTAAAATTAGCAACAGAAGATGGCGGATATTATAGGCTAGTCAATGATATTGAACTTAGTAGTTATACTCCAATTAATATTAATGTTGATAGTTTTGATGGGAACAACTACACAATTTATATAACAAGTTTTGCAATGCCTAGTGAGGATAATCCAGAGATAAGTTTAGGACTATTTAATGAGATCGGTGAAGAGACAATGGTGTATAATACTTCTGTCTATTATACAAACAGAGTGGATATTTCTCCTACGACGGGAGAATATATTCCAAGAGCAAACCCATTAAGTATTTCTATATCTCAGGCAAGTAGTGTAAAATTTGGTGGAATTGTTGTTATTAATAATGGAATAGTTACAAATTGTAGTGTTTCAGGAAGTCTTACATTGTCATTGCCTGTCAATTCTGGCGTTGATAGTATAGCAGAGGTTTTAAATGGCGGATTAGTGGCAGAAAATAATAGTAGTGGTTACATTACAAATTCAAAAATAAATAATTTTATTTTGACTTGTTCTGGCGAGACAGGGGGATTTGTAGGAATAAATAATGGTATGATTGTTTCTTCTTACTTTGACAATAGTCAAATAAGCAATTTGTCTAGCGCTAATATTGGGGGGTTTGTACTTGAAAACAATGGCAGCATTTATGAATGTTTCTCTCAGGGTGCGAGGGCACAAACTGATAGAGATATTCGTAACACCGGAAGTGGTATAGGGTCATATGGCGGAGAAATTGGTGGCTTTGCCTATCTCAATAATGCAATAATTAGTGATAGTTATTCTAATATTTGGATTTCGACTTCAAGTTCAATGGCCGGTTTTGTCTATCAAGATACTTCATCGAGCATAATAAGTAGATGTTATTCAATAAGTTATAAAAGACCTGGGGATAATAATACAACAGCATTTCCATTTGTTGGTCCAACAGAAGAATCATTTGTACCAAGGGTGGTTGTAAATGGAACGCTAAATAGTTGTTATTTCCTTGTGAGTGAAGCCGATTGGGAAGATGTATATTTTTATGCTCCAAATAGCCAAAATCACAATGAAACTCCTGAAAATAAGATTGCAACGGGTTTAAACTTTGATGATTTTGCAACTCATGACAATTTCATTGATTTTGACTTGTCTCTTGTTTATTCAACTGCTAGATATGAAGATATGACAACATATAATTATGTTGACGGGTATACATGGGTTATTGTTGAAGGTAAACCAGTTATTGTATCAACTTTGATTAATACAATAAGCCAACAGGATTATCAAGGCAAGCAAAAAAATTATCAGAGCGAAGACTATATTTATTATAATTTATCAAATTATGGCTCTTTACATTCAGAAGAGCAAACTATTGGTCTTGATAGAGGACAAACATTAACTAATTATTATCAAGAAAATTCAACAGGCGAATATTTAGAGAGTCAGATAATATTTTCAACATTAAGAGATGATAATGAAAACACAATAACATATAATTTTAGAGCTCATGATGAGTTTAATTCATTAACAATTATTTGTAATATTACAACTAATGAAGATGGAGATGAAGTAATTGAATTTGTGTCTGCTGAATATGGAGATGGTACAATATTAGATATTAGAAACAATGTTGGAGATTCTTATTTTGATTCGGATGATAATTTCAGGGCAAATGATACTATAGTAATACAAGTAAATGAAGATACAAATGAAATTGAGAGAATAACATATAAAGTTCTCGAGAGTGCATCATATTATTATTCTAGCAATTCGCCAGGAATTTCAGATGTGCTTGGAAGTCGAACAAATCCAAAAATTATTTATAATTATGAGTCATTCTGTTCGTTATTAACTGAAACAACATCTAATACTACCGACAATACTTTTTATAGAATCGTAAGAGATATAGATTTGGATTATCAGTTTGTTTCAACTGCACATTCAACTTTTAAAGGAATTTTGCAAGGCAACTACATGACAATAGACAACCTTTCAATATCATATTTTAATAATGTTGTAGCGGGTTCTGGATTAAATGAAGAAGCATTTGGTTTGTTTGCTTCAATAGAAACTTCAAATAACAACACTAACTTAGATACAGTTATTTCTAATTTAACAATTAATGTCGAACAAGTTTTATCTAATGCACATATGTATGTTGGGGCTTTGGCTGGAAAAATTGAGGCTAGCAAAAATCAAAGTCTACAAAAAGTTTTCTTAAATAATATTTCTGTACAATCTAAGGATAATGAAAGGTCATATATTAATGGTAGAAATGCTGTTGGTGGGCTTGTTGGAATTGCTACTGGAAATGTTATTATTAAAGATATTGTCTCAAATGTCAGTGTAAATGCAACATATGATGTTACAAGTAATTCTTATTCTACAATGCTGTATATTGATAAAGAAAATAGCGGTTCGTCAAGAATATCTTATGCTGGTGGGGTAGTTGGAATATTTGATGTAAAGAGAGTTATTGATAGCGCTACTCAAAGAAATTATAATGCAAGTAATTTAACTGTTAGTGGAGATAATTCTTTTGTTGGCAATATAGCAGGGTCTGTTTTTGGACTTGTCGGAGAAAATGCAATTGTAAATTACATAAATACACAAGTTTCAGATTTACCAACAACATTTATAAAAGCGACTTCCTATGCAGGTGGACTTATAGGAGAAAATAGAGGAATCCTTATTAGTTCTTCAATTACATATGAAGATGAAGACAATTCCATGGAATTAGTTGGGCAATCAAATTATACAAAAAATGATTACTTTTTCAGTGGGCTTGGCGGAGAAGTTATTGCTATTGGTGGGTTAGTAGGATTAAATAATGGTGGGCTCATAGCAAATTCTATTTCGACAATTAATGTTAGAAATAGGCTGGCTAATATTTCTGGTGGGCTTGTTGGGCGAATGGTTGAAGGTGGACTTGTTAATGCTATAACTACTGGTTCTGTATTATCAGGTAGTTTTGTAGGCGGTCTAATCGGGTCATTAAACGACATTGATATAATGACAAGTGAAGGGCAATACAATATAGACGCACTTATATCTTTTGATATTGAAAAGTATACAGAATTTTATGGTAGTGCTGCAATAGGCGAAGGCAAGACAACAATTATTTCAAACTGTATTGCAGGTAATAATTGGCTGGTTGAAGACTATTCTTATTATGTTTCTTTAATTGAAGTAAGAGATGGAACAGTCGGTGGGTTTATTGGCTTGATTTCTTATTTGAGTGAAAATAATAATTATAGTAACAATATTGATAATGAAATTTTGTTTGAGAAACCAAGTTTTTATGCAAATACTTTATATACTGCTACAAATAGTAGTACTCCAGCATATTATTTAGAGGCCACTTATTTATCAACTCAATTTGACAATGTTGATGTAAATGGTGCGGAGACAACTATTTTAGTCGATAGTGCAGGAAATCAGGTAGTTTTTCCATATTCAACTAGTGAATTCTATTATGAAAGTAGTCAGCCAAATGTTGTATATAGCGTTCGTTCTGCCAATAATGACGATTTTGCAAATAGTTCAACTGAGCACGATTTATATGCATCAAGAATTTATACGATTTTGAGTACAACTCCAGAAGAATTAATTAATAGTGATGATTTCTATACATTAGTTGATTATGACGAGAATGGGAATTGGGCAACTCCTTACAAAGAAAGAAGTTATACTTGGTATTACAATCGGTTTGGAAGATTTTATTATAAGAGTGGAGATGAATATATTTATATTGAGGACGAGACAACTTTCAACAATATTTATAAAAAAGATGATGGCTCTTTCCTAGAAATATATTATATTGCAAGTCCAATATTATCAAATTTTGAATTTACAAAAGAATATTCTACAAGTACCGATAGCATTTATGTGTTTGGTGGGGAAATTACGGGAGCAAAGTTAAATGGATATACTTTTGAAAGTTTGACAGAGTTAAAGGCGCAAAAATTTATAACAGTGAATGGAATAAGAATTTCTATTGATTTAAGTGATGCAGAACACACTGTTATTAACGAAGATTATGATGAGATAACAGGTATATTTAATTCTGGAAATTATGAATATTCAAATTGTAATTTAAGTCTTGTTAATGGTGGAAAAATTACTAAGATAGAATTTAGTATAAAGACACTTACTAGGTATGATACACTTTATTATTATGTAGATGATATTGTTGTTTATTATGAATATAGCAATGTTGCGTACAATGGGTTGGATAATGAAAATGTATTTGTTTCTCTTGAATCTACTACTCAAAATGCTATAACAAATTATGAATTGGATATTACTTCAAAGAGAGTAATTTATAGTTCATTTAATAATGGATACTGGGATTTTGATGAAAATTTCTTAGAATCTAGTTTTGCCGAAGTTTCAAAATATCCAACAAATTTAGAAAGGGCAGAAAAATATATTTGGAGTGATTTTAGAGCTTCAAGTGTTTCTGTAAATATATTTACTGCTGAAGATTTAGCCGCATTTGCTTATATGGTTAATAATGGAAATGATTATGAAGGATTAGTGGTAAATCTTGAAAGAGATATTGATTTGAGTGGTAAATACTGGGTACCAATAGGAACAAAAGATTATCCATTTAGAGGCGTGTTTAATGGCAATAATCATAGTATAAAATATGTTTCAGTAAATGAAAATTCACTTAAAAACAATTCAAATTTAAGTCTTCCTACCTATGCAGGTTTATTTGGATATGTAGAAGATGCGATTATAGCAAATGTAAACATTCAAGGCGGCGAAGTGAGTGGGCAATATGCAGGTGGGCTTGTTGCAGTAGCGGTAGATAGCATTATATTCAATATTGTAAACAGAAATAATTCTCTTGGCGTAATTGCAAGTGGTGGTATTGTGGGGCAAATGTTAAAGTCAGAAGATTTTGCAAACACATCAATGTTATTTGCTAGTTATAATTATGCAAGGGTTGAAGGAACAAACTCTTCTACAAGAAAGTCAGAAGATGTATATCTTGGCGGGATAGTTGGAAGTGCATCTGATACAATCTTTGGGCTAAAAAATAGTGTAATTGAAGATTTAATAACGAGTGCAAACACAAGTGGGAACGACGAACTAGTAAGTATGCTTCAAGGTTATTCAACAACTCAGGCTTATAATAATAATTTTGGGGAAGTTTATGTAGCAAATTCAAGGACAAGTTATATAACTAATTATTTGGTAAATATTTACGCTGGTGGTTTAATAGGTTATGCAAATAATGTAGAATTTATTTCTCAACATGAGAATCAGGGAAGTATTTCAATTTCAACAAATGCTGATAAAGTTTATGTTGGTGGCGGGGTAGGATATATTTCAAATTATAATATTGTTGAAAATTTAAAAAATAATGGAGAAATAACATTCACTTATACAAACACATTCTCAAATACCGAATTAGATTCAAATAATTATGATAATTTTGCTGTTGGAGATATAGGTGGTGTCTTTGGGTATTCTGATGTAAATGTTTCATTATCTAGCAATTCTGGGAATATTACTATAAATACGATAACTTCTTCTGATTCAAAGATTTCAGTTGGAGGTATTGTTGGGAGACTAGTTGCACAGAGAGAAGGGGGTATAAGTATTCAGCAATCTTATAATGCTAGTGAACTTGTAGTTTCTTCTACAAACAATACAACTCTTGGAATTGGTGGAATTGCGGGTGTAGCAGATTTAACTTATTTTGCAGGGGATTTTGATAGTAATGTTAGTGAGGCATTGCGAGATAAAGTTTATATTCATGATAGTTATAATTCGGGCTCTATATCATCTAGTAATAATTGTCAAACTTATTTAGGTGGAATACTAGGATATGCATTTGGTAGCGTTGGGCAAGCAAATAGAGTAGTCCTTCAAAATTGTTTAAATGTTGGATATGTTACTATTTATAATATATTAAGAGGACAAAACGCACTTGGGGCAATCGTTGGAGTATCAGACTTTATTTATAAGAGTAATCCAAATGCAAATACTGAAACAGATAATCCAAATGAATTTATTCCGCTTGAACTTAGCAATTTCTATTTAAGGGGAACTGCTTATAGTGGGAATACAATATATACGGCTATGAGTGAATATGGTGCTTCAACAACCATTTATGAGGCGGTTGATGACGAAGATACATTTGCACTTGCAAGAATTTCTGCTAGTTTAAAACAAATGTCGAATTATGAACTTTCGAATCAAACTCAATTTGATGAGATAAATTATGCTTGGGATTTTGACAATATTTGGGTGCAAGAATATGATACTTGGTATCCAACCCTTAGAAATAATAGAACAACATCTTATTGGGTGGACAACCAAGAAGAAGTAACAAGAGCAGGTGGATATTACAATATTTCCACAGCAGAAGAATTAGCGTATATAGCAAATGCAATAAATAGTGGAGAAATTGAAACAAGATATGTTACATTTAGGCTTACTAACTTTATTGATCTTTCAAATAAATTCTGGACACCAATAGGAACAAAAGATTATCCATTTAGAGGAACTTTTGATGGAAATGGTTATGAGATTAAAAATCTTACTATTGATGGAAATGTTTTAAGTTCTAATGAATATGGCGGTTTGTTTGGTGTTGTAGAAAATGCAGTAATTACAAGTGTTGGATTGTCAGCACCAATAATTCAGAATGTATTATATGCTGGTAGTTTTGTCGCAAGTGCTACAAATACAAAACTTAGCAGTTTATATACTGAAAGCGAAGATAGTTTATCATCAGTAATTCAAGGAACAAATGGCGCAGGCGGTATTGTTTATGAACTTATAAATAGCAACAATAATACAGGAAACAACAAAACAGGTTTATATTTTTCTTACAATAATGTTCCTGTAAGTACCAATCCAAATATGGATGTAACTTCAAGAATAGGTGGTTTAGTTGGAGATCTAGTCAATTCCTATATAAGTAATAGTTATAATGGTTATTTAGGAATCGTTACGATACGAAGCATTAATGATAGTGCTAGTGGAGCGGTTGTTATAGGAAGAGCGGATCAAGATAGTAGAATTGTAAATGTATTTAATCTTTCACCTGTTTTAAAAAGTATAGTAGGCGCACAAGAAACAACACAAGACCCATTGATTTATCAAATATCAAGAAATGATGATGGTGTTATAGTTCAAGCAACTAACATTGAGCCTTTATTTGACAACCTTTCATCAAGTAGCGAAGGAAGTGTAAATGATATTTGGACGAAGGAATATTCTCTAAATCAAGCAGAAGTTTCGGCTTATCCAACTTTAAGAAGTCTTGGGAGAGAGTGGAAAAATACGGAAAGTGAAGCCTTACTTGGTTTTTCAACTACATCAGCAACATTTAATACAGTAAAAGAGACTATTTATAATGAAGTTGAAAATATGACAAAGGAATACGATGAAGAAGGAAATTTAATTAATCCAAATCAAGAAAATAAAATAGATAGAACGCTTGTTAATTTTGCAAATGATAACTTTAATAATATAACCGTTAGAACTATTTACTTGATTTCATCGGAAGAAGAACTTGTTTGGCTAGCAAATAGTGTTAATAATGGGAGTTTGTTAACAACAAATTGTGAATTCATTTTACTAAGCGATCTTGATTTGTCCGGCAGTTATTGGACGCCAATTGGCGTGTCATCTGTTTATCCTTTCTCAGGAATATTTAATTTCAATGGGCATGTTATAAAAGGATTAACTATTGATAGCGCAGATTTAACTTATGCAGGGTTATTTGGATATACTAAAAATGCCTATATTATTAATGGTTATGTAGAAAATGCATTTATAAAAGTAAACAATAATAATCTTAATTCAGAGGTTTATCTTGGAACACTTACAGGTTTTGCTGATAATACGACCATAAGGAACATGGTTGTCTCAACAAATCTATCTGGTTCATCAAGGGCCGCTAGTTTTGTTGGTGGTATTGCTGGATATATGAAAGGTTCTGGTTTATACATGGTAAACAATGTTAGAGTTTACGCTCCTGAAACTTCAATTGATTTAGGGGATTATTCTTCAATGGTAGTAGAAGTTGTAGATGACCTTGGACAAGAAATTGGAACAATTCGCAGTGATTCGATTCACATTGCTGGTTTTAGTAGAGAAGGTAGAGTTTTTGTTGGGGGTGTTATAGGCTATATTGTAGGATATTCACAAACAACAGAATATAATCTTGTAGAGTATGCGTTTAATGAAAGTGGTGTAGCGGGTGTTTCTCTATCAGCATCTTCAAATGTATATGCTGGTGGTATTGTAGGTTATGGGGCAGAGTTCTTAACGATTAATGCTTCAAGCAATACAGGAATTGTCAAGACTTATTCGGCAAAATTTGACATTGCAGGTGGTATTGTTGGGTACAGCAATAATGGGTCTATTACTAATTGTTCTTTTGATGGTTATATTGAGTCAAGACAGGCAGAGGGTAGAGATTTTGAAGCAGAGCAAAATATTAGGTCTTATGTTGGCGGCATAGTTGGAGCTGTTGAAGGCGGACATATTGCAAATTGTGTTATGATTAACGGAAGCACTGTTTCTAATCAGCAAAATAGTGATGTGTCTGTCGGCGGTATAATTGGATATGCAAGGAATAAAAATTTTGGTAATGATGGAATAAGTGTTTATAACAGTAATGGAACGAATGGCTTTGAGCAGGCAGTTGGAATTTATACCTTTGATATGGGAGACCAGAGTGTAGATACAAGTAGCATTTATTTAACTGAACTTAGTGCTATTGTTGTAGAAAATGGGTTTGAAGAAGATTATTGGGATAATCAAACTTTACTATCAACAAAAATATTTATTGTAGGAAGTGGAGATAGTTCGTTTAATGCAACTGCTCCTGATAGTAAACCTTTAATCGGTGGTGGCGCCGATATTGAGCCTGGTCTATATGCTTCAAGTTTAAGCGATCTTATACTTGAATATACAGGAGTAGGTGGAGATAAAATAGGAATTGCAGTTATTTCAAGTGATGCAGATGGGTGGCACTATGAATATGTTGAAGCGGAAATAGTTGTTAGTTCAGAGGGCCCAACTGAAATTCGTCCAGTACAGTATTTGAATTCTCTTGATATTTCAAATATAATTGCTTGTTATATAACTCATATTTCAGAATAAAAACAAATAATATCTAATATTCATTCCATTTTGTAATTATTTTATAAAAAAGTCTAACTCAAAGTAATAAGAGTTGGACTTTTTGTGATAAAATTAAAAATGTCAACTAATTTTGCATACTTTTTACAAAAAAATAATTTTTTTTTAAAAAAAGTATTGACTAAAAAAAATCATTGTGCTAGACTCAAAATTACTTATGCTGTTAAATTGTGCGTTTTGGTCTTTTTTAGGGGAAATGGGGGTAAAAGTAAAGATAAAATCATTGATTATGTAAATAATTTGATTGTTTTGAGATTGCTTTTTAAGTTATTACATAATGCTTTTTTCTCGAAATCGCAAATTTAGACTATAAACTTGAACAAGTTCTAACAACAAAACTTATTTTAAGGAGTAAAAATGGGACAATCTAATCCAGCAATTAAAAAAACAAAGTATGGAAAAGTCGAAAGGTACAATTTTTCGAAGATTGAAGAACCTATTGAAATGCCTTATTTAATTTCTATCCAAAAAGATGCTTATAAAGAGTTTTTGGAACATGGCATTGCAGAGATCTTAGAAGAGTTTTCTCCAATTACCGATTATAGTGGAAAAGCAGAAATCTATTTTGTAGATTACACTCTCGATCCAACTAGCAAGTATACAAAAATGGAGTGCAAGAGAAAAGGAATCACTTATTCTGTTGCTTTAAGAGCAAGAGTTAGACTTGTCAGAAAGGAAGATGGAGAAGTTGTTGAACAAGAGGTTTTCTTGGGTGATGTTCCTCTTATGACAGAAGAAGGTTCTTTTATATTCAATGGAATTGAAAGAGTTGTTGTTAGTCAAATTGTCAGATCTCCAAGTGCATATTTTGCAAAAGAGCAGGATAAAACGGGTAAATATTTATTTAATGGTACAATAATTCCTACTCGTGGAACATGGATTGAAGTAGAGCAAAATGCTAACAATATATTAAAGGTTGTAATTGATAGAAGTAGTAAAGTAACACTTGGAGTATTTTTAAAGTGCTTTGGGTATACTGCTGAGCAAATTGCAGATATTTTTGGCAAAGATCCACTCATTATGAATACTCTTGAAAAGGAAACTCAAGATACTCAGGAGTCAGCACTTATTGAACTTAGTAAAAAAATGAGACCTAGCGAAGTTCCAAGTGCAGAAGCCACATATAATTTTATTAATTCACTTTTCTTCACTCATCAATATTATAATCTTGCAAGAGTAGGAAGATATAAATTAAATAAGAAATTAGGAATTGCAAATCGTATCACGGGGCAGACTGCCTATGGAGATATTAAAATAGGCAATAAAGTTATTGTAAAAGACGGAGAAATAATTTCAAGGGATATAGCAGAAAAAATACAAAATGCCGGTATTAATGAAGTTTGGCTTAGGGCGAAGACTCTTAATGGAGACTTTAAGATGGAAAATGAAAAATTCATTCCTCATAAAGTCATAGGGAATAATAGAGTTGATTTGTCCGCTGTTTTCCCATGTGATGAAAAAGAACTTGGAATTCTTGAAAAAGTTCATTATCCAACATTAAAAGCATTACTTAGTGAATGTAAGACAGATGAAGAAAAAATAGAGGCTATTAGATTCCACGCAAAAGAGCTTATGAATTTTCAACTTACTATGGATGATATTATAGCAACAATTAGTTATCATTTGGATTTAAACAATGGTATAGGGGAAATAGACAATATTGACCATTTAGCAAATCGTAGAATTGCAACGGTTGGAGAATTGATGGCTGGGGCTTTTAGAAGTGGTATAAATAAACTTGCAAGTGTTATAAGAGAAACTTTGCAAGCACAAGATTTGTCAACTGTAAATCCTGCATCGGTAATTAATGCAAGGCCTGTAAATAAGGCCCTTAAAGATTTCCTTGCGAGTTCACAGTTATCACAACTTATGGATCAAGTAAATCCTATTAGTGAACTAACTCAAAAGAGAAAAATTTCTGCTGTTGGACCTGGTGGTGTTAAAAAAGAAAGAGCAACGGCTGAGGTTCGTGATATTCACTATTCACATTATGGTAGAATTTGTGTTATTGAGACTCCTGAAGGACAAGGTATTGGACTTATTAACTCTCTTGCAACTTATGCAAAGATTAATGAGTATGGTTTTTTACTTTCTCCACTTAAAGTGGTTGATAAAGAAAAAGGTATTGTTACAGACAAAGTTGTTTATTTAATGGCTGATGAAGAAGAAAATTGTTGTGTAGCACAGGCTGTAGAACCATTAACTCCTGAGGGAAAGTTTGTAAATCCTAGAATTACTGTTAGAAAGAAAGAATCTGTTATTGAAGTGCCAGCAAGCGAAGTTGATTATGTAGATGTTTCGCCAAGACAACTTATCTCTGCTGCTACATCTCTTATTCCTTTCCTTGCAAATGACGATACTTCCCGTGCTCTTATGGGTTCGAACATGCAAAGACAGGCGGTTCCTTTGCTCACAACAGAGGCTCCTATTATAGGGACTGGAATAGAACACAAAATTGCAGTTGATAGTGGGGCTATGATTCTTGCTAAAAAGTCTGGGTTTGTAAGTTATGTGTCTGCAACAGAAATTAGGGTAAATAATGATGACGGAGAAACTGATGTTTATCATTTAATTAAATTTGCAAAGACAAATCAAGATACATGCATAAATCAAAAACCAGCAGTTATTAAAAATCAAAGAGTTGAAGTTGGCGATGTGCTTGCAGACGGATTTTCTACAAAAGACGGAGAACTCGCTCTTGGAAAAAATATGACAATAGCCTACATGAACTGGGAAGGTTATAATTATGAAGACGCTATATTAATTTCAGAAAGACTTGTAAGAGATGATGTATTTACATCAATTACACTTAAAGTTGAAGAAAGTAAGGCTCGTAGCACAAAACTAGGAGATGAAGAAATAACAAGAGATATTCCAAATCTTAGTGAAGACGCATTAAAAAATCTTGATGAAAACGGGATTGTAAGAATTGGAGCAGAAGTAAGAACTGGAGATATCTTGGTTGGTAAAGTTACTCCAAAGGGAGAAACAGAACTTACACCAGAAGAAAGGCTTCTTAGGGCTATTTTTGGAGAAAAGGCAAGAGAAGTTAGAGACACATCCCTTCGTGTACAACATGGTAGGGGTGGAATTGTTGTTGATGTTCAAGTATTTACTAGAAAGAATAAAGATGAACTTGAACCAGGTGTAAACACAATGGTAAAAGTTTATGTTGCTCAAAAGAGAAAACTTTCTGTTGGGGATAAAATGGCTGGTAGACATGGTAATAAAGGTGTTGTAAGCCGAGTTTTACCACTTGCAGACTTGCCATATATGGAAGATGGCACTCCAGTTGATATTGTTCTAAACCCACTTGGTATTCCAAGCCGTATGAATGTTGGGCAGGTTTTAGAAGTTTTACTTGGGAAAGTGGCAAAAGTGCTTAACTGGAAGGTGGCTGTACCTGTATTTGATTGTATAAACGAACAAGAAATTTTTAAATTAATGAAAGATAATGACCTTGAAGAAGATGGCAAAATGGTTTTATATGATGGTAGAACTGGAGAGCCATTTGAAAACAGGGTTACAGTTGGAACAATGTATATGTTAAAACTTGACCACATGGTTGATAGTAAGATGCATGCTCGTTCAACTGGTCCATACTCACTTGTTACTCAACAACCTCTTGGTGGTAAGGCTATGTTTGGTGGACAAAGGTTTGGAGAAATGGAAGTTTGGGCACTTGAAGCATATGGGGTTTCTCATTTACTACAAGAAATGTTGACTGTTAAGTCAGATGATATTGTAGGTAGAAATAAGACATATGAGGCTATTGTAAAGGGATTCCCTATTGGAGAACCTGGGATACCTGAATCCTTCAAGGTTATGGTAAAAGAGTTCCAAAGTTTAGGGCTTGATATTAGAATCCTAACAGAAGAAAATAAAGAAGTTTCAATTAATGAACTTTCAAATGATGATTTAGAGCCAGCACCATTTATTACAAAATCCAAAGAACCTACACAAGACATTGAATTAAATCTTGATGACGAGGTAACGACATCTGACATCGTATCAGAAGAAGATGCTGCTTCTGCTCAGCAACAAAATGATGATATGTTTGAAGATTTTGATGAAGATTCTTTGTTTGATGATTTAGAGTAAAATACAAAGTAAGGATTAAGGAGATTTTATGTTTGAACTTAATAATTTTGATTCAATGAAAATTGGTATTGCCTCACCAGAAAAGATTAGGTCCTGGAGCCACGGCGAGGTTACAAAGCCAGAGACGATTAATTATCGTACTTTAAAGCCAGAGAGAGATGGTCTTTTCTGTGAGAGAATTTTTGGGCCAAGAAAAAACTGGGAATGTCATTGTGGAAAATACAAGAGAATTAGATACAAGGGTGTTGTTTGTGATAAATGTGGTGTTGAAGTTACTCATTCGAAAGTTAGAAGAGAGAGAATGGGGCATATTGAACTTGCAACTCCTGTAAGTCATATTTGGTTTTTCAGGGGAATCCCTTCTCGAATTGGTGTAATTCTTGATATTACTCCAAAAGCGCTTGAACAAGTTCTTTACTATGTAAATTATATTGTAATAGATCCTAAAAAAACTCCATTTGCATACAAACAAGTTATTTCTGACAAGGAATATAGAGATGCTCTTGAAGAATATGGTCCAGATTCTTTTAAAGCAGGAATGGGAGCAGAAGCAATTAAGACCTTGCTTAGTCAAATTGACCTTGAAAAAGAAAATAAAGAACTTAGGGAAATTGTTAAAACATCTAAGGGTCAAAAGAAACTAAAGGCAGTGAAAAGACTTGAAATTATAGACGACTTTTTAAAGAGTGGAAATAAACCTGAGTGGATGATACTTGATGTTATTCCTGTCATTCCACCTGATTTAAGACCTATGGTTCAACTTGATGGTGGAAGATTTGCAACAAGCGATTTGAATGATTTATATCGTAGAGTTATTAATCGTAATAATAGACTTAAAAAGTTAATTGAACTTGGAGCACCTGATGTTATTGTTAGAAACGAAAAAAGAATGCTTCAGGAAGCGGTTGATGCTTTAATTGAAAATGGCAAAAGAGGCAAGGCAATTCAAGGACCAAAAGCAAGGGATTTAAAGAGCTTAACTGCTATGCTTCGTGGTAAACAAGGGCGTTTCCGTCAAAATCTTTTAGGGAAAAGAGTTGACTATTCAGGAAGATCAGTTATTGTTGTTGGACCTGAACTTAAGATTTATCAGTGTGGGCTTCCAAAAGAAATGGCACTTGAACTATTTAAGCCTTTTATTATGAGAAGACTTGTTGAAATGAATGAATCTCATAATATTAAGAGTGCTAAGAGAATTATTGAGAGAGAAAAGCCAATAGTTTGGGATGTGCTTGATGAAGTAATTAAAGACCATCCAGTACTTCTTAATCGTGCTCCTACACTTCATAGACTTGGTATTCAAGCCTTTGAACCTGTACTTTGTGAAGGAAGGGCTATAAAATTGCACCCACTTGTTTGTGTTGGTTTTAATGCTGACTTTGACGGAGACCAAATGCCTATCCATGTTCCACTTTCTCTTGAGGCAAGGGCAGAGGCTAGAATGATTATGCTCGCTTCAAATAATGTCTTAAAGCCTGCTGACGGACAGCCTGTTATGACTCCACAACAAGATATTGTTCTTGGTTGTTATTATATGACAATTGATAAGCCAAATGCACTTAACGCAGGTAAGGTTTTCAAAGATGAAGATGAAGCAATTATGGCATATCAAACTAAGAATCTTGAACTTCAATCTAGCATTGTTGTTAGAAGAACAGTTAACTTTAATGGAGAAGAAATTACTGGGAAAGTAGAGACAACTGTTGGTAGAATTTTATTTAATCGTTGCATACCTCAAAATATTGGTTTTATTGATAGGTCAAAGAAAGAAAATGCTTTAAGATATGAAATAGAAGGAACAGTTGATAAAAAGGTATTGGGTAAAATTGTTGCAAATACCTACAATAATCTTGGTACTACACCAACTGTTATAATGCTTGATAAGATAAAAGAACTTGGTTATAAATATTCAACTATTGGTGCTCTAACAATTAATGTTTATGACATGAGAGAACCAAAGGAAAAACAAGAACTTATTGCTGAAGCAGATGCAAAAGTTCTTGAAAATGAAAAGGCATATAGAAGAGGTCTTATTGCTTTTGATGAAAAGATTTCAAAAAATATTGCTATTTGGAACGAGACAACAGAAAAAGTAAAAAGTGCTGTTATGAATAGTCTTGATGCATTAAATCCTGTAAAAATGATGGCTGTTTCTGGCGCTCGTGGTAATCCGGGACAAATTAACCAACTTTGCGGTATGCGTGGCGTTATGGCTAGTGCGTCAGGTATTAAAATTGATATTCCTGTTAAATCATGTTTTAGAACAGGACTTACCCCTATTGACTATTTCTTGTCATCTCGTGGTGGGCGTAAAGGTCTTGCTGATACAGCGCTTAAAACGGCGGACTCTGGTTATCTTACAAGAAGACTTGTTGATGTTGCACAAGAAGTTGTTATTACAGAAGAAGATTGCTTTGCTAGCCTTGGGGAAAAGACAAAAGGGCTTAAAGTAACAGATATTATTGAAGATAAAACTGTTGTAGAAAAACTTGAAGATAGAATTTCTGGAAGAGTAAGTGTTAATGATATTTTCAATCCAAAAACCAAAGAGTTAATTGTAAAATCAAATGAAATGATTACTCCAGAGCAGGCAAAACAAATTGTTGATTGTGGAATAAAAGAAGTTGAGATAAGAACTCTACTTACTTGTAAGTCAAAGCATGGTGTATGTGCTAAATGTTATGGGCGTAATATGGCAAGTAATCAAATGGTTACTATTGGGGAAGCAGTAGGAACCATTGCTGCTCAGAGTATTGGCGAACCTGGTACTCAGCTTACAATGAGAACATTCCATACAGGTGGTGTTACAGCAGCAGCAGATATTACAAAAGGTCTTCCTCGTGTTGAAGAAATTTTTGAGGCACGCCGACCAAAAGGCGAAGCAATAATTTCAGAAGTTGCAGGAAAAGTTAAGGTGGAAGATTCGGGAGAAAGATATAAGATTACTGTTTTCTCTAGTGATGGCGATGTCGAGTACATGACTCCACCAAAGAACAAGACAGTTCTTGCAGTGAAGTCTGGAGATAATGTTGAAGTTGGTCAATGTTTAACATCTGGTTCAATTTATCCAAACGACATTTTAAGAGTCCGTGGGCTTAGAGGTGTACAAGAATATTTACTTAAAGAAGTTTTGAGTGTTTATAGACTACAAGATGTTAGAATTAATGCAAAGCATGTTGAAATTATTATCCGACAAATGCTTAGAAAGGTAAAAATTGAAGACCCAGGCGATTCAGACCTTCTCCCAGGAGCAATGCTTGAACTTCAACAATATGAAGAAATTAATGAAAACATTTTAAGAAATGGCGGAAAACCTGCGACAGCAAAGAGAATTTTGCTTGGTATTACAAAGGCTTCATTATCTACTGAGTCGTTCTTATCTGCTGCATCTTTCCAAGAAACTTCTAGTGTTTTGACAGAAGCAGCAATTAAAGGTAAAGTTGATAAACTTCAAGGCTTAAAAGAAAATATAATGATTGGAAAATTAATTCCTGCTGGAACTGGAATGAAAAATTATAGAGATGCTTATCCTGAAATTTCAAAAGATTGGCTTATGAAACAAGAATTGAAAAGACAAGAAGCACAAAGACAAAAAGAGATGGAAGAAATGCAAAGTGCTGATTAAACAAAATTTACAAAAAACCCATTTTTAATGGGTTTTTTGCTATTGACAAATGCTTATTCCTATGTTAATATACCTGTGTAAACAAAGGATGTATAGGCAACAAAGTAGGGAGGTTTATTAAAATGGAAAATCAAAAAAGAACAATTAATTTTGATGATAAGGGGATTGAGATGAGTTCTGTTAGTAAGGAGTTACTAAGTCAAATTAAGGCAAAAATTATGCCAAAACAAACTGAGGCAGAAAATTATAATGATTCAATGGTTAAAGAAGCAAGTTTCTTTAATGCAGATGGAGAAAAAGCGTTTGGAGACGAGTCTGCTTATTTTGAGTTTAAAAAACTTCTAGCAAAAAGACAACAGCAAACACAAATAGAAAACATGGAAGCAAGTATGTAACAAATTACTCCTACCAACTTGGTAGGAGTTTTTTTATGTTAGTTTTTAAATTTTTTAAACAAAAAGGCTAGAAATCTATTTGCATTTTATTTTTTTAATTTGAAAATTTTTCTTTAAATTATTTTACTTATGCTAATTTGTGTGATAATATATTGTTACAATAAGAATTATGTGGGTGTATAGATATGGATTTTGTTTTTCCTGCAACTTTTTATAGAGATGAAGACAATGACAATTATATAGTTGCTTTTGATGATGTAAGAATCTATTGTCAAGGTAAGACAGTAGAGGAGGCTTTTTTTGTTGCAAGAAAGTATTTGAGAGATTTTTGTAAGTTATCAATGAAAATGTATGGAGAGGTTAAAGAAAAACCTAGAACATATTTGGAAGCGGCAAGGCAGCATAAGGAAGATATTGTTATGCTTGTTGATGCGGAAGTAAAATCACAGGAGAAATCTTCTGAATAGATTGAAACATTTTAATTTATAGGCTATTTAAAAACTATTTATTATTTATGCAATTATAATTTGAATACCATTGCAAATAGATAGATAAAATAAAAGCATTATATGTATTTATTTATAAATGAAAAGCACGATAAAAATCAATAGATTATGTCTATTGTTTTTTTTATATAATTTTTGTTATAGGATAAAAAATATTTATAAAATTATAGTATAATAAATTAAAATAAATGTTGACTTTTTTTATAAGGTTTGGTAGTATAATCATGTTGTATGTTCTAAGTTTTATAACATATAATCAGTTTATTTGTTTGGAACGCAAAATAAATTGTTCTAGCAAGAATTTTCTTGCAAATCTAAATTGATTTTTAGCAAAAATTAAAAGACATTCCACTTTTAATTTTTTTTGCTAGAAAGGAAGATTTAGATATAATTTTTAGTAAGTTGCAACTAAAAATTAAAAAGTTAATCTTTAAGGAGGAATATATGCCTACAATTAATCAACTAGTAAGGCACGGTAGAACAAAGCAAACAAGGAAATCTCAATCTCCTATTCTTGAACAGAATCCACAAAAGAGAGGGGTTTGTCTTTCTGTTACTACAACTTCACCTAAAAAGCCTAACTCTGCTTTAAGAAAAATTGCAAGGGTAAAACTTTCAAATGGACAAGAGGGAACAACTTATATCCCAGGTGAAGGGCACAATTTGCAAGAGCATAGTGTAGTTCTTATCCGTGGCGGAAAGGTTAAAGATTTACCAGGTGTTAGATATCACATTATTCGTGGTACACTTGATGCTGCTGGCGTTGCAAAGCGTAAGCAAGGGCGTTCAAAATACGGTGCAAAGAAAGCAAAGTAAAATAGAACAATTTAATTTTGGATAAATTTTTGTAAGGCAGATTTAATTTAAAAAATTTTTTATTAAATTAAATTTATATTTACAAACAAATCAAACAAGGAGGAAATATGTCTAGAAGAAATCGTGCAACAAAGCGTGAAGTATTACCAGACCCTATGTATAATTCAACTGTTGTTACAAAACTTGTAAATCAAGTTATGCTTGATGGCAAGAAGGGTATTGCGTTTGGTATAGTTTATGGCGCTTTTGATATAATAAAAGAAAAAATGGGTACAGATCCAATGACGGTTTTTACTCAGGCTCTTGAAAATGTAAAGCCTGTTCTTGAAACAAAGTCAAGGAGAGTTGGTGGGGCAACCTATCAAGTACCTATGGAAATAAGACCAGATAGAAGGCAAACGCTTGCAATAAGATGGATTGTCTCGTTTGCTAGAAAGCGTGGTGGTGAAAAAGAGATGGAGAAAAAACTTGCATCAGAAATCATGGACGCTTATAACAATGCTGGTGGAGCAATTAAGAAGAAAGATGAAATGCATAGAATGGCAGAAGCAAACAAGGCATTTGCACACTTTAAATGGTAATTTTATAAAATAAAAAGGAGAAAATATGGCAAGAAAGTATCCACTAGAATCATACAGAAATATTGGTATTATGGCTCACATTGATGCAGGTAAAACAACTACTACTGAGAGAATTTTGTTTTATACTGGAAAAACTCATAAGATAGGTGAAGTGCATGATGGGGCTGCTACTATGGACTGGATGGTTCAGGAACAAGAAAGAGGTATTACAATTACAAGTGCTTGTACCACTGCAATGTGGAAAAATCACTGTATAAACATTATTGATACACCAGGACATGTGGACTTTACTGTTGAAGTTGAAAGAAGCCTTAAAGTCCTTGATGGTGCGGTTGCAGTTTTTTGTGCAAGGGGTGGTGTTCAACCACAATCAGAAACTGTTTGGAGACAGGCAGATAAATACAAAGTCCCAAGAATTGCATATATTAATAAAATGGATAGAGATGATGCAAATTTCTTTAGGGCTATCCAGATGATGCGTGATAGGCTTAAAGCAAATCCTGTTGCAATTCAACTTCCAATAGGGCAGGACGCTTCATTTAGAGGAATTGTTGACTTAGTTCAAATGGACTCAGTTGTATACAAAGATGATCTTGGGAAAGATATGGTTGTCGGACCTATTCCAGATGACATGATGGAGCAGGCTAAAAAATATAGAAGTGAAATGATTGAAGCCATTGTTGAAACTGATGATGCTTTACTTGAAAAATATTTTGCAGGAGAAGAGTTAACAGTTGATGAGATAAAAAAGGCAATTAGAAAGGCAACAATTAATCTTTCAATAACACCTGTTATCTGTGGAAGTTCATTTAAGAATAAAGGTGTTCAACAATTACTTGACGCTATTGTTGATTATCTTCCAAGCCCACTTGACATTGATGATGTTAAGGGAACAAAACTTGATGGAAAGACAGAAGAGACTAGAAAAGCTGATGATAAGGAGCCACTTGCAGGTCTTGCTTTCAAAGTTGCAACAGACCCATTTGTTGGTAAAATAACATATTTTAGAATTTATTCAGGGGTTTTAAAGGCCGGTTCTTATGTGTTAAATACAACAAAAGATGTTAAGGAAAGAATCGGTAGACTTCTTAGAATGCACGCTAATCATAGAGAAGATGTTGAAGAAGCATATGCTGGAGATATTGTTGCTATTGTTGGTCTTAAAGATACTACAACTGGTAATACATTATGCGACCCAGACCATCCAATAATTCTTGAAAGTATGGAATTTCCAGAACCTGTTATTAATATTGCTGTTGAACCAACTACAAAGCAGGCACAAGAAAAGATGGTAAACGCTCTTCTTAAACTTGCAGAGGAAGACCCAACATTTAAAACATGGACTGATAATGAGTCTGGGCAAACAATTATTGCAGGAATGGGAGAACTTCATCTTGATATTATCGTTGATAGGTTGAAAAGAGAGTTTAAGGTTGATGTTAATGTTGGTAGGCCACAAGTTAGTTATAGGGAGACTATTAGAAAATCTGTTGAAGCAGAAGGAAAATATATTAGACAAACTGGTGGACATGGACAATATGGACATTGTTGGTTAAGGCTTGAACCTCTTGAAGCAGGTAAAGGTTATGAGTTTGTTGATAAAATTGTTGGTGGTGTTATTCCAAAAGAATATATTCCAGCAATTAATAATGGTATTCAGGAAGCAAAGCAAAATGGTGTTCTTGCTGGATATGAAACAGTAGATTTTAGAGCAACTGTTTTTGATGGTTCTTACCATGATGTTGACTCATCAGAAATGGCGTTTAAAATTGCAGGTTCAATGGCTTTTAGAGAAGCCGCAAAGAAAGCAGACCCAGTACTCCTTGAACCAATAATGAAGGTTCAGGTTGAAATGCCAGATGACTACCTTGGAACTGTTATGGGTGGTTTAACAAGTAGAAGGGGTGTTTTGCAAGGGACAGAAACTAATACCGGTTCAGTTATTATTAATGCTGAAGTTCCTTTGTCAGAAATGTTTGGTTATGCAACTGCACTTAGGTCTTCAACTCAAGGTAGAGGGTCGTTCAATATGGAATTTTCTCACTATGCTGAAGTTCCAAAGAGTATTAGTGAAAAGATAATTGGAGAAAGGCAAAAATCTTAATTAAATTTCCATTTATTATTTTTACAAATTATTAAGACAATTTAATTTTTAATAAAGAATTAGCAAAAATTAATGTGATATTTGTTTGACAATGGGAAAATTAAAAAGTATAATTATGCTTGACATTAATTAAAAGAAAAATATAATTAATTCGTGTAAATTTTAGGAGGATATTTATTATGGCAAAAGCAAAATTTGATAGATCAAAGCCACATGTTAACATTGGTACTATTGGCCATGTTGACCACGGTAAGACAACTTTGACTGCCGCTATTACAATGTGGTGTGCAGCAAAGGGTTGGGCTGAGAAAATGAAATATGAAGATATCGATAAGGCCCCAGAAGAAAGGGCAAGAGGTATTACAATTAATACATCTCATGTCGAATATCAAACAGCAAAGAGACACTATGCTCATGTTGACTGCCCAGGACACGCAGACTATGTAAAGAACATGATTACAGGTGCTGCTCAAATGGATGGGGCAATTCTTGTTGTTGCTGCAACTGATGGTCCTATGCCACAAACAAGAGAACACATTCTTCTTGCTCGTCAAGTTGGTGTTCCATACATCGTAGTATTTATGAATAAAGTTGATCAAGTTGATGACCCTGAACTTCTTGATCTTGTTGAAATGGATATTCGTGAACTTCTTAATGAGTATGGTTTCCCAGGAGATACAACTCCAATTATTAGAGGTTCTGCATTAAAGGCTCTTGAAGCAGCACAAAGTGGACATCCAGATGATCCTGCATGTAAATGCATTGAGGAACTTCTTGATGCTATTGATAACTTTATCCCAACTCCAGCTAGAGCAACTGATCAACCATTCTTGATGCCTGTTGAAGATGTTTTTACAATCACAGGTCGTGGTACTGTTGCAACTGGTAGAGTAGAAAGAGGTATTTGTAAAGTTGGCGACACAGTTGAAATACTTGGTATGGGATCAGATAAAACAAGTGTTATCACTGGGGTTGAAATGTTTAGAAAACTTCTTGATGAAGCACAAGCAGGGGATAATATTGGTGTTCTTCTTCGTGGTATTCAAAGAACAGATATTGAAAGAGGTCAAGTTATTTGTAAACCTGGTTCAGTTAAACCTCACATGAAGTTTACTGCACAAGTTTATGTATTGAAGAAAGAAGAAGGTGGAAGACATACTCCATTCTTCAATGGTTATCGTCCTCAATTCTATTTTAGAACAACAGATGTTACAGGTTCTATTGAACTTGAAAGTGGTGTTGAAATGGTTATGCCTGGAGATAATGTCAAGATGACTATTACTCTTATCACACCTATTGCTATTGAACAAGGTTTAAGATTTGCTATTCGTGAAGGTGGCAGAACAGTTGGTTCAGGTGTTGTATCTGAAATTTTAGAGTAAGATTTAGTATAAAAAAAATAGACGCATTTATTAATTAGATGTGTCTATTTTTTTATTGTTATTTGAATAAATTTTATTTGATTGTTTTGAATTTATTTTATATAATAAAATGTAATGGAAAAAAAAGATTTTAATTCGAGTTTAAATAATTATAAAAATGGTAGTTCTTTTAGGATAAAATGGTTTGGGCTTTTTGTTGCTATGTTTTGGGCTTTTTTTGCCGCTCTTGCACTTAGCAATGTTTTAAGCCCTTATTTTTCACAAATTATTAGTGGATTACTTACAGGCGTTACACCACTTCTTATTGGAATTGTAATTGCTTTTGTAACTTATAGGTTAGTTGATTTTACAGAAAAAGTTGTTTTAAAGAATGCATTTAAAAATAGTCCTTATAAGTTTGGAATTAAAAGGATAATTTCTATAACCCTTGTAGTTTTAATAATTATTGGGATTATTGTGATAATCTTTTCAATTCTTATTCCTAAAATAGTATCTGTTGTTCAGGAACTTACTGCAGGTGGCGGAGATGGCTGGGACCAGATGGTAAATGGTGTTGTTACTGATATTTGCAATCTTATTCGTAATTGGTTTGGAGCTGATGTTGACCAAGAGAGTATACGGAATGTTTTAAATTCAATATTTGATACTTTGCGAGAAACTGTATTTTATATTGATGGCTTAATGGAAATATCGGTTAGTGTTGTTACAGGTGCTTTTAATTTCTTTATTGGGTTAATTTTGGCTATTCTTATTCTTAAAGATAAAGAAAAGATAAGTAGGTTTACAAGAAGGTTTGTTTATGCAAATTTCAAAAAGGAAAGAGCAGATAATCTTTGTGTTATTACAAAAAATACAAATAAAATCTTGTTTGATTATGTAATATGTAAATTAATTGAATTTGCTATAATTTTTGTTTCACTTGGAATAACTTATATGATTTTGGGTCTTAGTTTTACTTGGGAACTTGCTCTTATTATTGGCTTATTTAACTTTATCCCTTATTTTGGTATTTATATTGGGGCAATTCCTGCTATACTTTTAACTTTAATTTTTGACTCTATGAATTTGGCTTTATATATGGCAATTGCAACAATTATAATAACAACACTTGAATTTAATATCTTAATTCCTATTATTACGGCAAACAAATTAAAAGTTAGTGCTCTTTTAGTTACTGCTTCAATTATAATTGGTGGGGCAATGTTCGGCATTATGGGGATGTTATTTGCACCTCCAATTATTGCAATAATAAGTGTTATTGTAATGGGTAATATAGAACTAAAAGAAAATCATATGAGATATGTCATGGAACTTAATGCTGAAAGGGAACGGCAAAGACAGGAGCAAAAAGAGTTAATAGGAATTGCAGAAAAAAATAAAGATTCAAGTTCTGTTTCTAATAGACTCAATAACAAGACTAATGTAAAAAGAAAAAAGAACAGTATAATAGATAAAGGAAATCAGGTAGAAAAACAAGCACACGATGAAGTTGTTGAAAAAGATAATCAAAAAGAAAAAATACAGAATAATGAGAAGAAAAAAACAGTAAGGAAATCAACGACAAAAAAGGACAACATTGTTTTATCAAGTGAAAATGAAATTTTAAATAAAGATAAGGAGTAAATAAGGGTTAAAAATGGAAATTTTATATAGCGCAACAAAACCAACAGGAAAATTAACTCTTGGCAATTATTTAGGAGCAATTAAAAATTGGAAGGAAATGCAAGAAAATTATAATTCCATATTTGCAGTTGCAGACCTTCATTCACTTACAATAAATATAGATAAAAAAGAATTAAACGACAATATTTATACTCAGTTTGCTACATTTTTAGCGGCAGGGCTTGACCCAGAAAAAAGTATTATTTATTGTCAGTCGCATGTGAAGGAGCATGCAGAACTAGCATGGATAATGAACTGCTTGACATATTTTGGAGAAGCAAGTAGAATGACTCAGTTTAAAGATCATAAGAAAAAAGACAAGGTTGTTTCAGTGGGGCTTTTTGCTTATCCTATGTTAATGGCGGGAGATATTTTGCTATATAATACAAATGTTGTTCCTGTTGGTATTGATCAGATGCAACATGTGGAAATTTGTAGAGATATTGCGATGCGTTTTAATGCAAGATATGGTGAAACTTTTGTAATTCCAAAAGGTATTATTCCAAAAGTTGGAGCGAAAATAATGGGGCTTTCTGACCCTACTAAAAAAATGGCAAAGTCAGAAGACAATGAAAATAATGTAATTTATATTGAAGATGATGACGAAACTATAAGAAGAAAGTTTAAAAGGGCAGTAACAGATAGTTTAAATAGAATAAAATATTGTGAAGAGCAACCTGGGGTGTCAAACCTTCTTACGATTTTTTCGTGCATAAAAAACATCACAATTAACGAGGCAGAGAAGCATTTTGAGGGACTTGGATACGGAGAGTTAAAAAGTCAAACAGCACAGGCTGTTATTGATGAATTATCTCCAATAAGACAAAAACTGAGAGAACTAAAACAAAATAAAACTTATCTTGAAGAAATGATGAAAAAGGGGGCAGAAAAGGCAAGATTAATTGCAAGTAAGACTCTTAATAAGGTTTATAGAAAAATAGGGCTTGTAATATAAAATTAAAAATGTGAATTAGATAATAAGTTTCACTAGCAAAATAAACTTTAAAAACTAGATAGTAATAAAAATTATAGATAACTTCTAGGGAAATAATTTATAAATTATAGGTTAAATTATTTTAAGGTAAATTAGTTTTAGAAGTTATGATTAATTAAAAATTACATAGTGAACAATTAATGTTAAATAATTGAAATAATAAATTAAAACACTTATTATAAATATTTAATAAAATCAACCTATGAAATCCCATAGGTTGATTTGTTGTCTTACTCTTATTTAAAAAAATCTTGAATTATTAGTGCCAAAGGAACAATTGCAGCAGCCATTATTGTTTTGAGTACCATTTAACGCAAGCAAGAGTAAGAGTAAGAAGTTGGTGTTTGTGTTTAAGTTTGTATCTGTTGCCGATGTAAAAATAGAGATAAGCAGAACAAGTAACAAATAATTTGTATCCATAAAACCCTCCTAATAAGACAAAAAACATCTTTTTAGAGTCTTTTTACCTATAATTTGCACTTATCCTTTTTTTGTATTTTTTTATTTTTATCTTATAATTTGTAAAAGGAGTAAAGTAAATGGAACAAACCTATGCAAATATTGATAAAGAAACTCTAACCAACCTGCAATATTATATGCCAGAAAATCATACTTTGCGACAACTCGCTGATATTTTTAGTCTCTTTGCAGACCAGACAAGATTAAAAATTTTATCTGTACTAGCATTAAGTGATATGTGTGTTAATGACTTATCAAAATACTTAAACATTAATCAAACGACAATAAGTCATCAGTTAAGATTTTTAAAAAATTTTAATGCGGTAATTGATAGGAGAGAAGGGAAAGTTGTTTTTTATAGTTTGAATAATGAGCATATTAATAATATTATGTTAGATGGCGTTGATTACATACAGGGGAGTTTATAAAAATTTTTAACAATAGAAATTTGTTTATAATTTAATGTAATAAAATAATTTTATTTTTAATTTAGATTAAAAAAGTTTTTATTTATATATAGCATCATTTAGTTTGTATTGAGAAACTTTTAGAAATACATTTAATAATTAAGAGAATAGCAAATAGGAATATTTTATTTTTAGTAATTTTAGAGCATTAAAACTATTTATTTTTATTTATATTTATGCTATTATTTTATTGTAGGAAAAAGATATGGATATTAGAGATAAATTACAAAAGTTGCCATTAAGTCCTGGTGTTTACATTATGAAAGACAAATTTGGCAATATAATTTACATAGGTAAAGCAAAAAAATTAAAGAATAGAGTGAGTCAATACTTTTTAAACAAAAACCATACTGATAAAGTAAAGAGTATGGTATCTCAGGTTGCAGATTTTGACTATATTCTTACAAATTCTGAACTTGATGCTCTTGTTTTAGAATGTAACTTAATAAAAAAACATCAGCCATTTTATAATATTTTATTAAAGGATGGAAAGAGTTATCCTTATATAAAACTTGATTTAGATGAGGATTTCCCTAAACTAGAAGTTGTTAGAAAGGTAAAAAAGGATAAGGCAAAATACTTTGGTCCTTATTTTGGAATAAATCCAACTGAAATTATAAATGCAGTAAATTATGCTTATCCTATACGAACTTGTAATAAAAAGATTAAAGATAATAACAAAATGAAAAAGGGGTGCTTAAATTATTCTCTTGGATTATGTTCTGCCCCTTGTATGTGCAAGATAACAAGAGAAGAATATTCAAAATTCATTCCAAAGGTATGTGATTTTCTGTATGGGAAAGATGAGGCTGTATATGATATTATTTGCAAAAAAATGGACCAAGCGGTTAGTATTGAAAATTTTGAACTCGCAATAAAATTAAGAGATTTAAAGTTTATGCTTTTAAAACTTAGAGAAAGGTCAGTAACAGCACTTACAAATACTTCAAATGTAGATGTGTTTGGTATAGCAAAGAGCGATTTATTTTATGTGTTTTCTGTTCTTATTATAAGGCAAGGTAAAATGATGGGGGTTAAGTGTTATAGTTTTGACAACTCTCAAATTGATAGCGAACAAATGTTGATTTCTTTTTTAACACAATATTATTTGCAAAACAAATTATTACCTGAAAAGATATTGCTTCCTGTTGACATTGATGTTGAAGATGCATTATTTAAGTCATTAAGTGAAGGTTTAGGTAAAAAGATTGAAGTAATTGTGCCAGTGAAGGGTGTTAATAAGCAACTTATTGAGCAAGCAAATAAAAATGCAGAAGAATATTTAAATAAAAATTGTGAATTAGAAAATAAAAAGCAAAAGAAAAAAATGGAAGTTTTGCAAAATATTAAAGACATTTTAGGCTTAAAAAATCTTCCACTTAGAATGGAATGTTATGACATTTCAAATATATCAGGTACAAGTTCTGTATGTAGCATGGTTGTTTTTATTAATGGAGCAAAGGCATCAAAACATTATAGGAAATTCAAAATAAAAGAAGTTGTAGGTCCAAATGACTTTGAGAGTTTAAAAGAAAGTATCACGAGAAGACTTGAAAAGTTAAAGAGTGATGATATTAGTTTTTCCATGCTTCCAGATTTAATAATGATAGATGGCGGGAAAGGGCAGATAAATACTTGTAGAGATTTAATCAAAAGTTATAATCAAAATATTGATGTCATAAGTTTGGCAAAGAAGCAAGAAGAAATTTTTGTAGAAGATAATCCCCTTTCTGTTAAATTGTCAAAGGATAGTCCAGAATTAAAACTATTACAAAAACTTAGAGACGAAGCACATAGATTTGCTATTACTTTTCATAGAAAACTTAGAAAGAAAAAGCAGGTAATTAGTTTACTTGATGAAATAGAAGGGCTTGGTAAAGTAAAGAAAGAAAATTTAATTGCAAAATTTAAAAGTGTTAAAAGGATGAAAAAAGCATCAGTAGCTGATTTAATTGAAGTTAGTGGTATAACTCCAAAACTTGCAAGCGAAATAATTAAAAAACTAGAAGAAATAGAATAGTAGTTTTTGTCCTAAACAATTACATTGAGTGCATATAAATAACTATATGCACTTTAATTTTTTTAAAAAATCTTTTTTGTTTTTATTCTCAAAAAAAATGTTAAAATTCATTTTTTGCATTTTATGTCTTTTATTTATGATAATTTGTCCAATTTATATATTTAATGTAAAAGGTTATGAGATTAACTTAAATGAGTTCTTTAATTTAAGTAATTCATCTAAAACAATTCTTACAGTTTATCATATTGAAACTTTTGAAGGGGGGACTAATAGTCGAAGCAAATATCTTGAAAGACAGGCTTCATTATTTAATAAAAAACACCCTAATTGTTTTTTGGTTGTAAAGACACTAACTCCTGATGAATTGGCACTAAATTTAAGAAAAAATGAGTTGCCAGATTTATATTCATTTGGTGTTGGAGTGGGAAGTTATATAGCAGGATTTTTAGAGGAGTTAGAAGGTAATAGCAATATTAGAAAAGATTTGACTGGTTATGGAGAGAGACAGAGAAAATTACTTGCATACCCATATATTTTATCAGGTTATTGTTTGATAAGTCATGAAAATTTAATAAGTGGACTTGAATCTAGTGATATTAGTAATTACACTTTAAGTACTAAATATAATAATAAAGAAGTGAAGGGACTTAGTATTGCAACAAAAAGTTTAATTAATCCAGTGCTTGCATTAAGAAAAAATAATATAAATTATAATATAGTTGATTTAGTTGAATTTAATAGTACTTATGACGCATATAACAATTTTATTGCAAAAAAAAGCGTTAGTTTAATTGGTACTGCAAGAGATTTGGCAAGATGTAAAAATAGAGAAGTAAACGGGAGTTTGTCAAGTTGTAAGTATACATTTTTAGGCGGGTTTTCAGACCTTGTTCAGTATATAGGAGTTGTGGATAGTGGGAGTGATGCAAAGGAGCACTATGCAAAACTTTTTGCTAATTTTTTACTAACTGATAATGCTCAAAGCGCTTTATCTCGATACGGATTATTTTCAGTCAACAGAAAGAACATTTATGAGAGTGGTTATATGTTTGAATTTGAAAGTATTTTAAATAAAGACTTAACTTCTGTTAATGCCTTTATTAGTAAAGAAGAAATTAATAAATTACAGCAAGAAAATTTATAGGCAAAAAATTTTTTTTAAACATATAACTTTATATGATTTCTATAAAGAAGTTTATAAGCATTTTAAAGAAATATTATCCTAAAACTGAGATAAGGACAAAAGAAACTTTTAAAAAACATACAACATTTAAAGTGGGTGGAAAAATTGGGGCTTTTATTGAAATTCATGATATAAAAACTTTTTTTAATGTATTTGAACTTATCAAAAAGTATAAGATAAGGTATTTTATTTTGGGTGCTGGAAGTAATTTGCTTGCTAGCGATAAAAGGTTTAATGGGGTTGTTATTAAAGTAGCATTAAATGACTATCTTATAAAAGAAGGTAGAATTATTTGTGGCGCAGGATTGAGTTTATTTAGGCTAAGTAGCATAGCAATAGAAAATTGTCTCTCAGGGCTTGAGTGGAGTTATGGGATACCCGGCAGTGTTGGTGGCGGAATTAAGATGAATGCTGGCTGCTACGGGGAAGAAATAGGAAATTTTGTTGAATTTGTGTATTATACAGATGGGAATAAAATATATAAAAAAACTAAAACGGAATTAGATTTTTCATATAGACATAGTTATTTTACAGATAAAAACCTTGTTATTTTAAAGGTTTGTTTTAAATTAAGTAAAGGTAGTAAAGAAGATATAAGAACAAAATGCTATGAAATATATAAAAAAAGAAAGCAAAGTCAGCCTTATAATCTTCCTAGTGCAGGAAGTATTTTTAAAAGACCAAAAGATGGGTTTGCACCTGTATATATTGAGAAGTGTAATTTAAAAGGTTTTCGCTATGGAGGTGCGGAGATTTCAAGTAAGCACTGCGGTTTTATAGTAAATTATAACGGCAAAGCAACTTTTAAACAAATTTTTAAATTAATTTGCAAAATAAAAAAGACAGTTTTGAAAAAGTTTGATATAATACTAGAAGAAGAGATTATTATTCTAAGGTAGGTATAAGATGTCTTTTGCTAGAGAGGTTAAAATAGAAGTACTTGAAACGCCAGTAAATAATGAGTGTTGTAAACTGGCTTTTTTATCTGCTGTTATCCACTCGTGTGGAGAATTAACTAAAAGTGGTAAAGACATTTATGTAGAACTTAAAACTGATATTGAAAGGGTTTTTGAAGTTATAAATAGTTGTCTTGAAACTTTATATGGAGAAAGAGCACAAATAAAAATTGATGAAGAAAATAATATTAACAAAACAACAAGATATGTTATCACTTTGCCAAAAGAGAGTACAAAGAGAATATTATTTGATTGTGGGATAGCAAGGTTTAATTTAGAAGATGAATTTTCAATAAACTATGGGCTTGATGAACATATTATTGAAAATGAATGTTGTAAAAATGCGTACATAAAAGGAGTTTTTGCAACCTGTTCTACTTCTAATATTGTAATTGGAGAAAATCAAGAAAAACCAAGAACATTTAGCGGGTATCATTGGGAATTTGATTTTGTTGACGAAAGATTTGCAGATGATTTTTCATCACTACTTTTTTCATTAGGAATTACTAATAAAAAGAGCAAGAGAAAAAATTTATTTGTTTTGTATATAAAGGAAGCCGAAAAAGTAAGTGATTTGTTTGCGGTTGTTGGGGCTTATAAAAGTCTACTTAAACTCCAAAATGAAATGACGATTAGAGAAGTAAGAAATAATATAAATCGTCAAAATAATTGTCTTAATGCAAATATTACAAAAACCGTTAATGCAAGTCTTAAACAAATTAATGCCATAAACAAAATTGAGAGAACAATAGGGTTTGAGAGTTTGCCACAAAATTTAAGAGAATTATGTTTGGTAAGGCTTGCGAATCCTGAGGAGTCTCTTGAAAACTTGACAAAACTTTTGTCAACTACTATAACTAAAAGTGGTATTAATCATCAATTTAATAGATTGATTAAAATTGCTAACAATATAGATGAAGAAAAAGAAAATTAACCAAAAATAATAAAGGATACCTATGAAAAGTTTTGTACATTTACATGTTCATACAGAATATAGTCTGCTTGACGGAGCGGCTAAAATAAAAGATTTAGTTAAAACAGTAAAGGAACAGGGAGCAAACGCTGTAGCCATTACAGACCATGGAACTATGGCGGGGGCTTTGCAATTTTTTGCTGAGTGTTATAGAAATAATATAAAACCTATTATTGGATGTGAATTTTATATTGCAAAAGATAGGTTTTATAAGCAAGGTAGACCTGACAATGGACATATTATTTTACTTGCAAAGAACAATGAAGGTTATCATAATTTATTAAAACTTAATGCGATTGCTTGTAAAGAAGGTTTTTATTATAAGCCAAGGATTGACTATGATGTGTTAGAACAACATTCAAAGGGGCTTATTTGTTTAAGTGCATGTCTTGCAGGACATATTCCAAGTTTACTTTTGAATAGACAATATGACGAGGCGTATAAACTTGGTCTTAGATTAAAAAATATGTTTGATGAAGGTGATTTTTATATTGAACTTCAAAATCACAGATTGCCAGAACAACTTGAAATTTTAGAGCCTTTAAACAAACTAGCAAAAGATTTAGGGGTTAAAACAGTTGCAACCAATGACGCCCATTATATAAAAAGAGAAGATGCTGAAATGCAGGATATTTTAATGTGTATTCAAATGGGCAAGTCTGTTGATGATACAGATAGACTCAAATTTGGAACAGACGAGTTCTATGTTAAGTCTAGGGAAGAGATGGAAGAGGTTTTAGGGGCTTATGAAGAGGCTCTTGACACAACTCAGGAAATAGCGGACAAGTGTTTTGTAACGATTAAGGCAAAAAGTCATAAAGAAGTTCCAAATTTACCAGAAGGGTGTTCCCTAAGAGATAATGAGAATTTTATTCCTAAATACGAGCCAGAAGGAATGAGCGCCTATGAGTTTTTGAAAAAGTTGTGTTATGATGGATTAAAGGAAAGATATAAAGTTATTACTCCTGAGATTCAAAAAAGAGCAGATTACGAGTTAGAGATTATTAAAGAGCAGGGCTTTGTTGAATATTTCCTAGTAGTTTGGGACTATATAAACTATGCTAGACAAAACAAAATTCCAGTTGGACCTGGTCGTGGTAGTGGCGCTGGGAGTATTGTTGCATATACATCAGGAATAACAAGAGTTGACCCAATAAAGTACAATTTACTTTTTGAAAGGTTTATTCACAGGGAAAGAGTTTCAATGCCTGACTTCGATGTTGACTTTTGTTATGACAGAAGAAATGAAGTAATAGAATATGCTAAGCGAAAGTATGGCAAGGACAATGTAGCATACATTGGAACATTTGGAACAATGGCGGCAAAAAACGCCATAAGAGATGTAGCAAGGGTGCTTAGGCTTCCACTTTCGGAAGTAAATAGAATTTGTAAAGAAATACCTTTTAAATTGCCAGAGGGGATAAAAAAGCCTCCTGTTTTAAAATATTATTTTGGGACAACAGGCAAACAAGAAGACGAAAAATATATCATTCCAAGCCTAAAAAAGATTTATGATGAAGATGAGAAAATAAGAAAAGTTATAAACATGAGCATAAAACTTGAAGGGATGCCAAGACAGACTTCAACACATGCTTGCGGAATTTTAATTGCACCAGAACCTGTTGATAATTTTGTGCCACTTGCTAGAAATGGAGACGAAATAGCAACGCAGTATTCAATGACCGAACTTGAAGATTTAGGTCTTTTAAAAATGGATTTCTTAGGGCTAAGAACTCTAACGGATATTGATAAAGCACAAAAACTTGTTAAAGAAATTCATGGGGTTGATATTGATTTTTATGCTATGGAGTATGACGACCCAAATGTTTTTAAACTAATTGCCTCTGGGAATACAGATGCTGTATTCCAACTTGAAGGTGGCGGGATGAAAAGGTTTATGAAGAAATTAAAGCCAGATAATCTTGAAGATATTATTGCTGGTATTTCACTTTATAGACCCGGTCCTATGAAGTACATAGATTCGTATGTAAAAAATAAACACAATCCAGAAAGCATAAAATATGACCATCCTTGCCTAAAACCAATTCTTGAAGCAACTTATGGCATTATTGTTTATCAGGAACAGGTAATGCAGATTGTTCAGGCAATGGCTGGGTACTCACTTGGGCAGGCAGACATGGTGCGTCGTATTATGGGTAAGAAAAAAGTTGAAAAGATGGCTGCTGAAAAGGAAAAGTTTATTTACGGATGGACTGACCCAAAAGGAGAAAAAAGTATAGAAGGAGCGCTTAAAAGAGGTGTTCCAGAAGATATAGCAAGGAAAGTTTTTGCCGATATGGAAGACTTTGCAAAGTATGCTTTTAATAAGTCTCATGCAGCGGCTTATGCTTATTTATCATATCAAACGGCTTATCTTAAATGCTATTATCCAGTTGAATTTTTGGTTGCAGTTTTAAATAATAGGATTACATCAATTGATGAAGTTAAAAAATACATTATTTATGCAAGGCAACAAGGCATTGAAGTTTTACCCCCAGATGTAAATAAAAGTCAGACATATTTTAGCGTTGATAATAATAGAATTAGGTTTGGTCTTGCAGCACTTAAAAATGTTGGAATTGGGGCTGTTGAAGAAGTTATTAAAGAAAGAAATGAGCACGGAGATTATAGAGATTTACATGACTTTATAGAGAGAACTCAGGCAGGCGGTGTCAATAAGAGAAGTATTGAGAGTATGATATTAAGTGGTGCGTTTGATTGTTTTGGAGCGTATAGATCTCAACTAATGAGCGTTTATGAGTCAATTATAGATGTTGTATCAAAAGATTTGAAAAATAGAGCAACTGGACAATTTAGTTTGTTTGATGACAATAGTTTTAATTCTAAAACCACGGTTAAACTACCAGATGTTAGTGAGTATAATAAATCTGCAAAATTAAAATTTGAAAAGCAGGTGTTAGGTATGTATTTGTCTGGACATCCACTTGATAATTATATGGATGAATTTAGCAAATTTACTTTTAATGCAAGTATGATAAGCGAAGAAAAAGAAGAGGCATATGGTGAAGAAGATGACGAGATAGAGGATAAATTTGATAATGAGGGTGTAAAAGACAACATATCTGTTGATTGTGGTGGTAGTATTGAAGAAGTAAAGAAAATGCTAACAAAAGTTGGCAAAAAGGAAATGGCTATAATGAAGGTTGAAGACCTATATGGGACATTTGATGTTATGATAACTTCAAGAGTTTATGAAAAATTTAGGGATAGGATACAAGAAGACGAACTTATTAAAATTCACGGTAAAACTTCTGTAAGAGATGATGGGAGTGTAACAATTATAGCAGAAACGATTATTCTGTTAGACAAGTCGTTCCAAGTAGAAAAAGTTGTATCTGAACCAGTTAGGCATCAAAAGACTCTTTACTTAAGATATGACACACAAAATGGATTGACTCATAGCAAAGTACTATCAATATTAAAAGATTATCCGGGAGATGTTCCTGTAATTGTAAAGTGTACAAGTTTAAATAAAGCGTTTAAAATTAGTTATTTAGTAAACCCTAATGACTACTTAATGAATGAGTTATATTCTCTTCTTGAAGAACAAAATATAAAACTTTTATAAAAGGAAAAAATTATGGAAATAAATAAAATTGCAGTTTTAACAAGTGGCGGAGACGCACAAGGTATGAATACAACAATAAATATTTTGGTTAGAATTGCCGCTTTAAGAAAACTAGAAATATTTGGCGTAATGAATGGCTATAAGGGCTTATATAATAATGAATTTGTAGAATTGAATACAGAAATGGTTGCTAATATTTCATCCATTGGTGGTACAATTTTAAAAACTGCTAGGTTTGAAGATTTTATGAAAAAAGAAGTAGTAGAAAAGAGTGCTGAAAACTTAAGAAAAATGGAAATAGATGTGCTTATTGTTATAGGTGGCGATGGCTCATATAGAGGGGCAGTATCCTTAGTACGAGAAGGTATAAATGTTATTGCTATTCCAGGCACTATAGATAATGATTTAAGATATACAAATAAATGTCTAGGTTTTGATACGGCGGTTAATAATGCGTGTAGTTATATAGAAAATGTAAAGCAAACCATGAGTTCTTTAAATAGGGGAGTTGTTTTTGAAGTAATGGGTAGATACTGTGGAGATATTGCTTTGTATTCTGCTGTTTCAACTGCTTGCGATATAATAGCAATCCCAGAAAAGCCTATAACTAAAGAAGAATTAATTGATAGAGTAAAATACTGTGTTGAAAATAAAAATCACTCGCCAACTGTTGTTATTGCTGAAAAAATGTTTGATATAAGAGAAATTGCAGAAGAACTCACAAAAGAGACAGGAGTTGATTTTAAATATTCAATAGTCGGATATATTCAAAGAGGCGGAAAGCCTTCTGTTGCAGATAAAGCACTTGCCATGCAGTTTGCTGTAAGAACAATAGAGTTAATAGAGGATGGCATATTTAATAGGGCAATAGGGATAAGAGATGACAAAGTTTTTGATATAGAAATTGAAAAAGCATTGAGTGCAGAATATAACTTTAATTATGACTTGTTAAATTTGTTTTATATGCTTAATTATAAAAAATAATTTTAATTTAGTAATTTGAAGCCTCTTCAATAACAAATTTATCGAAAGAAACAATTTCTGGGAAATCTTGTGGTAAAAATGTTGAGTTATTAAAGGTCATATAGTGATAAATGTGTTTTGTTAAAATTATTGGAGTAGCAATATCTAGTTTTTCACAAATTTGTGATATATAATCATAGAATAATTCTACTTTGAAGGTATCAAATTCTTCAAATATAGTTTCTTTAACTATTTTTTCATTCTTAATTACTTTTGCCCAAATTCTTATCATAATTTTATTCCTTTTAAAAACATAGTACTACATTATATCAAAGTTTTACTATAATAAGCAAAAAAAATTTTAAAAAATAAATAAAAAAATAAAATTTTAGTAATTAAAAAATTTTTCTTGACATAAAATACATTAATTATTATAATCTCTTGTACGAAAACTAAGATGTTTTCGCAGTTTTCTTATAAGTGATTAGGGAAAGAATGTATTGTGTCAAGCAATACTTCATTTTTTTAAAAGTTAATCATGCAGGAGGATTTATTAAAATGGAAAACGAAATTTATTTAACAAAAGAAGGATATAAGGCTTTACAAGAAAAATTAGATTATTTAAAGTCAACAAAGAGAGAAGAAGTTTCAAAAAAGATTGGAGTCGCAAGGGAATTTGGAGATTTAAGCGAGAACTCAGAATATGATGCAGCAAAGGAAGAGCAGGCTCAACTTGAAGCAGAAATTAGTGATATAGAAAACAAATTAAGATTTGGTAAAATAATTGATAAAAAAGAAATTGATACAAGTTGTGTAAATGCAGGGTGTTATGTAAAATTAAAAGACCTTGACTTTGACGACGAATTTGAATATCAGATTGTAGGTTCTACTGAGAGTGATCCTGCAAAGGGCATTATTTCAAATGAAAGCCCTGTTGGAAAAGCACTACTTGGAAAGAAAATCGGGGACAAAGTAAATATTATTTTGCCTCAGAATAATAATGCGACTATTCGTCTTGAAGTTTTAAATATAAGAATTTAAAGTTGTAAATTTACGCAATAAACATATTTAAAGTACAAGAACTTATTAGTAGAAAAAAAGGAGTTCTTGTATTTTTCTTGTAAAATGCTCTTTTTTATGATAGAATTTTATTGTTCTTATGATTGAATTTGAGAGTATAATTTTAAATAATTCGCAGTTTAAAGAATTGTGTAGAGAAGAAATCAATAGCAACGCTTTTTTGTTTGAAACAACTGATAAGGTTTTTCTAACAAATTTTTCTTATTGTTTTGCTAAATTTTTATTATGTGAAAGAGAAAATAAACCATGTGGAATTTGTGAAAGTTGTAAAAAAGTATCACTTTTATCTCATAGTGATTTAATAATTTATCCACAAACTCACAAAAATATTTTGGTTGAAGACATTAAAAATTTGATTGATAATATTTATCTTGCACCACTTGAAAGCAATAAAAAAGTATTTATACTAAATAATTTTTCTTCTTCAACTATACAAGCACAAAACAAACTTTTAAAAATACTTGAGGAGCCACCAAAGAATACTTATATTATTTTAAATGTAACTAATACAAATAAAGTGCTTCCGACCGTTTTATCAAGATGTAAAAAGATTAGACTTGTTCCATTAAGTGATAATGAAATAAGTCTTGCTATTTCAAATTTTGATAATAAAAATAAGATAATTGAAATTGCAAGCGGAAATTTAACAAATGCAATAAGTTATTCATCTGATAAAAATTTTATTAAGATTTACAATAACTGTTTAAAGACTTTGCAAGAGATGAGTGATAGTAAACTTTTAATTAAATACTCTTCAATGCTTTTAGAAAAAAAAGAAGATATAAACATTATTCTTATTATATTTGAGTCGTTTTTTAGAGACATACTCTTAATTAGACTAAAAAAAGAAGAATTAACAAAAAACAAAGAGATATTAAATTATTTAAAGGAAATTTCGAGTGAATATACATCTTCATCCGTTGACCTAATAATAAAGAAAATATATGATATAGAAAAGCAACTTGAGTATAATTGTAATGCAACTTTTTTGGTCGACAACTTACTACTATACATTTTGGAGGTAAAATACTTGTGCAAAAAAGAATAGGAGTTAAATTATGTAAAACAGAAAGGGTTTATTCTTATCTATCTAACATCAATGTTAAGATAGGAGATTTTGTTGTCGTTGAAACGCAGGTAGGAGAAGGATTAGGACAGGTAATTTTTGTTGGTAGTGATGAGATTCGTGATGCGGAAGGCAAAAGAATCATTCGAATTGCAAATGTAGTAGACGAAAAAAATCATGAAAAAGTTATAGAGTTATCAAAAAAAGCAATAGAGACAACTAAGAAATTAGTAAGTAAATTAAATTTAGATATGAATATTGTTGATGCTGAATATACGCTTGATTTATCAAAGGTAACAATAGAGTTTATATCTGAAAATCGTGTTGATTTTAGAGAACTGATTAAAGAACTTGTTGTGGCGTTAAAAACTAGAATTGAATTAAGGCAAATTACTGCAAGGGAACAGGCTCAACTAGTTGGCGGAATTGGTCCATGTGGTAGAATGTGTTGCTGTGCTACTTTTTTAAAAGATTTTGAAAAAGTGTCTATGAAAATGGCAAAGGTACAGGGGCTAGCCTTAAACCCATCTAAAATTAGTGGAACTTGTGGCAGGCTTATGTGTTGTCTTGAATATGAAAATCCTTATTATTTAGAAGTGGCGTCAAAGATGCCTAAAATAAATAGTGAAGTAACAACATCTGATGGGTTAGGAGTTGTTGTTTATCAAGATTTATTAAAGCAAATTGTTTCAGTTAAATTTACTTTAAAAGATGGGAGTGTAAATATTAAAGACTTTAAATTAACTGATATTAAATTTGAAAATAAAAATAATATATTAAGAGAAGACGATGAGTTTAACAAAAATTTAGAAAATGAAAAAAATAATGATGATATAACCCATGATTTATCAAATAAAAATTTCAACAACATGGTTGAAAATAAGTTTAATAAAAAAATTAAAAACAGAGTAAAGGATAAAAATAGTTAATTTTATATGGTATTAAAGAAAAATGAAGTTTTAGAGGACTTAGAAAGAGACAATTTATTTATAATACAAAATCACGATAAATATTGTTTTGCAATAGATAGTGTATTATTATCTGATTTCGTTGACATAAGAAAAGGAACAAAGGTTGTTGAGTTGTGCTCTGGTTGTGGAGTAATTTCTATTCTTACAAATGCAAAAAAGAATCCAGAAAGTATAATTGGTTTTGAGCTCGATTTTGATTTATGGGATATGTCTTGTAGGTCTTTAAAATATAATAATATTCAGAATATCAAATTTATTAATGATAACATATCAAATGTTTTTAAATATGTAGGTTGTGAGAAATTTGATTGTATTATTTCAAATCCTCCTTATTATAAAAAGCCTAAAAATAGTTTAAATATAAATAAAAAAAATTTAATAGCAAAATATGAGATAGAAACAAATTTAGAGAAAATTTTAGAGATATCTAGTAAACTTTTAAAAGATAAGGGAAGTTTGTTTTTATCTTTTCCTTGCGAAAGATTGCAGGAAGTTTTAAAACTTGCCTATGAATATAAATTAATTAGTAAGCAAGTAAATTTTGTATATTCAAAAAATAAAAAATCTCCTAATTTTATGCTGATTAAATTTGTAAAAGGAGCAAAATTAGGAGTTAAAATATCTTTTCAACAAATTTGAAATTACATTACTCGGCAAAGAAGGCAACTAACGACTGTTCCAAGTAGAGTAGCAAGGAGTGCAACTGGGACGGCGTAGAACAGGCGTTTAACCTTAATTTGAGAACAATATAGTGTTGTAACATAAAATACGGTATCACAACTGCCAACAATTACACTTGCACATCTTCCTATATAACTATCTACTCCATAAGTCGTATAGATATCATTTAATATCGCAAGACTTCCATTTCCACTAAAAGGTTTTAATAAAACAAGTTCACAAAGTTCTGATGGGATTCCAATTAAATTAAAAGCAGGTGAAACAAGTTTTGCAATAAGAGAGGCTAGTCCACTTATTTTTATAAATTGGACCATTATCATAATAGTTACTATGTATGGGAAAATACTGACGACTATTCCCATACTTTGTTTAGCACCGTTTATGAAGCTATTATAGACATTTACTTTTTTTATTTTAGCATAAACGAAGGTAAGCAAGATTAAAACAGGTAATAGATAAGTGCTCATTTTTTCTTATTTTTCCTTAAATTTTTAAAGTGTTCTATAATAAGTGCTATTGATATGCCGACAACTGTTGTAAATATAGCAGCAATGACTGTTGGCAAGATAATATCACTTGCATTACTACTTCCTGCGGTAATTCTAAGTCCTATTACAGTGGTTGGGAGAATTTGCATTGATGTTGAAGCAAAAATAATAAGCATAATCATTGCTCTATTTGCGTTTCCGCTGCCATCGTCTAGTCTTTGCATTGCTTTCATTCCAAGTGGGGTTGCGGCGCCTCCCATGCCTAAAATATTACAAGAAATATTCATGCAGATGAGCTCATTAGTGGCCTCGTCTAGATTTCCAAAAATTTTTTTTGTTACAGGAGTTAAAAGTTTTGATAACTTTTTATTAATGCCGCTATCTTCCATAACTTGTAAAATTCCCATCCATACAGAGTATATAGCACACAGACTTAGGCATAGTTTAAGTGTGTTTTCACTTGCTTCAAGCATTGAAGGCAGTACAATTTCAGGATTTATATATAATAGAATACATATACTTGTTATAATTAGCCAAAACCATATTTTGTTCATAATAATATCTATGAATGAGTAAAAAAAGGTATGCAAACAACATTCTTTTATGCTAAAATAAAAATATGGTTGATGCACATTGTCATTTGTATGATGAAAAATTAAATGAAATTAGACAAACAATACTAAATAATATTGATAAGACTCAGCAAATCTGTATTTGTAGCGCAGATAATGTCTTTCATTCTTTTCAATGTATAAAACTAGCGGAAGGAAATAAATATGTCTATGCAACAGTTGGCACTCATCCACACGAGGCTATTGAATTTAGTGATGATGATTTAGAAGTGTATGCAAATATGTGTAAAAACAAAAAAGTTGTTGCAATAGGGGAAATAGGTCTTGATTATTACTATGACCTTGACACAAAGGAGTTGCAAAAAGAAGTATTAAAAAAACAAATTGTGCTTGCAGATAAATTGGGTAAGCCTTGTGTTTTTCACATAAGAGAAGCAATGGGAGATTTTTTAGAAATTATAAAAGAATACAGAGATTATTTTAAAAATTCTTCTGTTATTCATAGTTTTAGTGGGAGCGTTGAATCTGCAAAAATTCTAATAAAATATGGTTTTTATATTAGTATTAATGGAATTTGTACTTTTAAAAATGCTAGTAAGATTTTAGATGTGATAAAAGAGATTCCTTTAAATAGGATGTTAATTGAGACAGATAGCCCGTATCTTGCACCTGTTCCACATAGGGGCGAGTTAAATAGACCTGAATATGTTGAATTAATAGCAGAAAAGATAGCAGAACTAAAAGGGATAAGTTTAAGAGAAGTTTTAATTGAAACAGAAAATAATGCAAAAAGGGTATTTAATATAAACTAGGGAATAACATGGAAAAAGATTTTAAGTTTAAAAAAAAATTTGGTCAAAATTTTATTTTTGATAAAAACTTTTTAAATTCTTTATTAGAAGATTTTAATTTGTCTAGTAATAGTGTGGTCGTTGAGATTGGTGCAGGTATGGGAACGCTAAGTGAGTGTCTTGCAAATAAATATAATAGAGTTCTTAGTTTTGAAATTGATAATACGCTAAAAGAACACTTACAGGATATTGAGAAAAAGTATAATAACATAGAGTTTATTTTTAACGACATTTTAAAAGAAAATATTGAAGATATAGAAAAAAAACTAGATAATAAAGGCTACTATTTAATTGCAAATTTGCCTTATTACATTACTTCTGCTATTATTTTTAAGTTTTTGTTTGAAAGCAAATATTTAAAATCAATGTTTGTTATGGTGCAGAAGGAAGTAGGGGAAAGGTTTTGTGCTAAGCCTAAAACAAAAGAGTACGGCATACCAACTGTGTTAATTAATAGTTTTGCTAGTTGTAAAATTATAAAAAATGTTAATAGAAAAATGTTTATTCCAGAGCCTAAAGTAGACTCATGCATTTTACAGATTGATTTAGATAAAAATAAATATAATATTAAAGATATTGATAAATATAAGGCTTTTGTTTCAAATTCTTTTAAAATGAAAAGAAAAACATTATATAACAATCTTTCTAGTTGTGGAATAAAAAAAGATAAAATAGTAAAAAATTTAGAAAAGTTAAATTTAAAAATAGACTCACGACCCGAGATGTTGGATGCTAGTCAGTATGTTTATTTATATAATTTAACAGAAAATGACAAAAGATAAGGAGAAATCATATATATAACATAATTATACTGATTTCTTTTTTTTATGCCAAAATTAAACAGTTATTAAAGGTTAAAATATTAGTTAAATATAAGGGGAGAAAAAAGGTGCAAAATTCAGCAAAGACATTAATTTTAAATAGTAGTAGAGATAATAATTTTAAGGCTATTCTTAATCTAAAATCTCAGAGTAATAGTGAAATAAAATTTTATAATTTAAAAGAAATTAATAAGCCGCTTGCTCTTGGAATAAAGCAAAACTCAAAAGTTATCAAAATACCGCTAAGTGTAAAAGGAGATAAATGTGATTTTTCTATTGAAAACAAAATTAATTTTGAGCAAGGGTTAATTTGTGCGGTTGTAGATATAAGTAACCCTTTTTGTCCTGAAATAATTTTAAGTGGAAGCCAAAATTCAAAGCAAGAAAATAATAAAATTGAGACTGCTTTTACCATTTCAAAGCCAGAAGATAGTTCAGTCCTTTATGAAAAAGATAGTCAAGAGGATATTGAAAATTTGATAGATAGTAATTTAGAGGATGATATGAAAAGCACATATTATGATAGTTGTGCAAAATGTAAATATAGAGAAGTCTTTTATAATGAAGGAAAGTCTTGTAGTGATAAATCTACTCAAATTGCAAGCAATAATGGAATCAAATATTTAGAAAAAAAAGATAAATTAGATGGTAACAAAGAAGAATTTGATAACAAAAATGAAGAAAATGCAGATTTCAATGATAAAAAAGAAGAAGATAATTTAATTAAAGATAGAAATCAAGAAATTACTTTTTATGAACAAATAAAGCCACAAATTGATGCGTTATTTGCAAAATATGAAAAATATGAATTATTAGAAGATATAATTCCAAATTCAAAATGGACTAAAATTGTATATGATAGTGATGGGAACTATTATGTTTTAGGACTAATATTTAATGAACAAAAAAATGTTCTTTATATTTGTTATGGGCTACCTTCAAGAGATAGAAACTCGCCCCCAGAAGAACTTAAAGAATATGCAGGATGGCTGCCAATAGATAGTAATAACCCTAATGGGAATGGATATTTTATAGTATGTCAAGATGCAGAAAGTGGAAAAACACTTAAAGTCGATTTGATTTAATTTTTGGTAATCAAAAATAAATCTCAATAATTAACTTGATTATTAAGTTTATTATTAATATTAATTTGTATAAAGAAAAATTTATTTAAGTTAAAATTTTTGTAAAAATTAGATTAAATAAATTATAGTATTTAATCAACTATTTTTGTATGCTATTAAAGTTTAACCTATTAAAATTTAATAAAAGGTGTATTATTATTGACAAATGGGTAAAATTTTGATAGTATTTTTTTGTTTATTGAGAGGTATTAAATTGAAAAAGAAATCGTTATTTTTATTATCATTATTAGTTGTTTTTTCAATAGTGCTCTTTGCTTGTAATTCTATTCAGTTAACTGGTGGACCAAGTGCGAGAGATACGGTTTATGGAAATGGAGGATCTGCCGTTGTTAAGGGGAATTATTTGTATTTTGCAAATGCTTTTATTGATTATAATAGTTTAGGAATAAATGATAATACTTATGAAGAAAGTAGTCCTTATACAATTTATGGAATTTATAGGACAAAACTAAATTCTTGGGGCGGAGTTGATGTTAATGAAGAAACTGGTATTCCAAACAATGTTGAACTTTTAACTTATAATATAGGTGGTTTTGCTTATTCAGGGCTTTATATATTTGGAGACTATTTATATTATGCAACACCTTATTCAACAGTTAATTCTAGTAATGAAACAACCTACGGACATGTAAGATTTGAAAGAGTAAGACTTGATGGCACAGAACATAGTATTCTCTATTCAGCAAGCGACTACACAAATGAAGCAAGTTATTCTATTGTTTGTGTTGACAATGTCGTTTATATTAGTATATTAAATGCCGATGATAAGTTAATAGTTGTGTCAGTTAGTGGTGGAAATACTAGGGTAAATGAAGTCGCTAGTGATGTAACCTCTTATGCTACAGTCGAGCAAAGAGATATAGAGTATAATAATAATATAAATGATATCAATAAGTATATTTATTATACAAAGCAAAATAGTGATACTCAATTATATTATATGTATAGAAAAGCACTTAACAATAATTCGGCAGAAGAAATTGTTTATGGCCCTGTATCTTCTGAATTACTGCTCGTTAATGTAAAAAATGAGAGGATATACTTTACAGAAGGGGCAAAAATTTCCTCATTATCTCCTGTTGGGAATGAGTTTATAAAAAAGCCCAAGACCTATACAGAAATCCTTGTTTCACAGTCTGATGCAGGGACAATTATAGACTATGCTATCCTTGATGGCAGTCATGGAAGCAACATGGATAGAGGTATACTTGCGGTATATTATGACGGAACTAATTATACTTTTACAGTTTATAATGGTAGTAATGCTCAGCAGGAAATTTCTATTTTGGATAGTAATACAAACGAAATAACATTATATGCAGCACAAAATAATGAATTTTACTATCAAGTTGCTGAAGATGACGCTTTATATAAATGTATATTGAATTTCTCAATTAGTAGCGGAATTGATAGAGTTTCAGGTTATTCAGAACCAGTTATAATTGCAACAACCTTTACAGCAGATGTAAACGATATTACAATGTTTGATTATGATGAAGAACGAATTTTTGTATATAATACAATAAGTGATGGAAGTTTGAATTATTTAACAATGTTTATGACAAATGAAAGTGCTTCATATGTTGGAGAAGAAGGTGCTCTTGTTGGACAGTATATCGGTAAGACGAGAGACTAAAAATATCTAAAAGATAAAAAAGATGGGTAATTTTGCTCATCTTTTTTGTTATTATTAAAAGAATAAAATAATACCAAAGGAATTGATTTGACAAGTTATTTAAGAGAGAATGCAAATTTAAAATAATGTATATTTTCTAATAAAAATAATTTTTCTTTTATATTTTTACAAAAATATTTAATAGAAAAATACTGACTTTTAGAAAAAATTTAAAAATTTAAACTAAATTTTTAAAAAAACATAATAAAAAATAATATTTACAAATATTTTAATAGTTTTTTTACAAAAAAATTAATGTATAGACAAGAAAAGTCATTATTCTATGCAATAGAGTTTAGAATTATATGTTATTATTTCAGTGTTGTCGTGCTTTCTAGTATCACTTTGTTTTTAAAAGGAGTATGAGTTTGGACTCGTACAAAGTAGTTTTATTAGACGAGAGTCTTGTTGAAAGAATAAATTATAGAGAGGCTTTCGAAAAAGCAGGCGATTTTGAAATCATTAATGAGTCTAATGATGGGCAAAAAGGCTATGAAATGATTTGTGAACAAAAGCCAGACTTAGTAGTTATGGATATTGTCCTAGAAACCTATGATGGATTTGAGTTACTTGATAGACTTATGAAGGTGGAGCATAAGCCAAAAATTCTAGTAGTATCTTCTCTGAAAAATGATGGTTTTATTCAAAAAGCAATTGATAGTGGGGCTTCATATTATATGTTAAAGCCAATTATCTCAGAATTGCTTGTAAAACGATCTAGGGAATTGTTTGAGAATAATGTAGTAGAAAGTATGCTGTCTATTCAAAAAAATTCAAGAGTAAGAGCGATTGAAGAAAAATTGAGTAATATCTTTTTAACCATAGGAATACCAGCCCATATAAAAGGTTATCAATTTTTAAGAGAGGCTGTAAAACTTGCGATGAAAGAGCCTTCCATTATTAATTCGATAACTGGACAATTATATCCAAACATAGCAAAAATCTTTTCAACGAGTGCTAGTAAAGTAGAAAGAGCGATACGACATGCAATTGAGGTTGCCTGGAATAGAGGAAAAATCGAGAACATAAACGAAATATTTGGAATTAAGGTTTACAATACTAACGAAAAACCTACAAATGGTGAGTTTATTGCTCTTGTAGCCGACAAAATGTTATTTGAGGGGGCTTAATAGTCAATGCAACATTCTTGAAAACTTGTTTTTAGAATATTAAATAAAACTATTTTGTGTAGTTTTAAAAATTAATTTAATCTAATATATTTATCGTAATTTGCTTTATCACAAACTTTAAATTTATTGAAAGCTTAAATTAGATAATATTAGGACATTTATGCTTTTAAATTTCAAGAATTATTTGAATTTATATACATAAATTACATATTATTAATATACTAATATATACTAAATAAAGCAGTTTTTAGAAAATGTTTTATAGTTAATGTATTAAATTTTGTTAATTAATTAAACCTTTTAATGCATAAAAAACGAACAAATTAAACTTTAAAATATTTTTTAAGAATTTATATAAAAATGCTTGTCTAATATATAAAAATATGATAATAATGTGCTGTATATAAATGGAGTAAATATGAAGAATCAAACTTATATTAGATGTCCAAGATGTGAATTAAATTATATTCTAAAAAAGGATAAATTTTGTAATGTCTGTAAAATGGAGATGAAAGCGCTTGGTAGTCAAGGGGCAGAAGAAAATCTTGACCTAGAACTTTGTCCTGTTTGTAAGACAAACTACATTAGTCCTGACGAGGATATGTGTGTTGCTTGTAGGCGTGAAAAAGAACTCGAAGACGAAGAGGGAAAGGAAAACGATTCTATTTGGAATACTTATACTTCTGTTGATGATGACACAGACGAGTATGATGGAAAGGATGAAGATGAATTAGTGCCATTGTCTGGACTTGATGATACTGGTATTGAAGAAGATGACGACCTTGAACTTGGACTTGGAGACGATAATAGCGCTGACCTTGATGATGACGAATTAGAAAAATTAAACTTAGATGATTATGATGAGTACGACAACAATGATGACTATGAGGAGTCAGATGAGGAAGATGATGACTAAAATTTAAAATTTATTAAATTTTGATTTCTTGTATAAAAATATTTCCTTTGTCTATAATTTGACAGGAGAGATTTTTATGCGAAGGGAAATGTTGAATCTAAATGAGATAAAGGATAAAATTTTAGCAATAAAAGGCAAGGACATAGATATTACTATTAATAGAGGTAGAAAAAAGATTGATAGTTATCTAGGAATTGTTGAAAATATTTACCCATCTGTCTTCACAGTCAGAATTTTAAACAACAGGCAACTTAAAAATTTAACTTGCTCTTATTCAGAAGTACTGTGTGGAGATGTTAAGATTTTTGAGAGATAAAATTTAATTTTTTTAAATTTTATCATAAAAATTGAAATTGCTTTATATTCATATAACAAATGAGTAAAGCAATTTTTTTATTGCTTTCATGTTTAAGGGGGTAGAATTTTGGAAAATACAGATAAACTCAACATTGCCACTAAAACTAAGTTAGGAGAAACACAATTAAAAAATACAGTTACTATTAATAGCGACATTCAAATTACAAAAGTTTTGACGGCCGGTGTTAGAACAAAGGTAGAAAATATTATGCCAGGTAGTGGGGAGGTTAAATTTGATGGGGAAATTGAATACGATTTACTTGTTGTGCTAGACAACAATGAAATTTCTCCAATAACTGAGAAGTCGGCATTTTCGCTTGTATTTGAAAACAAAGATATAGGCCCTGATAGTGTTATACAAATTGAGTCTCATGTTGTGGAACTAAATAGTTCAAATTTTGCCTCTGGCGATTTTTCGTATAATTCAACAATTGATTTTAACATATATACCATAAATCAAAATAACGATTTAGCCTGTGCTGTTCCACCAGAAGATGTTTTTGTTAGGGAAGGAGAAGTCTCTTATACTAGTTTAGTTTGTAATACGGCAATTGAGTCAAGTATTAACTTTGAGTTGCCAAAAGATAGTAAAATTAATAAGATTTTATATATAAAAAATTTTGCAACAATTAAATCTGTAATTCCATCAGTTGATTATTTTGTAGTTGCGGGAGAAGTTTATTCAACAATAGTTTATAGTACAGATGATGGAGTTATAAGAAGTTTAAATAAGGAAAATAGTTTTTCAGAGGAAATTGAAGCAAAAGGAACAAATAAAGATTCTAATATTCAGGCTTTTGTTTCTACAAAAGAATCTATTATAACTGAAAATGATGAGGGCAATAGGTTTATATTTGAAATTCCACTTTGCATTAATTCGTTTGTTTTTAATAGAGAGATTAAATCTTGTATTGTAGATGCATATAGTGTAAAATATGAAGTCAATTTGACTACTACATCTTTTGAACAAAATGATTTTAATTCAACAAAGCAAGTAGAAGAAAATATCTTAACTAATTTTTCTTTATCAGAAACTATTTCTCCTATTGATAAAATACTAGCGGTTGTTCCTACTAATATTAGAATTGTAAATCAAATAGTAAAGCAGGGAGAAGTTCTTATTGATGGCATTGCTATGCTAAACATAATTTATTATAGTGAAGATGAAGAAGGTAATAATATATTAAATTCAGTTGATGTTGATGTGCCATATTCTTTAACTTTTAGTGCTTTAGATGTAAATGAAAAAGATAATGTTTTTATTAATGTTTCCTTTGGCGATATTAATGTAAAGAGTAGACATGGTAGAGAATTAGAAATTTTAGCAGAAATAAAGATAAATTACAATAATACTGTGCCATCAGTTTCTTATATAACAACTGAAATTTTGTTAGGGGATGAAAAAGAAACAAGAGATTGTGGGCTAGAAATTTATCTTGCAAAATCTAATCAAACTTTGTGGGATATAGCAAAAGAACTTAATGTAAGCGTAACAGATATTATGACTCAAAATAGTGAATTATCCCTACCGCTAAAAGATGGAGAAAAAATTGTTGTTTATAGACAACTTCGTATTGAAGAAAATTAATTTAACTTTGATTAAAAAAATAAATATGGGTAATAATTCTTTCATAGTTGCAGGAGAGATTAAAATGAAAAGATTTATTTCCATATTTTTTTTATGTCTTGTCATATGTGTGATGTTTATAATTGGGGTTTTCAGTGCTAAGCAGTATCATACAGAATATTTAAGAATACATATAAGAGCAAATAGCAATTCACAAGTTGACCAGGATATTAAATATCAAGTAAAGGATGAAATTGTAGAGTTTTTAACTCCAATTATTTCATCCTGCAAAACTAAAAAAGATTTTCAAAACAAACTAAATCAAAATTTATCTAATATTGTTGGTATAGCAAACAAAATTCTTGCACAAAATAACTTTGATTACAAGAGTTCGGCAAAAATTACTAATGAGTATTTTCCTGTTAGAAGTTATGACAATGTTACACTTGAAAATGGATATTATGATGCGTTGATTGTCAATCTTGGTTCAGGTAAAGGAGATAATTGGTGGTGCGTTGTTTATCCGCCTTTATGCTTTTTAAATTCTAATGCTGATTATGTGTATAAGAGCCGAATCCTTGAAATAATTAAAAAGTTTTTTGGAGGATAAATGAAAAGGTATTTAGTTGTTTTGAGCATTTGTTTGCTTTTAATTGTAGGGGTATCTTATATTGTAACAAGTTATGTTTTGCCTCAAAATAATCCTATTGCATTATACACCGCAACAACATCTGAGAATAAGCGGATTCAGCAAAGATTAAAAGAACTCGGATATTATAAAGGGAGTATTGATGGTATTTTAGGAAGCCAAAGTTTAAGTGCAATAAGAAAATTTCAAAGGGATTATGGTTTAAGTGTTGATGGCATTGTAGGCCCTAAAACTTTGTCTGCACTTGGTTTATCTGGAAGTTCTTCAAGTAGTTATTCTGCAACAGCAATTCAACAGAAATTGAAAAACTTAGGTTACTATACAGGGAATATAGATGGAATACTTGGGACTAAAAGTCTTAATGCCATTAGAAATTTTCAGAGAGATTATGGTTTAAGTGTTGATGGCATTGTAGGACCTAAAACAGCGTCAGCGCTTGGGCTAACTTCAAGTTCTTCAAGTCAGTCTTCTAGTGATTTATATCTTCTTGCAAAGTGTGTTTATGCGGAAGCGAGAGGTGAGCCTTATGTCGGTCAAGTTGCAGTTGCTGCTGTTATTTTAAATAGGGTTGAGAGCCCAGAATTTCCAAATACAATAGCGGGAGTTATTTATCAGCCTTATGCATTTACAGCAGTTTCTGATGGGCAAATAAATTTAGAGCCTGACCAAACAGCATATAATGCTGCAAGAGATGCTATGAATGGTTGGGACCCAACCTATGGTTGTTTATTTTACTATAATCCATCAACAGCAACAAGTAGTTGGATATATTCAAGGCAAACAGTTGTAACTATTGGCGACCATGTGTTTGCTTTGTAAAAGGAGATATAAATATGAAAAAAGTGTTCATTATTACAGTTTCAATTTTAAGTTGTTTAGTGATTGTTTTAGGTATTACATTATTTTCAACAAATAGTACTTTAAATGCATCTAATGCAAATTTAGAGAACTTATATCAAAGGTCTTTTTACGAACTTGTTAACAATGTAAATAATATGGAAGTAGAAATTAGTAAATTAATGGTTTCTAATGATTCGACTTCGCAACAAAAAATACTTTCAAACATTAAACAGCAAACAAGTGAGGCTGAAAACTCACTTAGTCTTCTTCCAGTTGATTCTCAGGTTATGAGTCAAACAACAATTTTTATGAATAAACTTAATGGGTATTGCACTTCGCTCATAACATACAATGATGGCAAGATAGAGGAAGAAGATTATTCTACACTTATACAAGTTCACAATAGTATAAATAGCATCAAAAATGAACTTAATATAATTATGGAAAAGATAATGCATGGTTATAAGATTTCAGAAAATCTTGGAGATGGCGTGGAGAATAGTGATTTTTCATCTAATTTTACTTCTTTTACAACAGACACGATGCAGTTTCCTAGTTTGATTTATGATGGACCTTTCTCAGATTCAACTCGTAATAAGGTTGTAAAAGGGCTTAAAGATGTAGAAGTTAGTCAAGAAGAAGCAGAAAATATAGTCAAGAAAATTTTTGGAGAAAATTTAATAGAGTTAAAATTTTTAGGAGAGGCAACAAGTGTTTTTGAAACTTATGATTTTGGTGTAATTGCAAATAATAGGAACTATTATATTCAAATAACTAAAAAAGGCGGATTCCTTCTTACAATGAGTGGGAATGTATTTAACAATAACTCACAAGATAATACAACTCAAAAAGAAAGCGAAGATAACAGCACTACAACAGAGGAAGGTGTGAGTGTAGAAAGCATAGATGACAAGAATAGCGAACTTTTAAAAGCAATTGATAAGGCAATACAGTTTTGTGAAGAAAGAGATATTCAAGATATGGAATGTGTTTGGAGTGCTTCGTCTGAGAAGATAGCGTATATTAATCTAGCCCCAGTTATTGATGATATAATAATGTATCCAGATTTAATAAAAATTAAAGTAGATTTAGGAGATAATACGATAGTTGGGTGGGAAGCGTCGGCTTATGCATATAATCATGTTGAAAGAGAAGATTTAATACCACAATTAAGTGAAAAAGAAGCAAGAGAAAAAATAAGTTCTAATTTGGAGATTCAAACTCAGAGATTATGTGTAATTCCACTTGATTATGTTGGAGAAACGCTTGCTTATGAATTTGCAGGGGAATATTCTGGCTATAAATATTATTTATATATTGATGCATATACAGGAAATCAAGTAAGAGTTTTAAGGGTTATTCAGACTAATGAAGGGGAACTTGTGATATAGATTTGAAAAGTTCTATAATGAGTTTAGTATTATAAATAGAAGTTTTTGTTAGTTTGCAAGGTTGGGTTTACAAGTAAATAATAAATCCTTTTTGAAAATTTATTGTTAACAAAAAAGGGAAGGACAAACCTTCCTTTTTACTTATATAAGTAAATTTTCCTAATAAAACTTTCTAAAACTAACTTTTTCTTTACTTTTACTAACTCTTATTGTATACTAAATCAAGAAAGAAAGGAAGAAAAATGAAGAAAATTGACGAAATTACAATGAGAAATATGGGCATCTTTGATTTGAGAAGTCTAGCAAGAGATATAGGTGTCCATTCTCCTACGATATATAAAAAAGAAGAATTGATTTCCAAAATCATGCAGATAATGAGTGGTGAAAAAACGCCGCAGATGCCAAAAAGTAGGCAGGGGCGTCCTCCAAAGGAAAGAAATAATTTTATAGTAAACCAAGATGGAGGATTGTTGACGCTTTCTAATACTTTTTATAATAATGAAAATATTCAAAGATTAGATAATTTAGAATATGATTTTTCTTCTCCAAGAAGCAATTCGCTAAGTACGCTTTTAGATTCATTGCCTCAGACAGCGTTTGAGTATGACGATAGTGGAGAATTTGAAAACGGTGAAGGTTATTATCTAAAAATTGAAAATGAAGGTTATATTTTTGTAAATGGTAAAAGTGCTGATTTATATACTGCCATTTTAGTGCCAAATGAGTTGGTTGCTTGCTCAAATATACGCCAAGGAGATTTCCTAAAATGCATATATAGGAATAGTAAAAGTTTGAATTTAAGAATTGCAACACAAATTAATAATTTAGATGAGTTTATTTCAGAAAAAGAAAAGTTTACAAATCTTAGACTAATTCAAACAAGCAATTTTTTTAGCCTTACAGACAAACTGAATTTTAAAATAAGAGAAGGCTCGAAAGTTATTTTAAAAATTAATTCATTAACAGACTATCAGGGGATATTAAATGATAGTATGAAATTTAGTAAAGACAACAAATGCACTTTTGTTAATTTGTGCCTTGATGCGATTCCAGAATATAATCTTAACTTTGAAGAGAGTTTTTATACGGAAATCGGAGATACGGATAAAATGAACCTTTTCATAGTTGAGTTGGTTATAAATAGATTAATGCGTTTAATCGAAAATGGGAAGAGAGTTGTTATTTTAATTAATGAATTAATGAAACTTTTAAAATATCAAAATTTCATTAATGGGAATAGCATTGATGATTTTAAATCGAATTCTATAATTTTGATTGAAAAATTACTTAAAATTGCAGGCTTGTATAGTAATGGGGGGAGTTTAACTATACTTGCTTTATATAAAAATGATAATATATCTAACTGTGGAAGGTTTCTTCTTAATGAACTTGAAAATTATAATTGCCAGTTTGTTGATATAAATTAAAACCTTATAAATTTATTATAAGCATATACTTATTTTATTTATATTATTTAATAAAAAATCACTTATTCTTTTGTGAATAAGTGATTTTTAATTTTATCTAACTTTCATTCTTGTTCTAAGTTTAATAACGACTATTATAAGTACGATTACAGCGACTACTACAATAACAATAATTATGATTGCAAAAGTGTTCAAAGGGTCAGTTTTATTAACTCTAAAACTTGAAATAATGTTTCCATTTGCTGTTTCGACTTGAATGAAATATGAATTAGAGTGAGTTAATGTGAAACTGGAAGAAGTTTCTGTTGAAGTCTCGTCAATTATAAATCTACCATACTGATAGAATGTTTCACTATCTTGATTATAAACTAAAACATTGATATAACATTCTCCAAGTTGATTATAAATATAACTTGGATTATATGATATAACTATTTCAGATGTTGTTGTTTCGCCATATCCAATACTACTTGAAATTGAAGGAACATAATCGCTTATTAGGAAGGAGAATACCAATATGTCATCATTACTTTCACCATATTTTAATGTTATAGTGTAATAACCATTTCCACTTTTACTATCGCTAGAAGATATAAAAATGGATGATATTGTGCCATTAACCATAAAGTTGTCTGTAATATCTTCATTGTTTCTAATTACTTGTAAGATTTCGTAATTTGCTGTTTCAGTAAATTCAAAAGCAAGTCTAGCAGACGATGTGGAGATAATTGTAAAGGTATAGGTTGCTGGGTTTAAATCTCTACCATCATGAGACGCTCTAAGAGTAACTACATATTTTCCAGAAGTATTAAATGAAATAATATTATCGTTTCTTGTATAAGTAGTATAGTTAATGCCATTTCTTGTTACGCTTATGTTAAAACCATCTAACATATTTAAATAATATTCATCAATTACAATATCTAAGTTGTTATTAAAAACGCCATATTGAATAGGATTATAGTCTGTACCATTATAATTAATGTGATATATTACTTGTGTAAGAATGTAAATTGTGTAGACATTTGGTTCAAAGGCAAGAGAATTATTTGAAAATCTATGAGTATTTCCTGCTAAATCTCTAAACATTAATTTATGCGTTCCAGCCCCATATAATGTAGAAGTATTTCTGTTATTTGAATTATTGTAAGAATAGTCAAGTGGGGAATAACTATTTTCAACACCATATTGTTCAAGTATATAAATAAAGTTTCCTTGATTGTACCAATATGTGTTTTGTTCAGTAATAGATGAATTTAGACTATTCCAATGTAATACCACATCATTGCCTGTAAGTTCATTATTTGTAAGTTGTTTTTCTGTTGTGTCAATGGTTAAATTTATAGTTGAGTTTTCGTTATAGTAAATAGTGCTACTTAGAAGATTACTAGTTTGAGGGACTTTTGTTACGGCAAATAATTCAATTCTAATAGGACCCCGCAAACTATATACAAGATAAATTGTTGTCCAATAATCAGTCCCAACAGACTCTGGTGTCGGATTCTTTTCACCTGTACCTTGTAGGAAAAAGTTGGTTAATAAGTTATTTTGGAATGTGAACTCAATTATATCAATATCTATGTTGCTATTATAAACTATTTTAGGAGTATAGATTGAGTAATAGTGATTAAGTTTTGTTACATTTGCAATTCCAACATTTGTAGAAGAGAAAATTCCGTTTTGATATCCTAATGATTCGACTAATATATCATATTCTGTTCTATTCCTATCAATAATATTTTGAAGTAGCCCATTATCTTTCATTTGTGTTAAAGCGGCATATATAACATTTATAATAGGTTGAGCCTGAGTGTTACTCATAAAATATGCCATATTGTTTGCTTCATTTTGAGTTAAATCAAAATTTTCATAAGGGGAAGGGGAAAGTTCATTGTCATCTACTAAGACGCTATAAAGAGGGAAGTTCCCAAATTGAATAACAAAATATACAGACCTTGTATTTCTAAGCAGGCTATTTGTTATGTCAAGCCTATAATATCCTTCTTCGCTAACAACTTGTCCACGAGAAACTGATATCCCATTTCTGTAAAGCCCATTAGAATCTCTTGTATAAAGGGTTGCAGTTGAAACAGGATTTGTATCTGAGTCATTTAAAATGTCATATTCACAACCTGCTATATAACCCCAGTTAATTCTAACTATTGAGTTTGTGATTTGAGAAGAACTTTCTTCAAGGGTTGATGAAATTTCGTCATTAATATCATTATTATTTGTAAGTCTAATTTCAGGCAATTCATCAAAAATTGTTATTTGAATTGATTTTTGTAATGTATTATCTGTAATGTCATAGTATTCAATTAAATATTTTGTTGTTCCGCCTACTTTTTCATTTGCAGGTATATCTTGGTAGGAGTAATTAGAACTTAATGTAAAGGTTTTGCAATTATTTGAGGCTAAACTAGGGGATAATGTTTCAAGTGATGTGCCAGAATACAAAATACCATTTACATAAACATTATATATATTTCCCTCATAAGTTACTTGAACTTCTCCGCCTGTGTAATAAATTTCATTTTTCGAGTCAAGTTGATAGTTATATTCAAAGTTATATTCCGTATCAAAGTCATTGATTCTGTACTCTCCAACATAAAGATTGTATTCGTAAGATGAAGTGTTGTAGTTATCTGTATAAACTACTTTATATACACCTCTTTGAAGATTTCTTATAGGATTATTTAGTCTTATATCATCACGATTATCATAAGAAAGTAATTGTTGCCAAGAATTTGTGGAATTTGAATAAATAAGTAATCTTAGAGATGTTAAGTACAACACGGATGTGCTTGAATATGCAGGTAAAACAAGATTATATGTTGAAGTATTTGTTGAAATATCAGGGACTTCAATTATAGTTGGGGCATCTAATTTTGCAGTGTTCTCATTTGTTATAATGCTTACAGACCTAATAACAACAGGGAATGTTGAGTTATATCTTGATAAGGTAAAACTATATCTACAATTAAGAGTACTTGTTAAAAATTCATTTAGTCTTTGGGTTAATGTAGGAGTTAAACTTTGATTTCCTGGTGTTAAGTAAATTGCTCCCTCAAAGTTACTATTTAATGTTTTATTTCTAACACTTACAACACCCCAACCAAAGTTAGATGAAAGTTTTGATATTTCAAATAACTCGTCGGCGGTTATATCACTTGTTGTATTAGGTTCAAAAGTAATTCTATTTGCATCTCTTCCATCAAGGTTTAATATGTGATAATTTTCTTGTCCTGTTGGTGAAAAATATACTGTAAATGCTCTAAAATTTTCGGCGTAGTCTTTTTCAATTATTTCATAATATCCGCTTGGAGTTTGAGATAAAGTTGATTGTATTAAGGAGTATAATGTAGATTCATTAGCATATTCGACCCTATACCAAGTGTTATTTCCTATAGTTATTATGTCATTATTTAAAGTTGCTTCTGAGAACTTTGGATATTGTCCAAAAATATCTTCGTTTTCATAATATGGAGTATTAGCCATATCAGGAGTAATACTAGGGAAGTCCCCATTATATTTATTGTATGACCTAACATAAAAGTAAGGAAGTGTTTCTTCTGAATTATAATTTAAAACATAATTATTACTAACGCCAAAAGTATAGGTTAGAACAGAAGGTTGGGTTGAAAGATTTGCAATGTTAAAATCTTCTTCTTTAAAAGATGATACACTATCGCCATAATAAGTATTTAAGAAATCTTCACTACTAATTAGGTTGTCAAGATTTGTATTTGGCTTTGTTCTATCTATAGAAACAGAATAAGTTGTTTGTTTAAATGAGAAATCTTGATTTCCTAAATAAGACAAGGTTACATCGTAAGTAGACTCATTTGCAATACCAAAATAAAGAGTGTAAATATATCTATAATAATTTTGACCATCATAAGTTTCATATTTATTAATTTCATCATAATAGTCAATAGTTAGGTATAATAGGAATGTATTTTGGTCAATAGTATCCTGAGAAACAAGGGAAGGAGTTTGACTTGACGAATTAAATAATATAGCAATATTTCCATCTGCGAGTTCATTTAAGTTATAACTTGAAAGATTTATAACATATGTTGAGAGTTGATTGTTTAGAGTATAATCAACTCTTATTTCTTCAACAGATGATAAATAAGGTGTTCTATCATCTTGCCAACGCAAATATAGTTTGTTGTTTTCTGTACTATTACCACTATTTTGAAGGGCGTTTATTGCATATATATGCATATTATATTCATCGTCAAGTAATTGTTCTTCAAAAGTTCCTGTTAAAGAATTGTAAATATAAGAGAAAGCCTGCGCTTGTGGGGAAGTGTATGAGATTGTAAAGTTGAATGAAAATTCTATTGGATTATTATTAAGAGTAGTACCTGTGGAAGAAGTAATCGTGTAGCCTGTATTGTCAGTTATTATAATTTTATATTGTCCTTCCTGCGAAAATATTAATTCTCCATTTGGATTAGAAGAAGATTTTAAACTTGAACTTGTACACATTCCTGTTAATTGATCATAGCCATCAACTATAAAAGTTGATGTAAGACCTATTGAATTAGTATATATAATTCTAACATTTAATAGTGAGAAATCAATATTACTAAAAATGTAATCTAGCGTGCCATTTTCATGATACATAAAATATTTACTAACTGGAATATTGATTTTAATTGGTACTTCATTTGTAATAAGAAGCCTGTTATTTGACATTGTATAGAAATCTTTAAAAGTCCAACTATTATTTGTATTGTTATTGAGTATTATGCTTATATTGTCTCCGACTTCACGAGTTTTTGAATTTTGTATAAAATTTTCTGAAATTATTTCATTGTGGTCAACATAAATTGTATAACTTCTTTCCTTTGGGTCAAGCGTAAATAACTCATGAAATTCGCCGTCATCAGAATTATAGTAGTAATAACCGCCGTAAGCGCCATTTTTATCTGTAAGTCCTGTTTCAACAAAAGTATTAGTTTCTGCATCGTAATTATATCCGCCACCACGATAAACACGAGTTATGACATATTTTCCTGGTTTAGTAATGCCTGTGCTACCACTTGATAAATAGTCAACATTTATTGCGTCAACTGTAAATATTTGTCCATCAAGAGATGTTGCTGTTAATTCTCCTTCTTCAGCAACAGATGAAAATGGATATGTATCTATAGAAAAATTCGCATCATTTGGGTCGAGGACAAAAGGGTAGTACTCATAAGTCAAAGATTGGATTTCATAATATAGAGATTCGTTGTTATTAACTTTTACATATTCAAAACTTAATGTATTTAAGTTTGTGCCTGAATTTTGTCTTATATATTGTCTATTATTTGGATCATCGTAGGCATAAAAAGAACTCCTTACATTATCAAAACTCATGTGAATTTCTCGTATTGCTTGCATTCCATTTGCATTAGTTAATGTAAAATTATAATCTGCTTCGCCAGTAAAAGTGTGATTGTCTGTTGCGTATATTACTGTTCTATAAAAAGGTTGATAGGTTGTTCCGTAAGCAGGACTATTTGAACCTTGTTCGCCTAGATTTACAGGTACATATGAATATTCAAGTGATGAGTTTTGAAGTAATAGATAATAAGTGCTTTTATCCTGTGCAGTGTTGAAAATATCTACCCCTTGAGTTTCTTGAATATATTGAGATATTTGTTTTAAAACATCGCTATAAAAATCAAAAGAAATAGGAGATTTTTGAATAATTGTACCATTATTATTTAAGTCATAAGAAGATGTATAACTTATGTTTTCAATTTCTATTAAAGCCTCATTATCTAAGTTTGGAAGTTCAAGTGCCTTATGCGTGCCAAAATATAGAACTGTATCTTCATTGACATAATTATTAACATTGTTAGTTGGGTCATAGGAGTTATTCCAAGTGGATTCTTCTGAAAGCCCTTCCCAATTTCCTTGTGCTATAACAGGCATAGAGTTATCAATAAGAACAGCAACAGCAGAATAATTTCCGGCTTGATCATAAATAAAGAAATAATATAGACCTTCTTTTCTAAAATAATTGTTTGCTTGTAGTGTAGTTAAGTAGTAACTATTTTCATAATTACTTTCAGCATTTCTTACTACTTCATCAAGATAATAATTATTTGTTAGCCAGTAATCTCCGTTTGGTTGTTTAAATAGGGAAGAAGTGCTATTTCTTTCTTCGTCTAGTTCCATAAATGCGACATAAACATACTCTCTTGCTTTACTTTGTTTGTTACTCCATCCTATTGTAAATGCGCTATTTGTTATATATAGATTTTTTGAAATAAATTCGCTATTTATACTTGTACTTGTTATTTCATCGCCTTTTATATATCCGTTGTTTGATGAAATTACATCATTAACTACGATATTTGAAATAGAATTTTTATCAATACTAAAAGAGAACCTTCTTGAAGAATTTGTTAATGTATTTCGAATAGTTACTACATAGTACCCATTTGCTGAGAATGTATAATTTGAAGAATTATTTTGTACATAGTAATTATAATTTGTTCCATTTATTACATAATTTTCATAATTTCCACTGCTATTTGTTTTAAGATATAATATGCCAGAAGAAGTGGTCGATGAACTATTATAATCTTGAGAGTAGGTGTAAGTAACTCTTGTTGGGGCTGAAAAGAAATTAGGTCTTTCCTGTATTGAAACTCTTACATTTTTATTAGTATAACTATTAAAATCATAAGCAGTATTTGCGTCAATACCCTGAATGTATAAGTTTTCTACACTATTGTTAATTTCAAATAAAACATACTGGCAGCCATCAATGGATCTCATTTCAGTTCTATATTCGCCATCATTTAAAATAATTGTCATAGGGACAGTTATTTGGTATTCTAGTCGCATAAGCCAAATCCCATCACTAGAAATGGATGCAAATTGCTTATATTGTGATGGATTTTCATTAATAATATTATCGATGTCTTCTTTTGTTATTGCATTATTTAATCTTTCAAGTAATGCCGAGTCAGAAGTTGAAGATAAATCAAATAAGTTAAAAGTTGCAGTATAGGAATTCCCAGTTAAATTTCCATAACTATGAAATCTAAGTGGTGCTTGATTTGTAGTTGCTATCAAATTTGGAATAGAGAGTAAATTTCCACTATTTTCTTCTTGACTATTTTCAGTCATAACATTGTAGGATAGAATGGTGTTGTGAGTATAGTCATTTATAAGAGACAGATTTTGTCCATAAGTGCTAGATGTAGAATCATTATCAGTATATCTTAAATCGTATCCAAAAATAATTAATTGTTGAAATGATAAATTATTTTTAATGTCTTCACTAAAAAGGTCTTTGTCAACCTGAGTATAAATTTCTTCATTATTTCCCTGAGTTAAGATATCAAGTTCAAATTCAAACACTCCTTGGAAAACAGAAGTCCTAAGTGCAACAGAATTTGGCATGATAAAATTCTTCTCAAAATCGTCTAATCTAAAACTAGCCAAAAATTCAGTATTGTCAGATTCGAATGTGTAAAAAGAATAGGGAAGTCCTAGTTCTTGACAAAATAGTGTTACAATGCCTGTATGTCCATTTTGTCTATCAATTACAAAATTTTGATAATTAAAATTTAAAACATTACTTTCTGAATTTCCAACTTTAAATTTAAAATTTAGTGCAAATTTTGAAGCGTCATATTCAACAACTGGTGCTTCTTCATAATTATAGTTATACAATTGATATTCATTTGTATAAATTTCTTCTTGACTTTCTTCGCCGTCAGTACCTTCAATTATATTTGCATAGGCATTTGTGTTAATAAATTTAAGAGGTGCATCACTAGTTAAATAATTGCTGTAATCAACTACATAAAAAGAGAGTTCAAAAACGCATAGATTTGAAGTTAACCCATTTCTTGTATAGTTATATTGAATTGTGAAAGTATACAAGCCCGTTCTCATTGAGACATCATTATCGGCACCATTTCCGCCTAAATAGTCTCCTACATTATCATCTCCAATTCCAGAATCTCCGCCCTGGTTTGAAATAGTAGGACACTCTACATTTGGGTTTGCACTCCCATCTTCATTGAGTAAACTTTGAAGATTTAACGAAAAAGAATAGGAATTGTCCTCTCCTGCAAAAACTAAATCTGGACTCGCTTGAAGGATAATTGGTGTTGAAGATGCTGGGGTTTGCAAAGAAACATAAGGTTGAAGGGAACCAAGGCTGTTAATTGTGCCGTAGTTTACATTTGGGTCTGTCTTTGCATTTGGGTCGTTAAAGTTGAAATGAAGCGTAGTGCTGTAAAGAGTATTTAAAATATCTCCAAATTCTCCTGGTTTTGAAGATAATAAAATATAAGGAGCAGAATCTTCATCCATTGTGTAATAAAAAATTCCATTTTCAGTGCTTTGAGTAAACTCAGGATAGTAGTCAGTTATGCTAAAACCTTCTTCACCCGCGTATTCAACACTAGTAAAAAGTGAAAAAGGAATATTTCCTTCTTCAATCAGTGTGCTTGCACTAGAAGTTTCTGTATTTGAGTAATATGTATCTCCCGTAGTATAAGAAGCCATAACTTTGTCGGTACTATTAACAGAATTATCATCATTTGTTGATGAAAAATAAAAACAACATGTTGTTACAAAAAATAGTAAGCAAAATACAACTACTTTTAGTTTTGAATTTTTCATTCCTTTTACCTCTTTTTATCCTTCTTTAGTTTTTTTGTTAAAATAATTACATTTTTAGTATTCCGCAAAAATAATATTATATTAATTGTAATATAATTATATTATACATATTATCATATAGGGAAAGATTTCTCAAAATAAATTGAACTAGTTTTTATTATATTATGCTATAAAAATTTTAAAATTTGAATGCTGTAAAATAAAAAAAATTAACTTAACAAAAATTGTAAAGTTAATTTTTTTATCAATCATTATTTTTTTATTAGAAACTATCGGCGTCTATCATAGGTCTTTGTCTTAGTACTTTTGCATTCCTTTCAACAATACTATATGATACTTTTGCTTCGTCAAGAGATCTTGATGGGACATATTGCTGAGATGCTTTCATGTGGTCAAACATAGGAGTTGCATAATAGGCTGTTGATTTTATTCTCATTGGGAATTCATTAAGAATTTTGATAATAATTTCGCCTGTCCCATTTTGCCCGCCAAGATGCCCTAATTCATCAGGATAAATAAGGGGTCTTGATGTGGTAGAAAGGCTTGTTGTCTTGTTTGGATTTTCTTTTCCTTTTTCATCTTTTGATTTACTTTCAGAAGTTGAGGTTGTTTCAAGAGTAATATCTCCACATAACTTACTAAATTCTTCACAAGTAATTCTGTCATCTGTTCCAATAAAGATTTTTATAGGGCAGTTGCCTTTAATAGTAGCAGCAACATCGTCTCCGTATTTTGCGTTTAACTGGCTAAAAGACTGAACTACAAGGGAAAAGAATACATTTCTACTACGAGAAACGGTAATCATGGTATCAATTTTTTCAATTTTTGGTAAGTTAGCAAACTCGTCAAGCAAGAAATAGACTGCTCTTGGTAATTTCATACCTGGATAATTGTTGGCAAGGGAGACGAGTTTTTTGTAAAGTTGAGAAATCATCATTGTTGCTATCCCGTGTCTTGATTCTTTTTCGTCAGGGATTATGATAAATAGGGCAGTAGGCTTATCTCCAAAAGTGTCAAAATTCATTTCATTAGCACTTGTTGCAAAGCACATACCATTATCATTAAACACGCCTAAACTACCAGTTACTATACCCATATAACTTTTGGTTGTCGATGGTGCATTGTTAATGGCCCCACTTACAAGTGGAAGTACTTTACTGAATTTGTCCCTTCCGGTATAGTACTGTCTAAGAGTTCTATAAGGATTGTCAGGGTCAGGGTCTTTAAATGTTGCTATTTTTCTTAAATTGTAAAAATTAAATTTATCTCGTGTCATGTTAAGTCTTTCATCAAGAGTATCTTCTAACATTGCAAGCATTGTTCCGAATATAAATTCCTGAGCGCCTCTTTCCCAGCTCTGGTCGTGCTGGTTTTTAATAGGGCATAGAATAGTTGCAATTTCTCTAAGGTCGTTTTCTGCAAGGTCAATAAATTCTGCCTTTTTTGATTCTAAGTCAGAGTCTAATACTTCTTTATTTGGATAGGCAACGCCATCATATTCGTACCATTCATTATTATATTCGCTTGCTATGATTTTTAGACCAAGGTCAGCAGGGTTTACTCCGACATGAGTTTTTACAAATTCATGTAAATGAAAGGCTTTGTGATATAGTTCATAAGCATTATCTAGTGGATTCCATTTTGTTGATGCAAATGGTTGCCTTAAATTAAAAACTTTTACATCATATCCTTCTGCTTTTAATTTGTGGCAATGTTTTTCATATAATTCACCCTTTGGGTCAGCAATTACAAAACTTGGTTTTGTTTTTGTTGATGACATTATTTGTATGGTTGGGTCGATGTATTTTTGTGTTTTTCCAGTACCAGTAGTACCAATGATAAGGGCGTGGATTGGGCTGTACATATTAATATTAAGCGAGTTGCCATTTACTTCACTTCGTATCAAAACCCCATCAGCACTATTTCTGACGCTGTTCCAGTTACAAAACATAAACTTTTTTTCTGTTTTTAGTTCTTTTTCGGTTATCCATCTTGAATCAAAATATTGAGATACATCTTTTCCTTCTTTTGTTTTTGAACCAAGTTTAGGCTTTTCTTCTTTGGTTTCTGTTAGTTTGTTTAAGATGTATATAACATAAGCACCGCCACCTATTATTACTGGAAGCATGGTAAGAGTCCCTTGAGATAGCAATACAATATCAAATGAGCCTTGACCTCCATAAGTTACAAAATATGTAAGTGCTAAGCCTAGTAAATAACAAATGGCAAGTACAGGGATTAACAAAAGTATTCTTTTTATATGTTTCATTCGTTTCCTCCAAATATATTTAACATACAAAAGTAGTATACAACATCTTATTTATTTAAAACAAATAAATTACGAAAAAAAATATTAAAAAATTTTTGAAAAATTGTAAAAATCGTTTGGTAATTTATTTTTTTTGTGATATATTCATATCAGTAGTTTATAAATTTATAGGAGGAAACTTTATGTTTAATCTTTTTGGCGGTCCTTTTTCTACTGTCATTTCAAGCAATTTTTCTAGTGGTGCAATGCAGTGGTTAAAACCTATTGTTGAAGTTCTTGATGATTTGATTATCCCAATAACTATTATTGTTGCAATTGCTGGTGCAATCTGGGTTATTATTCTTGGGGTTAAACTTGCTAGGGCAGAAACAGCAGATAAGGCACAAGAGGCAAAAAAGGCACTTATTAATGTTGCTATTGCCATTGTGGCGTCTCTCGTTGTTATATGGCTTCTAGTCTGGTTTGCAAGTTCTCTACCTTCATTAACAGGCAGTCAAGTATTTGACCCTATTTCAAGTACATTTACAAATTGATAAAAATTTTATTAAAAAAATTACATTTATAAAGCCTAGCCCATGTGGGATTAGGCTTTTTGTCTTTAAATTAAAAGAAAAGTATAAAGTTTGTTTTTTAGGTTTACAGGTTAAAATATATAAACACTATTGAACAAATGACTATTTTGTTTAATGTTTTAATAATAAAATTGCTGAAATTTTTATTAAAATAAATTTGTTTTTTTATAAAATTATGATAAAATTAACAAAAGTTTAATATTTAGAAAGGGGTTTATTACATTGGATAATACTAGTACTTATTCAAGTCCATATTTAACAGGTATTTTTGATGGGTCAAAATTTGTTGGTACTGATTATGATTTCATAGTGCCAATTATAGAGTTTATAAATCAATTCATCATTCCAATAACAATAACTCTTGTTGTTATGGGGGCATTTCTTGCTATTTTTATTGGTATTGCAATAGCAAAGGCTGAAAGTTCTTCGAAGGCTGCTGAATTAAAAAAACGAATGGTTGGGATAATTGTTACAATAGTCATTTGTCTTGCTTTATTTTGGTTTCTAGGTTGGCTGTTTTCTGCACTTCCAACGATAATAGAGTTTTTTAAAGGACCTGTAATTTCAAATCTTCCAGGGGGAGGAATTTCTACGAGTAGCAGTTAATAGTTAAAAATATATTAATCATAAAACAGAGTTAAATTTATAGTAGTTTGTATAAATTATAAGACAAATTTTAACTTTGTTTTTTTTAAATAGAAAAAATCATTTTAGTTAAAATATCTTTGTAAATTATTTGTATTTTTTTGATTTTTCATGATAAAATTTGGTAAACTAAGATTATGGGGCGAGAATTAAGAGGTTAGATATTAAAGATAGTATCTTTAAGTACTATAATATTTTTGACTTTTTTTAATTTTAATATTTAAGTGTGGCAAAAAAATGTTAGATTTTTATATTAAAAAAAGGGGGATAAAATGAATTTTTTAAAGAAAACAAATAGCATACCATATAAAATTATTTGTGCTGTACTTGTTTTATTATGTTTATTTATTCCCATTTTTACTTTTACAGGCTGTGCAGAAAATGGAACATTTTATGTTGGAATTATTTCTCGTGCGAATTCGGGTTCTGTATCTGGCTCTGGACAGGTTCCAGCTAAAGAATTTGCAGATGATATGATTTCTTTGTCACGGAATATATGTGATGCTTTACAAAATCATTTTGGGGCTGTTGGGAGTGAAACGACTGCTAATCTTGTAAATATAATACCTACTCTTGAAATAGAGTACGAACTATCTGATAGGCAATTAACGCAACTATATAATGAATTGTTTTCAATGACAAACTTTTATTATGATTCCTATGGACTAGATAGTTTGCTTGTTATTTCAAATTGTGCTTATACTGGAAGAGAGATTTTTAGTAATATTGTATCTTATTCTGAAAATAATTTTACAAATGTGAGAGAATTAAGAAAAATTAGCAATACAACAGATAGTAATTGCACAATTAATGAAAACTCAATTTTGGAAAAAAATAATATTTATTCATATTCAAATGATAGTGATATTGCGTATATTTTTATTGGATCAAGTATTGGAGATAATAGTTTTTCAAATTTTAGGAATGCGCAGGACTTTATAAAGAGAATATATAGTTACGAATACAATACAATGAACACTTTAATCACTTTGCCAAGAAATCCAGTTATTGCACAATCAAATAATTTTGTAATAAGTCATTGGGTATGTTACCTATCAAGATCGGGTATTGATTATAAAAATATGCATTCAGAGACTCTTGCTGTTGAAATGTGTAGATATTTACTTGTTGGGGCGGATATAAATGCTTTAGAAGATTATGATGTATTGGGTCTTAGTGATAATAATAATTCATTAAAATATTATTATGACCAAGCAAATAAATATTTTGGTCAACAAAACACTGCTGATGAAAATGATGGTGTTGATGGTGATGGAAATGGAGAAAGAACTACTTTTATACAAGCGTGTGCTCAATATTTAATTTCCCCTGTTATTACTTATAATGATATTTTTACAATAGTTGACGATATGTTTGCAGACAGATTTATTGGTCTTGCTTTTTTTGACTTTTTAAATCAAACAGGCATGAGTAGAGAAAATTATTTAGGAAGTGTTAGATCAATTTTTTATAAATTTTGTTCAGAAAATGATATGGGGGTCATTTGGAATGAAGGAACCATGCTTAAAATTTCAAAGAGCTTTCCATATAAAGAAAAAGATAGTTATTTTGAAGAAAAAGACACTTCTTTGATGCAAAACTTTGATCCTATTCAGGCAATTGCTTTTGAATCATGGAATCAAACAGATACGCTTGATGGGATTTCAATATTTTTTGAATACAATAAAGAAGATGAGAACAATTGGGAAATTTTAAAAAACTACTCATTTACTATAAGATATAGTGTAAAAGATGAATATGGGGGGGATGCTGTTGCGTTAAATGTTATTATTAATGATTATATTGATGAACGGGATTTAAAAGAAGGGATAATTATGCTTGACTTGGCAGAAATTTTTAATGAGTATTTTAGTCAAACTTTTGGAAGATTTTCAGGTTTTTTATTGCGAGACAGAACTATTGATGATGAATTTAATGAACCTTTTGAAAATTTTGCGACAGGGGAAAATGTTAGACTTGTTAATTTTAGAGATCCAGGTGGGATGGGGTATGGTTCTTACTATGATGGTATTATAAGTAACCAATCCCGTGAAACTTTTGTTGAAATTATCTTTGGTGCACCAGCGTTAAACCAGACTTTAAATATAAAAATAGTTGATATTCTTCTTTAATTTTAAATTTAATTAAAAATTTTAGTAATTTATTGTACAAATTTAAATTAACTTGTTATAATTTGATTATACTAATGTTGAGACTACTAATTTTTGCTTATTACTTTCATGACCATTAATTTTTTGGGAGGAATTTTAGGTGTCTGCTTTTTTTACAGCAATTCCGCATTATCTTAATGCAGTTTTAGATTTCTTTTTCTTGCTCTTTTATTATTTGTTTAGAGCAATAATTTATGTTGTAGATTTTGCAGAGAGTTTATTTAAAATGGTAGCGGGTATTGACCCTATACAGATTGGAGAAAATACATATGGTGGCTCTGAGTCAACAGATTTGGTTTATGGATTTATTTTAAGCGAAAGCGTACAAAGTGTTTTTTGGACTATTCTTGGATTCTCAATAGTTTTACTTGTTATATTTACTATTATTGCTCTTGTAAAATCTGAGTTTACTCTTGATTTAAAGGGGAGCGCAAAAGGACCTATTATTGGCAGGGCTTTTAAGGCTATTATACAATTCTTCATAGTCCCAATTTTTACAATACTTGCAGTATTTGGAGTTAATGTTCTTACTCGTTCAATTAATAATTTATTTAATGACGGCTCAAATAATAGTATTATTACAAAATGTTTTTCAGTTGGGGCAAAAAATGCTAATAGACTAAGGACAGGTAAAGAGGCAGACGAGGGTTTTTTTACTTATTTAACTGGGGGAAGTTTCTTAGCAGATAGTAAAGAAAATATCTTTGCTAATTATACCGATCGGGAAGCCTTGGCAGATTATATAGATGATTTGTTTGTTGGTAATGGTGATTACTCTAAGATTTTTTCTATGCCTTATAGAGAATTTGAAGGGCCAAGTGATTATGTCGATTTAGAAAAAGGTGATATAGGATATGCTCCATGGCATACAATAATGCAAGGGCATCCAAAAGAAAAAGCTTCAGCATCATATCCGATGTTTGATGATGCAACATTTAATTTTTATTATGATCCAAGGGAATTTGATTTTATTTTGGCTATTGGGACTGCTTTAGTTATTGGGTGGAATTTGCTTACTGTTTGTTTGGCGTTACTTAAAAGAGTTTTTGAATTAACAATTTTATTTATTTTGTCGCCCGCTATGATTTCTCTTGCACCACTTGATGGAGAAAAAGCAATTAAAAGTTGGCGTGGAGAAGTTTTTAGTCGGTTAGTCGCAGTCATTTGTCCGATATTTGCTTATAACATGTTTTTTATGTTTGTAGGCTTGTTAGGAGATATTAATATCTTTACGGGAGAAAATGTTTTAACTGCAGCATTAGTAGATGTGTTTAATATATTTTTCCAAATTATAGTAATCATAGTTGCATTGGGATTACTAAAAACTGCTTCTGCAATGCTTAGTAAACTACTTGGAGTACAAGATTTAGTTGCAGAAGGTAATAATATAGCCGGTAAGGCAATAGCAACAGGTACAAAAGTTGCTCTTGCAGCAACAGGTGCAGCATCAATGGTTGGTGGAACTTTAATAAAGGGTACAGCCGCTGCAATAAAAGGTGTAAAGCGTGGATGGGGTGGTGGTGCGTTTGCTACTGCTCGGAATGAAATTGATAAGTTAAGAAGTCAAGAGGGAAAAGAATATAGACAGGCAAAAAGAGATTTTGAAAATAATAGACTTGCAGCGATAAGTTTAGAAAATGCAGGTGTTAAACCTGGTAATGAAATTTATGATGAGGCTATAAAACGAAGAAATGAAGCAGAAGCAAGAATGACATCATTAAAATCAAAGTTAAAGTCTGGAGATATTACTTTAAGTAATAGAAGCATGACAAGAACAGATAAAAAAATTGCTGAAATTGAAAATAAAATTTCAGAAGGAACCGCTGACAATTCTTTGACACAGGATGAAATAGATGCGCTATGGGAAGAGCGCGATAGACTTAAAGCAAAAAGTAGTAAATTTACAGAAACTGCAAAAAGTCGTTCCGCTAATATAAAGAAAGCAAGAGAAGGTATGAAAAGTGCTTTCACGGAAGAATTTGGCAAAGATGCAATGGATACTTCATTTATTGCAAAAGCAGGAAGATCAATAAATAATACAAGAGTAATGAGAACATTAAACAGAATTCCAGGGCTCAATTTAATCCCAGGGGCTGTTGACATGGGAACTCAGATGTTTGGTGGTTCTTATGGAGAATATTGGACAAGAATAAGAGATGGCTTTACAGGAGTTCTTGGCAAAGATTCTGCTGCTGGGACAGCATTTAACATGATTTTTAATCCACAGGTAAGGGAATCGCTTTATCAAAGTGAAGACGAGAAAAAACATAGAGATAGGATAAGAAAGGGAAATAAAGAGCGCGATGCCCGTGATGCAGAACTTAGAAAAGATGAAGAAGTAAAATATGAGTTTATGAAGAAAAAGCAAAATGAAGAACAACAACAAAAACAAGAACAGGAAAGAGAAAAAATTCTTAATGTTGGAAAACTTTATGTTGCAGAAGAAGAAAAAATTGGTGGAGATTATAATAAATTAATTAGTAATCTTAATAGGGCTATACAATTTGGTAATGAAGATCAAATAAAGGCAGCAAAGATTGAGGTTGAAGGTTTTGAAGCAAAACATCAACTTACTGAAAAGGCTGAGCAATTAAAAACTGAGTTAGCAGATCCAAGCAATCAAGAAAAATTTGAGAAATTCCAAGAATTTTATAACACTCAACAACTTGAAGCACAAAAGCAAGCACTTACAGAGCAAGGAGTTAAGATTAAGGACGGAACGGTTATTGAAACAAAAGAAAGTTCTGACGAAAAATATGATCTTGCTAATAAGATTGCTGAAGCAATGAAAAAGACTATGCAGCCATTAACACAAGAAATGCATAATGCTGTAAGTGGTATAAATAGTCTGATTAAGATGTTATCATCAGAGGGTAATGACAATAATAATACATAGCAACATTGTTTTAGAAATGTTTATATAAGTTAGGATAAAAAGAAGGTAATTAAATGAGATATATTCCACGAAAAACAAAGGTTAGAATGGAGTTCTTTAAAGGCATTACGCTATCAGACATATTGGTAGCGGCAATTGGAGTTACAGGTGTAGTATTATTTGCACTTAGTACGCTGCCTTATAACTGGTATTTTGCTATAGGTTGGGGATGCCTTATTGCTATGCTTTTTATGCCGATTGAAGAAGATTTAAGATTATACGGGTCAATAGGGTTATTTATTAGATTTATTGCTTTCAAAAAGAAATATAATAAAGCAGATGTTGATAAAAAAACAAATAGATTGAAAATAAGAGATATTATTCCTTATGAAAACATTCTTCAAGATAAGATAATTGACTTTAAAGATTATTATGCTATGGTTATTGAAATAAAGCCAATTGAATTTGCATTACTTAACGAGCACAAACAAGAGCTTGTTATAAGGTCATTTGCCAATGCAATCAGAACAATGAGTAACGATCAGTCTGCTAGTATTATGAAAGTTAACAAAGCAATTATTTTTGACGATTATATTACATATGAAGACAAAAAATTTGATGACTTAATGGAACTTCAATATGAAAATGAGTTGACAGAAGAAGAAGTCGAAGCGAGATCTGGGGTATTTGAAGAAAGAGTTAGACAGTTAAATAATTTAAACAAAAATGAGAAGGTATATAAAGATTTCTTTTATATAGTTGTATATGATAAAGACAGAGAAATGCTTGAGACAACTATTGATGGAATGATTAATACACTTGGAAATAGTGTTGTTCCTATTGTGGCGCACAAGTTGGTTGGGAAAGAATTACCTGCTTTTTTAAGGGCAAATTATGGTAAATATTTTGATGAAAGAGACCTTGAAAGTACTCCAAAAGACCAATTTATTAACTGGGCAGCACCAGAAAATATTGAGTTTAAGACCACAAAAACAATTATTGATGGGCATCCATATAGGTCTTTTGTTATAACAGACTACCCTTTACAAGTTGCAAATGCGTGGGGATCAACTTTCTTCTTAATAGAAGGGGCAAATGTCGTTGTAAATATAAAAGCGATTCCAAAGGCACTTGGTGAAAAGCGTATTGACAAGTCTATTATTGAAATGGAAGGCAAGATGGCAAATGTTTACAAGAGTAGTAAAAGGATAGAAAATGAAATCCAGCTTAAAACTTTAAGAGATTTACTACAAATGTTAAAGTCAGATAATGAGCAATTATATGAAGTAAATACACATATAATGTGTGAAGATTATGTCAAAAAAGATGTTAGAACTAGATTAAAGCAGTATGGGTATAAATACTCTGAAATGTTTGGTAGGCAAGTTGATGCTTTCGTGAGTAGAAATGTGTCTGCTCTTGACACAATAAAGCAATATAAAAGGGATATTCCAACGACAACGCTTGCCTCAATATTTCCGTTTATATCTGGTGCGTTAATTGATGAAAAAGGTTTTTATATAGGTTATAATGATTATCCTGTTTTTATTGATTTGTTTAAAAGAGATAAAGAAAGGGCTAATAGTAATATTATGATTATTGGTAAATCTGGTGGTGGTAAATCCTATGCCACTAAGACTTTACTTACCAACTTGGCTTGCGACAATACAAAAGTTTTCGTCTTAGACCCAGAAGATGAGTATACTCCGCTTTCTTACAACATGAAAGGTATGGTTCTTGATGTTGGTTCATCTCAGAAGGGAAGGTTTAATCCTTTCCATATTATGACAACTCTTGATGCTGATGAAGGTGGAAATGACGACTCTTATTCAACACATTTGCAGTTTTTAGAGGAGTTTTTTAGTATTATTTTGCCAGGAATGCCATCAGAGGCTTTTGAAGTATTAAACTCTTTGATTATCGATATTTATAAGAAAAAGGGAATTAATTCTCAAACACCGCTCACAACTCTTAAACCAGAAGATTTTCCTATATTTGATGATTTGTATGATTTGACAGTAGAAAAATTAAATAAAGAAAAGGACGAATACCATAGACGAACTCTTCAAACTGTTGAAACATATATTTCTAAATTCGCAAGGGGTGGAAGAAATAGTAACTTGTGGAATGGTCCAATGTCTATTGATACAAAGGAAAATTTTATTACATTTAACTTCCGTTCTTTGCTTGCAAACAGGAATGAAGTAATTGCAAATGCTCAAATGCTTTTAGTTTTTAAATACCTTGATAACGAAATTATAAAAAACAAAGACTTTAATGACAAATATAAAACTAATAGACATATAGTTGTTGCTGTTGACGAGGCCCATGTTTTTATTAATCCTAAGAGACCTATTGCTCTTGAATTTATGGCAAACATGGCAAAGCGTATTCGTAAGTATGGCGGGATGCAGATCGTTATTACACAAAATATTAAAGACTTTGTCGGAAGTCAGGAAATTCAGCGTCAGTCCACGGCTATTATTAATGCTAGCCAATATTCATTTATTTTCTCACTTGCACCAAATGATATTACTGACCTTGTAGAGCTTTATAGGAACGCGGGTGAAATCAACCAGGAAGAACAAGATAATATTTTAACTGCTGGTGTTGGGCAGGCTTTCTTAATTACAGGAGCATTGTCTAGAACATCTGTTAAAATTGAGGCAAACGAAGCAGTTGTAAAACTTTTCTCGTAGTATAAAAATCAAGGGATTAATTAAATTGTACCCCTTGTTTTTTATTGCTTTATAGTATACATATTTTATGTCGGACATAAAAATATTATTAGAATAAAATTGAGTAATTTGAAATAGTGTGCTTTTTGATTATATATCTAATATGAGAATAAGTTAAGAATTTAAACAATTATAACATAAGTAATAATATTTTTTTGAATCGTATAGCATATTTTGTATAATTAAGAAAAACAAAGTACTTTGTTATATGCAAAAAGCACAAAAAAAATATTTTAGGTATTGATATTTTACTTAGTTTATGGTATTATATGGACAATAAAAAGAGAGGTGTAATTTTATGGCAAATACACAGAAAGATTTTAATAATATTGTTACTTCTGAAATTATTAATGCATACATAAAAAGAATGAGTGGAGAATCAGTTTCTTCTATAGACTCAATAGAAAAATTGAGTGCCTTGAATTTTTTCCCTGCAAGGTATATATCTCGCTTAAATGATGGAGATAAGCAAAAATTATTAAATATTTTTAATGATTGTGCAAAACAAAATGATTTTAGAAAATTTATTCAGGTTGTTGAAACTAAAGTCCCTGGGACTTTAAATAGAACGCTAGACGGATATATTAAAGAATATAAAAATTTTGTTAACCTTCCAGAAAACAAGGTAATTGAAAATTTTACTTACAGAGATTTGTATGATTCTCTTGACCAATCAAGAATTGGAAGATTTATTGATAGGCTTTTTGGTATGCAGAATTTTAGAAGCATGTCAAAAGAAAAGAGTGATGGGTTTAGTGGTAGGCAAATTTCAAGAATATTGTCTGGGTTATATTTTATTAAGGATGAGTTTGATTCTAAAAAAGATAGGTTTGAGCATTTTTCTAAACTTCAAGATTTATTTTTAGAAAAAAGAAGCATTGTTGACCATTTTAAAAAGAAAGACGAAGAACTTAGTAAGGAATTTTTTAAAAATGTTGAAGATATGGGCATTAATTCAAGACAAATTCAAGATGTCTTAGTTGGCGGGGATAGTAAAGACTATGCATTGAATAGAGTTGATTTTTTTGAAACTACAAGTATTGAAGATCTCGAAAAGATTGCAGAATTGGATGAAAAGATGACATCAATAGTTGCTGTTCCTTTTATAAAAAATCTTTTGGGATTGTCAAATAATGAAGGTTTTAAAGATTTAAATGAATTAAATCCTAGACAATTAAAAGATTTGGAAACTTTGCTTTCTCGTAAAGAAGGAGATACAAGGGCAATTATTATGGATAGACTTGCTAAGTTTAGCAATGTTATTGAAAATGTAGTTGATAAAACATATAATAATTTTTCTGATTTTATAAAAAGAAGTGATGGTGAGAGTTTATTTAGTAAAGAAGAGATAACTGACGAAATTGTAAATGCTTTGGCAGAACAAGGAGCGTTTGCAAAAGAAACTGTACAGGATTTTGCGTATGCTGCAACAAATATCACTTTAAACAATGATTTGTTTATAAATAAATTTGAAAAAGAGAAAATTTCAGGGCTTAATAAAGATTTTGCTTCTATTGATGATGGAAATATATGTTACATTCAATTAGAAGGGAAAGTTTATGAATTGAATGGATTAAATGCGGTTGAGTCTGAGCCTGGTATTTACACTTTACCTTCAGAATCTTTTGAAGAAATGAAAAACAAACTTGCAAGTATTTATGGAGTTTCTTTTGAAAATATAGATTCTAATGATATAAAGATTGGTATAAATCCACTTGCTGAAAATTTCTTGGATATTGCTGTTGAACAAGAAAAATTAAATACAAAGAATGCCGATGAGAAAGTTTCAGAAGAAAATCAAAATAATTATACAAATCAAGATGTTAGCACTCAATCACAAGAAATAAAAGTGCAAGATAAAACTAGTTCTAATAGTTATGCAATGCCATCTAGTTCAGGATTTACAATTTTTACAGGTAGTGAAGTTTATTTAGAAGCGCTTGAAGAGGCAAGAAAAAGAGTCAGAGAATATATTCTTACAGGAAGAGTTGAATTTATAAATAAAGAAAGTGTAGATAGTCAAGATGTAAATAGTGTTAAAGAATTAGCAGAAGGATCTCAATCGGGATTAGAAAGCGTAGAGATTGAAGAGAATAATGACGAAATTTCGGAAGGAGACATTCAGGAAGAAGGTGTTCAGGAAGAAGGTAATATCGTAGAAGGTGCTCAGGACGAAGATGCTAGGTTAAAAGAATTTATTCCATATAAAAGAGATTTATTAGACCATGCTAATTATGAACCTAATGAGACAGGTCAAGATAGCGAAGAAGCAACTAGAAATGAAGATGATGCAAGTCTTGATGGTGCGGAAGAAACTATGGATGGAGCCAAGAATGATGTAGCAGAGAGTACTCAAGTTAATGATTTAGGCAGTGGTAATACAGAAGAAACTACAGAACTAGAAGCCAATTCTTCCAATGATGAAGGAGTTACGGAACTGGAAAAACAAAAACTTGAAAAAAAGGTAGAAGAACTTAATAAAAGGTTTATTATTGGACAATCGCCTGCAAATGTTATTGAATATAGTGATGGTTCTAAAATTGTTGTATTTTCAAAAGATGGTAAAGATGTCGGTATGTTTTATGGTTCAACAAAGGGCAGCAGGGGCAAAAGAGTAGGAGCAAGAGATCTTAAGAGGATTAAGGCAGAATTAGAAAATATGGAACGACAAAATGAACTAGCGCATAAACCTGAAGATGATGGAATGGAAATGTAAAAAGGAGAAGGGAAAATGGTAAGAAAAATTGATTATAGTTTTAAAGTTTTAGAAGAAATTTTAACATTTAAGAAGTATGAGAATAGAGAACAAATCATGGCAGTTGGCAAAGCAATGTTAGATATTGCTGAAAAAAAGGATTGTAAAGAAGAATATAAAGAGATTTATAGAGATGCTTATAAAAAGTTAGATTCACTTACTTATGACGAAATGAAAGAGATTATTGATATTTTAAATCCAAGTTCTAATTAAATTTTAAAAGGTTAAGTAAAAAAGGCTTAACCTTTTTAATTTTATTAGTATTTAATTGAACTTTAAATTTTATTATTTAATTTTGCTAGTAATAAAGGGTTGCAAATTAAATTTATAACATATCGCAAATATAGAATTAAAAGGTAATTTTGTAATAAAAGTAGTTAAATAATTAAGTATTATTGACTAAAAAGCATCAGTTTGATAATATCAATAGTATGAAGGAAAAATATTATAAAAGATGTCCTAGATGTAATGCAAAGGTTATTTCTAGTGAAGAAAGATGTCATAACTGTGGGTTAATATTTGAAAGATTAAAAAAGGCTAGTAATACCGCTGCAAAGCAGGCAATAAAGAGAAAAGAGTATAATAAGGTTGTATATAGTTGTGATTTGCCAAGAGATATAAGTAAGGTAAACTTATTACTTACAGCTATTTTTCTTGGCGTTTTTGGTATTCAATATGCGAAAGTTGGCAGATATAAAATGTTTATGTTTATGATTATTTCTTTATTTCTTTTGTTTTTATATACTTTACTTTCTGTTATGCCAGCAATTCCAGATTGGGTTTTTGATGACAAATATTTAGGTATGATATTAATTCTTATAACAATTCCTTCTGCATTTGAAGTAATGATGTGGGGGGTATCTATTTTTCAAATAATTTTTAACAGATTTAAAGTGCCTGTTGCTATTGATGAAGAATATGTTATTGAAGGCATTAATACGCCTGTTGCAAAAGAAATACTTAGTGAAGTTAAACAAAATAGAGAAGAAAGAGAAATGTCTAGTAAAAATAGGCTTAAAAGGCGTGTTTTTTGTGCCAAATGTGGAGAGTATGTTAAATTAAAAAAAGGAGAAAATACATGCCATAAATGTGGTTGTATTTTAGTGGAAAAAGATAAGGATGAGTAATAATGATAAAACAGTGGTTATAGGTATGAGTGGGGGTGTTGATAGTGCAGTTAGTGCTCTTTTACTTAAAAATCAAGGATATAATGTTATTGGTTTGTTTATGAATAATTGGGAAGAAAAAGGTGATGATGGTGCGTGTACTGCAGTTGAAGATTATGAAGATGTAAAAAGAGTGTGTGCAAAAATAAAAATACCTTATTATTCAGTAAATTTTGCAAAAGAATACTGGGACAGGGTTTTTGAAACATTTCTTAGTGAATACAAAAAAGGGAGGACTCCAAACCCAGATGTTTTATGTAATAGAGAAATAAAATTTGGGCCATTTTTACAATATGCAAAAAAATTAGGAGCAGATTATATTGCGACTGGGCATTACTGTAAGGTTGAGCAAAGGGATAAAAAATTTTATTTAAAAAAAGCAAAAGATAAAAATAAGGACCAAAGTTATTTTTTAAATCAATTATCACAAGAGCAATTATCGAGTGTTATTTTTCCACTTGCTAATATTGAGAAGTCTCAGGTTAGAGAAATTGCGCTTGAAAACGGTTTATCAAACGCAAGAAAAAAAGATAGTACTGGGGTTTGTTTTATAGGGGAAAGAAACTTTAAAAAGTTTTTGCAGCAATATTTACCTGCAAAAAAAGGAGATATTGTGGACACAGAAGGAAATATTGTTGGCGAGCATGATGGGGTAATGTATTATACATTGGGACAACGAAAAGGACTAAATATTGGTGGAAAGCCTGGTGGAAATGGTGGTAGGTGGTTTGTTTTAGATAAAGATGTGGGTAATAATAGGCTTGTTGTAAGCCAAGGCGAAGATGATTTACTTTATAGTTCTTCACTTATTGCCATAAATTTTAATTGGATACCAGAAAAGCCAAAAAAACTAGAATTTGACTGTTTTGCAAAATTTAGATATAGACAACCTGACCAAAAAGTAAAAATTAAAATTGAAGAAGATATTGTTAGGGTTATCTTTTATGAGAAACAAAGGGCTATAACTCCAGGTCAATATGTCGTACTGTATGATGAGGACGAAAATTGCCTTGGGGGTGGAGTTATTGATAAAGTAATTTTTTAAGATTATAAATATATTGTGAAAATTCACAATATATTTTTTTGCACATATTTTTTATTTTGCATAATATGATTTATGCTAGAAGTTTTATTTTTTTCATTTTCAATTAGTATAGATGCGTTTGGATATTCCCTTGGCTTTGGGAGTAGAGATATAAAATTAGGAGTAAAAGATTTTTTAGTACTAAATATTATTAACATATTATTATTGAGTTTATTTTTATCAATTTTTCCGCATATTAAAATTTTGTCTGAAAGCAATTTTTTAGAAGATATTGGAAGTTATCTTTTGCTTGTTTTTGGTTTTTATTATTTTATTTTGGCATATAAAGATTTAATTTTTGAACTAAAAAATGGACTAAAAGCAAAAGATTTTACTTTTAAAGAAAGATTTAATTATTTAAATTTTACTGATTTTTTAGTTTTATTTTCTATATTTATAATTGAAAACATATTTTCAACTTTTGTTTTTTTTGCTAGTTTAAGTCATGTGGAAATATTTGTTTTATTAACATTTCTTTTTCACTGTGTATTTTTTGTTCTTGGGTTTAAGATAGGCAACAAAATAATTAGTAAACTTCCTATTGACACATCTTTTATATCCGGTTCAATTTTTATATTGCTTGCTGTTGCAAATCTTATGTAGAAATAGATTTTATTTAGTTGCAAATAAAGTAATTTTGTATTAAAATTTTAATATGGGAAATAGCGAACTTGACCAAAATGAATTACTTAGAAAAACAATCGCAAACAACCTTGTAAAATATCGCAAGGCTGCTAATTTAACGCAAATTGAACTTTCTGAAAAGGTTATGTATTCAGATAAGAACATTTCCAGATGGGAAAGGGGAGAATCTTTACCTGAGATAACAACTTTAAAAACGCTTGCTGATTTATATGGAATCAAGGTTGATGATTTTTTAGTTGAAAAAGAAGAAGTTGTTCTTGAACAAAAAAGTGAAAAGAAGAAAAAGACTAAATTATTTAATAAAAAGCAACTTTTGATTATGCTATTATCTGTTTCATTGGTTTGGTTAATTGCAATAGTTGTTTTTTGTGTTTTTCATAGTTTTGTTCCGTCTTTAAGAGATGAAGCATGGAAATTATTTCTTCTAGCACTTCCAATATCATCTATTGTTGTGCTTGTGTATACTAGTTTATGGTGTACTAATTTAATGAATGCAATAGTTGTTACTTTCCTTATTTGGACAATGGCTATATCTGTTTATTTCTGTGTAGAGTTTGAAAGTAGTTGGTTAATATTTATTGTGGCAATTCCTTTTCAAACAATAGACATATTATGGTTTTTATTTAAAAAAGTGAAAATTAATTTTAATAAGCAAAATTCTAAAAAAAATATCGTAAAAGAAAAAATCAAAAAAAATGAAAAGGATAATTAAAGAACAATTTACTAAAATTATTATTGAAAAATCAAAATTTATATCACACTGCTACAATTGTGATAGTATAGATGATATGAATTCTTTAATTAAAAAAGAAAGGCAAATAAATCATTCAGCAAATCATGTTTGCTATGCGTGTGTAGTTTTAGAAGATGGAGTTAAGACTTACTTTAATGATGATGGTGAGCCTTCTGGAACGGCAGGTTTGCAAATATTACAAGTTTTGAAGGAAAATGACTTAATAAATACTTTAATTACAGTAGTTAGATATTTTGGTGGCATTAAACTTGGCATTCCAGGGTTAAGTAGAGCGTATAAAAATATTGCTAATATGTGCATAAAAGATAATGTTTGTAGTGTAAAATTGAAATCTCTTTATATGTGCAAATGCGAATATAGGGCTTTTGATAATGTAAAAAAATTATTAGAAAAATATAATATTGAAATAATCGAGTTAAAGTTTTTAAACGAAATAAACTTTTATGCTTATCTTGACGATGAAGAATATTCAAAACTATGTCCGCTGGTTTTAGATTTGCAGAATCAAAATAAGACTAGGTATTGTAAAATTTAGGGTATAAAATGGAAATAACTAAAATTGAGATTCAGAAAAAAAACAAAAATAGAGTAAATCTATATTTAGATAATGAATTTAATTGTGGGTTATCGCTAGAAGTAGTTGTTAAATATGGTTTAAAAGAAGGAAAGGAAATAAATCAAGAGTTACTTGATTTTTTATGTAATAGTAGTGAAAAAGAAATTGCTATAAATAAGGCTATTTCGTATATTGCAAGGTACCAAAAAACTGAAAAAGAGATAAAAGAGTATTTATTTAAGAAAGGTTTTGGGGATGAAATAAGCCAAGATGTTATAAAAAAGTTAAAAGAATACAATTTTATTGATGATGATTTATATGCACAGAATTATATTAAATATAAAACAAAATCTGTAGGGAAAAGAAAACTTGCATACGAACTTAGGAAAAAAGGCATAAATGAAAGTCTAATAGATAATAACATTGATATTTACTCGCAAGATAGTGATAGTGTTTTATTAGTTGCAGAAAAGTATTTAAGAAAAAAGCCAAGAGATATTAAAACAAAACAAAAAGCATATAGGTATTTATTATCAAGAGGATTTATGTCAGAAGATATAATAAGAGCGTTAAATAGTATGTTTAAAGAGGAGTAATTATTATGCAAGTTGGAATTGATATTGAAGAAGTCAAAAGATTTAGTAAAATTCAAAAGGATAAGCATAAATTAGATAAATTATTTACTAGCAGAGAACAAGAATATTTTAATAAGTATAGTAATAGAACTTGTCATATTGCAGGTTTTTTTTGTGCAAAAGAAGCGGTTTCAAAAGCGTTGAAAGTAAGTTTATATAGTGATATTTATCCTATTGATATTGAAGTTCTGCATGGCAAGAATGGAGAGCCTTATATTAATATAGAAAATGCCCATTTAAAAAAACTATTAAACAATAAAAAAATTGATATTAGTATTAGTCATACAGATAACCTTGCTACTGCAATTTGTATAATTTTTTAATATTAACTAATTATTAAAGACATAACAATAATTTAAGAAAATATCTTGTACTATTATTTAAAAACAGATAGACTAAACCTTCTATATTGCTAGAAGGTTTTTTTTATTTTAAATAAGTGTTTATTAAATTAATTTAACTTTATAGGTTATAAGAATTAAATTTATGTTTAAAATAAAAAAAGAAGGAGAGAATTTGAGTATGAAGCAAGAATATTTGCTAGGAAAGAACAATTATTGCTTGACTAATCATAAAATGACAGAGAACAAAGGATTAAAAAGTATTGATAGATATTTAGTAATAAGTAAAGGTCTTTGTTTTGAAAATGGAAGGTTTGAGAAAGTAAAAGACTTTGATTATGAAAAGTTTTTGTTAGAGGGGTAAGATGGTAAAAAGGGGAGAACTGTATTATGCTGATTTAAGTCCTGTTATAGGTAGTGAACAAGGTGGGATTCGCCCAGTTTTAGTTGTACAAAATGATATTGGCAATAAATACAGCCCAACAGTTATTGCGGCAGCAATAACAAGTAAATTAAATAAGGCTAAACTCCCAACTCATATTGAATTATCTAGTAAAGAGTATGGTTTAGAAAAAGATTCAGTTGTATTGTTAGAGCAGATACGAACTATTGATAAATCACGGTTAAAAGAAAAGATTGGAGAACTGAGTTCATATAAAATGAATCAAGTAAATAGAGCGATGATGATTAGTTTAGGAGTTATTTAGTTTTGTATAACATGGTTTTATAAAAATATATTTTTAATATTAACTAGTAAGAAAGTATAAAATTAAAATGACTTTTATTTCAAAGGGTTTTAAAATATTTTTTATAATATTAAAAAAGAAGAAGATTATTATTTTTTAACTTATTCTTATATTGATAAAAAGATTGAAATTAGTTAAATTTTTAATCTTTTCTTTTTTTTATTGTAAAAGTATGCTAATATGAACATATGATGAAAATTAAAATTGAAGGATTAAATATTAACGGAGAAGGATTCTGCAATTTGGATAAAACAAAAATATGCGTTAAAAATGTTCTTCCAAATGAAGTTGTGGAAATTGAAAGTGTTATTAAAAAAAATAATTTTATTGGGGCTAGACTAATTAATGTTGAAAAGTCTTCGCCATATAGAATAAAAGAAAAATGTAAATTTTGTGGCAACTGTGGTGGCTGTGATTTTATGTTTGTTGATTATGATAAGGGGTTAGAGATAAAAAAACAGGTTATTGCTAAATATTTTAAAGATTTATATAATGGAGATATTATCATTCATAAGAGTAAAAAAGAGTTTTTTTATAGAAATAAAGTCTCATTTTATGTAGAAAATGACAAAATTGGTTTGCTAGGGCTAAAAAGTAAAAATATTGTTGAAATTGACAAATGCATAGTCTCAAAAGAAGGAATAAATAAGGTTCTTAAAATTTCAAGAGATTATTTAAAAGCCATAAAAAATATAAGTATTCATCATATTGTTGTAAGAGAGTTAGGTAGTGGAATAATTATAGTACTTGTATCAGATAAAAAACCAAAGGATATAAAACTAATTTTAAATTCTTTAAAAAAAGAATTTGGGGAAAATTTTGGACTTTATATAAATTATAATTGTAAAAATTCAAAAGACATATTAAGCGATAAATTTGAGTTTATTTATGGGCAAAAATATTTACAATCGGTAGTAAATGGGATTATTTGTTTTACAAAGCCCTACTCCTTTATGCAAATAAATGATGATGTTAGAAATGAAATGTATGAGAGTGTAAAAAATGAAATAAAAGGGGAAAGCGTTATTGAAGGTTATAGTGGGGCAGGAATACTTAGTTGCATTATGGCAAAAGTGGCAAAAAAAGTTGTTTCCATAGAAATAAATAAGACGGCAACACAAGATGCAGAGAAAACAAGAAAAGAAAATAACATAATTAATTTAGAAAATATAAATGGGGATTGTTCTAAAATTTTGCCGCAAATAATTAGTGAAAATAAAGATGCAATTTTTGTAATAGACCCGCCAAGGAGTGGGTGCAGTAAAAACATACTTGAAAAGTTAAAAGAAAATCAAGTTAAAAAAATCATATATATTTCATGCAATCCTTATACATTAAAACAGAATTTAGTTTACTTAAAAGAAAGTTTTAAAATAGATAAATTTGAGATTTTTGACATTTTTCCGCAAACTTTTGAAATAGAGAGTATGGTTATATTAAAAAGTAAGTAAAAAGTATTGGTTTTTATTCTTTTTTGTATTATAATAAAAATATGGAAAAATTAATGCTCGTTAGTCAAACTTTTTCAATATTTGGTATTGATATTGCTTGGTATGGATTTATCATTGCAATAGGTATGTTATGTGGTGTTATTTGTGCATATGTAATTTGTAAGAAAAAAAAATACGATTTAAGTATGCCAATTAATCTTGCTTTGTACGCTTTACCACTTGCAATAGTTGGCGCTAGGCTTTATTATGTTATATTAAATGGAGTAAGTGATTTTTGGCAAATATTTAAAATTTGGGAAGGTGGAATGGCAATTTATGGCGGAGTGATTGGTGGGTTTTTGGGTGTCTTTCTTTGTTGTAAAATTCATAAATATTCGTTACTTCAAGCCTGTGATTTGGCGGCACCATGTTTACTTCTTGGGCAGGCGATTGGAAGAATTGGGTGTTATTTTGGTGGGTGCTGTTATGGGGTTGAGACAACAAACGAGGCGCTTATGAAATTTCCATTTAGTGTCCAAATTATGACAGAAAATGGGCTTGAATGGCACTTGGCTACCTTTTTTTATGAGGCATTTTTTAATTTAATTGGTTTTATTATTCTTATGATTTTAACTTTTAAAACTGATAAAAAAGGTGTTGTAACAGCAAGTTATCTTATGATTTATGGCACAGTTAGGGCTGTATTAGAATATTTCAGGGACCCTGCTGAGAGTTTGATGCTTGGTTCAACAGGAATAAAAGCGTCAATGCTACTTAGTATTATTTTAGCAGTTGCTGGGATTATTATAATTTGCATTATTTTTTATAAGGATAAAAAAAGAAGGCAAGAGGTAAATGGGTAATTTTAAGATTGTAAAAAAAGGGTATAGTCAACTCGAAGTTGATAGTTACATAGAAAGATTGAAGAATGACTATGAGAGTAGACTATCAGAACAAAAGGATAGAATTTTTTATTTAAAAGACCAAGTTGAAAAACTGACTTCTTCAAGTGATAATGAACTTATGACTTCTCTCCTTTCCGCTGTTGAGAAGGCAAAACTAATTGAAAATAGTTCAAAAAATATTTATGAACTTGAAACTAAAAAATTAAATTTGCTTTATACTAAGATGGAAAATTTATTAAAGGATGAAAATGTATATAATGATAGAAGTATAAAAAAAGAGTTATTGTTATTAATACAGGATTGTAGAAATTCTCTTCAGTATAATATAGAAAAGCAAAGTAAAAACATAAAAGAAAGTTCAAAGGGAGACCCAGTAAAAAGATTGTTATCTAAAATGATGGGTGTAAATAAGTTTTCACTTGATATTGATGATGAAAAGAATGAAAATCTTGAAAAGTCTAGTAAGTCTGAAAAGGAACCTGTAAAAGTTGTACAAATAAAAAGACAAGAAACAAAAAGACCTGAGTCAAAAGAATTTAACAAGTTTTTATCAAGTAATGATAGTTTAAATGGTTCAAACTTTGAACATATTATGTTTACAAATAATGATTTTTCGCCAGATGAAACGGGTTTTGACCTTAAAGAAGCGGTTAATCCAAAAGAAGATTTAGAAGAAATTATGAAGGCATTTGATTTTTATAATGATGCAAAAAAAGAAAATTAAAACATATATGTACACTTGTACAAATGTACATATTTAATTAAACACATATAAATATCCAAAAAATATATTTGAATATTTTTCGCCTTTTTTCAAGTTATAATCTTTTTGTAAATCTTTGAAAATTTGCGTTAAATATTCTTTTTTTTCATTATTCATTTTATCAATATTTATTATTTCCTCGTTAAAAATGGAATAATAATTATATAGGTCTTTTTCAAATTTTTCAATTTTTCTTCTCTTTTTTTGTTCAACAAGTAAAGAGTTCATTATCATAATTAAAATTTTACTGATAAAATCTACTTGTAATTCTATATTTTGTATTTTGTTTACTATTTTTGAAAATATTTTTAAGATATCAAATTTTAATTTTGATAAATCGTTTTCGTAATTGAATGAAAAATTAAATTTTCTTAAATGTTTTCCTAAATTATCAAAAAATAGAAGTTTATAATATGATATGTTCATTTGAGCATTTGCTAAGATGTCCTTTTTTACAAATGCTGATATGTTAATTTTTATTTTGGACTTATAATCACTTAATTGTATATTATTATTTAAATTTTGGTTTTGCTGTTTAATATTAGAGATTTTTATAAAACTATTGTTTTTTAGGTCAAAATAAAAATTTATATATTCTTTACTTAATAAAGATTGTAATTTTTCAAAATATATGTTAAATTTTGCCCTTTTTTGTTCTCTACTTAGTTTTGGGAAGGAAAAAGAAAGCATATCAAGACAGGATTTTATTTCCTCCTGCCTTTCAATATTATATAGATAGGGGATATTAAAGTCTCTTGAAAGAGATGTAAAGTCATATTCTGACATATTATAGATAGTTTCTTTCCCATTTTTCGATACTAAAACAACTCCAATAGGTCGGGATATTTTAAGTGGATGTGTTAAACTAAATTCATCTAACATTTTAGTTACAGGAAAACAAAGATAATAATTTATATTTATTTTTTTAAAAATTGGTGGCAAGACAAATATCTTGTCAGTAAACATAGAAAAGTTTGAATTATATTTTTTTTGTAGTTCTAATATAAAATTTAATTTTAAATAATTGTAAAACATATTCTTAGAATTATAGCATTTAAATAACTATTTTGTAAAGTGGCATAAAAATTTTCTTTACTATTTTTGTTAAATGATTTATTATGCAGATATGTTAGAAACAATTTGGCATGTTATTTTACACGCATTATTGGAATCACTCCAAATGCTACCAATTATTTTTGTTTGCTATTTAGTAATTGAGTTGCTTGAAGATAAAATTTTAAATAAATACAGAACAAACAAATTACTAAAAAGTAGATTTGCTCCTGTTATTAGTGCAGGTTTTGGAATTATTCCTCAATGTGGATTTTCGGTTGTTGCAACTGACCTTTATAGTAAAAAAGCAATAACTCTTGGCTCTCTTATGGCAATATATATTGCAACCTCAGATGAGGCTTTGCCATTATTGCTTTCAGATTCGCAGAATTATTTGGATTTATTATTAATTATTGGTATTAAATTTGTTTATGCTGTTGTAATTGGGCTATTAATAGATGTCTTTTTTAAAAAGAGACAACAGCAATCTGAGAGTTTAGTAGTAAAAAAGGTAGAGCAAGGCAAAAGTAAAGATATTTGTGAAGTGGGGAATGATAATAATGAGTTATCACAAACTATGGAACACAAACATATTCATGAAGAAGAAATACAAGGATGCTGTCATCATAATATTGAGAGCAAACACAGTAAGATAAAAGATATTTTTCTTCATCCGCTTTTTCATTCGTTAAAGATATTTGCTTTCATACTTATAATAAATATAATTTTTGGGCTGTTAGTGGAGTTTGTTGGAGAAAATGTAATTTCTAGTTTTATGACTTCAACAGGTTTTTTTCAACCTTTTATTGTGGCTATTGTAGGATTAATACCTAATTGTGCAGCATCGGTTATTATTACAGAACTATTTATGGTTGGAGGAATAACGCTTGGTTCTTGTATTGCAGGGCTTTGTGTTAATTCAGGGATTGCGCTTATTTTGCTTTTTAAATTGAATAAAAATGTAAAAGAAAACATTTTGATATTAGTTTCTTTATATTTACTTGGAGTATTGCTTGGCGTACTAATTAATTTTTTTTAATTTAATTGGTTAGTGGTTTTTAAACTGTAAATAATTAAATAGGAGAATTAAAAGTGGAAAAAAGAAGTCAAATTGATAATAGGTATAAGTGGGATTTTAGTGATTATTTTAAAAATGATGAAGAATGGGGAAGTGGGTATAAAGAAATTTTGCCTATTATAAATTCAATAAAAGAATATAATGGTAAACTTAATACAAAAGAAAGTATTTTAAATTGTTTTAAACTTCTTGAAAGGCTCTCAATTCAACTTGAAGCATTATATATTTATGCAAATTGTAAAAGGGATGAAGATGTTTCAAATACAAAATATCAAGCAATGTTAAACAAAATTCTTTCTATTCTGACAGAATATGATGTGGCTTGTTCTTTTATTGAGCCACAATTAAGTAAACTTGAAGATAAATTCTTAAAAAAATTATTGGAAGATAATGATTTTAAAGATTATAAAAAGTTTTTGCATGATATTATAAGGGAAAAACCACATATTTTATCTGAAAGTTGTGAGGAGATATTGTCTCTTGTTTCATCTTATAAAGATGCCTTTTCACAAATTCATTCTAATTTTGAAAGCGGAGATTTGAAATTTAATAAAGTAAAAAATTCTAAGGGAAAACTTCTTCCAATGAACCATAAGTTGGCGGATATTTATCTAAGGGATAAAGATGAAGTGTTACGAGAAAATGCCTATAAGGAATTGCATGGTGCAGGTAAAAGATATAACAATTTTTTGTCTGCAAATTATTTAGGTAGTGTAAAAAAGGATGTTTTTTTTGCTCGAGTAAGACACTTTGACTCAACATTATCTTCAGCACTATTTTATGAGGAGGTTGATAAGATTGTTTATCAAAATTTGCTAGAAAATGTTGAGAAAAACCTTTTTCTTAATCAGAAGTTTTTTGAAATAAAAAGAAAATTGCTTGGGTTAAAAAAATTCAAATTAAGCGATATTTACTTTAATCCATTTGTAAGTCATAAAAAGTATACTTTTGATTCCGCTATTAATATTGTTTGTGATGCTTTATCAATTTTAGGCAAAGATTATACGGATTATATTAGGTACATGGCTGAAAATAGAATGATTGATATTTATCCAAATGAGGGTAAAGTAAATGGGGCATATGAGACAATGGCGACAAAGAAAACTCCTCGAGTGTTAATAAATTTTATGGGTACAGCATACGATGTTTCAACTCTTGCACACGAACTTGGGCATGCTATGCACAGTGTACTATCTGATAAAAATCAAAGTACTTTTAATGCAAATTATACTATTTTCCTTGCTGAAATTGCGAGTACCGTTAATGAAACAATTTTAAATAACTATATGTTAAATGCGACTAAAAATAAAAACGAGAAAATCTTTTTTTTAAATGAATTTTTATCAACTTTCTATGCAACCGTTTTTAGACAAACCATGTTTGCTGACTTTGAAGATAAAATTCATAAAAAGGTAGAAAATAATGAAGATGTATCTGCAAAAATTTTAAATGATACTTATTTTGAGTTAGTTAAAAAGTTTTTTGGGAAGAAAGTTAAAATTTTTGAAGAAGTAAAATATGAATGGAATGGTATTCCTCATTTTTATACTGCATATTATGTTTATAAATATGCAACTGGACTTATAAGCGCAATTAATATTGTAGAAAATTTGAGAACTGGCAAAATAACCATTGATGACTATATAAAATTTTTAAGTTCTGGCTGTATTGATACTCCATTAAATTTACTCAAAATTGTAGGAGTTGACTTGACAACTATAGAGCCATTTAATATTGCATTTAAATATCTTTCTGAAAGGCTTGCAATGCTTGATAAGTTGTCAAAAAAATAAAAACATAAACAAGATTTCTAAAATTTTTACTAAAGGGGCTTTATATAATTGCTCAATAAATCATTTAAAATCAATTTATAAATATTGTTGAAAAATATTTTAAAACATTTTAGCAAAAAATAAAAAATATTTGTAAAAATTTATTGACTTATTTAAAGTGATTTGTTAATATAATTAAGCATTGTAAAAAATGCATATAAGTAATCCTCGATAGCTCAACGGTAGAGCACTCGGCTGTTAACCGATAGGTTGTTGGTTCGAATCCGACTCGGGGAGCCAAAAGCACAATATGTTGTGGTTTAGTGTGGTACTAGACCACAATTTTTTTTGTAAATCTGAAAAATTTAAAAATTTTTAGAGTCAAATTTAGAGTCAAATTTAGAGTCAAAACCGAGAGTTATTCTTCTTTATCAAAATCATTATCTAATTTGAATTAGTTTTTAATAAATGATTTGTTTAATGATTCTTAGTAAAATTAGTTATTAAATTTAAATGGTGTAGATAACAGGATTTGAACCTGCATGGGTTTTGCCCACTAGAACCTGAATCTAGCGCGTCTACCAATTCCGCCATATCTACATATTAAAGCACTAAAATTAGATTTTATTTATAATAGTATTTTATATTAAGTTATAAAAAAAGTCAAATTAGCATTTTAATTTAATATAAAAGAGAAAGGTATACCTAGTCAAATAATTTTGAAACTAGCGTATTTAAAGAAACCATAGTCTCAAAATAAAAATGTTCTTTGTTTTCTATCTTTTTTATCTTACATCGTTAAAAAGCGAATGGTTCTGACATTGTTATATATTTGTCTTTTAAATTACAATGCTAAAATTTATAAGACTCTTGCATTGAGCTTGATAACAAGGAATATTTATTTATATAAAAATAGAGAATCAAATATAAAGCAAAAGAGCAATGTGGGTTACGTATTATTAGCAACCGCTTTTACGACAAAATTGAATTGTATGTATTTATTTTTGGTGGAGCAAAGCTTGACTTGTAACAAAATAAGTACATGTTTAAAAGCCATAATTAAAATTTGCTTAAGTTTATTTCAAAAATTCTTCTCAATATTGATACAAAATGAATTTTTTATGTTATAATATAATTCAAATTGCTAAAGGAGTATGTTATATGAATTATTGGACAAAATTAAGCGTAGAATTTGCAAATCAAAGAAATTATCTTGATTCATTGTTTAGAGTGTATCCTATGTCTGCAAATATACGACGAGAAATTAATAAAGAAAAATGGAAGAATATAGAAGCTTCTTTTAATAATCGTGATAATGAAACTTTAATAAAAGAATTATTAAAATTAGAATTATTTCCAATAAAAGATTCCTATGTTGCGTATTTAAAAAGGGATTTTGCATCAATTAGTAGAAATCCTAATACAATCAGTAGACTTGCTGGTGCTCTTTATGAGATGGGATTGGATAATATATATGAAAAATGTACAGAACCTAAAGAAACAAATAGACAAATAGGTCCATTATTTAAAAGATGGATTGGGACTGGAACTTTAGGAGCTCCTGTTTTTGATAATGTGGATTCCTTTTTAAAAGAACGAGGCAATGCTATTTTAAACATGTCTGATGCAGAAATGGAAAAATTTGCTAGAACATATCTTGGTTATAATCACAAAAAGGGTTTAGACTTCGTTGCCCGTTTTAATAATAAATATGTTATAGGTGAAGCAAAATTTTTAACAGATTTTGGTGGACATCAAGATGCTCAATTTGCAGATGCAATATCAACAATAAATTCTGTTTTGAAACCAAACAAATTAAACGCTGATGTAATAAAAATAGCTATCTGCGATGGCGTTTTATATATTAAAGGAAATAAAAAAATGCATAAGCATTTAGTTAACAATGAAGATGAGATTGTAGTTTCAAGTTTATTATTAAGAGATTTTTTATACTCTATCTAAGGTGTTATTATGGAATTAAAATATGACAATAAATTAACTCGTTTTAGTATATTATTAAAAGCAAATGAATTTGAAGCATTTAAAAATATTTCAAATAACTCTTGCTTAATTTTGGGTGATAATTTTAGTGCATTGTCATCACTTTTAAAAACTCATAAGGGTAAAATTGATTTAATATACATAGACCCTCCATTTAATACTAATCAAGTTTTTATGGTTACAGATAATAGAAAGAATACAATCAGCCATTCGAAAAAAAGTTTAATTGCATATTCAGACCATTTATCAAGAGAAGAATATTTGGAATTTATACGAGAAAGATTGATTTTATTAAAAGAATTGTTATCAGATAAAGGTAGTATTTATTTGCATATTGATACTAAAGTAGGGCACTATATAAAAATTTTAATGGATGAGGTTTTTGGTGAAAATAATTTTAAAAATGATATTACAAGAATTAAATCAAACCCTAAAAATTTTTCTCGTAGTGCATATGGAAACGAAAAGGATGTTATATTTTTTTATGCAAAAAATCATACTAAAAATATTTGGAATGAAATTAAAATTCCCATTGATAAAGAAGAAATAGAAAAGAAATTTTCTAAAGTTGATAAAACTGGTAGAAGGTACACTACTATTCCTTTACATGCACCAGGAGAATCAAATGGAATAACGGGGCAACCTTGGAGAGAAATGAAACCGCCTGAAGGAAGACATTGGAGAACTAATCCAGCTGAATTTGACAAACTTGATTCACTTGGTTTAATAGAGTGGTCTTCTACAGGTAATCCTAGAATAAAAAAATACGCAGATGAACATAAAGGTAAAAAAATACAAGATGTTTGGAAATTTAAAGATCCTCAGTATCCTTTATATCCTACAGAAAAAAATCTAGATATGCTAAAACTGATCATAAAACAATCTTCTAACATTAATTCTTTTGTTTTAGATTGTTTCTGTGGCAGTGGTGCTACATTATTAGCGGCTGAAGAATTGGGAAGAAAATGGATAGGAATTGATTCTTCGAAAGTTGCAATAAATACTGTAAAAAATAGGATGGTATTAAAAAATTATCAATACTTTGAATGTTAAAAAATTTTAATATAAAAAGGATCTATTTTTATGTTATAGATCCTTTTTTGTTTTTGCAAGTTGCTAAGTTTAGTAACTTTTCTTTGTTTTTACCTAATTTATTTTTTTACTTTAAAATAACAATCAAATAAAAGTGAATGGTTTTATTATAGGACTTTTTAAAATTGTTATTATTTGTTTGTTTTTAAAAGTTTAAAGAATATAAAGTTTTTAAAATAAATTTGCAAAAGTTATGGTTAAATTGAATAGACAAGGTTAAAATTTATTATTTACATTTGAAGTTCATCATATTGTTTATTGTACTTTGATAAATTGTTTAAGTTCAAATTAAAACACTCATTTTGGGCATCTTCTTTATTTTCATAAATTTTATTTAGTTTTGCAGTTTTGTCATAAATAAAATTACTTTGTGTTGAATGTTCTGGATACTCAACAATATAATCTATAGCATAAGGCAGATTATTTTTAAAATAAATTATTTTTTCTTTTATATTAATTTCTGATACAAAATATTCAATATTTGGATGATTATTAGTCCAATCGCCGCTGATACATTTTCTTGGTGCAAAATATTTTTTCATATTAAATTCTCCTATTGTTATAATTACACAATATGATTTGATTAATAAAAAGGTGCAAGAGAAATGGAGTATTTTATATTGTTTTAGAAATAATATATTTTACAATATACTTAAATAAATTGCCATTGATATTAGAAGGTGGTAAAATAACTAAGTTAAATAAGGAGTAAAAAGAGATGAAAAGTGATGTGTTTTTTTGTAGAATGGTAAGCCCAGATAGTGTTGTAAAAGTTTTTAATGCTTTAAATAAGAAACTAAAAGGGAAGGTAGCAATAAAAATTCATAGTGGAGAAAAGGGAAATCAAAATTATTTAAAACCAGAATTTTGGAAGGAGATTTTGGAACTTACAAATGGGCATATAGTTGAATGTAATACAGCATATGAAGGGGCTAGAAATAGTACTGACAAACACAAGGCTTTACTAAAAGAGCATGGTTGGACAGGTAAATTTGAAGCGGATATTATGGATGAAGATGGAGATCTTGAACTTAGCATACCGAATGGTAAGGTTATAAAAAAGAATTTTGTTGGAAGTCATATAAAAAATTATGATTCGATGATTGTTCTCTCTCATTTTAAAGGGCATCCAATGGGTGGCTTTGGTGGTGCATTAAAACAATTGTCAATAGGGTGTGCGTCAACTAGTGGGAAAGCCTATATTCACACGGCTGGTTTTACAACAGACCAATTTAATACATGGAATAACACTGCAAAGCAAGATGATTTTTTAGCATCAATGGCAGAGGCTGCTAGTTCTGTGATAGATTACTTTAAGGGAAATATGGCTTTTGTAAATGTTATGGCTAATATGTCTGTTGACTGTGATTGTTGTGCGATTGCTGAAGATCCTTGCATGAAGGATATAGGAGTATTGGCTTCTCTTGATCCAGTAGCGCTTGATAAGGCTTGCCTTGACCTCGTGTACTCGTCAAAGGATGAAGGCAGGGACCATTTGGTAGAACGAATTGAAAGTAGGCATGGGACTTATACAGTCGAAGTGGCAGGAGAGATGGGAGTTGGGAGTCTTGATTATAATTTAATTGAATTAGAGTAAAAAAGTTGTAACTTTTTGTTGCATTTATTTTAAATTTAAAAACGAGAATAAAATAATAGCATAGTTAAAAATTAATAAAAAGATTAAAAAGCATTTTCTTTTTACTTCAAAAATAAAGTTAAATATTAAGAATACATTTAACAAATAATTTTTATTTTGAATTATATTATTATAATTTTCATATAAAGTAATGAGAAGTTTTAAAGTAAAAAGAAGAAAAAGTTAAAATTAGTTGTCAAATATTCTATAAAAATGATAAACTAAAATAAAAAAGGAAGGTAAATATGACTGTTGCAGGGTATGTTTGGCTTGGCATAATTGTTGTAAGCATTTTAGTAGAATTTTTTACACTTGAACTCGTGTCAATTTGGGTGTCTCTTGGTTCTATCGTGGCACTTATTATGGATTTATGTGGCGTATCTGTTGAGTGGCAAATAATAGTTGCTGTTGTAGTTTCGGTTGCCTGTATTTTGGGGCTTAGGAGATTTTGCGTTAAATTTTTGCTCAAAGGCAAAGAAAAAACAAACATGGATTTATTAATTAATAGTAAAGTAAAGTTAATTAATGCTATTTCCCAAGACCAAGAAGGAATGATTAGACATAACGGAATTGAGTGGAGCGCAAGGAGTGAAAATGGGGATAGTATAAAAGAGGGAAGCCTAGTTGAAATTATAGGTGTTCAAGGCAATAAACTTATTGTGAAAAAGGCAAAACAAGAAAAAACTATAAAAAAGGATATTAATGTGGAGGAAGAAAAATGAGTCCAGTAGTTATTGTTATTCTAGTAATTGGTGTGCTTTGTATTCTTGTTCTAGGTTTAAGTATTAAAATTATTAGACAATCAACGGCAAGAGTTGTTGAAAGACTTGGTAAATATAGTAGAACTCTTACAACAGGAGTACATTTCATTTTGCCCTTTTTTGATAAAGTGGGTCCGGAAATTAGTTTAAAGGAGAAGGTCGCAGATTTTCCACCACAGCCTATTATTACAAAAGATAATGTAACAATGCAGATTGATACGGTTGTATATTATCAAATAACAGACCCTAAATTATACTCTTATGGAGTGGAAAGACCTGTTGCGGCAATAGAAAATTTAACTGCAACAACACTTAGAAATATTGTGGGAGAACTTGAACTTGATGAAACATTGACAAGTAGAGATACGGTCAACACAAAAATGAGAACAATTCTTGATGATGCAACTGACCCATGGGGGATAAAAATTAATCGTGTTGAACTAAAAAATATTGACCCACCAAAAGCAATTAGAGAAGCAATGGAAAAACAAATGAGAGCAGAGCGTGAGAGAAGGGAAGCAATTTTGCTCGCAGAAGGTGAAAAGACTAGTAATATTCTTATAGCAGAAGGTGAAAAACAAGCAGCAATTTTGAGGGCTGAAGCACAAAAAGCCTCTCTTATTGCGGAAGCAGAAGGTAAAGCAGAAGCAATTACTAAGATTATTGAGGCAAAACCTGATAGGGCATATTTAACTCTTGAATCATACGAGGCATTAAAGGCTGTTGCTAATGGGAATAGTACTAAACTTATTATTCCAAGTGATTTGGCAGATTTATCTAGCCTTGTTGCGTCTCTTGGAGAAGTTATAGGTTTTTCAAAAGAGCCTTCAAAAAAAATAGAGAAAAAGCAAGAAAAGCAAATTGACAAAAAGAAAGAAGTAAAAGTAGATTCCATAAAAGAAGATAAGAAAAAATAATTTAAAAGTGTAAGTATTTATCTGCTTAAATTTTTATTATTTAGTTTACGGATAAAAAATTACTATAAAGATTATTTATTTGTTTTTTTGTTAATGGGGCATAGAATTTGGTGGTATGATTAATTAGTTAGTAATAAGGATAGTAAGATATAACTATCCTTATTTTTACGAAAAATAGATATAAATTTACAAAATAAGCATAGAATCTAGTTTTAAATTCTATGGAAAAATAGTTTGAAAATCAAACTAATTTTTCTAATTTTTGTTAATAAAATTAGATAAAAATTAATTATTTTAGTTAAAATAAAAATAAATAGTAAAAAATGCTTGTCAAAAAGAAAAATAATAAATATACTTGAATGTGTATTTACATAAGTCTTATATTAATTAAAAAAAGTTTGATATTCAAACAATTTTTAAGATACTTTTGTATTTTATTGTAAATTTTTTGGTTTTACTAAGTTAATACAAATTGCTTTGTCAATTTTAATAATATACAAAAGGAAGAAAAAAAGGTACTTTTAATATGGTTCTATATCTTAGCATTATTTTTTTTGTTGGTTTTATTCTTTCACTTACAAATGCGTTATGGGGTGGATTTGATGTTAATGTATTATATGTTATATTATGGGTGGTTTTAAGCATACTTTTATCTATTTTAATTGATGGGTTAGTGGCGCTTTTAATTAGATTTATTCCTGAAAAGAAATTTAACCCGTTTAATAATTATTTTAAAGAAAGAAAAAATGAAAGGAATTTTTATGAAAAACTAAAAATAAGGGTGTGGAAAGATAAAATACCTGAACTTGGTGGAAAATTAAAATATTTTGACAAGTCAAAGGTTGTAGAAAACCCAACAAGCGATTACTTTATGAAGTTTATTGTTGAAACTTGTATGGGGGAAATAATGCATGTTATAGCAATATTTACTGCTCCACTTTTGTTACTTATGATGCCATCAATGTTTATACTTACTATTGGATTACCTGTTATGATTGTAAATATTCTTCTTCAAATACCACCAATAATGACTCAAAGATATACAAGACCAAAACTTTTAGTTGCATATAAGCGTGCAAAAATTACAGAAGAGAGGAATGAAAATAAAGCATCAAGTAGTGAATTTACATTACAAAAAGAAGAAAGTAAAAGTATAGGGAAAAAAGGAGAGAATTAAAATGAGACAGTTTGAAATAAGTGCTGATAGTACTTGTGATTTATATGTAAATGAGATTGAGGAACTTGGTGTTGAAATTGCACACTTGGAATACACAATGAGTTATGGTGATGAATTGCAAGTAGAAACTGATAATTTTACAGAGACAAAGCAATATCTAGATTTTTACAAAAAACTTAGAGAAGGTGTTATTGCTAAAACCTCAATTTTAAGTGTACAGGCACATATAGACCTTTTTACTAAACTTGCACAAAAAGGGGTTAAAAATTTGTTGCATTTTTCGCAAGGGTATGGACTTAGCCCAACAGTAGACAATGCAAGACAAGCGATTGAAATTGTGAAAGAGTCTTTCCCAGATATTGATTACATAGCAGTTGAATGTGATACAACAACAATAGGAGAGGGTATGCTTCTTAGATGTGGTTGTGATATGAGAGATAAGGGTATGACAAAAGAAGAAGCAGTTACAGTGCTTGACGACATTAAGCATAAAATTCAACATTTTGTTATTGTTAATGATTTAAAGTTTTTGGCAAGAGGTGGGAGAATTAGTAAAACATCTGCAAACTTTGGTTCTTTGTTTCAAGTAAAGCCTATTTTAGAGTTTGGTCGTGATGGCAAATTAAAAGTTTGTAGGAAAGAGTTGGGCTTAAAGCAGGCTATGAAGTCAATAGTAAACAATTATACTTCTTTTACTAGAAATAAAGATTTCCCTTATATTTATATTGCGCATACAGACAACGAGCCACTTGCAAATGAGTTGCAAGATATGCTTAATGAAAAATATGGAATAAAGCCTGAAATAAGGTTGATAGGTCCAATTATTGGTGCACATGTTGGACCTGGGGCTGTGGCATATGCTTTTATTAGTAACGAGGAAAGACCTTATGCTTAACAATTATTGTAACAATTGTCCAAGACATTGTAAGAGTGCTAGTTTTTGTGGAAAAGAAAAAAACAAAATTAGAATTGCAAAAGTGATGAGACATAAGTTTGAAGAACCGCTCCTTTGCCCTGAACTTTTGGGTAGTGGGGCTGTTTTCTTTTCACATTGTTCATTAAAGTGTGTTTTTTGCCAAAATTATCAAATATCACATCTTGGAGTTGGAAAAGATTTTAATGTTAAAGAACTTGCAGGTATTTTTGAGAAAGTTGAAAAAAGTGGTGTTGCAAATTTAAATCTTGTAACTCCAACACACTATACTGGCGATATTTTAAAGGCTTTTTATATATATAAGCCAAGTATTCCAGTAATTTGGAATACAAGTGGATATGAAGATGAAAGTGTGATTTTAAGTTTAAAAGGATATGTTGATATCTTTTTATTTGATGTTAAATATTTTGATAAAAATTTATCTATGAAGTATTCAAAGGCTCCAGATTATTTTGAAAAGTGTATCAAAGCATTGAAATTAGCAAGAGAGATAATAGGAGATGATTTAGTTTTAGATGGACAAATGAAAAAGGGTATTATTATAAGACATTTGGTATTGCCTGGGCACTATGGAGATAGTATTGAAATTTTCAAATATATAAAAAAAGAATTAGGTACTGATGTTTATATTAGTATTATGAGTCAATATGTACCTTTTTATAAGGCAAATGAATTTCCTGAAATTAATAGAAAAATAAAGCCTATTGAATACAAAAAGGTTGTGAAAGAAATTAGAAAATTGGGTTTTAATAAGGGATTTGTTCAAGACATTTCAAGTGCAAACTGTGAGTACACTCCAGAATTTAATCTAAAAAAATTTTTTGAATTATGAATTTTTAATTTTATTAAATAATATTATTTTTATTTAAATTATTTATTATGCAGTTAATATACTAGCGAGTTAGCAAAATATTATGAAAGCAAAAAGTCAAAGAGTTTGTTTGATAGTAATCTTTGCTATTTATTTTATTATCTTGAAAATACTTTTTAAAAGTAAATATAAATTTGTTTAATCGTATTTTTATAAGTAAGTAATTTAACTTATTAAAGCATATTAAATATGATTTTTAACATATAAATATATATAATTTGAATTAAATAACTTTGGGTATTGAATTTTATTTACTTTTGTGTTAAAATAAAATAAACAAAAAGTATGTTAACATTTTAAAAGTAAAGGTCAAAGAAAGTAAAACTATTAAAAATGTTAAAAATAAAGGTAAAAATGTTAACAAAATCAACTTTTTTGTGTATAAATTGACCAAATTTATTTTAGATATTGACACATGTGGGCTTGTATGGTAAAATTCAGACATAGAAAGAAAATTTTTATCAAGAGGTGAGAAAAATGTTTTGGGATACTTTTTTAAGTGTTTTAGGTGTAATAGGCATTATAGCAGTAGCAGCATTTGTTATTGTGTTCTTATCTGATTTATTTATTTCTATTGTTGATGGAACAAATGGTATTTTCTTTAAAAGAAATAAAAATAAGGTAAGTAATCAAGATTCTGAGGAAATAGTGAGACCTAAGTTGCTTGACAAACCAGTTAAACAACTTGAAGAACCAGAAGTAGTTGAAGAAGTAAAAGATGAAAGGGTTGAGGAACCAAAAGTAGAAGTTCAAGAAGAAGTTGTTGAAGAAGAACAACCTGTTGACTTAGAGAAGGCAGAACAAGAAGAATTAGAAGCAAGGCGTGCAGCGGGTATTGTTGATGAACCACAAAATGAAGTTGTAAGAGATGAGGTTCAGGAAGAAGTTTCAAATAAAAATGAAACAGACGACGATAATGGGCAAGAAATTGAAGGCTTAATTTCTGATGTTACACTTGAAACAAGAGAATATGAAGAAGAACTTGCAAAACAGGAAGAAGAGAGAGCAAGACTTGAAGAAGAACAAGCAAGAGAGCAAGAGTTAGAGGCGGGGAAAGCAAGAGAAGAGGAACTTCGAAGAGAGATTGAAGAATTAAAAAAGCAAATTGAAAGTGATAAGGAAACAATAAAATCTCTTGAAGAAAAAAATGTTGGAACAATTCAAATGGTTAAAATGCCAACAGAGAGTAGGGAAGAATTAGAAAGCAGATTGGAAATTTTGAAGCAAAGATTAAAGGAAAATGAAAAAGAACTTTCTGCAAATAGAAAAGAGTTTGTTCCACTTAGAAGAGTTAATATGACTCTTGATAATGATAAGAAAAAACTTAGAAGAAAAGAAGCAATAGTAGCAAAACAAAAAGTAGTTCTTTATGGTGTTAACAATTATGTTGATATTGATGAAGAAAAAGCAAAAAAATTATCAGAAGAGTTAGATTTACTTGAAGGACTTAGACTTTCTGTTCAACATTGTGAAGAAGTTATGCAGAAGAATAAAGATAGATACCCAATTCTTGAAAGAGCAAACACTTATTTAGTTAAAAATCAAGCACAACTTAAAGAAGATATTGCGGATATTGAAAGAAAACTTGCATTGCTTGATGAAGAAGAAAATGGGAGTTCAATTACTGATGCAACCACAACTGATGGAACAGTTAGTGCAAGTGGTGAGTCAAATAATACAAATAATGACACAACGGTTGTAGAAGGTTAATATAATAAAAATGCACTGGGAAAATTGGAGTTTACTTCAAATTCCCAGTTTTTTTGTTTCTTATAACAAAAAGGTTGAGAATATATGAATTTTTGTATAAAATAATTATAGAAAGGAATAAGGAGTATAAAAGCGTGAATGTTTTTGTTGGAGATAGTAAACTCCCAAGTAGGAACAAGAAGGTAAAGGTAGGGCTTGCTCTTGGTGGTGGAGCAACAAGGGGAATTGCTCATATTGGAGCGTTAAAAGCATTTGATGAAAATGGGATAAAGTTTGATTTAATTGCGGGAACGAGTGCTGGGGCGCTTGTTGGTTGTATGTATGCAGGGGGAAAGACTCCTGATGAGATAATAAGCGTTGCAAAAAGTTTACGAGTAAAAGACATTAGAAGAAGTAAGTTTTTTATGCCATCAAAGACAGATGGGCTTCAAGAGTTGGTTAAAGAAAATTTAGGGGATATTGATATTAGAGACTTAAAAATGCCTTTTTGTGCAGTTGCAGTTGACTTAATAACATCAAAAGAAATTGTTTTTACAAAAGGAAATTTACCAAAAATTATTGCGGCTAGTTGTGCAGTTCCTGGTGTTTTTGTTCCTGTTGAGTATGAGGGTATGCATCTAAGTGATGGCGGACTTCAAAATAATATCCCTTCTGATGTGCCTAGATTTTTTGGGTGTGATTATGTTATTGCTATTGATGTTAATTCAACAAGGGGAGAAGGGACAGATTCCCTTAAAATAATTGATGTTTTAAGTGCGACAATTAGAATAATGAGTAAAAGTAATTCAATAAATGGCTATATTAACGCTGATTTTGTAATTAAGCCTAGTATGAAAAAATATAAATCAACAAAAGTTGACGAAGCAGAGGCTATGTTTGCAGAAGGATATATGGCAACTATTGATGCAATACCAAAAATACTTGAAATTATTTCAAAAAAACCTAATAAGGCACAGAAAAGGCGTTTTGCAGTAACTACTCAGAATAAACCTGTAATTATTTAAATTTTTATTTGACAATAATGCTTCTTAAATTTTTGTGAATTAGAAATATTTCATAAAGTTTTTTTAGGTGCAGTGTGTGCGGAGTGAAAAGTTTACTACTTTTGAAACTTTAAGGTATAATAACGAAATAAGTGTAGAAAATGCTTCAAATTTATTTAATTGATTAATTTAAATTAGACAAGATTTATTTGTTTCCCTTTGTTTTTAGGTAAAATTTTTGTGTTTTAATTTTTATTATTTAGATATGAAACTAGGGCAGGTAAAAAATTTTAATAAAATTGTGAAAAATAGTATATTTTTTTCTTTTTTTCTTGTAAAATTAAATTATTAAGGCTTTATAAGGAGAAAATATGGCAAGAAAAAAGAGTACAATTTCAAAACTTATAGGATCAAAGAGTGAATATAAGGGAGAAAAGGGAAGAAAAAAACTTATTTTTAAATTGGTTGTTTACTTTATTGTTTGGGTTGCCCTTCTTTGTAGTTTGTTCTTTTCACAAGATATAAATAGACAAATGAACAAAACTGAGTTTGCGTTCAAAGAAACTATTGAAGATGGTGATTATAAGGTTCATTTTATTGATGTTGGTCAAGGAGATAGTGCTTTAATTCAATTTCCAGATGGTAAAAATATGCTAATTGATACTGGGGAAAGTGATAGTGAAAATAACCTTCTAAGATATCTTGATGCTGTTGGAGTTCAGACTATTGATTATTTAGTTTTAACGCATACAGATAGCGATCATGTTGGGAATGCGGTTGCTGTGCTTGAAACTTATGATGTTATTGATGTTTATATTCCAACTGTTTATTCTATTTATGAAGAAGAACACAATCTTGATACAGATCCTGATTATGAAACAAAAGATACTAAGACATGGAGTGCCGTTGTTGAAGCAATTTATAATGAGCCTACACTTGACGACTTAATTCGTACTTATGGGAAAAGGGCTGTTAATGATGATAATACAAAACCAACAGAGCCTATCGTGAATGAGGAATATGGTTATAGGGTTGATTTCTATACTCCGCTTGAAGAAGATTTAAATGGGGATTGGAATGCTTATTCGCCAATTATGATGGTAAATATTCAAAATGTTAAATATTTATTTGTTGGAGATGCAGACGAAGATGATGAAGAAGATTTTCTTAATGCTTATTCGGATGAAACGACAAGTGGGTATTTTGATTGTGATGTTTTAAAGGTTGGACACCATGGAAGTAAATCTTCGACGAGCGATGCTTTCTTAGATGTTGTAATGCCAGAATATGCTGTTATAAGTTGTGGAGAAGGAAATAGGTATGGACACCCAACAGAAGAGGCTCTTGATAGGTTAGAAGCACACGGGGCTAAAATTATGAGAACTGATTTACTAGGTAGTATTGTCTTTGGCGATGGTGGGACAAAAGTTGTTGCAAGCCAATCAAACTATAATCATGTTGATGATACATATATTGAATGGAAATATTTTGTTATTGTTGGCGGCGTTATTCTTGCTCTTTGCTTTATCTTGGTTATAAAAAATAAAAAAGAAGATAAGAAAGATAAAAAATAATAATATTATTCATTAATCTAAAATTAGATAAAGTTTAAATCAACTTTATCTTTTTTTATTAAATATAATCCTTTATTTTTTAGAATTTTTAATAAATATTTTTAAAACTTTTATAAATTAATCACAATTTAGTAAATTTTCTTGCTAGTATGCTGAGAAAAATGTTAAAATAAACTTGTAATTAAAAGGGATTAAACTTGTAATTTTGCACTAGTTTTTTATACATATTTTACTTATAAAAGAATTTTAAGTTATAAAAATATTTAA
>CALWPL010000004.1 GCA_944383405.1 uncultured Clostridia bacterium
TTGGAATTATTTCGCTTGTGGCAATCCCTTGTAGCCTTATCATTACAGTTGATGTTTACCAACTTATCATATACTCATATCAATATCGCCAACTCATAATAAATTCTAAACAAATTGAATCTGCTCAAAAAACTGAATCTAGCCAAAAAAAATCTAATCGAACTAATTCTAGTCAAACAAAATCTAACCAAACTAATCTTGCTCAAACTGAATCTAGTCAAACAAAATCTAACCAAAATAATCCTAGTCAAACAAAAAAAATAAAAGACGCTAAAAAAGAGCCTAAGAAAAAATTAAAAAAATGATATAACTTGATATATAAATTTTCAATTTTTAAATCGTTTTTTAAAACATCTTGTTAAAAATTAAGGTTTAATTTGTTTTATATTTTAACGAAAACAATTTTAGAAATTAATAAATTATTAAAGTTTGTGTTTTTTTCATGAACAAATTTTATGTTTTATAGGCAAAATATTAACTATAAAATATAGTTTTTTTGTGCCAATTATTAAATAGAGCACTAAATACAGGGTGCTTTTTATTAATAAATATTGAGTTGACAAATATAAAAATAAATATTAATCTAAAATTACAAAATAGAGTAGTATTTTTTTTAATAAAAAGTGTAAATATAACTTAATTTTTTTGTTAGTTTAAATTGATTATATAAATTTAATTAGGGAAGATAAATGGATAAAAATAATAACATAGACAAAATTGAAATAGTCAGAAAAAACATGCCAAGCACTGAAAAATCAAACGACCTTGCAGATTTGTTTAAGGTTTTTGGCGACGCAACAAGAACAAAGATTTTAAGTTGTCTTAGTGTGCAAAGCCTTTATGTGTGCGACATAGCAAATATACTAAACATGACAATTTCTGCTGTTTCTCATCAACTGAGAGTTCTTCGCTCAGCAAAACTTGTAAGGGGCGAAAAACAGGGAAAGGAAGTACTATACTCTCTTGATGACGACCATGTAACAAAAATACTTGAATGTGGCTTGTCTCATATAAATGAAGGAAATTTTAGTAATAAATTTAAAAATTAATGTCTTTTTAATTTTTTAAACTATTTTAAATTCATTTTATACTAAAATATCAAAATGTTTTAGTTTAAATATATAGTGGAAATTTTTTTAATTGTGATAAAATAAAACTAAGGAGAAAAGATGTACAAAATATATGAAAAAACATTAAAAGATGAAAATAATGTTTATGGCTTAAAAGTACTAGATGAAGATAAAAACCCATTTTTAGAAGGACCATCAGTTCTTACAATTTTAGCACTAACGCTTAATGAAAAAAATATCAATGGGAGTATGCGTCAAGTGATGGAAGCACTAAGACTAAAAACTTCGAGTAATGAAAACTCTGGCTTGACAATAGATAAAACACCATTTAAAGTGCTTGGCTTGGCTTATTCAAATAGCAAAGAAAATGGGGCATTTTATAAAGTAAGTGAAAACTCAGACGAAACAGCAAAATTTGTTGAAAAGTACTTTTATCCACTAGTAAGTGATAGCAAAAACAAAAGGCTATCTCTTGAAGAAGCACAAAGAAATTTAAGAAATGTCAATATTGTTAGTTTTTGTAAAGGAACTGAAACTGTAAAGCACATAGAACAGAATTTGGAATCTAAAATGAAAGAACTTAACTATTCACAAGAAGAAATAGACAATATACTATCCCAAATCTGTTCATTTCCAGTTGCAGAAGGAGTAATTGACGGAAAGGAAAAAGTTACTTGTATTTCATTTAAAGATTATCAAGACGATGATTGTCATTTTAAATGGGAAGAAGTTGATAAGGCAGCATTATTAAAAGTATCTGATAATGAGAAAATATTCTTGATAAAGGGAGATGAAAATTATAATAATTCTGATTTTTATCACAGTTTTAAAAGATATACGCAAAATAATAAATCACTAAGCGTTGCCCTATCAAGTGCTTTAACTCGGGCTGTTGATAATTCAATAAAAAATTATAATAATAAAGAAGAATTTTCTCCAATATCTTGCAATGAAGTCGTACAAGACCTACCAAAAATAATTAAATGTATTGAAAAAGATGCCTCTAAAACTGAAATGCTTAAAATTGTAGACGAAAATGCAAGTTATATCAGTGATTTTCACAAAATGGATAATAATTCAACAAAAAATAGTTTTCTAAACTATTTAAAAAATAATAAACTGGATAATAATAAAAATGAAATTAAATTAAATGAAGATGATGCTAAATTAAAAACAAATAAAATAAAAAATATAGATAATGAACTTGAAAGATAAATGTTTGACTATGTCTAATTTGTTTTAAAATATTGTTAATTTTTCAAAAAAATATAAATTTTAATTAATTTCTTTAATTTTTTTTAAAAAAAATATTAATTCTAGTTGATTTTTTTAAAATTTTTACATATAATATTATTGTTATTTTAAACCGTTTAAAAAACAGGGCGACCTGTTTTTTAAATAAAGAATAATTGAATAGTTGTTCAAATGTTTAATCAAAGGAAATGTTTTAAATGGAAAAAGAACAGAAAAGGGAACTCATTAAAATATTATTATCAATAATAGTTTTTACAATTCTTGTAATACTTGACAAGACACTTAATTTAAGTAGCGTATTTAGTGGGGATTTTAGTTTTTTATTTCCTTTCTTTTTATACTTAATTTGTTATTTGATAGTTGGATATAAAGTAGTTTTCAAGGCGTTTAGGCATTTATTTACTGGTAAAATGTTTGACGAAACTTTACTAATGACAATAGCGACCTTTGGGGCTTTTGGGCTAGCAATATATAGGGGTATCAATGGACTTAAAATTGAAGGATTTGACGAAGCGTGTATGGTTATGATTTTATATCAAGTTGGGGAGTGGTTTCAAGACTATGCAGTTGACAGGTCAAAAAAATCAATCAAAGGGCTACTTGAACTTAAAGCAGAATATGCCTTAAAAAAAGAAGGGGATAAAATTACTAAAATATCTATTGAAGACATTAAAGTAGGAGACATTTTAGTAGTAAACCCAGGCGAAAAAGTAGCAGTTGACGGAGAAGTGATAGGGGGAAGTAGCACTATTGATACTCGTGCTATAACAGGAGAGTCTTTGCCCCGTGAAATTGGAGTTAAAAGTCAAATTATAAGCGGCTCTATTGTTTTAGACAGCCAAATTGAAATGCTTGCAACAAAAAAATACAGCGAGTCAACAGTGTCAAAAGTAATTAAACTCATGGAAACAGCAACAGATAAAAAGTCAAAGAGTGAAACCTTTATTACAAAATTTGCTCGCATATATACGCCACTTGTCGTTATTTTAGCACTAATTCTTATGATTGTTCCAAGTATAATTACAAAAGACGCAAATACATGGATATATCGTGGGCTAAGTTTTCTTGTCGTGTCCTGTCCGTGTGCACTTGTAATATCTGTTCCATTATCTTTCTTTATAGGAATTGGGAAAGCGTCAAAGTGCGGAATACTAATTAAAAATTCAAAATACTTAGAGCAAATGAATAACGCAAATTACTTTATTTTTGATAAAACAGGAACATTAACAAAGGGAAATCTCGTTGTTTCAAAAATTATTCCAAGTAAGAACTCACAAGAAATTTTACAAAATGCCTATATTGCAGAAGAATTTTCAAATCATCCAATTGCAATGTCAATAAAAGATTATATATCAAAAAATCTAAATTTAAAGCAATCTATTACTCACTACACACTAACAAATATTTCAGGTTTCGGAGTAATAGCCACTAGTTCTAATAGTACTATTTTATGTGGCAATAGTAAACTAATGAAAAAACAAAATATAGATTTTGACGCACAGGAAGGTACAGTTGTATATGTTGCCAAAAATGATAAATACTTAGGTTGTATAGTTTTGTCTGACGAGTTAAAAAAAGAAAGTAGTAGTGTTATATCAACTTTAAATAATAGCCACTGCAAAACATGTATGCTATCAGGAGATAACGAAGTTGTAGCAAAGAGTGTCGCTCTTGAAGTTGGAGTTAGCGAATACTATGCAAACCTTTTGCCACAAGACAAAGTAGAAATTGTAGAAACTAAATTAAAAGATAAAAACAAAAAAGATGTTTTATGCTTTATTGGAGACGGAATAAATGATGCCCCAGTTTTAACAAGGGCAGACATAGGCATATCAATGGGTGGAGTAGGTAGTGATATAGCAATTGAAGCGTCAGATATTGTTTTAATGCATGATAATCTAAATGGAATACTCCAAGCAAAGAAAATCGCAAAATCAACAAATAATATTGTGAAGCAAAATGTTGTGTTTACTCTCTTTATTAAAGTTGCAATTCTAGTTTTGTCAATGCTTGGAATAACTAATATGTGGTTTGCAATTTTTGGAGATGTAGGCGTAACTCTTCTTACAATTCTAAATAGCCTTAGGATAAACCTTTCATGTAAACCTTTAAAAAAGAAATATTTAAAATTAAATAAAAAGTTTAGTATTGATAAAAAAAATGACAAAGGTAACTACTAAAAAGGTAACTACTAATAAAATTATTAAATTAAATTGTATATTTTATATGTTATTTATATTATATATTGTATATTATATATGTTTAATAATTGTATTTTATAGTTATATACTTTATATTAAATGTAACTTATAGTAAATATTCTTTTATAGTATTAGTTAATTTAGTTTTATTATAAAGTGTTTAATTATAATGAAAAAATCTATAACGAATAAAAGGGAAAACAAAACTTTTATAGTTTTCTCTTTTTTATGTACTTTATAAATAATACAAAACATTTATTTTTTATAAATACGATAAAACAACAAAAAAATTATAAAAAAAAGTTGACAACAATAAAAAAGTGTAATAAGATATTAAAGGTCAAAGAAAGTCAAACTTTTTTAAAAGGAGAATTTTATGGCAACAATAAGTGATATAATAGAGAACTTTATATTGTCAACACTAGGGAATGACAGTGATGTAAATTTATCAAGAAATGACCTAGCGGACTATTTTAAGTGTTCGCCAAGCCAAATAAACTATGTTTTAACGACACGATTTAATTTAAACCGTGGCTTTATAATTCAAAGTCAGCGTGGTGGTGGCGGATATATAAGGCTAGTTAAAATTAAGAATTTTGACAATAATTATATATACAAACTAATTGAAAATATGGAAAAAACCATAAGTTTTAAAGACGCAAAATATATGCTAGAAGACTTAGTGAGTAAGAACTTTTTAACAAGCACGCAAGCACGAACAATTTGCTATGCAATAACGGACAAGGCACTAAGCAACCCAATAAAACTAGAAGACAGTCTAAGGGCTAATATTTTGAAAAGCGTATTTGTAAATATATTAAAGGAGAAAGAGAATGAATAATTTTATAAAATTTTCAGATAGTGCACAAAGAATGCTTAATTATGCGGGCGAGATTACAAAGAAATTGAAAGGCAATCAAATTGACTCTGAGCACCTTTTGTACGGAATTTTATCAGTTTCTTCATCACTTGCCTGTCGAATGTTAAAAGACCTTAATGTAACAAAGGAAAAATTAGTTGAAAAATTAACTCAACCGGGCTATAACCCAAATCTAGGACCAGATAAACTTGAACTTACACCAAGAAGCAAAAACATTTTAGTTACCGCTTCTAATATTGCTTATAAACTAGGGCACAATTTTTTGAGTGTTGAGCACTTTTTGATAGGGATTTTGTACAACGAAGATTGTTTTGCATATAAACTTCTTAGTTCATACTTCAATGTTGACACCCTAAATTTAAGGGAAAGAATATACGACGAACTTAAAAACGCTGATATTGAGAGCATTGACAAAAACTACAAACGGATGGACGACAACTCAAATGGCGAAAAGAGCCCACTTCCTGAAAGTTTACTCGAATTTGGCTATGATGTAACTTTAAAAGCAAGACAAGGCAAAATGGACCCAATTATTGGGCGAGATAAAGAAATTGAAAGAATTATTGAAATTTTATGTCGAAAAACAAAAAACAACCCAATTTTAATCGGCGAAGCAGGTGTTGGTAAAACAGCAGTCGTTGAAGGACTCGCACAGGCAATAGTTAAGGGTAGAGTACCACAAGAACTTACAAATAAAACAATTTTTGCACTAGACATGGGTTCTCTCATGGCAGGAACAAAATTTAGAGGAGAATTGGAGCAAAGATTAAAGGACGCAATAGAAACAATTATAAAGGACAGAAATATAATAGTTTTCATTGACGAAATTCATACACTCGCAATGGCAGGCAGTGAAAAGGGAGATATAAACCCTTCTGATATGCTAAAACCATATCTTGCTCGTGGCGAACTACAAACCATTGGTGCTACAACAACAGACGAGTATAGAAAGTTTATCGAAAAGGACAAGGCACTAGAAAGAAGATTTCAGCCTATTATGGTCAATCCACCAAGCATTGACGAAACAATACTAATTTTAAGAGGCTTAAAGGACAGTTACGAAGCCTTCCATAAAATTCAAATAACAGACGAAGCGATAGTCGCCGCCGCAAAACTTTCAGATAGGTATATTATGGATAGAAGCCTACCTGATAAGGCAATAGACTTAATAGATGAGGCAAGCAGTAGAGTTCGTGTAAGCGGCACGATTCAGCCAAAGAGTTTGCAAGAACTTGAAGACAAGTTTAAAGAAATCCATAGAAACTACCAAGAAGCACTCGTTCAACACAACTATGAAAAGTCAACAAAACTTGCAAATGACCTAAATTCGACCTATGCAGAACTCAAAGCGGAGCAGGACAAATACAACTTGTCAAAGCCAAAAACTGAACCACGAATAACCGAAAAAGACATCGCAGAAGTAGTCTCTCGCTGGACAGGAATCCCAGTTAGCAAAATTACTGAAAGCGAAAAAGAAAAACTACTCAAACTTGAAGAAACAATTCACAAAAGAGTTATTGGTCAGGATGAAGCGGTCAGTGCAGTCTGCCGAGCAATAAGAAGGTCAAGGGTAGGCTTGCAAGACAGCAAGAGACCAATAGGTTCATTCTTGTTCTTAGGTCAAACAGGTGTTGGTAAAACAGAACTTTGTAAGGCACTAGCAGAAGCAATGTTTGATAATGAAAATAATATAATAAGAATTGACATGAGCGAGTATATGGAGAGTTATTCTGTCTCAAAACTCATTGGTGCCCCTCCTGGATATGTCGGACATGATGACGGCGGTCAACTAACAGAACTTGTAAGAAGAAAACCATATTCTGTCGTTTTATTTGACGAAATAGAAAAAGCCCACCCAGATGTATTTAATATTCTTCTTCAAGTGCTTGACGACGGAAGATTAACAGATAGCCACGGAAGAACTGTCAACTTTAAAAATACAATCATTATTATGACAAGTAACTGTGGTGTCAGTGAAATAAATTCACATACTTCACAACTTGGCTTTAATAATCTTGGCTTTACAACAGATAACCCAGACTATGAACAAATGAAAGAAATTATCTTAAATAGTGTTAGGAAAAAATTTAAACCAGAGTTCTTAAACAGAATTGATGTTATAACAGTTTTCCATAGTCTAACTGAAACCGATTTAACAAATATTGCAAAAATTATGCTTAATAACCTAAATAAGAGACTTAAAGATAGAAATATTAATCTAAAATTTACTGAAGGTGCTCTAAAATACCTTGTTGAAAAAGGCTATTCAGCAGAATACGGTGCAAGACCACTAAAAAGACTTATACAAACAGAGATAGAAGACAATTTAACAGACGCTCTTTTATCTGGCGAAATTAAAAATAATAATATAGTTGTCAGCGTGCAAAACGACAAATTAAAATTTCAAACAGGAAAATAGGCAAAAACATTTGAGATTAAATAAAACTTTTGCTAAAATGACAAAAGAAGGAGAAGAAAATGAAAATAGAAATTAATTCAAAAAACTATAATGTTTCAGAAAAATTAAAAGACATCATAGAAAAGAAGGTAAGTAAACTAGACAAGTACTTTAATGATGACGCAGTTGCAAAAGTAAATTGCAAAATGGAAGGGCTTGCTAGCAAACTTGAACTTACTGTCAGGAGCAGGGGACTTTTTTATAGAGCAGAAGTAACAGGCGACAATATGTATGAAAATATTGATCTTGCACTTCCAAAGGTTGAAAGACAAATCATAAAGTATGGCGATAAGTTTTTCACTAGGCTTAAAAAAGACTCTCTTAATAAAGACTACTTATTCTTTGATGAAACACCTATTTTTGAAAAGCCAGAAGTTGTTAGGAAGAAGTCTTTTGAGTTGGAGCCAATTTCAGTTGAAGACGCAGAAGTATTCCTAGAAACTATCGACAATAATTTCTATATCTTTTTAAATAGAGAAACAAATAGAGTTAATGTTTTGTACAAAAGAAATGACGGCAACCTAGGCTTGATTGAAGCAATATACTAAAATTTAATTATAAATAGTTTTAAAAACAACACTTTAACTTAACTTTTAAGGTGTTGTTTTTTTATTTCAAAAAAATATATTTTTAAAAAATTTCAATAGTTTATTTTTTAAAATAATTATAAAAACTTTTGAGCAGTCCTATTTTAGTTTTTTTATTCCTTAATACGCTTGTATGATTAAAATGGCTTTTGTATAGTTTTATTTTTTTGAATACAAAAATAAAATAAAAATAATGTAGAAAAAAAAAGACATTTATTAAATATAAAATGCCTTTTTTAAATATTAAACTTTACTTTTTAAGTAAGTTAAGTTCTTCCATAACTTTTGCAATAATATCAGTTGCTCTTTCAATTTGTTCGTCAGTTAATGTTGCCATATAACTTGTTCTAATAATGCTTTGCCCAACAGGAACAGCAGGGGAGACAACGGGATTTACATACACACCATTTTCAAATAACTTTTTGCAAGCAATAAAAGTCGTTTCATTATCATAAGTGTTAATTGGAATAATAGGTGCTTCTGAATCTCTAATATCAACTCCTTTTTCTTTAAGTCTTTTTCTTGCAAGGTCGGCAATATCTTTAAGTCTTTTAATTCGCTCTGGCTCACGCTTAATAATTCTAAGAGAGGCTCTCGCACATTCAACGCTTGCAGGTGTAATTGACGCACAAAAAACATAAGGTCTTGAATTGTGTTTTACATAATTGCAAACACTCTTACTTGCTACCATATACCCGCCAATAGAAGCGAGAGACTTTGAAAAAGTGCCCATTATAATATCAACTTCATCTTCAAGTCCAAAGTGAGAGGCAGTCCCACGACCATTTACTCCTATAACTCCAAGAGCGTGAGCGTCATCAACCATAACCCTTGCGTTGTATTTTTTTGCAAGCCTAACAATATCAGGGAGTTTGCAAATATCTCCGCCCATGCTAAAAACCCCATCGGTTATAATTAGTTTTCCACTATCAAGGGGAATAGATTTAAGTTGCCTTTCAAGGTCGTCCATATCACTATGATTATATCTAAGGAGTTTTTTTGTATAACTAAGTTTGCACCCATCATAAATGCTTGCATGATTTTCCTTGTCTCCAATTATGTAGTCATTTCTTCCAACAATAGAACTAATAATACCAAGATTTGTTTGGAATCCAGTACTAAAAGTAACACAATCTTCCTTATGCAAAAATTCAGCAAGTTCTTTTTCAAGTGCCAAATGGAGTTTAGTTGTACCATTTAAAAATCTAGACCCCGAGCACCCAGACCCAAACTCATCAAGAGCCTTTTTGCCCGCATCAATAACTTCCTTGTTGCTAGTTAAACCTAAATAGTTATTTGAACCAAGCATAATCTCGTTTATTCCTTCCATGACAACTTCTGTATCTTGCTTAGTTTCAAGTGCATGAAAATAGGGATATATGTCTTCTTTTATAAGTTCATCAACAATCTTAAAGTCTTTACATTTATCAAATAAATCCATATTTATAATAACTCCTTAAAATTTAAAACTCTAATAAAAAGTGTAACATAAATATTTTTATTAGTCATTTAATTTTAGTAATTTTTTTATCACTTTTTAAATTTATCGTGTAATTTTATTAAAAAAAATTATTTTTTAAAATTATTCAATTAATTTTAATAATAAAAAACTTATTAGTAATTATTTCCAAAATAAAATTTTTTTGTTAAAGTTGCTCAAATTATTTTGAAAATAAAAAAAATAATGTATAATATAAATGTATGATATCATTAGTAAGCGTTTTTAAAAGATATACAAGGGAATATTATGCTCTGTCAAATATCACTTTTGAGGCAAAGAAAGGGGAAGTACTCGTTTTGCTTGGTCAAAAAGATAGTGGTAAAACTTGTATTATGCGAATTTTGGCAGGACTTGAACATCCGGACAAGGGCGAAGTGTATATAAAGAATATCCCACTTGAAAAGATTGATTTTTCAATTGATGTATCAATGGGTTATATACCATATAAAACAGTTTTTTTTGAAAAGAAAACAGTGTACGAAAATTTAAAATATGTGCTCGATATTAGGAAAACCGACAAGAGTGAGATTGAAGAAAAAATAAATAAGGCAATAATTGATTTTAGGCTAGAAAGTATAAGAGACACAAAAATTGAAAAATTGTCTTTATACCAAAGATACCTTGTTTCAATTGCTCGTTTAAGTTTTAGAAAACTTGAAATTGTTTTAATTGATAATATTTTTGAAGAAATATCTAGTAGCGAAGTTAAGGAATTAATGAGACTGTTTAAAAAATATTTCTTTAAACCAAATATTTTGGTAGTGCTCGCAACAAGTAGTGAGAGTTTGGCAAGAAGCGTTTCATCTCACATTGTCCACTTAAAATATGGTGGTATTGAAAAAATAGAAGAATAAAAGAAGGGTATTTAGAAATGGGTAGAAAAAAACTAATTGTTTGTAATTTGTCATTTGACGAAAACGACACTATTGAAAGTAAAATCTTAAAAATGTTCTCGCCAGAAAACCTTATTAATTGTTTTTCTGAAAAAAATTACGAGTCATATAAGCAGGTAATAGACCATGCAAATATTCAAATGATTTTAAAAGATAAGGAACTTATGGACACTATTCACGCCTTCTTTGAAAATAACCTAAATACAAGTGTTACAAGTACAAAAACTTTTATGCATAGAAATACATTAAATTACAGGTTAGATAAAGTAAAAAAATTAACCGGTCTTAACTTAAAACTTTTTGAGCATGCCATAGTCTTTAAAAACTTAATGATTATTAATGATATAATAAACTCTTTTAAGGAAATTTAATTTGAAAATTAAAAAACAAAGTAAGGTTAAAACTTTTTTAAACTAGCAAAAAATAGTGGTAAAAATTATATCACTGTTTTTTCTTTTATATTAGTTTCAAAAACAACAGACTAATGTTAATAGATTTTGAAACTAGCAAAATAAAAAAGGAATTATACTTTTTAAGTTAAACTCCTTTTTTAATTAGTATCAAAAACAACAGGCTAAACTATAATTTTTATCCTTAATGTTTTTAATAGTTTTTATGTTAAGGTTAAATCATTTTGAAACTAACATAGTAAAGGAGAAAAAGAGTTCTACATTTAGCGGTAAAACTCTTTTTTAATTAGTTTGAAACTTTATAGGTCAACTCTTTTTTAAAAATATTAAATTAATTGCATTCATAACAAAAAAGATATTGAAAAATCACTCAATATCTTTTATTTTTTTAAAGTTTTTTATCTTTGACAACTTGTTATCAACATTTTTACTACCTGAATTTCCTTGTTTATTTAAAAGCGTTGAAATTAAATTGGCACCATTTTGCCCATTATTTTGGGCTAATTTTGTGGCAAGTGATAATAAATTTCCTGTATCTAAATTGTTTGCATTTTGCATTAAATTAAAAAGATTACCAAGCATATTATTGCTAATTTGCGTGTTATTCGTCATATTATTTGCCGCTTGATTTTCGTCTTTATTAAAAACATTTTGACTCGTTAAATTATTTACATTATTAAAATTATTTATATTTTGATTGTAGTTAAAATTATTACTATAAGGTCTATTATGCTTTTTTTCATCAAGCATTGTGTCTGGATATGACATATATACTTGGTTTATACTTTCTTGATAGTTTTCTTTATTTTCCATATATTATACATATAATATGATAAAATAAGTAGTATTTGTTATTTGTGTTTTTTAAATAAACATTTTCGTTAATTAAATTTTTAACTTGTATTTATTCTTATCATTTAAGTAATATTTTTTATAGAACAAGTATATTCTTTAATTGTATTTTAAACCTATTTTTATTCTGTTTTTTTGTAAATAAATAAAACATGGTAAATAGATATTTTTAAAATAAAAACTTTTTTGTTATTTTAATTTTAATAATTAAGTATGTTTTTTATTTCTTTTAATTTATTTATATCACGCAAGGATAGCAATTTTCATATAATAGAATTAGACTTAACGGGGGTAGAAATGAAAAAAAATTTATCAGATTTTGCAAATGAAAAGGTTTGCAAAGACAATCCAAACATAACACAAGAAGATATTAATAGTATAGATGATTCGACGCAGCAAGAAGTAAAAGATTTATATGAAAAGTATAAGAATTATTCGCAAGACGAGTTGTTAAATGAGTTTTTGACATCATCTAAAAAGAAGATAAATCAAGGGAGTTTGTCAAAGGAAAAATTAGAAAGCACTATTGATAGTTTATCTCCATACATAAATAGTGAACAAAAATCTTTTCTTGACAATTTGATAAAAAAACTAGATGATTAACATTTTTCATAAAATTTGCCCCGAACTCTTAAAGGTCGTAGAACTCAAAAACAAGGAGTCATTAAATGACTGTATAGTTTATGCAAATGAATATAAAAAACTTAAACAAGAAGTTGAAAAATTAAATGTAGAGTACTTTGAATATCCATTTATTAATGCAATAGGAATAAGGTTAAATCAAGCCCAAATTATCAAATTTGCAAAGACAAAAATAGTAGGGTTTATCTCAAAGCAAACAAGAGTCTCAACTCAAATTCATGTGGCAAAGAAAATATTGCAGATAGACAATTTATATTCAGGTGGAGTCAATCAAAATAATGCAACTATTGCAATAATTGATACAGGCATTAACCCACATGTAGACTTTTGCCTGCCGCAAAATAGAATAGTTAAATTTGTTGATTTAATAAATAATAAGAAAACGCCTTATGATGATAATGGGCATGGTACTTATGTCGCAAGTATTGCCTGTGGAAGTGGTTTTGCAAGTGGCAAAAAATATGTAGGAATTGCTCCAAATGCCAGGATAATTTCAATAAAAGCACTAGAAGAAAACGGGGAAACAGGAGCATACAAAATACTTGAAGCAATGCAATGGATAAGTGATTATCATAAAAAATATAATATTAAAGTCGTGTGCATGAGTTTTGGGAGTAACCCAATAGGGAAAAACGACCCATTGGTAGTCGGAGCAGAAAGCCTTTGGAATATGGGGATAGTCGTTGTCGCAGCGGCAGGTAATAGTGGACCTGAAAATTACACAATAAAAGCCCCTGGATATTCAAGCAAAATAATAACAGTTGGCGGATTAGACGACAAGCGAGATGATGATGACAACATAGACAATAAAAAATTTGAAATAGCAAAATTTTCTTCTCGTGGGCCTGCTGGAATGTTTTTTAAACCTGACCTTATTGCACCTGCTGTAAATATTGTTGGAGCGTCATTTAATAGTGAAAAAGGTTCTTTCTATGTAAAAATGAGTGGAACAAGTGTCGCTACCCCTATGATAGCAGGCATTTGCTACTTAATAATTTTAAAATATCCAAATATAACTCCCGACCAATTAAAGATAAGACTCCTTAGAAATTGCCAGCCTATATCACGGAATAAAAACGAAGAAGGCTTTGGTCTTTTAAAAATTCCAAACTTTAATAAACAAATAAATAATTAATTATAGCCTTAATAATTTAGTTTTTTGGCACAAAATATTATATAGTTGTATACTAAAATGCTTGCTTATATATAAAATTATATGCTTTAAATTAATATAAACAAATAAAAATTAGGTAAAATCCAAACTAAACAAATAAGCATCAAACAAAATTTAAACTAAATCATATTTAAAGAATAAAAGAAATAAAATATTGTGGGCTTTTTTAATATCAAGAAAATTTGCTATTGGCATAGAATTTGGTCAAATTTGGTTAAATTTTGTTGAAACCAGTAAAAAATTAGATGCATAAAATTAATTTTCGTGCTTTAATTTGTTTGACAAGGTTTTTTTAGAACTTTATAATGTAACTATATAAAATTTAATTTTATATGGAGTTTATATGGCAAATCAGGATACTGCAATCCTAGATTTTGGAAGCCAGAAAATTACAGTGCTAATTGGTTCAAGAGATGTCAATAACACAATTAACATTAGGTGCTTATATGAAGAGAGCTATGAAGGGTTTATGGATGGAGAATTTATCACACCTGATAATCTTGAACAAGAAATTTTAGCAAGTATAAAAGGGGCTGAAAAAATCTGTGGTAGGCAGATTAAAAACTTAACAGTAGGTGTTCCGACAGAATTTTGCTTTTGTATGTGTAAGAGTGTTACAAAGACCTTTCAAAAACAAAAAAGAATAACAAAGCGGGATATTGACGAGTTGTTTGACAGCGTAGACATTGACCTAAAAACTCACACAGTAATTAATAGGGATAGCGTTTATTATGTTTTAGGGGAGAGTAACAAGGTCAAAGACCCAATAGGTCAGATTGAAAACAAAATTACTGCTTGCTTGTCTTTTATACTTGCTGACAATAGTTTTTTAAATTTTGTTTCAAAGATACTTGTCAGAATTGGACTTGATGAATTTAACTTTGTTTCTTCTGCGTACGCTCAATCACTATATTTATTTGATGAAGAAGAAAGGGACAAGTATGTTTTAATGGTGGATTGTGGTTACATTACAACAACAGTCATGCTTGCAAGGGGGAACGGAATTTTAAATTTAACAAGTTTTTCACTTGGCGGCGGACACATTGCAGCAGACCTGTCAAAGTGCTTAAAAATTCCTTTTAATGCTTCTGAACAACTTCTTAGAAAAATCGTGCTTTGCATTGAGCCAGACGAAAATGATACATATGACATTATGGTAGATAGAAATGTAATCCCGGTATCAATGCGAGTTGCGAACGCAATAGTTGAAAGTAGAATTGAAGTGATTGTTCAGGTTCTTCAAAAATGTTTTTCTTCTTGGCAATACAATTTTCCAGACTTCATACCTCTAAAATTGACAGGCGGCGGACTTTCATTTATAAAGGGCGGTAAAGATGTTCTATCAAAATTGCTAGGGAAAAATGTTGAAGTGATATCACTTCCGTATAATATAACTATGAAAACAAATTATTCATCGTGTATGGCAGTATTAAATTTTGCAATAAATAATAACTAATTAAGTGTGCTAGTTTTTAAAACAAACTAATTATAAAATTAAAATTTTAGGGGGATAAAAAATGTATAATGCAAATAGTATTAGTCATGTAGCAAATATCAAAGTTGTTGGTATTGGCGGTGGCGGAAATAACGCAGTAAATAGAATGGTTGCTGCAAATGTAACAAGTGCAGAGTTTGTCGCAATAAATACAGACAAGCAGGCACTTTTAATGTCAAAAGCGACTCACAGAATACAAATTGGCGAAAAACTCACTCGTGGACTTGGTGCAGGGGCAGACCCAGAAATAGGCCAAAAGGCAGCAGAAGAAAGTAAAGCTGTAATTAACGAAATGCTAAAAGGTTGCGACCTTGTATTTATTACTGCTGGTATGGGTGGCGGAACAGGGACAGGTGCTGCACCTGTTGTTGCTCAAATTGCAAAGGAACTTGATATTCTTACAATCGCTGTCGTAACAAAGCCTTTTAATTTTGAAGGCAAAAAAAGAATGGAGAACGCAGAAAAGGGTATTGCTAATCTTAAAAAATTTGTTGATACTCTTGTCATTATTCCAAATGATAAATTACTAAAAATTGTACCAAAAGGGACCCCAATAGTTGAAGCATTTAGATGTGCTGACGATGTTTTAAGACAAGGTATTCAAGGCATTTCAGATTTAATTGTTACTCCAAGTTTGATAAATCTTGACTTTGCTGATGTAAAAACTATTATGAAAGATAAAGGGCTTGCCCATATGGGAATAGGTAGGGGAAAAGGAGAAACAAAGACTATTGATGCCGTTCGTCAAGCCGTTCAAAGCCCACTTCTTGAAACAAATATAGAAGGTGCTACTGGAATTTTACTCAATGTTAAAGGTGGTCTTGACTTGCCCCTTGACGAAGTAAACGAAGCAGCAGAACTTGTTAGAGAAGTAGTAGACCCAAATTGCAACATAATTTTTGGTGCTGGCGTTGATGAAGCGTTGAGCGAAGAAGTTGAAATCACAGTAATTGCAACTGGGTTTAATCAAAAACAACCACAAGCCCAACAAGTAAATAATGATGAGCAAGAAGAAAGTGAGTTTAATATCCCAAGAATGAATTTTGACGATTTTGTAAATCATGATGATAAAGAAGAGCCAGCAGAAGAAGAACCAAAACAACAAAGTATTCCAACTTCAAGAATAAAAATTGACGAGAGAAATTCAACTATTCCTGCTTTTTTAGACAAGTTAAGAAGAAATAGATAATTTATTTTAGTTTAACATTGGTTTATTATTGCATTTTTAATAAATATACATTTGTATTAAATAAAGTTTATTTTAGTAAATTTAATAAAACATGTTTTATATTTTAAACAAAAGTTTATCCTTACTAATTTAATTAAAATTTATATTTATATTTTTATCCAACTAAAAATTTAATTTTAATATTTGTTTTATAAAAACAAAATAAATGACTCCAAAGTATAAATGGAGTCATTTTTTGACACGCAATATAATTTTAAATTTTATTCACTAATAGTAAAATCATTATATGGAAATTTATATTGAAGATGCCATTATTCAAAATATTGTTATTAATTACACTCTTCTTTCAATATCTGAAAAAGCAGTTTTGCAGAAATCTAAGTTTTGGAAAAAAATACTTGCTTCCATTATTGGCACATTATTTGCTATATTAATCACTTTTTTTAAACTAAATGCTTTTTTTGAAATTATAATAAAACTACTTTCCGGACTTGTAATGGCACTTATTATTATAGATAAATTTGTTTTTAAAAAGTTTCTTTTACTTTTTATTGTTTTTATTTCATCTACATTTTTAATGGGCGGACTTATAATCGCTATGGAATATTTATTTAATGTTTCAATTAATGGACTAATGTCAGCAGGTATAATTCTTTTATTCTATTTTATTTTAAAAGGAGTGATAAAGCAGTTTTACATAAAAAGAAAATTAAATAAATTCTACTATAACTTACTTTTAACTAATGGAGAGAAAACACTTGATATTAAAGCATATCTTGATAGTGGTAATTTACTACAAGACGATGAAACAGGGCTTTCAATTTTGGTCATAAATTATAGTACTTTTTCAAAATTATTTGATAATAAAGTATCTGTTATGGACTATCTACAAAAGAAACTGGATAAGAAAATAAAGGGTAAATATATTTCTTTTTCAACAGTGGGTGGAGTGTCAAAAATGTTTGTTTGTAATATTGATAAAGTTATGACATATGAAAAAGGAGAAGAAAAAAAGGAAATTCATGTCTTACTTGGCATTGGAACAAAATGTTTTAAAAGTAATGATTGCGATGCACTACTTAGCCCACTTGCATTATGACGAACTAAAAATTAAATCAAAATTAAAAAATTTTTATAAAAATTTATTTTGCTTTTTTGCATAACTTATTAAATATTTTTTATTTTTTGGTGTTAATTGTTAAATTTAAACAAAAATTTTCTAAGTAATATTAAAAAAATAAAATGTGCTTTATTACAAATTAAACAATATGCTGGCACAAAAAATTAGTTTAATTAAAGGTAAAAAGGAGAATAGAATGAATTTAATTGATAAAATTAAAAAATTTTTTAAAAAATTATTTAACATTGACTTTTTTAAAATACAAGAAAAACTCATTGCCTACATAAGTGGTCGTGAAGTTTTACCACAAGCACTTAGTAATGAAGAAGAAGAAAAATTGCTTGAAAGACTAAGAAGGCATGATGAGTCTGCTCGTAATGAATTGATTGAACATAATTTAAGACTTGTTGTATACATTGCAAAAAAGTTTGAAAATACTGGGGCAGACCTTGACGATTTAATTTCAGTTGGAGCAATAGGACTTATAAAAGCGGTACAATCCTTTAATGTTGAAAAAAATATAAAACTTGCCACTTATGCCTCAAGGTGTATTGAAAATGAGATATTGATGTTTATTAGAAAAAGAAGTAAACAGAATTTTGAAGTTAGTCTTGACGAACCATTAAATTATGACAAGGATGGAAATGAATTGCTTCTTGCGGATATTTTAGAAAGTGATAGTGAAGGAGCAAGTGCTGAACTTGAAAAAAACAGTGAAAATAAATTACTTTGGAATGCAATAAGGAAATTAAACGCAAGAGAACAAAAAATAATGGAATTAAGATTTGGCTTAAATGGAGATGAAGAAAACACCCAAAAAGAAGTCGCAGACATGTTGGGTATTTCCCAAAGTTATATTTCTAGGATAGAAAAGAAAATTCTAAATAGATTAAAAAAAGATTTAATTAAGTCAAATGCTAACTAAAATTTTTCTTAATCTCTTTTAGTGCATTTTTTTCAAGTCTACTTACTTGTGCTTGCGAAATGCCCACTTCTGTACTTATTTCAACTTGGGTTTTCCCAATAAAATACCTTAACCATAGTATTTCTTTTTCACGAGAATTTAGGTTGTTTAGAGCATCTTTTAATGCTACATGTTCAATAAACCTTTCACTACTATTCACACTATCTTTTAATTGGTCCATGACCATTACGGCTTCGTCGCTATCATTATAAATTGGTTCATATAAAGAAATAGGCTCAGAAATTGCGTCAAGTGCACTTAAAACTTCTCGCATTGATAAACCTGCTTCTTTTGCAATGTCTTCCAAACTTGGTTCATTTGGATTGTTTTTTGAAAGTTTATCTCTGGCTTGTAGTGCTTTATAAGCAATATCTCTTAAACTACGACTAACTCGGATGCTCGAATTATCCCTTAAAAATCTTCTAATTTCTCCAATAATCATGGGAACGGCATAGGTTGAAAATTTAACATTAAAACTTTCATCGAAGTTGTCCATGGCTTTAATTAGTCCAACAAATCCAACTTGAAAGATATCATCAATACTATTTTTATTTGTATGAAACCTTTTTACAACGCTTAACACAAGTCTCATATTGGAAAATAAAAAAAGTTGACGAGCATTTTCGTCTCCTTTTTTTAATTTTTTCATTAGTTCTGCAATTTCCTGCGCTTTTAGTTTTGGGAGTTCAGAAGTATTTATCCCGCAAATATCAACTCTACTAGACATCACTAAAAAACCTACCTATAAAGTGTCTAAAAATAGAGTGCCCCAATAAAAAAGTTATTATTCATAAATTTAATATTTAATTTTAAAAAAATGTAATTTTTTGTATTATTTTGTTGGCTTTATGCATAAATATGTAAAAACAGTCTTTCTGCAGGTATTATTTTGATAAAGATTTTTTTTATTAAAAAAACTTTTTTTCATTTAATTTCATATCATTTCAAACCGATAAAATAATACAAACTTTTTTATATGCAATAAGTCTTTTAAAAAGGATTATACTATGGAAACATCTTTTACAGAACTAAGAGATAAAGAAGTAATTAATGTTTTAAGTGGGCGAGTACTAGGGCATATTAACGACATAATTATAGACTTAACAAGAAATTGCGTTCTTGGCTTTATGGTACCAGGTTGTAGATCATTTTTTAATTTTTTTAAACCACCACAAGAGATTTTTATACCTTTTAACAATATCTGCAAAATTGGAGAAGATGTAATTTTAGTTGAAGTCGTTGAAGCGCCAACAAAAAAGAAAAAAGGAAAACAGGTAAGAGTTTTTGACGCAGGATTAAAAGATGAAGAAGTAGTTGAAAATGAGAAAAAATAAGTTGTTATATTATTTAATTTTTGTTATATTGTAATTAACAAAAGGAAAATAGTAAAATGAAATGTATATATTGTGGTTACGAAGATAGTAAAGTAGTAGATTCTAGGTCGTCAGAAGACAATAATTCAATTAGAAGAAGGCGTGAATGTCTCAAATGTGGCAAGCGTTTTACAACATATGAAATGGTGGAAAGCACACCGGTACTAGTCATAAAAAATGATGGTTCAAGGCAGATTTTTGACGCACAAAAAATAAAAAGGGGAATTATTAAGGCTTGTGAAAAAAGGCCAGTATCATTAAGCCAGATTGACGAACTAGTTAGCGACATTGAAAAGCAAATTAGCAATTCTCTTGACCAAGAAATTAAAAGTGCTGATATTGGCGAGATGGTAATGGAAAGACTTAAAAAATTAGACGAAATAGCCTATGTTCGTTTCGCAGCGGTTTATAGAAAGTTTAAGGATATTACGACCTTTATAAACTTTCTTAATTCTATGCAATAAATTTAATGTTAAAAAGTATAATTGCTTTACTCTAATATTGATTAAATATTACAAAATGGAATTTCACTAGTATTGCAGAGTTCTTGTTGTTTTTTTAAAGCATTTACCTTAACATGAATCCTTTTTATAATTTACTTATATTATTTTAATTTATTTAGTTTTTTATTAAACATTGTTTAATACATATATGATTATTTATTAATCTATCAAATATTCATTATTAAGTTTAAAATTTAAGAGATAAATTTTTTTAGTTGTTCATATTTATAAAATATGGACAACTTTTTTAGTTTGGATAAAGGAATAGAAAATAAAAAATATAGAGTTGTTGATATAGGCGGTAGTGAAAAAATAAAAAGAAGAATGTTAGACCTTGGATTTGTTGATTGTGATGTAATGATTGTAAAAAGGTCGGCATTAAAAGGAGTCTATTTAATTCAGATAAGAAATTTTATTTTGGCACTTAAAAGAAAAGAAGTGGCAAATGTATTGGTGAAAAAATATGAATAATAAAATTGCTCTTATTGGTAACCCAAATGTAGGGAAAACAACCCTTTATAATAACTTAACAAAAAGTTTTGAACATACAGGTAATTGGCATGGCGTAACAGTAGATAAAAAAGAAAAAGCGTTTAAATATGAAAATAATATATACGATATAGTTGATTTACCAGGATTGTATTCTCTAACTAGTTTTTCGTTTGAAGAACAGGTAAGTATTGATTATCTTTTATCTAATAATACTCAAATTATAAATATATGTGATGCAAACTTGCTTGCTCGAAACCTTTATCTTACACTCCAATTACTTGAAATGGGGAAACACCCCATTTTACTTATTAATTTTGATAGAGAAGTAAGGTCAAGGGGAGTAGTATACGATTATGACACACTATCAAAAATGTTAGAGTGTGAAGTTATAGTAAATGACAAAAATATAAAAGAAAAAGTGGCAAAAAAAGTTATAAGTAATAGTCTTTCTTTTAATTATTCTCCAAATTACTACACTAAACTTCCAATACATGAAATATCAAGTGTTCTCACAAACGAACAAATAAATTGCCTAAAAACTCCAAAAGAATTTATTGCTATAAAGTTGCTTGAAAAAGACGAAAACATAAAAGGACGCTTGTATTTAACACCAGAACAGGAAAAAAAGATTAATAGAATTGTAAATCATAAAGATTACTTATCATTGATTGCCAGTTTAAGATATTCGTATATTGACGAACTAATTAATAAAATAACAAAGAAGAAAAAAGACTTTGTATATGGAAAATTTAAAATAGATAAAATATTTTTAAATAAATTTCTTGCTATCCCAATATTTTTTGTGATTTTATTTACAATTTTTTATATAACTTTTTCATCAGTTGGAGCATATTTATCAGAATGTTTAAAATTTTTAATTGATAAGTTAATTGGAGAACCAGTAACTCAAGTGTTACTTAAAATCAATGCTCCAAGTTGGATAATTGGATTATTTGTATCTGGCATAATCTCTGGCGTTGGGGGATTACTTAGTTTTATACCGCAAATTGTACTCTTATTCCTATTTCTGTCTTTACTTGAAGATAGTGGATATATGTCAAGACTTGCATTTCTATTCGAAGACCTGTTTTATAAATTTGGTCTAAGTGGAAAAAGCATATTTACTATTCTTATGAGTTTTGGATGTACGACAAGTGCCGTTTTAACTTCTAGAAACATTGAAGATAAAAACACAAAAATAAAAACAGCAATGATAAGCCCTTATATGAGTTGTAGTGCAAAACTACCAATATACGCAGTAATCGGTGGGGCATTTTTTGGTAAAGGTAATATTCTTATTATTATACTCTTATATATTCTTGGAGTAATTGTAGGGCTTCTTATCTCAAATATTCTAAGTAAAAAAATATTAAAAAGTAAAGAACGCTCTTTTATTCTTGAATTTCCACCATATAGAGTACCAAGTTTTAAGCAAATTTTAAGAATTATTGCTCAGAATATTAAATCGTTTGTAGTAAAAGTATCAACAATTTTACTATCTTTTAGCGTAATAGTTTGGATTTTTCAAAATTTTACTTTTAAATTTGAGTATATTCCGACTATGAGTTCGGGGCGTAGTATGCTGGAAGTAATTGGCGAAGAACTCGCTATATTTTTTCGACCAATCGGTCTTGGAAATTGGGGAATAGTTGTAAGTCTAATAGTAGGCATTATGGCAAAAGAAATGGTTGTTGGAACAATGTCTATAATTAATAAAGTTCCAAATTCAACTAATTTTGATGCACAACTTGGTCTTAGTTTTATTACAAGCGGTTTTGTAATATCTTTTACTCCACTAACAGCAGTTATAATGCTAATTTTTAGTTTGCTTTATATGCCATGTATTTCAACTATTGCAGTTTTACATAAAGAAATTGGCTTGAAATGGACAGTTATTACTTGTCTTTTACAATTTTTTGTTGCTTACACTATATGTTTTTTCATTTATCAAATAGCAATAGGTGGAATATTATCTAAAATTTTACTTAGTATTTTAGCATTATCTTTTATAATTTTTATTTTTATTTTATCAAAAAAACTTAGCAGAAAACATTCCTTTTGTACTTTTAAATGCAAAGACTGTAACAAAAATTGCCACTAAAAAGCCTAGTATTATATAATAATTTTGTGCCAATGGTTATTTTTTTACTTTTTTTATTTTATAATCTACTTATCAAGTATATTTATATAAAAATAAAAAAAATTGAGTTTATTATTTTATTTTTTTATATATAAATTGCAAATATAATTGATTTATGCTACAATACTAAAAATTTAAAGGGGTAAAAGATATGAAGCCTTTGGTAGCAATTGTTGGTAGACCTAATGTAGGTAAGAGCACTTTTTTTAATAAAATATGTGGCAAGCGAATTAGTATTGTAGATGACATTGCAGGAGTTACAAGAGATAGAGTATATGGGGATGCTGTTTGGTGTGAAAATTATTTTACACTTATAGATACGGGCGGGCTTGATTTTGAAAGCAAAGGCGAGATTGAAGAAAATATTTTAAATCAAGCACAAATAGCAATAGACCTTGCAGATGTTATACTTTTTTTTGTTGATGGTAAAACAGGTCTTGTAAACGCAGATAGACAAGTTGCAGATTACCTAATGAAAAGAACAAAAAAAGATGTCATTGTTGTTGTCAATAAACTTGATAATTTTGAATTAGATAATTTATACGAATTTTACGAACTTGGGTTTAGTAGAGTTTTTCCTATTTCTTCCGAGCAAAGTAAGGGACTTGGCGAATTATTAGATGAAGTTGTATCATGCTTTAAAAATAAAAATCTAGACCTATCAATTAAAACAGATGCAGTAAAAATTGCTATTGTTGGAAAACCAAATGCGGGAAAAAGTAGCCTTATAAATAAACTCCTTGGGGAAGAAAGGCTTGTGGTCAGCAAAATTGCAGGTACAACAAGAGACGCTATTGATACACCCTTTAGATATAATGGCAAAGATTATATTTTGATTGACACAGCAGGAATGAGAAAGAAAAATGTCATTGAAGATGCGTCAATAGAAAGATATAGTGTTTTAAGGACAATAGAAGCAATAAAAAGAGCAGATATTGTGCTTGTTGTTATCGATGTGGATGTTGGAATTACAGAACAAGACATAAAAGTGGCTGGCTTTGTACATGAACAAAACAAACCAAGTATAATTTTACTAAATAAATGGGATTTAATAGGCAATAAAGATGATAAAACAATAAATAAGTATACAAAGAAACTGCAAGAAGATTTAAAGTTCATGGATTATTTTGTTCCACTTTTTATCTCAGTTAAAACAGGACAAAGAGTAACAAGAATCATGGAAGAAGTAGAAAAAATAATGAACAATGCCGCAAAGCGAATAACAACAGGACAATTAAATGAGATTATTCAAGGGGCAATTAACCTAAAACAACCACCAAGTAAAAACGGACAAAGACTTAAAATTTACTATGCGACCCAAACTGGAATAAATCCACCAAATTTTGTTATATTTGTAAATGATAAAAATTTGATGCATTTTTCGTATTTAAGATATCTTGAAAACACGATAAGAAAATCTGTTGACTTTACAGGAACGCCAATTAAAATTGTGATTAAAAACAAAAGCGATAAGGAAGAATAAATAATATGGAATGGTGGAAATTTGTTGTTTTAATAATAGGCTCATATCTCATAGGCAACATATTTTTTGCAAGAATTATAAGCAGGGCAAAGCACTATGACATAAGCAAGTCAGGAAGTGGCAACCCCGGTACAATGAATATGTTAAGAACTATGGGTTTTGGAATTGGTCTTCTTACACTAGTGCTTGATATGTTAAAGGGAATTATTCCTGCTCTAGCAGGCTTTTATCTCTTTGGCGGGGTTCAGGGCGGAGTTAATGCGTACATTGGCTTGTTTACAGGTGGTCTGTCAGCACTTATTGGGAACATTTTTCCAGTTTTTTATAAATTTAAAGGTGGAAAAGGCGCCGCCGTTGTGTATGGGATGTATTGCACTGCAAATCCACTACTTGGAATAATAATATTTGTTGGCGGGTTTATATTCTTACTTCTTTTTGATTATGCATCTCTTGTTTCATTTTTTATGATAACCATTTTTACAATCTTTGAAGCGTATAGTCTAGGGCTACTATCAGGGCAAGGAAATATTGTTTTAAGTTGTCTATTATTTGCAATTTTCTGCCTAGTCTTTTTTGCACACAGGCAAAATATTTTTAGATTACTTACAGGCAAAGAAAACAAAATAAATTTTAAAGAAAAAATTAAAAAGTTAAATAAGAAAAAATTAACAAAAGACCAAAAAGAAGAAATTAAACAAAAAGAAATAGGATAAAAGGTTACTTAAATTTTTGTAATCTTTTATTTTTACTTTAAATGGTTGTATTTAAACCTTTAACTTACATATTAAATTAAGACTTGTAAAAGTATTTCCTAATGACTACTATTATTAAAATTTTAATAATTCCTAAAATTAAACTTATGTCAAAAAATTACATAAAAATCTATTTTTTTGACAAAAATTTTGCATAACTAAATAATACGAGTCATATATTTTTGTATATGAATTTTTCGGAGGAGTATATGGATTCGTATAAGATTTATGAAGACATAGCACAACGAACAGGTGGAGACATCTATGTCGGTGTTGTAGGCCCTGTAAGGTGTGGTAAGTCTACATTTATAACAAATTTTATGAATAAAATGGTTCTACCAAACATTACAAACACCTTTGATAGAACCCGCACGATAGATGAATTGCCACAAAGTGCAGACGGAAAGACAATCATGACAACCCAACCACGATTTGTACCAAAAGACGCTGTTAAAATTAAAGTGGATAATATTGACCTAAAAATAAGACTTGTTGACTGCGTGGGTTACACAGTAAATGGGGCAGAAGGACTAACAGAGAACGATAAGCCAAGGTTAATAAAAACCCCATGGAGTGAAACGCCACTTCCATTTGAAGATGCAGCGGAAATTGGAACGAGAAAGGTAATAAAAGAGCATTCAACAGTTGCAGTTGTCATGACAACAGATGGTTCATTTGGAGAACTAAAAAGAGACAATTTTATTGCCGCCGAAGAACAAACTATAAAAGAACTAAAAGAGTGCAATAAGCCATTTGTCCTTGTTGTAAACTCAGCAAAAAAGGACAATATAGAAACTAAAACATTAGTCGAAAAATTAAGAGAAAAATATAATGTACCAACACTTTCTATTGACGCAGTTAATTTAAGTGAAGATGACATAAAAGTCATTTTTGAGAGTTTACTCCAAGAATTTCCACTATATTCACTAAGGGTTCGCATGCCTAAATGGATACAAACACTTCCATTTGAAGATGAGTTAATTCAAGAAATTGTACTTGAATGTAAAAACCTAGTTAACTCTGCAACAAAAATTGGCGAAATAAATAGTTCGACTCGCTCATTTAGTCAAAGTCAAAACTTTGAAGAAGTACAATTATCAAATATTGACATGGGAGAAGGGATAGCCTATCTTGATGTTACACCTAAGCAAGATTTATTCTATAAGGTTTTATCTCGTGAGTGCGAACAGGAGATAAAAAGCGACTTTGAACTTGTTAGCCTTATTAAACAACTTGCAGTAGCAAAAGTTGAGTATGATAAAATGAAAGAAGCCTTAAAACAAGTTGAAGAAGAAGGCTATGGTGTTGTCAGTCCAAAAATGGAAGACATGAAACTCGAAGAACCTGAAATTGTAAAACAAGGTTCAAGATATGGCGTAAAATTAAAGGCTAGTGCTCCAAGTTTACACATAATGAGAGTCGATGTTGAAACAGAAATTTGTCCTGTTGTTGGCAGTGAGCAACAAAGTGAAGATATTGTAAAATATTTACTTAAAGAATTTGAAAATAATCCAAAAGGTCTTTGGGAAACAAATATGTTTGGCAAAAGCCTTCATAGTTTAGTCAATGAAGGATTAAATAAAAAAATTCTTCAAATGCCACCGGAAGCCCAAAAGAAAATGCGAAAAACATTGAGTAGAATAGTCAACGAAGGTAAAGGCGGAATAATTTGTATTTTATTATAAATTAAGTTATTAATTTTAATATTTTAATTGAAAATAATAATAAAATAGTAGTAAAAATTATTTGTTTCTGTAAATATTTATAAAATATAATATTATAAATCTATTTAAATAAAAATTAATTTATTTTAAAACACATAAAAAACACACAGGGAAGTATAAATGCTTTTTCTGTGTGTTTTTTATTTAAGATTAATCTCTATTCCAAAGAGAAATTCTACCATGATTTATAATCGGAGCAATTAGAATCCATAATGCACTAATACCAACTAAAATGTAAACGATTGTTACAAGTGCTGGTACTCCACCAAAAATAGCGGTAACAAGGTTCCAGGAGAAAATCCCAATAAGCAACCAATTAAGACCCCCAATTAATAAAAAAATCCAAGCAATAGTATTTACAATTCTCATTTTAAGTCCCCCTTTATGAGTATTTTAGGTAAAACCAAACGAAATATGCATAAAGAGAGAATTTACTTACTAACCAATTTTTGTAAATAAGATGTCGATGCTTTTAAAATGATAATTTGTAAATGCAAAATAAAAATTATCAAATTAAATAACTGTATTTTCTTTATTAATAATAATTAAAGTAGAATATAAATCATTTACTACTTACTTTACAAGTTTTATATCAAACTTTATTAAAGTTTATTTAACTATTAATAGGGTAAAATTGTGTATTCATAACATTAATATAATAAAATATATAAAAGTGAGATGTTTAATATTGTGTAAAGATTACTTATTAATAATATCTTTTACCAATAATTATAAATTTTCTTATATTTATAAAGAATTAAATTTTGTATTTAATAACAAATTGATACAATTAAAAAAACCACTATATAAAAGCGGTTTTAAAACTGGGGTGAAAGATGGGACTCGAACCCACGGCCTCCAGAGCCACAATCTGGCGTTCTAGCCAACTGAACTACATTCACCATATAAAAAAATGGTGTTCCAGGAGGGATTCGAACCCCCGACACCCGCCTTAGAAGGGCGGTGCTCTATCCAGCTGAGCTACTGAAACAAAAAAAATATGGAGCGGGTGAAGGGAATCGGACCCTCGCAGCCAGCTTGGAAGGCTGGAACTCTACCACTGAGCTACACCCGCATGATTAAATACTGAAATAATCTATCACATCTATAAAATATTGTCAACTCATTTACAAAAAATTTTTTTTATTACTTCCATACTTTCTTATTATAAATTTAAGAATAATATAATTAACAACTCTTTAAAACTTTAATATTCAAATATATATAAAATGTTATTATATTTATCTTAAATAAATTTATAATCTATAATTAATAAAGGATTATATAAAATTCAAAAAAAGTAATTTTTTATTATTGATTTAAACTTTCTAAATAAAAAGTTTTTAAATTTGCAAAAATTCTATTGATTTTTAATCTAAAATGATAGATAATATATAAGTATTAAGTATTGGGGTGTCGCCAAGTGGTAAGGCATTGGACTCTGACTCCAACATTCCGTAGGTTCGAATCCTGCCACCCCAGCCAAATATAAGGAAAAAGCAATGCGTTCAGATGATGAAAAATATGTATCCGCTAAAATAGGGAAAAGAGATTTAACTTGTGTTAATCATTGGAAAACACTTGATATAGAAAACCTTAAAATAACAAAGCCAACTGTATTATGTTTTGGTGGTAATAGAAGCATGGACGAAAGAGACGCTAATGCTTTTTGTAAATCCGCTGAAAAAATGCTCAATTTTGACAGCCTTTTTGGGTCAACAAATAGAAAAGATATAGATTTAATTGGTATTTCTTATGGACATTATAAGGGAGATAAATATAAAAGTAAAGACGGCGTTGAAACCTCAAGCCTAACAAAAGATGAAATAAAAAAATTTGCAATAAGTGTTTTTAGACCTCTTTACCTAAACGAAGAAGGAAACAGAATCAACAAGTATACTGCTATGAAAAACTTTAATTTAATAACAACCTTTTCACATAGTTATGGCTCAATGGCAATAAATAGTATTATAGAAGAAGTTTATCAAGATATGATAAGAGCAGGATATACATATTTAGACACTTGTGATATATTTTCTCAAATAATAAGCGTGTCTTATGCACCAAGAGGCGTTATTTCAGGCGTATCAAATATCCAAATTATTTCTGGTTGTGATGGGTATGATGTGCCACTGAACTGTAACAAAAAAACAAAAAATATATATTACAATCATTTTTACAATGTAGGCGAAAATGGCAAAAAGGGAAACGGAGCAGTTATTACAGACGATAATACAATAAGCGTGTTTACAACCAATATGACAAATAATCCTAAAATTGATGACCATGCATTGAAAGTTCTAGTTAATGCAGGACAAAATCTTTCAAATGAACAAAGTAAATTTTCGGGAAGCATTTTTTCAGTAGCACAAGATTCGTTAATTTTATCAGTAAAAAATAGTCTGCATAACTATTTATCAAATGATTTTATTCCAAAACCAAGTTTAAATGAATTGCTATCAAATACAAAACAAATATTAGGTAAAGAGCAATTTAACCTTGAAATGTGATATTCTTATTGCACCCTAAAATTATGCTTTGATAATGTTAAAATTTTTATTTTATTTTAAATAATATATCAATTTAACACTTAAATACAAATTATAAAAATTAAAATTTTATATTAATTTAATAATTTAAAAATTTTTTAATTTAAAATGCTAAAAAATTTAAAAAAGTACTTGATTATTTTCATTAATACTATTATAATACATAAGTACTAGGTTTTGGGGTGTAGCCAAGTGGTAAGGCACAAGACTTTGACTCTTGCATTGCGTAGGTTCAAATCCTGCCACCCCAGCCATTATCGTGATTCACTAGCTCAGTCGGTAGAGCACTTGACTTTTAATCAAGGGGTCCCGAGTTCGAACCTCGGGTGGATCACCATTTATAATCTTTCAGGCGGATGTGGCGGAATTGGTAGACGCGTTAGACTTAGGATCTAATGGGAGACCGTGGGGGTTCGAGCCCTCTCATCCGCACCAGCCTTATTTAAAATAAGGCAAGATTACACCCATAGATAAAGGTTTAAGGTACATAAGATAAAGAACACTTACTTTAAATAAGTAAGTGTTTTTTAAAAGGTAGTATATGAAGAAAATATTTGAGGAAGTATATAAAATAGTAAAACAAGTCCCAAAAGGCAAGGTAACAACTTATGGCGATATTGCACGAATACTTGGCAATGTTAGGCTTTCTCGTGTAGTAGGTTTTGCCTTGCACGCCAATCCATATTTTGGGGAAGTCCCTTGCCATAGAGTAGTAAGTAAAAACGGTGGTCTTGCCCCAAACTTTGCCTTTGGCGGAATTAATGTACAAAAACAAATGCTTGAAAATGAAGGAATTAAAATAGAAAACAACTGTGTCGTTAATCTCAAAAACTTTTTATTTGATTTTGATAAAAATTAAGTTTTAATTAATAATCAATATTATGCTAAAAATTTATATAAAATAATATTAATAATTTTTTAAAAAATGTAGAATAAAAAATTTACTTATATTTTTTACTACTAAAATTAAATATATAGTTTAACACAAAAAAGAATTTGTTTTTAAATTTTTATAAATTAAACACAAATAAAAGCATTATATTACAACAAAATAAATTTAAAAAAATAGTACATTTGTTCGAAAAATTATGTTATTTGCTTAATTATTTTTTTTATTAGTGTTATACTACTATTGTGGAAAATAAAAAAGATAAACAAAGATATTATTTTGTAATTGATATGAAATCATTTTTTGCGTCATGCGAGTGCGCAGATAGGGGACTTGACCCAATGAAAACACTTCTCGTTGTCGCAGATGAATCACGCTCACAACAAACTGTTTGTCTTGCAGTAACTCCTGCATTAAAAAAACTTGGCATTAGAAATAGGTGCAGACTATTTGAAATTCCAAGTGATATTGAATATATTATTGCTCCACCGAGAATGAAACGCTATATTGAATATGCTTCCCAAATTTATGGAATTTATTTAAAATACATTGATAAAAATGATATTCATGTTTATTCAATAGACGAGTGTTTTCTAGATGTAACCGATTATTTAGAATTGTATTCTATAAAACCAAAAGATTTTGCCATAAAACTTGGAAAAGAAATACAAAATACGCTCCATATTCCATCTAGTATTGGAATAGGAACAAACATGTATTTAGCAAAAATAGCACTTGACATAACCGCAAAAAAGACAAAAGACCAAATAGGCTTTTTGGATGAAAGAAAATATATACGGAGTCTTTGGGCTCATAAACCAATCACAGATTTTTGGCAAATATCAAAGGGGATAGCCACACGCCTTGAAAAGTATGGGATATACACCATGGGAGAACTTGCAAAATTTGATGAAGATGTCTTGTATAAAGAATTTGGAATTAATGCGGAATTACTTATTGATCATGCGTGGGGAAGCGAAAGTTGCTTAATATCAGATGTAAAGTCATATAAAAGTAAATCTCGTTCAATATCATCATCACAAATTTTGCCTTGCAATTATTCGTTTAACGAGGCAAAACTAGTATTTAAGGAAATGATACAAAATGGATGTTACGACCTAGCACAACAAAATTTTTCCACTCAACTTATACACATTTTTGTTGGCTATGGAGATAATAAAGGGGATGGCTCAAAAGGCACAATTAGAATGAATATGACAACAAATTTATACTCTGTCATTATAGATTACGCTCTGCAACTATTTGATAAAATAGTAAATCATAATAAACCTATTAGAAAAATAGGATATGATTTTAGCGAACTTGTGTCAGAAGACAGGGAACAATATGACCTTTTTATCCCTTTAAAAAATATCAAAAGAGAAAAGCAAGTTGTAAAAAGTATTATAAATGTAAAAAATAAATATGGTAAAAATGCTATAATAAAAGCCTTAGACTTAAATGAAAAAGCAACTCAAAGAGAAAGAAATGCAATGATAGGGGGTCATAGAAGTGGAGAGAGTAAAAATGCCAAGAAGTGAGAGAGCAAAACAATTTGCACCTTTTGATGCATTAAAAGGGTTACAAAAAGCCCTTAGAATGAAAGAATATGAGCATGAAAGAAATCTAAAAGGGGACTTGCCAGATGAAAAAATTGAAGCAATTTCAAATTTACTACTCAAACTAAAAAAAGGTGAAGTTGTCTACGCCAAATATTTTGATGATGGATTTTATAAAGAAATTCAAGGTAAAGTTTTAGTTGATATTACAAAACAACTAATTGTAATTGAAAATAAAAAAATAAATTTTAGCGACCTTTTTGAACTAGAAAAACAATCAAAAATTGACAAAATATAAGCAAAAAAATATCCAAATTTCACAAATTGAAGTTGTCATTTCATATATAACTAAATGTTAAGTTCTGACTATATTTTAGTTTACGATAGTGGAAACGGCGGAAAATATGTTTTACAAAATCTCAAAAAAAAATTACCACTGGAAAATTTTATTTTATTTAAGGACACCGAGTTTTGTCCTTATGGAAATAAAAAAATATTGGATTTAAAAGAAAATATTACAAAAAAAATTAACTACTTACTTTCAACTTATAAGATAAAACTCATAGTTATTGCTTGTAATACAATAAGTAGTTTATTTAAAACCTATTTACTAAATAAATTTACGCAATGTAACTTTTTATTTGTAAACCCTAAAATAACTACACAAATGCTAAAAAATAAGACATTAATTCTTGGCACAACAAATACAATAAAAAATAATAAAAGGATACAATTTTACAAAAATAATAAAAATTTATATGTGTTAGGTTTGTCAAATCTAGCAAAGATAATTGATGATAATATAAAAAAACTAGACACAATTTTACCTATATTAAGGGCTAAATTAGTCCCTTATATAAATTTTGAAATTAAAAATATAGTCCTTGCTTGCACCCATTATAATTACATAAAAAAACAGTTAAAAACTATTTTTCATCAAGTAAAATTCTATGAAAGTAGTATGGAAGTTTCAACACTTGCAAAAAGATTACTAGAAAATTTGGGCTTAATAAATATAAATAACAAAAAACAAACGGTTTTAATACTAAATAAAATTTAACAATTAAAAATTATATAAATATTTAATAAAAATTCGCATTTAAAAGATAATCAAGGTAGATAAATTTTAAAATAATAAAATCAAAAAAGCATTTTAAAACTATTAAGCTGCTATTTTTTACTTTAATAAATATGTAAATAATATTTGGTTTTTATTTCTAGTTATATATAAATATAATTTCTTTTTATATTTTTTCAATAAAAATTATTAAACAATAAAATAATTTGCAAATCTTCATTTTTATGCTATAATATTTGTATGTAAAAGTAAGTTTTATTGATTTTAACTTAGTTTTATTTCTTCATTTTTAAGATTAAAATAAATTATTCAATTTTAAGTCAAATTATTTGGTCTTATAGCGCAGTTGGTTAGAGCGTTTCCTTCACATGGAAAAGGTCATAGGTTCGAGTCCTATTAAGACCACCAGTATTAAATCACAACATATTGTGTTTAGATATATTTCAAAACTACAACATATAATGTCAAAAAAGTTGAATTTTTTCAATCTTCTTTTTTTTGAGTAGAATCTGAGTAGAATTTGTAGTAAATAATTATGTATTATTTAGCATTTTTTAGTTTATAGTAAAAATTAAATAAAGAAAAATATTAAGTTGCAGATAATCAAATAGTAAAAAGTATAATTAGTTATAATAAATCAATAAATTTAAATTTAATCTTGCTAAATAATTGAAACAACAAAAATTTCTAGACCAATAATAATTAAAATTATTCCACCTAAAATTTCAGCTTTATTACCAAGAATAATTCCAAATTTTTTTCCAAGAAAAACACCAAGTAAACACATAAAAAAAGTTATAAATGCAATAACAATAGCCGAAATAATTACCATTAATACATTATAACTTGCAAATGTAATACCAATTGATAGGGCGTCAATAGAAGTTGCAAAAGCCTGTGTTATAAGTCCCCAAAAAGTTAAAGGCTTAGTATTTTTCTCCTTATTTTCACTATGTTTTATGCCGTCAATTATCATCTTATACCCAACAATAGTAAGCAAAAAAAGAGCAATATATGGTATATAATTATAAATATAGTCTAAAATTGCATAACCTATTAAATACCCAAGCATTGGCATAATAGCCTGAAACAAGGCAAAAGTAAAAGCCATGATAATTATTTTTTTCTTACTGATATTTATATTACTCAAACCATTTCCCATTGAAATCACACAAGCATCCATAGCGAGCCCAACAGCAAGAGAAATTGTCCTTATAAAAAATTCAACATTCATTTTAAGTCCTTATTGAAAAATTTAATCTAAATAGATCATTTTTACTATTTAATATCAACTAAATTTAATTTACAGGTAATATTTTTGCTTATAAGTTGTTAATTTTAAACAAAAGGGTAAATATAATCCTTTATTAATTAATATGTTTATTTTTATTAAAATTGCTAAAAATTTTAATAAAAAAAAATTACCTTTATAAAAATTAGTTTAAAACAAAAATATTAATTTTTATATATAAAATTCATTTTTGATTGAATTTTAAATTGTGCTATAATAAATTTTAAGATAAAAAATTTAATTAAAGGAGCAAACATGACCGACATAGAAATAGCAAATTCGATTAAGCCAAAAAATATAAAACAAATAGCAAAAAAACTTGGAATAAAAAAAGAGGATATAGAATTATATGGCGATTATAAAGCAAAAATTAAAAATTTGTCCACATCTCCAAAGTCAAAATTAATATTAGTTACAGCAATTAACCCAACAAGTTTAGGGGAAGGGAAGACAACAGTTTCAATAGGACTTGCTGACGCATTTCAAAAGTTAAATAAAAAAGTATGCCTATCTCTTAGAGAGCCATCTCTTGGTCCGGTTTTTGGATTAAAAGGTGGTGCAACAGGCGGTGGGTATAGTCAGGTAATACCAATGGACGATATAAACCTACATTTTACAGGAGATTTTCATGCAATTACAAGTGCTAATAATTTGCTAGCATCTTTTATTGATAACCATATTTACCATGGGAATGAATTAAATATCAACCCAGATAAAATTGTTTTTAATAGATGCTTAGATTTAAACGATAGGGCTCTTAGAGTAGTTAAAGTTGCTTGCGGAGAAAAAAACGGAATAGAGCGAACAGATAAATTTAATATAACGGCAGCGTCTGAAATTATGGCAATTTTATGTCTTAGTTTAAATATTGATGATTTAAAACAAAGACTTAGTAATATTCTTGTTGCATATACATTTGATAACAAGCCAATATATGCAAGGGACCTTCATGCTCAAGATGCTATGGCCATTTTACTTAAAGATGCAATAAAGCCAAATTTGGTTCAAACATTATATGGAACCCCAGCAATAATTCACGGAGGACCATTTGCAAATATTGCACATGGCTGCTCATCTATTCTTGCAACAAGACTTGCCATGACTTATTCTGACTATACAATTACTGAGGCTGGTTTTGGAGCGGACCTTGGAGCACAAAAGTTTTTTGATACAAAGTGTAGGATATCAAATCTAAAACCTAATGCAGTTGTTCTTGTCGCAACAATTAGAGCGTTAAAATTACACGGCGGAATGAATAAAGATATGCTTACAGAAAAAAACTTAAATTATTTAAAAAATGGACTTCCAAATCTCATAAAACACTTAGAAAATATTAAAAATGTTTATAAACTACCAGTTGTAGTAGCAATTAATAAGTTTAATACTGACGATAAAGAAGAAATAGAACTAGTAGAAAACCAAGTTAAAAAATTAAATTGCAGTGTAAAACTCATATCATCTTGGGGAGAAGGAGCGAAAGGTGGGGTAGAACTTGCAAAAGAAGTTATAAAATTATGTGATGAAAACTCAAATAATTTTAGTTTTTCATACGACATAAATTCAAGTATTGAAAAAAAAATAGAAGATATTGCAATAAAAATTTATGGGGCAAGTAGTGTTGAATTTTCAACAAAAAGCATAGAACAGATTAGAGAAATTGAAAAACTAGGCTATTCAAATCTAACAGTTATTATTGCAAAAACACAATATTCTTTAAGTGATAACGCAAAATTACTTGCAAGACCAACAGATTTTAAAATAAAAATTAGAGAAGTACAACTTAGGTCAGGGGCAGGCTTTATAGTTGCCATTGCAGGTTCAATGTTACTTATGCCAGGGCTTCCAAAAACACCTGCGGGGGCTAAAATGACAATAAACAATAATATAATAACTGGCTTGTTTTAAATAGAATTTCTTCAATTAAATTTTTAAAAATATTAATTTAAGTAAAAATTCTAAATATAAATGTAAATAAATATAAGAACAAATGAAACTATATTAGGGTAAATTGTTGTTTTATAAATTTTTTAAAAGAAAAAACCACTTTGTTATAATCAAAATGGTTTTTTTATTTAAAACTGTATTTTTTTAAAAACATTATTTATAAATTTAATTCTTTAATATGATAGCATAAAGAGTAATATTAACTAATATTTATAATTTTAAAAAGCCTCTTAGTCTGCATAATTTGTAAAATAATTTTGTATTAGTACAACAGGTGTTCCTTTATCCCCGCTACCGCTTGTTAAGTCTGCAAGCGAGCCAAGTAAATCAACATATCTTCTTGGAGTAGTACCTTGAGTTTCCATACTACCTTTAAGATTACTATTCTTATGTTTAATTTCATTTTTCATGGCGTCAATAAGTTCTTGACCACGCAAATCCTTAAATTTATTGTCAGATAAAAATTTAAGTTTTAATTCATTTGGCGTTCCTATAAGTCCTGATGTATAGGCAGGGGAGACAATAGGGTCTGCAAGTTCCCAAATACCACCAACAGGGTCTTTAAAAGCCCCGTCTCCGTAAATCATAACTTCAACTTTTTTACCCGTTCTATCAAGAATCATCTTCTGAATATTATCTACAAGTTGCTGCCCATTTTCAGGGAAAAGTTTAACCCTTTCTTCTGTTGATTTATTTGAGCCAAGAAGCCCATAAGTTGAGTTAAACCCGCTACCATCAACACTTTTATTTAAAATATCGCATAGCGTTAAAACCTTTTCTCCGCCCGCTTTTTTAATTAAATTTTGAGTGCGATTTCTACTATGAATGTCAGCACAAATTACATTTTTTGTATAATTTAAAATTGTTTCTGGTCTATTTGAAAGAATAATCTCAGTATTTTCTCCGCCATATTCTTTAAAAAGGTCAATGTAATTTATCCCAGTAAAAGTATGTGTTGGATGATTAAACTTTTTATTAAACTCATCTCCTGTAAACACATCGCTATAAGGATTAACACCTGAATTATAAAAAGTCTCACTATCAACAAGAGAATTTCCAACCTCGTCGCTAGGGAATGAAAGTTGTATAATAAGTTTTTTTACACCCTTTGCAATACCTTTAAGTAACATAGAAAAACGATTTCTACTAAGAATAGGGAAGACAAGCCCTACAACTTCATTACCAAATTTACTATTTACATCTTTTGCTATCTGGTCAATAGTTGCATAATTCCCTTGCGAAATACCAACAACAGCCTCAGTAACCGCTATAACATCTTTGTCTTGTAATTCAATATTTGCTTTTTTAGTTGAATTAATTACACTATCACAAACAATACTTGCTAAGTCGTCCCCTTCTTTAATAATAGGGGTTTTAATTCCTCGTGAAATAGTTCCAAAAATTTTCATATAAACACCTCGTTATCTATGTTATTAAAATTAATGATTTTGGTCAAATACTTTTTGACAATTAAAAAATATCTAGGGAATAATAAGCCCTAGATATTCGAAAAGTTATTTTTAATTGTTTGTTTTTTTAGTGCTACTACTTTTTTTTGTCCTAGTTGTAGTTGTGGATGCTTTCTTTTTTGTTGATGTAGAAGTAGTTTTTTTAGAAGTAGTTCGCTTTTTTGGAGTTTCTTTCTTTTCTTCAGCACCTCCAACAGTTTGCTGTGGTTCTTCCACAACCACATTATTATTTTGATTATCTAAATTCTTTGTCTCAACAATAACTTCATTTTTTGCTTCACTCTTTTTGCCAATCTTTAAATTAATAATATCCATTAACTTATCATTATCGTCTACTGCAATATAATAAACTTTTTGCTTTCCTTGACTATTATATGTTAAAACCCTTATTCTGTCATAAGATAAGGCAAGGGAAGAGTAGATATTTTTTGATTTATCAACTCTTGAAATTTCGTTAAATGGAATAACATACTTAAACATCCCGGTTCTAAAAATGATATAGTCATCATCTAAATCACAACTTGCAAAAATCACACAAGAGTTATAAATAATAGTGATAATAACAATAATACCAAAAAAAATCCAAAAGAACCAAGATGTCGCCGTCAAGAAAAGAGTCATACAAATAAGCAAAACAAAGAAAGCGTTAAGTAAAAAAATAGAAATAAAATCTCGTTTAACTGAAAAATGCATAGTTTTTCTCCTTTTTAAAAATATAAAATAACTTTTCAAATTATTTAATTAGTCTAGTTGTCAGAAATAAGGTTCTCAAAAATATACTCATAAATTTGAGCCGCCTTTTTACGCCACTTTCTTCCAGCAGCGACAGCAGCGCTTCTTGTTGTAGTTTTAAGGCGAATTTCAAACATAGGTTGAGCAAGAGTTGGTTCTTTAATTCTGAACACCACTGTATGAGAGCCATCTCCATTTTTAAAGTATTCATAGACATATTCTTGACTTCGTTTAAAAACCATCCTGTTTTGCTTAGCATAGTTTACAATTTCTTCTCTTGTATGCTGTCTTATTCTATTAAAAAAGTGAGCAAGGCAATTTCTGCCTTCAATCGTAATAGAATATCTAACATCTTTTGGATCAGAATCAATGCCTTCATTATCGAGTTTGCAAATAAACTTAACATCTATAAGTTGTGTAAGTGCTTCTTTACAATCAATGTATTTTAGCCAATCATTACGACTAGTGCAAATATCAATGATTGAATCCTCAGTCAAAGGAATTTCCATTTGATCAAGTACAAAAAGCAAAATAAGTTTTTTTACAGTCTCGTCAAGAATTATATCCATTCTCAGCATCCACTCCTAGTTAAATAATTCTTTTTTAATATAACAAATTGAATAAAAAAAAGCAAACAAATAAAGATAATTGCTAAAAATTGTTTTTTAAAATTTTATTTTATGCTATGATAGAATAAATTTAGTTAATTTGGGAGATAAAAATGGAAACAACAAATCAATATGAAAATGACGAAATAATAAATTTCTTTTCAGCATGTGATGAATTTATAGAAGGGAAATTTATTCTTGCTGATATTAAAATCGCAAAAATATTAAGAGCAATATCTGAATCTTCAATAATTTATAACTTAATAGCAGAAAGTCTTATAAACTACGATTTTAGTAGTGAATATGATAAAACTATGCAAGATAGCATAGACAATCATGGTGGCGTCTTAACTCTCAAAGAAGACGCCCAACAAGTCGTTCCTTTTGTTTTTTCATTGCTAGTCGAAATTGATAGTAAGCAAATAAGTTTTAATGAGTTTTTAGCGTCTGCCTTTATAAACGCAAACTCTCAAAAAGAAGAATACGAAGTATTTGCAAACCAAATAATAGTTCCTTTTAAAAATGCCGTAGCAGAACTTCTTGGAATAGACATAAATGAAGAAAAGGAAGGTGTTGTAGAACTCGTAAAAAAAGAACAAGAGAGAATTGAAAATTTAGAAAAAAATAACGATATTACAAGCACAGAAGAAGTAGAACAAGATAGCATAAACGAAGAAGATGATGAAGAAAAACTCTTGTTTGATAGAATTAATCGTATGGCAAGCATAATAAATGATAAATTAATTTTTATAAATAAACCGCTAAAAAGGTCAAATCTTGAACTTCTTGTAAACGCACTCCAAGAAGCATGCAAAATAAAAAATATAACTATTTTAATTGCTCTTGTGATGTCATTAAATGAACTTGCTTACAGAGAAAGAAAATTTAGAAAAGAATTAGATGAAATAAACACTATTTGTTTTGAATTTTATAAATAGGCACCAAATTTATAATAAAATCATACTAAAAATACCGCTTACAATAAATGTTATAATTGTTTGAGTTGTTTTAATTAAAAGAAAAAATCTATATTTTATTCCAACTTTTGATAAAAACATTTGACTTTGTAAATGAATTGAGAGACCACCAAAAGAAATAAGTGAAGATAAAATAATACATATCGTTTTTAATGGTAGTGAATGTGTTAAACTAACGCATCCGTTAGTAATTTCAACTATTCCTTTAATTATTGCTTCAAAAATATTGGAACCAAATAAATTAATAAAAAATGTATTGATATTATTAAAAAACGAAAGTGATGTAATAAGTTCAAGTGCTGTAAAACAAAGAGTTATATATCCACCAATCATAAGAATTGATGTAATTGTATTATACATAATATCATTTAAAGTTTGCTTTTTAAACTTAATTGTGTATAATGCTTCATTTTTGGTATTATTTTTACCATTTTTTGTGCCAATATTCCTATATATTAACCCATTTAAAAGAGATGATAAAAGATGAGATAATAAAATAACTAAACCTAATTTATAACTATTAAAAATTTTTACAGCAATACTTCCAATAATAAACATTGGTCCAGAAGTAGAAGCAAAAGAAATTATTTTTTTTGCCTGCGTTTGTGAAATTAATTTTTGTTCATAAAATTCGCTTATAAGTTTTGCTCCTATTGGATAACCTGATAACGCACTCATTAGAAAAATATATCCGCCACCACCATTAATAGAATATAGTTTATTAAAAGGTTTATCAAGTATACTAAATATTTTTAGACTTTTTTCTGATTGCATAAGAAGTTTTGTAAGAATAAAAAAAACAAAAAGACTAGGAAGTACAATTTTTGCCCATACAGTAAGTCCTGTCCATGTTGATAATATGTAAGGTGCTGGATTAAACGAAATAATTAGTATAATTCCAAATAAAATAAAGCAAAAAATAAATTCATAATTCTTTTTAAAAAACAAATAAAGCAATTTAAACATATTTATTTTTATTTATTTAATTCCATAATTATGTAAATGTAGTAATTAAAACAAATAAATTATTAAATTTTGTTTGCAATTTTAAATTCAAATTACTTATAATAATTTAAAGGGGGAAATGAGAATGAAAAAGATAGCACTCGTTTTAAGTGGTGGATCGGCATATGGATTTGCACATATTGGAGTTTTAAAGGTTTTGGAAAAAAATAATATAAAAGTTGATTTAGTGGCTGGGACTTCAATGGGAGCAATTGTTGGCGGCCTATATGCTGCAGGTATAACTATTGATAAGATGGAAGAAATTCTTGTAGGATTTTCAAGGAATAAAATTGTTGACATAAACATTTTTGGTCTTACAGATGATGGTTTTCTATTTGGTAAAAAGGTTAGTAATCTTCTCAAAAAAATAGTAGGAGACAAACAAATTGAAGATTGCGAAAAGCAGTTTTTCTGTATTGCATCAGACCTTGCTAGCGGAGAAAAAGTTGTATTTACAAAAGGGTCTCTTGTAAACGCAATTAGAGCGAGCATGTCAGTCCCTGGCGTCTTTAAGCCAGTTAAAATTGATAACATGGTTTTGGTAGATGGTTGTGCGTGTGATAATTTTCCAATTTTAGACGCAAGAGAAATGGGGGCAGATTTTGTAATTGGGGTTGATGTTTGCACTCATTATAAAAAACAAAACCAACTAAAATCGGCATTTGATATTATTGTTAGTGCTTCTAATCTTACTATGTCAAATTGGATTAAATCGCAAAAGGACAAGGGAGATGTATATATAAAAATAGACCAACCTAAAGTATCCTTTTTAAAGTTTTCTTATAATGATGCGATAGAATCAATAAAATATGGGGAAAAAGCGGCAAAAAAAATACTCCCTGAACTACTAGCAAAATTAAAAGATTAAGGCTCTTTATTGAGTCTTATTTTATTTTAAATAAAAAAATAAACAATCAAATTATATATAAATGTTGTAGCGAAAGTTAATTTACATTCACTTCAAAAAAATTAAATCCTAATTTTAAATTATTAGTAGACATAAAAAAAATGATATTATATTATTAATTCTAGGTAGGTAAAAATGTTTAAAATTTCAAAATTAATAAAAGAGTCAAAAAAATTACAAAAAACAATTGTATATCCAGAAGCAGAGTATAGTGAACGAGTAATAAAGGCAGTAGAAATAGTACTTAGAAAAAAAATTGCAAAAGTAATTTTACTTGGTAATCCTGAAAAAATTTTAAAAAAGTCAAAAAAACTTAATAATGCAATAATAATAGACCCCAGTACAAGTGAACTATTAGATGAATTTACACAAAGACTTTTAGAAATTAGAAAAAGTAAAGGACTAACAAGAGAGCAAGCAAGTGAACTACTAAAAAATAACTTTTATTTTGCTGCCATGTTAGTTGAAATGGGTTATGCAGATGGCTATTTGGGTGGAGCAGAAACATCAACTGCCGATGTTTTAAGACCAGCGCTTCAAATAATTAAAACTAAAGAGGGTATAAAGACAGCGTCATCATGCTTCATGTTTGTTGGCACACAAAAACTTGGTTTTGGCGAAAACAATGTATTATTTACTTCCGATTGTGCACTAAATATTGAACCAGATGCAGAACAACTAAAAGATATTGTAATTGCGACAACAAACACCGCAAGGAAATTTTGTAATATTACCCCAAGGGTTGCTATGTTATCTTTTTCAAGTTTTGGTAGTGGTGGAAATGAAAATAAAAGTATACTAAAAATCCGGGATTCCATAAATTTAATAAGACAGGAAGATAGTAATTTATTAATAGATGGAGAAATGCAACTGGACTGTGCGCTAATAAAAGAAGTTGCTAGTGTTAAGGCAAAAAACAGTCTTGTAGCAGGGCACGCAAACATTTTAATATTTCCAGACCTAAACGCAGGAAATATAGGATATAAACTAATTGAGCGTTTTGGAAAATTACAAGCGATTGGTGTTATTATGCAGGGATTTAAGAAACCTATTAATGATTTATCTCGTGGCTGCAAAATAAATGATATTGTTGTTATGACTGCAATAACTTGTTTACAAGCGGTAAAATAAAATTTATATAAAAATTAATTTGAAAATTATATTTTTTTGATTATAATAGATTTCAGACTAAATAAAAGAAGGAGAATTATGAAAGTTTTAGTTATAAATGCAGGCAGTAGTTCAATTAAATATCAACTTATTGATATGGCAAACGAAAAGTTACTTGCAAAAGGTTTAGTAGAAAGAATTGGTGGGGAAGGTTCTCAACTTACTCACAAAGTAAATGGAGTTGCAACTGAAATAAAACAACCTATGAAAGACCATTCAGAAGGTTTAAGATTAGTTTTAAATGCCCTTATTGATGAAAAAATTGGAGTTATAAAATCACTTAGCGAAATAAGTGCAATAGGACATAGAATATTACATGGTGGCGGAAAGTATAGCCATGCAACACTTATAAATGAAGAAGTTATAAAAGATTTAAAATCATACATCCCACTTGGACCATTACATATGCCAGCAAATATTCAAGGAATTGAAGCATGTATGAAAGTTATGCCAGGGACAAAAAATGTAGGCGTTTTTGATACTGCATTTCATGCAACAATGCCTGATTATGCATATATGTACGCAGTTCCTTATTCATGGTATAAAGATTATGGAATAAGAAAATATGGATTTCATGGAACAAGCCATGAATACATAGCAAAAGAAACTGCAAAAGTAATGGGACAAGATATTAGTAAACTTAAAATTATTTCTTGCCATCTAGGTAATGGAGCAAGTGTTGCCGCAGTAAAAAATGGAAAATGTATTGACACTTCTATGGGTTTTACGCCACTTGAAGGACTTGTGATGGGAACTAGAAGCGGAGACATTGACCCTGCTGTTCTTGAGTTTGTCATGGATAAAACAGGAATGAATGTTCATGAAATGTTAAATGCACTAAACAAAAAAAGTGGTTTGCTTGGTTTAAGTGAACTAAGTAATGATATGCGAGATGTTTTAAAAGCCGAAAAAGAAGGGAACGACAAGGCTAGACTTGCTGTTGATAAATTTGTTTATTCAGTAAAAAAATATATTGGAGCATATGCAGCAGCAATGGGTGGAGTGGATGCTATTTCTTTTAGTGCAGGAACGGGCGAAAATAGAGATGACATAAGAGAAAGAATAATGGAAGGATTAGACTTTTTGGGAGTTGATTTTGATAAACAAAAGAATAAAGATTTTATCCGTGGAGAAAACTTTAAAATTTCAAAAGACAACTCAAAAGTAGCAGTATACATTATTCCAACAGACGAAGAAATGAGCATTGCTAGACAAACAAAAGAGATTATTGAAACAAAGTAATTTAAAAGGATTGAACTTAAAATGAATGTTACTATGCAAAAATTAGTTGCTTATTGCAAAAATAGAGGCTTTGTATTTCCGGGCAGTGAAATTTATGGCGGCCTTGCAAATACTTGGGATTATGGTCCACTAGGAGTTGAATTAAAAAACAACATAAAAAAGGCATGGTGGGACTATTTTGTTACACAAGATGAAAATAGTTATGGTGTTGATTGTGCTATTTTAATGAATCCAAGAGTTTGGGAAGCAAGTGGGCATGTCGCATCTTTTTCAGACCCAAAAATGGATTGTAAAAATTGTAAAACTCGTCATAGGGCTGATAATTTAATAGAAGAATATAACAAAAAACATAATATTGACATGGCAGTTGACCTTATGTCAAAAGAAGAAATGTCAAAATATATAAAAGACCACGACATTAAATGCCCAAATTGTGGGAAATGTGATTTTACAGAAATAAAAAATTTTAATTTAATGTTCCAAACTAAGCGTGGAGTTACAGAAGATAATAGTGATATAATATATCTTAGACCTGAAACTTGTCAGGGGGAATATGTTAATTTCTTAAATGTTCAAAGAACAATGCGTGCAAAAATACCTTTTGGCATAGGTCAAATTGGTAAATCTTTTAGAAATGAAATTACTCCAGGAAACTTTATTTTCAGAACAATTGAATTTGAACAAATGGAATATCAACTCTTTTGTAAAGAAGGAGATGATGAAAAATTTTTTGATATTTACAAACATAAGGTTATGGATTTCTACAAATCACTTGGACTTCCTGCTGAAAAACTAAAATTTAAAGACCACGATAAACTTGCTTTTTATGCAAAAGCGGCAACTGATATTATATTTAATTTCCCATTTGGTTGGGAAGAACTTAATGGTATCCATAATAGAACTAACTATGATTTATCAAGACATCAGGAATATTCTGGTAAAAATTTAATGTATCTTGACCCAATTACAAATGAAAAATTTATTCCATATATAATTGAATTTTCTGTTGGGGCAGATAGGTTATTCTTAACTTTAATTGCAAATGCATATACAGAAGAGACATTAGATAATGGGGAAACAAGAGTGGTACTAAAAATACTGCCAAAACTTGCGCCAATAAAAGTCGCAGTATTACCTTTACAAAAAAACCTTAGTGAAAAAGCAAGAGATGTATTTAATGATTTAAGAAAGGACTTTAATTGCGACTATGACGAATCTGGTAGCATTGGTAAAAGGTATAGAAGACATGACGAAATCGGTACTCCTTGTTGTGTAACTATTGATTTTGATACTCTTGAAGATGATTCAGTAACCGTAAGAGATAGAGACACAATGAATCAAGAAAGAATTAAAATTAGTGATTTAAAAGATTATTTACAAAAGAAAATATACGAAAATAACTAAAAATTCATATCATATAATAAACGAAAGAGAGGACTATATATGAAAATAGAAATAGTAATGAAAAGTGTTCTTGAAGGTCCACTGGGTCAAATAAAAAATGATGACCTGGCCAAAGAAATAATCAATTTAATTAAACAAGAAGAAAAGAAAGAAAATCAAAAGATATTACAAGATAGTCCTCAAAAGACTACTGAGTTTATTCTTAATATGATTAATAAATTAAAAGCAGGAAAAACTATTCAGACTTATAGTAAGTTTGACGAAAACTTTAATAATATTGTAGCAGGTATCATGGGCTCTACATGTTATATGAAGGACAACTTTGATAAATTATATAAAAAGACAGAAGAAAGTATATTGAGAATTGCAAATATTGTTTTAACTAATGGGCATCATTCAACTTTTGGACATTCACATTTAACTCTTCAAATTTCTGATATTCCAAAGGCTCTTGCAATGGTTTTAAATAATGAAAAAGAGTATAATACTTCTGAAAAATCAGCAAGATACACAGTAATGAAAGATATAGACCCAAAAAACAATGCTTTATATGAAAAGTGGATTGAGATTTTTAATAGAAAAATAACTGAAGAATATGGAAACAAATCTGCATTTTTTGATGAAAAAGGCATAAAAGCAAAAAAACTGAGTCAAGAAAACGCAAGATACTTAATTCCTGTTACTACAAGAACAAGTATGGTTTACACTACATCTTTTAGACAACTAAATTATATTTGTCATTGGCTTGAAAATGAAATTGAAAAACCTTCAAACCCATTTTATTCAAATATTAAAGACGACATGATTGACTTTGTTTATAATATAAAAAACCTAGGATTATATGTCGACGAATTAGAAGATGGTAAAGATAGACAATTGAGTTTGTTTGGGAAGGGAATAATTGAAAACAATTTTTCAAACACTTACCAACAGGAATATCAAATGTCTCTTGCTTGTTTGGCTCAAAGTCAAAGGCATAGAACAATAAATTATAATATAGTAGAAAAAAAATTTGATATTGAAAAAGCAAATGTTTATGTCCCTCCAATATTAAATAATGATAAAAAATTGACAGATGAATTTGTTAATGATTTTAATTCTGTGAGAGAATCTATCCCACAAGGAATGATGGTTGATTGTGTTGAAAGGGGAAGTATTGAAAGTTTCATTTTAAAAGCAAAAGAAAGGCAATGCTCAATGGCTCAAAAGGAAATTAGAGATAAAACATTCATGCAATCAAAAGAATATAATAGTGCTCTTCTTGAAAAGAAAAAAGGATTTGAATCTATTATTGCAAGTAAATACATTAAACAAAGTTATAAAGATGAAATAAAAGAAAAACTTGAAAATATAGATGAATTAATTCAAGAAATTGAACCTTTAACAAAAGGGGCAAGATGTTTATCTGGCTATGAATGTAAATCTCCTTGTGGTTTTAAAGAGGGAATAGAATTAGAAAGTAGGATATAATATCCTACTTTTTTATAATACCAATTATAGAGAATAAAATAATTTTATTAATAATTTTTTAAAAACTGATTGTTTTAAATTATAAAAAAATAAAATTATCTAAATATTGAAACTAATTACTTTTTTTATTTTACCTTTTTTTACTAATTATATATGTCTAATTAATCCAATTACTTTTCCTAAAATTTCAACATTATCAGTATAAATTGGCTCCATAAAATCATTCTCAGGTTGCAATCTAACTCTATTTTTCTCTTTATAAAACCTTTTAACTGTAACTTCGCCGTCAATCATTGCCACAACAATCTCCGTATTATCAGCATAGTTTTGTTTTCTAACAAGAATAATATCTCCATTTAAAATTCCAGCATTAATCATACTTTCACCCTTAACTTTGAGCATAAAAACATCACTTTTAATATTAAATAAATTGTCTGAAATTTCATATATTTCATCATAATTCTCAATCGCAAAAATTGGCTTTCCAGCAGCAACATCACCAAGTAAGGGCACTTCTTTAATATGACTATTATCCTTTATATTTAATTTTGATTTGTTTACAAGTTCAATACCTCTACTTTTATTATTTAATCTTTTGATTAAATTTTTTTCTTCTAATTTATCTAAATAATATTTAACAGTAGATGTAGAAGCAACAGACATTTCTTTCATTATCTCTCGCATTGTTGGAGGATAACCGTTTTCTAATATATTTTTTTCTATCAAATTATAAACTTTTGATAGGGTATATTCCATATCTTTTCTGTGTTTCATATTATCTCCATTGATAATATTTTTATCACATTATAAAAAAAATGTCAAACAAATGTTCTAATTATCTTTAGTTTTGTCCCGTAATTTTATAACATTAGCGACACTTCTCCTTGCATCTTCTGAAATTGCTGCATAGTGTTTTTTAGTTGTATTCACATCTTTGTGCCCTAAAACATCGGCTACTATATAAATATCCTTTGTTTCTCTATAAAGGTTTGTACCATAAGTGCTTCTCAATTTATGTGGAGTAATATGTTTAAGCGGAATACAAGACTCGCTATACTTTTTAACTAATTTTTCAACTGCACGAACAGATATTCGTTTATTTTGTAATGAAAGAAACAGGGCAGTTTCGTCCTTATCAACATTTGGATTATTTAATCTTTCTTGTAAATAATTTTTTAGAGCCTTTGCAACTTCATCTGAAAAATATAAAATAACTTGACTACCGCCTTTTCTTGTTATTTTAAAGCCATTAATTTTAAAATCAATATCATCAATGTTGAGGCCAACACATTCACTTACACGAATACCAGTGCCTAGGAGCAAAGTTAATAGGGCAGTATCTCTATTTTTTGTAATATTATTATATGATTTCTGTCGCTTTGTAAAGTTTTCAGGATTCTCGGTATTATTAAGTAGTTTTACAATTTCATCTATTTCTAGTCTAATAATTTCTTTTTCCCTTAGTTTTGGGTTGTCAATTTTTGTAGAAACATTAGCAGGTATTTTATCTTTTCTATAAAAATAATTTAACAAACTTCTAATAGCAGACAACTTTCTTGCCTTAGCAGTTGCTCCATTTGATAATTGTTTATCATTCATATTATAAGTTGATAAATAATTTAAATAGTATTCAATATGTGTTGTACTGATTTTTGCTAGGTCATCGTAAGTTAAGTTTTTTATCTGCTTACAATTAAACTCAGCAATTTCCTTTGTCAAAAATGTAAAAAAATTATTCAAATCATGTAAATATTCTAGCCTTGTTAGTGGAGTCGTTTTATTTTCAATTCCAATTATATAATCAGCACAAAATACAGGAAGTTTTGATAATAGTTCACTAATTTTTTCATTACTATTTATATCTCTTTGTTTAAAATAACTAATTTTACTCATATTATTATAAGTTTAACAATTAAAAGAAAAAATGTAAAACAAAAGTTGACTAAATCTATCAATAAAATTATAATAAGAGAGTATTATAAGGAGTATTTTTCAATGATTTCTATTGAACTAATTAAAAACGAAACAAATAAAGTTATTACACTTTTACATAAAAAAGGTTGCGATGTAAGTTTTGATGAATTACTTAAATGGGATGAAGAAAGAAGAAAAACAATTCAAAGTGTCGAAGAATTAAAAGCAACAAAAAATAAAGTTAGTTCTCAAATCCCTTTACTGAAAAAAAACAACCAAGATACCACTCAAATATTTAACGAAATGAAAGAACTTGGAAATAAAATAGAAAAACTTGACAAGAAAAGGGAAGACTTAGAATTAAAAATAAATAATTTTATCTCAGTACTTCCTAATCTTCCTGACGAAGATTTACTTCCAGGTGGAAAAGAAAATAATAAGGTATTACGCCAAGGGAACAAAAAACCTGAGTTTTCCTTCAAAATTAAAAATCATGTTGATATATGTACAGACTTAGGACTTATTGATTACGACAGAGGGGTAAAACTCTCTGGAAATGGAGCGTGGTTATATAGAAGGCTTGGAGCGCAACTTGAGTGGGCTTTACTTAACTTTTTTGTTGAAGAACACCTAAAAGACGGCTATGAATTTATTCTCCCACCACATATGTTAAATTATGATTGTGGATATGGAGCAGGTCAATTTCCTAAATTTGCTGATGAAGTATATTGGATTGATAATAAAGACGCAAAATCCAAATTTTTACTACCAACAGCAGAAACTGCACTTGTCAATTTATATAAAGGGGAAATTATCCCAGAAGAAAAACTCCCATTAAAATTTTTTGCTTATACTCCTTGTTATAGAAGAGAAGCAGGAAGTTATAGACAAGAAGAACGAGGCATGATAAGAGGACATCAATTTAATAAAATTGAAATGGTACAAATAACTACACCGGAAAACAGCCAAAAGGCATTTGAAGAATTAGTTTCAAAAGCAGAAAATTTGGTAAAAAAACTAGGATTACACTATCAAGTATCTAAACTTGCAGCAGGAGATTGTTCTGCTTCTATGAAAAGGACTTATGATATTGAAGTATGGATTCCAAGTATGGGTATATACAAAGAAGTTTCTTCTGCATCAAATGCTGGCGATTATCAAGCAAGACGAAATAATACAAAATATCGTAAAAATGATACTAAAAAAACAGAGTTTGTTCATACTCTTAATGCAAGTGGACTTGCAACATCAAGACTTCTTCCTGCTATAGTAGAACAATTTCAAAATGAAGATGGAAGCGTAACTATTCCAGAAGTTTTAAGAAAATATATGGGTGGACTTGAAGTAATAAAGAAAAATAGGGAATAATATGACAGATGAACTTATAAGAGAATTTTCAAAAAAACAAAGTAAAGCAAAAGTTCAAGAATTTTATGAAAATGCTTTATCTATTTTGACTTCTGCACTTTCTGATTTACAATCAAGTGAAAATAATAACAATTTAAACTTGTCGGAAAAATATGTAAAAATTTTCCCAATGGGAGATTACACAAATGACACTTTTATTGATCAAACTGGTGAACTAGAAATTGTCATTGCTTCCAATAATCCCCAATTAATTTTAGCCAATGAAACATACTTAAATAATTTAAAAAATGCCAAAAATAAAAAAGCAAAGGATTCTGTGTCAAGAGAAGGAACATTAGATAAAATCATTTTTGAACTCTTAAATTCTTTAACAAAATATTTTACAAAAGAAACGACACTTTTAATAATTAATGATGGAATAAAAATAATTTGTTTAAAAGAATATGGTTTTAGGCTACTAATAAGGTTTGCTACTTTTGATATCAAAGATAAACACGCAATATTGTTTTTTTGGGATCCTGTTGCAAAAAATCAAAAGCCTATTAATTTATTTCTCTATAACGAAAATATGGAAAAAAAGGATAGACAAACAAATGGCAATTATAAAAGGTTAATTAGAATTTATAAAAACATTCGCAAAACAATTCTTATAAATAAATGGTCTGTTAATAACGACCTTAATAAATATTTTGTTGAATTAATTTTATATAATATACCAAATTCTTTAATGGTAGGGAATGATATTGTTAAAATTTTCTATAAAACCTATAACTATATAATAAACTGCAATATTCTAAATTTTTATTCTTTTGATAATAAAAGTATTGATTCTTTTAAATTAGCAAAAATTAATTTTAGCAAAATTAGTAATTACATTCATTTGTTAAAAAAAATAGTTTAATATTATATATTAGTACTATGCAAATATAATAATTTAATGTTTTATTATTAATAAATAAGTAAATATCATACAATCTATTAATTATTTTTATTTTATTAATAGATAGTACTATGCAAACTAATCTATATGTTAAAATATTTCTTTAATTTTTAATACGCCTTAGTACTATGCAAACTCTTAAATAAAACTTTCATTATTTGTAAACTCAAATCAATATAAAATTCCATTCAGTTTTTCTGTATATTTATTATAAGATTAATTTAGTAGAATTTTCGTACAAATTTTAAAAATTTTTAAAATTTTTCATACAGAATAAAATTTTAAATGAGTTATTCATAAATAAATTTAAATTCTGTCTCAGAGCGTTTATAATAGAGAATTAATATAAAAATTACTTAAAATAATTATAGAAAAATGAATCAAGTATGAATATGTTTTTTATAAATATTTTCTAAAAATAATTTAAATATTTAATAAATAAAAAATTATAAAACTTTATTTTTTATTAATTTTATATCAATGTATTCGTAAAACCGTGATTTTACGAATAGTTTAAAAAAGTCTTATAATTTTTCAAATTAATATAATTCAAGTAAAAATGAATAATTTTTCAATTCTGCCCTGCTCTCTTTCCATGACGGACATAATTTTTCTAATTCTCTATAAAACTTAGGAGAGTGATTTAATTCTTTCAGATGAGTTAATTCATGGAATATTACAAAATCTATAAGCTTTGGTTTAACCATGGAAAGTCTCCAATTTAACTTTATAACTCCAAATCTATCACAACTACCCCATTTAGCCCTATAACTTCCTATAATAATTTTGCTTACATCAAATTTATAATTTTGAATAATATCTTTAAATCTTTTGACCACAACTCGTTCCGCAATTTCTTTCACAATTTTTTTTATATAAAACGAAACTTTCCCTGCGTCATAGTGTTTTTTTGGTATTAAAAAGTACTCGTCAGTAAAACATGGTTTATTAACTTTTGTTGTAGGAACAATAATATATTCATTCCCAAATAAAAGAATATGCTCCATATTTATAATCTTAGAAAATCTACTTGTAAGCATTTTCGCTTTACTTACTTTTCTTTCAAGTAAATTTCTCTTTGATTCTAAAATTTCTTCTATTTTTTTAAGAGAAAGTCCAAATGGACAGTAAACAGTAATGTTCCCTTCCCTATCAATAGTTATCTTTACTGTTTTTCTTTTTTCTCTAATAATGCTTGTTTGCTCTAACATCTTCATTCCTTTTTGAGTTTATTTTAACACAAAATAAAACTATTAAAAAGCATTTAAAAGTCTTTTTTTGTTGACTAAAAAACAACTATTTTGTAATATATAATTATTGGATATAAAATTAAAGGCAAAACTATTATCGTAATTTCAAACTTAAAATTTTAAATTTAAATTTATTACTTATCATGTTAAAATTATAACTTATAATGAATTGTTTTATACAAAAATTTTAAACTCAATTCTTTGGCTTATAACAAAGAAATTAATAAAAGGGTGAAGAAAAATGTCAGAAAACACAGAAAATAAAGCTTCAAGAGGAAGTATTTCACAAATTATAATCACTGCTCTTAGTTCTGGAAGTAAATATGGCTATGAAATTTGCAAAGAAATTGAGAGACTGTCCAATGGAGTTTTAATTCTAAAACAACCTAGTTTATATAGTAGTTTAAGAAGAATGGAAGAACAAGAATTAATTAAGTCCTATTGGCAAGATAGTGAAATTGGCGGGAAAAGACATTACTATTCCCTAACTGAAAAAGGACAAGTAATTTTTAATGAGAATAAAGACAAATGGGAAATGAAAGATTTAATCAATAATTTACCTTTAAACGAATTTGATTTTGAAACAAATGAAAAAACTTTATATGATAGTAATTCTACTCAGGTTGTTAATCAAGAAAATTTATTTAATTTAGTAAAAAAGAACAATGATGTTGAACTAATAAATGAAAATGAAAAAATAAATGAAGAAAATAATTCTTTTGTTCAATTTGATTTATTTGACCAAAATATTAATTTCATAAAAGAAGATTCAAAAACATCAAATATGGTTGAAACATATTCAAACAAATATGAAAATCTTGACAATCACCAACAAGAAATTGAACCTGATAAAGGAACAATCTTAGATGAGACCCAAAAAATTGAACCTATAACAAGAAGTTCTATTTTTGGGAAACAAGATAATATTATTTCCATTGTTGAAAATAATAAAACACAAAATGAAAATATTATATCAAATGATGAGCCAATAAATAAAAATACAACAAATGAAAAAGAGTTAGAACTTAATAATGTTCCATCTGAAGAAGAAAATATCAATAATGATAATATTAATAACAAAACAAGTTCTGAAAATGACGACTATACTGTCAAATATGATTCTTCTAAAATAGTTTGGGAAAATCCTGCTATTCAAGAAGATGAAGTGAAATTCTCTACAAACGATTATAAGTCTGTTATTGGGAAATTATATAATAATTCTAAACTCCCTGACCCATATGAAGAAAATAAATTTTATACTTTTAAAGAAATATTCCCTTCTGCCAATATTAAAAAACAAAAAGCAAAAGAGAAATCACAAAGTGAAATAGATTCTTTTGTGGAGCAAAATTATATTAACAATAATACTGAAAGTATGGAAAAATTGAATAAACAGTTCACTTCACAAGGCATAAAAATTAGAATTCATGATAATACAAAAAATAAAAATAATTTAAGACTATACTCGGATGTAAATAAATTAAACATGGTTACATCTTGGTTTGTATCAGCAATTATGTTATTAGAAATTATTTTTTGTTATATAATTTTAAAAAATTCAGATTATATTGTTAAAGGTCAAACGCTTGTATATTTCTTGGGAGGCTCACTTGCACTTAGTTTATCAATAGTTGCAACACTTGAAAATTTATTTGACAGATTTAAGCTAGTAATTTTAAAAAATGATTTTAAAAAAGACTTTACGAAAAGATTTTTAATTTTTGTTTTTTTATCTATTACAGTTTTTGCTGTTTGCTTGTTGTGTGGAATGCAAAGTTTAGCCCAGGTAGAGTTTTTTAGTTATTGGTTAGTCCCTATTCTTATTTTATCAAATATTATCACATATGCTTTAATCTATAATGCCCTACTAAAAACTAAAAATTTTAATAATTAATATTGTATTTTAATCTATTTTTAAAGTATAATAAAACATAATTGGAGTTGTAATTTTGAATAAAGTAGTTTTAAAAGTTGAAAATTTAACAAAGAAATTTAACGAAAGAATTGCAGTCAACAGCCTCACCCTTCAAATTTATGAGGGTGAGATTTTTGGATTTCTTGGACCAAATGGCGCTGGCAAGACAACCGCCATTAGAATGATTACAGGCTTAGCCAAGATGGATAATGGAGATGTATATATTTGTGGAAAATCGATTAAAAAAGACTTTGAAAAGGCTATTATAAATGTAGGCGGAATTATTGAGAACCCAGAAATGTATAAAAACTTATCTGGTTTAGAAAATTTAAAATACTATGCTAGTTTATATGATAATATACCAAAGGAAAGAATAAAAAATATTGTTGAGTTAGTTGGACTTTCTGGAAGAATTAAAGATAAGGTTAAAACATATTCTCTTGGAATGAAACAACGCCTTGGAATCGCACAGGCTCTTTTACATTACCCTAAATTATTGATATTAGACGAACCAACTAATGGACTAGATCCTGAAGGTATAATTGATTTAAGAAGATTTCTAAAAAAGGTTGCTCAAAAAAATAAAATGGCAATACTTATTTCTAGTCATAATTTATCCGAAATGGAATTAATGTGTGATAGTATAGGTATAATTAATCACGGAAAACTTGAAAGTATAAAAACTATTGATAACCTTAAAAATTACAACACAAATGGACGGATTATGCTTAAAGTAAACTTCCCTAATTATGCAGGTAAACTTATATCTCAAAAATTTAATCCTGAAAAAATGTCAATTGTAAAAAATGTTTTAACTGTAAGTTTAGAGAAAAATAAAATTCCTGATATTACAGTTCTACTTGTATCAAATGGTATTTCGATATATTCAATATCCAGCCAAAATCAAACACTAGAAGATGTATTCCTTGAAACTGTAAATAAACGGGCGCTTCCTGCCCCAAAAGGAGTAAATAATGTTTAAAATTTCAAAATTATTTAGGGGTGAAATAAAAAAAATTTTTTTAGGACCTGGTATGTTTATCATGGCGGGATTATTTATATTAGTTCTTGCTTTAATCCCTACTATATTTAATCCAAGTGAAAAAAGTTCTTCCCTTTCCCAAATTGAACTAACTACAAATAGTGTTACAAGTACTTATTCATCTTTTTTAGATTATAAAAACATTTATGAAAATGAACTAGAAACAACTCATAGCGATATAGCAACTCTTATTAATTATAATGGAAATTTTTCTCAAAACCTTATTGACCTTGGAAATGAGTTATATAATATAAGAATTTCATTTGCGGAAGCAACTAATCGAGAAGTAATTAATGGGACAAATGGATGTTTCTCACTACATAAAAGTCTTATTGATAAAGTTAGTGAAATTGAAAATTTATATTCAGCCTATATGAACAATTATTTTATTCCATTAATACTAGTCGATGATGACTTAGATTTTAAAATTACAACAGAATTGACTCTCTTATCAAGATTACTCGATGGAAGCAGTAGCGATAAAACAATTAATTATTATAGAGAACTCAATTTAACTCTTGATGAATATGGTAGTGTAAGTACAATAAGAGAATTGTTATCTCAGACAATTACATTAAACTATTCAAATAGTAGTCTCAACGAACAAATAAATAATTTATATAATTCTAAAAATGAATATCTTGAAAATATTTTAAGTAATATCACTTCACTAGTAAATTTGGCAGGAACAAGCGAAGAAGTTAATGCTAGTAAAATTAATAGAAATCAAATTGAAAATGATTCATATCATTATTTGTCTACATTAATAAACCTTAATACAGCATTAAAAAACTCTACCCTACTTGAAATCGCAGAAAATTATTCTGATGATTATTTGTCAAAATATATAGGTTTTGAAAACTTTAATTCATATATGTATCAAGAGCAACTTATAAGAACCAATTATTATCTCGAAAACAACTTACTAGATAAAGAAATATCTAATACGCTTGCATTTAATATAAGCTCATCAGAAAGCACTAATGCTTTTGATTATATGTATTTTTCATTAGAAGTTGTTAGTGTTTTAATAGTCGCATTTACGGTTATAATTGGGGCTGGGATGATAGCAAAAGAGCATAGCGATGGCACAATAAAACTACTTGCAATTAGACCTTATAAACGAAGTAAAATTATTTTTGCTAAAATACTTGCTACAATTTTTATTGGTTTTATTTTTGTATTAATTGCAACAATTATTTCTACAATTGCAGGATGTATTATTTATGGCATTTCATTCCCTTCTGTATTAATTATTTTTAATGCAACTCATGCTCTTACTCTTCCAATTTGGGCTGTATTTTTAATATATCTGTTAAGTACTATGATAAAAATCACAATATATGCCCTGCTCGCCATTACAATTTCAACAATATTTAAATCCTATATTGCTGCCGTATGCGTTTCTGCTGGATTATATATAGTTAATATAATAATTACTTTTATTTCAAATGGTGCTTCTTGGTTAAAATATAATGTATTCTCTAATCTTGATTTATTTAAATATTTTGGTGGAAGTTTCTTAGCAAATAGTTCTTCAAATAGTATAACAAACTTATTTTTCTCACCAGTATTTGCAGACACATCAATTTGGGTGTCAATTATAGTTATTTTCTCTGTTGGAATTCTTCTTAATATAATTACATTTACTGTATTTAATAAAAGAGATATTACATAAAACTTGATTAGTTTGAATTATATTTTTTTAATTATGGAACATAAAAAGGATACACAATCTATTTTGTATCCTTTTTATTATTTTTTAAGATTTTTTGAATCTCCATTCGTGCGACTTCATCGCATCTATTGTTTTTCTCATTATCAGAATGTCCTTTCACTTTGTGAAAAATAACTTTATGTATACTTAATAATTGCAATAATTCTTGCCATAAATCTTTATTTTGAACCTCTTTTTTCGAAGCAGTTCGCCAATTATTAAACTGCCAAGTAATTAACCATTTCTCATTGATGGCATTACATACATAAGCAGAATCACTATATAAATCAACTTTACATTCTTCTTTTAAAGCTTTAAGTGCAACTATAACCGCTATAAGTTCCATTCTATTATTAGTTGTGTTTTCTTCCCCACCTGAAATAATCTTTTCTTTATTAGCATAACTTAAAATAGCACAATAACCTCCAGGTCCTGGATTATATGAACAAGCACCATCTGTGTATATCTCTACTTCTTTCATGTTATATATTATAATGCAAAAATAAAATTTAATCAAATTATTAAATTAATTTAATTAAATAATAGTTTAATTAAAATTTTTAGTTAAATTTTTAAAGTATAAAATTTTAATAACTAACTTTAAAAATAATAAAAAAAACTTTGTTGTTTTTAAAGAATAAATTTAATTCAAATTTATTTTGTGAAATTTAAAAATTTTATAACATTCAAACTTTATGCTTACATTTACATAAATAATAAATCATATTTAATTATATATAAACAATATGATTTTTATTGACAAAAATTAAAAAATCACTTAAAATAATTAAGTTAGTATAGGGGAATAGTTCAATGGTAGAGCTATGGTCTCCAAAACCATCGATGGGGGTTCGAATCCCTCTTCCCCTGCCAAATAAAAAACAAAACTTCATTATATTTTTATAATGCTTTTAAAATTAACATTTAATAATTAACCCCACATAAAATACGGGGTTTTTGTAATTTATAAAGAAAAAAGATAAACTTTTAAGTTGTTTATCTTTTTTTTATGCTCTATTACTTTGCTACATCACTTGCCCTAGTTTCTCTTATAACATTAACTTTAATTTGTCCTGGATATTGTAATTCACTTTCGATTTTTCTAGCAATATCTTTTGCCAAGAAAACCATTGTTTCATCGTTAATTTCTTCTGGCTTAACCATAATTCTTATTTCCCTGCCTGCTTGAATTGCGTAAGATTTTTCAACCCCTTTAAAACTATTTGCAATTCTTTCCAAATTTTCAAGTCTTTTAATATACGCATCAAGAAGTTCTCTTCTTGCACCAGGTCTGCTGCTTGAAATCGCATCAGCAGTTTGAACAATAATCGCTTCAAGCGAATTAAAATCAACACCACCATGATGGGCTTCAATACAATGAATAACTTCTGGGGATTCCTTATATTTTTTTGCAAGGTCTACACCAATTGAAACATGTGTGCCTTCCTGTTCGTGGTCGAGCGCTTTTCCAATATCGTGTAACAAACCACCCCTTTTAGCAATTTTTGCATTCGCCCCAAGTTCTTCTGCTAATAATCCTGCCAAATGACAAACTTCAAGACTATGTTTTAAAACATTTTGTCCATAACTCGTTCTAAACTTTAATCTTCCAAGAACTTTTATCAATTCTGGATGTAAACCTATTACACCTGCTTCATATACTGCATTTTCGCCCGCTTCCTTTACTGTTGCATCTACATCCTTTTGTGCTTTTTCAACTATCTCTTCAATTCTTGCTGGATGGATTCTCCCATCTAAAATAAGTTTTTCCAAAGCAACTCTTGCAATCTCTCTCCTATATGGGTCAAAACCTGATAGTACAACTGCTTCAGGAGTATCATCAATTATTAGGTCAACTCCAGTCGCATTTTCAATTGCACGAATATTTCTTCCTTCCCTACCTATAATTCTGCCTTTTAACTCTTCAGAAGGTAAAGGCACAACAGTTACTGTAATTTCAGAAGTTATATTTGTAGCACACCTTTGTACTGCAAGTGTAACAATCTCTCTTGCTTTTTTTTCTGCATTTTCAACTGCATTTTCTTCCATAAGCCTAACAGTAGTTGCACAATCATGTTTTGCTTGCTCAACAAACATATCAACAAGTTGTTTTTTCGCCTCTTCCTTGGTAAGTCCTGACACCTTTTCAAGAGCTATTGTAATTTTTTCATTAGCCTTTACAAGTTCCTTCTTTGTTTCTTCAATCTCTAATTCTTTTTCTTTAACCTGATTAAATGTAGTATCAAGTGTCTCTGCTCTTTTATCAAGAGCTTCTTCTTTTCTTGTTAGCGATTCTTCTTTAAGAAGCAATCTATTTTCTGATTTAGAAATTTCATTGTATCTTTCAGCAATCTCAGCATCGCATTTTTCTTTAAGATTATGAATTTCTTCTTTTGCTTCTAAAATCGCCTCTTTTTTTGCTGTTTTAGCCTCAGCATAGGCGTTTTCTAAAATTTTAGCTGCATTGTTTCTTGACTGAGAAGATTTTTTAACTACTAAAAAATAAGTAACACCTGTTCCAACTCCAATACATAGAACGCAAGCAACTAAAAACCATACAATAGGTATCATTTAGTTACTCTTCCTTTTTTTAGATTTATCAAAATTCAATAAGAAATTATCATATTAATATTTTTGACTATAATTAGTTTAACAATATAAAAGCCGATTGTCAACCGATTTAGTTTAGAGTAAGTAAAGATACTATAAATTTAAAATAATATAAAATTATATAAAATAAAATTTAACTAACTTGAAAATTTTTAAAATAAATTCTTCTTTTAGTATTTATAATAAATCTATTTCAAGCAAGTTTAGTATTAAAAATCAAAATTTTAGATGTTTCTTGTAAATAATTTTATATCAATTATTTCTATATTATTTATTGCTTCTAATATTAAATTTTCTCTATCAAGTAAAGATTCATTTTTCTCTACTCTTTCAATTTTTGGGTGAGTAACAGGTTTTTTTGGTAAAAACACACTACAACAATCTTCATAAGGTAAAATTGAGGTGTTATATGTACCAATTTTCTCTGCAATTTTTGAAATATCAATTTTATCAAAAGCAATTAATGGCCTAAAAATAGGTAAATTTTTTGCCATTTTATTTGTGCAAGTAATACCTTCAACAGTCTGGCTTGCAACTTGTGCCAAATTTTCTCCCGTGATTATAGCAGAACATTCATTTTGCTTTGCAACCCTTTCTGCGATATCCATCATAAATCTTCTAACCAAAGTTACCATATACTCATCATCACAATTTTTATGAATTTCTTCTTGAATTTTTGTAAATGGCACTATAAAAAGCCTTATATTTCCAGTATATTTTTTAATAATATTTGCTAAATCTATTACTTTTTGTTTTGCTTGTTCACTCGTATATGGATAACTATAAAAATGGATAGCATCTATCTGTAAACCCCGTTTTGCCATTAAAAAACCTGCCACCGGACTATCAATTCCACCACTTAAAAGTAACATTGCCTTACCAGAAGTCCCAACAGGCATACCACCAAGGCAAGTTATCTTATCATGATAAATATATGTCTTATTATTTTGTCTTATTTCAACATAAACAATCTCTTCTGGCGCATGTACATCAACACTTTTATCTAAATTATTTTCTAAAATTATATGCCCTATCTCTCTTGCTAGCACAGGGGATTCAATTGGAAAATGTTTATCTGCTCGCTTAACTTCCACTTTAAAGGTGGAATTTTTTAAAATAATTTTTTTGCATGTATTATAAATATTATCAATAGAAGTATCTATTTCATAGGCAAGACTTATAGATACAATACCAAAAATTGTTTTCAAAATATCAATAATTTTATTTTTATCATCTTGACTAAAATTTGTAACTAAAAATCTGCCCGCTATACGCTCTAACTTTAAATCAATATTTCTTAATCTATTTTGTATGTTTTTAAATAAAGTATTTTCAAAATAAAAATAGTTTTTACCCTTTAAAAAAATTTCGCCAAATCTAATTAATATCGCTTCATTCATATTTACACCTTTTTACGCATTAATATTTTTTAAATAGTCATCTATACAAGTAATAAAATAATCTATTTCTCCTTTTGTATTATCCGCACTAAAACTAATTCTAATTGACCCTAAAATTTGATTCTTGTTAAAACCCATGTTTTCTAGTACTCTATTCCCAACCTTACTTGACGAACAAGCAGAACCAGTGCCTACAAGAATACCTTTTGAGTCTAAAAACCGCATAATAGTTTCTCCTCTATTACCCTCAAATATTAAACTATTAATATACGGAGAGCACTCATTATCTGAAACAATCCTAATCTTATTTTTATTTAATTTCACTAATTGTTCCCTTAAATAATTTTTTAAATTAGTAACCTTTACAAAATTTTTTTTCATATTTTCACAAGTTGTTTGTGCTGCCTTATAAAAAGATATAATCCCCGGATAGTTTATAGTTCCAGACCTAAGCCCAAATTCTTGACCACCGCCAAAAATTATATTTTTTAATTTAGTTCCCTTTGAAATATATAAAGCCCCAAGTCCTTTTAGCCCATGAATTTTATGTGCAGATATTGAAAACAAATTAATTCTAGCCTCTGTTACATCAATAGGAATTTTACAAAATCCCTGTACCCCATCTACATGAAATACGCAATTTTTTGCCTTCTTATCAATAATATTCCTTATTCTTATTAAATCATTTATAGCCCCTGTTTCATTATTAACAAACATGGTCGAAACAAAACAAACATCATTATCGCACAAATTATCAAGTTTATCATAATCAACCTGGCCATTTTTTTGAAGCGGTATAAAAAATACCTTGTACCCTTTATTTTTAAGTTCCATGGCACAATTGTAAACCGCAGGATGTTCTCCAACAGAGAAAAGATATTTCTTTTCTTTATTAAAGCACGACCCAAAGATTGCTAAATTATTAGATTCAGTAGCCGATGATGTAAAAACTATATTATCAGATTCTACATCTCCATTAAGAATAGAAATAAATTTTTTTCTTATATCCCCTATTTTTTTATACAAATTGAAAGACAAAGAATATGATGCTGATGGATTAAAATATTCATCTGCACCACATTCATTAAATGTTTTTAAAACTTCTTCATAAGGCTTTGTTGTTGCCGCATTGTCAAAATAAACCATGAAATTATATTATCAAAAAAATTTATTAAAGTCAATTTTATATTATTTATAAAAACTTTGTGTTTTAATTCATATAATTATCAATTTTTACTTAAATAATAAAAATATATATTTATTAAATAACTCTTCCTTATTCTACAATTTAAGTTCAATTCCATTGTCTTTGAATTTATTAATTACACTAGAATGAAATTGTTCTATATCTTCATTAGTTAAGTTTCTTTCCATACTTGTTATTTCATAGTGTAAAGTATAACTCTTAGCCCCATCATTATTTTCATATATGTCAAGTAGTGAAACATTATAAACTAAGTCAGTTTTAATATCTTTTGCGTAAAAAATAATATCTTTATAGAGTTTATTCTGTGGAATTAAGAAGTTAAAATCAAGTTTAGTAATTGGAAATTTACTTATTTTTTCAAATTTTGTACTAATTTTATCTAATCCTGTAATAGCACTAAAATTAATTTCAAAACCAACAACTGAACAATTTTCTTCTATATTATCACAAGTTAGTGGATGAATAGCAAATATATCTCCAACTTCAACTCCATTTGCAAAAATTTTATAATAGTTCTTTTGAATATAATAATCAACAGTTGGTATATCTAAACTTAATGATAAATCTAATTTCATTATATAACTAAATAAATAATCAAGTATTTCCTTGAGTTTTAACAATTCCTCTTCAATCTTACCATTTTTATTATAAATCACAACTCCCAAACTCTTTGTTTCATCTGCAAGTCCATCTTCTTTAATTTTCTTTACAACCCTTCCGATTTCAAAAGTCCCAAAATCATTATACCATCCTTTATTTTCAACAATAACTTTTAGAAGACTAGGAATAATTGTACTTCTAATTTTGTTGTTATCCTTATTAATTGAATTTACGCACCGAATAACACTAACAGGATTTAGATTTAAAGCCTTATTACAATTTACATCATCCCAAATATAAGAATGTGTTTCATTAAGATTAAATCTATCAGCAAGCGCATATTTAACATCATACTCTAAACTTATATTTCTATCTAATAAAGTTGGCTTTACAATTTGTTTAATAGACTTTGGCGTAATATTGTCATAGCCATAAATTCTAGTAACTTCTTCAACAAGATCTGCTTTCCCATTTATATCTTTTGTTGCTCTAAAAGAAGGAACTGCAAATTTATAAGTTCCGTTTTTATTTTCAAGTAAATTAAATTCAAGACTAGTCAAAATATCAATAATAGTTTTTTCTGGTATTTCAATACCAACATACTTATCTATATAATCCTTTGTAATAGTTATCTCTAGTTTGTCATACTTTTTATTATAAACATCACAAATTTCAGAACAAATTACTGCACCTTTGTCTGCATCTTTAATTAGTTTTACATATCTAAGTAGAGCACTCATTGTCATTTCTGGGTCAAGTGATTTTTCATATCTTGCACTTGCCTCTGTTCTCATTCCAAGAGAAATTGCAGTTGTCCTAACCTTATATGAATCAAAATTGGCAGATTCAATAAGAACACTTGTAGTGCTATCTGTAATTTCGCTGTCTTCTCCACCCATAATACCAGCAATAGCAACAGGAGTTCCGTTTGTTGCAATAACCATATTACCTTTTTGTAAATTTCGCATATTGCCATCAAGAGTTTTAAATTGTAGGTCTTGTTTTAAATTATAAACCTCAATCTTTTTTACAATATCTCCATCAAACGCATGCATTGGCTGCCCAAGTTCTAGCATAATATAGTTTGTTACATCAGCAAGAAAATTTATTCCCCTCATACCACAATAGTAAAGTCTAATTTGCATATTTATCGGAGATTTTTTTCTTGTTATATTTTTCATACAAGCAGTTGTATACCTATAACAGTCAGGACTTTCAACACTTAAATTTATTTTCTTTAAATCTTTAAAATTCTCCTTACTTTCAACTTCAAGAGGTTTTAATTTTCTTCCAGTCAAAGCGGCAATTTCTCTTGCTATACCATAATGCCCCCAAAGGTCTGGTCTGTTTGTTAGAGATTTATTGTCTATTTCAAATACAATATCTTCCATATCAATAACTTGCTTTATATCTTGACCAACGACTGCATCTTCATCAAGTTCAACAATGCCACTATGGTCATCTGATATTCCGATTTCATCTCCACCACAACACATGCCATAACTTTCAACACCTGCAAGTTTTGCCTTTCCTATTTTAACATCTCCTAACTTTGCCCCAATTTTAGCAAGCGGAGTCAATAGCCCCACTCTAACATTTGGTGCTCCGCATACAATTTGTAAAACTTCATCGCCAGCATCAACTTTAAGTAAATGTAATTTTTTACTGTTTGGAACTTGCTCAACGCTTAAAATTTTACCTACAACAACTCCACTTATATCTTTCCCCTTATATTCAATGCCTTCAACTTCAGCAACTCCCATTGTGAATTTTGAAATCAATTCTTCAATATTAATTCCATCTAAATCAACAAAATCTTTAATCCAATTAATTGAAACCTTCATTTTTCTTCTCCTACGCTATTTTATTTTTGCTTGCGACAAAGCCTTTATATTCCCACTATTAAGTAGTCTTATTTCAGTAATATCAAAATCCATCATGGCAAGCCTTGAAAAACCTAAACCAAAAGCAAAACCTTGATATTGTTCAGGATCAATTCCACCCATTTTTAAAACATTTGGATGAATCATCCCACATGGGCACAACTCAATCCAACCGCTATGCTTACAAACTCTACACCCTTTCCCATCACAATAAGGACACGAAATATCAAGTTCAAAGCCAGGTTCAACAAATGGAAAAAAACCAGGTCTTAATCTAACATTAATTTGTTTTCCAAAAACATTAGTCAACATTTCCTTCATGAAATAAATTAAATTAGCCACCGACACATCTTTATCAATCATCATACCTTCTATTTGAAAGAAAGTATTTTCATGACTTGCATCTAACTCTTCATTTCTAAAACATCTGCCCGGAAAAATTGCTTTTAATGGAGCACCATATTTTTTCATTATCCTATTTTGGGCAGCAGAAGTGTGAGTTTTTAAAACTTGTCCATTGTCAAGATAAAAAGTATCCTGCATATCCCTTGCTGGATGATTTTTTGGTATGTTCACAGCTTCAAAATTATTATATTCAGTTTCAATCTCTTGCCCATCTTCAACCGTAAATCCCATACTTAAAAATATATCAATCAATTTTTCTTGTAAAATTGTAATAGGATGCAAACTACCTCTTTTTTTATTTGAAGGAATAGTTAAATCAACAAACTTAGTATTATCAATTCTGTCTTGTATCTTCTTTTTTGCAAACTCTTTTTCTTTTTCGTTCATTAAAGATTGTAGTTCTTGCTTTAAATTATTTATTGCCATGCCAAATGATTTTTTTTCTTCATTTGGTATATCTTTCATTTGCTTCATTAATTCTGTTACTTTGCCATTTTTACCTAAATAGTTTTGATAAAAACTCCCTAATCCTTCTTTATTGTTTACACAACTCAAATCTTGCTTTGCTCTTACTAAAACTTCGTCTAATTTCTCCATTTTTTATCCCTCATTGTTAATTTTGCCTTAATTTATCCCCATAAATTTAAAAAAACACCCTAAGAAAAGTCTTAGGGTGAAGCATTAACTCCACGGTACCACCTAATTTTGATTGTTCCCAATCCTCATTTCTTGCTATAACGGGCAACCCCGTCCTAATCTACTACTACTTCAAAAAGGAAGCTAGAAAGTGAATTCGCCTTGTTTCATTCAATAAACCTTTTTCAGCAACACTTTTAAAAGGAAGGTTCTCTCTGTATTGAAAGTAATGCTAAGCATTTCCAAAGTTACTAGTCTTTCATAATCGCTTTTTATTATTAAGACAACAATATTTTAGCAATTATTTTTAATTTGTCAACTTATTTATATAAATCCTTTAAAGAAGTTATATTAAGATAAGTGCTTGGGACTTTGCCTATTATAACACATTCAGAAACTAAATATTTTGTTGAATTTTTTATCTTTTGCGTTTGAAATGGTAAAATCAAAGACGCCTGACTCTCTATTACCACATAAATTTTATGAAGAGTTTGATTTATTCCAGCAGATGAAAAACTAGTATAAAAATCACATTTAACACTTCCAATTGGATTAACAGATAAATTAATATTGCTTCCCTTCCCAATTAAAAATGAAATTCCAGAAAGTGTTCCTATTGGAATATAAATACCAATAGATGACAAATCATTAATTTGATTTTGAGTGTCAAATGCTAAAGAATTTGCTATGCTGTTTATTTTCTGACCATCTGCAATAATAGATGAAATAGTATTATCACTATCGTAATTTATATGAATTAAATTTTCATAAGAAAATGTATTAATCTTTGAAATTGCACTATTACTAGCCTCTACTAGCAATTTATTAACTTGCGCTTCACCATAAGCAATAATTAAAGGATTAGCGATTTTATTAAAATATAAAAAAATTAAAAAAGCAATTAAAAAAATGATGAGTAAAATTAAAAAAAGCCTTTTTTTACATCTTTTTCTCTTACTCATCTTAAATCTAGCTAAGACATAATCTGATTCTATTTTATCACATTCCACAATAAATATATATTATAAATTCTACAAAATATGACAAAAAAACTATGATTTTTTACTTCTTGCTCTAAATATTAATGCAAAAACATATCCAAACCCAACAGCAGCCGCTATACCTGCTGCCGTTGCTGTAAGCCCACCTGTAAAAATCCCAAGTATTCCAACTTCCTTAACAGCCTCCATAGCACCCCTTGCAAGCGAAGCCCCAAAACCTATAATAGGGACAGTAATTCCTGCTTTTGCAAATTGTTTTATAGGTTCAAAAAGCATTACAGCCTGCAAAAACACACCAATTAACTCAAATAAAACAAGGATTCTTGCCGATGTCATTCTTGTCCTTATTATAAGAATTTGAGCAAGTAAGCAAATTGTTCCACCGACAACAAAAACTATTAAATATTGTAATAACATATCCATTTTAATTACTCTCCTTTACACCCTATTTATTACCTTTTTCAACTATAACAGCATGAGCAATTCCTGGAATAGTTTCCCCCTGTTGAGTAGAAGTTGTACTCACAAGTGCCCCTGTTGACATTAAAATTACTTTTTTATATTCTCCACTATCCAACTTGCTTAAAACATAGGAATTCATTACACTAGCACTACATCCACAGCCGCTGCCACCCATAAAACTTTTTTGTGTATTACTAAAAATCATCTGACCACAATCAGCATAATTTTCCCCCATTTTATATCCATAGTTTTCCATAAGGTCAACCATAATTTCTGAACCGAGTTTACCAAGGTCGCCAGTTATTATTAAATCATAATCGCCAGGACTTGTATTTGTATCTTTAAATAAATTTTTTAAAGTGTCTGCTGCAGCAGGTGCCATCGCTGCCCCCATATTATTCATATCATTTATACCAAAATCAATAACCTTTCCAAAGGTAACATGTGTTATGTTATGCCCCGTTCCCTCTCTTGACACTATTGAACACCCTGCCCCCGTAACAGTCCATTGTGCAGTAGGTGGTCTTTGGCAACCAAGTTCGAGCGGAAATCTGAATTGCCTTTCTGCCGTGCTAAAATGACTACAAGTCGCACAAGCAACCCTGTTTGCACACTCACCGTCAATTAAACATGCCCCAACCGCTAAACTTTCCGTCATTGTTGAACAAGCTCCAAACATGCCTATAAAAGATGTTTGAATTTGCCTGGCGGAAAAAGAAGCCGAAATAATTTGATTTAGCAGATCTCCACTCAGCAAAATATCAATATCAGTTGCAAGTAAGTTTGCTTTATCTATCGCCCCACTAATTGCCTGTTCAAGCATTTTTCTTTCTGCTTTTTCATAAGTTTTTTCATTAAAAGCATCGTTTTTTAATATATAGTCAAAATATTTTGCAAGTGGACTTTGACCTTCTTTTGGACCAACGATTGCATAACCACTTATAATCTTTGGTGGTAAAGTAAACCTAATTGTATTATCTCCAATTTTCTTTATCATAGTAACCCCACAATATAATAAATTAATCCAACTAACATACTAGATACTATTCCAGTAACAATTACAGGACCTGCAACTGAAAACATTTTTACACATAATCCAAATATCAAGCCTTCATTCTTAAATTCAACCGCTGGGCTAGCAATAGAATTTGAAAATCCTGTAATAGGGACAATAGAACCTGCTCCCGCAAACGCCCCAATTCTATCGTAAACTCCAAGTCCCGTTAAGAAAGATGCTAAAAAAATTAGGATAATAAGAGTGTAGGCTTGTACATTATCTTTTGATAAACTCGGAAATATTGCAACCAGTGCATCTGATATTCCCTGTCCTATACAGCAAATTAATCCGCCAACTAAAAAAGCCCATAAGAGAGATGGAAAAAATTTTGTCTTAGGCAATCTATTTTCCACAAATTTGCTATAAGCCATATTTATTTTATTTTTATCCATTAAAATTACCTCTATAAATTTTTATAAATTAACTATTGCCACTTTTTCAAATTTTAATTCAAAAATATTAAAAAATTTTTGCTTAAATAGAATGTCATTTCAATTGTTTCAATAAATTTTTTTTATTTTTATAAATAATTTTTAAAATAATAAACACACTAAAATAAACAAAAAGAATTTGGAGGATAAAATGAAAAAATTTTTAGGATTTATATCACTGGCTCTTATCTGTATATTAATACTTGGCTGTTCAAGCAATAACTCTGCACAGCTTAAACTTGCAAGTCAAAAATTATCTAGTGGACTAGACAAAATGATTTCTCAAGTAAATAAATTAGAAGATATTGATAACGATAAAATGGAACTAGACTCTTTGCTTGGAGATTCATATTCAAATAGTTATTCACAAAATTACAACAATGAAAATGATAATTTATACCAGAATGAAATCAATACTGAAAACACAAGTCTATTAGGACAAAGAAATAAATATCATAGATATATTAATCCAAATTACGAGAGAAGTAATATGAATGTCTTTGTACCAACTAGTAATAAAATGATAAAAACAACAAATGTCGACTTAAAATTAAAATCTAAACAAATAAATTCATCCAACAATTTAAGTTTTATTTCAAGCAGTCAAGAAGAAGATTACAATAACCTATATACACTAAGTAACGATTGCAAAAATTTAAGTAATGAGTATTCTTCATCAAAAAAACAATTAATTGAAAATTGTAAAACTGCAAAAGATTTGCTCAACAAACTAAAATCGAGTAACAAGCAATTATCAGAAAGCGAATTAAAAACATTAAATAGCTACTATGAAGTTATAAATCAATGTACAAGCAATCTAAAATCATGTTCAAGTTGTACAAAAAAAGTAAATAATATAGGCAAGAAAAAAACAAATTTGTCTGCAAATTATGGTTCACTAAATGCAGATTATCTACAAATTTATAACTCACTTGATTCAAATTGCTGTACTTGTAATAATGCAAATAATAGTGTTGAAGAATTAATAAAATTTGTATCAAAATTACTTGGGCAAGAAAATGTGAGCAATAAACAAACAGAAAATCAAAACAATTCAGAAGAAAGTCAAACAAATTTAACTAATAATTCAATTAATTCTAGTAACTCAACTAAAAACTCTTATATTAGGAATAACAGATACCTTTCAAACATGAATAATAAAAAATATCAAAATAAAAATATAGGACAAAATAACTCATCAAGTAATAATAACTTAAATAAAACAAGCAACTCTACAAAAAATCAAAATATTTATTATACAAAAGACAAAAATATAAGCAATAATTCATCTAATAAAAACGGTATTGTACAAAATAATGCAGAGAATCAAACAAAAGTTGAAAACACAAATATAAATAATTTTAATAATTATGATAATTTAATTTCAAACAATACAACTCAAACATTAAATAATTATACTCAAGAAAAAAATAGTTTTGATAATAGCCAAAATTTTAAACAAAATAAATATGAACTAAATAAAGACTTTACAAACTATCACACTACAACTTTTAACCAAGAACAAGAAAATATTTTAAATGATATAAATAATATAGAAAATCAAAAAAGAATAGATTATCAAACTCAGCATGATGATAATACAATAAACAAAAGTGATATTATAAATTCAAGTAATATCAAAGATAATAAAATTAATAATGATATCAACAATATTTCAAGCCAAAACAATATAGAAAAAAATAAAAAGATTGAAAATTTTGATACAACTTTAAATCAAGACAAAAACACTAAGAGCAACCAAGAAGAAGTAAATAATCAAACTATTACAAATGAAATACAAAAAAATGAAAATATCTTAGAAAATAGTAATCAAGTCAATATAAATGATAAAAATTATAATCTAAATAATAATCAAGATACAACTTTAATTCAAAATCAAGAAAACAAAAATACAGCATCTCAAACAAAAACTGAAAATCAAAATTTGAACACAAATAAAAATAATAATGGCGATAACAATATAAGAAAAAGTACTAAAACAACTACAAAAACGAATTCATCAAACAAAAATTCTCAAAGTAATATAATCAGAAAATATAGAAATTCGAACAAAAATAATATAAATAGACAACAAAATATTTCAAAAAATCATTATAATAAAACAAACAGACAAAAATTTACTTCAAATAACACAAATATACAGTTAAAACCAAAAAATGTTAGAGCAAAAATAAGTGCTTAATTAAAAAAACTCCTAATCAGAAATTAATTGATTAGGAGTTTTAAATATATTAAAATTTATTTAAAAAGTATTCTTAATACATTAAAAAAATTGTTCGCTAAATTTTTAAAAGTAATTTATAATTTATCTAAAAATTTTATTGCAAACTTTTTTTATATATGCTATCATAATATCGTTGATTTATGCCGAAGTGGCGGAATGGTAGACGCACAAGACTCAAAATCTTGCGAGAGCAATCTCATGAGGGTTCGAGTCCCTCCTTCGGTACCAAAAACTCCCTTAGCATAATGCCTAAGGGCTTTTTTATTAAAAAATAATTATTAAAACATACCCCCATCGATTACAATTATTTGACCATTAATATAACTTGATTTTTCTGAAACTAAGAAACTAACTAAATTTGCTACATCACAAGGTTCTCCTATTCTGTGTTTAAGAATTCTTTGACTTTCAAGTTCCTTAATATCATTTGTTAATAAATCTTTATTCATATCAGTATCTATCCAACCAGGTGCAACGGCATTCACATTTACATAAGGAGCAAATTGAATAGCCAAATTCTTAGTAAGAATATTTAATGCACTCTTTGAAGCATCATAATCAATAGTAGTTGGAAAAAAACCATTTATAGAATTATTAGAAGATATGTTTACGATCTTTCCAAATTTATTACTTACCATTTTATTGCCAATTATTTTAGATAAGTAAAAAACCCCAAAAAGATTCAAATTAAAAGTCATTTTAAAATCTTCGACCGACCGGTCATTAAATTCTTTATCTATGCATATTGCAGCATTATTAACAAGTATATCAATTGTATCAAACTTAGAAAAAGTAAATTTGACCAATTGGTCGATTTCTTCTTGTTTAGAAATATCCGCTTTAAAAGAAAAAACTTCCACATTATATTTTTGCTTTATTACTTCAACTAAATTTTCAGCCTTCTCTTTTGACTTATTATAATTTAATAATAAATTATATCCATTACTTGCCAACTCCATTGCAATTGCTTTCCCTATACCTCTACTTGCCCCAGTAATAAGTGCTGTTAATCTTGACATAAAATCTCCTCTAAAACATCGTCCTTTACTGCATTTAATACTTGTCTTGAAATATCTTCTTTTGACCTAATTTTATTATCTTCAAAACACGAAATTGTTTTAAAATTAAACATTTTTGCAAGTAACAAGTAAGTATCTTCTGCATTTTTTATATGTTCCTCACTGTTTTCATGCTGATCTCCCAATTCTTTTCTTTTATTTTTTAGTTCCATTGAAAATTTGTAAGGCATATGCAAAAAAATTGTAAAATCTGGTCGTGGAAGTTTTAAAAAATCATATTCTAACATTTCTATCCATTTTATCATATCAAGTTTTTTATCAAAATCTTCAATTTTTCCACACTGATGAGCCATATTACTTTCTACATACCTATCAAGAACTACAATATATCCTTCATTTAACTTATCTTTTACCTTATCAATATTATAAAGTCTATCAGCCGCAAAATATAAAGACGCTACTTTTGGGTCAACATTAGCGGCACCTTCACTAAAATAGCCATTTGAAATCCATTCTTTACCAAGATAAGGCCCGCCAACTATTTTACCTGTTGGCGTATCATACATAGGAAAGCTCATCCCAACACTTTTAACACCTAAATTATTTAGATTTTTTACTAAAAGTTCTGCTTGTGTTTGCTTTCCTGAGCAGTCTGTTCCTTCAATAAGTATAATTTTACCTTTATTCATATTTTTAATCCTTATTTTGATTTTCAACTAATTGAGATGGATGTTTTTTAAAGAAATCCTGTTTTGGCTCTAAAAATTTTGGAGTAAATTCTCCTTTACTTTCAACAAAATCATAAACAGGAGCATCTATTTTATCCCAATTAAAAACACTTTTATCCAAAGTTAAAAATTCCGCCAATTTTTCAATAGATTTTGGTGCAATAGGATGTAAAAGTACCATAGCAATTTTTGACATATATAAGCAATCAACAATAGTCTGTTTTAATTTTTCTAAATTATCAGTATCACTATTTGCCAGCCAATATTTATGAATTCCCCTTATAAATGAATCTAATTCATAAATAACCATGTGAAATTTTGTCTGCATCATAAGTTTTTCATATTTTAAAATAGTTTTTACACAATTTTTTGCAATCTCATCTTGCACTTGTCCATAAGGGACTTTACCATTAAAGTACTTCTGCCAAGTGTAAAAAAGAGTTCTCAATATCTTATTATATACATTAGTTAGCAAATTCCCTTCCTTTACAACAACATCAACTTCATTTGGAAGTGCATTAGGATTAAACTTTTTAGGCATAAAACTTGCCGAATTATTTCCCAAATTTAAACCTAAAAAATGAGATCTAAGTTGTTCTGCTGTATAATAATGTAATAATTCATCTGCCATTGGCGGCTTAATTTGTGAACTACTGCTTGCCTTTTGATTTAAAAATAGCAAATGTTTATTTGAGACAAGCGTACTTATTTGCAAATCTCCATCTTTAACAGTAATAGTTGGCTTCCCTTTTTGTAGGTTAAACCAGATAGCATGTTGTGCTGGCCCATAAAAATATATATTGTCTTCTCCAATAAATTGATAAATTGAACAATCTTTACTACACCACCAGTCTTTCCAGTTATTAAATTTTCTTTGATGCAACTTTAAATATGTTTTTGTAAAAGAAATTGGTGCCCATAAACTCTCAGGCCATACCCAAAAGGTTAATTCCTTCTCATTTGGGACTGGAACACCCCATGGGATATTACCCGTAAGTCTAAATGGAACAAGTGTTTTTCCTGTCCTATACCTTATTTTATTTTCAGTTAAAATATCACAAGCAAGTTCTCTATCTTTAAGGCTTTCAAAATAAATCGTTCTTGATGATTTATCATCAAATTTTAAATAAAAACTTGGCAACTTATCTTTTATTAGATTAAATTTATCGTCATATTCTTTTTTAATATATATTTCAGGTGTTTTTAAAAACTCTTTTATTTCTTTTGTAACATAAGGTCTTGTTACAGTATTTTTTTCTAGATAATCAACCCATTCAATAAGTAAATCCTTATTATCTTCTAAATTAAAATACCAGTTCCCTATCTCCTTTAAAATAGGAGTGTTTCCAGTTAAAGTACTTATAGGATTTATAAGTTCTTTTGGCATATATTGATGCCCTAAATCACAACCATCTGCATAAGCTTTTTCAGACTTACAATTTTCAAAAGGACATTTTCCAACAACCTGTCTACCATTTAAAAAAGTTTTTGCTTGCTCATCATAGAACTGAAGGCTATTTAGTTTAGTTAAAACATTATTCTTTTTTAAAGTCTCAAAAACATTCTTACTTGTCTCAAAATGAACTTCTTTTGCTGGCTCAAGACCTGATGCACCATAAAAATCAAGGTCAACTTCAAAATTTTTTAATGTAGTCTCTTGAAGATTATGATTAAATGTAATATAGTCTTCTATCGTCCCTTGAAAAGAGGATGATTCTTTTAGTTTTCTAAAACTCTCCATAATTGGAGAGCCATAACAATCAGTTCCAGAAACAAATAACACATTCTCTCTACCTATTCTATCTCTCATAAACCTTGCAAAAACATCTGCATGAATAAATAATCCGCCGACATGTCCACAATGCAAAGATTTGTTCCCATAAGGCATGCCAGAAGTAATCATAACTCTTTTTGGCATTTTAGGTCTATTTTCAATCATTTTTGCCAGTATTTCATCATTAAAATTATTCATCTTTAACCTCATAATAAGAAATTAATTTTTAAAAATGTTATTAAAATTTTATTCAATTTAATAAAGTAAAAGTCAAAGTATTAAGGTAATGGTAAAATATTAAAAAGTATTTTTAAAATTTTACTAAAAAAATTTTATTTATTTTTATATATATTATTTTAAAATTAAATTCAAAAGCCAAATAAACATATAAGTAGAATAAAGTTTTAAAATTATATAAATATAAAATTTTCTTCCGTTAAATTTTAATCTTTTTCATAACTTTTGTCTAGCAAAAAGTAACAAAAAAAGAACTACCTTTAAAAGTAGTTCTAGAACACAAATCCATGTAAAAAACTAAGCCCTAACAACATCTTTACTTTTTAAACATTTTGTACAAACATATTTTTTCTTTGGATTTCCGTTTTCAAGAACGGTTACTTTTTGAATATTTGCCTTTTTGTGTGTTAAAGTTCTTCTTGTTAATTGTGAACTTCTATAACTTAAATTACTGGCTCTCATTTGATCCTTGCCACAAATTTCACACTTCGCCATTTTTCTATCTCCTTAAAATTTCTACTTGAATATTATACACTATAATAAGCAAATGTCAACAAAAACTATAAAATTTATTTTAAATTCTATTTACATTAATTTTATTTTTTGTTAGAATAACATTGTTATTTTGCTACTGTGGCTCAGTTGGTAGAGCAATTGATTCGTAATCAATAGGTCGGCGGTTCGAGTCCGCCCAGTAGCTCCATTCAAAAGACCTTGTATATTTAAGGTCTTTTATTTTATAGTTTTTGATTGCTCTGCAAGTTTAATAATTTCCGGTTCTTCCTGCATTGCTTTTAAACTAAGTGAAACTTTATTGTGTTCTAAATCAATATCAACTATTTTAAGGTCTAATTTTTGACCTACTTTTGCTACTTCGTAAATGTTTTTTACATAATAATGTGATGCTTCCTTAATATGTAGTAAACCTTCAATATTATCACCAAATTTTATGACAGCCCCAAAAGGTAAAATCTTTACGACTTCGCCATTAATAACTTCTCCAATTTTCAGATTCTTTATCTTTTGTGTAAGTGGATTCTCTTGCAAAACTTTATAACTAAGCGATACTTTTTTGTTCTCTCTATCAATTTTTATAACTCTAAAATCATAATTCTTTCCAAGTTCCAACACATCACTTGCCTTTTTGTCTTTTTCGTAACTGGCTTCACTATTATGTAGTAGACAATCAACTCCATTTACATCTACAAAAGCCCCAAAATCAACAAACCTAACTACTTTACCGCTAACAATTTTGTTTTCAAAAGTTGAATTAAAGAATGCTGTTTCTGCATCAAGTTTTGTTTTTTCCTCATACGCTTTAATAGATGCAATAATTTTCATTCTCATTAAATCTATCTCAAGAACAGTCGCTTTGAACTGCTTATTTACATAATTTTGCAAATTATTATCAACTTTTGTACAAGATATTTGACTAAATGGCACGAAAACTTCAAAGGAGCCAAGCTTTGAAATAAGTCCTGATTTCCCAGACGATACAATTATAATTTCACAAACATCTCCCACTTTTAATCCGCTTACAAGTTCATTACCTTTTCTTATCGAGTCTGCTTTTTCTTTAGATAAAATAATAGCCCCACTCTCATCTTTTGTACTAATAATTATAGCCTCAAACTCATCGCCTACTTTTACATTTTCAATAGCCTTATTTTCTTCTTCTGAATATGGAATAAGCCCATCTTTTTTCCCACCAATATTAACAAGTAGCCCACTTTTTAACTTTGCTATAACCTTAGCATTTAATTTTGCACCAATCTTGAATCTTGTAAATGTTTTATCAATACTTTCTAAATCAAATTTTTCATCCATTTTTTCTACTCAAATCTCCTAATATAATGTGTTGACAAAAATTTTATATGAATTTATTTTAATTCTATATTTTTTCCACAATTCACTTACTGCCCTTTACTTGTAAGTTTTGTAACAAAACATAAACTCTTATTTCATTAAAATTTCATTAAACAAAGTTATTATAACAAAAACTTTTAAAAAATAAAACAAAAATCAACTATTTTTAGGCTTATTTCTCCTTTTTTGCCTTTTAAGTTCTTTGACTAATTTTTTTTCATTAATATATTTTTGATAAGATTCATTTAAATCAACCATTTTTGATTTCAACACTTCATCTGCCTTATCTAAATTTTCTTTGTCTAATTTACAATTATAAAATTCATCTAATTCAAATGGCTTGCCAATTAAAATTGTATTTTTCCTAAAAGGTTTTTGTTTGTTTACAATAAAGCAAGGTAATATTGGAGTTTTAGTTTTAATAGATAAAAAAGAAGCGCCACCTTTTATTTCATCATTTTCATCTAAATGTTCTCGTCTAGTACCTTCTGGGAATATTGCAATATTCTCTCCATTTTTAATTATTGCAAAAATTTCTTTTAATTGAGATAAAGTAAAACCCTTTGACCTATCTACTGGAATTGCCCCTAAAATATTTTTAAATAAAAAAGAATTGAGTTTTTTTTCAAAAAGTTCTTTTTTTGCTATAAATCTATTTTTTTTATGAAATGCATAATCTAATATTACTGGGTCAAAAGCACTTTGATGATTACAAGAAATTATATAATTTCTTTTTTTATCATAATTTTCTTTACCAATAATTTTGAAAGGCGAAATAATTTTAACAGGCAAATAAATTAAACCATATACAAACCAAAACATGAAAACTCCTTTCTAAACTAAATTACATAAATATTTTCCCGCCGCATACCCTGTTGACAAAGCAATTTGGATATTAAAGCCACCAGTAAAAGCATCAACATCTAGGACTTCTCCAATAAAAAATAAATTTTTTACTAATTTACTTTCCATATTCTTTGGATTAATTTCCTTAACATTTATTCCACCGCTAGTGATTATAGCATAATCAAACCCTGCAAGTCCAGTTATAGTGTATTTAAAATTTTTTAATAAATTAGCAATTTTTTCACGAAGGGATTTAGTAATAGTGCAAACCTTTTGGTCTTTATCAAAATTGCCTTTTTTTATAAACTCATCTATAAGGCTACTTGGCAAAAGATTTTTTAAATAATTTTTTAACGACTTCGATTTAAATTCTGAAAAATCCTTTATTAATCTTTCATTTATCATTTCATAACTTAATGCAGGTTTTAAGTCAATGATTAACTCTGAACCCTTTAAATCTAATCTATTAATTAAACTACTTAATTTTAAAACAACTGGGCCACTTACTCCATTATGAGTAAAAAGCATTTCGCCAAATTGCTCAAACTTTTTGTTATTTATATTAATTATTAAATTAATATTTTTAAGAGTTAGTCCAGATAAAGAGCCATCATAATCTTTTAAAACAATAGGAACCAATGCTGGCTTTGTCTCAATAATTGAATGTTTAAATTCTTCTGCAAATTTATACCCATCCCCTGTTGAGCCAGTTGAAGAGTAAGATTTCCCGCCAGTTGCAATAACAACAGCATCGCAAACAATATTTTGCTTAGAAGTTTTAACGCAAAACATCCTATTGTCTTTTTTTACATCTAAAACTTTTTCATTTAAACATATTTTTACCTTTTGTTTATTAAGTAACCTATAAAAAGTTTTAGTAATATCACTTGCTTTGTCTGATTTTGGAAAGACCCTATTCCCTCTTTCAACTTTTAAATGAGTTCTATTTTTTTCAAAAAAATCCATTGTTGCTTGCGGAGAAAATGTATTTATTGCTGAATATAAAAATTTAGAATTATTAACAACATTTTTTAAAAAATTATCCGCATCAATCAAATTTGTTACATTACACCGCCCCTTGCCTGTAATATATAACTTTTTACCAAGTTTTTCATTTGACTCAAGTAATATTATTTCATTAGCCCCTTGTGAGCATTGATAAGCACACATAAGTCCAGATGGTCCGCCACCAATTATAACTATTTTCATGATATAAATTATACCAAACTAAAAAAAATATTCAAGCAATTTAATTGTTTATAAGAGATTTTAAAAAAGAAATTTCATGCTCTTTAAGGGGTCGTATTTCTCCTCTTTTTAAACCACCCAACCTAATTCCCCCTATCTCAACACGCTTTAAAAATAAAACTTCTTTACCAATAGCTTCAAACATTCTTCTAATCTCTCTATTTTTACCTTCATTTAATATTATTTCAAGTTTTGAAATATTATTTTCAAAAGAAAGTAATTTTATCTTACACTTACTATACCTAATCTTATCTATTACAACCCCTGCTCTGAGTACAGCAAGTTCACTCTCTTTCATCTCCCCATTAACTTTTACAATATATTTTTTCTCAATGTTAAACTTTGGATGAGTTAATTTATAGGTTAAATCTCCATCGTTAGTTAATAACAAAAGACCTTCACTATAATAATCGAGCCTTCCAACTGGAAAAACCCTTTTATCAATGCCATCAATTAAATCTAAAATTGATTTTCTATTCCTGTCGTCATTCATAGTCGTTACATAGCCTTTGGGTTTATTTAGCATATAGTAAATATATTCTGCTGTAGGTTGAATTCTTTGACCACTTATAGTAACAATATCTCTGTTAGTATCAATATTTGTTGCCAAATTTGTTACAACTTTGTCATTAACTTTTACAACTCCATTTTTTATATACTCTTCTGCTTTTCTTCTTGAACATACACCACTTTCGGCTAAATACTTATTTATTCTCATCTTACCACTTTTCCAATATATCTTTCAGTTTGTCAACGGGTTCTATCCCTTCAACTCTTTCAATACTACACAAACTTTCAGTAAAAATCAAGGAATTATTATAATAAACTTTAACTTCACCTATTTTCTGGTCCTTTTCAATTGGTGCTTTGACTACTTTGTCATAGTCGTATTCAACTGTGTACTTTGCGACATCTTCTTCTTTTGCAACAACGCTATAACCTTCTTTATTATATAACCTTAATGTAGATGATTTTCCATCTTCAACCACTACATCGCTAACAAATTTATAACTTGGTAAAATTTCATAAAGCTTATATTTCTTAAACGCCTTGTTGATAAGGTCGCTACTCTCTTCAAACATCGGACCACAATTTAACACCACGCATACCACCTGCATACCATCTCTTTCTGCTGCTGAAACAAGACATCTTCCTGATTTTTTTGTATATCCTGTTTTTACCCCAATACATCCTTCAAGACTAGATAATAATTTGTTTTTATTTATAAGTGTTCTAGCAGTATTATTTTCCGTTGCCTTTATAATATATTTTTTAGTTGATACAATTTCTTTAAAAACTGGGTTTTTCAAAGCATAACTTGTTATTTTTGCTAAATCATATGCTGTTGTATAATGGTCTTTGTTGTCAAGTCCATGTGGTGTTACAAAATTACTATTTTCTGCCCCACACTTTTTTGCAGTCTCATTCATTAATTCTGCAAATCTTGTCATATATCCTTCTCCAACTTCAAGGGCAAGTGTTTCTGCTGCATCATTACCTGATTGTAACATTAACCCATACAATAATTGTTTAACAGTTAATTTTTCATTTTCCCTTAAATAAATTGAACTCCCCTCAACAAGAGTAGCGCTCTTTGGTACTGTTACAAGTTTTTCTAAATCATCACAATTTTCAATAACAGTTAAAGCAGTAACAATTTTTGTTGTACTTGCCATAGGCAACTTTTCATTCTCATTTTTACTATATAAAACCTTATCATGTAAAGTCTCTAAAACTATCATTGACTTTGCAGAAGTCAGCCACTCTTTTGAATAAAATTCTGCAGTTGTCTTTGCAAATACTCCTGTTATTAAAAAACTAGATAAAAGAAGCATTAATAACAAAACACTACATAAACAAATTACTTTTTTTCTCATATTGCTTTCTCCTTTAATCTATTTTATTGACTTTACAAATTCACTAGCAATATCAATAACTTTTTCAATATTACTTTCACAATCTACTTTTATAAACCTAACATTGTCTTTAATAATTACCAAAAAACCAATAGGCGTAATATTGCAACCGCCGCCACTACCACCTGCGAACGGATAATTAACTTCACACTTTTTCTTTTTTTGATTATTATACTCCCCACCACCACTCACAAAACCAAGTGAAACCTTTGATATAGGTATTATAGTAGTGTCTTTCTCTGTAATTGGTTTTCCAATTATTGAATCAACATCAATAATTGACTTTAAATTCTTTAATGTTTCTTCTAAAACATCTTCAACTGGCTTTTTTACTTCCATTTCGTTTTCCCTCTCTTATAATTATTTTTACAATACTAACCATCGCACAATATATTATTAGAAATAAATTCAAAGTTATACTCCCTGTAAAACAAATTAAAAATCTATTATATAAAAAATCTGGAAAAACTTGAATGCATGAATCAAAAACTTTCTTTTTATTCATAATTAGTACCATCATTAAAGATGATAAAAAAGTTATAGTTCCACTTCCAATACAAGACAGCATACTATCTTGCATCAATCCAAATTTAGAAAATAATCTAAAATTTTTAATTTTAAGCCTTTTAAATATTTCTTTTAAAAAAAATTCAGAAAATGAATATTGCTCTTCCTTTTTAAACATATCAAAAGAAGTCTTTATTTTTTTACTCTCAATTAAAACCTTAAAAGGTATAATTCTTAAATTGGCAAGAAATAATCTTATTTTGTAATAATAAATGCAAAGATAGCCACTATTGTTCAATATATTATAAATTATCTTTCCTTTTAGATTTATAGGAAAGAATAAAATAAAAATAATTACAAAAAAAAGTATGAAAAACAACTTCATACTCTTATTTTTTGTTATATGCCTAGAAATTATTTATAAAATCTTAAAAATTTTTAAATCCTACCCTTATAATGCCTCATACCATCAAGAATTTTATAAGTATAATTTTTAGTAACATTATATGGTATGTCAAGAAGCAAAATTCCATCATCGCTAAGCTCTCTATCTTTAAGCCACATTGAAACAGTTGTTTCCCCTGCATTATACGCTGAAAGACAAACTTTTTTGTCTGAAAATTTTTCCTTTAAATAACTAAGATAATAGCAACCATACCTAATATTTGTTTCTTCATCAAAAAGTTTTTCAGTAGAGTAATTTTCATCTCCTAGTTTCTTTGCTATATATTCTCCCGTACTTGGTAAAATCTGCATTAAGCCTATTGCTCCATTTTTTGATATTGCCTTACTATTATAACTACTCTCTTCATTTATAACACTTGCAACAAGTTCTCTTTCAAGAGAGTACTTATCAGCATATTTTATGATATAATCTTTATATTTTATAGGATATTTTATATTATAAAAAGTAGTTATTCCAATAACTATAAGAAAAATTGCAATAAAAAAAGCAATAAAATATATAACCTTATTTTGTTTTTTTACCTTTTCTTTCATATATATATTTTATGCCTTCTTTAAATATTTATTAGTTTTTATAAATAAAAATTCTAAAATTCCGTTTTTATTTTAATTTGCTCATTTTTTTGTAAAATAAAGAGAAATTTATAAAACAACTTTTTTTTATAAATTTTAAAAATTAACAATCAAACCATGTTTTTCCAGAATTAACATCAACAATTAACGGGACACTAAGTTTAACAACATTTTCCATGTTTTCTTTCAGTAATTTTGCCACTTCTACAATTTCATCATTTGTTGTATCAATTATTAATTCATCATGAATTTGAAGGATTAATCTACTTTTCATTTTTCTATCAATAATTACTTTATGAACATTAATCATAGCCAACTTTATTATATCACTTGCTGAACCCTGCAAAGGCATGTTCATAGCAACTCTTTCGCCAAACTGTTTTGTAATATACTTTGGAGAAAATAGTTCATTAATCTTACGCCTTCTATTAAATAAAGTTCGAGCATATCCTGTTTTCTTTGCATTATCAATACTTTCATCTAAATATTCTTTTATTTTTGAATATCTTGCAAAATATTTATCAATGTATTCCTTTGCCTGTTTTCTAGAACAACCGATATTTTGTGCCAGCCCGTATTCAGAAATTCCATAAATTATTCCAAAATTAACTGCCTTCGCTGTTCTACGCATACCCGCATCAACTTCTTGAATAGGAACATTAAAAATTTCACTTGCCGTAAGAGAGTGGATATCAATCCCTTCATGAAAAGCATTAATTAAACTTTCATCCTTACTATAATGAGCAAGTAGCCTTAATTCAATTTGAGAATAGTCCGCACTAACTAAAACCCCATCATTGTATCTTGAAACAAATATTTTTCTAAGATTTCTACCTTCTTCTTCTCTAACAGGAATATTCTGTAAATTTGGCTCGCTAGAAGAAAGCCTCCCTGTTGCAGTCAATGTTTGATTAAAAATTGTATGGATTATGCTATCTCCACTTTTTAGCATTGTTTCATAAGGTTCAATATATGTTGATAATATCTTTTTTATTTTTCTGTACCTAATAATTTTTGGAACAATAGGGTGTAGGTCATACATTTCTTCAAGGTAATCAACTTTTGTTGATTTTTTCTTGTTATTTTCAACAATTAGTTTTAAGTCATTAAACAAAATTTCTGCTACCTGCTTTGGCGAATTAATATTGAAATCCTTATTAGCAAGTTTTTTTATTGAATCAGATAATTCAAGTGCTTCTTTTGTAAACTTTTCTTCAAGTATACCAAGCATTTCCCTATCTATCTTAAACCCAGTTTTCTCCATTTCATATAGGACATCAACAAGTGGCAATTCTATCCTTGTATATAAATCATAAACACTTGCCTTTTTCATATCTTCTATTAAAATATCATGCAAATATATTAAACTTACACATTCACAGTCTTTATTCATTTCATATTGTTTTAACAAATTATCTTTTGTAGCATCTTTATCTCCAGCAATTAAAAGGTAATAAGCCAAAATAGCATCAAAATTAATACCTTTAAAATTTATATTAAAATTAGCAAAATTATGCATCAAAGACTTTTTATCATAAACATATTTTTCAATTTCATTACTTTCAAATATAGGTTTTAATCTGTTTAAAACGCCTTCAAAATTAAAATCAACATCAAGTAAAGAATTTTGAGTCTTGCAGTAAAATTCACAATTTTTATCATATGCAAAAGAGAAAAATTCCTTTGATAATTCAAAACAAAACAAATTTGCCTTTTTAATATGATTAATTTGTTTTTCAAGCATGTCATAATCTGTTATCTCAATCTTATTTGCAATAATCTTACTTTCAGTTTTAGAATTATCATATTCTTCTTTAAATAAATCATTTCTTTTAAGCAAACTATTAAATTCATATTCTTCAAACAATGCATGCACTTGCTCATTAAATGGAAAATCATACAAAAAATCATCAAGTTTTACTTCAAGTTCAACATCTGTTTTAATTTTTGATAACTCCTTGCTTAAATAAGCCATATCTTTACTATCTCTTACTTTCTCTTGTAATTTACCCTTAATCTTATCAACATTATCATAAACACCATCAAGTGAAAAATATGACTTTATAAGTTCTAATGCAGTTTTTTCGCCAACTCCTGTAACTCCAGGAATATTGTCAGAAGGGTCGCCCATCAAGGCTTTAAGGTCGACAAATTGAGAGACATCAATACCATATTCTTCTTTAAAGGTTTCTTTATTCATATTTTTTACTTCTGTTATACCTTTTTTTGTCAGCCAAACTTCAGTTTTATTGCTAATTAGTTGTAAAGAGTCTCTATCTCCTGTAACAATAATGTTTCTTGTTTCAAAACTTTTTGATAATGTACCAATAATATCATCTGCTTCAAACCCTTCTTTTTCAAGATATTTAATATTCATGGCATTTAACATCTTTTTTAAAATTGGAAATTGCATTATAAGTTCTGGTGGCGTCGGACGCCTTTTGGCCTTATATTCTCTATACATATTATTTCTAAATGTCTTTTTGCCATAGTCAAGAGCAACAGCAATATATTTAGGCTTTATTTCAAAAATTACCTTTATAAGAATATTTACAAAGCCATACACTCCATTTGAAAATTCTCCTTTACTATTTGAAAGTACTGGAAGTGCATAAAATGCTCTATTTATTAAACTATTCCCATCAATAATAACAAACTTATCCATAAAAATTTCCTTTATAATTTTTAACTAAAACATAATATAGACTCAATTTTAATATCATTTTAATAATATTTTTGTGCCAATTTTAGTTTGGTAATTTTTCATCAATATATGTAGCCTCTAAGTCAGATATATGAAAAATAACTGAAAGCGGATATTCATAAAAGGCATTACTTAGTGAATAACTCCCCCCTATAACCCTTGTATCAAAACCGCCCATGTGCCAATTTATAGCCATAGCCTCATCCCTTGTTAATTTCATAAAGCCAGAAATCATATATACAGATTTTTCGCCATGACCATAAGGCAATTTATCTTCATAGGCAAAGTATGGTTGTTTAACCCACTCGCCATTAACCTTTGTATTCCTATATTCAACCTTATAACAATCAACCTTACAAATATCATGAAGTAATGCAATTATTGCAATACTTTCATCGCTTATCTTATCTACATAATTCTCTCCATACTCCAATTCAAGATTTTTCTTGAATCTTTTATATACATTAAGAGAGTGAAAACATAAACCGCCTTCTTCTGCCGAATGAAATCTAGTACTTGCAGGACAAGTAAAAAAATCAGAAGTTTTTAAAAAGTTTAACAAGTCTTTCGAACCATCTCTTTTTATTATTGCTTCAAAAATATTAATATATTCTTCTTTGTTCGCTTGTATTTCTGTTTGATTCATTTTTAATTTCCTTTTATTAACACTAATAAAACTATAACATAAAAATTATTTTATGTCTAAAAGATTAATTAAAAAAATGTTAATTGTATTAAATTTCAATTAATTTTCAAAAATGATTTAATGATTTTATATAAAAAAGGGTTGAGAAAAATCTCAACCCACTAAGTTAAAATTAATTACTTTTCTTCTTTTTTTGCAGTCTTTTTACCTGCCTGGCTTTTCTTTTTTGGCTCTACTACTTCCTGTTCTTCTTTTTTAGTTGCCTTTTTAGTTGTTTTAGTTGCTTTCTTTGCTGTTTCTTTTTCTTCAACTTGACTTATAGTCTCTACTTCTTCTTTTGCCTGAACTGCATTTGCTTTTGCCTTATTAAGCATTAAATTTAAACGAGAAACTTTCCTGCTAGCATTGTTTGCATGGATAACTCCCTTACTCTTTGCAGAATCTATGTAGGATATAATATCTCTTAACATAGCCTCGGCTTGTGAAATATTTGTATTAACAGCAACTCTAAATTTCTTAATCATAGTAGCCATTGTTGACTTAACATATCTATTTTCTTCTCTTCTTCTTGCAATTACTAAAACTCTTTTCTTGGCTGATTTTATGTTTGGCATTACTAACTCCTTTTTTATACTGAATAAGTCTAACATAACTAAAAAATTTTTGCAACTCTTTTTTTTAAAATTATTTTTCTATCAAAAATCATTTATTAAAATAAAATCTGATATGTTTTATTTAAAATTTACAATTTCATAACTAAGAACAAATTAATAAGAGCGTTTTTTACCTAAAGATATATTAAATATTGAGCCTATTATTCAATTTTAAATAAATTAATTTTATAATTAAATTCACATTTATTCTACTTTATAATTAAATTCACATTTATTCTACTTTATAATTAAATTCACATTTATTCTACTATTTTTTATTTTATCCCATTTATTTTAAAATAAAAGCAATTAAATAACTAATAGCATTTTTCCCTTCCATTTTGCCACTTTTTATCTCGAACTCAATTTCAATACATTTATCAAATATGTTTTTCAATTCCCTTTGAGTAAAATTTCTTAATTGTTCCCTATACCTTGATATCGCATACTCTTTTACTCCTAGATATTCCGCAAGTTGTTTATCATAAAAACTGCTTCTTGATATAAAAAACAATCTTCTAAAATGATTAGTAAGCAAACTTATAATTGTAACAGGCTGTTCTTTATTTTTTAACATTGTATCAATTAATAGATATACTTTATCTTTATCCTTTTTACAAATAGCATTTGACAAATCAAAAATTATGTATTCAATGTCCTTTGTAATATAATTTTCAATATCATCTTCTGTAATATTACGCTCCACCGCTTGAAGTTTAACGGAAGATAACTTATCAATTTCTGTATCAAGTTTTGTAATAGAATTATTACAATAATCTATCATTTTTTGAATAATTTTTAAACTTGCATCTAGATTACTTCTATTTAATCTTTCTTTTACCCAGTTAATTAAATAATTATCTGATACTTTTTCACAATCAATACTTTCAATTTTTGATGAAAAACTATCAAAAAATTCGCTTTTATTTGAGGAAAAAAACACCACACAAGTAGATGGATTTGGATTGTCTAAGTAATTAAAAAAGATTTTTTTCTCACTTTCATTCTTTTTGCCAAGATAATCATTTACAATAATAAGACGCCAACTATCCATAATTGGCAAAGCCTGACAACTAGCAACAATATTACTCATTCCGTTTGTATAATTGTCTCCTATTATTACTTTATTAAATTCAGGCAAAGTGATATTAAGTTTTTTCTCTATAAGTTGCACTGCTTGCGTAGTTAAATAACTTTCCCCACCGTTTATGATATATGCTGGCAAAATATTTTTCTGTAATTTCTCTTGTAATTCTTCAAATTTCATTTTTACGCTCCTATTTTTTCTAATAAAACTATATTCTCACTATCAAAAACAAATTTATCACATTTAAGTTCATCTCTCCAGTTATATGACTCATCTTCCCTTTGACTAACTCCTAAAATTCTAACACAATCTAATGTAAAATTAAAGTTATTATGCAAAAACTGTTTATATAAATTGTTAAATTCAAAATCTCCGTCAAACAAAGCAAATGTAAATGTATTAATTTGAATTAATATCGAAAGCGTTTGTCCTTCTTCTACAAAATATTTTAAACTAAAATAATTATCTATAACAATTTTTTCTTGATTTTCTAATATTGAAACATCTGCTCCAACTTCGTCTAAATATTGTGCATAACTATTTGTCGTCGAAGCATAAAAAGTGGGATTAAAATTATAAAAATCATAATATACATCTTTTGCATTTGCAATAAAAGCACTATCAAACATTATTATGCCTGCAAGAGAGTAAATTTTCATATTCGTTAACATTTGAGTAATTTCATAACTATAATTCAAATTAGGCTCAATTAAATAAAATTTATTATTTTTTGTTGTAAGTAAAGTTCCAAGTGCATAAGACGATGAAGGGTAAAATATCATTGAATTTTCTTTTGAACGCCTTGGCAAACAATTTATCACAACACCACCTATAACTATGCCTATTAAACACATTGCTATTATTGATTTATATTTCCATTTCATTACAAAATACTTGCTAACAACAAACATATTAATATAATACAAAAATACAAGATAAATATTTACCTTTGGCATATACACTATATTATATGGAAGCAAATTTACCTGACCATTTAAAAAGACAATTATATACAATGTTGCCTTTGGAAAAATATACAAAAAATTTAAAAAAGGCATTATAAGAACAATTAAGTTTATTAAAAAAAGCATTGTATAAAATAATGAAAACAAAGGAATTATAACTAAATTAGCGAGCAAAGACCAAGTTGAAATAAAACCATATACATTTGCAAAAATTGGAATTAAAGCAAGTTGTGCACTAAGTGATGTTACCATAGAAAAGAAAATATTTTTTATAATATTGTTTTTTATCTTTATGTTTTTGAAAATATTAGAAAACATTGATATACCAAGTATAGATAAAAAAGTCATCTGAAAACCAACATCAAAAACATTTAAAGGATTAAGCGCCAATAAAATGCAACCTGAAATACTAGTGGAATTTAATGCGTCATATTTTCTAAAATATATACCTGCTAAAATTGATACAAGAACCATTATACTTGACCTTATAACAGGAGAATTGAAATTACAAAGCATACAAAAGAAGAATAGCATAATAGTAATAATAAAAAAATTTACTTTTTTATTAACTTTAAGTTTATCTAAAATAAATGTTATAAGTAGAGCAATAAGACTTACATGTATTCCTGAAACAGAAAAAATATGTGCAACCCCTGAATATTTAAACTCGTTAAGTAACTCCCTTTCAGTATAGTTTGTATCTCCATAAAGAGATGTAAATGCAAGGTGCCCCATTCTTTCCCCAAACCCTTCAACTAAAAGAAGCCTATTATACTCCCTAAAACTTTCTATTGCATTAATATCAGATTTTAAATATATAAGTTGACTTGCTTTTACATTTGTTCCATATCTTATATTATTTTTTAAATAAAAACTCTCTATTTCATTATTTTCATCTAAAATATTCATGCCATAGATTTTAGATGTAAATGCTATTCTGTCATATAAACCAACTTTTAATTCTTCATCAATAGAAACTGATAAAGATAGTTTTCCATTTAATTCTTTACTCTCTCCATCTTGCATAAAAACACAAACATTATCAATAGTTATATAACAAAAATTTTCTTGAATTTTATTTATACTCGTTATTTTCCCAGTTAAATAAACTTTACCTAGATTATCAAAAGAAGTATCAGTATATTTTAGCAAATAAACATAGGGAAAAATTACTAAAAACGAAAAAAATACAATAGATAATGCAAACATTATATATCGTTTTTTAAAAAATAAAAGTATACAAAAAACTATTGGGATTATTAAAGCAACAGAAAAATACAGACTAATTAGCATTTTATATGATATATAAACGCAAAACAAGCCTAATACAAATAAGAAAAAAATTACTCTAAAATTAATAATCCTTTTGTAACTTTGCTCAACCATTTATAGATAAAGTTTACAACATTTAATATTCTCTGTCAAAAAATTACATAAATTTGCATAAAATTATTTATCTAATAATTAATGGAAAATCAAAATTTGTTATTTTTAAACTCAATATAAAATTGTTTTTTACTTACCTTATTTAGCCAATTTTAAATACCAGCATATAATATTTTAAAGAAAAATCTGAAAAAATTATTTATTCTCATCATAGCTTTTACCAAAGATAAGCAAAAAACTAAACAAAACAAAAGAAATCAATTTTTTAAAAAATATTATGATAATAAAATTCATTTTCAATTAGATTATATTCTATTTTTCTATTGCTTTTTTAAAAAAAATCTGTTATTATTGATTTGCAGTTAAATAAGCCATCATAGTATAAGGGTTAGTACGCTGGCCTCTCACGCCGGTAATGCGGGTTCGAATCCCACTGGTGGTACCAAATAAATCGGCGTTAAGAACTTATCTTAACGCCTTTTTTAATAAAATTCATAATTAAATCTAACAAAAAATCTACTAGAATAAAATACTCTAAAACTTACATTTATTTTAAAAATTAAACAGATTTAAAGGATGTAAAATGTTTGATAAATATAAAATTAAAACTTGTGATGACCTATTAAGTTATCTTAGTAAAAACTTAAACTATGGATTTGTTTCTAATAAAATAATTCATAAAGATACCGATAATGATTTTTCGCAAAAGATGAATAAATCATATCAAATAAGACTAGGAGAAGATTTGATAAAAACTGGCTATGGTGTCTGTTGGGATTTTTGTGAATTGGAAAGGTTATTTTTTGAAGAGAAAAATATACCACATAGATGCTTTTTTATAAAAAGTAATTTAAAAAATAATTTAGGACCAACACATTCCTTTTTAATTTATAAAGAAAAGAAAAATTATTATTGGTTTGAATTCTCATGGCAGAAATACAAAGGAATACATCAATATTTATCAATTAAAGAAGCAATAAATGATGTTTTAAAAAAATTTATACAATATTATAATACTCTAGAAATACAAAATATAGACATATATTTAATTCCAAAAATCACTAAAAGGCTTCACTCAAGCGAATATATAAAACACTGTTTATCAGGCAAAAAAATAAATTTATAAAATCATATAATTTATTTGGCACAAAATAATGCTATTTTTATACTAAAAATGACTTATAATACTAACGGAAGTCAACTTTTATTATTATAAATTTTTTGAAAAATCTCCTTTTTTTAGTTTGCTCAACTTCCAAGTTTTATTATGGAAAGTTTTGACGGAAATAAATATTTTTAGAAATCTCCTTGAATATAATCTAACTGTATAAAATATATATAAGTTTAAAGATAAAATTCTTATTATATTAAAATAAACTTCCCTATTGATTTATAAACAAACATATAATATAATAAAAATATAAACAAAATTATAAAGGAATAAAATTATGAAAACATTTTACGCTGCAAGAAAATGTATAAAAAAAACACCTTATGAAATCAATGTCATTGCTTACATCCCATCAAAAATTAATTTAGAAGAGCATTTATATTATAATAAAAAGCAAGAAGAAGGTATTGAAAAGGACTACTATTTAGTGTCTTACCCTTACATTAAAACAGAAAAAATAAAATTGATTGATAAAGACATAGTTGATGTTATTTTTGATACTGAACAAGATTGTTTAACCTATTGTAATAATTTAAACAATTTTATTTGGGAACCTTATTTATCCAGTTGTAAATATGAAGATTTAAAAAGCGACATAGAATTAATTGCCACTAAATTAAAACAATCAAAAGAAAAATCAATGGAACAATAAATCATTAAAAAAGACCAATTATTTGGTCTTTTTACTTTATATCTACTTTTATATGAACATCACTTAACTGTTTATCAGTTACAACACTTGGAGCCCCCATCAATGGGTCTTGTGCCGATTTATTCATTGGGAAAGCAACAACTTCTTTAATGCTCGTTTCATCGCACAAGAACATTAAAAGTCTATCAAATCCTATTGCAGCCCCTGCGTGTGGAGGAGCACCATATTTAAATGCATTGAATAGTGCAGGAAATTTATTTTCAACGACTTCCCTTGGGTATCCGGCAAGACGGAAAGCTTCCACCATAATTTCCCTACTGTGATTTCTAACAGCACCACTTGCAAGTTCTACTCCATTTAGAACTAAGTCGTATTGATATGCTACAATCTCAAAAGGATTTTTATCTTTAAGCGCAGACATGCCTCCCTGTGGCATAGAAAAAGGATTATGTGAAAAAGCAACATTACCATCATCGTCTTTTTCATAAAAAGGAAAGTCAACTATAAAACAAGGCTTAAAGCAAGTTTTATCAATTAAATCAAGTTTTTCCCCGAGTTCATTTCTAAGATACCCTGCATATTTAAGAGCCTTATCTTTACTCTCATCAGATATAATAAAAATAGTGTCTCCTGCTTCCATATTTGTTTTTAATTTTAAAGCATTTATATCATCTGATGAAAAATATTTTGATGCAGGTCCATTTACATTTTCACCATCATATTTTAAATAAACAAGTCCACCAGCCCCTTGCAAACGAACAAAATTTGTTAAAGCATCAAAAAATCTTCTACCCATTTCGTTTGCCTTTGCTTTCAATGCAAAAATATATTTATTTGTAAACACTGAAAAAGTATGTTTTGTAAATTCATTTGTTAAATCAATTAGTTTTAATGGATTTCTAAGGTCAGGCTTATCTGACCCATACATTTCCATTGCATCTTTAAACTTTATTCTAACAAAAGGTGGCTTATCTACTTGTAGTTTAGTAAAATGAGTTAAAGTATTATAAAGAACAGTTTGCAAAACTTCTAAAATATCGTCTTGTGATAAAAAACTTCCCTCAAAATCAAGTTGGTAAAATTCGGTAGGACTTCTATCTGCTCTTGCATCTTCATCTCTAAAACAAGGGGCAATTTGAAAATATCTTGTAAACCCACTAATCATTAATAATTGCTTAAAAATTTGTGGACTTTGTGGTAAGGCATAAAACATCCCAGCATTAATTCTACTTGGGACTAAATAATCTCTTGCTCCCTCAGGACTTGAAGATGTTAAAATTGGAGTTTGAATTTCCATAAATTCTAAGTCATTCATTTGTTGTCTAATAAATTTTAATAATTCAGCACGCAAGCAAATATTCAACATGTTCTTTTCATTTCTCAAATCAAGGTACCTATATTTTAGCCTAGTATTTTCGTTCTGTTCCCTTGCCTTCAAAATTTCAAATGGTAATACTTCTTCGCAAGCACCAAGAATTTCAAGACTGCTTGCTACAATCTCGATTTCCCCAGTTTTCATTTCTGTATTTATGTTTTTTTCTCCCCTTGACCTAACAAGACCTTTTATTGTTACAGTACTTTCCCTTGTCAAGTTTTGCACCAACTTATCATCCTCAATAAACACCTGAACAATCCCAGTTTGATCTCTTAATGTCAAAAAAGTTAGACTTCCCATCTTTCTTATATTATTAACCCAACCAGCAACTCTGACTTCTGCTCCTATATGCTTGCTGGTTAATGTTCCACACATATGACTTCTATAAATATTGTTCTTTAAACTTATCATACTTTTCCCCTTTGTTTATATCCTGTTCTTTGATTATACTAGCAAATCTTTTTTTTGTAAACCTAAAACATTTAAATTTTGGTGCAAAATGACAATAATATGTAAGTGCATATTGACAAAATGTCATATTAGTTATATAATTTGTACAACAAAAATAAATGTTAACTAGAAAACACATAATATAAAAAGGGGTGTAAAAATGGGTAAAAATAAGAAAAATCTTTTTTCTTGGAAAAGAAAAGTGAAATCAAAAATAAATGTTGGAATTGGAATTGTTGTTGGTGCCGCAATCACTATTCCTGTCGTTTTATTATGCGGGCGATTATATACAGCACAACCAGAACAAACTAATAGCAACTCAAATCAAAATGCTCAGGTCCAAACAATTACAAATGAAGATATAAACAAAATTTCAACTGATAATCCAAATGAAATTGTTGTTGAAAACACAACAGAAGTTACAGAAGGTACAGAAAAAGATACCGTGAACCCTATTGTTGCCCACTTTGAAGACCAAGCAGCACAACAAAACAATCAGTCAAGTGAAAGCACAAATAATCAATCAAATGAAGGAACAGATGTTCAATCAAGTGAAAAAACGGATAATCAGTCAAATGAAAATACAGCCCCAACCACACCTACAACAAAAAATAGTGGTGCTTCCTATGCAATTGGCGGTGGTGCCGTTTCTGATAAAAATTCAACAATTATTGGTGGTAGTTTTGGTGCTAGTTATGACACTGGTTCTTCAATCTACTCTGGAAGGCTTGGTGTTGACCAAGAAATTCAACATGATAAATCAAAACAAAACATTACAAGTATTAACGCTGGAATTAACGGAGAGTGGCAACTAAATGAAAACAATTCCTTAGGGGCAGGCTTATATGGAGACCTAAATATAGGAAATGAAAATGGTGCTCTTGGTGGTACTGCCGGAGCAGAATTAACTCATAAAGTAAATTTTGAGAATGGAGGCAACCTTACAACAGGAGTTTTCGCCGAATATAATTCACAGGATGGTGCAAAGGGTGGCGTAACATTTACTTATGGATTTGGTGCTAATGGAAATACTAACTTATCTAAGACTTCAGCTAGTGATTTTAGAAATAAGGACTACCATATTGTAGATGGCACAAAACATCAAGATACTCCTAACCAACCTTCTACTAACCCAGATATAAATCACGATACAAATAATACTAATGGCCCAAATAGACCTAATGAGCCAGAACTTACAAAATAATATAGTAAAACAGGGATTAATCTTCCCTGTTTTTTGTTTTATATTCGGCATTTAACTTTTAACTTTGTCATATGACAAAGTACTTACAATGATTGTCAATTTAAAATAAAGATTTTATTATGTTTTAAAGAAAAGTTTTATCCTTTAAATCTATAAAACACCCTTTTAAAAACTTTACAAAAATAGTAAAGGTTTTTTAGGTTAAAATATATTTTTTGTATTAATTTTATCTATATACCATCACTCGGAGTATACTTTGTTTTAAATCCTTTATTTTCTTCCGGTCTAAATGCATTAGGAAAACTAATATCTGTTTTAATATCATTGATTATTTTTTGAAGTTGATTTGTTATAAAATATGGGTCAGAAATATCGTATAAAACCGTGGCCTCAAATTTTCCAGTTATATAAATATCTCCCACTTTTAACATTCTATCAACAAGTCCAACTCGAAGATTGACATTTTGTATATCAGCATAATACAAGTTTTTAATGTCAATAAAAATTCCTGTGCGAACTATTATTCTTTTATTTGTAAAGCAATATTCAATGTTTTTATATTGTTTCCATGCAGTTATAACATTACTAATCCAAAACCACACAGGCATAAGATGAATTAAGAAAAAGATAACAATTATAATTGAAACCACAACAGGTATTTCTTGAAAAATATTCATAGAAATTATCATGTAAATAAAAAACCCATCAAATAACAACCAAATTATCACAAATGGCAACAAACCTAAAAATTTCGACAATATGAAAGCCGATTTCTTAGGCTTACCACGCCAAAGTATTTGCTCATTGCTGTCAATAAGGTCATCAATATTATTATTTTTCATACTATCATTTTGAAAGTATTTTTCATTATATTTTGCCATATTCTCTCCAATTATTATTAATAACATATCACATTAATTAAAAATTGTCTAAAAGTATTTAACAAAAATATCAAAGGTAAAACCACAATAAAAACTCTCTTCCAATTATAATTTTTTTTAAAAATCTAAAAAACATTTATTATGAAATTTTTACAATAGTTACTGCTAAAATTTTTTTAAAATTATATTAATCTACTTTTTGGAACTAACACAAGAAAAATACTTTTTAATATATATATAGTTTTTATTCTAATTTCAAAATAATAGAGCTCTTTTTTACCTTTTTTGAAGATAGTCATTTAAAGCAAGTTTTACATGTTCATAAGTTAAGCCGCCTTGAATATATAATACATAAGGCTTTTTAAGTGGGCTATCACAACTTAGTTCTATTGTACTTCCCTGCACAAAACATCCGGCTGCCATTATAATATCATTATCATACCCTGCCATTGGACTTGGAATTGGAGTAACATAACTATCAACAGGCGACATATGTTGTACTGATTGACAAAAACTAATTAAATCATCTCTATCTTCAAAATAAATTGACCTAACAATATCTGCCATATCATTTGAATCGTCAACTAGTTTATATCCAAGATTTTTCATTACTTTACCAATAAGCATTGAACCTTTCTTTGCTTGTAAAACAGTATGTGGAGACACAAAAAGTCCTTGATACATAAGTCTATATCCATTTTCAAAAGAACCAACTTCTGTTTTAATTGAAGGAGATGTAAATCTACCCGCTATTAAATCAATATACTTTTTCTTGCCTGCAATATATCCCCCATTTGACACAAGTCCGCCACCTGGATTTTTAATAAGAGAACCTGCTGTTACATCTGCACCGACTTCTGTTGGCTCTTTTTCTTCAACAAACTCGCAATAGCAGTTATCTACCATAATGATACTTGTCTTGTTAACTTCTCTTATCTTTTTAATTATGTCTTCAAGTTGTTTTACTCTAATGGCCTTCCTTAGCAAATATCCACATGAACGCTGTATATATATCATTTTTGGGTTCTCTTTAACTGCTTCAAGTATTTTTTCTTCATCAAAAGACCCATTTTTCAATTCAACTGCACGGTAAATCACCCCAAAATCTTTTAAACTACCATTATCTTCTCCTTCCATACCAAAAATAGTTTGGTCAAGAGTATCATAAGGCTTGCCCGTTATTGCTAGCATAACATCTCCTGGTCTAAGCAAACCATACAAAACAGTAGTTAAAGCCTCAGTCCCACATGAGATTGCTTGTGAAACGATAGCGGCTTCTGCTCCAAAACTATCTGCAAACACTTTTGCAAGTTTTTCACGACCCAAGTCGTCAAATCCATACCCTGTTGACCCATAAAAATGATTAGCCGAAATTCTATTATTTCTAAACGCCTGTAAAATTTTATTTGAATTGTTTAGAGCAATTTCTTCGGCTCTTTTAAAGTCCTGTTCTAATTCTTTTTCCGCTTGTGTAATTCTTTCATCTATTTTCATTTTATTTTTCTCCTAATTTTAATTTTATATAATCTAATGCTTTATCTTTCTCCTTTAAGATATCAAACCACATAACATTTGGCATACCCCTTATAAAAGTTAATTGCCGTTTTGCGTAGTTCCTTGAATTCTTTTTTATAAGTTCTTTTATTTCATTAAGCGCTAAATCTCCATTAAAAAACTCTTTATAACCAATAGCCTGCATACATTGACTTGATTTGTCCACTAACTTGTTTTTAATCAGTGTTTCTATCTCTTGAACAAGTCCGTTTTCAAACATTTTATCAACTCTTTCATCAATTCTTTTATACAAAATTGACCTATCCATATTTAATGCCACCAAAATATATTCAAACCGTGGACTTAAGCCTTCATTATTTTGTTGCGTTTTTGTTTTGCCTGTTGTTTCATAAATTTCAAGAGCCCTTATTACTCTTTTTGTGTCATTTATATGAATACGCTGGCAAGCGTCTTTGTCTTTTTTTAAAAGTAAATTATATAAATATTCTTTGCCTTTTTCTTTAAGTAAAGCTGAATATTTATCTCTTATTTCTTGGCTCTTTGGAGACTCGCAAAAAGAATAAGGAAATATTAATGATTTTATATAAAGCCCTGTTCCGCCAACTATAATTGGTAATTTCCCTTGTGCTTTTATCTGTTCAATAAGTTTCAAAGCATTATCTACAAACTGTTGCACGCTATATTCTTTATCTAAATCAACAAAATCTATTAAATGATGTTTAGCCTGAGATAATTCTTCTTTTGTAGGTTTTGCAGTCCCGATGTTAAGGTCTTTATAAATTTGCATTGAATCAGCAGAGATTATCTCCCCATTAAATTTTTTTGCACATTCTATCGCAAACTCAGTTTTTCCACTCGCAGTTGGGCCAGTTATAATTAATACCTTGTCCACTTAAACCACCCTCTTAAACATTTTCTCTATTTCATACTTTGTCATTTTTACACAAATTGGTCTTCCATGCGGACAAAGTAGAATTCTGTTTTCAACCATAATTTGCTTTAATAAAATCTTAATTTCTTCCGCACCTAATTGGTCTCCACTTTTTATAGCAGACCTGCAAGCACTTCTTGCCAGCCTATTTTTAATCTCATCATTAGTTTTAGATATTTTAGTTGGCTCTTTTAGGCAATCTCTAATAAAGCGAGCAAGGTCAATCCCAGATAATATATGCGGTATTGAATTTATTTTATATGAATAATTCCCAAAAGCATCTATATTAAATCCTAAGTTATTAAAAATATCAATATTTTCTTCAATTAAATTCTTTTCAACCGGATTAACATCAAAAACAAATGGAACAAGCAAGTCTTGCCTTATAACTTTTTTCTTATCATAATCTTCAAGTAACTTATCATATAATATTCTTTCATGTCCAGCATGTTGGTCTATTAAATAACAGTTTTCCCCTGATTCAATAATTAAATAAGTACTAAATAAGGTGCCGACTATATTATAGAAAATTTCTTGCATTTTTTGCTGTTCATTTAAAAATCTTTCTTCATATATGAACGACTCTTTGAGTGGATTAACATTTAAATTTTCTTTTGAAAAGAAATTAAACTCCATTCTTTCCTTTTGAGATAGAGAGTCAAGCAAGCATTTTTCACTATCTTCATGATATTTTTTTTCTTCTTTGTTGTTTTCTTTATTTTCAGTACTTGGAATAAAGGTTGAATGTAATGTCCCGTTTTCTTCCTGCTTATAATTTGGTAAACTTACACTAATGTTTCCTAGTTCATTTTTTATATTTTGCATATCTCCAAAACTAAACCCGCCAGTAACTTCCTTTAATAGTGGCTTGTCATGGAATTTTGGAGCACTTTGTTCAAATAGGGATAAATCTCCACTATCAATTAAACTCTTTGCTGAGTTGCTTTCATTTAAAGTTTCCAAAACTGAAGAATAAATAAATTCATATATTTTTCTTGATTCTCTAAATTTTACATCCATTTTGCTAGGGTGTACATTGACATCAATATCCACGCTTGGCAGAGTTAAATTAAGTACAAACAAAGGAAATTTACCTTTCATTAAAAAATTTTCATAGGCATTGGAAGCAGCAACTGAAACCAAATTGTTTGAAATATATCTGCCATTTACAATAAGCGTTTGATAGGTTCTATTTGCTTTACAAAATGAAGGATTTGAAATATAGCCTGACAATTTTAAGTCATTTCTCTCATTTTTTATCTCAATTATGTTTTGGGCGGTTTCTTTACCATAGATTGTGAAGATTTTTTCTTTGAGTCCATTTAAAACAGAATTATAAACTAACTTACCATCAACTATATATTTAAACGAAACATTTGGATTTGCAAGCATTAAGCGATTAACAATATTTGTAACAGCATTTTCTTCTTGCTTTGTTGACTTTAAAAATTTTAATCTTGCAGGCGTATTAAAAAATAAATTTTTTACAGTAATTGTAGTTCCCGTTTTACAACTACATTCACTAATTTCTTGGTCTTTTCCACCTGCAATTGTAACTCTACCGCCAATATCTATATCTTCTGTTTTAGAAATTATTTCTACTTGAGCAACAGATGCAATACTCGCAAGTGCCTCGCCCCTAAATCCAAGAGTATTGATATTTTCAAGGTCGCTTGCAAATAAAATTTTACTTGTCGAATGTGGCAAAAAAACTTTCTCTAAATCTAAAAATACAATTCCTGAACCATCATCTCTAACTTTGATTAATTTAACCCCGCCTTCTGCAATCTCAATACTTATAGATTTACTTCCAGCATCAAGAGAATTTTCAACTAATTCCTTTACCACTGACGCAGGGTTTTCCACTACTTCACCAGCAGAAATTCTATTGTAAACATCACTTGTTAAAACATGTATTCTCTTTGGCATTTTCTCTCCTTTATCTGTTTACCTTTTTATTTAAGTCAACTAAAATTTCAAAGGCATCCATTGGACTTAATTTATTTATATCAATATTCCTTATTTCATTAATGATATTGTCCTTACTTTTTTGACTCAAATCTGAAGAAGTGTCAGTATTTTCTTCTTTTATCTCAAACTTGACTGAATTTTTTTCAAGTTGACTTAATATGTTTTTTGCTCTTTTTATAATCTCATCGTATATGCCAGATAAACTTGCAACTTCAATTCCAAAACTCTTATCTGCACTGCCTCGTTGAATTTTCCTAAGAAAAATAATAGAATTATTAAATTCTTTAACACCAATCTTATAATTTTTTATTCCTTCAAGTTTACCTTCAAGCGTAGTTATCTCATGATAATGTGTTGAAAATAAAGTTTTACACCTTATTTTCTGAGAAATATATTCTAAAACTGCCCACGCTATACTCATACCATCATAAGTTGCTGTTCCACGACCCACTTCATCCAGTAAAACAAGACTCTTACTTGTTGCGTTGTTAAGAATATTTGCTACTTCAACCATTTCCACCATAAAAGTACTTTGGCCATTATTTAAGTCATCACTTGCCCCAATTCTCGTAAATATTCTATCAACTATTGCTATTTCTGCATTTGTCGCCGGCACAAAAGAACCTATGTGGGCCATGATAACAATAAGAGCAATTTGTCTCATATATGTACTTTTACCAGCCATATTTGGTCCCGTTATGATTAATGTTCTATCATCTTTATCATTTAAGTAGGCATCATTTGGCACAAATAAATCAACTTTTGGATTAGCCTCTATTATTGGATGCCTTCCATTTTCTATTTTTATATGTTTGTATCTTTCACTTACCTTTGGTCTTGTATAATTGTATTCCTGAGCAACCTTAGCAAGAGAAGAAACAACATCAATAAAAGCAATTTCATCAGCCGTTTTTTGAATTATACTTACAACTTCTTTTAATTTTTCCTTAATTTGTTCAAAAATAGAACTTTCAAGTTTATTTGCAAGTTCTTCAGAATTTAAAAGTTTATTTTCAATCTCTTTTAATTCTTCTGTAATGAATCTCTCGTGGTTAGAAATAGTTTGCCTTCTTTCGTACCTGTATGGGACAAGTTTTTCCTGAGATTTGTTTACTTCTATAAAATAACCAAAAACTCTACTGTACCCAATTTTTAAATTTTTTATACCAGTTTCTTCTCTTTCTTTTGCTTCTAAACTTGCAAGCCACTTTTTTGCTTGTGAAGAAATATTTCTTAATTCATATAAATCTTTGTTAAAATCTTCCTTTATAAAACCGCCACCAGATGTAATCGCAGGCGGGTTCTCTATAAACACACTTTCTAACAAGTCAGCAAGATTTTTTATGCTTTCAATTTCTTTAAATAGCGAAACAAAACTCTCACTTTTTAAATCTTTTGCATAATTTGATAAGTCAATAACAGCATTAAGTGAATTTTTTAAAGAAACACAATCCCTTGGCATAATAGAGCCATAAGAAATTTTTGAGCAAGTTCTTGCAATATCATTTATATTTGATAACACATTTGCAATATCATTTTGTAACATTGAATTGTAATATAATTCTTCAATACAATCAAGCCTTTTATTAATTTCTTTTGAATGTTGTAAGGGTTGTAAAATCCATTTCTCAAGAAGTCTTGCACCCATGGCTGTTTTTGTTTTGTTTAAATGTCCAAGCAGTGAACCCTTTTTCTTTTTATCTCTTATATTCTCAATAAGTTCCAAATTTTTGCAAGCATTATAATCTAGATGCATAAAATCATCATTGTTTTCAGTAATTATTTTATTTATATGATTAAGGCTTCTCTTTTGAGTATCATTAAGATAATTTATTAATGCTCCCACAGCACAAATTGCATTATTTAATTTTGCAAAATCATGCCCTGCTAGTGATGAAATACTAAATTGCTTTTTTATAAGTTCTTTTGCATTTTGCTCGTCAAAATCAAATTCAATTTGCTTACTAAATGCTGGCAAAAAGTCAAGAGCCTTTATATCTTTATCAAAAGACAAATTAAAAGCCTCTTCATTACAAATAATTTCTGCAGGTCTAATGCGTGATAACAAGTCAAGCAGTTGATGTAGAGCGTTCCCCTTATACTCGCTCACTCTAAATTCCCCTGTTGAAACATCACAAAAAGCACAACCTATTATTTCGTTTTTCTTACATAAACTTAAAATATAATTGCTTGCGTTTGATTTTAAAATCTCACTTTCAATTACAGTTCCCGGTGTTATGACCCTTGTTACATCTCTTTCAACAATTTGACCCTTAACTGGCGTAGTTAATTGATCACAAATTGCGACTTTATATCCTTTTTCTATAATTTTAGCAATATAACTATCAACAGCATGGTATGGAACGCCACACATTGGGGCTCTTTCTTCTAACCCACAAGCACGAGAAGTTAGTGCTATGTCTAATATTTTAGAAGCAATTTCCGCATCTTCAAAAAACAACTCATAAAAATCCCCAAGACGATAAAAGAGTAAACAATCTTTGTATTGTTCCTTAGTAATCAAATACTTTTTCATCATTGGCGAAAAATCTTTTTCTTTTGCCTTTTTACTCTCACTCATCTTTACACCACTTTCCCTTGTAATTCATTATTTACAATATCTGTAACTAAAACTTTTCTAACTTGACCAATCTCTAAATTATCTTCATTTAGTTTAATAGATTTTCCATTAAAAGTTTTTAATATTAAATTTCCTTTTTCGTCTTTTTCAATCACACCTTCAAATTTATTATCTATCATCTTTTGCAACTCTTCTCTTGATATCTGATGTTGTAATTCAAATAGCCTTGTTATGCGATTTTGTTTTACTTTATCTGGCACTTGATTTTCAAAAGTCGCAGCAGGTGTTCCATTTCTCCTAGAATAGACAAATCCAAAAATACTTGAAAACCTACAATGCTTTAATAAATCGCAAGTCTCCTCAAAATCTTGTTCAGTCTCTCCTGGAAAACCAACTATAATATCAGTAGTTAAACTAACGCCTGGAATCTTTTTATAAATCTCATCTACAAGAGCCTTGTAATGCTCAGCAGTATACCTTCTATTCATTGCTTTAAGAACGCTATTACTTCCACTTTGCACCGGAAGATGAAGTGCTCTACTCATTTTATTATGTGTTGCTATAAAATCTATCAACTCAAACGAAAAATCTTTTGGATGTGATGACATGAAATTAATCTTAAAATCTCCATTAATTTTACATATCTCATTTAGTAAATATACAAAATTTGTTCTCCCATCATTAAAATCATGACCATAGGAATTGACATTCTGACCAAGTAAAGTAATAGTTTTATATTTATTTTCTTTTACAAGTTCTTCAATTTCTTTAACTATATCTTCAACTTTCCTACTTCTCTCTCTTCCCCTAACATAAGGCACAATACAATATGTACAAAAATTATTACAACCATACATTATATTAACCCAAGCATTATACTTGCTTGTCCTATAAATTTTTGTATCTTCCTTTATTTCTTGTTCTTTGTCCCAAACTATACTATTAAATTTAGATTTATAATTATACTCTTTTATGTAATCTTCAAGCTCGTTCAAATTGTGCGTACCTATAACGAGATTTATAAACGGAAATCTCTTTTTTAAAATATCACTCATGCCTTTTTGTTGCGTCATGCAGCCACAAACCACTATAAGCAAATTAGGATTTTTTTTCTTTAAAGCCTTTGTATCTCCTATCTTTGCCATAATTTTAAGTTCAGCAGTTTCCCTTATACAACAAGTATTAAAGACAATGATGTCTGAGTTTTCTTTACTACTACTTTCTTCATAACCAAGATCAATAAGCATCCCTGCTATTTTTTCTGAATCGTGAACATTCATTTGACAACCAAATGTTTCAATAAAATATTTTTTTTTCGTTTCCATAGTGTCAATATTATATAAAAATTATTAACAAATTTCAACAAAAATTTATTCTTATTATAATAAAATAATTATTAAGATAGATAATATATATATGAACATCAAAGTAAAAAAAACAATACAAATAATATTTTATGTTTTTTTAGCATTGTTTTTTATCATTGTTTTATTTTTCTGTTTATTTTATTTTGGCTTATTAGATAGTTTTGCAAAAGTAAAATTTGATAAAAACAAACTTCAATATTCAACTTCACAAGTATACATGACAGATAAAAACAATGAACCCATAAAACTAGATTACATACAACAAAAGAATCTAACTTTTAATGAAATTCCCAAATCAACAATCAATGCTTTTATTTCAATAGAAGATAAAAATTTTTATTCTCATCATGGCATAAACTACAAAAGAATAGCAAAGGCAGCAATTAAAAATTTATCAAGAATGAAATTTAGTGAAGGAGCATCTACAATAACGCAGCAACTTATAAAAAATACGCACTTAACAAGTGAAAAAACTTTCAAAAGAAAGTTTAACGAACTTATTCTTGCTAGACAACTTGAAAAAAATCTTTCAAAAGATGAGATAATAACCGCCTATCTAAACGCTATTTATTTTGGAAATGGCACATTTGGCATAAATGAAGCAGCACAAAGATATTTTTCAAAAAATACTACCGATTTAACTTTAACTGAGTCGGCAACACTTGCTGGCATCATTAAGTCGCCAAAGACTTATTCCCCTGTTTTAAATCCAGAAAATTGTATTAAAAGGCGAAATTTGGTTTTAAAAGAAATGTATAAGGACAAAAAAATTTCTTATGAAGATTATGTAAATAGCACTCAAAGCAACTTAAATTTAAAATTGAATAAAAATTTTCTTGGTTATAATGATTATTATAACGCTTGTATTGATGAGGCTTGTAAAATTTTAAAAATTACTGAAAAGGACTTGCTTGTAAAAAAATATAAGATAAATACATATTTAGACCAGGATTTACAAGATAAAGTATGTTCTGAAATAGATAATTTGCAAAATTATACTAACAACTCAAACTGTGATGGTTTAATTCTTACAATAGACAACAAAACTGGTGGCATCACTTCATTTGCAGGTAAAAGTGATTATAATTTGTTAAATATAAATAGACAGCCTGGTTCTGTCTTTAAACCAATTATTTCATACTCCCCCGCCATTGAAAATGACATAATAAGTGAAATAACTCCTATCCTTGATGAAAAGATAAATATAAACGGCTACATTCCACATAATTATGGTAATAAATTTCATGGCTGGGTCAGTGCAAAATGTGCTCTTGCAAATTCCTATAACATACCAAGTATAAAAATACTTGAATACTTAGGAATAGACAAGGCAAAAAGTTTTGCAAAAAAAATGGGTATTACCTTTGACAAAAATGATAGTGGGCACTCACTGGCACTAGGCGGATTAACAAAAGGAATTAAAATAAAAGATATAGTAAACTGTTATCAAGCATTTGCAAATAACGGAAAATTTATTAAATCTAGTTTTATAAAATCAATTTTAACACAAGATGGCAAAACAATTTATGCAAACACTGAATATGAAAAACAGGTTATGAAAGACTCAACAGCATTTCTAATTACAGATATGTTAAAAGAAAGTGTTAACTCTGGAACTTGTAGAAAACTAAAATTAAAAAATCTTGATATAGCAAGCAAAACAGGAACTGTTGGTAATGTGGATTCTACTGGAAATACTGACGCTTGGAATATTTCATATACTCCAAGTCAAACAATGTGCGTGTGGCTTGGCTCAACAAATAGCACACCACTTTCAAACAAAATAACTGGGTCTAATGCTCCCACAGCTATTGCCCAAAGTATTTATAAAAACACAAAAAACGATAATCAAAAATTTACAATACCAAACAGCATAAAGCAAGTAGAATTAAATGAATTAGAATATACTCAAAATAATAAGATTTTACTTGCTACAAATAACACTCCTGACAGATACAAAATGAAAGCATATTTTGCTTCAAGTAATATTCCAAAAAATTATTCTAATATGTTTAATGAAATAGAAGATTTTAAAATAATTGCAAGTAAAATAAAAAATAGCATTGAAATTACTTTCAATGCAAATAAGTATTTAATATACGAAGTTTTTAGACAGAACGAAGATAACACTAAATTAATTTCATCTGTAAAAAACAAACAAGGCTTGACCACTATAATTGATAAAGATATAAAAAATGGAAATTTCTATTCTTACTATGTTATTGCCCGTTATTTAAATAGTGAAATCAATTCTTCTTTAAACAAACAAAGTAATATTGTTAAATTCTTTGTGGCATAATATTAAGTATGTTTTTACCCTATTTTTACACATTATTTTGCATAGTACTATGCAAAAAATATTATAATAAATCGCTATCTTTACCTAGGAAGTCATCAGCATTATTATCTTCGTCTTCGTCTAAATACGCTTCCTTTAAAGTCTCTATTACTATATCTTCACTGCTATCTGATGATTGGCTTTTACTACCTAAATCATTATCATTATTACTTTGAACTAAATTCTCACTCTCTGGAATTTTACTCTTAGAGTTACTTTCCAAGACTTCTTCGCTTAAAGAATTATTACTCTCATCATCTGTTTTTTCTTCATGCAACTTTTCATTTTTTATTTTTTCTTCTTCTAATTTTTCTCTTTTTTCTTTACTATCTGGCAACTCTTCTTCTGGTATAATCTCAGTACTCTTGTAAAGCGAATCTGTAATTGGCTCGTGTAAAACCTTAATTCTACTCAGTAATTCTTCATAATCAGGTAAATCATCAATAGTTTGCAAATCAAATCTTTTTAAAAATTCATCTGTTGTCCCAAATAACAATGGCTTACCAATAGCATCCTTTCTACCAACAACTTCTATTAATTTAAAATTAGTTAATATTTGAACAGCATAATCACTATTTACCCCTCTTACCTGTTCAATATCAAGCCTTGTTATAGGTTGCTTATAGGCAATTATTGCCAAGGTTTCAAGAGCCGCTTTTGTTAATTGTTTTTCTCTTATTGGATTTAAAACAGTTGCAATATCATCTGCAAAATCAGGATTTGAACACATTTGGGCACTTTTTTTATAGGTAATAATATTAAACCCATCATCTTTATGTTTCTCTTTTAAATTCTCAATTACCTTTTCTACTTCTTTTATATCAATTTCAAGTTTCTCAGCAATATCTTTGAGTTCTACACCCTGTCCTGCTACAAATAAAATTCCTTCAACAACCTGCTCTAATTTATTTTTATCAGACAGCATCTTTATTCTCCTTATTTTCTTCTTTTAGTTCAATCTCAATATCTTCATAGGTTGATTTTTGCATTACTCTAATTTCTTGCATTTTTAATAACTCTAAAACTGCAAGGAAAAGATTTATCATTTCACTTTTTGTAAAATCTTCATTATAAAAATCAGAAAAATGCATTTTTTTCTTTTCAAGTATTGATTGCCTTATTGATATTATTTTTTCTGCAACTGTAAACCTGTCTTTTTCAATTTTCTTTGGGATAATCTCTTGCTCTTCCTTCTTAACTCTCGTCATCATTTTAGCAAAAGCATCAAGCAAACCAGAAAGAGTAAGTTCGCCTAAAACATATCTATAATCTTTTACTTTTTCATCCGCAGGCTTATAAAATCTGTTTACATTTTCAAGCGGCTTAATTTTTTGAATGACTTCCTGAAACATGTCATACTCTTTAATTTGTCTAAGAAGTCTCGCTTCTGGGTCTTCTTCATCTTCTTCAACTTCTTCTTCTCTTGGAAGAAGTGATTTTGATTTAATCTCAATCAATGTCGCCGCTATATCAATAAAATCACTTGCTTTTTCCAAATCTACTTCATCAAGCCCTGCCATGTATTCAAGATACTGTTCTGTCATATCTGCGAGTTTAACTTCTGTTATTTCAAGTTTCGTTTCCTTAATCATGTGCCATAAAAGTTCAATAGGTCCTTCAAAATTTTCAAGCTTAAACTTATAACCGGTATCCACATAATTTAATTGATTTAGTAATTCCTTATTATTTTCGACTTTCATATTTCCACCTTTAACCCCTTTTAAAAGAACAATCCCCAAAATGCACTAATAGGGTAACCTATATAATAAACAAGCGTATTAAATAAACCTGTTCTTGAAAAAATAATTACAAGTATAATTAATAACAATGAACCATATTTTTGCATAAAAGTTACAAATGGATTTGTATAACTAAGTTGTGAAGCAATGGCATTAAACCCATCAAGTGGATAAATAGGAAGAAGGTTAAACACCATTAAAATTAAGTTTGCTTCATACATATAAAGACACAAATAAAACAAAATCTCAAGAAATATGCTTTGTCCAATAACACTCATTAAAAGCATTGCAAGTGGATAAAAAATAAAAGCAACAATTAAATTTGTAACAATTCCTGCAATACTAACTAAAAAAGTATCTCTCTTTATATTTGAAAAATTATAGGTATTAATTGGAACAGGTTTAGCCCATCCAAAACCAAATACCAAAAAGCAAATAAGCCCTAAAATATCAAAGTGTACCATAGGGTTAAGTGATAATCTACCATAAACTTTTGCTGTATTGTCCCCAAGTTTATTTGCCATAAAAGCATGTGCAAACTCGTGGATTGTCAAAGCAAACACAACGGCAAAAGAAAAAGTAAAAAATATTAAAATTTTATAGCCAAATGATAATGAATTATCAAAAATTAAACTAAAAAGCATATTATTCCTTCTACCTTTTAAATAGGCTTAAAAAAATAAAGAAGCCCACTTCGACTTCTTTATTATATTATATATTACCTAATTAATCAAACTATTTTGCTTTATTTATACTAATTTTGTGGGGTTTTTAACTTCCAATTTTTGACTATTCTTGTTACATTATCATAGAATGTTGCTTCTTTTGCATTTTCCATACTGACAATATTACATTCGCCCACCACTTTTCCATTTCGAACAACATAAATTTTTCCAATCACATCTCCAACTTTTACTGGCGCTTTCACGCTTTCTTCAAGTCTTAATTCGATTGAGATATCCCCATCTTCACCTTTTCTTGAAAGTACATATAAATCTTTTTCTGCTTTAACACAAATTGATTTCGTTTGAGATTTTGAAACACTTACTTTTTCTTTTAATGGAATTAAACTATCAACAACCTTTTTATTCTCAAAATTGTTAAACCCATAATTTAACAACTGAGATGTTTCTCCAAACCTTGACTTACCATTTTCAGCCCCAAGCACAACACCAATTAATCTCATGTCTCCCCTTTTAGCAGTTGCCGCAAGGCAATATCCTGCTTCATTTGTCGAACCAGTTTTACCACCATCACAGCCCTCGTAATATCTAATTAATTTATTAGTATTTACAAGTTCGCTCTCTCTACCCTTAGGATGTTTTAAAGTATCCATCCAAATTGTACTAAACTTATGATAAGAATCATGTTTTAAAACATCACTTAATAGTTTTGCCGTGTCCTTTGCACATGAAAATTGTCCACTTGCAGGCAAGCCTGTACAATTTACATAATTAGTATTTGTTAACCCGAGTTCATGCGCTTTTTTATTCATTAAAATAACAAAACTTTCTTCACTCCCAGCAATCTGTTCTGCAAGAGCAACACTTGCGTCATTTGCTGAACTAACAATTGTTGACTTCAGCAAGTCTCCAACACTATACTCAGCGTTTGCTTCAATAAACACTTGTGAGCCACCCATACTTTGTGCATTTTGAGACACTATCACTTTATCGTCAAGATTAAGTTTTCCACTTTCAATTTCTTCACAAACAAGATCAATTGTCATGAGTTTTACGATACTTGCTACTGGTACTTTGATTTCCGAATCTTTTTCGTAAAGCACTTGCCCACTATTATAGTCAATTAGATATAATGACTTAGCCGTAAAGTTATCCAAATTAATATCTTTTGCTCCTACAGACATAAAACTACTACTTAATATGTACAAAAAACTTAAACAAAAAATAAGTAATAAGGAAAAAACACCTTTTTTCATATCTCACTCCTTTTTACTTATTATTTGCTAAACCTAAAAAAAATATTTATTAAATTTTAATTTTTTATTAAACTCTTTCGATAAATCTTTCAATTAAACTTAAATAATAATTACTTGCACATTTTCTATTATAAACTATATCTTCATGCTTAACCCCACTTTCTGAAAAATAAGAACCATAATTAGTTACAAGTCCGACAAGGGCAACAGGAAGTTTGCAATATTTTGCTGCAATAACTTCACAGCAAACATTAAACCCAGTTATATCCCCACCAATCAATTTAGAAAATTTAGATTCACTTACAGTCTCTACCGATGGTCCGTTAAATTCAACAAAAATTCCCTTTTTAACTTTTATCCCTAAATCATGTTTTGCAGTTGAAACTAATGTATCAATCATTTGTACATTATAAGGAGAAATCATATCAACAAATAAATTACCATATTTTGTATAATCACATCTAAAAAGCGGATTTCTACCAGTCAAATTAATATGGTCAACAGCAGTTACTATATCTCCAACTTTTATTTTTGGATTAATTGAACCCACCGAAGCGCTTAATATAAGTTCATCTGCTCCAAGTTCTTTTAAAATAAAAATTAAATTTGCAATATCACTTGTATCATATCCAAAATTATAGTGAATTCTACCAAGAACAATAATAACATCTTTGTTTTTTATCTTTCCAAATACAAATTTATTTTCTTCTTTATCGTCGCCTAAAACTTTAAAATTTGGTATTTCGCTAAATTTTAATTCAATTTTTTCCTCAACTCTATTTAAAAAATCTGAAAAACCACTACCAATTATTAGTGCTGTTGAATGAATTTTAACATTTACAATTTTGTTGATGTACTCGACTATTTCATCAATATGATTTGACATAATAGTAAATCCCCTTTTAATTATTCATAGTAATTTTACCATAGTCAAAATAAAAAAACTACTAAAACACAAAAATTTTACAAATTATCCATATTAAAAAGCCTTGTAAAATAATTGATACTAAGATTAAACCGCCAAAAAAGAGTAATATCTTTAATTCATTACCTCTTATTTGACAATTTCCGTAAATGTGCATTTGCCTGTTATAACAAGCCATTCTAAAGCCAAAAATTAAAACAAATGATAAAATTAAAATTTGCCAAATCAAAAATCCGAGTATCCCAATTAAAAGCCCTTTTAGTACTCCAAAAAAAGTAAATATTACACAAATATCTACTCCCATTAAAAAACTAAAATATAAAACACCTGTAATAAATAAAACATATCCAAACCTAAGGTAAGACAAAAAATAAATTAAAAATAAAAGACCAAACAAAATTAAGGTTTTAATTAAAATAAAACCAAGTGTAGAATAATTTTTACATAATAAATTTCTAAGCGCAAAACCTTGAATAAAATTAAGACTTAAAGTCTCGTTTGATTTTAATGCACAAAAAATGCCAGTAGTAAAACCAAGTAGTATTATAATGATAATTGAAATAATTAACGCCTTATTTAAACTAAAAAATCTCTTTATATTATCAAAAAAATAACTGCTTTTCACATACTATTTATATTAAAATCTTGTCCATTTTAGACCTGTATCATTTTTAATCTATCATACAGTTGAGAAACTGCATAAGTTATAAAACCTTTATTTGTAACATTTTCGCCAAGTGGAAACTTATCTTTATTTGCAACAGCATGTCTAATTGCTTTCCTTATACCAAGTTCAACACAAGTAATACTAACACAATACATTTGGGCTAATGTAACATAAACTTCTTTTGATAATTTTCTTAAAATACATCTTTTTTGAATATAATAATTTATTGCGTCAATTAACATAGAAAAACCATTACTTTTTGGAGAAAATCCCCAATCGCAAAGTTGTTTGCTAATTAATGCTCTATATGATTTAGACAAAACCTCACAATCAACGACTTCTTCATTAAAGAAATTATCAAACATTTTATTAAGTTCATCTTCAAAGGTATCATCTAAATGTATGTAATAAAATTCTTTACCATAGTCTATATCTTGCTTAATAATAAATACAATTTTATCAACAAACCCACCTAGTACCATCTTTTTAAGAAGGGATAAAGACCTTTCATCTAACTCACTTCTAGTCAAATCAAGTATAAGATATCTGACAGATAAATCTTTATTTAAAATTAAACTATCTATATCATCAACATACAAAACACCCTTCCCTTTTTTGCCTAAAATTTCTTTTACTCTCTTTGCAAGAATTATATCTTTTTCTTTTGAATAAAAATTAATAATATATTTAATTTTCATATGTTACTCCTTAGGAAGTTTTTGAAAAGTTAATAAACTTTCATTAGGAGTTTAACATAATTTTTGATGATTGTCTACAATTTTTTACAATATTTTTAAAATTTTACAAAAATATTAAAAATTATTGATTTAACATCCAATCTATATACACCCCAAACCCTTTACTTGGATCACTAACAAACACATGAGTAACAGCACCTACAATTTTATTATCCTGAATAATAGGGCTTCCACTCATTCCCTGAACAATTCCGCCAGTTCTATTTAATAAATCCTCATCTATTACTCTTATAACCATACTTTTGTCGTTAGAATAGTTCTGAAAATTGGTTTTTATAATTTCTATATCAAAAGTTTCAACATGAGTGCCATCAATACAACATCTGATTTGCGCTTTGCCGGGTTTTACAGATAGCCTTCCACCAATTTCATATTCCTGAGTATTTGAAAACAAAACACTTCCATCGTTTATATTCCCAAAAACGCCATAATCATTATTTTTTTCAACAACACCCTGCTCGTTCTTCCCCTGCATAAAGAGTCCCTTAATCTCGCCTGGATTACCACTCGTCCCCTTATTTACTCCCAAAATTGAACAATTATACACTTTACCTTCTTTTAAACTAATTTTGCTCTTTGTATCACTATCACAAATAGGATGCCCTAACGCACCAAATCTATTGTTATCTCCAATATAAGTTAATGTTCCTATACCTGACGCATCATCTCTAACCCAGATTCCAAGTTTATAATCTTGACTCTTTACATCATAACAAGGTTTTACACGAGCCGTAAGTTCCTTATTTTTTCTAATCAATTTTATTTCGAGTTCTCTATCCTGATTTTTTTCTTCATTTATTATTCTTGAAATACTAGAAACATTTTCCACTGTTTCATTCTCAATTTGTTTTATCACATCTCCTATCTTTAATATATTCTCGTCTAAAACATCTCGCTCTCCGTCAACTGTTGTAACAGGACTACTACCCACAATTAAAACCCCATCTGTTTTTAGTACAAGACCAATTGCAGCCCCGCTTGCAAGTACTTTGTTCGAACGAATCATTTTTATCTTTTGAAATTTAATTGGAATTAAATTAAAAAGCCTAAACTCAATTTCAGGCTCATAAATTTCATTTTCATTTTGCTTAATCGTATTTACAACACTATCTTCTTTTATCCGTGCACAAACAAAAGGGCCAAAAAAACCTTCTTTTTCAATTTCAGACAACTCATTTGAAGTAATAAAAGCACAGTCAGATAATAAATTAATTTTACTAAACGGAATATTTAGTAAAATACAAGTTAAAATTCCAATAACCAGAATTATTAAAATAAAACTAAACCATTTTTTTCTTATTGCTTTAGTTGCCACCATAGTTATAGTTTAAATTAGAATGAAAAAATTATGTAAGAAAATATTTGAAATTTATCCTGCAACCCCATTTAAAAAATTTTCAAAAAATATCTAAGAAAAAAAATTTATTTGTTTTAATCATAACTTCAGCAAAAACAAGTAAGAAAGTTGAACGCAACAAAGAAACTAATTTTTAATAAATTTTAGAATAGTAAAATTTTTATTTCCATTAGTTTATAATCTGCATAAATTAAAACAAATACTTAAATTTGTGCTTTATATTCATTACATCTTTCTTTTAATTCTTTTGCATGACTTAGCGATACCTGACTATTTTGAGCGCCTCCAGATAGTCTTGCAATCTCTTTAAAAACATCTATACCATCAAGTTCTTGAACACTAACCACAGTATTATCTTCAACAACTTTTTTACTTACATAAATATTTTTATCTGCCATAGCACATATCTGCGGTAGATGAGATACAGATATAACTTGATGATTTCTTGAAATATTCGCAAGTTTACAAGCAACCTTATATCCCATTTCTCCACTTATTCCAGTATCAATTTCATCAAAAACCATGAGATCAATATTATCAACATCTGCAAGAATATTTTTTAATGCAAGCATAAACCTACTCGCTTCTCCACCTGAAATAATCTCGCTTAATAATTTTAAATCCTGACCAGCATTTGCTGAAAATAAGAATTTTACTTCGTCTATCCCGTTAGAAGATAAATAGTTTTCTATTAGGTTTTCTTCTGGAAGATTTCTAAAACTAACTTTAAACCTAGCATTTTTCATCCCCAGGTCATAAAGTTCTTTATTAGTCCTTTTTTCAAAGTCTTCTGCAACTTGAACTCTTAAATTATGCAATTCAAGCGCAGTTAAATAAACTTCATTTAATATGCTTTCTTTTTCCTTTAATAATTTTTTTAAAATATCTTTTGAATTTAAAATTTCATCATATTCTTTTTTTGACTTCTCAAAAAATTTAAAAACATCTTCTAGCGTTGGTCCGTATTTTCTTTTTATTTGTTTTATTTTATCAAGCCTTTCATCAACTTCTTCAAATTCATACTCATCAAAATTACATTCATCTTTTCTTTCTTTAAGAGTACTTGCTATATCCATAGCCTCATATTTAATATTATCAATTCTCTCAACAAGTTCTCCCAATGAATCATCATATTTTATAATATTGCTCAAATTTAAACTCGCTCTTTTAAGACTTTGAATAATGGCATCACTAGTATCAAAAATATTATAGGCAGAGTTTAATCCATCATAAATTTTTTCTGAGTTTTGCATTAAAAGTTTTCTTTGTTCTAATTCTTCATCTTCATTTTCTTTTATATCAGCATTTTCTATTTCCTTTATCTGATAGTCTAGAAGGTCTAATAATCTCTCTTGATTTTGAGTTGAGCCATTCAACTTTTGAATTTCTTTATTTATATCTCTTAATTTATTATATGCTTCACTGTACTTTTTAAAAATTACATCACCCTTAAGAAAGTTATCTAAAATTTCAATATGATATTTGTCAGACAATATTTTTTGATGCTCATGCTGCCCATGTATATCAACAAGTAAAAGCGATAATTTTTTTAAACTACCAACAGGAACAATACTGCCATTAACTCTCAACTCTCCCCTACCATCAGAATTTAGTCTTCTAGAAATTACTAGTTCGTCATCTAATTCAATGTCAAGTTCATATAAAATTTTTTTAACATCTTCTATAAAAGGAGCAGAAAAACAGGCTACAACTTTCATAAACTCGCAACCTTGTTTAATTAAACTCTTACTCGCCTTGCCCCCTAAAACAAAACTTAAAGAATCAATAATAATACTTTTACCTGCACCAGTTTCGCCGGTTAAAACATTTAAACCATCAGAAAATTCTAAACTAACCTTATCAATTAATGCAACATTTTGGATATCAATAGTTTTTAACATATAAAAATTATAACAAAAATAAACAATAAACGCAATCTTTTAGTTATAAATCAATATTAATGTAATAAAAATATATTATTAATATATTAAAATTAATTAAATATACCTTAAATAAAATTATGCTTTTAAATACAACCTTTAAAGAATCATTTAAATTTAGTAAAACAAATTAAAATAAGACTAACAATTTACAATGCCTTCTATTTTATTTAAACAATATTCGGCTTCTAAATTATCAGAAAAAATAATAACAACCGTATCAATCCCATTAACTATCCCAAGCACATTTTCAAAATTAAGCCTATCAAATATAGAGCATACACTACCTGCAAGACCTTTTAGAGTCTTTACTATCACAATGTTATTTACCACTTTAATAGAAATAAGAGATTCTTTTAACATAAATATGTACTTATTAGAAGTTTGACTCTGCGTATCTGCTAAGGCATATTTATATTTTCCAGTTTCGTTTGACAAGATTTTTATAAGACCAAGTTCTTTTATATCTCTACTTATAGTTGCTTGAGTAACATCAAATTTGTTAGTTTTAAGTTTTGAAACAAGGTCATCTTGCGTTTCAATTTCATACAAAGAAATAAGTTCTAAAATCTTTGATTGTCTACTGCTCCTTGCCATAACTCAAAACCTCCGAAATAATTATTCATTCCTGATGTTTTGATTATACATTTTTTATAATAATTATGCAATAGCATTTGTATAATTATTCATTTTAAAAATTTATATTTATGCATTATGACTAATAAAAATAAATTTATATATGAATATTTATAAATCTTGTCTATAATCTTCTCTATTTAAGCGGCTTTTATGATTTTTATCTTTTTTTTGAAACTTTAGTAAAAGTAATATTTTTGCCGTTTTTTTAACTATTTCACTTGCATGATTTACTGCATAATTTTTTGAAATGGCTTTAAATAAAACTGTAAGCCCCGCAATTAAAGCACTTATAAATGCCCCTAATAATAAGTTAAAGGTCTCAATTGGAATGCAATTTGAAATAATATATGCAATCATCGTTCCACTAACACCACACAAAATTCCACATATATCCCCCACAACATCACATAGTATTGATGAAACCTTATCAGAAGATTTAATAAGCCGTAAACACTTCTCAAATATTTTTTTATCTAAGTTTTGTTTTTTTAATTCTTCTATTTGACAAGAAGTAATTGCAAGGCCTATCATATCAGAAAAAACATTCAAAAACATAAAGACTACTAATAAAATGACTGCGACAATTACATTGCTTTTATGAAGAATTATTTCTGAGAACAATGTTAATAATAATGACAAACAAAGAGCCAATATACTTATCTTAATAAACCAAATATATTTTTTTCTTTCCCTTATTTTTGAGATTTCTACCTTATTGTTTTTATTATATATAATCATATATACCTTCTTAACAATTCTTCCATAACAAAAAATGCCTCACTTATATATATGAGACATTTTTTAATTTTATAATTAATTCACAAATTTTTATTAAAGTTATTTCAAAACTTAAAAATATTTTTACTTAAATAAATTTTATTTTTAAAATACAAGTTTTTAATTAAACCTAAATTCAATGTTATTTTAATAATAATTTAAAAATTACAGTTGGTCTAAAAAATTTTTTGTAAATTATTAATTAATTTAAAAATTTTTATTTTTAAATTTCCTTATTTGTTGACATGATTTCAATAATCTTATCTAACGCATTTTGAACTTCTACCATAATAATCTCGCCTGTCTTTCTTAGTTTAATTTCAACCATATTGTTTTGTAAACTTCTTGGGCTAATTAAAACTCTTATTGGCATACCAATTAAATCTGCATCCGCAAACTTAACTCCTGGCATTACATCCCTATCATCAATTAAGACCTCTATTTTTCTTGATTGCAAGTCATGATATAATTTACTTGAAACACTAGCAACATTCTCATCATCAAGTCTTAGGGGCACAATATGAATTTTATAAGGAGCAACACTTAGTGGCATGCAAATTCCATTTTCATCAGAATTTTCTTCTATAACACAAGCAAGATTTCTTCCAACCCCAATTCCATAACAGCCCATTATAGGATTAATTTCCTGTTCATCCTTTGTTTTAACAAACATACCCATTGATTTAGAATACTTTGTTCCTAGTTGAAAAATATTTCCTATTTCTATACCATTTGAAACTCTAAGAGGCTTGTTACAATTTGGACAAGGGTCTCCATTCTTTACCTTTGAGATATCAAAGTATTCAACCGCTCCATAATCTCTTTCTATATTGAAATTTACATAGTGATATTGGTTCTTATTCGCCCCAGTTACAAGATTAGTAAGCCCTTTCAAACTCAAATCAAAGAAAATTTTTGTATTCTTTGCTTTTAAATCTTTAGGCCCTATATTTCCCGCACAAAAATCATCATCATTTGAAGCATCATAAGGTACAACTTCCTTTTTACAAAGCCTTCTTAATTTTGTTTCGTTAATCTCTTTATCTCCCCTTGTAAAACAAACAACGCTACCTTGTTCTCCCTTTATAGCAAAGACAACCGCTTTAATACATTTTTTAGGACTCATTTTCAAATAATTGGAAACTTCTTCTATGTCTTTTGCTTCTGCTGTATAAACTTCTTCTAATGGCAGCACATCTTCTTGTATGCTATTGTGATAAACACATTCAGCAACTTCTTGATTAGCCCTATAATCACAATGCTCACATAAAACAAGTTCATCTTCACCATTTTCGTTTAAGTACATAAACTCGTGAGACATATTACCACCAAACATACCATTATCGCTCTTAACAGATATAACATTGCGTCCTAGTCCAATTCTCTTATAAATTCTTTCATACGCTTTAAACATTACTTCATAATAGTCTTCTAAGTCATCTTGCGACAAATGAAAAGAATAAGCGTCCTTCATAGTAAACTCTCTTACTCTTATGAGTCCTCCACGACTTCTTGGTTCATCACGAAATTTTGTTTGAATTTGATATATCATACATGGAAGTTGTGTGTAACTATTGACCCAATTTTTTGCCAAATGAACTGCTGCTTCTTCATGGGTCATACCAAGAAGCATTGGTCTGTTTGCCCTGTCAGTAAATCGCACCATTTCACTACCAATAGCAGAATATCTTCCACTCATATCCCAAAGTTCCTTTGGCATTACGACTGGAAATTTTACTTCCTGCCCTTCGCACAAATTCATTTCTTCCCTTATAATATTTTCTATATTTAAACACGCCTTTTGCCCAAGAGCCGTTAAAGAATAAATCCCATTAGCGACCTGTTTCATGTAACCCGCCCTTAAAAGCAATATATGATTTTTCATTTTCGCATCACTTGGCGTTTCTTTTGTTCTTTCTCCTACTAATTTACTTAATCTCATGCTTTTCTCCTTTTTTATTCTTCGTTATCATCGTTTTGTGGAGTTAAATTATCAAGTTCCTGTTTTAATATAGTTATTTTGCCTTTACTGTCATCTAAAACTTTATAACATTCTTTTGCTAATTTTACACCTTCTTCATAAAGTTTTGTTGCTTCTTCAAGTGATAAATCCTCTTTTTCTAACTTATTTATTATTTCTTGAAGCCTTTGATTATTTTCTTCAAAATTCATTTTTATTACTCCTTATATCATTAATAGTAGACTCAAAACTACCATCCTTAAATTCAACTGTTATACTATCATTTAAACTAACATTATTTATAGATTTTATGATTTTATTTTTTTTGAACACTCTAGCAAATCCACGATTTATAATACTATCTACATTTAATGCAAGTAATTTATTATATCTTACATCTAGTTTTTTCTCAAATTTAAACCCAAAATTAACATTTTTTAACCTAGATATAAGCAACAAAAATCTATACTCTTTATTTAAAATCATTTTGCTTTCTAAATGTAATAATCGTTTTATCTGTGTGTCAAATTTTAAATATTTGTCATCATATATAGAACAAATTAAATAGTATAATTTATCAAGATTTAACTTAAATTGCTTTACAATACTTGAAACATCATTTGAAACAATTTCCGCTGCTTCTGACGGAGTTGCCGCTCTAATAGAAGAGGCAAAATCACAAATAGTAAAATCAACTTCATGCCCAACTGCCGATATTACAGGTTTTGATATACTAATTATTTCTCTTGCAAGACTTTCCGTGTTAAAGGGTTGCAAATCTTCTATTGAACCGCCACCACGAGCAATAATAATAACATCTATATTTTTCTGCTTATCAAAATATTTCAAACCATTAATAATTGTTGTTTCTGCACCATCACCTTGCACCCTAGCGGGATAAACAACAATATTAAGATAAGGGTTTCTTCTATGTGAAACTGTTACTATATCATGAATAACAGCACCAGTTGCAGATGTAATAACTCCAATAGTTTTGATTTCTGTAGGCAACTGTTTCTTATATTTACTATCAAAAACGCCTTCTTGCTCCAATTTGTTTTTTAACTCAATAAATTTCTGAAATAAAACCCCACTACCATACGGAGCAATACTAGTTACATATAAGTTTAATTTGCCAGATTTTACATAAAAGCGTAAAGAACCCGTAGTCATTATTTGGTCGCCTTCCTTAACACTATTATTACTCGCCCCAAACATAATACATGGAATTAATGCATTTTCATCTTTTAAATTAAAATACAAATTTCCCCTTACAAATGATAGATTTGATACTTCCCCATAAACTTTAATATAGTGAAGAAGTTCTTCCGCTTCAAATATGTTTTTTACAATTTCATTTAGTTCGCTAACGCTTAATGCTTTTAACATTACTCAACACCCTTTCTCTTATTAAAAATTGAAGATAATAATCCATTTACAAAAGACGGGCTTTTATCAGAAGAAAATTTTTTTGCACATCTTACTGCTTCATTAATTGCAATACCAACATCTTCTTTTAGTATGTCAATTTGAGCCATAGCAACTAAAACTATCGCAAGGTCAAGAGAATATAAATCTTTTAAAGTCATTGGCTTATTAAGAAAAGAGACGAGTTTATTTTCTAAACTTGTAAGATTGTCTTTAACCGCATTAAAAATTTGTAAAGAATATGCTTTTTCTTCTTCACTTAAATCAACATCTTCATAAACATCTTCTACTATAAACTCTTTATTAAAAAGATATTCAAAAACGAGTTTAAATCCACATTCTCTTGCTAGTGTCCTGCTCATAAAAATTATCTCCTTGTAACTATGCAATAAAAAATCCCCTTGCTAAAAATAACAAGGGAAAACTATGTCTTTTAGTATTTTGCTAAATCTTCTCTTGAAAACTCGACCCCTAAAACATGAATATTAATACTGTCGATTTTTGCACTTATCATGTTTGATATACCATTTTTTACATTTTCTTGTACACGATATGCAACATCGGCAACACTATATCCAAAAAAAACTTTTAGGTAAATATCAATGACCAAGTTCTTACTTTGAGTATAAGAAATCTTAACTCCTTCAAAGTAATTATTTGAAAAAAATCTTTTAAATCTACTTGCAAAATTAGTGCAAAGTGATGCGACTCCGCTAATTTCTTTTGCAGAAAGATTGATAATTGATAGCATTATATTTTTGCCACAATATACCTTACCATCATCATTCTTTTCATATAGTTCGTTATTATTAAACATAAAAATTACCTCTATGATTTATTGTAGTATATCATGTCAATAATATTTATGCAATTAAATTTTTATTCAACTGGAATTATTTTAATGTAGTCAATATCTCTTTGTGTTTGATTTTGTATTATCTCAACAATTTGTGCAACTTCAGTTTCAGTTAACTCGCTACTTTGTAAAATAACATTGATATAAGTTGACGAGTAGTTAACAAGTGCATCACTGAATCCTTTTGCCTTAATTAAACCTTCCATTGTAGTTTCCATTGTCATTGCTTCAAGTAATGCGTTCAAACTAGCCTCTGCATTTTCCTTTGCCTCTGTACTTGAAGACGCATTCGCTATAATTTGCTTATACTCCTCCATACTTTCATTTCTAGTCGCCGTTCTATCCGCCCTACTAGTCGCAAAGAAAGTTGCAGATGAATAATCATAATCAGCACTCGTTTGCGTCGTTGCCGCAGAATTATTAAGAACAATATTTAACACCCCAGTTATAACAAGTAAAACAATCATTGATACAAGTACTATAATTTTTTTCTTTTTAGTTAACATTTAATATAAACCTCCCATTTAATTTCCTGCAAAAACTTCAATTTTTGATGTGCTAAGTTCAAACATCGCCTGCACAAGCCTAATTATTTCAAGCTTAACATTGGTGTTCTTTGCCCCACTCGCAACAATTATTATTGAAACTGGCTTAGGCATTATCTCTTGTAATATAATTGGCTCTTCCTTTCCATCATTAGTAATTAAAACTGGACTTTTAACTTCAACTTGTGTTCCATCACTTAAAGTTTTAATCTCAGTTGTATAGGCAATCTCAGTTGTAATTCCCTCTTCAAAATAAAGCATAACCTTAGTTTGTCCAGCCCCATCAAGAGTTCCTATCAATTCTTCAAGTTTATTTGTTAAGTCATTTGAATATGTTTCAAAATCGCTTGCTTGTCCAGTATTTAACTGAGTACCTTGCTTTTCACTATCCTTTGTACTAAATAAACCCGTAGTAGAAAAATATATAAGCAAAATTATGGCTATAAATAAAACAGTTAATATAATATCAAGATGTTTAATTTTTTTTAGTTTTTCAGTAATTTTTGAAAAAATTTTACTCTTTTCTTTTTCTTCACTCATAAAAAATCACACTATCCTTATCAACATTAATAACTTGTCTAACTATCGCCACAATGTTTGTATACTTATTTATATTCAGGTTTTCACTACTAAGAACTAAATTTCTTAAATCGACAAAAATATTGCTAAATTCCAAATATTCACTCTCTTTATCAACCTGTAATTGAACTGAAACATTCAAGTACCCACTATCAGTAAGGTCATTTTCTATCTGAGTTTGAAGCGTTTCAATCATATTTTTTCTTTGGTCTTCAACAAAACTACTATCTATTTCAATAGAACTAAACATATTAGAAAAATTAATGCTTTTAAAATCTATATTTTTTAGTGGAGATATAATAATAAAAATTGATGCTACCGCTACAACACTTTTAAGTAAGGTATTTGTCTTTCCTTCTGGTAAAATTATTTCAACTAAAACACCTATCATAACAACGCCTATAATTGATAAAATCCAAATAGAAATACTACTCATAATTGTTCCACCTTAAAAAATATTTGAACAACACATTAAAATCGACATAGAAATTAAATACATAAACCCTATAGCAATTAGACAAACAACTAACATATTAAGGCTCTTTGATACTGCATACAAAAAATTCGGCACTTCCTTATCACATAGCATTTCAAGAATTCCTGATGTAAGTTTTAAAAGAAGACCTATAATAACAATCTTAATTATTGGAGAAAAAACCACAGCAAAAAGTAAAACAAGCCCTGATACTCCAATGGCATTTTTAATTAGAACACTACTTGCTATTATAACACCAACCCCATCTGATAAATAAGAACCAAGAAGCGGAATATAACTTTTAATAGCAAATTTCGCTGTTTTAAGTGAAATAGAATCAATACTTGAAACTGTCAACCCATGCAATGTTAAAAATGCAATAAAAATAGTAAATATTATACCAACTATCCAATTAAATAAACTTGTGAAAAACTTTGAAAATTTTTCAAGTCGTACATTTTTTGATATATTTCCAACGACCCCAAACACAACACTAAATATAAAAATCGGAATCAGAATAAGCGTAAAAAGTTTTGTTATTCCCGTTGTCAACACTGCAAGTAACGGCTGAAAGGTTGAAGCTGTTACTACATTCCCTATCGCTGTAATTAGGGTTAAAATTATAGGAAAAATTATTTCCATCTGACTTTCTATAATTGATATTGTATTTGAAGTAATAGATAGCAATTCAAATACTAGTTTTAAAACAATAAGTGCAATAGACGCAAAAGATACAATATGAATAACAGATGATAATGACTTGTTTTTATCTCCCATTGAAACTTGTCCAACAAGACTATACAAAATAGCAAGTGCAATAATAACTGCAAAATAAGGTATATAGCCAGTTATGTTACTAAAAATAATATTTAAAGCATAAGGAATAAAATTGTTATATAAAGAACTATCATCTGCCGAAATAAAATCTTTTACAATTTCAACAAATCCTTTCCCATTAAAAATTGATTTTTCACTGTCTGACAAATTTTTTAAAATCTCATCAAGCCCACTAAAATCAATATCTCCAAGTTGATCGTCAATATTTTCTTCAAGTTCTTGTTCACTACTATTGCTAGCAAAATAAAGTTGTTTGTCTTTTGCTAATGTATTAATAGAATTTTTAGTCGTTATACTATTAACAATAAACAAACAAATTAATAAAATAAACAAAAATAAAAGTCTAATTCTCTTTTTCACGGTAAAATCTCTATTATCACATCCAATAAATCTGTTATTAAGGGTAAAGCAAGACACACAATTAGTATTTTTCCTGCTAAAACAATTTTATCTCCAATACTTGCATTTCCTGTATCTACGCACACATTATTTGCAAATTCAGTTAAAAATCCAACTCCAATTATCTTTAACACATTCGAAAATAATCCATAATCAAGATTAGTTCTATTAAAAACTGTTAAAAAGTAATCAAAAATTGTTCTTAACTCATCAATAATCATAAAAAGAATTATTATTCCACCAGTAAGAACAACCACTATATGAAACTCAGGACGAATTTGTTTAATAATAATTGCAACAATACAAGTCAGCAAACCTATACCAATAATTCTAAAAATTTCCATAATTAATAAATTAAAAATAACTGTTTTACTGTCTCAAAAAGTTCATTTATCATATTAATTGCCATAAGTAGCACTATAATTACCCCTGCAAGTGTTGCAAAGGTAGAAATTTCATCTTTACCTATGTTTTTTAATACTTGAGCCACTACCGCTGTGAGAATACCAATAGCGGCAATTTTTAATATAATGCTATAATCCAAATTTCTACCCCCACTATACAAAGATTATAATTATTGCAAGACCTAAAACTAAAAATAACTTTACATATAAACTAGAAAATTTTTTATTTTCTTCTTGTGATTTTCTACTCTTTCTTTCAAAATTTTGCATGTTTACTTCTATTTTTTCAAGTTCTTCTTCCTTTGCCATATTCCCAAGTTGACAAAAAAAATTTAAAACTTCTTCCCTTTCTTCATTATCTAAAAAAACAAGATTACTATTACTTATAAAATCTTTCTTTGTAATATTTCCTACTAAATAATTGTGAAATAATTGAAGAAAATATAAAAAATCCTTTTTACAATTAAGAAGATTCTTTTCTATAATTTCACTTAGTTTTGCTTGACTATATGAAATATAAACTTTTGTGTTTTGACAAAAAGAAAATAAATCTCTATAAAAATCTTGCCTTCTTAAATAATATTGTTTAATCGCAAGCCCAATAGACACGCAACAAATAAAAATTATTAATACTAAAAAAATCTTCATTAATAATTAATGCACCTTAGCCCTTCATCATATATTCCCTCAATAGTACCCGGTCCTTCACGAGAAGACAGAACTATAAATCTACTAAAAACTTTATTTTTTAAAATACTCTCAAATCCTTTTTTGTATTTTAAATCCTCAACATCTCTTGCATGAATTGAAGCAAGAACATTTACTCCACAATTACTTGCTTGTAAAATTGCTTCATAATCTTTTTCTCCACTTATTTCATCTGTAACAATGATATCTGGTTTTAAACTTCGAATACCATTTTCAAAAGCATATTCCTTACTAATTCCACTTAAAATATCGCAAAAATTTCCTACATCAAGAGTTGAAACTCCATTAAAGCAATTTGCTATCTCAAATCTTTCATCAACAAGCAAAATGTTATAACAATAATTTTTTTCAGATAAACTTCTTACTATATCTCTTATAATAGTTGTTTTACCCGCCCCAGGCGGAGAAATTATCAAAGTATTTAAAAATGCGTTCTTGAATAAGTAAGGCATAATACTTTCTGAACATCCGATAATCTCCCTTGGTATTCTTATTGATAAACTATTTATATTTTTTAAAGTTTTTAATGTTGTCTTTTCATATACACCTTCTCCACCAAGTCCTATCCTTATTCCGCCTTTTGTTGTTATAAATCCACTTCTAATTTGGTCTGAAAATGCGTAAACTGAATTTTCGCACGCCCGTTTTAATACATCTTCAATTAAGAACTTGTCGGCAATCATTGCTTTTTGACTATTACCTGTTAAGCCGTCCTGAGAAAGATAGTAAGACTTATTTGAAATAGTAACTACGATTTTTTTATTTAGCCTAAGTCTTATCTCATTTATTTTGTCAAGCGGAGTCAAATTCATTGTTTTTAAAAATATTTGCGGAAAAAGGTCTTCAAACATATTACTCTCCTTTAAGACTTAATAATTTATATTTTAATAATTTTAAAAAAAGTAATAGATAGCAAAAATACAAATTAAAATACTATTTTCAACAATTAATGACAAAATAAAATTTAAAAAATAGAAAAAGATTTATTTTTAAAAACATTAATGAAAAAACTCTTAGATTTTAAAACACAATAATATAAAAAAAATTTTAAACCATTTCCACTACAATATTTATAAACAAAAATTTATTTTAAAATATTTCTACAAAAATAATACAAATTAAATTTTTAATAACACAGTGATAATTAAAATAAAAAAATACCTATAACAAATTAGTTATAGATATTTTAGTTTACTAAAAAATTTTTAACTTATACTCTTTCCATATATGAACCTGTTCTAGTATCAATCCTAATTCTATCCCCATTATTAACAAATAAAGGTACTTGGATAACAAGCCCGGTTTCAAGTTTAGCAGGCTTTGTTCCTGCCTTTGAAGTATCTCCTTGAATACCCGGCTCACACTCAACTATGTTTAGTTCTACAAACATTGGAGGAAGAACAGAAAATGCCTTTCCTTTGTAGAATTGAATTGAGACCATCATATTTTCAATTACATATTTCATAGCCTCTTCAACTTGGTCATAATTTAAAGGAATTTGCTCAAAGGTTTCCATATCCATAAAATAATATATTCCGCCTTCATTATACAAATATTGCATTTCCTTTCTTTCAATTTTTGCTTCCTCAACCTTTTCAGTTGGATTAAAAGTTCTTTCTAAAACTTGTCCAGTAACAACATTTTTAATTTTTGTTCTCACGAATGCAGCCCCTTTACCTGGCTTTACATGTTGGAAGTCAACAACGCTATAAACACTCCCATCGTATTCAAATGTAACACCTTTTCTAAAATCTCCTGCAGAAATCATAATTCTTCCTCCTTTTTTACTTTAAATTGTCAAGATTATAAATTATTATTGAACAACTAACGCCAGCATTTAATGATTCAAGATTATTTTTCATAGGAATAGAAATAATTTTACTAGCAATTTTTTTAAAATTCTCTGACACCCCATTCCCCTCATTTCCTATAACAATACCATATGGCTTTTTTAATTTATTTATACTAATTTTAAATATACTTTCCCCTTCCATGCTAGCAACAAGTAAATTTAAACAATTCTTCTTTGCAAAATCTAAAAAATCTTGTAAAGTATTAAAATTCCTGAATTTTTCTCTAAAAATTCCACCCATTGAACTTCTGACAACTTTTTGATTTAAAATATTTACACAATTAATCATAAAAATATTTTTAAAACTCGTACCTGACGCCGACCGAATGATCGTTCCTACATTTCCTGGGTCTTGTACATTTTCAAGTACTAAAAAATTGTCCTGCAAGCAAATATCTTGCGTATTATGCGGAAATTCGATTATAGATATTATTCCTTGCGGAGACTTTGTATCACTCAAATAATTTATTAAATCTGCACTTACAAAATAGTGTGGATAACAAGTTAAAAATTTATAACTATCTAATATATTTTTACTTTTATCACTACAAATTAGCGAATATTTTATTACATACCCACATTTTACGGCTTCTTCAATAAGTTTTGGATTGTCTAAAAAAAGGCTATCAAAAGGCTCCTTTTTAATATTAAGCGTATCTACAATGATTTTATTTTTTCTTGATAAAATAACTTCCACGCTACGCTCCCTTAAAATTAACTATGCTTTTACTTCTTCAACAAGTTTTGCAAATAAAAACTTATCATTTACAGCCATGTCTGCAAGTATTTTTCGGTTTAAATCAATGTTCTTTAATTTTAATCCATTTATGAATTTGCTATAACTAATGCCATTAATTCTACATGCTGCATTAATTCTAGTAATCCAAAGCCTTCTCATATCTCTCTTTCTAAGTCTTCTGCCGATATATGCGTGTTGCAAACTTTTCATAAGCGCTTCATTTGCAACTCTAACAAGTCTGCTTCTTGCACCCCAGAACCCCTTAGTCTGCTTTAATATTGCTCTTTTATGTTTATTTTTATTTACTGCTCTTTTTATTCTCATTTTTTCTCGCTCCTTTATTAACCTTGAACCATTTGTTTAATAGTCTTACTTTGGGCTTTACTTACATAGGTTCCTTTTCTTAAATTTCTCTTAGTTGCTGTTGTTTTTTTAGTTAAAATATGTCTTTTACCCTGCTTAGATCTCTTAATAAGTCCAGACTTTTTAACATCAAACCTTTTCTTTGCTGCACTATTAGTTTTTTGTTTTGGCATAATTTCATCTCCTTAAATCATTTTGTTTTTATTGGGGCAAGAACCATAAAAATATTCCTACCCATTATTTCTGGTGCCTTTTCAATAACACCAAATTCTTTGACAATCTCAAAAAACGAGTTCATTATATCAATTCCTATTTCAGGTCTTGCCTGTTGACGCCCTTTCATGCGAATACTTACCTTAACCTTATCTCCACTTGACAGAAATCTCTCAGCGTGCCTTGCCTTAATCTCGACATCGTGTTTATCAATTGTCATTGATAACTGTACTTCCTTAATATCAACAGTTTTTTGTGCTTTTCTTTGCTCTTTTAACCTTTTTGCTTGATCAAATTTAAATTTGCCATAATCAATTATTTTACAAACAGGTGGCTCTGCATTTGGAGAAATTAAAACTAAATCTAAATCTTGCTCCTCTGCAATGTTTAAAGCATCACGACTTGACATAATACCAAGTTGCTCATTATTTGAACCAATAAGCCTAACTTGTGGTAATCTAATGTCTCCGTTTAGTAATTGTTGATTTTTAATAGTAAAATACCTCCCTATTTTTAATTTGTCCAACTTAAAATAAAAAAGTGGACAGAATAAAGCCCACTTTTTAACAATCAATAAATGATAGCAACCGTTTGAACATAATTATTAAACGGTGAGAAGTGGAACTTCTTCTTTAAACGAGTTAATATTAACACATATAAATAGATATGTCAAGTACAAATTAAAGATTAATAAATTTTTTTAGTATCCCTTTCAACAATTAATTCTTGAATAAAAGATACTAAATCCTGCGAACCAAGATCACCTTGACTTCTACTTCTAACACAAATAGTTTTATTTTCCATTTCTTTTTCCCCAAGAACAAGCATATATGGGATTTTATTTAATTGTGCTTCTCTAATTTTTTTACCAATTTTCTCATTTCTATCATCAATTTCAACTCTAAAACCAAATTTTTCAAGTTCTCCCTTAACTTTATTAGCATAAGGAATTATTGAATCATTTATGTTTAGAATTTTTATTTGAACAGGTGCAAGCCAAAGTGGAAAAGCCCCTGCAAAATTTTCTGTTATGATACCAAGGAATCTATCTATTGAACCATAAATCACACGATGAATCATAACCGGTTCTTTCTTTGAACCATCTGCATCAGTGTATTCAAGATTAAATCTCTTTGGCAACTGCATATCAAGTTGAATTGTACCGCATTGCCAAGTTCTACCAATAGCGTCTTTTATATGAATGTCAATTTTTGGTCCATAAAAAGCACCATCGCCTTCATTAATAATATAAGTTTTACCAATCTTATCAAGAGCATTTTTAAGAGCAGATTCTGCTTCTCTCCAAGTCTTTTCATCTCCAATATGGTCTTCTGGCATTGTTGAAATTTCAAGATGATAAGTAAGCCCAAATGTACTATAAATCTTATCAACAAGGCTAAGGACATTTTGAACTTCACTCTCAATTTGATTTGGAAGCATAAAAATATGAGCGTCATCTTGCGTAAAACTTCTTACTCTAAACAATCCATGTAAAGTCCCACTGGCTTCATGTCTATGAACCTTTCCAAGTTCTCCAATTCTCAGTGGAAATTCTTTATAAGAATGAGGCATTTCCTTATAATAAAGCATACATCCAGGACAATTCATAGGTTTAATTGCAAACTCAGTATCTTCCATTTTAAAAGTATACATATTTTTCTTATAGTGATCCCAGTGCCCTGATAATTGCCATAAAGATTTGTCCATTGCAATAGGCGTTTCTATTTCAATATAACCTGCTTTTTTATGTTCTTTTCTCCAAAAATCAATAAGTAAATTTTTAACAATTAGCCCTTTTGGCATATAAAAAGGCATTCCTTGCGCATAATCAGATATAAAAAAGAGTCCAAGTTCCTTACCAAGTTTTCTATGATCTCGCTTTTTTGCTTCTTCAAGCATTTTTATATGTTCATCAAGTTCTTCCTTTGTCTCATATCCGTATACATAAACTCTCTGCAACATTTTGTTTTTCTCATCGCCTCTCCAGTACGCACCACTTACCCTACTTACCTTGAAGGCAAAATTTTTTAACTCTTTAGAACTTTTTACATGAGGGCCTCGACATAAATCACACCAATCATCACCCAAGGTATAAATTGATATTTCTTCATCTTCTGGCAAATTATTAATTAATTCTACCTTATAAGGATTTGATTTAAAAATATCAAGGGCTTGCTTTTTGTTTACAACCTTTCGCTCAAACTTTTCATCAAGAGAAATAATTCTCTTCATTTCTTTTTCAATTTTCTTAAAATCTTCTGGCGTAATTGTATCTTCCAAGTCAAAATCATAATAAAATCCATCATCAATAGCAGGTCCGATTGTGTTGTTTACATTTTTAAATAGTCCATCTACTGCTTTTGCTAAAACATGGGCACAACTATGCCTAAACATATTTAATTCTTCTTTTTCCATTTTTAACTCCTTTATACCTTTTGAGTATTAAGTGCTTTTAAATAAAAAAGCCCTTAACAATAACTCAATTTATTGTTAAAGGACGAAAATAAAATTTCCGCGGTTCCACCTTTATTGTTAAAGACACTCTTTAACCACTTTGACCTTTTAATCAAAAAGGACTAAAATGCATAGAGCAATTTGTGGTTTCGACATTGAAAAACTACTTTTTCGCAACTTCCAGCCTAGGTTGCCTTCTCTGGTAAAGCCTTTTTTCACGCTACTTGTCAAATGCTTTCCTACTATGATATTTTTATTATATTATTTCATCTCAATGCTTGTCAATACTTTTTACTTACAAATTTCAATTCTATTTGAAAAAAACTTATATAATTTTTTTATTAAATTATCCTTTAAAAAACTATTACAATGAATAATAATCTTTTCTGGATTGAGTGCAATTAGAGAAGTTAGCAACTTTGTATCATCATAAATTATATTTTTTTCAAGTAAAAAATCATTTATAACCTTACCTTCGACATCACAAAGTAAATAGCAATCTTTTTTTGAAAAAACATTGACTGCATAGCATCTATGTTCAAGATTGCTTATCAAAAACTTAATCAATTCCAGAAAACTATCATCACTAAGTAAATACATAATATTATCATTAGCAAGAGTTATTAATTCGTTCCATTTTTTCTTTAAAAAAGGTAACTTAAATTCAATAAACGAATTTAAATAAAAATTCTTTTTAAAAGCCATCCTTTCAATTATAATCTTTTTATCCATATCACTATCAAAACAAACTAATGTTTGCAAAAAAACATTCATGTTAATACTATGAACTTTTTCAAAAGTTAAATTATTTAAAATATACTCTTTTTTATAAAATAACAATATAATTTCTGCTATCTTTTCTGCTAAAAAGGTTGTCGTTTTGTTTTCATATTCACTTGGTATTGCGATTAAAACTTTAAAATAACCTTGGGTACATACATTTACAACAATACCCTTTAGACTCTTTATATAATCGACTACTTTTCTTTCAAAAGTATCTGCTTGCTCGCCACTATTAAAACAAATACAATATTCCCACATAATTAAACCTATCAATATTTTATGCAGTTAATTCTGTTATACTCATAAGAATAGAAAATATTAATTGTAAAATAATAGCAAAATTTATCATAAACTAAGTTCTTATTCATTTTTACTTGCCTTTAAAAGATTAAAATGCTACTTATTTTTAATATCCAACAATTACTAATAGATATAAAAGATTAGAAAAATAAAATGAGAACAAAGTTTATAACTATATATAAAAAATTTTGCTACTTTCTAAAATTTATATAAAAATAAAACAAAAAAGACTAAGAAAATAAATCTTAATCTTTTTTAACTCTATTTCATAAGTGGGAAAAGCACTACATCTCTAATTGATTCTTGATTTGTAAGTAAACACATAAGTCTATCAACACCAAATCCAAGACCAGAAATTGGAGGCATACCATGTTCCATTGCATTTAAGAAATCTTCATCAAGCTCCATTGCTTCATCATCACCCTGCATTCTTGCTTTTGCCTGTTCTTCAAGTGCCTGTCTTTGAACAATAGGATCAACAAGTTCTGAATATGCCTTACAAATTTCATCTCCACAAACTAGCACTTGGAACATATCAATCCTTCTATTATCTTCATCATTCCTTCTTGCGAGAGGCACAAGACATGCAGGATAATTAAATAAAATAGTAGGTTCAACTATATTTTCCCTTATTTTTCTCTTATATACAAAATCTATTACACCACCAACAGTCTTACATTCGACAAAATCGTCTTCACTAAAAAGTTTTGTAGAAACAATTTTTTTCTTTAAAACATCAACATTGGTATAATCGAGAACATTGAAACCAAGAATTTCATTAATCTTCTCAGTGTAATTTATTCTTTTAAACTCTTTTGAAAAATCAAGTTTGTGTCCTTTAAATTCAAGAACTAAATTTCCTTCACACACACACTTAATTGCTTCCCTTATAAAATTTGTGAAAAATTTTATATTGTCTTCAAAATTCCAATAAGCCGCATACCACTCAACCATTGTAAACTCTTGTAAATGGCTTGTGTCCATGCCTTCATTTCTAAAACATTTTGCTACTTCGAAAACTCTATCGAAACCACCTGCAATAACTTGCTTTAAATAAACTTCTGGCGCAATTCTAAGATTACATATTTTATTTAAAGCATTATGTTTTGTGAAAAAAGGTTTTGCACTAGCCCCACAAACAGCACTCTGCAAAATAGGAGTTTCAACCTCAGTAAACCCATTTTCCTCCAAAAATTTTCTTATAAAGGATAAAAATTTACTTCTTTTTAAAAAAACTTTTCTACTTTCTTCATTGCTAACTAAGTCCATGCATCTTTCACGATATCTTTGGTCAAGATTAGTTAAACCATGAAATTTTTCAGGAAGAGGTAAAATCGCCTTTGAGAGCAACTTAAAATTGTGAGTTCTTACAGTTTTTTCTCCAGTATGAGTCGTATATAGTTCCCCTTCAACGCCAATAAAGTCTCCGGTATCTATCATTGATTTGAAAAAAGCATATTCTTCTTCTGAAACTTCATTTCTACTAATACTTACTTGAAGTCTTGCATTAATGTCTTCAATCGCAAAAAAACTAAGTTTGCCCATAATTCTTCTAAAAGTAATACGGCCACAAACCTTTACATGCACCCCATCTTCAAGGAGTTTTGCTTCAACAAGTCTATGAGTTCTCTCATATTTATCAGCATAAACAATGAAGCCTTTTTCTTTTAATTCTTTTATCTTTTGTTTTCTTACTTCAATCTCGCTCGACAAGTTTTGAATTTCCATTACTTACTACCCTTGTTTTTATCAATTTTTTGCTTTTCTTCCTCTTCATCCATCAATTTATTATAGATTTCAAAAACTTTATCTATTATATCAATGTCTGAAACAAGATTAAGATACTCACTATCCCCTTCATCGCTTTCATTTTCAACTATTTCAAAAACAAGTGCTTCGTCTTCTCCTATTCCTTCCATTTGTTCAATAGGTTTTAAAATTGCATATACCTGTTCTTCAATAGGAATAAGTGCAATTTGGTCAAATTTTACTTCTTCCCCTTTTTCGTTAAAAAGTGAAATTGGACTTGTATCATCCTCGTCAAATAAACGGTCTATTGGACTTTTTTCTTCTTCACTCATTTTTTAATCTCCTTTATTTTGATTTCATGTCTAAATAATTTTGCAAAATTATTGTTGCTGCGACCTTATCAATTATTTTCTTTCTATCTTCACGCCTTACATCCGCTTCTATAAGCAATCGTTCGGCTGAAACACTTGTTAAGCGCTCATCAAGATATGATATCTTAATATTAGACTTTTCCCCTAGCAAATCTCCGAACTCTCTTGTTGCTTGAGCCCTTTCTCCTTCGCTACCATCCATATTAACAGGTAAACCAAGAATTATCTCATCAACTTCGTGCGTTCTCGCAAGTGTAGTTAAATAATTAAGATCGCTTTCCAAATTTTTTCTCGTATACGACTCATAACCATTAGCAATAATGTTTAATAAATCACTAAACGCTATTCCAATCCTTACTTCGCCATAATCAAGAGCCATCTTACGCATAAAAATTTTTCCTTTCAACAATAATATCTACATCGATAGTCTATCACATAATATAAAAAAACAAAAGCAATTTAGATAAAAGAAATTTTAAATTTTCGTTAGTTTTTGTAAAAAAACTCAAAAAATGCAAGTTAAATAACCTGCATTTTAAGAATTTTAACCATTCATTTGATTCATAACTTCTTCTGCAAAATTGTCTTTTCTCTTTTCAAGGCCTTCGCCCATTTCATATCTTACAAATCTTCTAATAGTTATTTTCTCGCCAATTTTAAGAGTTGCTTCTGTTATAAGATCAGAAATTGTCTTAGATGGGTCTTTTACAAAATCTTGCTCCATTAAACAAACATCTTTGTAATATTTTTTTATTCTTCCTTCAACCATTTTTTCAGCAATATTTTGTGGCTTGCCTTCATTCTTTGCTTGAGCAATTAAAATTTCTTTTTCTTTTTCAAGATTTTCTGCTGGGACATCCTCAATTCTAACAAATTCAGGTCTTGCAGCAGCAATTTGCATAGCAACATCTTTGACTAATTGGTTAAATTCATTGCTTTTAGCAACGAAATCTGTCTCGCAATTTATTTCAACAAGAACGCCAATTTTACCACCCATGTGAATATAACTTCCAACTATGCCTTCGCCTGCAATACGAGAGGCCTTTTTTGCAACAGAAGCAATTCCCTTTTCTCTTAAATAAGCAACCGCCTTTTCCATATCTCCATCACATGCTTGTAATGCCTTTTGACAATCTTGCATACCCGCACCAGTTTTTGCTCTAAGATCTTTTATATCACTTGCATTAATCATAACTTACTTCTCCTTATTGTTGATTATTTATTTTCTGTCTCAGATTTTTCTAGCATTTCAGCCATATTTTCATTATTTTGGCTTTCTTCCTGTGAATCTAATTCGGTAGTTCTTGGAGAAACCCCTTCTTTTGCTTCAATAACAGCATCAGCCATAGCACTAACTATTAACTTCACACTCCTTATTGCATCATCATTTGCTGGAATTGGATAATCAACATCGTCTGGATCACAATTGGTATCAACAATTCCTACTACAGGAATATTAAGGGCTTTTGCTTCTTTAATCGCAATGTGTTCTTTCTTTGGATCAACAACAAATAATAATCCTGGAAGTTCCGTCATGTCCTTTATCCCACCAAGAGCCTTTTCTAATTTATCTCTTTCTGCTTTGAGTTTTGCAACTTCTTTCTTTGTTAAAAACTCAAATTCGCCAACTTGTTCCATCTGATTTAATTTATTAAGTCTAGCAATCCTTGTTCTAATTGTTTTAAAATTTGTTAAAGTACCCCCAAGCCAACGATTAACAATATAATACATACCGCATCTTTTTGCATCTTGCTCAATTGCTTCCTGAGCCTGTTTTTTTGTTCCTACAAATAAAACACTTTTTCCACTAGCGACCATATCTCTAATAAAGAAATAAGCCTTATCACATTGTGCAGAAGTATCTTCAAGATTAATGATGTGGATGTCATTCCTTGTTGTAAAAATATACTTCTTCATCTTTGGGTTCCACTTATTTGATTGATGACCAAAATGAACCCCTGCCTCTAGTAACTGTTTCATTGAAATTACTGGCATATATAAAATCCTCCTTCTTGTTAATCCTCCCTAAAAATCGTGTAGGTATACCTACAACAACACCAATTTGGCACAAGAAAATTTTTAGGTGCGAATTTTTAACCTTGTTAATATACCACAATAAAAAAAATTATGCAATAGTTTTGCATAATTAATTTTAAAATTTAAATAGATTTAAACCTATTACATTATCAAATTTACGATCAACTCGTCCATCAATAATATTAATTATCATTTCACAAGTAGCACTTACAACAGCTTTATTTAAGTGCCCACCAAAAACCTGCCCCTTGTCATTACCAGCACTGAAATGAATGTGCGAATAGTATTCATTGTTCATTGTATTAATTGTTCCAGTTAAAGAAACAATCTCAAAATCTCCCGTAAAATTATTGGAATAATATTTTTTCTCGCTTGTTTTAAATACTCCAACCGTAAAGTCATTCACTGCTCCAAGTGCGTTTATGTTTGCAAGTTTAATATTTTCTTTTAGTGCAATTTCTTTTATCTTTTCTAAAATTTCTTCTCCCTTATCAATCCTTGCAACAATAACATCCTTAAATCTTCTATATTCCATATTTTACCTTCTATTTTAATTATTATTTGTACTTTCCATTGCCTGTGCTTTAAGAAGTAAAAGTTCTAGTTTTTTCTGCTTCTTATGATAATCTTTTACCGCATCTTCAATAGTATCCTTACATAATTTAATTGTGTATAACTTATCAACATCAATAGCCCCTAAAACACTTGCTATATCTTCTTCACTTATGTAAATCTCGTCAATTTTTTTATCTTTTAACATATCCATTGCAACATCAAATACTGCAATTAGTACTATCCCGCCAAAAACCTTAAACTTAGCATCTTTAACAATCCCATCTTCAACTTTTAAATAAACCTTTGCAACTTCTCCAAGTCTTTCATAAGTTTCAGAACCGACCCCACTTGCATTTTTTATCAAACCAGAATTAATTGGAGATGTAAATCTATCAATTATTTGTTTACTATACATATTTAACCACCTTTTAATCCCTTTTCCTTGATGGCTTCAACGGAGAAATGCTTCTTAATTTTTCGACATCTTTTTTTAACTCTTTGACAACAATATCAATTTCTTCTTTTGTGTTATTAATACCAAAAGAAAATCTAAGAGTGCTTTGTACTTCTTCTATCGGTATATTCATTGCAAGTAAAACATGTGAAGGCTCAGTAGTTCCTGCTTGACAAGCAGCCCCTTTTGATGCTGCAATCCCAGCCATGTCAAGTAAACAAAGTAAAGCCTCTCCATCAACAAAATTAAATGAAACACTAGCAATTCCTGGCAATCTTTGATGAGCATGCCCCTGTACTGTTATATGTGGTATTTCATTTTCTATTTGAGAAACAAAATAATCTCTTAGGTACTTTAGTTTCTTGCAGTCAACAATATAATTTTGTTGCATTATTTCACAAGCTTTCCCAAAACCAACAATTCCCGGGACATTTAGTGTTCCACCTCTTTTCCCCCTTTCTTGCTCTCCACCAACAATTAAATTGTCAATTTTAACACCTTTTTTAACATATAAAGCACCAATTCCTTTTGGTCCGTGAATTTTATGAGCACTCATACTTAGTGCATCAACTTCAAGGTCTTTCACATCAATTCTAAAATTACCCATTGCCTGAACGGCATCTGTATGAAATAGAACTCCTTTTTCATGCACAATTTTTGATATTGCTTTCAAATTTTGAATTGTACCAACTTCATTGTTAGCAGCCATTATACTTACAAGAATTGTTCTTTGATTAATACAATGAAGAAGTCTTGCAATATCAACAAGCCCCGTCTTGTCAACTGGCAAATATGTAATCTCAAACCCTAATTTTTCAAGTCGTTTGCAGGCTTCAAGCACACTATGGTGTTCAATACTTGAAGTAATAATGTGATTGCCCTTTGCTCTATTTGCAAGTGCAAGTCCAATTATTGCCCAGTTGTTACTCTCAGTTCCACCTGATGTAAAATAAATTTCTCCTCTTTCAGCATTAATAGTATTTGCAACTCTATCTCTTGCTAAATCTACAAGAGCTCCCGCTTCTCTTCCAAATGAATGTTGACTATTTGGATTACCAAATGTTTCACTATAAGTTTCAAGCATCTCAGTTAAAACTTCATTCGATACCTTCGTAGTCGCTGCGTTATCAAGATAAATTCTTTGCATAATAACACCTTCTTTTTATACTTAAAATTTTACATAATATTGCTAATTTGTCAATACCTTTACCTAATTTATTTTTAGTACAAAAACACCAAATTTATAAAATAAGCCTTATTTAATCCTAAAAATTATTAAATTTTTGTACCAATAGCACTTTTTATTTTCTTTAAAAATTATATTAATTTAAAAATAATACAACTACTCTAATAATTAAAAATGTTATTTCCTGTATTTTATTTAATCTTAATAAAGAATAAATAGATTTTTAAAAAATACTCACAAAATAATTTTCATAATTAAATTATATTACTTCCTTTTGCCCAATATGGAAATCATCATTTTTTATTTTTTTAACTAAATGATAGAATATCATTCCTGTCGCAAGTTCTATTTTTTCTTCAAAACTTCCATTTACTTTTTCATTAAAAACATGAATTCCTTCACTATTACCAATAGCAAAAGTAAGTAAACCCTCTTTTAAATCTCCACAATTAGCAACAACAATATCAGCCCCAGAATTTTCAAGCATGCCAAGAGCCATTTGATACGCAATCTCAGAATAATCTATTGCACTTTTTTTGAAAACATTTTTTTCAACGCCAAGCAACTTCATTTTTGAATTATCACTTGTCGCCACAATATCTTCATTAATAATCTCTTTTGCACTTGGAATATTTTTATATAATGAGTCAACCATATTCCCTGCAGTAAAATCTTCTGCAAAAGCCAATGTTAATCTCCTTACTGACAAAAGAGAGTATATAAATTCTTCCAAACTTTCATCTTTTTCCGAATAAAAGTAAGGCAGCAATTTTGTGTAAATTTTGCTAATGATGTTTTTTTGTATATCACTCCTAGTTCCACCCTTAACTCGAATTACAATCTCCCCCCTAAGTAATTTCTCACTACAAATCACTTCTATACCATATTTATTTCTTATCTCATCTCTAAGTAAATGCCTAATATCAGATAACTTTATACCAAAAGTCCTTAAAATATATGTCTTGTCTTTTAAATTTTCATTATTATTTGATAGAATATAAGGCAAAACAGAAGAAAAAAATACATGGTATAACTCATTATCTTCAAGTGGAAGCATAAAAACCTTTTTCCCATCTTTTTCACACAAACACCCTTGAAATGCACTAAAAGGATTTTTTATAGTTCTAGCAATTTCTGGCATTTGAGATAAACTAAAATCTTCTTTCTTTAATGGAACATTTTTCTCTTTTGCATATTCTTCGATATTTTTAGTTGCATATTTATTGTTTTCAATTTTGCAGTTAAATAAATCACAAAGAAGTTTTTTACACATATAAAACCTATCCCACTCGTTCTCGCAAATGAGAATTACAACATCAGATGTGTTATATGCAAATTTTAAACTTTCATCAAGAATTGCTGACTCGCCCCTAATAATTTGTATAAATAAAATATCTTGTTTATTTTTATACAAAGATGAACTAATCTGGGATAAAAGTTTGTCCCTTGTTTGAGTTATAAGTTCGCTATTTGAAACTGTTATAATGCTAACTTTCATTATCCCCTTAAATCTCCATCAAAAATACGACTTTTTTAAAAATTCTATTTTTCTTTTTTTTTCTCTCCACTTTCTTTAAAAACATCTTTATTTTTTAAAATATAATGAATACCTGAAATAATAGTTATTAATGTTGTAATTGCAAGTCCGGCAAATGAAACCCAATAACAAGCACTAAGCAATGATCCTAAAATAATTTCTCTTGTCCATAAAAAACTATAAACCATAATTAAAAACAACGAAATAAATTGAATTGTCGCCTTAACTTTCCCAAAATAGTCGGCAGAAATTATTACATTTTTACTAGCACCAAGTTGCCTTAAAGCACTTACCATAAACTCTCTTACAACAATAATTGTTGCAAAAATAACTCCATAAGGAGCATTTATTGTGCCATCAGTAACAACAAGAAGTAAGGCAGCAGTTACAAGCATCTTATCTGCAATGGAATCTAGAAAAGTACCAAGTACTGTTACCTGACCATTTTTTCTAGCGAGATGCCCATCAAAAAAGTCAGTTAAAATGCCAACTAAAAATAAAATAGCAGCAATAAGTTTTCCACCATACAAAAAACTTTCCGCCAAATAGAAAAAAATTATTAACGGTATAAGAATTATTCTGCAAATTGTAATCTTATTTGGTAAATTCATTATATTTCTCCTTAAATCTATATAAAATATGATTTCTTATAAAAAACTATATATTAAATCTAATATTAAACTTAAAACAATTTTGAACCAATGCTTTTTAATATTATCATAATTTTTCTTAAATTAATAAGTACTATTCTTTTCATTTTTAGCCAAGAAAATGCCATCTTTAAAATTAGTAATTAAAACATCAACAAAATTACCTGGCTTTAAATCCAATTTTGACTCAAACTCTACATAAAAGTCAACATCTGGTGCACTAAAATATGGACGGGCAATGTAAACATCATCAACTTTGTCATCAATTATCACTTTTAAAATATGCCCTTTTAGTTTTCTATTCTTTTTTGATATTATTTTTTCTTGTAACCTTTGCACGATTTCAAGCCTTTTATCTTTAACACTTTCTTCAATTTGACCTTCCATATCATACGCTAGTGTTCCTTCTTCCCTTGAAAATTTAAAAAATCCAACATTGTCCAATTTAAAAATTTTTAAAAACCCACATAACTCTTTAAAATCTCTTTTTGTTTCATTAGGAAAGCCCACCATAAAAGTTGTTCTTATCTTAATGTCAGGAATTTTTCGTCTTAATTTATTTATCAATTCTACAATATCCCTTTTTCTACTTCTTCTTTTCATATTAACCAAAACATGATTACTAACATGTTGAAGTGGGATATCAAGATAATGAACAACTTTTGGATTATTTGCAATTTCTTCTATTAACTCGTCTGTAATTAAATCTGGATAACAATATAAAAGTCTTATCCAAACAAGTTTTTTTATTCTTGCAAGTTCTTTTAATAACATAACCAAACTTTCTTTATTTTCAAGCCCAAACCTAGTAACATCTTGGGCTACAAGAATAATCTCTTTAACACCATTTGCTACAAGCAATTCAACTTCTTCTAATATGTCATCAATTTTTCTTGATTTGTAGTCGCCTCGAATAAAAGGTATTTTACAAAAAGCACATCTATTATTACACCCATCAGCAATTTTTACATAAGCATAATGCAACGGAGTTGTCAGCCTTCTTGAATTCTTTTCTGACTTTATTGCTTCATATTTTTGATTATAAAGATTAAAAATAATTTCATCAATGCACTCATAATCTTCTGGAAGCACAAAACAATCAATTTCTTTATGTTCTTCCAACAACTTATCTTTTAAAAGCAAAGGCAGGCATCCAACTACAATCAACTTTTCCAAATTACCACAATTTTTGTAATTAGACATCTCTTGTATAGTTTGAATAGCCTCTTCTCTTGCTGAGCCTAAAAAAGCACAAGTATTTATTATAATAATATTTGCATCTTCTGCATTGCCCACAATTTCAAATTCTTTTCTACTAAGTTTTGTAATTATATTTTCAGTATCAACTCTATTTTTATCACATCCAAGTGATATAAATCCAATTTTTTTCTTAAAACTCATAAAACACCAACATTCCTCTTTTGTTAGTAAACACTAACTATTTTTATATAAATAGAAATAAAAATACTCCTTGCAAAGTACTTTTATTTCAAAAATTTATGAAGAGCCATAAATTTTATTATAATCGTCCATAGTCATATATACCGACCTTGGTTTACTACCATCTGACGAAGAAATAAAGCCAGCCATTTCCATTTGATCAATAATTTTTGCCGCTCTCTGATAACCAATTGCAAATCTTCTTTGAAGAAGTGAAATAGACGCCTGCCCATTCTCAATAACAAGTTTTAATGCGTCTGGCATAAGCGAGTCAATGCTTGGCACAGCACCTGTCCCAGCACCACTAAAACCACCACCTTCTGAGCCGTTAGAACCTTCACTATTAATAATCTTAGAGATATTATCATCATAGTAGCATGGGTTATTTGCTTTAACAAAATCCACAACTGCTTTAACCTCAGGAGTATCAACAAATGCGCCTTGAACTCTTATTGGCTCTCCATCTCGTGGAGAATATAACATATCCCCTCGACCAAGCAATTTTTCAGCACCACCTTGATCTAGGATAGTCTTTGAATCAACAAAATTGGTAACTGCAAAAGCAATTCTTGTTGGAAGGTTAATTTTAATACTTCCAGTAATAATATCAACAGAAGGTCTTTGAGTTGCAAGTATAAGATGAATACCTGCTGCCCTTGCCTTTTGAGTAAGCCTTATAATCTTTTCTTCAAGTTCTTTCTTATTTGTAGTAACTACAAGGTCTGCTAACTCGTCTACAATAAGAACTATATAAGGTAATTTTGGCATCTTTTTTGAGATAACTTCTGGTTGAGCGTTATACTCAGCAAGATTTTTTACAAAACATTCTTGGAAAATAGTAAACCTTCTTTCCATTTCATCTATTAACCAATCAAAAGCATTCAATGCCTTTTTAGGTTCTGTTATAGCCTTTGGCATTAAAAGATGAGGTATATCATTATAAACACCAAACTCAACTCTCTTAGGGTCAACAAGAATAATTCTAAGATCCTCAGGACTAGTTCTAAATAAAAGACTAAGTATTAAAGCATTTAAACAAACACTCTTACCAGAACCTGTTGAACCAGCAACAAGCAAGTGTGGCATTTTATCTAAGTTACAACAATATACATTACCATCAACATCTTTACCAAGAGCAAATGTTAGCGGTGCCTTAGCCTCAGTAAACCTAGGAGATGAAACGATATCCTTTAATCCAACTGTATCTATTTTATTGTTTGGAACTTCAATTCCAACTGCACTTTTCCCTCTAATAGGCGTTTCAATTCTAATATCGCTTTTTGCTGCCAGAGCAAGAGCAATATCAGATGAATGTGCGTGTATTTTTTTTACTGGGATACCTGTTGGCATATGAAGTTCATATCTAGTAACAGCAGCCCCCCTTCTTACAGCCTCAACTTTTGCCGGAATTTTAAACTCATTTAAAACTCTTTCAAGAATATTGATATTTTCTTCTTGGTTTGTATTATCTTCATTATCATTAACATAAGTTTTTAAAAGGTCGATTGGCGGTCTTATATATCTACTTGGATATTCAAAATTTGGTGGAGTGTTCTTGTTACTTTGCCCATTTCCACCACCCAAAACCTCAAAATTAAAGTTCCTGCTTAAATTTACTGTGTGCAAAAGGCTATCATCTATATTTGAATGATCGTCATGGTCTTTATAACTCTCATCTATAAACTTTTGGCTTTTCTGACTATTATCACTTTCTATAATAGGCTCTCTCTTTTCAAATTTATTTTCATTGTGTTCAACCGAATATTCATTACTTTGTGGCGTATATGACGAAAAGTTGTTCGGATTAAGTGGGCTAAATTTTTTTTCAAATTCCTGTGGCTTTATAAAATCATCTTCTAAATCAACCAAATTTGAAATATCGTCAATCTCATCTTGCTCCTGTTCAAACTCTTCATATTTTTCTTTTTCAGGCTCAATTTCGTATTGATTAATTCTTTTAATTTCCTGCCTGTTCACTACTTCCTCTAAAACATCGCCAGCCTCTTCTCTAGTAAGCGGATTTGCTTGCCTTTCATTGTATAATCTCATTTTTTCTTTATAATCTTCATAATCTTCTGCATTAATAATAGGATTTTCATTGACATTATGAAGATCATGAATAGTAGATAAATATTCAATATTTTCTTTAAATAAAGGATTTTCTTTTTTTACAACTTTCTCATCTTCATAAACAAACTTTTGCGGCTTGTTTTCATTCATTGCCCTGTTTTGCCATGTTGTTGAAATCGTAGAACCATAAAGCCTGTTTTTTGCTTCTTCTCTAGCATCTTCTTCATCTTGTTCTTTATTACTTTTTCTAAGTCCCAACAATTCCCTTGCTCTTTCTTGTTGAGAAACTTCTTCTACTTCAACTACATCTTCTCTCTTTTCCTCTTTGTGATTTTCTAATTTTGTTTCTTGTTTATCTTCTTTATAATATTCAACATCTTGACTATCAAAATGAAAAGTTTGATAACTTGGTTTTTCATTATGAACTTTTTGCATTTGTTTATAACTATCAAGATAAGACAATATGAAATAAATAGAAATAATAAGTGCTATCCCATAAATAACAATACCAGCAATATCATGTAGCAAACTAGTTACAGGATAAGTAAAAACACCAATAACCACTCCACCAGGTGTATAAAGTGAGTTAAAACATACTCTAAGGTACTCCCCATAACTTAAATCATTGCAACTAAAATCAACGAAAATAATTTGCAAAACACACATAAAAAAGAAAAATGCTAAACACAAATAAACAATGTATTTTGGAGAATAAACGAACCGCTTGTTCAAAATAAAAGCAATGCCAAAAAGAAACATAAAAAGTAAAATAGGATAAAGCATTACTCCAAAAACACCGAGTAAAAAAGCCTTAACCCCATACAAAAACTCAAAAGTAGTCAGCACAAAAAGAACAAGGGAAAGAACAACCATTACAATCCCAATACTCTTTTTTCTTTTTACATTTGGAATTTTTTGAGTTTCTTCTTGACTGCCCAATCTAACAACCCCCTACGAGAATTTTAGCATACTTTTTTATTCTTTCAAAAGGTTTTAACAAAAAAGTTTAATAAATTTATTATTTTACTAATTTTTTTAGAATTTATTGTAAAGATTCAAAAACTTCTTCCCCAGCACTTTTACTAACAATACTGCCGCATACATTAGAAAAATTAAAAACTTTACTAGCAACTCTCATTAAATCATCAACAGTAACCCTGTCTATTTCTTCTAATCTCTCTTCAATACTTAAAACTTTATTAAATAATATTATGTTTTGAGCAGCAACTCTCGCAAGGCTTTCTCCTTTTTCATTGCTTGATACAATCAAACTTTTACAAAAAACTTTTGCCCTTTCAAGTTCTTCTGTTTTTATTCCTTCTTCAAGTAAATTAACAATTTCCTGCTTTATAAGGTCAACTGCCTTTTTAGCATTCTTATCATTTGACCCAAAATAAATCAACAAATGCCCACCCCATTCAAACATTTCAGGCAAACAAGATATCGTATATACAAGCCCTTCGTCATCTCTTATTTTACTAAAAAGCCTTGATCCCATTCCGCCACCAAAAATAAAAGATAATAATTGATAAGCCATGTAATCTTTTGTGTAAATATTATCCGCTGGAAAGCCAAAAACCACCTGAGTTTGTGCTATGTCTTTTTTTACCGAAATAAATTTTTTATCAGGAACAACAGCAAGAGACTTGTTTTTTTCTTCAACTTCCAATTTTATGCCTTTAAAATGGGATTCAACATATTTTTCAACTAACTTTTTTACCTTACTAAATGAAAACCCTGCAACAATAGATAAAACAATATTATTTGGAACATACCTAAGTTTAATATATTCAAGTACTTTTTGCCTATTAATATTCTTTAAACTCTCCTTTGTCCCAAGAACAGGCCTTGATGCACTAGACCCTGCATAAAAAGCCTCATAAAATTTATCAGATGCCACACTTTCTGGATTGTCATCGTACATATCAATTTCTTCAAAGATTACCCTTCGTTCTTTTTCAATTTCTTCTTCTTTATATGTTGATGAAAAAAATATATCACTTAAAATTTCAAGACAATCCTCAAACTTTTCATTAAGCCCGCTAGCATAAAAACAAGTTCTGTCAAGAGATGTATATGCGTTTGCCCTTGCACCTATCTCTTCAAAGTTTCTTGTAATGTCTTTTGCACTTCTTTTTTTTGTGCCTTTAAATGTTAAATGTTCAATAAAATGAGAAATGCCATTATTATCTTCTTCTTCATTTACACTACCTGTATCAACCGCAAAAAAAATAGTTGCCGGCCTATCATTATCTATTTGTCTATAAACTAAGCGAAGTCCACTACTAAATATATGATTAAATAATTTCATTAAACATATTGCTCCTTTATGCTTAATTATAACCGCAATCAAGGTTTTTCAAAAATGTTTTTAACTATTTTTTCCTTAAAATTATTATAAAAGTTGTTTTTTTATTAAATTTTAAAAGATAACTATTGTTATTTTCTCTATCACTTATTTTAAAAGTGTCTTTATATAAAATTACAAAATATCAAATTTATACTGAAATTTATACTGAAAATTTACTAGAACTTAGTACAATAAAGACTATTATTTGAAAATTCAACGCACTTAATATTATCAAAAAATCTAAAAATTATCTCGATTTATTGTATTTTATAGCAAAACATATAACTCTCTTTATTTTAACATAATATATATTTTAACCCATAAAGTTTTTAATTTTAATGCCACTTAACTTTAACTTTCATCTTCAAGTCCAATGGTTTGACTTACTGTTGTTACATTTAACCCCTTTTCTTTAAGCGTTTTTATAATTTTATCAAGCGCATTAGTCGTCTTTTCTGTTGGATGCATTAAAATCAAATCTCCACCAACAGTTTTTTCCGTTGCTCTTTTATAAATAAGATTTTCATCCTTATCACGCCAATCTATTGTATCTTTACTCCACATTATTGTTTTATATCCTAAACTTTCTGCAACACTTAATACTTTATCATTATAACTCCCAGAAGGTGGTGCAAAAAGCGTAGTTGTAACCCCAATTAACCCTTCTATTAATTCCTGTGTCATATATATTTCACTTTTGTTTTCATCTGTTGATATGTTTGCATGGTCTTTGTGAAAATATCCATGGTTTGCAATCTCATGCCCTTCATTATATATTTTTTGTAACATCTCATTATTCTTACCCGCCCAATAACCTCCTATAAAAAAGGTCGTTTTAACATTATTTTCTTTTAAAGTTTGTAACATACTATCTAAATACTCTGTCCCCCAATAAACATTTATCATAAGACTAACATTATTTGAATCTTTGTTTCCACTATAATACGCAGGGCTACTAACCACATAGGCTTCCGTTGCAATAGGCGACAAAATTGACACCCCAAAGACAATTAAAACAAGAGAAAATAAAATAATATTGCATGTTATGTTTACAAATCTATTTTCACTACTAATATTAAAACCAAAAATCTTCATATAAAACTATATGTTTAAATCTTAAAAAATATTATAATCTATATTAAAATTATATAATACTAAAAACGCTCAGTTCATTGTCTTACATTTGTTAAATACTTTTAAATTGTCTTCTATACTCTACTTTTAAAAGATAAAATAGAATAAATTTATAACATTCATAAATAAAAAAGACAAGAAAATAATCTCTTGTCTTAAGAATTTTTATTAATTATTTATTTTTTCAATAAGTTTTAAATCAATTTTTCCGCTATTGTCAATTTTGATAACTTCTACTTTAACATTGTCTCCTACATTTACAATGTCTGTTACTTTTTCAACTCTCTTGTTTGAAAGTTTTGAAACATGAATCATTCCGTCTTTTGTAGGCACAAGGCTGACAAAAGCCCCAAATTGCATAACTTTGACAACCTTTCCAGTAAAAATCTGACCAACTTCAATGTCTTTTGCAATATTTACAATAATTTCTTTTGCTTTTTCAGCCTTTTCTATATCAGTTGACGCAACACAAACTTTTCCGTCATCATCTATATCAATTTTTACACCAGTTTCTTCAATTATCTTATTTATAATCTTACCACCAGAACCAATAACATCTCCAATTTTACTAGGGTCAATTTCAAAACTAACAATCTTAGGAGCATATTTACTCAAATGTTCTCTTGGTTCTTTAATAGTATCAAGCATAATACCTAAAATATGCATTCTACCTTCTTTTGCCTGATTTAAAGCAGTTGTCAAGATTTCCTTATCAATACCTTTTATCTTTATATCCATTTGAATTGCAGTAATTCCCTTTTCAGTACCTGCAACTTTAAAATCCATGTCTCCAAGAAAATCTTCCATACCTTGAATATCACTAAGAACAGCGACTTTTTTACTCTCCGTATCCTTGATAAGCCCCATAGCAATACCAGCAACTGGCGCCTTGATTTTTACGCCAGCATCCATTAAAGATAATGTTGAACCACAAACGCTTGCCATAGAAGAAGAGCCATTAGAACTTAACACTTCACTAACAAGCCTTAAAGTATATGGGAATTCCGCTTCATCTGGAATAACAACTTCAAGTGCCCTTTCTGCAAGTGCACCATGTCCAATTTCTCTCCTGCCAGGACTTTTTAGTTGCCTTGCTTCTCCTGTCGCATAAGGTGGCATATTATACTGATGAATGTATCTCTTATTGTCTACATCGTCAAGACCTTCAAGTTTTTGTCCTTCATCAAGAGTGCCCAAAGTACAACAATTAAGAACCTGTGTTTGCCCACGAGTAAAAACAGCACTTCCGTGAACTCTTGGCAAAACTCCAACTTCACACCAAATAGGACGAATTTCAGTTAACTTTCTCCCATCAGGTCTAATACCTTTATCAAGTATTTTTCTTCTTACTTTTTCCTTAGTCATCTTATATAAGACATCGCCTATCATGTTTTGAGAATCAGGGAAAATTTCTGAAAAATGCTCTTGAACATCCTTTTCAACATCTTCTTGTCTTTGTTGCCTTTCTTGCCTATCAAAAGTATCAAGTGCATAATCAAGTTTTTGGTCTGCATACTTTCGTACTTGATTTTCAATTTCTTCTGTTGGTATAAAAATCGGCATATCAGTTCTTTTTTCTTTTCCTATTTTCTTAACTATATCTTCCTGAAATTTAACTAACTTTTTAATTTCTTCATGTGCAAACATTATAGCATCAAGCATTTTTTGTTCACTAACTTCATGTGCCCCTGCTTCAACCATTAAAATAGCATCTTTTGTACCACTAACAGTTACATGCATATCACTTTGCCTATCTTCTTCAACTGTTGGATTAATAATAAATTTATCTCCAATACTCCCAACTACAACACTCCCAGTAGGTCCCGCAAATGGTATATCAGAAATACTGAGAGCAACTGAAGACGCAACCATTGCAAGTGGCTCAGGCGCAATATCAGGGTCAACTGAAAGAGCAGTACAAACAACTGCTACATCATTATAAAATCCCTTTGGGAAAAGTGGTCTTAAAGGTCTATCAATAAGCCTAGAAGTTAAAATCGCCTTATCGCTCGCTCTGCCTTCTCGCTTTTTAAAGCCTCCTGGAATCTTACCAACAGAATACATTTTTTCCTCAAAATCAACACCAAGTGGGAAAAAATCAATTCCATCTCTTGGTGTCTCAGACATGGTAACAGCACATTGAACAACAGTTTCGCCACATTGTACCCAACAAGTGCCATTTGCCTGTTCACTGTACTTTCCTGTCCTAACTACAAGTTTTCTACCCCCAACAGTAGTTTCAAAAACATTTTCCATAATATCTCCTAATCAAAAACTTATATACTATAATAACCAAAAAATCGACATTTAAACACACGAAAAAAACGAGTAAAAAACAACTTATGTTTTTCACCCGCGTAAGTCAATTATCTTATTTTAAGTGTCTTTTTAAGTTCCCTGAACTTAGTAATATCTTCTCTTTCAAGATAATTTAAAAGCCCCTTTCTTTGCCCAACGAGTTTTAACAATCCTCTTCTTGAATGATTATCTTGTGGATTTGCCTTCAAGTGATCAGTCAAATGATTAATTCTCTCAGTAAGTAATGCAATTTGAACCTCTGTTGAACCCGTATCCTTTTCATTTCTAGCAAAATTTTTAATAATTTCTTGTTTTTTTACCTTATCCATTTTTTATATTCTCCTTTTTACTTATCCCCTTAAAACAAAGTTGGCCGCTCTTCATTTAAATTTAAATCATTTTAACCTAAATAATTTAAATTTTTATGATATCTTCGGAGTAACACGAACCCCATTGTTTTAGGTTACTTTATATAATATATTAATTATAAATTATTGTCAACAAGAAAAATAAATAGTTTTACGCTATTTTATAATTGTTTTTAATACAAAATTAATTGTATTGTAAAATTTTGATGAGTTTAGACTTGAAACAACTTTTTTGTTTTCTTTTAAAGACATAAAACCTAACTCTTCAACTATTTCAAAAATATTTAATTCAATAAAAGTATATAAACAAAAAATGAATTGTTTAAAATTTATCTTTTTATCAAATAAACTTAATTGTTTAAACAAATCAAGTTCTGTCATAAAACTCGCTTGCTTTGACGCAAAGTTGCTAATAAGTCTAAAATAATTAGCAAAAACATCTCTTTGTAATGACAAACCAAAAAAAATGTTGTTATCAACCTTTTTGTTCTTTGGAAGATATAAACGAGCATTTGTATTATCGCTAATAAAACCCAAATAACCATCATTTAAAATGGGGTCAAGAAATATTATGTTCTTATAAGCACTAAAATTTTTTACACTACTTGGAGCAATCACGACACTATTTATTCCGCTATTTGAAATCACATCAAACATATAATGTTGAATATTAATATCACTTGTAATTGAACAAAAATCTTTATATGAATTATATGAATTACATACAAACAGCCAACCAAACACATCTTCGCTTGCCTGTTCTAAAAGCCGTGCTAAATCATTTTTTGAATAAGTTTCAAATTTATGTGGCTTACAAGAATAATACATTTGCTTTAAATAAAACCCACGCAAAAAATCGTTATCCCTTAGTTTAGTAATAAAGCCTGTTGAAATATTTTTTGCAATGCCCTTTACAACCTTTTTGCCTCTAAATTGATTTTCTTGCAATTCAATCTGAACTTGTCTATCAGTTGTCATTTTAAGTAAAGGCAAATATTTATAAGAGTTGAAAGCAATAATATTTAACCCACCACTTGACATAGTTAAATGATTTGGATGTTTTGGCATAAGAGAAAAAGAAGAATTTTCTTTTAATCTAACATTAAAAACAGGCTTTGGATTACCACATCCACAAGGCTCTAAAATTTCAAGGTCCTTTAACAATCTAGTATTAATTGAGTCTATATCTAAACAAGAATCATAGTATGTCGTTGGCAAAAAGTCCTGTGGAGTATAATGAGTCGCTAAAAAATTATTTAAATTGGTTAAAAATTTATTAAAATTTATTTTTTTTATTGTAAGCCCAGCCGCCATCTTATGCCCACCAAAAGCCTCTAATACTTCTTTTTGGCTGGAAATTGCAGAAAAAATATCAATATCATTAACACTTCTCGCACTTCCCTTTAAAAGTCCGTCCACCTCTGAAAATAAAATCGTCGGTCTATTAAATTCCCCAGCCAGTTTTGCTGCAACAATACCCAAAATACCACTATCCCAATCTTTACTATAAAGAATAATTGAATTATAATTTGAAATATTTATATTTGATAGCCTTATAATTGCATCTTCATATACTTTGTTGCATAGAGCCTGCCTTTCAGCATTCAGGTTATTTATGTTCTCAATAGTGTTTTTTAATTGTAGTTTATCGTTTTTTATATAAAGCATTAATGCAACGCTTGCATCTCCCATTCTTCCAGCAGCATTAATTTTAGGAGTAAGCCTATATGCAATATCAGTAGAAGAAGCATTAAGTGGAAGTTTTGCATCGCTAAATAACATCTTAATCCCAATAGGTAAATTACTATCAAATTGTTTCATTCCAAGTTTCACTATTGCCCTGTTTTCATTTTCTAATGGCACAATGTCAGCAATCGTTGCTATAGCAGCAATTCCTAAATATTTTTTTGCACTTTCTAAGTTAGACAATGCTTGAACCACTTTAAAGGCAACCCCTGTTCCACATAAAAATTTAAATGGATATTTCTGATTTGTAAGTTTGGGATTTATAACTATTGTGTTTGGTATTTTATCAGGAATATCGTGATGGTCTGTAACAATTATTTCAATACCAATCTGTTTTGCATACTCAATCTCTTCATAACAAGCAATCCCACAATCAACTGTGATTATAAGGTTCGGCGAATATTTTTCCTTTATCATACTAAGCGTATCTTTTGTAAGCCCGTATCCATCTACATACCTGTTAGGCAAAAAATAGTCAACATAAAAATCAACAGAGGCAAAATATTTAATTAAAATTGCTGTGGCACTTACCCCGTCTACATCATAATCTCCAAATATTAAAACCTTTTCCTTTTTCTCAATTGCTTTTTTAACTCTCGCAACCAACTTGTCCATTCCTTTAAGTAAAAAAGGATTGTGAAAACAACTATCATCGGGATTTAAAAATATCTTTAATGCCCGTTCGTCATTGATTCCCCTTTTTTGCAACATCTCAACGACTATCGGCATTAAATTGTAAGTCTTTGAAATATATTCCGTATCCATGCCAGTATTCTATCATATCTATTTTTTTAAATCAACCAAAAGGAAATTTAAAAAAATTTATTTTCATCTGACTAATCCAAATTTATTTCCTAAAATTTACAAATATAACACCAAATATAAGCCCAATTAAAGTTCCAAATATAATATCATACACTAAACTTAAACTAAAACTAAATGAAGAAATTAGTATACTAAATAATAAATATGATGCCAAAGTGTAAATTGCCCCTATAATACTCCCTTTAAGCATACCCTTAATTCTATTTTTTTTCACACATACAAAAACCCCAACTGCAATGCTTAAAACCTTTATCACTTGATTGACTATCTTTATAACCCCTTCACTCATATCAACAAATTTGTAAATTAGTGCAAGAAAAAGAATTAATACCACTGTTAAAGAAATCGCCGCTAAAACTCCCCTTAACACACATAAAATGTTCTCTTTTTTACTTGTTGTTAATGTACTATCCATATCTCTCCTTTTTTGTTTTAATACTAATAGTACAACCTATGCTTAAATTTCTCTATTTATGCATAAAAATATCCTACAAAAACTTTGTAGGATATTTTTGTTTATATATTTTTTATACTTAATCTTTTTTATCTTTTTTTCTTGTCTTTTTATGTGCCTTGTTTGCTACGCCTTCTTCTTGCATGCTCTCTAAATTTGTATCTTGTTTATCATCCTTGTTGTCATCTTGCTTTTCTACTGTCTCTTCTTTTTTAATATCCTGCATCACTTGCTCTTTTGCAGTTTCTGGTTCAATAACATTTCCATGTTCATCAAGAATTAAATCTTTCTTTTGGTCAATGCCAAGTATAACGCTTGCATTTATAGTAATGTAACTTGCCTTGCCACCATCTTCACCTGTTTTTAAAACTACAATTTTTCCCATGTCAGTTTCTCTTTGTGAAACAATCTCTCCATATACCCCAGCATTAGTTACAACTTTATCCCCTACTTTTAAATCATTTAACATCTTCATCGCTTGCTCTTGTTGTTTTTTCCTATTAATTGACCCAAAAATAAGATAAATAACCATTAGTACAATAAGTACTATAAGTGCAATTGTCCATCCAAGATTATCCGTCGCCCCAATTAAATTTAACATTTCTCTTCTCTCTCCTTTTTAATCTATGTTGACATTATATTACACTTTTATAAAAATAATCAAACCTTTTTATGCCTTTTCTTATATTTTTTTGTCATTCTACTTTAAAAATTAAAATTTCTGCCCAAATACTTTAAAATAAAATATCAAAATAAAAACACAACTTGCTTTTAATTAATTATACAACTCTATATTTTTTACTACTAAACAACAAATTCTCCTTCTCCATCATACCCTCTCTCATTCTCCCGCCCAATATACAGGACAATTACTAGAATTCCAATTTGAATTTCACCCACTAGGTTGACTTCCCACTTCACAATATATTATTAAATTATCACACAATTTCCCCCTTAACCCCTTTTCTATAATAGAATAAGGGAGGGACGAAAGCCGTAATAATTGATAGTAGTATACAGACTACTGTTATACAAGGAGAAGGCCCCAGCATTACCATGATTATTAGCATAGCCACCACGAAGAAAGCCACATATGTAGCTCTGACTTGTTGTTGTATAAAAATAATCGCATAGCCCATTACTCATTCCACTTATTGATGTTGCATTTGTACTTGGCATCCCTATTAAACTCATTGTACTGTTACTATTTGTCATGTCTACATCACAATGACTATTATATGTGTTCTTTGATAATGCGTAGTTTAATCTTATATATCCTGCATTTACTAGTGTTTCATTATGCGTTGCATATCCATTACTTACATACGATGTTGTGAGTAACCAATTACCTTCGTTGTAATCATAATCTTCAAATGTAAAGTATGCATAAGTATTTGACCCATCATATATTTGCCCTGCTCCAAATATCCATGTATATACATTTCCCCATGGATTTGCCATTCCAAGGCAAAATACTGAGGTATATTTATCACTTCCTACATAGCCATCTCTAAGTACTCTTCTCCCATCACTTGTCGTATAGGTTAAAAACTGTGGCGAATATAGTCCATGTTTTCCATTGTCTACATAATCTCTATATGTATATCCATAATTCATTCCTGCCCCGTCATAGCCAGTTGGGGATAACATATAGTCCCCTTCGTATTCTCCACCACTTTCATTGTTTTGTACATATGTTGCTGTGTTTTTACTTCCGCTATTGTATACCCCTATTGTTCCACCACCTTTTTGGGATAAATAATAGTTACTCTTTGATGTTAGTGCTGTACCATCTGCCTTAGTAAAATCACTTACACTTGCACTACTATATGGAGAATAAGAATAGGTATTCCCATAGCCTACTGTTGTTTGGGAGTTATTGTTTGCGTATTTTACTAGATAAAGTAAATTGTATATATATGCTGTATAGTTTTCCCCTTGTACTCCACTTGCTTTGTCATAATCTCCACCTAGATTTGCATTTTCCCATGCTCTTGTTAAGTTACTTGCCCATAGCATCATATTCGTTTGTGTTGTACTAACGGTTGCTTGGCTGTCTGTTGTTCCATTATTGTAATTGTAATTTGTTATTAAGTAACCAGCACTACCGCTTGTAGTAGGTGTACTATCATATATATAACTTCTACATATTACGCCATAAGTATTTTTTGCTACACTATGGTCTGCGTTAAATATGGTTGCTTCAAATGTTCCTGTATACCAACCTTTTACATATACTGGGGTTATGCCTTCTGGCATATCTTTTAATTTACTAAATTCTTCTAAGGTTTCCCCAATTCTAATGTATTGTACATTATCTTGTATATATCTTGCTATGTACATATCTGGATAGTATGTATATACATCAACTGTAAAACTCTCTTGTTGTGTTAGTGTCCTTCCACTTGCAAGTGTTGTACCCGGTTGTAAAGTTATACTTCTTCCATACCATTCAAAGTTGTAGTTTGGGTCGCTTAATTTACCTATTATCTCTCCAGTTTCAATATCTACATTTACTAGGTCTATATTCCTATACACGGGAGCCGAGTCATATTCGTCAATTCCATATTTTACTCCGTCTGGGTTATTATCTCCGTTGTTATCTACTAGATACCCAGCAAGTGTCTGCAAACTATTACTCTCTACCTTTGTCGCTACGGCATCGAGGGTCGCATTTAACCCTTCTTTTGTCCAGCTTGGGTCCGTTTGATTAATTGGCTGATATACAGTTAATACTTCTACTGGATTCCTATACACTATTGTAAAGTATGTTGATAAATTTAGTTGTGTCGCTGCCCACATCTCTATTACACTTACACTTACTAGTGCTACACATAGTATTGAAAATATTGTTATTTTAAACCTACGCATATTTTCTCCTTTGTATCTTTATTTTGTTTATTTTATGTCCTTTTTATTAATTTTTCTTCGCTCTTATGTTTTTAAAAATTTTTATTGTTGATAACTTGTGTATCTTTTATCCACAATTTTTATCCACAATTCTTATTTTTATTTTTTCGCAATTAAAGTGTACCCCCCCCCGCAGTTCTGTCAACTAATTTTTTCACATTTTCACAATAAATTTTTGAGTTTTGAACAATTTTTGTTTTTTAGTTTTTAACTTTTCTTTTTAATTGTTTATCAGTTCTTTTGTTTTTAAAAATTAATTTTTATGCAAAACTATTTAAAAAGCTTTTTAAATTTAAAACTCTTTTATATTTAAAAAAACTAATTTTATGCATAACTATTTAATTTTTAAACTACTTTGCGTTTTAATAAAAATTAAGTTAAAATTACAACAATATTTATTTAAAAATAAAGTATTAGATTAAACTTTACTCAAAAATTTCTTGCTCGCCCTTATTGCTTAGTGGCGATTGGCTTTCCTTTTAAATCATAAGCCCATTCTCCAGCCCAATATACAGGTCTAGAACTACTTATCCAACTTGAAGACCATGAACTTGGTTTTTCACTTTCCTCACAATAAACCCTAACTAAGTTACAACTGCTTAACCAACTCGTACTAATACTTGTTATTCCAACTGGCAATATTACATATTTTAAATTATAGCAATTATAAAATGCAGAAAAACCTATACTTGTTAGTTGTGAATTGTCTTCAAATCTAACACTTTCTAAATTGTAACAATTAGAAAATGCAGAATTCTCTATACTAACTACACTACTTGATATTACTACACTCTTGATATTTTTAAGCCCACTGAATGCGTACTGTGTAATTTTTGTAACTCCATAAGGAATAACGAGTTCTTCAATTTCCTCTCCATTTAAATATAATTTTTCTGCATAATTTAACGGATAACAATTTGATCCACTATAAGTAATATTGCACCAACTCGCTAAATCTTCAATATAAATACTTTCTAAATTACTGCAACCATAAAAAGTATATGTCCCAATGCTTGTTATTCCTTTTGGTATTGAAAGTGATTTAAGCTTTCTACAATTGTAAAATAAATATGTTCCAATACTTGTTAATTGAGAATTTTCTTCAAAATCCACTGATTCAAGTTTACTACACTCTCTAAACACACTATTCCCTAAACTAGTTATACTGCTTGGTAATGTAATAGATACTAAACTACTGCAATTTTGAAACACACTATTTCCTAAACTAGTTATACTGCTTGACAATGTAATAGATACTAAACTACTGCAATATTGAAACACATAGTTGCCAATTGTTTGTAAGTTTGAATTTGTTCCAAAATCAATACTTTTTAAATTATGACAACTACTAAAAGCGCCCTCATTTATATTTGTAATTTGTGAGTTATCTTCAAATATAACATTTTCTATACCACTATTATAAAAGGCACGCTCATCTATTAAAGTAACACTGCTAGGAATTGTTACACTTAATATACTCTTACACTCATAAAATGCATAATTGTTTATACGACTAACTCCCTCAGGAATAACTAAATTTGTAACCTTTTCATTATTTATATATAAATCTGCACCATAAGATAAAGGATTTGTACTTGCATCAAAATCATCAAAACTTATATTACACCAATCTTCTATACTTCCTAAGAAATAAACATATTTTATATTAAAACAATTTGCAAATGTAAAAGTTTCACAAGTCTTTAAACTACTTGGCAAAACAACAGTCGTTAACTTATGACAATCCATGAAAATATAATCTCTTAAAGTAGATAATCTTGAATTTTCTTCAAATACTATACTTTCTAAATTACTGCACCCATTAAATGCATATTCCCCAATGCTTGTTACGCTACTTGGAATATCTACTTCTAACAAATTATCACAATGTGCAAAAGCATCAGTTCCTATACTTGTTACGCTACTTGGAATAATAATATTTTGTAAATTTTTAAATCCATAAAAAGCATAAGATTTTATAGACTTTATAGTACTTGGGACTTCAAAGGTAGTTATTTTGATATTATTAATATATACATCAGTTGAATATCTTGCCGGATTCGAACTACTTGAACTAAAAGAAATATTACACCAATCTTCTTCATTTCCAAGAAAATAAAACTCTTTTATATTGCAACCATAAAATGCAGAAGAACCTATACTTGTTACACTACTTGGTATTGTTATACTAGTTAAATTACTACAATTATAAAATGCAGAATCCCCTATACTTGTTACACTACTTGGTATTGTTATACTAGTTAAATTACTACAATTATAAAATGCTTCAGTGCCTATACTTGTTACACTACTTGGTATTGTTATATTAGCTAAATTACTACAATTATAAAATGCTCCTTCTCCAATTTTTGTTATTCCTTCTGGTATAACAATTTCTGTCATCTCTCTTAATAATTCATCCTTAATATAAATTTCTTCTACTTGATAAAGTAAAACAGCCCCATTTACTTTGCCAGAAACAGTAAATTCAATTTGAACCCAGTCTTCAATATCTCCTAAAAAGTAAAGAGCATCTATTACACCGCATTGCCAAAAAGCCGCTTCAACTTGCCTCATACTAGCAGGTAAAGTGATTTCTGAAATTGAGCTACAGTATTCAAAAGCACTATCATCAATAGTCGAACAAATAGAATTTTCACTGAATGTTAATTTTGTTATTTTAGGACAATTTTCAAATGAAGACACACCTATATATTCAACACTATCAGGTATAACAAGTTCCCCTTGTAAATTAGAACAACCTGAGAACGCATAGCTATTTATCCTCGTAACACAATTTGGAATTGAAAGAGATATTATATTTTGATTGTTATAAAACGCATATTGTGCAATTTCATATTCATACCCAAGGTTATTAGGTAAATCTAAATTTGTTTGCGTTCCAATATATTTTGTTAGGTAAAATTCATTATTTACATAGTCTTCATACATTATATAATCATTATAATTTTTATAGCCGCTCTCTATATCTTGTGAGGTTTTAATAACTGAGGCATAATTTCCTACATATCCATAATTACTAGACCCTGCTACAATGTTCATGGAACTTAAATTATACACTTCCTTTAATGCATAACAACTATAAAAAGCATCACTCCCAATATTTGTTACACAACTTTGTATTGTTATACTAATTATATCTAAATCTCCATAAAATGCCATTCTATATATCTCATAGTCATATCCAAGTCCGGTTGGTAAAACTAAACTGTTACTACTTCCTACATAGCCAACTAAATAATACTTACTATTTTCACTATCCTCATACATGATATAGTCTCCATATTGTTTAAACCTACTAGGTTCGCTAAGTGAAGTATAAATATATGGAGCATAATATCCTACATATCCATTACTACTATTTGCAGAAACTATATTAAGCGTGCTTAAATTATATACTTCTTTTAAGGCATAACATCCATTAAAGGCAGAACTTCCTATACTTGTAACTCCACTTGGTATAATAATACTTTTAAGAGAACTACAATTTTTGAAAGCAGAACTACTTATAGTCTTTAATTGTGAATTTTCTTCAAATACCACACTTTCTAAATTACTGCAACCATTAAATGCGTAACCCCCAATGCTTGTTACGCTACTTGGTATAATAATACTTTTAAGAGAACTACAATTTTGGAAAGCATAACTACTTATAGTCTTTAATTGTGAATTTCCCTCAAATACCACACTTTCTAAATTACTGCACCCAGAAAATGCATATTCCCCAATACTTGTTACGCTACTTGGTATAGTTACAGACTTCAAATCTTTTAAATATGCAAAGGTAAAATCATCTTCAATATATTCAACCCCCTCTGAAATTACTAAATCTGTTAATAATTCTCCGTTTACATACACACTTGGACTATAAGCAAATGGGGATGAAGAAAAACGATAACCTTTTGTTACATAACATAAGAAATCTAAATCATTGCCCTCAAAATATACGGTTTTTAAATTAAATGAATCCTCAAAACATTCTTTTCCAATTGATTCTAACTTAGAATTTTCTTGGAATGTAATACTTTTTAAATTTTCACAGTTATTAAAAGCATATTCTCCTATACTTGTTACACTACTTGGTATTGTTATACTCTCAATATTTGTATCATAAAATGCATAGCCCCCTATACTTGTTACACTATTTGGAATAACAACATTTGTAAAGTTCTTTACCCCTCTATATGCATTACTAGGAATTTTTGTTGTCCCCTCTGGTATTACAAGAGTTGTTGACTGTTCAGTAGTTAGAATAACATTATCTGCACTTATAGATAGT
>CALWPL010000005.1 GCA_944383405.1 uncultured Clostridia bacterium
TGGCGGAGGACACAGGATTCGAACCTGCGGAAGCTTTCACTTCAACGGTTTTCAAGACCGCCGCTTTAAACCGCTCAGCCAATCCTCCATTTAATAAACAATACTATTATACACAATTTTTTTTTATTTGCAACTAAAAATTTACTTAATATTTTTTATTTTAATTTTATTTAAAAAATGGTAATTTAAAATTTATCAATAAAATTTAATTCGGCTTTAAATTTTTTCTTAAAGTATTGTAATAAATTATAAAGAGGTAAATATTTTTATCAAGGTTAGGTTGGCTGGGTAGGTAATAAAGTAAGTTATAAATAGAGACAAAACAATTATAAACATAGACATAATAAATTCTTTATTAAACTTTTCTTTAAAATAATAAACGAGTAAACCCGCAGTTATAAGAATAGCCCCCAATACAAATCCAATTAAAACATAAACAAACAAAGGATTATTAAAGACTATTTTAATATTATTTTCTCCTTCTTTTAAATTTAATGTCATAAAAGAAAGAAAGTCATTTGTAAATTCTTGCTTTTCTCCATTGACATATACACTATAACCATCAAGCGTTGTAAAAGGTAGCATTATTGTCGCTTCAGTGTTTAGATATAGATTGGAGTTTAATATGTTGTAGTCCTGATAAGTATTAGACTCAAAAGTGGTAATTTCTTGTAATTTGTATAAATCAAGAGTATAAAAACTAAGATAATCAATAGGAATATTGTCATAAATATTTATTAATGAATTTTCGTTTTTATTGGTGTTAAGTTCTATAAAACAAGTATGATAAATGCTACAGCCGTCAACATTAATTGAGATATCATAATTATCATCTGAATGGACATAAAGATACAAAATTTCGCCTTCATCTAATGAAATGTCAAAACTTATGAACCTTTCTTCTGCCTTGTTTCCCGCAACAATTAAATTATTCTCATCGACATGGCAGTTTGTAAAGGTAAGTTCTGGATAAACTTGCTCTAATAAAATGCCATTTCCACCAAGCATTTCATAAATTTTTTGTTGATTGTCTAAGATGTTATTAGACAATTCTTGCTTGTCATATAAAATTTTTGCATAACCATTGCAAAGTGTGTTTTTATAAAGATAAAAACCATCTTGCTCTCCAACCAATTCTAAATACCACCTATCGACCTTAAAAGGATAAAGCGAGTACTCATTATTTACAACAATGTCCGACAGTAATGTTCCGCCAAATGATTGAGTTGAATTTATTGAAGTCAAATATCCAAGACTTTCTAAACTATTTAACGCATCCTTATTAGCGAGTGAAGAAAAAGTGCTTGTTGAAGAACAGTTTAGCAAAGTTTGAGAAAGAGATTCATATCCAGTTGAGAAGACTTTTACCCTATCAGTTTCTTGAATCTCTGATGTAAGTTGTGAAATAGCCCTATAACTATCAGTAGGTAAGAACCCAGAGGAGAAAAACAAAACTGAGTTTCCAGCAATCAGCGAAAGAGTTAATATAAAAGAGCAAATGAGAAAGTGTATATTAATGTACTTTTTTAAACTAATACTTATTATAAACGGGAAAAGGATGAGTATGGATATTAATATAAATACAAATAAATATGAAAAGTTTGAATATTGATTAGCAAAAATATCAGAGATTGGTTTATAAAAAATAAAAATAAATATAGCATATAAAACTAGAAAAGTAATAAGAGTTAAATATATAGGAATTACAAATTTCGATTTTTCAGTTTCAAATGTTAAAGAGTTTAGATATCTGCTTGCAAGAATAAGAGTCGTAAAAGCACCAACAAACCCAAATCTTGCATAGTATCCAAGAATGCTTCCACCATTGAAAGCCATAATTACTTCATCGCTTATGATTGTAAGTAAGGTCAGCATCTCAATAAAAATTAGAAATCTGTTTAACTTATCTTTTTTATCGCATTTAAAAATAAAAATAATTGCAAAAACACAGCATATAATTTCTGCAGTTGAAGTTAATATTTTAGATGGAGTGCCAAGGAAAGAATCTGTAGATATAAATAATATTCCTGTGTTTCTTCCAGAAGAAAGATATTGAACAAAACTAGGAAACAGTATTGGCATGGAGAACCCAATGCTAATAGCCACACACGATAAAACTTTAACAATAAGGTCCTTTCTGTTTTTCTTTTCAACAACAATGAAAATGTATGCCCCAAAAATCACAAAAAGATATAGTAGGGTAAAACACCCAAGAGAGAAACAAGACACAATCATAAAGAAAATAACAAAAACAAATGGAAACTTTTTATTTTCATCTTTTAAAAGATTAAAGCAGTTTACAAAAATTGGCGCATAAATGAGATAATCAAGAAAAGACATGTAGGTGTACATCATAAGCATATATCCACAAAATGTGTAAGATAATGCAAGAATTAATGTTTTTAGCGCCCCTAAGTTTTTAAAATATTTCTTTAAAAACCAAATTGCAACACAACAAATGCATATAAGTTTTAGAATAAAAACAATGTTAAGTGAATACTGTAAATTTCCTTCTCCACCAAGTAGCATAAGTAGGTTAAAAGGGCTTAAAATAAAATAAATTAAATATCCAAAAGTATTTGCCCCAGTCCCAAATTTTGTTGAATAAAAAAGTGGGGATTTTCCATTTAAAAAATCAAAAATAAGTTCCGTTTGCGGAATAATTTGTGCCGCCATGTCATAGTGAGAAAGAGTATTCGTCCCAAAAGGAAATACGGAAAAAATAGCATAAAGGGACAGCATGATAATAAGAATTATCAGACTAGATAAAAAGTATTCTTTATTCTTGCTAAAAAAATTTTTTACCTTCAACTTTAAAATCTTCTCCCTTTGCTTTGTATGTATTTTAATACATATTTTGTTCAACTTGATAAAAGTTAAAATTTATAAGTTAATAAACTTATTCTTGAACTAAGTTGTTTGTTTTAAATAACTTTTTAAATTGCAATATATTATAATTAATTTTTGCGTAAATTGTCAAATATAACTCATTTGTCTAAATAAATATCTATTCTTTAATTGACAAATTAAAAAATTACAATTATCCTAACAAATGAGAATTTTAGGAGACACATAAATGGACTTTACAAAAGAAATTTTAAATGAAATATTGGTCAAACTTTTTAATGCAGTTTTGTTTAATGAAGAGGACTTTATTAAATCTAATCTTAATGAGAAAATAACTCTAAGGGGAGTGCACGCAATAGAAGCAATTGACAAGGCAAATAAAAATAAAGATGCGTCAATGAAAAATATAGCAAGTATTTTAGGTGTTACAGCAGGAACTCTTACAACTCTTCTTAAAAAACTTGAAACTAAGGGCTATATTACAAAAAAACAGTCAAAGGAAGATAAGCGTAAATATTTTATACAGATAACTAGAAAGGGCGAAAAGGTTTTAAATGTCCATAAAGAATATCACGAAAATATGATTGATATGATAACAAGAAATCTTAGCCCAAAAGAGATAAACCAGTTGATTGATTTAATGTCAAAAGTTAAATATTATTTTATGAGTTAAATTTAGTTTGATATTCAAACAAAAATTATTAAAAAAGGTTTGACTATCAAATTATTTTTTGTTATAAATATCCTTGTTTGTGTATTTTTAAATAAACAGGGGAGAAAAATATGAAAGTTGCAATAGTTACAGATAGTAATAGTGGAATAGGTATAGACGAGGCAAAAAGGCTTGGCGTAACAGTTGTGCCTATGCCATTTTTGATTGATGGGGAAGAATATTTTGAAAATGTAAATCTTGACCAAAAAGGTTTTTATGAAAAATTACTTAAAGGGGCTGATGTGTCAACAAGTCAGCCAAGTATTTCAGTAGTCGTTGATACTTGGAAAAAATTACTTGAAACTTATGACGAAGTTGTACATATTCCAATGAGTAGCGGGCTTTCTGCAAGTTGTGAAACGGCAACTAATTTTGCTCGTGAGTTTAATGGTAAGGTTGAAGTTGTTGATAATAAGAGAATTTCTGTTACTCAAAAACAAGCAGTCTATGACGCCTTGTATCTTGCAAAACAGGGAATGAGTGCAAAAGAAATAAAGGAGAAACTCCTTCAAAGCAGTATGAATTCAAGTATTTATATAATGCTTTCAACTCTTAAATATTTAAAGAAAGGTGGGCGTATTACTCCTGCCGCTGCCATTCTTGGTAAAGTCCTTGGCATAAAACCAGTTCTTCAAATTCAGGGTGCAAAATTAGATAAATTCGCTCAGGTTCTTAGTTTTTCTCTTGGTAGAAAAAAGATGATTGAGCAAATTATTAAGGATATGACTACTCGATTTAAAGATTTGTATGAACAAAATCGTCTTAAAATTTTTATGGCTTATACTTATGATGAAGATAAAATTGAAAATTTTAGACGAGAGGCTGATAAGGCTCTAAGTAAATATAACTTAAAGGTTGAAATGATAGACCCGCTTTCGCTTTCGGTTTCCTGTCATATTGGGGAAGGTGCAATCGCTATTGCCTGTTGCGAAAGTTTAGTTCAAGATTAAGACTTAAAAAGTACAACTATAAAAGTTGTATTTTTTTATTTGTATACTTAAAGTACTCTTATTGTTTTATTTTTTTAAGTTAGTTATTTAATTAATGCTAGTTAATTTAGTTGGTTTGGTCTTATTATTAAGAAGAAAACGAAATTAAGAAGAAAACGGAGTTATTATTAATTTTTCTATTATTTTTTTCTTTTTATTTGCAAGTAATAGTTTTTATTTAAGATATTTTTTTTGTCAAAAAAAAGGGGGTTTTTAGAAAATTTTGTAATAAAACTTTCTAAAACTTAATTTTTAATAATTTTTTTCACTTTATTTTTTCTACTGGTAGAATTTGGAAGATAATTTTACTTTATTTTGCTTTCTTTTTGTTTGTATAATTTTTCTTGGGTTTTATGCTGTTGCGATTCGCCTTTTTGTTGTGGGCCCTTGGCTTCCTTCGTGGTGGCAATACTAATAATAATGATAATGCCGGGGTCTTCTTATTGTATTACTTTTATCTGTATTATACTTACGATGCTTGCGGCTTTCGTCCCTCCCTTATATTCTTATAGAAAAGGGGTTAAGGGGGAATACCTTCCCCCTAGGGTTTTTCATTTTTTCTCTGCCCCTTACCAATGGGACAGAAAAGAGAAAAAAGGAAAACACCCATTAAACTTATTTTGGCTAAAATTTTTTTAGCCAAACTTTGACCTATTAAAAATTTAAACTATTCCCGACCAATTAGAAAAAAATCAATAAAACTTAAATATTTTTGACCAATTAGAAAATTTAAACCGCTTAGAAAAATTAAACATTATAAATACCTATTTAAAAATTAAACTTAAGTACGACCTATAAAAAATTAAAACTAATTCTAACTAATTAAAAAAATAAATAATAAAACAAATAAAACTTAAACTAGATTCAGACCGATTAGAAAACTTAGACTAAAATCCAACCTATAAAAATTTTAAACTAAAAATTATATAATAGAAAATCAAACATTCTGACAAATTAGAAAAAATATTGAATTATAAATAAAAATACTAGTGAACTAATAAACTTGCCCTAGTATTTTTTTAACATAATTTCTATAAAAATTTGACAAAGAAGAAAACTTAGAAGAGCAAACCGCACAATTTAATAGTAATATAGAAATTAAAAATAGAAAAATACTAGAAAATGACACTGTAAATGACACTATAAAACATACAAATGACACTTTAAATGGGAATGGCACTATAAATGGCACTATAAATGGCACTATAAATGGCACTATAAATGAAAGTGATATTGAAAAAAATTTATTAAATAGTATTAAGCAAAATCAAAATATTACAGTAGACGAACTTTCCAAATTATTAGTAAAGTCAAGAAGAACAATATCAAGAATATTATCAAAATTAAAAGAGCAAGGGAAAATAAAGAGAGTTGGCTCTGATAAAAAAGGTTATTGGGAGATAATTCAATAAACATATTGTAAGCAAACTATTATTAAACTTTTTAAAAAGGTGTGAACAAAATTAATAAAAAATATTTAAAAAATGTTCACACTTTTATTTTTTATGATATAATATAGTATAAGACTAAAAAGATAGGGGACAAAAATGCAATATCCTATTTTATGCAATGTTTATAAAAACGAGTGTCCTATTTTATGTATTTTTTGTAAAGTAAAATAATTTATATAGGCTTATTTTAGTTTTATGGGTTTAAAAAAGGTCAACCTTATAAAGTGGTTGACCTTTTTTCTACATTTTATCCAAGGTTTGAATTGCGAGTAGATTTAGTATTTTATCTATAATTTTAACTAATATTTTTGTTTGTTCAAGCATTGAATATTTTTTATGAGAGTCCCGTTCGTTAAGTATACTTGTTTTAGCGTAAAAGGAATTAAAGATATTTGACAAGTTATAGACATAATCGCAAAGAATATTTGGGGATAGCAAGTTATAGGCGTCAAGAATTGTTTGAGCATATTCAAGGTAGTTTAATAGCAAGGACTTATCGCAATATTTTGCATTGAAAGAGCCTTCAACATTTCCGACTTTTTTTAGAATTGATTTTGCACGGGTTAGGGTATAAAGAAGATATGGTCCTGTTTTACCTTCAAAGGAACAAAACTTATCAGGGTCGAACACATAGTCTTTTGTTCTAAGAATTGATAAATCTGCAAATTTTAGGGCTGAAATTGCGACTGCGTCTGAAATAGTTTCTTCGTTTGATTTGGTGGCGGCAGAACTTTTTACTTCTTCGATTAAATCTTGGAGTTTCATGACGCCGCCGTCTCTTGTTTTATATGGTTTTCCGTCTTTTCCATTCATAGTGCCAAAGCCGGCAAAGACAAGTTCCATAGGGCGAGACAAGATAGGGTATTTTTGAACGACTCTAAATAGTTGAGTAAAGTGCAATTCTTGTCTATTGTCGACGACATAAATTACTTTATCAGCACTGAATTCTCTATCTCTTTGCACAAGGGTAGCAAGGTCGGTTGTACTATATAGAACGCTGCCGTCAGATTTTTGGAGTATGAAAGGTGGAATTTCTTTTGTGTCGTCTTGGTTTTTTACATCGACGATAAGGGCCCCTTGGCTAAGGTAAGCAATATGGCGAGAGACGAAAAAGTTTATGACTTCATTATAATATTTTACTGTATCACTTTCTCCAAGCCACAAGTCAAAGTGGACATTGAGTTTATCATAATTTTTCTTTAGGTCGGATATTGAAGTATTTACAATATGCTTCCAAAGGGCAAAGTAACCAGGGTACCCTTGTTGGAGAAGGTGGGTGATTTCTTTTGCTTCTTGTTTATCCCTTTCATTTTCTTTTGCACGCTTACTGGCGTTTGGGTACATTGTTTCAAGGTCGTGAATGGTTACAGGGGAGTCTTTTGGATAGTCTCCTTTAAAGTTGTCGTCAAAGTAGGGAAGATCGGGGTGGAGCCTTTTAATTTCGCTTATTACCATTCCCATTTGAAGTCCCCAGTCGCCAAGGTGGACATCGCCAAGAGTTTCATTTCCGACATACTGGCAAATTCTCTTTATGCTCTCGCCAATGTTTGCACTTCTAAGGTGTCCGACATGAAGTGGTTTTGCGACATTTGCACCGCCATAGTCGACAATAATTTTTTGTTTTTGTATGCGAGACTTTGCGTGGTTATCAAGGTTATTTACATATTCTAGTAGATAGTTTGATAAAAAGTCATTATTCACAACAATATTTATGTATCCTGGTTTTGCAACAGAGATATTGGAAAGCATATTATTAGTATCGTCTACATTTTTGACGATTTCTTCTGCAATGGCAAATGGGGATGTGTGGTAGGTTTTAGCAAGTCCAAGTGCAGCAGAGCATTGGTAGTCGACATTTTCTATTTTTGACAAGGTAACAGGAAGAGAGACTTCCTTAAAGCCTGCTTTTTTACTTGCGTTTTCTAACAACTCTGATAAGATTTCTGTAATAAATTTCATATTTGTCTCCTATAATTTCCTAAATAATTTTACGCCTTTTGTGAATAAAAGCAAGGAAAAGATTACAAAAAGTACAAGATATAAGGAAAGAGATATAAAACAAATAGTTAAAATAGACAAATTAGTGAGTATAAACAATAGGAGTGGAAGAAGGGACAAAACTAAGCCTAGTAACATTGTTAAGGTTACGGACAAACTTTGTTTAACTACTTTTGCTTCGTCGGTATAGCTAAGTACTGGGAATTTTAGGTTAATGAAAAGCCCAATAATTGAAATATTTAGTGTCATTATAAATGGGATAAGTATAAGGAATATTGCTTGCAAGAAGGGGATATGATTAAAAATTGAAAGAAAGATTGAAGACAAAATTACAACAGGCTGTACTACTATATTGTGCATAAAAAGTTTTGATAAAAGAATAGTGCTTTCGTTTACAGGAGAAGACTTAATTAGCCATAAGTTTTTACCTTCAAGTGAAATGGAAGATGCTGTTATTGTTGAAGTGCAAGTCAAAAATGATAATACAAGAGCAGATAGCCCAAGGATGAGTTCGCTAGCCGAATTTTTTGTTGAGAGTTCACTTAAAGCAGGTCCTAGATTAAGACTAGCGATTAATATAGAAAACACTATCATCATTACAGGCCCAATGGCAGTATTAATCATATAGGTAGGGGATGAGAAATAGTTAGTTAATTCTTTTTTCAAAAACAAGTTAAATGCGGGTTTAGGCTTTGAAAATTTAAGAGTTGTTTTATTTGACTTGTATCCTGCAAATGTTTTGCCGTAATTTAGAGTAAATAAAAGTGTGCCTAAAATAAATGGCAAAATTGTTATGAGAAGAGTTAAGAATATATTTAATAGATTTGGAGAAAAAAGGAAATTGAGAAGAGTATTTGTTATTAATTTTGAACTAAAATAGGAGTCAAGAGATGATGCGCCTAGGAAAGAGTAGTTCATAGAAGTAACCATTATAAAAACAAACACTATTCCAAATAGAAAGATAGAAAAAAGAGATTTTAATATGCCAGCAAATTTTGTTTTATTAAACAGTCTAGTTACAATAAAGTCGACAATATAAGTAAGTCCTACGCTTAGTAATGGGAGTAAAAATATAAGTAATATGCTTAGTAAGATAAATAACAAATCTACACCATAAAAAATGGAGTACATTACTACATAAGGAAGGAAGATAACAAGAGTAAAGAACAAGTCATAAATATATTTATTAAGTGTTTTTGAAAGTATTATTGTATATTTTTTAATAGGTAGAGAAAGCAAGAAGTCAGAGTCGTTGTTTTGGCTAGTTGAACTTGCTCTTAGACATCCTAGAACTAAAAGCGTTACGAGAATTGTAAAAAGTCCGTTAAATACTGGAAATGTTCCGCCTAGTTCACGAAATCCATCAAAGGTGTTATATGCGTTATATGAAAAAACAAAGGCAATTAAAATGAAACTAAGAAGAAATAAAATTATTGCACTTTTTGTAGAGCGTTTATTATCTTTTCCTTTAAAAGTTCCAATCATCATATAGAAACTGTTTTTAAGAAGTATTCCTAAATTACGCATTTTCACTCTCCAAAAAGACATCTTCAAGAGTGCTATCTTTTTTAATTTCATCCATTGTGCCGCTACTTATGATTTTTCCGTTTTTGATTATGGCGACTTTATTGCAGAGTTTTTCAGCAACTTCTAGGACATGAGTAGAAAAGAAAATTGCTCCGCCATTTTCAACAAAGTTTTTCATTGCTTCTTTGACTACAAAACTTGCTTTTGGGTCAAGTCCAACAAAAGGTTCGTCAAGTACAAGTAGTTTTGGGCTGTGCACAAAAGCAGAAATTATTACAAGTTTTTGTCTCATTCCATGTGAATATGTAGAAATTGGATTGTTTAATTCTTTATCAAGTTCAAGTGCTATTGCGTATTTTTTAGTAATAGTTTCTCTTTCTTCTTTACCAACCTTAAAAATGTCTGCTACGAGATTTATATATTGCAATCCTGTAAGCGATGTATATATGTCTGGATTATCAGGTACATAGGCAATAAGTTTTTTACATTCTATTGGGTTTTTCTTAATAGAAATCCCGTCAATTTCGATGTCTCCTTTTGTAATATCGTTTATACCTACAATGCTTTTTATAGTCGTTGTTTTTCCCGCTCCATTATGCCCAATAAAAGCAAAAATATCCCCGCTTGTAATTTCTAGGTTAATATTATTTGCTCCGACTTTTCCATTAGGATAAATTTTTGTGAAATTTTTTAACTTTAACATTTAAAACTCCTTAATTTTACATGGAAAGTATACTTAAATTTTATGCATTATGTCAATAAAAGAAAGCGTGAATTATAGTTACTATGTATATTTAGAAAAGTTTAAAGTGCAGTTTTTATTATAAGGATATGGTTTTTGCAGGGTAGTTATATTTTTGTCAAATTTGTACAAAAAAAGTGAGTATAAATTTACTTTTACCCCTTGAAAAATTTACTAGTTGTGATACAATATTTACATATTAAAAAAGGGGAATAGAGAAATGTCAAAAAATATTAAAAGAGAATTTAGTTTGCCTGAATTTTTGGATAGAAGTATTAAAGCAAAATATCCTGGGGACACTGTTTATAGATCAATGTTTGTTGGGGATAGTATGAAGGATTCTATTGTTTATTATCCTAGGTATACAAAGGATTTGGAAGGAGAGTCTTATACAGGAGTTCAACTTTTCTTTGTTGATGACAAATTAAAATTCAATGAACTTCATTCAATTTGGGGGTTTAACAAAAATGGCGACATAATTTATTATGAAGAAATTTTTGGAAAGTGTAGTATTGATGAATTAAAGAAAAAAGTTAACGCTGCTGCTGAGACTAATCACAATAAAGAAGAAGATAGAGAACAAGTAAGTTAACTTAAAAGAAGGGATTAAAAATGACTAAATTAGTTTTAAAAAAATTAGTTCGTGATACATTAAATCAAAGATATTCAGGACTTAGTAGTTCGTCTTATGTGGATAGAAGAACCATGGCTACTTTTAGCATTGTTTATGCAAAAGAAAATAAGGATGAAATTTTTGTTGCAGTGAGAGTAAAAGAACCAGAAGAAAAAAAGGTATATAGTTCAATTTTTGGGTATTCAAACGAAGGCGAAAATATTTTTTCTCAAGATATTTATGAACCAGTTAGCGATGATAATTTAATTGATTTAACAGACAATTTAGCAAAAGGGTTTAAAAAAGAAAAAGATATGGAAGCAGTTTAATAAAAACACCACACTTTTGTGGTGTTTTTTAAAGTTTTAAAAGGGATAATAATTTTTAAGTTATTGTAAAGTATTTTTAATGTGTTTTATAAAAATTAACTTATTTTATTGTTAGTTTTTTTGTAACGATATTTTAACAAAGTGAAGCATTATAATTGAGAAAATAGATAAATTAGCCCACCTACAACAGCAAGTACTCCAAGGAAGGTAAAGAAGATTTTCCATTTTGATTTTGGGGTGCTTCCTGTTACTCGACCATTTTCTCCATTTACATAGTATGTATAACTTTTTGAATTGTATTTATATGTCCCTTTATAAACAGGTAGATATACATAGGCGTATTTTATATCAGAAAAATTTGTGTTACAAGAGAAATTTTCAATTCTATCATAAGGAAGGGAATTTCTGATAGTTCTTGATAAATCATAGGAGACATCTCTTTGCATATTTTTTGAACTGTCATGCAAGTCAACTTTTACGGCTTCTCCTATCCATCCATATAAGTATTCTGTTCTATAAACTAAAATGTCTGATGTAGTAAAATGCCCAAGTGCTCGCAATTTGTTTGATGAAATTGATGGGCTGGCACTTTCTAGATAATCCACAAATTTATCAATTCTATTTTTTCTAAAAGGATGTCTTGAATATGAGACATGTCCGTTTCTTGTTCTATGTGCTTTAAGTCCTATTCCTGAAAAGTTTGAATTTGTTGTAAAATCATAAATATATGCCGGGATATAAACTCCTGTTAAACTTTCATTTTTTGCTAATTTTTTTAAGTTATTTGGAGTAAATCTTTGACGCCCAAGCCAAGAAACAAGTTTATTTACTGCTGTTTGTTTGTTAATTTTGAAGGTTTCAATTCCATCAGGTATAAAATCAACCTTTAAAGTTTTTACTAAATTTGCATCCCCGCATGATGGGCATCTTGTAAGGGGAGTATCTGTTGATGAAACATGTTGTCTGCCACAAGTATTGCAAGTATACTCTGTGTATTCTGTTTCACTTTCTTTTATTGAACTTTGACTTGTGAGTAATTCTTTTTCAAGTTTTTTTGTGCTTTCTTCAATTTGAAAAAGGGAAGAACAATGCGTGCATTGTAATTTTTGGCTATCTACATCAAATACAAGTTGACCACCGCAATTTTTACATTTTGTTGAAGTAATCATATTATCTCCTTGCTATAAAGTTGTAAAAAATGATAGCAATTTGCTATCACATTTATTTTATTTTTGTACCACATTCTGGGCAAAATTTGGCACGAGCATTTAATTCTGCTCCACATTTAGGACAAGTTGGTTTGACATCTGAACCAAGTTTTGAACCACATTCTACGCAAAATTTAGCACTTTTGGTATTTTTTGCTCCACAATTTGGGCAAAATTTTACTGCTTTTTGTGGAGATGAGTCGTTTTGTTTATTTGAATTTGTTGAATTAGTACTTGATAAGGTATTTCTTATCATGTCTCCTATTGCCATGCCTGTACCTAGTTGTGCACCAAGTCCACCTATACCTTGATTTTTGGCAAAATCTCCAATGGCTTCTGCTGACTTATATTTTACATAGGTATCCATATTATTTCTTAAAACACCCATTGAAGTTTGAGTGTCAATCGCTTTTTCAACTTGTTCAGGGAAGGATATGTTTTCTATAACAAGGTTTGTTAAGTCAAGTCCCATTGCATTAAATTGATTATTAATTTGTTCTTTTGCAAGTTTATTAAATTCCATTAAGTTGCAAGCAAGGTCTAGGGCACTAATTTTACTTTCTGCTATCGTGTCTGAAATACCAGAAACAAGAATACTTTTTAAGTAAGAAACAATACTTTCTGTTGTAAATAGTGAATTTGTACCAAATACTTCTTGCAAGAATAATTTTGCGTCTTTTACTTTAAAGGCAAAACTACCATAGCCTTTAATTCTAATAGAGCCAAAATCTTTATCTCTCATAACAATTGGGTTTGTAGTACCCCATTTTTGATTAGTAAATTGTTTTGTGTTTACAAAAAAGACATCTGCTGTGAAAGGAGATTTAAATCCCCTTGGCCAAGCAAGTAAAGAAGATAATATTGGCAAGTTATTTACAATAAGTGTATGTATGCCAGGCATGAAAACATCTGCAATTTTACCTTTTACCATAAAAATAGCAACTTGAGATTCTCTTACAGTAAGTTTTGACCCTATCATAATTTCCCGACCTTCCATAGGGAATTTATATACCATTGTGTTTTGACTTGGGTCAGTCCAGTCAATATTTTTTAAAAGTTGTGATTTAAACCAACTAAATAATCCCATTTTATTTTTCTCCTTCAAAAAATTATCTTAAAATTACACTGCAATTTATAGCAGTTATTTCTTGACTTTCTCCAAGAACAATACTTTGGTTGTGAGAGTATTCTTTAACATAAGAGCCGATTCTTATGTTAAAACTTTCTTCATTTGGATTGGTGGCAAGTAGCGTGTATTTTCCTGGCTTTACTTTGTTTTTTATGCCAACAATTTGGGTGTCATTTGGAATTAATACGACATCTTTTTGAGATAAAGAAATATTTGTGTTTCCGTCCTCATCAACTACTGTTTGGTCAATGGTATATCTGACACCATGCTTTGTTGAGACATCATCTACTTCTCTTTCTTTCATTCCACGAATAGTTTTTGAGTACTTATGATTGATAAAAATTAAAACTAAGATTAGTAGCACACATACTATTCCAAGAATTATACAAACAATTTTAAAAATATCCATCTTTTTACTCCTAAAATTCTGACTATTATTTTATAGAAAAATTTATAAAAGTGCAAGTGAATTTTATTATATATATTTAGTTAAGTAAAAACATTTTGAAAATAGAACTAATAAAAGTATAATATGGTAAAATGGAACAAAAGGAGACTTACGCAGAATATGATGAAAATAGGAACTTCTGGGTTTAGGGGAATAATTGCTGATGAGTTCACTAAGGACAATGTCTGTAAAATAATTGAGTGTACTTGTAAAATTATAGAAAAGCAAAAATTTAAGCGAGAAGTTGTCATTGGATATGATAACAGGTTTATGTCTGAAATTTTTGCAAAGTGGGCAAGCCAAGTTTTTGCATGGCATAATATAAAAGTTAAGATTACAAAAACAAGCGTTTCATCTCCACTTATGAGTTTTGTTGGGAAATACACTGGAAACGATATTACTATTATGATTACAGCAAGCCACAATCCGTATATGTATAATGGGGTTAAGATTTTTTCAAAAAATGGTCAAGATTTAGAGTTGTATATAGAAAATTTATATACAAAATACCTTCCAAAAATTAAAAAATATAATTTAATTGATTTTGACGAAGGGGTAAAAAATAATCTTATAGAATTTGTCGATTACTCAAAAGAATATGTAGCAAATATTGTTTCCTTAATGAAATATAAAAAAGATATAAAACTTAAAACTTTATTTAATGTAATGAATGGTTCTAGTCTTTGTAGTATTGAAGAATTAAAAAGAAAGTTAAAGTTAGATGTTGAAATAGTTAATTCCAAGCGAGATGCATTATTTAACTTAACAGGACCAATTCCAAATGAAGATAATTTAGAAGAATATAAAAAATATGCTTTAAAAAATAAAGTTGATTTTGCTTTTGCAACTGATGGAGATGGAGATAGGGTAGCGGTTTTTGATGAAAAAGGAAATTATTATGCAGGAAATGAACTTGCGTGTTTACTATATTATTTTGCAATAAAGGAAAAGGGGTTAAAAGGTGGCTTTGTTAAAAATTATTCTTTTTCTTTGCTCGCAGATAAAATATGTGAAAAGTTTAATGTTCAGTTATACGAGACTGAAATAGGGTTTAAATATATAAGTCAAAAAATGATTGATACAAACGCTTTAATAGGAGCGGAAAATAGTGGAGTTGAAATTCGTGGAGATGTTTATACAAAAGATGGTCTTGTCGTATATGCACTACTTCTTGAAATTGTAAATTATTATAAAAAACCACTTTCAGAAATAATTAAGGACATGAAAAAAGAAGTTTCTTATAATATGTACTATAAAGAAGTGTCATTTAAAGTAAAAGATAAGAAAAAAATCATAAATGTGCTTCAAAAAATGACGCCTAATTTTAACAAGGAGATTGTAAAAACGGGAACACTTGACGGATTTAAATATTATTTTAAAGACGGGTCATGGCTTCTCATTAGATTTAGTGGAACTGAAAATCTTTTAAGGCTTGTATGTGAACAATTTAGCACTTTAGAAGTTGATAAAATGATAGAATTGTCAAAGAGATTTGTAGATAGTTTATAAATTTTGTATTACAATGGGAGAAGAAATATGCAAAATATAATAAAATTTAAGTTTGAAGATAATGATGCAATTATTCCAAACTATGCTCATAAAGAAGATGCTGGGATGGATATATATAGTAACGAAGAAAAATTAATTCCAGCAAATAGTTGGGCACTTGTAAAAACAGGATTTAGTATGGAACTTCCAAAGGGATATGAAGCCCAAATTAGAAGTAAAAGTGGACTTGCGTTAAACAAAGGAATTTTTTGTCTAAATAGTCCTGGTACAATAGACGAGAATTATAGGGGAGAAATTGGGGTTATATTAATGAATGTTGGGAAGCAGGATTATAAGGTTGAAAAACACCAAAAGATTGCTCAAATGGTTATAAATAAAGTAGAACATTTAAACTATGAAATTACAGATAGTTTAAGTCAAACTTTGCGTGGTGGCGGTGGATTTGGCTCGACAGGACTTGATGTAAATAAGTGAGATATTTGGTGCTTAAAATTAATTGCTATAAAATTTAAAAATTTTGTTAAATCGTTTTAATAATTAAGTTTTTTGTGATATAATGCTAGCATTGGAGTGCTAAATGAATTCCTTTGATACAACGATTTTTATGATAGAGAACAACAAAAATTTAATATTAACAAATGTTTTTGCTCATAGCAAAATTAGTTTTTTGTCGTTTGTATTAAGGAAGATTTTAAGAAATTAACTAACGACTTATTGATAGATAATTATCAATAAGTTATTTTTATTTTAAAATTTTTTGCAGAATAAGGAGAAAGTAGATGTCAGTAATTAAAAAGCAACATATTTATTTACCTAGGATACAACTTGATTTATCTAAGTGGTCAGTGATTGCTGCGGGACAGTTTTCACATGATAAAGAGTATTGGGAGACTGTTGAGAATTATGTTAGTGATAGTCCAACGACTTTTAAACTTATTTTGCCAGAAATTTATTTTAGTAGAGATAATACAGAGAGAATAAAGGCTATAAATGAAACAATGCTTTCATATTTTAAAAATAGGCTTTTAGTAGATATTGGGGCAAGTATGATTTTAGTTAATAGGTCTACACAAAATCATGAAAAGCGATTAGGGATTATGTTAAATGTAGACCTTGAAGAATACAATTTTCATTCAGATGCACATTCTTTAATTAAGGCAACAGAAGGTACAATAGTTGAAAAAATACCACCAAGACTTGAAGTTAGAAAAGATGCGATTTTTGAATTACCACACATTATTCTTTTGTATGATGATAGAGAACAATTAATAGCAGAAAAATTATTTCAAAATAGAGATAGGTTAAATAAACTCTACGATTTTAATTTAAATATGGGTGGCGGTCATTTAACTGGTTGGCAAATTAAAGATGTCGATGAAGTAATTGCCGAATTTGATAGACTTCTTGCTCCTGATTACATTAAAAGGACTTTTGACAGCGACATACCAATACTTTTTGTTGTCGGAGATGGCAATCATAGTTTGGAGACGGCAAAAGAGCATTGGGATAAGATAAAGAAAAATTTAAGTGATGAAGTTAAAATGTCTCATCCAGCGAGATTTGCACTTGTCGAAGCGATAAATATTCATGATGAAGGGATAGAATTTAAACCTATTCATAGACTTGTAAAAAATGTTAAGTGGAAAAAGTTTGTTAAAGGACTGATAAAACTTGCAAAGATAAATAGAAGAAAGGCGAGCAGTGAAGAATATATAACTCAGCAAATTATAGTTGGAGATAAAACCTTTGAATACGATTTGCCATCAAATACTCCACTTGCCATACAAATGGTACAAGATTACATTGACAATTTTTTATCAAAAGAAATAGAAATGACAGTCGACTACATTCATGGCTTTGAAACGCTAAAAGAAATTTGCGCAAGAGATAAAAAGTCCATTGGAATTACTCTTCCAACGCTTGACAAGAATCAACTTTTTGAATATGTTTTAAAACATGGAATACTTCCAAGAAAAACATTTTCAATAGGGGAAGCAAGGGAAAAGAGATATTATCTTGAAGCACATAAGATTAAGTTAATTTAAGGAGTTTTTAAGATGGATATAGTAAAAGCATTAAGTTTAGAATTTAATATAAGACAAGATTATGCAAATAATATAATTACACTTTTAGATGAAGGATGTACTGTTCCTTTTATTGCAAGATACAGAAAGGAAATGCATGGCAGTTGTGATGACCAAGTAATTAGAGATTTTGCTGACAGGCTTGAATATTTGAGAAACTTTGAAAAGAGAAAAGAAGAAATTGTCAAACTCATTACTGAACAAGAAAAAATGACGCCAGAAATAATGGATAAATTAGATAAGGCGTTAACGCTTACAGAACTTGAAGATATTTATAGACCTTTTAGACCAAAGAGACAAACAAGGGCTACTATTGCAGAAGCAAAGGGCTTGAAGCCACTTGCAGAAATTATCTATGCTCAAAAAGATAAGCGTGAACTTGAAGAAATTGCAAAAGAATTTATAAATGAAGAAAAAGAAGTAACAAGTACTGAAATTGCACTTTCAGGGGCGTCTGATATAATTGCAGAAATGATATCTGACAATGCAGAAATAAGGAAGATTTTAAGGGAGTTTATTTTTAATTCTGCTCAAATTGTAACAACGCTAAAACCTGGCGAAAAGTATTTAGTTTATCAAACATATGAAAATTATAAGGAGCCAGTAAATAAAATTCCAAGTCATAGAATTCTTGCAATTAATAGGGGCGAGAGAGAAGAGTGCTTAAAGGTGGATGTTGAAACAAATAATGACAGGTGTATTGAAATAATTTGTGATGAAGTTTTAATAAAAAATGGAAGGTTTGAAGAATTTTTAACAAATACAATAAAGGATAGTTTTGAAAGGCTGATTTTACCTTCTCTTATAAGAGAACTAAGAACGACTCTTACAGATACTGCAAATGAACAAGCAATTAAAATGTTTGAATTAAACCTTAAACCTTTACTTATGCAGCCACCTTTAAAAGACAAAATAATTCTTGGCCTTGACCCAGCGTATAGGACAGGATGTAAGGTGGCGGTTATTGATGAAAATGGTAATGTAATTGATAAAACGGTTATTTATCCTACTCCACCACATAATCAGATTGAAAAATCCGAAGAAATATTAACAGATTTAATTTTAAAGGACAAGGTTGACGCTATTGCAATTGGTAATGGAACTGCTAGTAAAGAAAGTGAAATTTTTGTAAGTAACTTAATTAAAAAACTTTCTAGGAAAGTGCAATATATGGTTGTAAATGAAGCGGGGGCAAGTGTTTATAGCGCTTCAAAACTTGGGGCAGAAGAATTTCCTGATTATGATGTATCTTTAAGGAGTGCAGTAAGTATTGCAAGACGGCTTCAAGACCCACTTGCTGAACTCATTAAAATTGATGTAAAATCAATTGGAGTTGGTCAATATCAACATGATATGCCACAAAAAAGATTGACAACCGTACTTGATGGAGTTGTTGAAGATTGTGTTAACTCTGTTGGTGTAGATTTGAATACGGCGTCATATAAATTACTTGAACATGTTTCAGGGCTCAATTCAAGTATTGCAAAAAACATAGTTGATTATAGAAAGGAACATGGAAAGTTTACTAATAGAGATGAACTTTTAAAAGTAAAAAAATTAGGAGAAAAGGCTTACATTCAATGTGCTGGTTTCCTAAGAATTCCAAATGAGAAAAATATTCTTGATAATACAGGCGTTCATCCTGAGAGTTATCAAGCGACTGAAAAGTTGTTAAAAATGTTTAATATGACAGATGTAGATGTAAAAGAGGGGAATGTGCAAAATCTTCCACGACTAATTGGTGCAAAAGGGGAAGAAGATGTTGCAAAACAATGCGGAATAGGTGTTCCAACTCTTGATGATATTGTAAAGGAACTACTAAAACCTGGCAGAGATATAAGAGACGAACTTCCAAAACCAGAACTTCGAAGTGATGTTTTAAGCATTGAAGACTTAAAAGTCGGAATGGTTTTGCGTGGGACAGTTAGGAATGTCATAGACTTTGGAGCATTTGTTGATATAGGCGTTCACCAAGATGGACTTGTTCATATATCTGAAATATGTGATAGATATATTAAACACCCAAGCGAAGAGTTATCGGTCGGCGATATTGTTAAGGTTAAAGTTATTAATATTGATTTAGAGAAACAGAGAATAGGTTTATCTATTAGGAGAGTTGGGGAAGATGAAGATGTAACTCAACTTTCGGCAGAATAAGATTATATTGTATTTAGTTTTTCATAAAAAAATATCTCTTAGAAAAAAGAGATATTTTTTTTGTGTAAATATAATTTGCGGATTATAAGTTTTATAATAAAAATCAATTTGTAATTTTGTAGAAAAAGATTAAAGTTTAAATTAATAAAACTAGATTATAAGTAATTAACATTTTATTCTAACTCAAATTTTCCTGTATATAATTGATAGTATTTTCCTTTTTGAGCAATCAAATCTTCATGTGTACCTTTTTCAATTATTCTTCCATTTTCAAGGGCCATTATAACATTTGAATTTTGAACGGTTGACAATCTGTGTGCAATGACAAACACTGTTCTTCCTTTCATTAGGGCGTCCATTCCATCTTGAATTAGTTTTTCAGTGTGGGTATCAATACTTGATGTTGCTTCATCAAGAATCATAACTGGAGCATTCGCTACTGCTGCCCGTGCGATAGAAAGTAGTTGTCTTTGTCCTTGCGAAAGATTTGCACCATCACTTTCTAGCATTGTGTCATAACCTTGTGGCAATCTTTGAATAAAGTCGTCAGCATTGGCAAGTTTTGCTGCTTCAAAAACTTGTTCATCAGTAGCGTCAAGGTTGCCATATCGTATATTTTCTTTGACTGTTCCTGTAAAAAGATTTGTGTCTTGAAGAACCATTCCTATTGAGCGTCTTAAATCGTCTTTTCTTATTCTATTGATATTTATTCCGTCGTATCTTATTTTGCCATTTGCTATATCATAAAATCTATTTATGAGATTAGTGATGGTAGTTTTCCCAGCCCCAGTTGCTCCAACAAATGCTATTTTTTGTCCTGGTTTTGCATATAATGAAATATTATGTAAAACAACTTTATCACTAGAATAACCAAAGTCAACATCAAAAAATCTAACATCACCACGAAGAAGTATAAGTTGTTCATCTTTTTTATTTCTTGGGTCTTTCCATGCCCACATATTTGTTTTTTCAGTAGTTTCAATTAATTTTCCGTCTTTATCTTTTATAACATTTACAAGAGTTACAATTCCCCTATCAACTTCTGGGTTTTCATCCATAAGGTTAAATATTCTCTCAGCTCCGGCAAGTGCAACAATAATTGAGTTTACCTGTTGAGAAACTTGACTTATGGGTTGAGTAAATGCTCTACCGAGTTGAAGAAATGATGCTATGATCCCAACGCTAATAGCGCTTAATCCAAGTATTGTTAAATTTGGTGTATTTGTTACAAGAAGTATTCCGCCAACGATTGCTAAAAATACATATTGAAGATTTGTTATGTTTGACATAACTGGCATAAAAATATTTGCATATTTATTTGCTTTATTTGCGTTATAGCAAAGTTCATCATTTAAAACATTAAAATTGTCAATTGTTTCTTTCTCATGATTAAATACTTTAATTACTTTTTGTCCATTTATCATTTCTTGAATAAAGCCAGTTGTCGTTCCTATTGCTTGTTGTTGAGCAATGAAATACATACTACTTTTTTTACCGAGTTTTTTAGTGATGATAAGTATAAGTAATAAGAAAAATAGGACAACAAGAGTGAGATATATGCTTAAATAAAACATAAAACAGAATACAGCAATTATAGTTATAATAGAAGATATAATTTGTGGGATACTTTGGCTAATCATGGATTCAAGAGAGTCCGTATCATTTGTGTAGTGGCTCATTATATCTCCATGTGTGTGAGTGTCAAAGTATCTTATGGGTAATCGTTGCATTTTTGAAAACATTTGATTTCGAATTTCTCTTAAAATATCTTCTGAAATTATAACCATTAAGAAATTATAGGTATAGGTTGAAATTATTCCAACGCCAAATATAATTGCCATAATTCCAATTGTAGAGAGTAGTCCTGAAAAGTTTTCAACACCTGTTGATAACATTGGGGTAATGTAGTCGTCAATTACAACTTTTATAAATAAGGAAGATACAACAGTTGTTAGGGAAGATATGAGAATACAAAATAAAACTATAACAAATTTAAATTTATGTTTTTTTGTTATATAAGAAAGGAGCCTTTTAAGTGTTGACATAGAAGTTCTTTTTTTATTTGTAATTTTTGTTTTCATTATTTGCTCCTCCTTTTGTTAGTTTGGCTTTCATATAGGTCTTTATATAATTCGCTTGATTTTAAAAGTTCACTATGAGTGCCCATATCTACTATTTTTCCTGATTCCATAATGAGTATTAAGTCCGCGTCTTGAATACTAGATACTCTTTGAGAAATAATTATTTTAGTTGTTTTTGGGAGTTCTTCTCTAAAAGATTTTCTAATTAAAGTGTCTGTTTTTGTATCAACCGCACTTGTTGAATCGTCAAGAATTAAAATTTTTGGCTTTTTAAGTAGTGCTCTTGCAATACAAAGTCTTTGTTTTTGACCGCCGCTTACATTTGTACCCCCTTCTTCTATGTAGGTGTCATATTTGTCAGGCATCTTTTCAATAAATTCATCTGCGCATGCAACTTTACAAGCATGTTTTATCTCGTCCATTGTTGCATTTTTATTTCCCCATTTTAAATTCTCAGTAATTGTACCAGAAAAAAGAACATTTTTTTGAAGAACTACTGCAACACTATCTCTAAGGACTTCAAGGTCATACTCTTTGACATCTTTTCCGCCAACAAGTATTTTTCCACTTGTAGCGTCATAGAGCCTTGGAATAAGTGAAATAAGAGTTGTTTTTGAACTTCCTGTATTGCCAAGAATCCCTATAACTTGCCCAGATTTGATATGTAAATTAATATCTTTTAAGCATAATTTTGAAATGTCTCCTGTATAACTAAATGACACATTTTCAAAGTCAACATCCCCATTTTTAACTTTCGTAATTGCGTTTTCAGGATTAGTAATTGAAGGTTTTTCTTCAAGTATTTCAATAATTCTTTCGGCTGATGGTCTAGCAATAGTTGTGCTTACTAAAATAAAAGATAGCATCATAAGAGACATTAATATTTGCATAATATATGAAAATAGGGTTGTTAATTCACCTGTTTCTAGTTGGCTACCTCCACTACTAACTATTATTTCAGCGCCAAACCAAGCAATAAAAATCATACAAGCATACATAACAAATTGCATAAGTGGGGAAGTGAGAGCGAGCATTTTTCTTGCCTTTGAATAATCTACATAAATTTGATTACTGACCTTTTCAAATTTTTGAATTTCATAATCTTCTCTAACATAAGATTTGACAACTCGAGCGGCTCTTACATTTTCTTGAACTACTTTATTTAAGTCGTCATATTCTTTTATTACTTTTTTAAATCTTGGATGAACATTTTTTAAAATAAAATATAAACCAATGGCAAGTATAGGGGCTGCAACTAAAAGAACTAAGGCAAGGGTAACATTGATTGTAAAAGTAAGCGACATTGCAAGTATTAGCATAATAGGTGCACGAATTGCTGTTCTAATAATCATTTGATAAGCATTTTGAATAAAATTTACATCAGTTGTAAGTCTTGTTACAAGTCCAGCAGGCGAAAACTTATCTATATTAGAGAAAGAATAAGTCTGTATTTTGTCAAACATATCCTTTCTTAAATTTTTTGCAAATCCTGAACTTGCTTTTGCACAAAATGCCCCAGATAAAAAACCAAAAATTAGAGATAGAGAAGCCATTAATGTAAGAATTAACCCAAGTTTTAAAATTGTTCCCATGCTTTCCCCATAAATACCTTTATCGATAAGGTCTGCCATAATGTATGGGATTAAGACTTCAAGCACTACTTCAAGAAAAACAAAAAATGAAGTAAGTATGGAAGGAGTTTTGTATTCTCGTATTGATTTTGCTAATTTTTTTATCATTTCAATGTCCTTTTAATTTATATAACTTTTATTTTAATAAGTTATTTATAAAACTTTTTATAAAACATAAAATAAAAAGCCTTTATGAAATAAATGCAGTTAGGTATGTATTTATTATGCAATAATTATTTTTTATTGATAAAATTACATAATTAAATTTTAATTATTATAGACTTTTTTCTTTGTTTTATAGAATCTAAAACTATAAGTAATTATATGTAACAATTTTAAAATTTTGTCAAGCCGTTTTTGAATAAAAATTTACAAAATTTTATTAATGTTTTTTTATTTTTAAAGTTTAATTTTTATTTTTTTTTATCAATTTATATTATTTTTATGTTTTTTTGTATAGGTTTAATATCTATTACATGATTATTAAGATTTTTTAACATTATTAATCTTTGAATAAAATAAATACTGTTAAAAAAGAACGCTTAGTCGGAGTTTTATATATTTAGATAATACGCTATTTCCCTTTAAATATCTACATCTCAGGTTTTTTGTTAAGCAATTAAATTCCGACTGATTGGTCTATTTTATACTATAAAATTATTTTTTTAACAGTTTTTAATTGGGGATTTAATGTTAGTAAAATACATAATCAAAAATAAAGTTATCAACAAAACTATGTAAATTGTTAACAACTTCTATTTGGTCAAATTTTAGTCAAAAAAATTATTTATTTTTATATATAAAAAACTTTAAAAAAGGGGTTATTTTGTTTGGAAATAAATATAAAATATGATATTATTTTTATGTAAAATTTTGTACTGCCTTTGTAAAGAAAATCTTTTAATTTTTTTTAAAATTTTTTAGCAAAATTTCCTAGAATAAAAATATTTTTTTTGCAAAGAGCAATAATACTAAGGAGGAAACTCGTATGGATAACAATAAGGAGAATAATAAGCCAGAGTCTAATTTTAAAGAGACATCTAGTCTTAATACTACTTCGCAAAATACTTCGTCAACACCTGGCGGAGATTCTTTTGCCGATAAAAGTAGTCAAGACAACTTTACGCAAAAACCATCTGGTAGTTTTCGTGGAGTTCCTCCTATAAAAGGTGCTCCACCAATAAAAACGGATGCAACAAAAGGCTTCCAAGGAGTTCCTCCAATTAAAACCAACAATGTAAATCCAAGTAGTGTTGGCGGAAATTTGCAAAATATTTCAGAACAAAATATTGAAAAAGAAAAACAAGCGGATGAAAAACTTGCTCATTATGAACTAGCAAAAGAAAAAAAGCCACAATCTAAAAAAAGAAAAAACATTGCATTACTTATAGTCATTTTAGTATTTCTTGCTTGCGGTGGAATAGTGCTTGGAATTTTTCTTGCGCCAGATAGAGAATATACTGTTACTTTTGTTGATTGGCCAGTTGAGATACCAGAGAAAACTGTAACAGAAGGGGCTATATTTACAGCACCAGTTCCACAAGATATATACAGTAATGACGGGGTTTTATTATTGCATTTTGAAGGCTGGACTTATAAAGATGGGAGAGATTATGTTCCTTCTGCTTTAAGAAGTAATATTACATTATACGCTAAGTATACGGCAACTGAGATTACAACAACTTTTGTTATCCCAAATGTTTATAGCCCTAATCTATCTCAATACATATATCTGACAGATGTAACAACAGAGTATTATTCTGAAACAATAGACATTTCAAGTTTATTGGGTGAACTTGAGAATTTTACTTCAGATAAATATGACAATATTTCAAATGCGCTTGGGTTTAACATATCTACATCAGAAATAGTTGGGCAAATAAATGATGTAACAACTGCGTCTTTTTCACAATTTATAAAAAATTACTATAATTATGCAACATTTACTATTCTAGGAGATGACCAAGTTTATTCAACGCAGGATGAGATTCCTACTCCAAGTGGAGATAGTATTGTTGTTATTGGAGTAGAGCCAAAACAGGTTGAAATACTTTTTAATTCTAATTTATTAAGCATAAAAGACGAATATGATTTTGCAAGTGGCGAATTTAATGAAGGAGATTTTGTTAACCAAGAAATATCTCATAAAATAAATTATGGGGCAGATTATACTTTTCAGAATTATATTGAAGTGGGTAGTTGGTATGTTCCTAAGAATCATGAGTTTTTAGGCTGGTCATTAGTGCCACCAACACTTGATGAAGAAGGCACAATTAATCCTGCTTTTGGGACAACAAATACATATATATCTTATGGAGAAATAAGAAATATTAATAGAACTTTTTTAAGTAATAATACAAAAATTACTCTTTATGCCGTTTGGGACCAATACATGACAGACCTTAGAATATATACGGATTACAGTTCAACAGGGGGGCTAGTTGAAACTGAGGTGTCTGTAGGTGTTTCAAGACCAGTCGGAGAATGGGCTCAAAACTACATGGAACTTATAGAAAAAGATGGATACGCTTTAATTGGATTTAATACAGAGCCTGATTTAAGTGGGCTTACGCTAAGTTTAGATACTCCACTTGAAGGAGGAGTAGATTCTCCATATTACAATGCAGAACAAGGCTGCATTGTGCTTTATGCTGTTTATAGAAAAGAAGTTAATGAAACTTATATCGATATTAATGATGACGATTTAGATGTCGCAGAAATAGATTCTTCTTTACTTGAAGAGTTACTCAGTATTGACCTTAATATTGACGAAGGATATGTTTACGATAATATTGACAATATTGAAATTCTTTTTGATGAGGCACTTAGAAGGATTACGATTACTAATCTTTTGGCGGGTGCAAGTATTTTCTTGCCAAGTTTTGATAGAAATCATTATACATTAATAAATTATACTCTTGGTTATGGGAGTCATAATTCAGGAAGTGAATACATAATTAACGAAACAGATATATCTTTTGATGCAAATATAGAATTAGATGCTGTTTGGGAAGGGGAAGATGTAAATTTTGTTATTCATGGGTATATGGAAGGAGAGAATGAAGTTATAGAGTCTATAACTGTGCCTTATGGTTCATCAGTTGGACTTTCTTATAACAATGAGTTCGTGAATAATGAAACTCTATTACATGGCGAATTTTATAATAGAGCAACTTCTCAAATGATAGCAAGTATAAACTTTAATAGAGTAGGATACTTGTTCTTATCATGGGTTGATAGTGAAGGGGTGGAAATTGATGATTCGACTTTGCAAGTTTTTACTATAAATAGCCTATTTAATGAAATTTATGCAAATTGGACTGAGTGTTTATATGATATTACATATGTTTTAAATGGTGGTTCTTATGAGAATAGAGATGATGGGGCTTCGTCAATGGATTCGTATGTTGAAGAAGATGTCCCTTATGGAAGTGAAATTTCTTTAATTTCAAGTGATATTGAAAGAGTGGGTTATTATCTTGAAGGATGGGCAACAGATGGAAATGTCGATGCACAGGTAATTTACGATTATGAGACTGAAAAAATTGTAGTTGAAAACGAACTTACTCTTTATGCTGTTTGGACAAAGGCGTATAGCATAACTTTGTATCTTGACGGAGAAAGAAATGATGAAAGGGTGGTTTATGTTGATAGGGATAATACTTTTGTTTTAACTGGTAAAGAATTTGGCGATGAGTACAACTTTTCAAGATATAACGCATCTGAAAGTGGAGATGCTTATGAAATTGTAACAGGGGATAGCCGTCAAGAATATGTTTTCTCAGTTGATGTTCAACTTTATGCAATGTGGTTTGAAGTTTGCTTTGAAGAAGGCGATACAGATGGTATTTATCAGGTAGGAGGAAGTGCTCCAAGTAGTTTTTATGTTACAAATAAAACAAACTTTGCTTTGCCAAAAAATACATTTGAAGCGCACAAATATTATAAATTTAATGGTTGGGATAGAAATGGGGAAACTTATACAACTTCTTATAGAGTAGATGAAGAAAGCCAAATTTCACAACTTGTATTTGATGCTACTTGGGGATATAAAGATGTTAGGGTTGAACTTTATTTTGACGATGTGGTAACTGGTGCATATGCCAGTGGAATGGCTGTTAACAATCAATTTGTTATAACTAAGGCAAATGGAAGATATCCGCAGCAAATTGGTAGAGAAATAGACTACATTTTTGATTATGATAGTGCAAGGTATATTAATGCTGAAACTGAAAATAATGAGATTATACTTGATATTCCAAATCCAAATGACAACATGATTGAAGTAGAAGGGCAAGATTACTATATTTATAGGTTATATACTAAGTGGAAGTTAAATGTTACCTTTATTTCTACCGAAGGCACAACGCCAGCAAGTGCGTCATGGCATTTAGGTTCAACTTATACGGGAGATAATTCTCTTGATGTTCCACTTGAAGATATTAGTAGCGAATATTCTCTTGTCATGCCAAATGGAGAAGATGACTTAGGTTTTTATGTTGACAGAAGAACATTTAGCCACTGGAATAATGAAGTTTTGGGAGATTCACAAGTTGGGGATACTGTAGTCTTAACTGACGACATAACCTTTAATGCTGTTTGGGAAGGAACAAAATACTCAATAAGAGTAATTGACGAAGAAAATGTAAATTCGACAAAAGTAGTTGAAAATATTGAATATGGAGAAACTTATTCTATTGCGGAATTAATAGGTTTAGACCAAGAGACCTTTAGGTCAAAGTATGAAGACACAGTGGCAAATTATTATAAGCAAATAGCAAATATTTACTATTATTACAGAATTGGAGAACAAATTTATCAAAGAGAATTTGAACTTGATGATTCGCTTGTTTTTGCAACGGTTGAAGGGGGAGAAATAGGTGGATTTATAGCAGAAGACGATATTACCGATGATGACACAACTCATAAGACTCCTGATGAGATTATTTTAAATATAAGATGGGAAGAAGTTGTTTATGATGTTAGAATTAATTTAAATGGTGGAAATTGGGATGCACTAAGTGGGGAAAATTATTTTGATTATGGGGCTGAACTTTATAGAGACGAAAATAATGAATATTATTTTGTATATAAGGTAAGATATAGTGTTATAAGAGATGGTGGAAATGGTTTAAATATTGCGTATCTTGGTTTAAATAGAAGTGGATATAGACTTGATGGTTTTAGTGTAAATGAAGATGAAAATATTTCTATTGTTGATGGTAGGGGATATGTATATACATTTAGTGGAACTGCGGGGGAATATGATGAGTTATATGGGCAAGAAACAATTTCCCAAATTGATGCAAGTTGGCAGGAAATATTAACCATTGGGTTTAATACTAATGGTGGTACTTCAACAGAAGAAATTAGTAATTTAATTGTTGATGTTGTATATGACGAAGTAGTAGGTGTAGATATAGCAAAATTTAATATTCCTGAAATAGACCTTAGAAGAGAAAATTGCACGCTCGTAGGTTTTTATTACACAAATAATAGCGATGAATTAAAAGCAAAAAGTACTTATACATTTAGTGATAGGTACATATTAAATAATGACTTCTTATTTTCAGTGGGAGAAGAAGTTATAATAACAAGAGAAATTATTGATACTTATGGCAGTACAACAAATAGTTCGCTTACTATGTATGCAATATGGAAGACAAATATAGTATTTAATAATACACTTGTCAATGAAGAGGTTGCTGGCTATTATACTCCAAATAGCCCTGAAATGATAGAAAGTTCGGAAAATACCTTTACAATAGAGTTTTATTGTGGAATAGAACTTAGTTTAACTGAACTTAATGGTTATTATTTTGATTTAAAGAATACTGATGTTTATAGCCCTAATGGGTGGAGATATGGTTCGCAAGATATTAATCAACTTGTTGTTGACGGGGGAATACAACTAGATTCAATTTGGCTTGAAAATTCAGTTAGAATTTATATGAAAAATTATAATGGTAGTGATTTTGGAAGTAATCCTATTTATTTTGAATCAAGCAATGGAGAGCAAGTTGATTTAAATAGTGAATATAAGACTTTAATGCAAAGCAGTATAATGCCAAGTCTTTATGGATATAACTTTATTGGTTGGTCAACAAGTGTTGACGGGAATTTAATATCAATAAATGATGAAAGCGTAATTGTTTATGATTCTGAAAATTTATATACAGTACCAAATGTTGTAAGCACGGTTTATGCAGTATACGAAAGGTGTGAAGTTAGGGTGGTATATGATAAGAATTCTAGCGATGCAGTGGGAGAAGAGGTTACTGTTTCGGGGCTTGAATTTGGCAATACTTATTTGCTTAGAACAGACATTGATTACACCTTAACATATTTTAACTTAGATGGATTTGCAACAACAAGTGATGCTGTTGTTCCAATTAGTGATAGCAATATTATCTTTGATAATTCATTAACTTATGAAACGAGAAATGAAGAAGGTGTAATTGTTTATACTTTAAGGTTATATGCGGTTTGGTCAAGACAAACTAAGGAAGTAAGAATTAATCTTCAAGGGGGTTCATTCTACAATAGTGGTGTGGAAGAAAACTTAGAAGCGTTTTTTGACCCAACAAAAGATAATAGAATACAAAGTTATGTTCTAAATAGTACAAACATTGTGCTAAGAGTTTTTATTGGGCTTGGAGATGAATTTGGCTTTAATTTGCCAAGTGAAGAATATTTAGCAAGAGAAGGATTTGTCTTTGATTATTATACGCTTGGCGAAGGAACGCTTGAGTATGAAGGTGGGCAATTTATTAGATGTGATAATACCCAGCCTTATGTTTTTGATATACATTGGCTTGAAATTATAACAATACAAATTTACTCGAACATGAGTGAAGATGATGAAAATTACATAAGTTTTGATGTCGTTTACGAAGATTTAATAACTTTTGACCCTGCAAATAAGACAATATATAATTATTCTGCTGAAAATGAAGAAGATGCGGAAATAGTCCTTGATTTTTCTAGAAATCATTATTATATTGAAGCGTTTACTTCTAATGAATCCGGTGGTGCAGAGTATGTTTATGGTACAAATTACAATGTAAATGATGGTGCATTTATAATACTTGATAGTGCTATAAAAATATATTGTCAATGGAAAGGTGTTGACATATCCTTAACCTTTGATGCAAATGATAATGCACAAGACCCTGAAAATTCCACAATAACGCAGATAGAAAATGCTTTTTCTTATGGCGAAACTATAAAACTTTCTGATTTCTTCTCAGTATCAGAAAGAGTTGATGGAGATATAGGCTATGAGTTTAGTCATTTAGTTGACGAGTTTGGAAATGAGTATCAACTTGATGCAAATGCAGACTTTAATCCAGAGACATCTAATTTAGAGTTTAGAACAAATTATACTTTTAATGCTGTATGGGCGCCAAGAGAATATAGTGTAATTTATAATTTTGGTAGTGGATATTACATTACAGAAGAAGGTTCAAGAGAAAAAACTGTTACTCTTATATATAAATATGGGGATAAAGTTGATTTGCTTGAAGTAACAAATGAGAATTCTATCCACGAAGAAGATAGTTACGAAGGAAGGACTTATCCTTTATACGAATTTGATAGTTTTACAAGCGAAGATGTTGAAGTCTTAGATGGAACATTTACGATGCCAAATTTCAACATTGAATTTATGGCAAGTTGGGTTAGCAAAGACATTAGCATTATTATTGACTCAACAGGTGGAATTATTGGAGATGTTGTAGGGGAGCCTTCATATTCAGGCGAGATTGGAGATAACCCAAATGGTTATAATTTAAGTTTTGAAGGGGTTAATAATACAAATCTTGTTGTGTCTAATTTGAAAGTCGGTGATGTAGTAGAACTTGAAACTTTACCTTCACCTTATAATTTAGGATTTTCTTATAGTTATAATTATTTAGTTAATTACACAGGAGAGGGAGAATTTGATGCAACAGTCAATGGGTTCCAAACTTTTGGTGCTAGTGATGAATTTGAACTCAATACTGATAGAATAAATTCATCAACTCTTAATTTAAACGAATTATGGAACGAAGAAAGGCAAGCATTTGTTTTATATTTTACAGTCGTTTGGTCCACAAACTCATACATAGTTAGTTATTCAATGACAAAGCCTTTAATTGAAAATGGGTATAGTGTTAATGCAAGTAGTAATATTACAAATGTTGATTCTATTTCGCAGGCAATGGTTTATGGAGAGGAAAGTACACTTGCTGGACCTATGACATTAAACGGATGGACTCAAACTGGTTGGAGTCTTGAAGTTAATTTGAATAATCAGACAGATGAAAATACTTTCTTATTCAGTGATGGGGTAGCAGAAACACCTCAAATATATAATTTTATAACAGAAGACTCTATTGTAACCCTATATCCTATTTGGGAGCAAAATGAGTATGATATTATAATTAGTGATAATTTGAATACGGACAATATAATAGGACCTAGTGGTGCGAGTTCTTCAATAACTGTTAAGTTTACATACGATGAGAGTAGTACAATTCAAGAATTGCTTGATAGAAATCAAATAACAATAAATAGTTATACTTTTAAAGATGTTTATTTAAGGTATGCTGGATTTAAGTATGAAGGTCAGACGCTTGGTGTAATGGAGTTCAATACAGACGACGAACTTGTTTTCTGTCTTGCACCACAAGGATTTATAGATGGAGAAGATTTTAGTGCAAACTCAATAGAACTACAAATAGTATGGGAAGAAGTGGCTTTTGGAATTCATTTTAATCTTCTTGGTGGAAAGTCAGAATATAATAGTTCAGGATTACTTAGTAATTTTGATAATGAAACAGGATATTATACTCTTGAAGGAGAAGTGTTATATTCTGATTTAAAACAAGGATTTTATATTGACGAGTACTTTGATGCACAGGAAGACGCTATAAGTTTTGACGATGAAGACATATCATATACGCTTGCTGGTTGGTCGTTAAATAATTATGATATGTATTGTCTTAAAGGAGAATTATTTAGTCTTGACCTTGGCACTAATGAACAAATAGAGAGTATTTTAGCACCAAATGAAGACGGAGAATTTGATTATATTTTTGAGTTTTATGCAATTTATAATGATAGGCTTGTAATAATTGATGCAAATGGTGGAAGTGTTAACTTAAATATCGGGAGTGAGATTACAGCAAGCGATGGGCAGGTTTGGATAGCAGATGAATATGAAATTTATACATATTCATATTCAGATGCAGAAATTGTTATATCAACAAATCTTTATGACCCATTTGTTCTCTCAAATTATCACATAGACTTAGACATTGAAGATGAAACTCATACGGTTAATAGGACAAGTGATGAAAGCAATATTTTATATGCTCCATGGGTTGGGAATAGAAGGTATGTTGTTGTTGATAGTAGAATGAATAATACGCTTCAAGTTGGCAGTGGCTTTAAGTCTACAATTATAACAGACAACAATGTTTATTATGGCTATGTTGAAATTTCAAGTGAAGAAGCCTCAACACAAAGTGATGTTTATGTTTATTCATACAATAGTTCTACTGATGTAGGCGAATTTATTCCTTATGATGCTGGGGGGACATATAGCGAAGATACGCATTTTTACCAAAAGGTCAATAATAGAGCATTACTCATTGAAACGAGATTTGGAGAAGAAATAGATGATTTATCTTTAATAACTATTGATGGAATAACAAGTAATTTTAGTGGCTGGGGAGATGATTTTGGTGTTTATTCAGATGAAGGAACTCTCCTTTTAGTTCAAGGGCAAAATGATGAGATAATTTATCTTTATGCTCATATAGATGAAGTTATTGTTACTTATAATTTAAATGGTGGGTTGTATAATAATTTAGACAATATTGAAATAACAGATGGCAATGATGCAGATGGGGATGATATCCTAGACCCTTACGGGATAGCAAGACCAAAAAATGATGATGGTAGGTATTATGTATATTTACCTGGAAAGAGAGTCAATGGTTATGATAGGGGACCTTTAAAATGGGGTTATACTTTCCTTGGCTGGTCTAATACATATATAGATTATAATGCTTATATTGAAGCGGTTGAGAAGGGGGAGACGACTGCTGAGAGTTTGATTGTCCCATCAGACGAAAACAATGTTAGAAATATTTACTATTTACAAGGTGTTCAAAACGAAACGCTATATGCTATTTGGGAGCCTATTACAACAACATTTACTTTTATCAGTAAATCATCTGCAAACGACCCTGATGCAGAGAGTGGTCCAAATTCAATAAATGTAGTTGTTACGGCTCAATATGGGGACACAATTTTATTCCCAGTCAAAGGAGATGGGAGTGAAAATGGGACTATTATAGACAACTGGACTAATAGTGATCAAAATATGGTATTTACTGGATGGAGAATAGATTTTCCTAATGGAGAAAGTCAAAGTCGTACTTTATCACAAGGTCAAGAATATGTTTTGACACAGGAGAGAGATTTTAGTCCTTATGGAAGTGCACCAACAGAAATAACTGTTTATTCAATATGGAAGAGAGCAAATGTTACGGTCAAACTATATGTTGGACAGGGTTCTACAAGAGATTATGCATATTTTGGGCCAGAAAGTCAGGAAGGATTTGAAACAGATAACTATGGTGTATACATGAAAACAATTTCTACTCTTGGTGGAACTTATGTTATACCAGAGTTAGACGATTTCTATTTAAAAAATATGTATGCAAGTGGAGTTTATTTTGATAATACTTATGGGTATCCTGTTGTTGCAGATTATATAGTTATTAGGCAAGATGATGTTGTAGATGGAGTTTTATCCTTATATATTAAATGGGATAATGCTCAAAGTTTTATTAGGAATTTCTATGGTAATTATAATAAATACTTTGGTTCACTTGAAACTGCTCTCCTTGCGGCAGCAAGAATTAGTACAAGTGAAGATTTAGATAGATACGAACAAAGAATAAAAGATAAGGGCTCTGTTGAAGTAGTTATTATTAATACAGCAAATAGATTTAATTTGTCGCAAGAAGTTGTTATTGGAGAGAACTTTAATTTTGCAGTAAGTCTTGATGAAGAAAGTGTAAGTGTGTCAAAGACAATTCAAAGGTCTTCTAGTTATCAAGGCGTTATATTTAGCGTGGGACTTGGGTCATCACTATCTTTCAACGCTCTGAATTCATATAAATTATATCTTGATGGCGGAAATATAAGTGCTCAAAGTTTTATTAAGGCTAATGGGGCGACAATTAATATCAACTCAGGCGTTGATATTTCAAATATGTTTAATAATGGCAGTTTAATTGAAGAAAATAAAACTGCTGGAGCAATTTGGGTCCAAAATGGTAGAGTAAATGTTACTGGTAGCATAATTTCAGATAATAGGATTGTTACTAATGGGACACATAATGTTTATGGGGCTTTCTTATATGCAAATAATTCAAATGTATATATTAACGCTTGTCAATTTGAAAATAATACTATTCAAGGGGCAGGAAGCCTTTTTGGCGGTGCAGTTGCAGTTGAAAATGGTGGAGAAATTGTAATAACAAATACTAATTTCTTAAATAATAAAGCACAAAGCACAGGTGTAAATGGAACAACTGGTGGTTATGGTGGTGCTGTTTATGTTGGTGGCGGGCAAAACTTAACATTAAACTCTACTTTTGATTATACTTTCTCTACTAACTGGGCTGATTTTGGTGGAGCAATAGCAGTAGTTGGTAGTCAAAGTAAGCAAAGTCAAGTTTCACTTGTTTATCCTTATGCGAACTATAATTATGCAATTAAAGGAGGTGCTTTCTATTTTGAATATGCAGATATAATAGTAGAAACAATTTCTTTACTTGGGAATGGTAGTACTGCTCCAACTGAAAGTATAACTTCATCAAATCAAGAGATATCAGAATATGGTGGGGGTATATATGCTGGTCAAAAGACAAATTTAGTCCTTACAATAGAACTAGATGATATAACTGAAGATAATGAAATTTCTGACTCATTTGGTTTTTCAGATATTATGAACAATCGTGGAAGATTAGGGGGCGTAATATACACAGAAGGATTATCATTAATAGTCCACGCATATTCGTTTACTGGAAATGGAACTAATATTGCAGATATAGAAGAAATGGGTGGTGTAATTTATGCAAAAGGTTTTGCAGACAGTGAAGGCAATATAAATGATATTAATAAAGTTGAAATTTATGTAAGTGATTTCTCTCTCAATAATGCAGACTATGGTGGGGTAATGTATGTTGGAGATGGTGCAAGTATTAAACTTACGACATTAGAATCATTAATTGAAGAAATAGAAAAGAAAATTGCTGAAGGAGAAACTATTTCGACTGATGTTTATGATTCAGTAAGTGGTAATATGGAGTACAATAGTGCCTTAAAAGGTGGTGCTATCTATTTTGACTCTACAACTACAGATTCATTAATAGAATATACGGCGATTGACTTTAATATGAAAAACACGGATGGAGAATCAAGTGATTATGGTGGCGGAATTTATATTGCAAATGGGCAAGTTACTCTTGGAGAAAGAGGTATTATTTATAAAAACAGCGCTATCTATGGGGCTGGTGCTTATGTAGGAGCAGAAGAAGTAAGCGGTTTAGAAGAAGGACAGGAAAATCCTGTTGCAAAATTAATTGTCGATGGTGGTGCTTTTGTTTATGAACTTATTCAATATCCTTCTTCTCTTGTTACAGAATATAATAATTATGTCGCTAAGATAGAAGAACTTGAAAAACAGTTAGAAGAAGACCCAGATAATGCAGAATTGCAGAAAGAACTTGAAGATGCAATTGCACATAGAGAAGATGTTATGCAGCAAATTTTAGACTTTGAAATTGTCTCTCAAGATGGAAATTATGGCTATAATGGTGGGGCAGTTTATGTTGGGAAATACGGCTATGTTGATTTTGCATCAGGGAGAATTGCAGGGACGCAAATGTTTGGAGAGCAACTTGGAGAGTTTGTTTATAATGAAGGTACAGTTAGATATGGATATGTAAACTCTGAGCAAAATGTTGTAAATGGAGTAGGTTATCAAATTTATAACACAGGTAGTTTTGATATTTATGGTACTGGAGAAATGGTTTCAAGACCAAGAGTTTATATTGATAAAACAGAAGATGGCGAAGCCTATGATTATTTGCTTGTGTCTAATTTAAATTATAACATTTCTAATACAATTGAAATTGTTCTTCCAACTGATTCATATATTCATGATATTCCTATTGTTAAATTTGCTAGTCAAGAAGCGTATGATAATTATTTAACACTAATGGAAACAAGGGAAGCTCCTTTATTCGAGCTTAGTGATTCGACAATTACACTAGATACTGATGATGACCAATTAGCACTTGTATTACATTTTAAGAGTTATGAAATTCGATTTAGAGATATATCTAATGATAATATTACTGTTCCAAATCCACTTACCTTTACATATAAAGAGATTAATAAAGATACTATAATAGATGAAATAAATGCTTATACGGTTATCCGAGATGGTTATAGGTTTGCTGGTTGGGCATTTTATGTAGAAACAACGCCAGAAGGACCTTCAACAAGTAGGAATTCAATTGCTATTGAATATAAAGGTACAGATAATTTTGAAATTAGTACGGTAATTAACCAAGAGGTAGCGGGGCAAACATTCTATTCTATTGATAAATTACCGGAGTTAATTCCAGAAGTTTTACCAGCACATAATGTTTATTTATATGCGGTGTGGGAACCAAAGCCATACACTATTAAATATAAATATGACACAAACTATGGTGGGTATACAAATGTTGAAGAGTATACTATTAATGGACATCCAGTAACTGATGAAAACTTACTAGGTCTTTCGCAACTTGCTTATTATACAAATTCAGTAATATTAAGAAATGTTGCAGACATAAATAAAGTAGAGTTGGTTGCATATGAGCCATTAACGACAGTTGTAAGAGATTCCAGTGGAGTGCCAACAAGTGTTACAACAGAAAGGTTGAATACTACTTATACAAATATTGCTTATGAAGAAGGTACTGGTAGATATTACTACACTGCAAATGACACTTATAAGTACTATATAGAAAGTGATACATCATCATTTAGAGTTTTGAATGTTGATGAAAATGGGTTTATTTATGAAAGCAATGAGCCTAGTGAACAAATTTATCCAAAACAAGTTATTGTGGGTGGAGTAACTTATGATGTTGAGAATAATAATGGGCAAAGGATTGTACTGATAAATGGTACAACTTATAGTTTAAGGTCGGCATACAGACCAGATAATTATGAAGTTAGTCATATTGAGATTAATGGTAGTAATTATTATGACTTGGGGGATGCTTTCCAAATTTTAAATAGTAATCCTTTTGCTATTTGCTTTGAAGAACCTTATGAAATTTATTTTACAATATATTTCAAGAGAATGAGTGTTGATATTAACTTTGTAGTGGACTCAGAAGATGAGACAGGTGAAAATAACTTTACTATTGAAAGGTATGTCGGAGCAGAGATTACGCTTCCTACTGGTAGTATTGTAAGATATGACGATATTGAGCACTTGATTTACAAGGAAGGCTCTGTGTTAAAGGGTTTTGTAGATGAAACTGGAAAAGAGTATTCTCTTGGAGAAAGGTATATAGTTTCAGAAACAACAACAGGAGCACATACTTTAACTGCCGTTTGGGAAAGTGCTGTGTGCTATGTTGAAGGTGTTGTAAGAACTGATACTGGGGTTGTAAATAAATATTATTCATCTCTTGAAGATGCAATAAATGATATTAATCTTGATAATTTTGATGTAGGTAAGAGTGAATATAGTTTATGGATTATTGATACTAATGGCACACCTAATACTGAAGAAATTATTATAACACTTAATGAAACTCTTGTAATTAATTCAAATATTACTATTTCAACTCAGGGGGATAGTGCTGTAAGATTTGTTTATTCAGAAGAATTTAACTCGTCAAACCCTATGATTAGAGTTGAAAGTAAAATTTTGACTATTGGTTCAAATAATGGGCCACAAATAATTTTCGATGGTACAAGAAATGCTAGTTTATCAAGTATTTTCATTGTTGATGTAAGTGGGCAAATTAATATTGGGAATAGAGCAGTTATAACACAGGGGAAAATTAGTACAACTTCTTCTGCATCAACACTTGGTGGAGCAATGACAATTTATGGAATAGTTAATATCAATGGTTGCTCAGAAGATACTATTATGTTTACTAACAATCAATCAGTTAATGGAGGGGCAATTTATATTGCAAATGGTGGATTACTTACAGTTAAGGCACAAAAAGAATCGGGTTCACTATTTGCAAAGAATAATGCCATTTTAGGTGGAGCAATTTATGTTGCAAAAGGCGGAAATTTAGATATTGTTTCAAATGCACAATCTTCACTTATAATTTCTGATAATAGTGCAAAAGATGGAGGTGCTATTTATCTTGAACTTGGAGTAGGCAGTGTAATTTTAGAGAATGTTACATTTAGTGGTAATATTGCAACAAATGGTGGTGCGATTTATGCTGTTGGCGATTTTATGATAAAGAGTGGGTTAACCTTCATATCAAATAGTGCAGAGACTTCTGGTGGAGCAATTTACACTGACGCTAACCTATCAGTAAGTGGTGGTACTTTTAGTAGTAATAGTGCAAATATGGGTGGTGCTATTTATAGCGGAAGTTATATTTATGTATCAGGAGGGACTTTTGATGCGAATGATGTTAGTGCTGGTTATGGCGGTGCTATTTATGCAGTAGGAGAACTTAGTATTGACGGAGAAGTTGTAATTAGCAATAACAAAGGTAACTTTGGTGGTGCAATTTGTGTTGATAGTTGCGTTGCAGTTATCAGTGGAAGTGTAATAATATCAAATAACATTGCATTAAGGGGTGGTGCAATTTATGTTAGAAATGAATCAAGTTTATCTATTACGGATAATGCAGAGATTTCAAATAATACAGCAAATAGCCAAGGCTCAAGTGCGGAAAGTGGGACTACTATAATTACTGGCGGCGGAGCAGTATACCTTGATAGTAGTAGGCTATACTTAAATGGTTATCTCACAAACAACACTTCTGTTAATGGTGGAGCAATTTATGCAGCGGGGGCGTCAAGTATTATTCTTGATGGAGTATCTGAAATTACAAACAATACTGCAAGAGAAAATGGTGGTGCTATTTTCATAACTGGTTCAAGCAGTCTACAAATACAAGCAGAAGATGTTTTAATTTCAGAAAATAGTGCTGGTGTTTTTGGTGGTGGGATTTATTATTCATCAAGCGTAAATAGTGTGCTTGAATATGGTTTAGTAGCAGACAATTCTATTAATTCAAATTCTAATATGACATCATATAATGGAACAGAAATTTATCTTGCAAATTCTGCAACTGACACTTCAACAAATTCACTATCTATTACTCTTAGTGGGGTAATAATAGGGAATTATGATTCTAGTTTAGTTGAAAACACTTATGCTGTATATGTCGGAACAAGAAGTATATTATATGTTACTGATACTTCCGAAATCAACGGGGAAGTTTACACAAAGGGCTTAGATAAAAATAGGGCAAGCATGGGTATAGTTTTATCAGGCAGTGCGTTTGTTAGAGATATTTTCTTAAATCAATATGCCTATGCAGTAGTTGAAGGAACATTAACATCAACTAGACTCACAACAAACGGAAAAAAGATTAATTTACATTTTAGTTATTATAATGAAGATGACCCTAATAAGACGCCTAATGACACCAAAATGGTAAGATTTAACAATATTGATAGTTTAAATCTAAATAAAGATTACTTTAATTTGGTAAAAGATATTGCAGAGTTAACAGATTATTGTTTACAAATTACAACAGAGTCTAGTTTTGCATGGCTTGTAATAATGGAGATTGCACAAGTAATCTACATTAATCCAAATGGTGGAACTATTGAATTTGAAGGGGTAACTGTAAGTGGGGATACTTCTCTTGAAATTGTCAACCTTCCACAGCGTGGTTCACTTGCATTCCTAGACGAAATTGTGGGGCATAAGATAGGGTATGCAATGCTAGATACATTTGTTGATAGGGATAGTAATGTTATTTACACTTCAGATAGTGAATTACCGATTTATGTTTTGACTCTGCTTGTACAATGGACTTCAAAAGACTATGATGTTAAATTTATAAGAAATGGAGACAATGGTACAACGACAGAACAGACATCACTAAAATATGAAGCATATACAAGGCTTGGTACTGCAAGTTTAACATATAACACATTCGCAGGGTGGGAATTAGCGTATATGGAAAACGATGAACTTGTCTATACGGGAATTATATTTAATGCGAATACTAATTTTAGTTTAATGTCTATTAACGATGAAAATTTAGTGTCTAGTGTAACGGGTGAGACGGGAAGTCAAATATTTGAAAAAATAGATGGTGGAGATAATACTGTTTATTTAGTAAGTAGTTTTACACCTATTGAAGTGGAAATTCTAGTGCATGGAAATGGTGGGGTTGCCATTGATTCAACAGTTGATTCAAGATATGAAAAGATACAGATTGATGAAGATACCTGGATGTATACTTGTGCACAAAGTGAACTATATGTTGATTATAACGATTTTGTTGAAGATTTTGAATATCAAGACCATGCAGTTGATGGACTTTTTACAGGGACAGATGGTGTTTATGATGAAGGCTTTGATGTAATGTATGATGAGATTAATTCGTCTATTAATATATCAAATGTAACTCGCCTTGAATTATATTGTCATTGGAAAAATGTTGTTGCTTATATTAGAAAAGACGCAACAAACGAAGATAATGAAAGAAGGATTTATTTTGATGACCTTGTTGAAGCAGTAAATGCTCTTGTAACAGGAGATGACCTTGTTATTGTTGCAAGTAATATTTATCTTACAAATACACTTAATTTTGATGTTGATGTAGATGTTTATGTTAGAGGAAATGTAACAATTCATAGACAAAATGGCTTCTATGATTTTCTAATTACTATTTCATCTGATGTAAATATCTTACCTGAAAATGATGAGAGCAGTTTAACTATTGATGGTAATGGCAGTGCAGGTGTTGCAACTAATGGCTCAATAAGAGTTGCTTCAAGTGGAAATTTGGTTCTTGAATCAGGGATAACAATTCAAAATGCTTTCTCTAAGGAAAATGGTGCTGGTATTTTTGCAGATGGTAGTTTAGTAATTAATGGTGCTGTTATTCAAAACAATAGAACCATGTCAAATGGGGGTGGTATTTATGCTACAGGTGGTTTACAAATAAATGAAGGCACTATAATTTCTAATAATACAGCAGATGGCTTTGGTGGCGGTATTTATATTGGAAGTGGGTTATTTAATATTGTAAAAAGCACAATAAGCGAAAATAATGCTAAATATGGTGGTGGTGTTTATTATGCAAGCAATCTCGCAGGTGAAATAAGTGGTGGACAAATTATTAACAACTCAACTTCAAATGGAGAGCAGTATTTTGGTGGTGGAATTTACATTGCTTTAAATAGTGGGGCATTAGTACTTTCAGAAGGAGTTGCTATTACTGGAAATACATCAGGATATGGTGGCGGTGTGTTTATAGTTGGTAATAACGATGGGAACTCAGATTATAACTTGTTAATTGAAAATGCTGTAATTAGTGGGAACACTGCTGTTTATGGTGGTGGTATAGGAATTGGGGATACGGCGTATAATTACAACAAACATGTTATTAGAATGCTTGATGGTATGATTACAAATAACACTGCAACTTATGGTGGTGGGGTAAGCATATTTAGAGGAACATTTGAACTTAGAGGTGGTTCAATTTCATCGAATATTGCGACAAGTGGTAGTAATATGTTTATATCTTCTGTAAGTTCAAATTTTTATGGAGTGGCAAGTATTATAGGTGGAGTAATTGGAAATGCGACAGAAGATAGTGGGGATATTTATGTAAATGCTAAGAATTCAACTATTGGTGGCAAACTTCAACTTAGTGGATTTTATGAAATATATTCTCATGTAAAAGTTGCAAATGGTGCAAAAATTAATGTTGTAGGAGTAATAAGTAGCGATACTCCAAGCATTATAATAGAGCCGGTTGCTACAAGTTCTATGGGAGAAATATCTAATTATCCAACAGGGAATAACTTGCTTGTTGTGGTTAATTTTGAAAACTTGATAGCGGTTCAACAAGATAAATTTGATTTGATTGAAGATGTAAAAAATCAAGGAGTTAATAGTTATAGGCTTAAAACAATTGAACAAGATATTGTTATAACTAGTGCTTTGTTTACCTTAACAATTGACCCTATGGATGGTGTGCTTTCAAGTGATGGCGAAATTGAGTATACAACAGATAATGATTTATGGTTGACAGAAGTTTATTATACAAGTTCTGTTTATGAGGCATTAAGTCATGTTACGGCAAGCATTGAAAATAGATACTTTATGGGCTTCTATACTTATGTAGATGAAGAAAAAGTTTATATTGATGAAGATTTTACAATGCCTTATGATGACCTTACTGTTTATGTTGAATGGTCAAATGATTATTATGTTTTGACAATTAACTTTAATGATACGAGAAGTTTGAGTGGGACGCAGGCTAGATTTAATATTGCGGGTGCAGATTTGACAGCAGGTGAAATTTACGATGAAGAAAATAGGCAAATAAGCCTTGAAGTTTTTGTCGATGGTGATGGGACAAGTTATGGTGCACAAGCAATAAATAGAATTGCAGGACTACTTACAAGAAACAATTACACAATCTTAGGATTTAGTCCATCGCAGTTGGTTGATGGAAACAATGAAATATATGGTCAAGATGGAAACGAATTTTTGATGCCAGAAGGAGACATAACTTTATATGTGTTATGGCTTGGTAACCCATATACTGTTACTTATAATTCAAATAGACCTAGTAGACAAAATGCTGAACAAATTCAAATTGAATACACATTTGATGAACTTATAAATGTTGGGGATGAAGATACATTTGACACCCCAGGATACAACCTAATTGGTTGGAGTTTAAGTTCAAATAGTCAAGAAGTAGAGTATGAAGTTGGAGAAAGCACATACAATCTAATAGATGACAACAATCAAGGAATTTCACTTTATGCAGTTTGGGAAGCAATAGAATATGTAGTACATTATGATAGTAATATGCAAGGTAGAGTTGTTGAAGGCGAAATTGAAGACGATATCTTTGTTTATGGTGTAGAGAAATCTCTTTCAAGCAAGTCATTTACGACAATTGGATATACGCAAGTGGGATGGAGTCTTGATCCTAATTGTGATAGTGATAGTACAGATAATTATTATAGTTTTGAAGATAATCTTATTGCTATTAATTTGACGACCGAAGATGAAGTTACAATTTATGCAGTGTGGGCTCAAAACACTTATTATGTAAATCTTCATGAAAGTGGGGTTGAAGGTTCTTTAATTGTAAGTACAGTTTCAGTTCTTTACGATAGTCAAGACACATCTTTACCTCTTGCTACCCAAGTATTTGGGAATTCAAATTCATATTATTTTGCTGGATGGTCTCTTACCCCTTATGCTGATAGTGATGACGCTCAAATTGATTTTGAAGATGGGCAAGTATTGTATAACCTTGTAGAGAGCGGAGAAATAGATTTATATCCTGTTTGGATAGCAAGAAAGGTTATTATTTATGCAAATAATAATACAGAAGATGCTGTAACAATAAACGCTCAGACTAATGGGAATATTGTTATAAGTAAAGAAGAACTAAGTTCATTAGTTACTTATCCAGGTTTTGAGATTGGGGATTTAAGTACAAATGCACAAGTGGCTCTTGGTACGAGGTACAATTTTGATAATTATGGAGTTATTACAATTAGTGCTGAGGCAAATCAAGAAAATGAAATAATACTATATATTGCTTGGAGAGCAAGACAATATACTTTTAACTTTGTCGTTGATAATGAGCAATATGACGCTCTTTCAAGTCAAATAAAGAGTGCAAAAGTAAGTGGTGGGAATGCATATACAAATTTCACTGATGATAATAGAATTTATGCTTATGATGACATACTTGAAGGTGTAGAATTTTATGGTTGGTCAGTTGACAGTGAGTGCAGTACACTAGATTTTGAACTTGGAAGTTACAACGAACTAACTAGTGATGTTTTTGAAAAGTTTATGATGTATCAGGATGTTACTTCAAGTACATTAACCTTGTATGCAGTGCTTAGTCAAACATATCAGATAACTTATAACTTAAATAACAACTCTCATAATGTTATTTTTGGTAGTACAACAAATATTACAGGAGAAAACAGTGTAACAACAGATGTAATAGATATTAATACACCTGTTCAACTTGCTTTTAGTGATTATCAAGGGAATGTATGGGAGATAGCGGATATTGATAGTTCAAATCCTTCATCTCTTTATGCTTACTTCCTTGGCTGGGCTTTTGATAGTAATGCAGAAATTCCAGATTTTGTCGAAGGACAAGAAGTTGGGTTGCAATTTAGTGGAAATATTACCTTATATGCTGTTTGGGGTTATTATACAAATCCATTCTATTTTGAGTATGTAAGTCAGGGAGAAGGGGTTGCAATCAGTGGATTAAGTCAACTTGGATTAACAAATCTTTCAGAATCTGCTCATGTTGTTTTCCCAAGGCATACACTAAAAGTTTCAAATAATACTTACTCGATGGGCGAACAAATTGTTGGAATTATGTCTAGTACGCAGGAGATTAATAATATAACTAGTGTTGACCTAGCGTATATGGATAATTTACAAACTATTTCTGAGTTTGCATTTGCAAATTATTCAAATTTAACAAGTATTTCTTCTGTTCCACAACAGGCTGAAATTGGTGGTGGTGCATTTAGTGGAGTAAGTATTGAAAGTGTTGAATTTGAAAGTGGCGAACAAGATAGATATTTACTTGATGAAAAAGGAAATATTTATTTAGTTTCAGGAATGAGTGCTAGTTTGCATACAATTCTTGTAAAAAATAGTAGTGAAAGTATTGTAATTGGAGAAAATGTTCAACTTGGAAGTGCTAGTTATGCAGTGAGTGAAATATTAAGTTATGCATTATATAATACAACCTTTAATAATGTAGAAGTTACAGAAGATGTAAGTAAAATTTCAGAAAATGCTTTAGGTGGTGTGAATGGGCTTAGTAATTTAGTTGTTCCATTTATAGGAACACAAAACGATGTAACTTCTTCTCAAACACTTGCTACAATGATTGGGGACGATTTAATTCAAAGTTTAAGAGTTGTTACGGTTACAAATCAAACGGTTGTTTTAGTGGGTGCTTTTAGTGGGCAAGAATATATTGAAGAAGTTTATTATACTTCTGGTATAACGCTTATTAATAATGACGCATTTAATGGGTGCGTAAGTTTATCTATGCTAAAAGGTGTAGGAGAAGAAGATTTTGATATGTCTCTTTGCACTCAAATAGGTAGTAGGGCGTTCTATGGATGTACAAGTTTGCCAACAAGTATTAACTTTACAGTTACAACTAGTATTGGGAACGAGGCTTTCTCAAATACAAACATAACAAAAGTTAGTTTGTCAAGAGAGATAGAATCACTTGGTACTTCAGAAAATAGGGAAATGTATACGGCATTTAAGAATGCAACAAATCTTACTGAGGCTTATGTGTATTCTACCTATGCTTTTGAAGCAGTTATAAATAATACTAATATTAAGGGCGGAGATGAAGTAAATGGAACAATTTATACTGATGTTAATTTCTATTTAGTTCTTAATAACTTAACTGATAACTTACTTAAAGAAAAATATTTCTCATACAACATTGTTGTGTATGATAGGGTTGAAGTTTTTGAAGGAAATCAAAGTGTTGGAGTCTATAACACACTTGAAGAAGCAGTGATAAATGCGCAAGCAGGGCAAAGAATTTTAATAAAAGCAGACACTCAGATTACTCAACAAATTGCTATTGATAAAGACATTAGTATTTATGCAGGATTTAGTGTTGTTGATGAAGATGATGATGCTTATGAATACGCACAAAATAGAGAAGATGTTTATGTTTCGGTTTCAGATGCTCTTAAAAACACACCAGTATTTATAATCAGCAGTAGTAATGTCAATTTTGGTGGTAGTTTTATAGGTGATATGTATAGTGAAAATTATCTTGACGGAAACTTGAATATCTTTGCAAATAATTCTAGAAGCGCAAGCATGATAGTGTCTACAAATTCAAATATTACATTTGGCGAAAAGATGAGAATTTATGATTTCAAGACAAGTAGTGATGCACAGGTTAATGGCTCGGTTGCTCAACTTTTGGGGAACACAACTCTAACATCTATTGGTGCAAACATTCGTGATAATAGTGCGACAAATGGTGGGGTTTTCTATGTCGACGACTCAGAACTTATAATTAATTCAGGTATTATAAATAACAATAGTGCAGTAAATGGTGGTGTTGCTTATGTAACAAAGCAAGGAAGAGTTTATATTGAACAAACAAATCAAGTTAGCATAACAGATAATAGTGCAAGTATGTATGGTGGTGTTTTGTATGTTGATACAACAATACTTGATGAAAATTATGCTGTTCACATTGGAAGTTCTACAATTTCAAATAATAGCGCAAATCAAGGCGGAGCAATTTACATTTTAGATGGTATTGTTAGTGTAAATAGCGAAGACGCAAATATTATTTCCAATTCTGCTGCAACTCATGGTGGTGGCGTATATGTAAGAGGCGGAATACTTTCAGTACGCAGTGGAAATATTGGAAGTGTTGACGGCGCAAATAAGGCTGTAAGCGGTGGTGGCGTTTATGTTGGTTTGCAAGGTATAATAAGATTACTTGGGCAAAATGCAAGCATTTCATATAACACGGCGACTAATGGTGCAAATATTTATTTTGCTTCTCAAATTGATACGAATGGATTAATTTCTGAACTTTCAGCAGGTATAATTAGTTACGGAAATAATGGTCAAGATGTCCAAAATAAATTTGGTGGCGGAATTTATCAAGAGAGTGGTATTTTATATTTGAAAGATAGCATAATAATTTCAAATAATAGTGCAGAATATGGTGGTGGTATATATTTGGCAAATGGAGTATTATCCATTAAAAATACTGCGTCTAATAGCGAAGAAGCATCAGGCTTTGGTGTGCTTCAAAACCAGGCAAGCGTTGGCGGTGGTTTGTATTTGGCAAACGGAGAAGCAACAATTAGCGGTTCAGATATAAGGCAGAATACAGCAAGTGAAAATGGTGGTGGCATTTATATTAATGGTGGTAATTTAAGGATAGAAAATACTAGGACATGTTTGTCTAATGTGTCTGAAAATACTTCGCAAAATGGTGCTGGTATATATATTGATAAAAAGGGTGCTGTTACAATTTCAAGTTCTAACATCTCGTCAAATACAGCGAGCATGAGTCAAGAAGGAAATGATGGAAATGGTGGTGGAATTTATCTACAAAGTGGGTCATTAACTTTAAGAACTGCACAAATTACAAATAATGTAGCAGGTCAAAATGGTGGTGGTTTATATATTCCAAATGCACAAACAAATATATCATTTACAATGTATGAAGATACAACAATTTCTCAAAATAGTGCAGTAAATGGTGGCGGAATTTATGTAGATAGAGCACTTGACATTAGTCAAGGTTTAATAAGTGCAAATACGGCAACTCTTGGTGGGCAGATATTTGTTGGGAAGAATGCAGTTTTAACTCTTGATAAAGTTGAGATAACAACTCAAAATAATGATATTGAAAACTATACCTTAGGTGTATATCTTGAACAAGGTGGAGTGGCTAATGCATTTAGTATTACAAACTACACGAATATTCATAGAGCGGACACTTATGTCTATTTGAGTCAGGGTTCAATTGTTTATGTAATAGATAGATTTACCGCTGATTATCAAGTAAAATTATATATTGAAGAAGCTGTTGCGGGCAAGAAAGTTAAGGTGGCACAATTTGCAAGAAATGATTATGCTAGTGCAGGTAAATTCTATGCTAGGTACACAGCATTTACAAAAGAAACAAATTCAATTTATGCAGTTGAAGCAACTGTTATTGCAAGTTTAAACAAGGAAATAACTGGCAATGACGAAAGTGAAGTCAATTACGCAACTTTAAAAGAAGCGGTTGAATTGTGTCAAAATAATAGTTATTTAAGGCTTATTGGCAATCAAGAAATAACAAGTACTCTTGCAGTTTCTGTACCAGAAGGGAAAACAGTTACAATTATAACAGATGGCGAGCAAATTATAACAAGGGGAACAGAAGTAAATGGAAGCGTTTATAATGGTTATTTAATTACTGTTTTTGGGACATTGTTACTTAATGATGAAGAATCTGATAATAATTTACTTGTGATAGATGGGAAAAAGGCTCAGAATAGTTCTTCGTTAATTTATGTTGGTGATTCAGGCAGGCTTAATATTTATAATAATGTTGAGATTAAGAACAATGATGCTTCTCTTAGAATTTATGACCTAACAAGGCCTAACACCAATAAAAAAATCAGTATTAGTGATGCTTATAATGGCGGAGCGATATATCTTGGTGGCGGAAGCATTGTAATGCATGGCGGTAGCATTTATAATAATAGTGCAAGAAATGGCGGGGCAATTTATGTTTCAAGTGGTAGTCTTGATATTCGTGGTGGAAGCATAGGATTTGAAACAGAAAGTGGAATTCTTGGGAATACTGCTTTGCAAAATGGTGGTGGAATTTTTGTTGAAAGTGGGGCTGTAATTCTTGGAGAATCTCAAATTATTGGTAATAGTGCAGTAAATGGTGGTGGAGTTTATGTTTATAGACAAGGGACACTTGAAATAGAAAGAACGACAATTTCATCAAATACAGCAACTAATTCTGGTGGTGGACTTTATCTTGCTTCAACAAGAAGTGGGGAAAGTTACTTTATGACTGGTGGTGAAATTTCAAGAAATAGTGCAGTGAATGGTGGTGGTTTATATATTAGTGGTGGCACGATTATAATGGAGACTGATGCAAGTCAGATAAGCAACCTATTTGACTTGAACTCAGCAAGTAAGAATGGTGGCGCAATTTATGTTGCAGATACTGGACTTATTAATATGAGTGGTGGCGTTTTAACTAATAATACGGCAAGTGAAAATGGTGGTGGAATTTATTATAGTAGCAACAATGTAAATCTTTCAAGTGGGATTACCGATTCAAGTATAGGTCTTCAAAACCATGGTAATAGTGCAGTAAATGGTGGTGGAATATATATTACAAGTGGAAATATTGTTATTACAGGACTTGATTTTTCATCAAATGAATTTAGTAGCGTTATTTCAGGAAATACTGCTTCTCAAAATGGTGGTGGGGTTTATGTTGGTGGAACAGGTGCTGTTAGCCTTATAAGAACGGGTATTTCAAATAATAATGCGGTTAATGGGGCTGGTATATATATAACATCAACTAGAAATATAGAGTTAGAAGGTAGTTTAGTTTCAGCAAATTCATCAAGCGGGAATGGTGGCGGAATTTATCAAGAAAATGGTAATTTAATTATAACCACTACGGCGGATGAACAACTAGATGGTATAGAAGGAAACACTTCGCAAACAAATGGTGCTGGTTTATACATTGTTGGTGGATTTACTAGAATTGATTCTACACTTATTCAAAATAATAATAGTATTACTGGAACTGGTGCGGGGATATATGTTGGTGGTGGAGAAGTTGAAATAACTACAAGTAACATCAGCAACAATACTATATCTGGCGAACAAAAGGATGGGCAAGGAATTTATTACAATGCTGGTAATCTTACTTTACTTGGCGAGAACATAATTCAAAATCCAACAAGTCAAGAAGCAAGGTCAGGTAGTATTTTAATTCAAGGAGAAACTTCTCTTGAAGAATCCTTTACGATTTCTGGTTCAATTTCGTACATTTATGATGCAATATATTTGAAAGATAAAGGGTCATGGATTAATTCTTATGAAGGCGATGAGAGTGAAGTTGCAAGCAACATGGCATTTAGTCAGGGTTCAAATCCAGATGCAACTATTTTGATAAAAGTTGACTCTGCAAAAGATGTTGGAGATAAAGTCGCAAAATTCAGTGCAAGTAGTATCTTAAGAAATGATTTAATTAGCATGTTTGAACTGGATATGAATAGTCAGAGAATGTTAGTACAAGGGACAGGAGACAATGCAGACTTTATTATTCTTCAATCGCAATTCTTCCAGTTAGTTGTTGGAAAGGAAGGAGAAGTTGGAGAAATTGTTGGTGTATTTACTTCTCTTACAGAACTTGTTGAAAATTTACATCTTTATAGTGATAGAGTTAGTGAGAGAGGTTATTTGGTTTTTGTAAACTTTAATAGCAGTGAAGATTCTTATGTTGTTAACTCGACTGTAAATAGTAATGTGTATGAAGAATACCTTAGTGGATTTTCAAAGAAGATAACGATTACTCCTAGGGCGGAAAATCAAATATTTACAAGAGAAGATGGGGCTAGTGATATTGCTATTTTCAATGTCTTTGAAGGAGATGAAGTTTATTTAGGCTTTAATAGTCAATTTAATGATTTTTATGAACAATTTAAAGTAAACAAAGATACTTCAAAGTTAATATTTGAAGGTAGTGAAAATAGCGCTTCATCTATTATTACAAACTTTGGGAAGTTAACTCTTGGAAAGGGCGTTGAAGTTAGAAACGAATTTATAACTAGCGAAGAAGGTGCTGTAAATAGTTATGGAGAACTAGTTGTTGATGGTGCAGTTTTGCACAATAATGAAGGTATAAATGGTGGAGCAATTTATGTTGCAGATGGAACATTTAATATGTTGAGTGGGGAAATCTATGCAAACTATGCAATAAATGGTGGAGCAATATATATTTCGACAAATGTTGAAGCAACAATAAGCGGCGGAACTATTGGTAGACAAAATGAAGAAGGAAGTAGAGACGAACTTAGAAATATTGCAATCAATGGTGGAGCAATTTATGTTGCAGGTGGACTTCTTAACATTACTGGTGGCGACATATCCTTTAACTACGCAAGTGAAATGGGTGGAGCAATTTATATTACTCCAAGCATGACTGTTACGGGAAGTGTCAGTGGCAGGGTTGTCATTTCAAGTAGTACTCTTCCACAAGAAATGACATATATTTCAAATAACGAAGCAGGCGAAAATGGTGGTGCTATATATGTCGAAGATAATTTTATTGACCAAAATGTTTCTTTTGCAGATAGGTTAAAGACCCTAACTATTAATGGTGGAATAATAGACAATAACACAGCAATGTTTGGTGGTGGAATTTACGCAACAAATGTTAGGATAGAGGATAATGAAAAGTTCTACACAGGAGCAACTGAATTTGTTGATAGCGGAGTTTCAAGTTATGTTTATGGTGTTAGTATTGAGATAAATGGTGGTACTATTGACCGTAACTTTGTAGAATTTGACGCACAGATGCAAGACATAGGTCTTGGTGGCGGGATATTTATATATGGTGGCGAAATGCAGATGAATGGTGGAATAATTTCAGGCTCTGCAAATAGTTATATAGCGCTTAATGGTGGTGGAATTTACTTAAAAGATTCTGTTGTTACAATAAATGATGGTATTATTAGGAATAACGAAGTTGGGAACAATGGCGGTGGAATTTATGTTGATAAGACTTCAACATTTACACTAAATGGAACTAGTTCAACTTTAATTTCAAATAACTACGCTTATGCAAATGGTGGTGGAATTTATCAAGAAAAAGGTAAGACCAATTTAGCAACTGGTGTTGATACCTATGAAGAAGTAACTGTTAGTGGAAAAGTTATACTCATTGGTGGGACAATTACTGGCAATATAGTAGAGACTGGTGGAAAAGGACCTGGGGCTTATGTAAATACAGAAGCACATGATTTTGTACTTGGAGCGGGGATAGTAAATGGAGAAGTTTCGTTACTATCAGAAAATTTGGTTATTAATGATATTTTATATCTTGCAAATGATAGTTTAATTTATGTAAATGCAAAATATAATCCAGCGTATAATACTCTTGATAGAAAGATACCTGTTGCTTGTGATTATACATCAGATACTTATACAAAACTAGATGGAGAAAGGGTTATAATTGCAAGATATACAAGTGCGATTGATGAAGCAGATTCTGTTAGTATTGAAGCAAAACTCTTTACTGGTAAGGACAATGCACAACAAGATTACTGTTTTATAATTTATAATGGATATGATGTAGTTATAGGGAGAATGAATGTTGCAAAATACATTGAGGGTCAATCGGTTAGTTTCTTTGAAACTCTTGAAGATGCTCTTGAAAGTGTGAAGAACAACTTAAATACTACAATATACATTTTAGTTGATGAACAGCAACAAGCATTTAGACTTACCATGGAGAAAAAGGTTACGCTTACAGGAGAAAAACACATTAGGGTAACTTCTGGTAAATATGATAAAGAAACTGATACTTTAACTGAATATGGTGTTAATGAAAGATATCTAAGCGTATATATTGGTAATTATGGTGGCGGAGACATTATAACGCTTCAAATGGATACTGGTTCACAATTAATGTTTGATAATATCAGAATTGTTGGAAATGATGATGCTGAAAATAAAGCAATAAATCTATTTAGAGTAAATAGTGGTAATTTAACACTTAAAAATGTAATTGTTGAAAAGAATGTAAGTAAATCAGATGGAACTCTTATAAATGTTTCAGGTGGTTCGGCTCACTTAATTGGTGATATTGTTTCAAGGGATGGAACCCAAGTTGAAGGAATGCTTGTAAGTCAAGGGGCTGCTCAACTTGGTATAATAAATGTAAGCAAAGGAGAGTTGCTTCTTAGTGGAGAGGGTGTTTTAATTACTCAAAATACGGTTGAAGCAGGTACTATTTATGTAACAGATGGAACAATAACAATAGAAAATGGTGCAAATATAATGGGAAATATTGCAAGGTCAAATGGCGGAGGGGTTTATCTTACAGGTAAAAACAGCAATTTAATTGTTGACGGTGCAAATATTTCATCAAATAGTGCTCTAAATGGTGGCGGCTTATATATTGAAGATGGTGCTATTGAATTTTCAGGGGCAAACATTACTGATAACGAGGCTACAAATGGTGGTGGTATATATATTGATATTGAATTTGAAATGGATTTAGGTTATGATTCTAATTCATACATTTCAAGAAATATAGCAGAGTCTTATGGTGGCGGTATTTATGCAACGGCAGATTTAACTATTGGAAGGGGCGTTATTGTTAGCGAAAACGAGGCATATTATGGTGGTGGTGTATCAGTAAGAGACGGAGATTTATTAGTAACAGGTGGGGCTCAAATTTCAAGCAATATTGCTATAAGTTCTGGTGCTGGGGTATATTCTACTAGTGGTAATATTACAATTGAAGAAGCAACAATTTCAAACAACTCAATGCCTGTTGATAGTACGGAAATGCTAGGTGGTGGTATTTATATTGCAGGCACTGATTCAAAACTTACTATTTTAGGGTTAGCAAATATTATAGGTAACTCGGCAATTTATGGTGGTGGAATTTATGTTGGACCTGGTGTAATATTTGAGATGAGTCAAGGAAATATTGGAGGGAACTCTGCGCTTGAAAATGGTGGTGGTATTTACTTTATAGGAAAATCATTTACTATGACAGGCGGAAGTATTGCTGGTATGGCTCAGTCTGACTCAGAAGCAATTTCTGGGAATAGCGCTCTAAATGGTGGTGGTATTTATCTTGCTGGTGGGGTATTTGATATGTCTAATGGAAACATTGGAGCGCAAGGATATGGAAACACTGCAACAAATGGTGCTGGAATTTATGTAAATGGGGCACAGATAACTCTTGAAGGCAATGGTGTAATAGAAGGAAATATTGCAGATGGTGGTAATGGTGGTGGTGTGTTTATTGACAAAACAGATTCTGGAGTTAATCAAATAATTGGCAACTTCCAAATTGTTTCAAATGAGGCAACAAATGGTGGTGGTTTATATATAACAAACGGAGCGTTTACTATTTCTGGTGGAAATATTGGTGTTAAGGGCAAACCTAACAAAGCAGTAAATGGTGGTGGAATATACGCAAATGGTGGAAGACTTGAAATTGAAAATGGAAATATTTCATATAACGAAGCGACAAGCGCTGGTGGTGGAATGTATATTAATATGTGTGGTGTTATTAGCAAAGACGCTAATAATGAAGTCAGTGCATTGGTAGACTTTATTAGCGGGGATATTGCTTATAACAGAGCGGATTCTGGAACGGCGCCTGATTCTGTTGAGGCAAAGGCAAATGGTGGTGGTATTTATCTTGCAGGAAATGAGTATACGAGTTCTGCCAGCGGTGTGTTAAATATTAATTCGCAGGCTGTAATATATGGAAATTATGCAGATGGCAATGGTGGTGGTATTTATAACAGTGGAAGAATTATTATGGAAGGTGGAAAAATTGGTAAGACTTCTAACAATGATAATGATAAGAACATAGCGATTGGAAGCGGTGGTGGGCTCTATGTTAATAATGGTTACCTTTATTTAGTTGGAACTGGAAAATCAAATGGAACTTCAATTATAAACAATCAAGCAACAAATGGCGGCGGTATTTATATTGAAAATGTTGCAGATAGAGATGAAGGTGTCGCAGGCGAACCATCGGTAATTGCTAATGTTGTATTTACAGATAATAGTGCTGTAAATGGTGGTGCTTTATATTATGTAAGTGGAAATTTACTTTTCTATAATAATATTGTTCAAAAAAATACAGCCACTTCAACAAAAGTAACAACACCTGAAGGAGAACAAATAACAGGTGGTGGTGGCGGTGGACTTTACTTATCTTCTCCAACTGGCAAAAATGTTTCAGAAGAAGTAAAAAATGCTAAGTTTACAATTGAAGGCGGAACATTTGGCGGAAGTGAAAGTAAATATGCAAATACTGCTCAAAATGGTGGAGCAATTTATGCAGAGACAGGAAACTTCACTATTAAAGGTGGAGAGATATCAGAGATTCTTGACATTAATGAAGAGAAATTAACATTTGAAAGAACTGCTGCTAATTTACTAATTTCGTATAATGAAGCAACAAATGGTGGCGGAATTTATGTTGAAGGTGTAATTGACACAAATGCTTGTATTGTAGAAATAACTGGAACTTTGAGTGATTCTGGTAAGTATGGAGTTGTAATAACGAAGAATACGGCAAAGGAAAATGGTGGCGGAATTTATAATTTAAGTGGTATTGTTAATTTAGAAAAGGCACAAATTATAACTAATTCTGCTGGTGGAGATGGTGGTGGAATATATTCCGTATCAGGTGGAGACTCATCAAATTCTGAAAGTTTAGGTTTTAAACTCATTAGCGGTGAAATTTATAAAAATAAAGCGGCAAATGGTGGCGGTATAGCAACTGGCGGAGTAAATCTTGATGGGGTTATTTATGCTGGAAGAACTCAGATACAAGCAAATATTTATGAAAATGAAGCACTACTTAAAAGTTCAACTTCATTAAATGATAGTACAGGTAATGGTGGTGGAGTATATGTTATGGGATCTCCTGATATATCTGGCAGTATGGTTACAATTACACCAAATGATGGAAGTATATCAGAAACTGGTACAAAGATTGAAGAAACTTCTATTCATGATAATAGTGCAACACGAGGTGGTGGTCTTTACATGGCGGGTGGTTATGTAACGCTTAATATGAATATTTTAAATAATACTGCTGATCAAGGAAATGAAAGAGGCGGTGGAGGTGGAGCGTATATTATTGGTGGGACACTCAATCATGAAAGCAGTTCAATAATGAATAATAAGGCAAGAAATGGTGGTGGAATTTATGTTAATGGTGGTACATATGCTTCTTCTACTCCAAATGGTTGTGTTCAATATAATGAAGCGTCAAATAATGGTGGTGGTATTTACTTTGGTAGTGGCGAATTAGCATTTAATGGAACTGTTACTAGAAATGTGGCAAAAAATGGTGGTGGACTTTATATAGCAAGTTCTCAAAATGAATCAAATTTAAGAATTGGTGGAATGATAGGTGAAATTGCACCACTTACAAGAGATCCTTATCAAAATGGCAAAGAAGGATTTACTGGTAATCGTGCACAAGAAAATGGTGGTGGTGTTTATATTGAAGGTGGAAATTATACGCTATCTGTTGATATAGTTGGGAATTCAGCATATAATGGTGGTGGACTTTATATAGAAGGTGGACAAATAACCTTTGGCAAGGAAGACAATACAAGTTTCACACCAGTTATTGCTAGAAATGCGGCTACCTTAAATGGTGGTGGAATATATGTGGGTGGTGGTGCATCTTTAGATATTATTAATGGAACAATTGTTGGAAGCGATAAACCAAGTAATGAATTTAATGAGTTTATTGTAAGTCTTGGATTAGCAAGTGAAAGCGGTTCTAGTGATGATGAAAGTTCTTCAACTGAAAATTCTGATGACTCAGAAAAACTAGGCTCTAATATTGCGACATTTGGTGGTGGAATATATGTTGCTGGAATGGGAAAACTTGAAGATGATAATGATACTAGAACACAAGTTCAGATAATAGCAGCAAGTATTGGTTTTAACATTGCAACAAAGCAAGGAAGTAGTAAAGGCGGTTTAGGCGGTGGCTTGTATTCTGATAGTAAGAGTGGAGAAAGCGTTATTGGACTTAGTTTAAACACTACAGTTAATCGTAACATTGCTGGGTCAATGGGTGGTGGCGCATATCTTGATGGAACATGGTTATATCTTTCAGATACTGCTAGTATTGTTGAAAATACATGTTGTGAAACTAAGAGTGGGGGAGGTCTAACTTATGTTCAAGGCTTGGCAGGATCACCTGATATTTCTGGTGTTAAACCTTATATTCATGAAGTTTACATGATAGATGGTGGTTTGGAATTACTTGATAGTTCTCAACTTGGTGTAAATCATAATATTATTGATAGAAATGTAGAAGGAAGTGTTGGAGAAAATAATGTTTATGCATTAAGCCTTTATTGGGATCTTGGAAGTGCAGATGTAGACTTTGACGCAGTTTTAGGAAATAAAATAATAACTAGTGAAGACGGAGGGCAAAGTGAAACAAGAGCGTCATCAGGTATTGAAGGAGATGTTTTTGTTGATACATCAGGGACGGTTAAATTAAATACTCAAAAATTTTTAAATTCAAAACAGTTAACTATGGATTGGTTTAATGGTTTACCTTATGAGTTCTTTAGTTTTTGGCAGAAATACCATGGGCGTCAAAATTTAGATGTTACATTTTTACCAATTCCTAATGCTAGTGGAAAACTTGAAAATGACGATACTATTTATTTAAATAACTCGTCAAATAGATTTAGTGCAGAAGATAATTTTTCTTATAATGTTACTAATTTACATTATGATTATGAAGTATTTGTAGGCAATAGTGTTACTTATACGCCTTATGGCTCAGATATGGCAAGTATGATGGAGCAAATTAATCAAGGTATAGCAGGAATTGCGGAATCTTTGGGGATGGATCCACAACAGATGATGGCTTTATTTGAAACTATTGTTGAAAGTAGTTCAGGAGCAGATATTGAAATAGGTAGTGGTTATTTAGATTCAGTAGTATCTGGCTTGGGTCTTGTGAAAGATGTTGTAGCAATAATACTTTATTTCTGTACTGGTAAAGTAGATATTGTAATGCTTAGTTATGTACTAGATATTGTTGATTTTATTAAAAGAGTTCCAGTAGTTGGTGGCTTAATTGGTGGTATCTTAGGCTTATTCATGGATTTACAATTTGCAATTCCTTTCCAAGGAGTTTCACTTTCAACATGGAAATCATGGAGAGATATTCATCATCTTAATAGTAAAGAAATTTTAACTACATTTACTAGTGCTTTAAGAAATGCTACTTCGTTTATTACAAGTTTCTTTGGACCTCTTGTAGGACTAATTGCAAACTGGGGAATGGATATCATTTTGTCAGGATTTGAATATACTCTTCCAAGTTAAACAGATTTATATAAATTTACAAATCTAGTTAATAATTCAATTAAAAAAGGATGGTGTGTAAATTATACATTATCCTTTTTTATTTATAATAAAATTATCATTTTTAGAATTTGCAATTTTATTGACAAAAATTTAATATAAATGATATTATTTATTTGTTTGTTAAATGGGAGTTAGGAAAAATATAATGAATATATTTAAAAAACTTTATTGTAGAATTTATCAGGGGATATTTAGATTAATTCTACCTATTTTACCATATAGAGAGCCAAAAATTCTTAAAAGTAATAATGATATTTCGACCTTACTTAAAGAAAAGAAAATAGATAATGTTATGCTTGTTACAGATAAAACTTTGAAGTCAATAGGTCTTACAAAAAGTTTAGAAGAGAATTTAACTCTTTCTAATATCAAAGTGGTAGTTTTTAGTGATGTAGTTGCAAATCCTACAACTCAGAATGTAGAAGATGGGTTAAAATTATATAAAAAGCAATTATGTAATGGGCTTATTGCTTTTGGTGGTGGCTCTAGCATGGATTGTGCAAAAGCAATAGGGGCAAGAATTGTCAAGCCAAAAAAGTCGTTAAGTAAAATGAAAGGACTTCTTAAAATTTGCAAAAAGTTACCTTTACTTATTGCTATTCCAACGACTGCTGGTACTGGCAGCGAAACTACTCTTGCGGCAGTTATTACTGATAGTGTAACAAGACATAAATATGCTATTAATGATTTTTCATTAATACCACATTTTGCTATGCTTGATGCAACTTTAACAATTAATCTTCCTAAATTTGTTACTGCGACAACAGGAATGGATGCTTTAACACACGCTATTGAATCTTACATTGGGAGAAGCACTACGAAAGATACAAGGAAAAACGCACTTGAAGCAACAAAATTAATATTTGAAAATTTGTATGAAGCATATTTGCATGGAGAAAACTTAAAGGCTAGGCAAAATATGTTACTTGCATCATACAAAGCGGGGCTTGCTTTTACAAAATCTTATGTGGGGTATGTGCATGCTATTGCTCATTCACTTGGTGGGAAGTATAATGTTGCCCACGGGCTAGCAAATGCAGTTATTTTACCGATAATGTTAAAAAAATATAATAAAGCAGTTTATAAAAAACTATATAAAATGGCATTATATGTAGGGCTTATTGATGAAAAAGTGGGAGTTGAAGAAGGCGCCCTTTTATTTATAGAAAAAATCGAAGAATTAAACAAAAAAATGAATATAGGAAATACTATAAAAGAATTAAAAAAAGAGGATATTGAGAACTTGGCTAGAACGGCAGAAAAAGAGGGAAACCCATTATATCCTGTGCCGGTATTATATACAGCAAAGGAGTTAGAAGATGTTTATTATAAATTGTTAGTATAAAATTTTAAACTATTATTAATAATAACTTAGATTAATATTAAAAATATAAATGTTTTAGAGTTATAAAAATTAAATTTAAGGAGGATAAATAAAGGTCTTCCTTTTATTTTGTTAGGAACAATTCAATTTGACAAAGCAATACAAGGAAAATAAAAAAAAATAGCGTTTTAGATAAAATAAGAATTGCTTTATTTAAACTATAAAATAATTATATTAAAAAGTTTAAAAAATCTTTAATTTGTTAAAAGAAATTGACAGTAAACACAAACTGGATTAAACTAAAATAAACAAAGGAGAAGTACTATGGATTGGCAAGGTGTTTGGAATGATATTGTTAATTTTTTTAGTAATAATATTTGGAATATAGTAATATTTTTTGCGACCTTATTTTTAGGAATTATAATTATAAAAATAATAATTAATATTACAAAAAGAATTTTAAGAAGGACTAAAATTGAAAAAATAGCACAGCAATTTTTAATTGGTATAATTAAAGTTGCTTTATATTTAGTACTTGTTTTATTGCTATTAAGTCAAATAGGAGTTCAGATTACTGGGATTTTAACAACTGTTAGTGCACTTGTTCTTGCTGTTGGAGTGGCCCTTGAAGGTAACATAGCAAATCTTGCAAATGGCATTGTGATTATATCAACTCATATGTTTAAAAAAGGCGATTATATTATGGTAGATGGAGTTGAAGGAAGTATTACAAATATTAATTTTTTATTTACAACTCTTATAACTTCTGATAACAAAAAAATAACACTTCCTAATTCAACTATTGTAAATAACAATGTTACAAATCTTGGAGCAAATCCTAGAAGAAGGGTTGACTTTATCTTTTCTTGTGCTTATGAGAGTGATGTTGAAAAGGTAAAATCCATTATTATAGATGTAATGAAAAGTGATGGTAGAGTATACCTTGATCCAGAACCTTTTTGTAGGTTAAAGGTATTAAATGTAAGTAGTCTTGATTTTAGTGCTAATTGCTGGTGCGATAGTGATGATTATTGGGATGTTTATTATTATGTAGTGGAAAATGTCTATAATGAATTTAAACGAAACAATATTTCAATTCCATATAATCAACTAGAAATTAGGGAAAGAAAAGATGAAGTCATAATGCCTGTTATAGGAACAAAGTTGCCTGAAAGAGTTGAAAAAGTAAGAATTAAAGAGCATGAAAAATTTGACCTTGAGGATGCTGATTTTACAAAAATTTTTAAACATAAAAAAAATGATAAGGAACAAGATAAAAAGAATATACTTTCAAGGAAAAAGAAACGCAAAAAAGAACAAGAAGTTTAGTTCTTAAAAATTTTAAAGCCTACAAGTAAAAAATTTTAACAAAAAGTGGGTGATAAGAATAAATTAAAGATAGTTTGTTTCTGTTTTTCAATAATTTTTAAAAGGAGAAAATGATGAAGAACTTTTTGCAAAAGAAATCAATTATGACTACTTTAATTGTTTTATCTGTTTTGTTGCTTGCTTTTTATATTTTTATGTTAGTGCGTCCAATAAGTTATGGAATGAATTATATTTATGTTCCGTCTGCACAGGAAATCGAAGAAAGTGGTGAAAGTGGAAATGTTATTGTCAAAGTTTTAAATGATAAAGAAGTATTATTTTCAACTAAAACGGCAGATAGTAAAGCCGAAACGGAAATTTCCATTACTTTTACTTTGTGGTATATAAGAAATGGTAATAAAATTTATACAAACACTACTGATTTTAACAAAACTTCTCTTGATTCAGAAGAAGCGTTTAATAATTTTGTAAATGAATTAAAACAAGATGAGACTACTTGGGAAAGTATTTGGGATAGTAATACGACAAGTGGGTATTTAATTGAATTGAATGCGTTTAAGGCAAAACTAACAATTAGTGGAGAATCCCATGATATGAATAACAACGGAATTATTTGGTTTGTAGTATTAGTTGGAATTATTGAAATTGCATTAATAACTTTTACTATTTTATCAATAATTTGGTGTTATAAATCAAAAAAAGGAAATGATAATAAAAGCGAAGAAAATATATTAAATAAAGGCGAAAATGAAGTGATGTAAGAAAAAAAGGAACAAACTATCAAATATAAGCAATATACAAAAACCATCGTATGCTTTAAAGAAAAACAACATTCAAGTAAATGAATGTTGTTTTTTAATAATTATTAAATAAATCTATTAAAAAATATTAAGTTATATGTAGTTTATTTTTTATATAATTTTGTGTTAATTACAAATAAAAAATTTAATTCAAAAGTAAAAATTTATAATAATTCAAATTTAAATTTCAATATCTATTTTTCTATGTTTTTTAAATTGGGTATAGGTTACGCCACATAAGTCAAACATTTTTTTAGAAGCAATAACAGCGTCGGTACTTGCGTACTTATCACATAAGTAAATTATATGCTTTATACCCGATTGAATAATTAATTTAGAACATTCGTTGCAAGGGAATAGGTCAACATAAATGGTTGCGCCTTGTAAGTCTTTTCTATTTCCTCTATAATTTAGTATTGCATTCATTTCAGCGTGGCATACAAAAAAGTATTTTGTATTAAGGTTGTCTCCTTCTCTTTGCCATGGGAAATCCTTATCGTTAAATCCGTTTGGAGCACCATTATAGCCTATGCTTAAAATTCTTTTATCTTCACTAACGATACATGCCCCTACTTGTGTTGAAGGGTCTTTACTTCTATAAGACGAAAGTTTAGCGATTGCCATGAAATATTCGTCCCAATTTAAATGGTCAGTTCTTTCATTCATATTTTTTTTATAATATATAAATAATATTTTGTCAATTAATTAAAATATATTTGATAATATGGGTAAAAAGTGGTACGCTTTTATTCATAGGAGATAGAGATGAAAGAGAAGAAAGTTGCTTTTTACGGAAACTTAATATTTGGGGTTTTAATTGTTATGGCCACCATTTTATATATGCTAGATATTATGAACCCTTACTTTATTAAAAGTTTAGATAGTATTTTATTTGTTTTATGCGGTGTTTTTAATCTTATACTTTTATATAAATACAGAAAAATAAACCATGCATGGAAATCTTTTTTCATGTTATTAGGTCTTATTTTTGCTTGTATAGGGGATATAGTTTTAATAGGGAACTTTGTTCTAGGTGCAATTTTTTTTGCTATTGGACACATTTGGTTTTTGGTGTATTTTTATGTTTTACAGAAGTTTAATTATAAGGATGTTTTGATCGGCGGAATAATATTTTTGATTTCGTTACTTTTGATACTATTTTTACCTGTTTTTGATTTTGGTAATTTTTTAGCAATAGTCATTATTTATGCTCTTATTATTTCAATGATGCTTGGGAAAGCGTTTAGCAATTATTTATGTAAGATGACCATCCCAAATTTAGTAGTATTTATTGGGGCACTTTTGTTTTTCTTTTCAGATTTAATGCTTGTTTTTGACAATTTTTCAACTCTTTCTGGTATTTTTGGATATTTATGTTTATCTACTTATTATCCAGCGGAATTTCTACTTGCAATATCTATTTTTATTCAAATCTATTCATTAAATAAGGAAGAAGAAACTAAATAATAACATAAAATTTTTAGTTTTTCATTAGTATTTATTAGTTTAATTTTTTAGTAATATTTTTTATAGAAATATTAGAAATTTGTTTGTAAGTTTTCAACCTAATTTAATTTGTCATAATTAAGTTATAGTGGGTTTTAATTTTAGATGGCAATATTTTAAAATAGGCATATTTAAGTTAAATAATTTTGTGAAAATTTCATTTTAATAATGATTTTATTTTTCTGTTTTTATATTTGCCTTCAAATATGCTATGATTGCATTCTTATCATTTCTTATCTTATTATTTATGACTGACTCTAATGCAAAATTTAGAGCAGTTTTAATCTGTTGTCCCCTATATCCTAGAGCCATCATATCATGTCCGTTGACAGCCAGTTGTTTTAAAGAAAAACACTCTTTTTGTGCGACTATTTTATCTATTTTTTTACGAATATTCTTTAATTTAATCTGTCTATCCCAAAGTGTTGGATTTTGGCCATAGTTGTCTCCAAGTTGGACTTCGATTAGTTTTTTAAATAGATCTTCGCCTAATCTATTTAGCCAACGCTTTATAGATTTAGTATCTTCTGACAAAACTGCATCATGGTATTCAATTAGTCTTAATACTTGATTTTTTGTGTTATTATCGTATTTCAATCTATTAAAAATGCTGCGTGTTATTTTTACACTCTCAGCCGCATGTTGATAAAAATGTCTATTATTATTTTCATCTAGTGAAAATACCTCTGGTTTGCCAATATCATGAAATAGTAGCGTTAGTCTTACTACTAGATTGTATTTTGACTTTGCTAGGCTTATTATAGAGTGTTTATATACATCATAGATATGATATTTGCTATGTTGTTCAAAACCTACAATTTTCAAAATTTCAGGGATACATACGGCTATGATATCATAATATTTGAGTAATACATTTTTGGCATTTTTGCCAAGTAAAATTTGATTTAATTCTTTTTGTATCCGTTCTGAAGAGATGTCTTTTAATAGTTCTTTATTGTTTTGCATTGCAATTTCGGTTTGTTTTTCTATTTTAAAGTTTAGTTGACTGGCAAACCTAAGAGCACGCATAATACGCAAGGCATCTTCTTTAAATCTTATATCGGGCTCGCCAACTGCTCGAATAAGTTTATTTTTTAGGTCATCTATTCCGCCAAAAAGGTCTATCAATTTTTCGTCGTACGCCATTGCGTTGATAGTGAAATCTCGTCTTAAAAGATCTTCTTCAAGATTTTGTACAAAGGACACTTGATTTGGCCTGCGGTGGTCTAGGTATTTTCCATCCGCTCTAAAGGTGGTAATTTCTATAGGCAAATTTTCATACAAGATAGTTATAGTGCCATGCTGAATGCCTGTATCAATAGTCTTAAAATTAGTAAATACCTGTTTAATCTCATCTGGATAGGCACTGGTGGTAATGTCAATGTCATGAGAATCTTGTCCTAGCAAACAATCACGCACTGACCCGCCGACTAAATAGGCTTCATAGCCTGCATGCTTTAATATATCTATTACTGACTTTGCTCTAGAATTTATTTTCATAAATATATTTTAGCACAAACAAAAAATAATTTATATAAAATAAATAAGATTTTATTATATTTTTGATTTATATTAAATCATATATATAGGCATTTTTTGTAAACAAAATTTAAAATTTTGAATATTATACTCAAAGTTAGGTGTGATATGCAAAATTATATTGATAAAATGTTTTTTGATTTAATCAGTGAGTTTAAAGAAAAAAGTTATGAACAAATTTATCAAAATATGGTTGATAAATTTAATAATATTTCAAATGAAACTAAATTATCAATTACAGAATTTTTGAATAAATTTGGTTATTGGGGCAGGATTGATTTAGAAAAACAAAACTATGAAATGTTTAGGCTTAAGGCAAGAGTTTTTAAAAATCATTTTAAAGATTTTGTATGGCTTTATAATAAATTAGAAGATAAATTTTCTAAGTATGTTTTATTTGCCGTGATTAACAATTATTATAACTTTGATTTTTTACATTTATTTAATGCTCAAAATAGAGTTTTTAAACAGTATTTTGATTTAGATGTTTTGCCAGATTGTAAAAACAAAGTTTTTGTTGATGTCGGCTCTTATACTGGAGATAGTGTTTTTGATTATATTTTTTCATTTGGCAATTATAAAAAAATATATTGTTATGAAATAACAAAAAGCATTATTAATATTTCAAAGAGTAGACTCATTGACTATCAAGATATAATTTTTAGGCATAAAGCAGTAGGGGATAAATACAAAAAAGTATTTGTTCAAGAAAGCACTGAGGACTTTTCAGCAAATAGGATTGGAAGAAGTGGCAAGGAAAGTGTAGATTGTGTAACTCTTGATTTAGACATTAAAGAAAAAGTTGATATTATAAAAATGGACATTGAAGGCGAAGAAAAGAAGGCTTTACTTGGTGCAAAAAAGCATATTAGGGAAGATATACCTATATTATTAATTGCGGTTTATCATGGAAATACAGATTTATATAAAATACCAAGATTAATAAGCAAATTAAATAAAAATTATAAGTTCTATTTAAGGTATTCAGGTGGAAATATTTTTGCAACTGAGATAGATTTACTTTGCGTGCCAAAGAGTATTGTATAATTATTGATAAGGGAAGAAAAAAATATACTCAACATATATTGAGTATATTTATAATCAACAAAATTTTAGATAAAAATATTTTTATATTCATTTTAAATTTTTTAACCATACAATAAAGTTTTATTTGTTTAAATTTTAGTAAATTAGGTTTATTTTATTTTTTAAGTTTTAGTCCATCTTTAAAAGCATCTCCTACTTTATATCTAATTACAAACTAATTTGAAAATAAAGCGAGAGTTTAAGGAACTAAAATGCGTACTCCTTTTTTTATTACCTCGAAAATGAAACTGCCGTTTGAGATTTTTTCTCCGTCAAGATTTATTATGGTGTTATCTAATGTCGTTAGGGAAAAATTACTAGTCCTAAAAACTTGTATTTGATTTGTTGAATTTTTTGGTATGCCACTTAAAAATACTTTTGCTAAACTAAATATAGAAGAAAGCGGGATTGTATTTTTTTTAGATTTAATTAAAACAACATCTACTAAACCATCATTTAATTGGGCTTTTTTATTTATTATAAAACCCCCAATACTTCTTGAATTTACGACTAAAAGCATGGCATATTTACCAGATACGACACTTCCGTTAAAGGTAATGGAAAGGGGGAAAGCAGGGGTTGAAAATATCTTTTTTATTCCATGAAAGAAATATGCAAGTTTTCCTAGTCTTTTTTTTGATGCTTGACTTGTTGCATAACTTGTTTCAGTAAATAAACCAGCACAACAAACATACATACCATATTTATCATTTACTTTAAAGATGTCGTGCTCGTAAATTTTTCCGTTTAGAATTATATTTAATGCTTTTCTAATATTTGTAGGAATTCTTAGAGAATGAGCAATGTCGTTTACAGTACCAGATGGAATGTAACCAAGAACTGGTTTATTTTTAATCTTATAAAGAGCATTTATAACTTCGTTTAATGTACCATCTCCACCAGCGATGACAATTAGGCCAGCATTTTCTCCTTTATCTAAAATGAGTTTTGTTATATTTCCTTTATACATAGATTGGCAAACTTCAACTTGATATTTTGTTGATAAAGTATCATTTATCAACTTCTCGTTTTTTTTGATTCTTCCTTTTCCGCTAATAGGGTTATAAATAAATAGACACTTTTTCATTTTATTTATTATATAAGGTTTTTAAAAAAGTTAAAACTAAAATTTGTTTATTTATTTTAATCTTTTCATTAATTCAATTATCATTTGTCTGTTTTCAAGGGATAAATTATTAAAAAGTTCAAGAACATTTTTATCTTCTTTATTATAACTATCTCCTAAATAGAAAAAGTCTTGTGGTGTAATATCAACAATTTCACAAAAATCAAGGAGTGTTTTTACTTTTAATTCAACACTCTTATTTTCTATTCTTTTTATGAATTGTTCACTATATCCAAGCCTTAAACTAGTTTCTCTAGCGGATAAGTTTGCTTTATTTCTAAAAAACCCAATTCTATTTATTATGTCATTATAAGTTATTTTATTATTCATTGTAAACCCCTAGTAATTATGTACATATAGTTTACAAAATATTTAAAATAATTACCGTGCATACAATGACCTATTTTTACATATCTTATTTAACTATTTGACACTATATGATTGACATACGAACTCTTAATACATATAATGATTGATGTTTAGGAGTTGATTTATGTGCGAGATATACATACCTAAAAAGTCTTGTTTTATTTATGGATATATTTGTTTGACTATAAATGATAAGGTTGTTGAAAAAGCAAGGGATGTAATAAATTATTTAATATATAATGGGGTAACTACTTTTCGGTTTTGCAGGTATACTGCCTTTGAAAAATGTTGTATTGATATTTTGTACGAACTAAAAAAGACAAATGAAAATATTATAACTTGTTTTCACATTCTTGAACCAAAAGACTTTTCAAATTGTATGTATAGAAACAAAAAAATTGATACGGTGTATTATGTAAGGGGAGTCAAATTTGATTTTTTTGATAAAATTGAGGTTTTATATAAGGTAACAATAGAATATAGTGATTATTTTATGTTTTTTATTCCTGATTTAAATATAGATGAAATAAGAGATCTGATAGACTATGCAATGATTAAGAATAAAAGGGTTATAAGAATTTCAGATAAATAAAATTATCAATTTAATGAGTTTATAAAAATAAGACTCCGAAAGATTTCAGAGTCTAAAAGTTGGTGTTTATAGTATAAAGGAATAGAATGTTTTACATTTAAGAATGATTTAGAAAATATAGTTTTTATTTTTTTATAATCAAAATTGAATGAAAACAAGCATAGAAAATAAAAATGACATTATTTAAAAGAATAAAATACTATTTCAAATAGATTAATTAAATAATTAAATAGTAATGCAGTAGATCAAATATGCTAAGAACAAACAAAAATAAACTTATAAAGAACAAAATAATAGTCAATGCTAAAATTTTTTTATTTTTTTCAAAGTAGGCTACTAAACAGTAAAAAATAAAATTTGAAATAGTAAGCAAGAGAGAAACTATGAAGTATGTAATGATATTAAAGTTAATAATTAAAAAAATAGTTCTATAAATTAGTAAAGCAAGTAATAGTGTTATTGCAAGAGCAAAGAAGATAATGCCCACTTTTAGTTCTATTTTTTTTGTTGGAACTAAGTTTTTATAATCGACTAAATCGGTTACATAACAACCGCAGTTTAAACAAATATGTGTTTTTTCATCAACTTTATTTCCGCATTGTGTACAAAACATTTATTCTCCTTAAAAATCTTTATCTGAAATACAAAGCATTAATATTCCAGCAATTATATTGCAAAATACAAGAGTTAAAATTGAAATGATAAAAATTTCTTGTCTTGACTTTGCTTTATTTAGTTTTTTAAAGGCAAAGTATCCTATAATTATAGGAATACAGAGTGCAATAATTGCAAGAATTAGTAAAAAATAGCCCATACATAAAAAGACTATACTTGTTAATATTCCTATTGACGCGGCTACTATTGATAAAATTATAAATATTTTAGATGCTGTTATTAATTCTGTATTATTTTTAGCATTTATTTTATTGTAGTTGTCAGTAGGGTAGCCACAACTTGGGCATATAACTGCTTCATTTAAAATTTCTTTTCCACAATTTTTACAATACATTATTTTCTCCTAATCAAAGGTATAAAAGTATTATATACGAATGTTTTTCGTAAAGCAACTAAATAACGAAAATTCTTCGTATAATTTTTATATGAGCATTGGGGAAAATATAAGGGAATTGAGAAAGGAAAGAAATCTAACGCAAGAAGCCCTTGCAAAACTTTTATTTGTTAGCCAAGATACAATTTCATTATGGGAACTTAATAAAAGTTTACCAGATATAAAATCTATTATTAAACTAACTCAAATATTTGGAGTTTCAAGTGATTATATTTTAGGTATTGAAAAATAGATATTAAAAAAGCACTCTTGGCAATGAGTGCTTTTTATATTTTTAGGATGCAATAGATAGTAAAATAGACTGGAATATCATTGTAATGCAAAAATGTATTTATTTTAGAACACAATAGACTATGAGTAAAATAGACTTTTTAGATATTAAGCATAAAATAAGTATAGAGGTTTATTTAATTTAGTATTATTCGTCTTTAACTTTTACCCAAAGAGGTTTTAATAACTCAACTATAAAGAAGAAAACAATGTTTATTGCAATAACAAGAATAAATTGAAGAGGAGTAATAGGGACTAAACCGAAGACACTGCCAATACTTGTAAAGAACACAGGGATTTGTATTAATAGAATAATTAAGGTTGAAATATTTAAGAATTTATTATCAAATAGTCCTTTTTTAAAACTAGTTTCTTTAAGTTCTTTACAGTTGAAAGCAAATACAAGTTCATTGATAACAACAGATAATAATGCAAGGGTAGAAGCAACTTCATATCCATACCAATTTTCTGCGACAAAGAAAACAATTAAAGATAAGCCTGCTTCAAGTATGGCGGAGCCAACTATGCCAGATACCATAAAAGGAGTAAAGACTCTTTTGTTTAGTCCATAAGGTTTTTGTTTCATAACATTTTTGCCATTTTTTTCATAGGCGAGTGCTATTGAAGGAATGGTATCAGCAATAATATCAATGTACAATATGTGAAGTGGGGAAATAATGTCTCTGAGGAGTATCATGCCGGCAATTATTAAGAATATTTCTGCAAAGTTTGATGAAAGGTTATACAAAATTGTCTTTATGACATTATTATAAATTCTTCTGCCTTCTTCAACGGCTGTTACAATGGTAGCAAAACTATCGTCCATTAAAATTATGTCTGCAACATTTTTAGTAACATCTGTTCCAGCCTTGCCCATGCCGACACCGACATGTGCTAGTTTTAATGCTGGTGCATCATTTACACCATCTCCTGTCATGGCGACCACTTTTCCGCCGCTTTGAAGGGCACGAACTATTCTAACTTTGTGTTCGGGAGTAACTCTTGCAAATACTGTATACTTTTTAACGAAACTTACCAGTTGGTCGTCTGTTAGGGCGTCTAGTTTTTTTCCTTCAATACCTTGGGTGTTATTTGTTGCAATCCCTACATCTATAGCAACAGCCATAGCGGTTGTTAGGCTATCTCCGGTTATCATTACTGCTTTTAGTTTTGCTTCCTTACATTTTTTGACTGCTTCTTTCACACTGTCTTTTGGCGGGTCTATCATGCCTACAAGCCCGACAAAAATAAAATCATTTTCATCATTTATTGAATATTCTTTTTTCTCATCTATTTCTTTATAGCAACAGGCAAGAACTTTATACGCCTTTTTACTCATTTGTTTTTCTTTTGCTAAAAACTTCTTTGCAATGTGTGGAGTAAGGGGATAAGTTTTCCCGTTTTTATAATATTTTGTGCATTTTGTTAAAAGTTCGCTAAGGCTACCTTTTGTTAACATTAAGATTTTATCGTTTACTTTATTTATAGAACTCATTATTTTTCTTGTTGAGTCAAAAGGGAGTTCGGATATTCTCTTGTAATTTTTTCTAAGGGTATCAAGTTTGATATTTAGGTTATCAAGGTATTTGCTAAATGCTACTTCAACTGGGTCTCCTATAAACTCTCCTTCTTTTTCTATATTTACTTGGTTATCATTGCAAAGACCAATTATTTTTTGCAACATATCCAAACTTTTATCATTAGTTTTTACATCAATATAAGTTTTTTCATTTGTGTAAATTTCAACAAGTGTCATCTGATTTGTTGTAATTGTACCTGTTTTATCCGAGCAAATTATTTGGGTTGCGCCAAGCGTTTCAATCGCTGCAAGTTGTTTTACAATTGTTTTTTTCTTTGACATTTGTTGTACGCCAATAGTTAATGTTGCAGTTATTGATACTGGAAGTACTTCTGGTACTGACGCAAGGACCATTGAAATGCATAACATTATTATAGATAATGTATCCATTTTCATAATAAGGCCATAACATAGAGTTGCTGCAATTAGGAAACAGGCTAAGACTGTTATAAATCCGCTAACCTTTTTAATTTTTACTTGAAGTGGGGTAGGGGCGTCGTCATTTTTATCAAGGCTACCAGCAATTTTACCTAGTTCAGTGTCCATTCCTGTCGAGACAACTATTGCTTCTATCCTTCCGTTTACAACATTTGTGCCAGAAAAAATTAAATTCTTTTGTTCTTGTAAAATTTTTTCTTCTTCAATATCGCAAACTTGTTTTTCAACCGACAAACTTTCTCCTGTTAAGATTGATTCGTCAACTTGGGCGTTTACCGCTTTAATAAGTCTTGCATCTGCTGGAATTTTATCGCCTGCTTCAAGAAGAATAATGTCTCCAACAACAAGGTTTTTTGTTGGAACTTCAAGATAGACTCCGTCTCTTTTTACCTTTGCTTTTGATTCTGTCATTGTTTTTAATGATTCAATGGCATTTTCTGACTTCATTTCTTGAACAAAGCCCATAATTGTGTTTACAATTACGCATGAAAAGATAACAACTGCTTCTATAACGCTCTCGCCATTTACAAGCGAGTAGACAAGAGATACTATTCCTACAAGTATCAAAAAGAGTATCATCATATTTGAAAACTGATTTAATAGTATTTTAAATGCACTTTTCTTGTTTTTTTCTTTTAATACATTTTCTCCTTCAAGTTCGAGTCTTTCCTGTGCTATTTTTGATGAGAGCCCTTTTTCTGTACTTTCTGTTTCTTCATAGACTTCTTGAAGAGTCATTTGATAAAAATTTTTCATAATTTTTCCTTTTATATTAAAATGGTATCATATTTTTGTAATACAAGTCAAAATAATTAGGTAATATTGATTGACAACAGCATGAATAAATTTGTATCCTATTTACAGGAAGATTAATTATGAGTAGTTCAAATAGTAAATCATCAAAATCTTGGATTGGTATAATTTTAATTTTGTGTATTGTTGGAGTAATTATTTATTTTGTTGTTATAAATAACCAATACACAAGTTTAAGCGATGTCGACTTAAATGAGTTTACATTGACAGAAGTTCAAATGGATAAGGAGTTTTATGTAAACGCTCCTAAGCCAGAATTTGGTACGCTTATTTTTAAAAATAGTGAAAACAAAGAAAAGAAGGTCAAGTTGTCTGAGGCAACCATTACTAATTTTGATTCAAGTAAAGTCGGAGACTATACATTAACAGTATCAGTTAGTGAAGAACAAAGTTTAAATGTAGATTATAAGGTTATTTACAAAGACATTAGAATTGCTGGCGAAAAGGAAATTATTTATATTAGTTTGAACAATCCTTTTGAATTTGAAAATATGAATGTAGAGTGTACTGATTATAATGATAAAGTTGTAAAAAGTGTTTTTATGAGCGATATTACTTTTGATGGATTAGATGCAAGTCAAGTTACACCACAAGATACAACTAGTCAGGCAAAGGCGGTGATTGATAATCAAGAATTTGTTTTTGATTATGTTGTAGGCTATATAGGTTATGGAAATAATTATATTGGAAGTTTTTCCGATAATAATTACACCTATAATGTTTCTAAATTTATTTTAAATCAAGATGGAACTGGAGAGTTAGAAGTTCTTAGAAAAAATTCTAGACTAGAACTTGCAGAAGTTGAGAGCAAACAATGTGTAATTTATTGGGATTATAATGACCAAAATCAATCTTTAACTATTAGTTATAACGATTTAGAGATTGGAAGTTACGATATAGAAAGCCACACATTAAGACTTGATGCTTACACAATTTTTGCAAATAATAATCAGTTAGAGTTTGAATTGGTATTTTTTGAAAGTATAAACTAAAAATTTTAAGTTTGCACTAAAATTAATAATTTATTTTAAAAAAATAAAAATTTTACATAAAACGCAAAAAATCTTTTTTTTATCTTAAAAAACTATGTTATAATTTGTTATAATTATTAAAATTTTTGCAAGAGAGCACATAAATTTTAACTAGGTTTAAATTTTATTGATGGAGGTTAAAAATTTTACTAATATAGTAGTTTTTCAAATAAGTTATTTTGTTTTAATCGGCTTTATGATGAACATAAGTGGTTTAAGGAGTTTATTTAATGCAAGGTCAAACCAAGGTTATAGTTGCGACTCATAAGAAATATGAAATGCCAACAGACGAATTATATCTTCCGCTTCAAGTAGGTTCAGAAGGTAAGGAAAGTCTAAATATAGAAAAAGATTGTACAGGGGATAATATTTCAAAACTTAATCCTTTCTTTTGTGAACTCACAGGAGTTTACTGGGCATGGAAAAATTTAGATATTCAAAATGTTGGGCTTGTTCATTATAGAAGATATTTCAAGGGAAGTTTTGATTTTTTTGTTAAAGGTAAAAAGAAAAAGATATTGTGTGAAAAAGACTTAGAAAAATTAAGTGATTTTGATGTGATTTTACCAAAAAAACGAAATTATTTTATAGAAACTCTTTATTCTCATTATAACCATACCATGTATGTTGAACCTCTTGATATTACGGGAGAGATTATTAAAAGGGATTATCCAGAGTATTTTAGTGAATTTGAAAAATTAAAAACAAGAAAATCTGCTCACATGTTTAATATGTTTATTATGAAAAAAGATATTTTTGATAAATATTGTGAGTGGCTTTTTGATATTTTGTTTAAATTAAAAAATAAGATTGATTATGAAAAATATGATTCTTTTCACGCAAGGTTTTTTGGGAGAATTAGCGAGTTGCTTTTAGATATTTATATTAATGTAAATAACATAAGATATAAAGAAATAGATGTTGTTAATATTGAAAAAACCAACTGGATAAAAAAAGGGTGTAGTTTTTTAAAAGCAAAGTTCAGTGGTAAAAAATATGAAAAGAGTTTTTAGCAAAAACCTACGAAATTTCTCGTAGGTTTTTATATTTTGTTAAACTTGATTAGATTTAATTTTGCCAGCCTGACAAAATTATTTTTTTGTACTTATATTATGAAAGGGGGTATAATTTGTGGTTTTTAAATCTAAATCGCAGTAAGTTTAACATAAATGGAAGAATATGTTTTGTACTTAATTAGTAACTTTTCATTAGAAGTTTTTTTAATGAGCATTTGTGGTTTTTTACTTACTATGGCAATAAAAATTCCAATTAAGAAAGCGACCTCTTCTTTAAGTGAAAGTAAGAGAAAAGGGCTCAATAGTTTAATTATATTAATACCTATTGCACTTGGGTTTTTATTGAGTCTTATTTATTTTGCTATATATAAACGAGTTATAATCTCGCTTGATTATTTATCTTGTAGTTTAAGTGTTGGGATTATGTCAATTTCAATTTATTTGATTTATTCAAGAGTGAAAATTATCATTAAAAGTTTTGTAAGTAACAATATGAATGATTTGACAAACAATACAACGGATACAACAGATAAAACAGAAGAAAGTAATTACTTAGAAAGTGGCATACAAAAAGAATTAACTAACAAATTGCAAATGCTTATTAAGTTAAAACAGGAAATTGAAAGTCAAAAAGACAGCCAAAAGATAGTTCAAATCCGTGAAATTGAAGAACAAAAGTGTTTAGAAAACGAGTAAGAAAAACATAAAAACACAAATTAAAAGGAGGACAAATGATTAACAAACAAGAAATATATTACAAAGTTTTAGACGACCAAAAATCTGTTCAAATTGATGTTTTGAATTTAATAAAAGGCATAAAAGTTAAAAACGCTTTTTTATTTTTAAAAGTTAAAAATATAACTCAAAACGCAGTTTTCGAAGCAAACTTTTATATTGAAAATACAAAGCAAGGTCTGATTGATAAAATTTCTAATCTTTCAAGTACGGCTCCACAAAATGAGATTTTGCTCAATATAACTGATGAAATACAGTATCTACTTGATAATGAAATTTCTGTGGGAGTAATTAAATTTGAAACGAGTAGCAATTATTCAATAGAAATAGAAAAGTCTTATGAGAAGTCTGCTATTTATTACTTAATGCCTGCAAGTTATGAAGAAAACACAGTTAGTTATAATTCTGATATTGGGAACAAAGAAAATGTAAGTATCAATTTAGGTACAGGCGAATTTACATTAAAGCATAGTGATTTTGACCTTTATTGTAATTCACTTTCTCTGCCCATTAAACATGTATATAGTTCAAAAGGCGTTATGCTGCCGGAAAATGAAAATATAAAAAGTCTTTATGGGCACAATGTGAAACTTAATATTGAGCAATATTTAGAAGAAGTTGTAGACAATGAAGAATTAACAGGTGAGTATATTTTATATGATGAAAACGGAAAGCAAGAAAGATTATTAGAAAGGTTTTACTATTTTGATGATAGTGGGGATAAGGTTTACATTGAAAGAGGCGATAGCAATTTAAGAGTAAATTTAAATGGAGAACTAGAATATTTAATTCATGAAGAATTAAATCTTTTTAAGCCAGTTTACTTAGAAATAAAAACAAAAGAAGGATTTAGCCTAGTTACAGACAAAAAGGATATTAAGGGGGCTAATTTAATTAGTAGCGAGCCAGACGAAATGGTGCAACTAAGAGAGCAAATTAAGAGTTTAGAAGCAAATGAAGAAAATTTAAAAACGATAATAGAAAATTCACAAAATCAACTTGTTGCACTTGTGCTTTCAAAAAAGGTAATAGAAAAACAGATAAATGAGCAACAGACGGCAACGGGAGATAGCACCCAAGAAATATATAAGAATATTTTAACAGAAAGCCAATTTACAGAACTTTTATCTTCTGTGCTCAACATAGGAAACGAAGAAAATAAGGACTATGAATACTTTTTAAAAGATGAAAATGGAGAATTTTTAATAACCAATTACTATAATTTGTTAAAAGATAGTAATAATGAAGTAAAATTAGCAAATAAAGATTTATTGAGCATTGATATGCAAATAAAAAGTACTTGCACAAATATTGAAAATTATAGGTCTCAATTAAAAGATACTTTTGATACACTTGAAAAAATGCGTAATAGTCTTGCTTTATATGAAAGACAAATTCCTGTTTTTTACTTGTATAATGATAGTGTAATATATGGATTTTCAAAAATAATTAATGAGAATACAACTACCACTTACATAAACGGAAACAATGAATTTAAAACAGAATACTTATCAATTCCGCATATTTATAGGTTAAACTATATTCAAGATAATTATGATAACACCATTATAATTAACTATCAAAAAAACATAAACAAAATTGACAATATTGTTGATAGCAATAACAATGTTACTACTTTTGTTTACGATGATAACGACCTTTTAGTAGATATTGTTTCTCAAAATGAAAATAAAATGTCTTTTTCATATTTAGATAACAAATTAATAGACATTAAGAGTGATAATAATAAGTTGTCAAGATATGTTTATTCTAATGACAATCTTATAGGCGTCATTTCAAATAAGGGTATAAGAATAAGTTATGATACGAGTAGTAGGGTATCAAAAATACAAGGTGTTTCAATTTTAAATAAAATAGAAAATGCTGACGCTCATTTTAAAACTGAAACTATTGATAGTTCAAATATTGATAACTATTTGACAAAAAACATAGTAAAATTTGATTATATAAACGAGTTTTCAACAAGCGTTTCAAGCGTTAAGTGCCAAGAAAACAATGAAAAAACTATTAAAAAATTAACCTATATTTTTGATAATATAGGGAGAGTTAGAACAGTTTATGAAAATTCTTTTGATGAAAACAATTTTAGCCTTTCAAATCCAGTTGTAAAATCTTTTAACTATCTGTCAAGAGAAAAACGAGTTGAAGTGTCTCCACTCCTAAACGCACCAAATTATTTAGATGGAGTTTGCTTTACTAATGGGGAAGATGTTACTCAAAGTTATTATTCAAATTACTTTGGAGATGGACTACTTGAAGGTGGAGATATTTATTGCGGGGATGATGTATATTGTGAAAGTTATTTAGTTCATAAGGACTACCACTCCTTTACTTCAAATTTGGAAAATCTTTACGATTCTGTTGAAGTTAATGCGGCTAATTTACAAGAAATAAATTCTAATACTAGCGAGCAAAAAGCCCTTGTTTTAAGTGGTTTTGCAAAGGCAAATTCTTACTTTATCTATAACGAAGATAATACAGATAAATTGATTACAGATTTTCCAGCATATATCTCAAACAGAAAATTTGAACTTAGGGCACAGGTAACTTATAGTGGAGAGATGACACCACATATTTTTAAAAAATGCTTTGACTTTAAAAACAATTCTTGGCAGTTTTGTGCTCTCCTTGTTCCGATTGATGCTTCAAAGGAAGTCCAAAAAATTGAGTGCTTCTTCGATTATTCAAATAATAACACTGATAGCCCTGTGTATTTTACTGACCTTGTATTAAAACAGGCAAGTTTTGTAGAAGAAACTTTGAAAAATAATAAATTGGTCGAGCGTTCAACAAGTAATAGCAAGTGGAAGCAAAAGTATTATTATAATGACGATGACAAATTAATTAAAATTGAGTATTATGATAAAACAAAAAATACCGAATCTTCGCAATATTTCTCAGAATTTTTCTATAATAAGTTTGGAAAACTCTTTAAAACAATCAATTATAATAATATAGTAACAGAAAAAATCTTTAATGATAAAGGCGTTGAAATTAAGTCCAAAATCTATCATAAAAATACGCCTAGTGATGTTTTTTATACTGAACAAAAACTAGATGATAACGGAAAGATTCTGTCAAGTTATAACTCTCTTGGAGACGAGATTAATAACTATCAATATGACAAGGGAAATATCTCAAATGTAATAGACTTTAACAATAATATCACATCATATGCTTATGATAGTTTTGGGAATACTTTGCAAATGTCAAATAACGCAGACGGCATTAGTAATATTACTACTTATAACTATACTCTTGATTTCTTAACTAAACTTAATCACAATAATTTTGATATTTTGTATGATTATGATTCTCTTGGTAGGGTTAGTAAAATTAAAGTAGATAATGAAAATTATATAACTTTATTATATGACGACTCAAATAATACTTGCCTTATGACCTATTCAAATGATAGCGGATTTAAGTCAATTTTTGATGATAATGGCAATGTCGTTGAAGTTTACTTTAAAGATAAAGACTCTGATTACTCTTTAATTTTGCAAAACATCTATGACTCATATGGAAACCTTATTGCCATAAATGATAAAATTCAAAATTCAACTATTAAATATGTCTTAGATAAATTTGACAACGAGTCAACTGTCGAGTCTACTCAACATGGAATTACCCTTGAGAAAAATTTAGAGTATGATAGCCAAAACAACTTGTCTTTACTCGAATATACCTTGGGGACAACCAGCACTGGAAATGCTTATTGCTATACCTATGAATATAATGATAGTATTGATAGTGAACTAAAAGGCGTTATGTTGCCAACTGGGGCACTCCAAAGTTTAGATTATGATAGCCTAGGTAGAACAAAAGAAATTAGCCTTGTTCCAAACATGGAGTCAAATTTGAAAATTTCAAAACTACATACCTATCTCAAAAAAGGCAACCATGCAAGCAACCTTGTTTCAAGTCTCTGGTTTGGCGAAAATGGAAAATATAAGGACAATCTAAAATATACCTATGATAAAAATGGTAATATTACACAAGTAAAGAATAATGGACAAGTTGTGGCAAGTTACCAGTATGACGCATTAAATAGACTTGTTAGAGAAGATAATAAATTTTTCAACAAGTCAACAATATTTGAATATGATGCAGGTGGAAATATTGTAAATAAATTAGAATACAATTATTCTTGTACTAATCTTCAAGATAAAACGCCAAATGTTGTCATCCCATATAACTACGCAACAAGTGGTAATAGAGATAGACTTATGTCTTATGACGGAGAAGCGTTTGAGTATGATGCTATTGGAAATCCTACTAAATATAGAGATTTAGTCTTAGAATGGAGCGGCAGGCAACTTAAAAAGTATGGGACATTTGAGTTTGAGTATAACGCACAAGGTGTTAGAACAAAAAAGATAAGTGGGAATACTACTACAAACTTTTTCTTAGACGGAACTAAAATATTAGCCCAAGAAGATATAATAAATAGTGATAATACAAGTGTAAAAACTATAATGCATTTCTTCTATGGAGTAGACGGAGTAGCAGGTTTTACAATAAATAATCAAAATTATTATTACAAGAAAAATTTGCAAGGAGATATTATAGGTATTTATGATAATAATATGAATCAAATTGTAAAGTACGAATATGACGCCTGGGGAGAACATAAAATTTATTATCTACACAACAATCAATTTGTTGACATAGATAGTGAAAATACATATACTGAAAATAGCAATACATTGTATATTGCACTAAAAAATCCATTTAGATATCGTTCATACTATTATGACTTAGAAACGGGCTTGTACTACCTAAACAGTAGATACTACGACCCAGAACTCGGTAGATTTGTTAATGTTGACGGAATAAATTATCTTGATACAAATAACATTAATGGTTTAAATTTATATGCTTATTGTTTAAATAATCCAATAATGTTGACAGATAGTCAAGGTACAGGTTGGTTAACAGATGCTTGGAATAATATAAAAAATTTCTTTGTTAAAAGTTGGGAAGTAATAGTAGGAACGCTTACTAGTGCGGCATTAGTTATAGGTGGAATTGCTTTAACTATTTTTTCAACTGGTTTTCTTGCTAATTTTGGTGGAGCAATGATTGGGGCAGGAATTGGTGGTTTCATTAGTGGAGTACAGAGTCAATTAAATGGTAGTTCATATTGGGCTGGATACCTAGGCGGAGTTATTTCTGGTGGATTGGCTGGATTTGGCTCTGCAATTGGACCAATAACCTCGTTTTTTCTTGGTGGTTTTGGTAATTTTATAGGAACTATTGTTACAGGGACAATAGATACAGGAGAAATAAATTGGAATAATATAGAAAACTTTGTTGCTGATAGTTTAATAGTGGGGTTAATATCAATTGGTGGACATTATTTTGGGAAAGTAACAGATTTGTTAAATAAGTTTGGATTTAGAAATATATTTTCACAAATACTTATATGGTCAGAAATGGCTTTTACTGAATTATCTAATTCTATAATAACAATATTGAAAGAATTTACCAATAGAATAAAACAATTTTTAAATTATTAAGGGTATCATATGAAAGTTAAATTTTTAAAACATAAATTTGAGTTTATTGTGTTGATTTTTGCGCTTATTATTGCACTAAGTTTTATAGGTTTGGCTTTTATACGATTATATGATTTATGGCTTATGAGTGTGTTTGGTTTCGTAGCGTTATGTTTTATACTGTACGAACTTTTTATTGATAAACGAATTTCTTCTATGGTAATATATTCAGAACAAGGAATAGAATGTAAATCTTTTAAAAAAATAATTACTTATTTTAAATGGGAAGAGATAACAGAAATTATAGATACAACTAGGGGAAGAAGTTTTCACTGGTTAACTTTCATAGCAAAAGATAAAAGAATTGATGTTGAATTAACACAAAAGATGTACAATGTAATTATGATATTATGTCCTTATCAAAATTTAAAAAGAAGAATTGATGATATGGAATGTTTTAAATGGTTTCATAGAAAGAAAAAAGATAAAAATAGTAACGATTTCTAATACTTGAAATATATTGTGAGTAGCAGGCTTTACAATAAATAATCAAAATTATTATTGCAAGAAAAATTTGCAAGGAGATATTATAGGTATTTATGATAATAATATGAATCAAATTGTAAAGTACGAATATGACGCCTGGGGAGAACATAAAATTTATTATCTACATAACAATCAAAAAGTTTTTTGTTTAAATAATATGAAGTAAAAATTAAAAGTATTTTATTAGATATATATATTAATTTTACTACGACAGGGAGTTTACTTGGCTAATAATTTTATCTGTCGTGGTAAATGCCTTATGGCAATTTTTTATTGTTTAATTTTATAAAAAGGTAGCAGAAATATAACTACCTTAGTTTAACAATTCTATAAAAGGAGAAAATTATATGAGTAATGAAAATGTAATAGGTTTTACGCAATTTGAAGATGTTAAGGACAATGATTTTGCAAAGCGAAAACTTTCTATTATTTCTCAGACGCCAAATGAAATGATTGTAAAGGTTTCTAGGGTTAAGGAGTTGTCAGAAGAAGAGAATAATGCAAGTCTTGTATCAGCGGCGACTTTAAATAATAGGTTTAATGAGATTTCGAGTTCTTTATCAACTAGTTTTAATGCATTGAAAAGCACCTTAGAAGGAGACTTTGAAAATCTAGAAGAGTCAATAGACAATAAATTTAATAATTTAACAGAAGATGTAAATAGTTCATTAGCACAAAAGGCTGGTACACTTATAAGCGTAAAAAATGAGAGTGGGGCATACGAGCCGCAGGATGATTTGTATTTTGATTCAAATCCGCAAACGCAGATTACAAATGAAATTAATAATAGACAGAGTGCGGATAATGCAATAAATTCAAATATAACAAATATTACAAACAATACCGTGAAAATTAAAAATACAAGTGGTGGATTTGCGGCTGGCAATACTGCAAGCGTTACAAGTGGTGGGGCGATTGGAAATAATGCGGTTGCAACAAGCGGGTTTTCTGGTGGAAATAACGCAAAGTCAACAGTTGACTCTATTCAACTTGGCATGGGAACAAATACAACTGCAAAAAGCCTTCAAATTTACAATGATAATTTATTTGATGCTAATAGCCATAAATTAGGGTCAGCATTATTAAATGCAATTTATCCTGTAGGCTCAGTATATATTAGTGTAGATAATACTCAAAACCCTGAGAATCTATTTGGTGGTAAATGGGTATCATTAGAAGAAGGATATGCGTTGTGGACAACAACTACTACAGGTACTGGCGGTCAAAAGATTGCAGCAGGGTTGCCTAATATTACTGGAAGTTATCAGGTTTGGAAAGGATGTGAAGATATAAATAATAAAGAAGGTGCTTTTTTAAATTCTTCTACACAATCATCGTCCTATGGAGCACATTGCGGAAATACTACTAATGGTAATTTGTTTATTAATTTTGATGCTTCAGAGTCAAATAGTATTTATGGGAATTCAACAACTGTTCAGCCACCAGCAATAAGGGTTTTTGCTTGGAGAAGAACCGAATAATATAAGCAAATTTTATAAATATAATTTTAGATAACTATTTACTTATTAAAAATAGTATATGACAAATTAGATAAAGTGGAGTTTTAAAAGTAAGTAAATAAAAAATGTTTTAAAGATTAAAATTTAATCTTATTTTTAGTTGCAATAATAGAACAAATGTTCTAAAATAATTGTGTTGTTTTAATAAAATACTTTTTGTTTTAGCCCATGAAAAGATTTATTTTTCAACAAAATCTAAATAAAAAAATTAATTTTATAAGGAGAAGAGATGAAAAATAAAAAAGGAATTCAAAAATCGATTGACGATAGTGAAATAACTGAGATTAAGTATTATGACAATATACAAGGGAAGTGGATAAAAGTTAATACGACAAAGCGAATTGCAAGGTTTATGAATACTAGCAAGCAGCAGCAAAGAAGAAAGCAAAATCAGTACAATTATTTTAATGTTTCCTTTGATAGCGTATTTAGTGAATTTTTAGATGAAAGCAATATGATAGAAGATGCTTGTTTTCAGTATTTAGGGGAATATGATGAACAGATAGAAAGTTTAAATAGTGTCAAGAATTACAAATTAATAAAGAGTTCTTTTAGGTATTTAACGCCAGAGCAAAAAGAAGTTATTAGATTAAAATTTTATAAAAACAAGAGTTTAAGAGAGATTGGAGAGATGTTATCTATTTCAAAGCAATCGGTTTTTGAAAGAATAAAAAATGCAGAGAAAAACATAAAAAGATTTTTTAAAATAGTTGCTAATTAGGAAGTTTTTTTGTCGTAGCTTTAAGTTGCTTTATAAATTTAAATTATGGTATATTATATATTAAAGGAGAATTTATGTTAAAAGCAATCTTATTTGACTTAGATGGAACTTTACTTCCTATGAACGAAGAAGAATTTACAAAAGGATATTTTGGGCTGTTATGTAAAAGGCTAATTCCTTTTGGTTATGATAAAGACACTTTGATAAATACTGTTTGGGCTGGAACAAAAAAGATGATAAAAAATAGTGGAGAGAAGACGAACGAACAGGTTTTTTGGGAAGAATTTGCAAATGTATATGGGGAAGAAAAACTTAAAGATAAAGAAAAATTTGATGATTTTTATTTAACTGATTTTAAGAAAACTAAGGCTTTTTGTAGTAAAAATGAATATGCAAAAAAAATTGTTGATTATGCAAGAAGTAAGGGCTTAAAACTCATTCTTTCTTCAAATCCAGTTTTTCCACGAGATGGAATGGTTACAAGGCTCAACTTTGTAGGTCTTAGTGAATGTGATTTTGATTATATTACAAGTTATGAAAATTCGCATTATTCCAAGCCAAATCCAAAGTATTTTGCTGAGATTTTAGAAAAAAACTCTTTGAGAGCCAACGAAGTTATACTTTTTGGTAATAGTGAGAAAGAAGATGTTTTGCCAGCAAGTGAAATTGGAATTAAAGGGTATCTTGTTGGTAATGTATTACTTCAGGGAGACGCAAAAAAGCGAGAAATAACAAACTACGATGACATTATATCTGTTATAGACAGCGAGATTAAAAAAGATATTTAATTATTTTAGATAAAAACAGGGTATTAATTGCGTTTTAGGATTATAAATTGAATTGGGGTTAATCAAATGAAAACATTTTTAAAGTCTCTTCCGCTTTTTCATAAGATTGGTTTTAGTTTATTATTTTTGATAGCACTTTTTCTTATTGTGTTTTTATTTTCATTTATTGATTTTACTTCCTTTTCAATTGATGTCTTATATTATTCTATCGCATTATTTTTTGTTTTATCTATTTTTGCTGCATTTGGTGTAAGAAAAATTGCAAAAGAAAATAGTCCGAGTAAAAAGACAAAGATTATTTTATTTATTGGGATACTTTTACTTGTATTAGTCTTTGCGATTTGCACTTCAAATTATGTTTCTGGAGACTACTATATTTATTTGGGCAACTGGATAGAAAGTTATAAAAGTTTGAGTTTCAGTGAATGTCTTAATAATATTACAACTATTAGCAATTATACTCCTGTATATAATTACTTTTTAATTATAATTGCAAAACTTGGAGTTAATTCTCTGCATGCTATTAAGTTTGTAACTTTCATTTTTTCGCTTTTGCTTGTAATTTCTATGGAACTTGTTATATTCTTTGTTAGAAAGTCCGAGTTTAATTTCTTGCGTGCAGCGTGTTTTTTACTTGTACCAACTATTTGTATTGAATATTCATTTTGGGGGCAATGCGATGCAATATATACTGCGTTTTGCATACTTGCATTTTATTTTGCGTTAGTAAAAAAATCTAAACTTTCATTTATGTTTGTAGGTATAGCATTTGCTTTTAAATTCCAATTTTTGTTTATTGTTCCAATTCTTTTTATCATGTTAATTATAAAGGACAAGACAGGCGAAAAATATCTCAAATGGAAAGATTTGTGGATTGCACCTATAATGTATGCATTAAATTTCGTACCTTTATTTACTGGGGCTTCGCTAATTGATTTATTATCTGTTTATTTTAGTCAAGCGGGTTATTATGACAAACTTTCACAATCTTGTGCAAATTTTTGTATTATTTTTGATGTGTTTAATATACAAGGGGGAAGTGTACCATATTATATTATTATGATATTAACTATTTTAATCACTCTTTGTCTTATGATTGCACTTATAGTTTACATAGTAAAATTATCAAAGCGTAGAATTCTTGATTACTCTGACTTAGTGTTTTTTGCAACTGTATTTTCTTTTATCATGGTGTTTTTTATGCCGAAAATGTTAGATAGGTTTTACTTTCTGGCATCAATCTTGGGAATAATACTTGCTTGTTCAAAGCCAAGTAAAAGTAATGTTTATATATCAATTTTAATTGAGATTGCACTGTTTTTTGTAATGGTTTTATTTTTTAATAATGCATATGATTGGGTATCTTATGTTTATACACCATTTATGGTATTTGCATTAGTTTTAAATATTATTGTTTTAGGAATTATGGTTTTTGAACTTTTAAATTACAAAAAGAGTGAAAGTAAGACATTTGAAAGTGAAGAAACAAAAATGTTGGTAGGAAATATGAAAGATGTTATTTAGTTCTAATTGACAAAATTTATATACTACTTAAATACTTTAAAAAGTAGTCGTTTTTAGTAATGTAAGTGAGTTTAGCGAATAATTTTTATTATTTACTTAAATTAAAAACTTTTAAAAGATTATATAAAATATTATGATTGCTTGCAAAGCACATAATTTTCGTCTTCAAAAATGATTTCTAAATTAGGGTCTCGTAAGATATTGTAATAAGATTTTGACATAATTATATTTGAATTATTAGTTAAAATAAATTCTTGATAACCGCCTTTTTCAAGTTGTCTATTTGTTTTCCATTCAAAGCATAAAAGGTGTGCTTGTGTAAGCCCCGTAGTATTTTCGTCTTGATAGTAAACTGTGGTGTTTGGTTGATAAGGCATTTCTGCTATAAAAACTTGTAATTTATCAGTGTCAACCTTAAAAATTTCTATATTTACTAGTGTAAAGCCTGTTATAAATAAGACACAAAAAGTGGCAGAAGCGATAATTTTGTATAATTTTTTCAAATTAATATTTTTCAAAAATTGTCCCAAATATGTCGCCCCAGATATAATTAGAGGTATGGAGATAGGGTATGCATACCATTCAAGTTTTGTTTTAGCAATAGCGAAAATAGTTAGTATACTAATAAAACTTATAATACAAATTTTATCAAGATTAGTTAATTTTTCTTTGTGTTTAATTTTGATAATAATAGCGGTGGCAAAAATTATGATACAAAATAGCAAGATAAAATTCTTTGAGATATTTATTAAGTAAAAAAACGGGTAGCCATTATGACCTTCTATTGAATTTGACGATCTATTTAAAAGGTCGCAGTATATCATTTGTTTAAAAAATTCAAGTCCATCAAAAGAATATCTTGCTAAAAACCAAATGAGAATAGGGATAATAGCGCATAAACAAATTGTTATATATTGCCACCATTTTATATTTTTAAAACCTTTTGTAAATATTAAGTAAAAGAAAGTAATAGGAAGTATGATAAAGGCGTGCCAACTTTTTGTCAAAAAAGCCATTGCAAACATTAGCGCAGTTAAATGTAGCCAATTAGAGTTTTTAGATGAAAGGTAAAGAGAGATAAAAGACACCCCAAAAAATAATATGAATAAGGCGTCTGCATCTCCAGTTCTTATATAGTGCGTGAAGAAAAATACATAACAAGATAAAAACATGAAAAGGGAGATCAGGCTTTCAAATTTGCCTACTTGTTTTTTTACAAATAAGGAAACTAATAGTGCGAGAATAAAGTAGGAAAGAGCGGAGAAAAATCTTAAAGCAAAGGCGTTATATCCGAATATTTTGTACGCAAAAATTATAAGGTAATAGGAGATTGGTGGCTTTAAATTCCAGTAATCAATTTCGCCATTATAATAATTTGCTATGTAGTTGTTATTCATAATCATTTCAAAGGCGTTCACACCATGGCGTGCTTCGTCCCAAGAATAAATTGCGTCAGCACCTAAATTAAAAAAACAGGTAAAAGCAAGTACCGCTAAAATAAAAAACAAAAAATAATAGTAGTATTTTTCTATAAAAGAAATAAACTTGTTAGTTTGTTCCATACTTTGTAGTTTAATATCTAAATGATGACTAGTCAAGGAAAAATAAACTTATAGAGAAATAAAAGACCACATTGAAAATTATCTTTAAGAAATATAGTTGACTGCTACTCACTTAGCCCCACAAATAGTTTTTATTTGTGGGGACCCCAAAAGAAAGGGAACACCCTGATACAAAACGAAGTTTTGTGTGTTGTATAAACAACACAAGGTGGGGGAAATTAAAAAAAACTAGTAAAGAAAATCTTACTAGTTTTAAATTTGGTAGGACCAAAGTGGACTCGAATCACCGACCCCCACCTTATCAGGAAAGTGTATGTTTTTATATTGGTGTGAAAGTTGATTTGTATAAGCATTATAAATAAAGAGATATAAGCACTTTGAAAACAAAACTGATGTCAAACATTTCTGGTTACCTGACATCAGTTGACATCAAATGTGCTTTTTTGATGTCTATTTATACATCTAAAACTGCCTAAAACTATACAGGGCTGTTAAAATTGTTTTAGAAAAAAATATAAAATTCAATACAAGACAGATTGAATTATATTATACTCTTTTTAGGAGTAAAACTATGTCAAATATTAAAGTATTTGAAGATAAGAAAATTAGAACAGAGTGGGATGCTGAAAAAGAAGATTGGTGGTTTTCAGTTGTTGATGTTGTTGCAATTTTAACGGATAGTCCAAATCCAAGAAAATATTGGAGTGTTTTAAAAACAAGACTAAAAAAAGAAGGAAGTGAGTTGGCTACAAATTGTAGTCAACTGAAATTGCAATCGGCTGATGGCAAGTATTATATGCAAGATGTCCTTAATACCAAAGGCATTTTAAGACTTATTCAATCAATCCCAAGTCCAAAGGCAGAACCTTTTAAATTATGGCTTGCTCAAGTTGGAAGTGATAGACTTGACGAAATTGCCGACCCAGAAAAAGCAATGCAAAGAGGTGCTGATTTTTATCGTGCTAAAGGTTATTCGCCAGAATGGATAACACAAAGACTTCTTTCAATTAAAATTAGAAAAGAACTTACTGACGAATGGAAAGAAAGAGGGATTGAAAAAGAAAGTGACTATGCAATACTAACAAATGAGATGACAAAAGCTTGGAGTGGCAGAGATGTTAAATCCTATAAGGCACTTAAAAACTTAAAGAAAGAAAGTTTAAGAGATAATATGACAGATATTGAACTGACAATCAATCAACTTGCAGAACTTACTACAAAGACTCTTTCTCAACAAGAAAAGCCAGAAACTTTTGCAAAAAGTAAAGATGTTGCAAGGCGTGGTGGAAAAGTAGCAAAGAATGCCAAAGATGAATTTGAAAAGGCGACAGGCACAAAAGTTGTTTCAAGTGTAAATGCAACAAACAAAAAACTCTTAAACACAACTACAAAGAATGAAGAAGAATAAAAGGCAATGGCAAATTCGCTTATGCTTTTTTATATTAAAAAGATTTTTATCAAGATATCAAATTATTTCTGTGATTATTATGTCACAAATGATGAAAAATCAAAGAGAACATTTGACTTTAAAGGACAAAATATATTATTATAAAATCAACAAAGGGGGATTTATGAAATTTTTAGGTTGGCTTTTTAGCGTTCCAAGCAGGCATTATAGAGATATGCGAAGATATGAAAGAGGGGGTGTTGGTGCAAGAATTTTTGCAATCATCCTTTCAATGCTTTTTATTGGTGCTGCGCTCGGGCTTGAATATTGGTTTTTGTCGTCATTTATGACAGGTGGTTCGCTTGGCGGTGGAATTGCAAAGGTTGTTGCATTGCTTTTTATTGGCATTTTCTTTGTTGCAACTTTTATCGCAGCACTTGAATATTGTTGCGTTTATGCTTTCACTGCTTTTGCAATGGCGATTATGGGTATGGTATATAAAGCAGAAAAAAGAAAAGCATTGCTTGAAAAAAATCAAAAGAAAATTGAAAATTTGGAAGCAGAACTTGAGACAACTCCAAGTTTAAAATATAAAAAACTTGACATATTTGTCGGAATTTTTCAAATACTATTAGCAATCGGGCTTTTCGCTGGTGCTATTGCAGTTGCTGTTTTAACTGTTTAATAATGAAAAGATAAGTAAATTGCTTGTTATTTTATAATTTTTATGATGTTATAATTCTATAGTTATATGTTGACATTTTTCACAAATAACTCTTTTACTGCGTATAACAAAAGGAGGATTTGTGAAAAAGAAAATTTTTATGTTTGTTATGGCTTTTGCTATCATTCTGCCCGCTGCAATTTTATTAACTGCGTGCGGGGGGGAATAAAAATTACAGTGTGAGTATGACTGTTGATGGTCAATACATGTATTTAGATATGTTTGGCTTTGGAGATATATCATTTAAAAAAGATGACTTAAAAAATTCAGGTTTGAACCTGTATGGTTATGACATGTATGATTACAGCGAACTTACAGTTTTATTCAACGGCAAAGAAAATAGCGAATGGTTCTCTAAACAAGATAACTCTGGCAGTATGCAAAACGGACAAATTAGAGGTGAAACAATACAAATCGGGACTTTTATGCCTGCTAAAATAAACGAAGATGTTACCATAACCATAACAGGAGTCAAGGAAAAAGAGGTTTCTTTCGCGTTTGTGCGTGCTGATGATGAAAGGCTTGGGGAAAATAAACTTGAACCAACTAATCAAGCAATTTTTGATGGGAATTACGAACAATATATTGAAAATTACTCAACAAAATTAAAAGAAAGCGATTATGAGTACTTTGGCACACATTACCCTGATGAAAATATCGCAAGTGCAACAAGCGGCGGTTACACCAGTGTTGAGTGGCTTTTTAAAGATGATAAAAATGTAATTTTATATGAAGATGAAGAAAATGAAGATAATAATGTATACAAACCTTATGAAATTAAGTATAATGCTTCAGAGTTTTTCAACAAATATCTTGTGACATATTATGCTTATATTACCCCTGATGGAATCTTTACAAATAATTCAGATGGAAGCCCGATGGAAAATCTTCCAGACGGAACTAAAGAGTATAAATATCAAAAATATGTGTTTACTAATGGTGTTGTAAATCAATATAATTATTATGACACATTAGGTATTTTTGAAATATTATCAGACAAAAAATATGGTTATTATGATGGTGTTAAAATAAAAAATTATAAATATAATTTTGACAATTACGGCAGTAGTGATGGCATTTTAGATAATTATGGTAATATTGTTAGCAATGTATACAAGCCAATAAATAAAGATAATATAACTGTTGAGCAGTTGCGTAAACAAAGCAATTTGGTTTTTGAACTATACGAGAAAAATCTTTTTGTTTTTGATTTTTAAATATGGAAGTTAAAGGCAAATATGTGTTAATTTCTAATGTTGATGCCGCCCTTACAACCGACTTTAATGATGGACAATTTGGCGGTAGTTTTGGAAACCAGCTAGCTGATATAGGCAAGGTTGACACTAAATCCACATTCTATATAATAAATCTACCAAATAAACTTGATGGTGTATCCGGAATAGACTTTTCAAGTGCTGAAATCTATGTCAATGGCACAAAACTTGAAGGTGCACTTGGTGGATACGAATATGTCCCTGCCAACACCGAAACTGGAACAGAAGAATATTTTGAATGTTATATAAATGCAGGTGTTGTTGAAGTTGACTTCTACTCAAAAGAAAAATTATTGAATAATGATTTAATGTTAGACAATGAAAGAGAAAAATTTGAAATAACAATTCAAATATAAATTTTGATAATGCAACAGGCTTGTCAAAAATAAAAGTAACAGACAGCACTCAATCAAACCTGCCTACAATCACTTCTGTAACAAATGATGATACATTGTTAAATACAGTATATAGTTAGAACGAAAATAAAACCATTTATGGCTATGTGCAAACAGGAACGGAAAATAATTCAAATAAAATTATAGTTGAGTTTAATCCGTTTGGCAGACTTGACACCACACCAAAAGTGTCAATCAAGAAAGGTAGTGATTTAAAAGAAATTGATATAATGGCACAAATTCAGAAAGGCTTGGCAGGCGCAAATTCACTACAAGATTTTAGTGATGAGCAAGATGAATTTAATTCTTATAGATATATAAGCTGGACGGAAAATGGATATGAAATTAAAGTAGAATTTTATCAAGTTGAAATTGGCATTCAAAGTCTTTCGACAATACGCATAACATCGCAACTTGATACAACTTATTCTGATTGGCTGGAATTTAATTGTGAATATGTGTAATAACAATAAATGCAAATAAGACAATGTATTACTCAAACTTAAAAAATCAGTAAGATTAGTTATTAAAAGAAAAGTGGAAACTGCTTCACTTTTCTTTTTTGTTACGATCTTTTATATTAATTTATTTATAAAAATTTTTTAAATTATTTTTCAGAAAACTGCCCAAAATGACCCCACGATTTGAATTTTTTTGTAGTTATATAAGTAGGTGGACAAATATCTTTGCAGAAGCAGAGATATTTTTTCTTATTAAATTTTCTCGCATTATCAAATGGTGATAATGCGAGAATAGTAAAATCAGTTAAAAGGAGGTGTGAAATGTAAAATTAAATTTTAACTCAAAATCTAAAACTAAAAGGAGAAGAATGTTGAAAATTTATCAAGATGTAAAGATTTTTAAGAGAATTTAGAAGAAGCAGGATAAGAAATGGAATCAAAATTTTGTTGGAGAGCCCTAAAAACCTTATAAATAAAGGACTTTTTTGACTCACCCCAAAATCTCAATATTTCATTTTTGATTCATTTCACATTTTGCACAAGTGGGACGCCCACTTTGCCTTTTTGTGATTTAAATCACAGTTTAGAAAGTTGTATAGAAAATTAAAAATAGAAAGAAATGAATAGAAATTTTTAATTAAACATAGAAAAGAAATTTTAATTTTCAGGAGGACTTAAATGAATAATTCAATAAACTTGAACGAACTTATACAAAGCGAAGTGAATAGAATTTCTTTAAAATATGGCAAAGATTTTTTAGACTGTGAGGACCTTATCAAAATCACTGGGCTTGGTAGAGATAATGTGCGAAACCTTATGCGAAGTAAAGCTTTTCCAACAACAAAAGTCGGAAAAAGACAAGTTGTAAGTGTGTTAAATTTTGTGACTTGGCTTACTTTCAACAATGCTCAAAGCGAGGTGCAAAATGGCTAAAAAGAAAGTTTTATCAAAAACTCGCCGTGGCAATAAAGAAGGCAGTATATTCCAAAGAAAAGACGGACGATGGGTCGGTGCTGCAACTGTCGGTTATGATGAGAATGGCAAAGTCAAAAGAAAATTTATTTATGGCAAAACAAGAATGGAAGTTGCTGATAAACTTGTGGCATTGACCAACCGAATTGAAAATCAAAATTTTGAATATGTTGACAAAAACAATCTCGCAAAATTGATGAACGAATGGTTATTGGTTTTTAAGAAAAATCAAGTTTCGCCACGAACTTTTGAAGGTGTTTATAGTAAATATAAATTGCATATTGAACCTAAAATTGGCAATATGAAAATTGATGAAATAACCCCTATAGTAATACAAAAAATTCTCAACCAAATGATTGATGATGGTTTTAGTTTAGATGTTGTTAGAAAAACAAAAGTTGTTTTCAATCAATTTTTTGACTATGCTGTTGAGCACGGTTTTGTGGCGAACAATCCAACACATTTAACAAAAGTTAAAAGCAATGAAAGAAAGATTTATGACAGTGAAAATCGATATAAGGCGCTACCGCCAGAAATAAGAGATAAGTTTTTAACTTGTCTAAATGAGCACACTTTTTTAAAACCACTATGCCTTTGTATGATGCTTGCAGGTTTGCGAACTGGTGAAACCCTTGCACTTCGTTGGAAGGATATTGACTTTCAAAATAAAACAATAAATGTCGAGCGTGCCATAACAGTTGTGCCTAAGTTTGATAGCAATGGAAAAGTTATAGAACGAAAAACAGTTATCAGCGACACAAAGACAACTTGCTCAAAAAGAGTTGTGCCTATGCCCGACCTTTTAATTCAAACTTTGCAAGATTACAAAATAAGTCAGGACATCAATGGAGATGAACACAACATCAATCTCACAAGCGAAAATTCTCTTGTGTTTTGCAATAACGATGGCACTGTTAGAACCTACTATGGCACAAAGAAAATCTTTTATAGATTTCTTGAAAAATATGGACTTGATAAATATAATATTCATTTCCACACATTAAGACATACTTTCTCAAATATGTTATTTGAAGCAGACCAAAACCCAAAAGTTATTCAAGCACTCTTAGGACACAAGTCGGTTAAGACAACAATCACGACATATAATTCAGTTGACAAATCTTACTTTCAAAAGGCAACGGATGTTATAAATAAAAATTTCAAAGTTGAAGAAAGTAAAACAAGTCCAAAAGATATGGAAGATGATGAACTTGACGAAGAACTTGAAAAACTGTTAAGAAAAAAACAAGCCAGACGGAAAAGAAATGAAGATTTTGAAATGTAAAAGTTGGCATATAAGTGTTGACTTTCAATAATTCTATGATAGAATGAAAAAGAGGTTGAGAAACTTATGTTTCTCAACCTTTTGCATTAAAAGGAGAAAATTATGAAATTTGAAAGTTTATGGAATGGTTATAAATTCCCAAGATGTGAAAATTGTAAAAAAGACTGCCAAGGACATTTAGATTATGGAAACTTGTGCTCAAATCTAAATTATTTAAAAGATTATGCCGAAGTGAATTATGAGAAAAATAAAGAGAGTTTTAATTCGCTTAAAAGATTAACAACAAACAATAAATTAAATATCTTTTCTTTTGGTTGTGGACTTGGATTTGATTACATTGGAGCAAATGAAATTTTTGGAAACAATTTTAATTACTATGGTATAGATGAAAGCGATTGGGTAATTAAAAAGACAAATACTTATAAAAATTTTACACCTAAATTGCCTAAAACAATTAGTTATGATGATGGCATGTTTTTATTAAATATAACAAAAGAAAATCCTGTAATTTGTTTTTTTAATTCACTATTTACAATTTCAAATAATTCCAACTTAAAAGAAGATTTAGTTAAAGCATTGGAGAATAAAAATAATTTTTACATTATTTGTGATTACACAATAAATAATAATTATCACATGCCAAAAGAAGAAATGGATTTTTTAAAAAGTTTAAAAAGAAAATTAAATTCTTTTCATTATAATAGTTTTGAAATTTTAGATGGAAAAGGTATAATATTAAGTGGAAAAAGAAAATAAGTTGGAGTTTATATGATTTTAAGTGTTTCTAGACGAACCGACATCCCTGCGTTTTATAGTGATTGGTTTTTTAAGCAGTTGGACCAAGGTTTTGTTTTGGTGCCAAATCCTATTGCTCGCGATAAAATTGCCAAAATAGAGCTAAAACCATTAAAAATTGAAAATGTTGAAACAAATTTACTCGGAGAAAAGAAAGTTGAAACGGCAGGCAATATTGAAGGAATCGTTTTTTGGACAAAGAATCCAAAGCCTATGTTAGAGAAACTTGACAAATTAAGAGAATTTAAATATTATTTTCTTTACACTCTCAACGCATATCCAAAAGAAATCGAAGCAAATCTTCCACTGCTTGAAGAGAGAATTGAAAGTTTCAAAATCCTTTCAAAATTTTGTCCTGTTATTTGGAGATATGACCCAATTCTTATCACTGATGGAATTGACGAAAATTGGCATATTGAAAAGTTTGAATATTTGGCAAAGGAATTAAAGGAATATACCAAACATTGCAAAATTAGTTTTTTGATTGAAAGTTATAAGGGCTGTGATAAAAATTTGCATAAACCAAATGAACAGCAAAAAGACAAAATTTTGTCTGCCATTTCTAAAATTGCCAAAGAAAATGGAATTCAAATTGAGGCGTGTGCCGAAAATGACTACTCAAAATATGGCATTGTTCCAAGTAAGTGCATAGATGGAGAAATTTTTGAGAAACTTTTAACTGAAAAATATAAAGATTTGAGTCTTCAAGTCAAACGCAAAAATAACAAACTTGATGGGCAACGCAAAAATTGCCTTTGTATGCCGTCAGTTGACATAGGGCAGTATGACACTTGCTTTCACGACTGCAGATATTGTTATGCAAAAAAATCTTCTCAAAAGTCAATGAGAGACAAACCTGTCGGCACTATTTACGAAAGGAAAACCGAGCTTGAATTTGAGTATAAGTAATGCTATGAAAAACTTTTAAAAGAAAAATATGTATAAATAAAATAAAAAAATTTATATGTAAAGTTTGACATCAATTTTGACATCAAATAACACATTTTTAGATAGTTTTAAATAGAATTAGACCGAAAGTAAAAATTTCACACTTTCGGTCTTTTTTATTGGTTAAATTTAATAGAAAAATATTTGATGTCAAAAGACGCATTAAATGATGTCAAAACATTATAAAAGCATAATAAAAACCCCGATAAAATCGGGGTTTTAGGCTGGTAGGATTGAGTGGACTCGAACCACCGACCCCCACCGCGTTCGTACGCAGTCTATTGTTAATATGTGCCTTTTAGGCACATAGTGTAACACATTTGACTGCTACTCACTTAACCCCACAAATAGTTTTTATTTGTGGGGACCCCAAAAGAAAGGGAACACCCTGATACAAAACGAAGTTTTGTGTGTTGTATAAACAACACAAGGTGGGAAAATTAAAAAAAACTAGTAAAAAATTCTTACTAGTTTTAAATTTGGTAGCCCCACCGTTTGTTCACTCGGAATTCAAAATACGGTAAAACCTTTTGTTATTTTTGATAATAACAAACTTTTATCATATTTATCAAATGATATGCAACACTTTGATAAAAAACAAATTCTTTGGGCATTCTTTGTTTTGCGTTCAGTAGTTGCGAGGACTGACTTGCGAGTTCGCTAAAATTTTATACTTGATTATAAGGTTGTCGTCAAAGGGGTAGAAAATTTGATTTATAAGTTTAGGAGTTAATTATGAGTATTGAAAACAATACCGTTAGGAAACGAGGAGTTAGTATTATCAGCCGAGAGGCTGTAATGAATAGAAAACAATTTTTTGAAAAAAAGAAAATATATTGGGAACAATTTGAAAAGAAGATAGGACTTCACAAAATAGTTAAAAACGCTTTACTTAATTTGCAAGAGCCAACAGCAGAGTTTTTGGTCGTTCCTCGACCACTGGAAAAATTCTTTTTACTTTATCTAAACAAATTTTTTCCTAGTCAACAGAACAAGCAATGTGCTTTGAATGTGGCTCGGGTTTTTGCTTTACTATCTCATCAATATTATCTCTCTGCTGAAAAGTTTAATATGAAAGTATCTTTTTTTGTGTCGCCTAGCATTTGGGAAAAGTGGTTAATTGGAAGAAAAGCAAAAAAAACGAGTATTAAAATTTTGGAAGAAATGGGGTTGATTACCAAATATCGTTTTAATCGCAACAAGAACGCACCAGCAGAAGAATCTAGGTTTGTCATTATGTATCAATTTAATTTGCAAAAAGTAAAATGGCTTTATGCTTGCGTTAAAACTTTAATTGCTTTAGAACAGAAAACATCGTGTGAAGACCAAAGAGTTGTAAACAAATATGAAGAAATAACGGAAGACATTTTTGGTTATATTGAAAAAGTTGAGGACGAGGAAAAATATTTATTTTAGTTTGTTCCTCTTGACATTTATATTGGTTTAAGAGTTAAAAAGGAGTGGTCTTTACTGACCACTCCTTTGAGTTATAGTTCGTATGTGTTTTGTTAAAACTGACACACTGCGTTATACGGGCTGACAATTCTTTGTTTTATGCTTTTTAATATCAGTTTAATTTACTTCTTGCATAAATCTTAATTCGGTGCGAACAGCATAAAAAATGCTTTCGCTTTTATGCTTTCCCGTTTCAACAACAAGTTTTATTGGGTTTGTGTCATTCACTTTCAAAAAGAGAATTTGTAGTTTTTGCTCGGGTGTAAAATTTGAATAAACTTTTGAAATCAACGAATTGTTTTCAGTTGTGAACAACACAAGCATTTTGAGGCTGTTTGCTTTTGAAAATTCATTTAATTCTAAAAGCAATTCAAAAAGTTTTTCGCTGTCAAATATATTTGAAATTTTATCTAAATCTATTACAAATAAATCTATTTTTGCCAGGTGTTCAGTTTTATGTTGTGTTAGTATTTTTTTAACTTTATTTATCCCTTCGCTTGGCTTTTCTGCATTAAAACACTCATAATTCTCAAAATGGTAACAACAAATATTGCTAGCAAGGTCGCCACAAATTTCATTGTTCTCACCGAAAATTACCGAAACATTTGCAGAATCAACAAGTTTGAAAGTGTTAGGCAAAGAATATTTTAATGACATAATTTTACCTCCTTAATTTTGCTAGAAAAAGAGTGGCAAACTTGACTACTCTTTAAATTTACATTTTACTTAAAATGTTTTTCTTTTCTTTTTCATATTCTTCTTTTGATATAACGCCTCTATTTTGCAAATCATTCAAATATGTTAATTGTTCTGTCGTGCTTTGTTTTGGGCTTTCATTTTCTAAGTGGCTGTTTATTTTTTCTAACTCACAAACTTTCAAAATATGAACTATCAAAAACGAAATAAAGGTGCTAAAACTAAGTAAAACAGTGGCTGATGCAATATATAAGTATATTGCATCTTGTTCGTGGTTCACGCTAAGAATAATGCCAACACATAACAAGCCTACGCTAACAAATAATGTTAAAGCAAACAAAATGATAATTGTTGTTTCAACAAACTTTCGTGAAATTATGCGATTGCTAGGTTGCCCGTTATTACTCATTTTTTACCTCCACGACTTAAAATTTCTGCTTTTTTCTCATTGTATTCTTGTTCAGTTATTAAGCCCTTTTCTTTAAGTTCGTTTAATTCTGCAAGCGGGTTTTCACCTTTTGATGATTTCTTTTTCCACACCTTTGCTGCAATTAAAACGATTGCTGTGACCAAAGCTGCCACACCGAGTGCGATAAATGCGTATATCATTTTTACCTCCTATTTCCATTAAAACTTAAAAAAATATATTAGTCCAATCTATTTGGGTTAATTTTAAATAAAATGTTAATGCTACTTTACTTCTTTGCAAGATAATATTTGAACATTTTGACCAGCGAACATTTGCTTTACTTTATTTTTGGCTAAACCCTCACTATATGCAGAAACTATCATTTGATTTTCTGTCATTGTTAAAATGCCAAGAAAGGAATTAGGAATTATGCGAAATGTCACCTCAAATTTTTTCATTTTTACTCCTTAATTAAGTGTTGCAAGTGCTTTTGAAATAGCACCATTTGGCTCAAATATTTTCTCTACCATTTGTTTGCAATCTTCTTCCAAAAATTGTGTATTGTCATTCAAAACAAGTTGTTGGTATTTTTCAACTGCCTCACTTGAATCTTGCTTATTTCCAAACAGCCATTGTTTTGGGCATTGGTTTTGGGTGGAATTCTTTACAAACAACAAAGACATTTCATTTACGCATATTTGAAAGTAATGGGTTGGGTAATTTGCAAGTTCGTTTATTCTAAACATCAAATTCACTTGACCTCTATTTGTAGTTGGAACAAGTTGTTTTTTATTTTCCGTTACAATGGTCGCACCTTTTTGTTCAAGCAATTTTGATAAAATCTTTGATGTTTCTTGTATCCAATTTGGCTTGCTTTCAAAGATAAAATCTAACACTTTTTTATTGTTTCTATATATCTCTAATGCTTGTTTTTTCAATTCAAATTCATTGTTCATATCAAATTCCCTTTCTATTATTTTTTTGTAATCCTCAATAAGTGTTTTAATTATGTTGTCGGCTGAGTCTATGTTGACTTTTTGTAAAACATCAAATATAAATTTGTAGTCTATTTCAAGCCATTCAGTATAAGTTGAATTTGCTTTGTTTGGGGTTAAATATAGCATAACTTTTTTATGGTTTTTATATTTTCCGCTACAAAGGAAATTTTTATATTTTTCAAGTTGGTTGTCGTGCTGGTCAGAATCAACTTTGTTTTCAATAGCAACAACAATTTTTTGAGTTTCATTCTTTGTAATTTCAAGGTCAAAAAGAATATCAATTCGCCCATCTTTTACTGCAATCTCACGATACACATTGACTTTGTCAATGTTTCCATAAAGCATATCAAAAAAATCAAGTTCGCTCGTTATATCTTTTGCAAGTAGTGTTAAAAAATTTCTTAAAAACTGATGACCGATATTTCCACTTTTGCTAGGGTCTAAAAGAAACGCCAAAAAATCACTATGCCTTAATTCTTGTCGGTTAATATTCAAAATGTCAAATACATTGTATTTATCATAACCAGCCCTAACAAGTGGGCGAATGACCGCATTGTCAAAGTTTAATGCAAAGTCCTGCAATTCTTTTTCGGTTGGTATATTTGCCATATCTACTCCTTAAAAATGGCACAAAATAAAAGTGCCGCCCTCAATGAGAGCGACACAGTGCTAATACCGACACCCTCGTTGAAGTGCGACCTTACAACTCACGCAAAGCGTTGGGTAATCAGTGAATAGCCAAACAAAATTAAATCGCTTGCGTGCTAAAAATAAAATATAAAGTTGTAAGGTCGCAATAGTATTATAGCACAATGATTGCAAAAAAGGAAATATTTGTCGATATTTTTATTGAAATTTCTTACTTTATTGTGTTTCACAAGCCCGACAATTCGTTTATACGGCGATGAAAACAAGTCTTTGGTGCTTTGTTTGCAATACAAAAAAAGCGGGTGAAGACCGCTTTTTTACTTTATTTATTTTTTACCTGACTGCTTTTTTCTTCTATGTATTTATCTAGCAAATCATAGGCTTTTCGCATTATTTCTAATTTTGTTTTGCTATCTATGTATTTACGACCAAAAATGATATCAATATCTTTTTGACTAACTCCTGCGTTTTTCATCATAAGTTTAACTGAATAACGCAGCCATTTGAACTGGAATTTTCTCATTTCTACATTTTCTAAATTATCAATTTTTGATTTCCAAGTATGTGCAAATTCTGATGTAATTTTTAATTTATCACGAATGTCTTTTGTGTCTTTATTAAGTGCAAAAGAGGCAGGCTCGCCATTTTCTTTAATACATAGAAAATCAGAATATTTCGTATTAAATTCAGAACCAAGTTTTTGGCGATTCTGTTCACTGTTAGTTTTTAACCATTCAATAACTATTAACATTCTTTCAGTGAGAGGGTATTTTTTGTTTGGAGTAAATATGCTTTTTTCTTCTAAAATCAAAACTGATTCTTTTTCAAAACTTATGGCTCGCTGAAAGTATATCGTTTTATTTTCATAGTCTATATCGGTATATTTTGCACCCAAAATTTCTCTTGTGCGGCAACCCAACAAGGCTCCTAAAACAAATATTGCTTCTTTACGATTTGTAATTGTCATATTTACTAAGCGTAAATATTCGGGTTCGTTAATGTGGAAAAACACATCTCTTTCCTTTGGAATATGTGAGGTATCTTTTTTTTCTCGTGCTTTTCTATATACAATTTTCTTTAAATTTTCGCTTGGGTTGTCGGCTGTGCGATAACCTAACACGCATAAAATATCATAGCCATTTTCTCTATTTTCAAGGTAGTTTTCAAATTTTTTTTTGCTGATTGTAGGTAAGTTTTTAAGTTTTAGCCAATTTTTGATATCTTGGTAGCGATATCCCAATAAGCGAGCTATTTGGTTTTTTGTCCATTTTGAGTGTGTAAATTCATTTGTTTTATAAATGCAATTTTTAACTAATTGTCGTGCTACATAAGCATCAAAATTAAGTGGCTTTGGCTCGTGTGGTTTATCAGAACAGCTCATTTTGCAATTTCTGCAATAATAGTATTGCACACCATTCTTCTTGCTATTTATTGGCAATTCCTTTCCACATTTCTCACATTTCATAAAAATATTATATCAGAAATTAAAAAATGTTACAAGCGTTTGTATGTGGAAGTGTGAAAAGGAGAAGAAAAATGAAAGTTGAAAGTAAAGATTTACCTATTTTACCACAGCAATTTATTCAAGCAAAAGTAATAACATACTCAAATGGTCGCAAAGCAATCGTGGGTAAAAAGGTTATAAATGGTGCTAAAAGTCCCATTAAAAAGCGAGGTCGGTGTCCGCCCGTAAATCGCAACGAACCTATGACCAAAAAAGCATTAAAAAGGACAAAAAATCATAATTTTGGAAGACTTTTTGAACTGGACTTGATTGACCAAAATTGTCGTTTTGTTTCCCTTACAATATGCAAAGAGAAGTATAACATTTATAACAAAGTTAGCAAAAGGTTTAAGCATTTTATTGCCGAGGTTCGTGAAAAAGTAAAAAATCATTTTATTGGCACTGCAAGATTTATTGAATTGCAAAAAAATGGATTTTTCCATATACATTGTATTTTGGTTTTTGATAATAAAAATATTGATTTGACTTGCAAAGATTTGCACAAAATGTGGGGTTGGGGTTTGGTTGATATGAAGGCTGTCAAAAACAGATTTGGTCTTTTTGATTATCTAACAAATTTAAAACACAATATGACCAATGGAAAGGACAATAAGTTTACCCGTTACCCGAAAGGTGCAAGAATAATTTACATTAGTCCAAATTTATCAAGAGCAAAAAGTAAAGATATTTTACTTACACCAGAAAAATATTCTGCGTTGCAAAATAGTGGAGAATATGAAGTGTATTTTAAATCACATCAATACTATGACCCTACTACACAAAAGAAAAGAAATCGCATTGATAAAAAAATTTTAATTCAAAAAAATAAAAAATAAAATGAGGAGGTTTGAGCAAAATTGAAATTTGTGTTTTATAAGGTTCCATTATTATTTTTAATGTGCTTTAATAAAATTGCAAGTTAAATTTTGCGAAAAAATTATGAATATACGCTTTATTGCGAAAAAACAAAAAGTTGAGTATCAAACAGTTGATACAACTATTGGTTCATTAAAAGAAATTGATAAGAAAGAACTTTTCCCTTTATTTGAACTAATAATGAAAGAATTAAAAAACGAACAAAAAGAAGAAAACAAAGGAGGACAAATAAATGAATAAAGAATCAAATAAGGTTGCGGTTGGCTATTGTAGAGTTTCAACCGATAAACAGCGAGAAGAAAGTTTAGACCACCAACAACGAGAAATTCAAAAATATGCTGATGAGAATGGAATTAAAATAATTAACTGGTATATTGACCACGGGTATTCTGGAACAACGGAAGAAAGACCAGACTTTCAAAAAATGATAGAGGATAGTAAAAAGAAAGAGTTTAATTTAGTGCTAGTGTGGAAACTTGATAGATTCTCTCGTGATAAGTTTGTAAGTGCTAATGCTAAACATAAACTAAAAGAAAATGGTGTTTCTGTCTTTTCAGTTATTGAAAGAATTGAGAATACGCCCGAGGGAGAAATCATAGAAAGTCTGTTTGAAGCAATGAATCAATACTATGTAAAAAATCTTGCTCGTGGTGTATTGGGCGGAATGGTTGAAAATGTTAGAAATGGTATAAGCGTTGGAAGTTGCACTTTTGGCTATATGTTGACACCAAAATTAGATGAAAATGGCAATATTGTTAAAAAATATAGCAAGACTGGAAAGGCTAAACCCGTAAATATTTATACTCTCCACCCAGAACATTCTGCCACTGTAAAACTTATTTTTGATATGTTCTTGGCTGGTGCAAGTAGAAATGAAATATTAGCACGATTAAAAGAGTGTGGCTACAAGAATTCAAAAGGTGGAGATTTCAAAGCAACTAATATTGATAAAATTTTAAGAAATGAGCGTTACACAGGTGTTTATATTTTGGAGTATAACAAAGGTAAACAAGTCAATTATATGGACACCGAGGTAATACGCAACGAAGGTGGGCTGCCAAAAATAATCGACAAAGAAGACTTTGACAAAGTTCAGCAAATGCTAAATGCTCGCAAACATCAACCAAATGCTCGCTCGCTGGTTAGTTATCTATTGACTGGTAAAATTGTTTGCGGAAATTGTGGAGCTCAATTTACTGGTTCTACTCACTACAAAAACGGACAACCTTATCACTATTATCGTTGCGGGCGTAATAATGATGACTGCAAAATGATATCTATTCGCAAAGAAGCCATTGAAAACTTTGTAATAAAAGAAATTGAAAAAGTTGTAAAAAGTGGAGAGTTTGTTGCAAGCATACTTGACCGTTTTGCTGAGTTCTATAAAGAAAGAAATAACAACAGCGAAATTATTAAAAGGCTTGAAAAGAATTTGCAAGATATTGAGCGTAAAATTGGCAACTTGACAAAGATAGTGGCCGAAACAGGAAAATATACTGAAATGTTTGAAACTAAGTTGGATGCTCTTACTGATGAAAAAATTAAAATTCTTGCAAATCTTAAAAACGAAACAAATATGGGTTTGGCTGAGTTTATTACAAAAGACCAAGTTCGCCGTTCTTACTGCAAGGTTTTGAAATTATTAAAAAGCGGAAAAGTTGAAGACCAAAGAACAATTATCAACACTTTGCTTAATCGTGTCGTGGTTTATAAAGACCGAGTTGAAACCTTTATCAATATTTTACCTTATGAGGGTTCTATTGCCGAAATGTCAATCACAAACGCTGACTTGGAAAAATATGGCTTGCTAGAAACCTCAGAAAATGAAAATATCACTCAGGAATGCAATATTCCGAGTGATATTTGCTTTGGTAGGATTGAGTGGACTCGAACCACCGACCCCCACCTTATCAGGGTAAAAATCGGGCAAAATCGGGTGATGATAC
>CALWPL010000006.1 GCA_944383405.1 uncultured Clostridia bacterium
GATATTGGGGAGAACAAAAATATTATAATCTCGCATAGCGTAACAAATATCCCTGAGCATGCTTTTAATGGTAATACTGATATTGTTAGCGTTGTTATTCCAAATACAATAACAAGTTTAAATCAATACTCATTTTATCGTTGTTATGATTTGTCAAATGTAATACTCCCAAGTAGTTTAACAACAATAAGTTACTATTATGCTTTTGGTTATTGTTATGGGCTTAGTGGTATAGTTATTCCAAATAATGTAACAAGTATAGGAAGTTATGCGTTTTATGGATGTTATAAATTAATTGAAATATATAATTTAAGTAGTCTAAATATAACTGCTGGAAGTGCAGACAATGGTAGAGTAGCTTACTATGCAGATTATGTATATACTACTTCATCTCCATCAGGTAAGCAATTTATTGTTGATAATGAATATGTAATGTATAACAATAATGATAGTTATTATTTGCTTGGTTATATTGGTACTAGCACTGATTTAGTACTTCCAACTACAAGTTATAAATATGAAATACATGATAGGGCTTTTGAGGGCGTTAAAAACATAAATTCAGTTATTGTGCCTGAAAGTGTAAGTAGTATAGGAAGATACGCATTTGAAAATTCAAACTTAACTACTATTCAATTGCCAACAAGTATTTCAAGTATTGATAGTTATGCATTTCAGAATTGTAATAAATTGTTAAATGTAAATTTTGTAGGTAGTCTTGAGAATTTAGTAAATATTGAATATGGAGATAATAATTATTCTCGCCCTAGTTATTGTGCTGAAAATTTTTATTTAAATGGAGAAGCCTTAACTACATTGACAATTCCTAGTAGTATAAATAGTATAAATAATTATGCGTTTTATTACTTTACAGGGGTAGAAAATATTATTTTATCAGAAGGGGTTGAGACTATTGGAGAATACGCTTTTTCTTATTGTACAAATTTAAAATCCATTACAATCCCTAGTAGTGTAAAAAATATTAACAATAGTGCTTTTTCAAATTGTAATAACTTAACAAATGTTTATATTGATGATATTAAAAGTTGGTGTGAAATAACATATAGTGGTTCAAATTGCTATCCAACTCAATACGCAAGTAATTTATATGTTAATGGAGCGTTGCTATCAGAATCAGAATTAGTTATTCCTGATGGGATTAGCAATATACCAAATTATGCATTTAGAAATTTAACAAGTTTAAAGAGCGTTATATTGCCAAATGGTGTAACAAGTATAGGGAATTATGCCTTTTCAAATTGTGAAAATTTAGAAAATATAACAATACCAGATAGTATAACAAACATAGGTTCTTATGCCTTCCAAGAAACTGCTTATAAGAATATTTATTATCAAGGAGATATTTCAAATTATTTTAAAATCAATTTTGGGAACTTTTCTGCTAGTCCATTTTACTATGGAGGAGATTTGTACATTAATGGTGCACTTACAAAAGACCTTGTTGTGCCAGAAGGGGTAACAAGTATAAATAGTTATGCTTTTTATACAAATGGCAGTCTTGATTATGACAGTTTAATAAATATTGAAAGTATTACTTTACCAAGTTCTTTAACCTATATAGGTGATCAACTGTGGGGTAAAGCTAATATTGATGGTGCAATAAAAAGGGTATATGTAAACTCATTAACTGATTGGATGGAAATTACTTTTGAAGAGTACAGTTCTACTCCTTTTGATGATAATGATGCTGGTTTGTATATTAATGGAGAACTTTTAACAAATTTAGTTATACCAGAAGGGGTAACATCAATAGGATACCAGCAATTTAGAAGTATTGATAGTTTTGAAAGTATTACAATCCCAAGTACGGTTACTAGTATTGGAGTTTCAGCGTTTAGAGAAAATAGTAATTTAAAAAATGTTATTTTTGTTGATAGTACAAAGATAGAAAGTGTAGGAACTTCTGTTTTTTATGATTGCAACAATCTTGAAAATGTATATATACAGGATTTAGATGTGTCTGATACAGGAAGTTTTCTTTCAAAACTATCTATAAGTGCAGATAATGTTATTCTAACTACTGAACAGTCAACAACTCTTGTAATACCAGAGGGGACAACAAGTATTCCTAATAATGCATATAGAGGTGTAAAGAACTTTACAAATGTTGTTATTCCAAATAGTGTAACAAGTATAAGGAACTATGCATTTTATGATACAAATATTGAGAGTATAACAATACCAAGTAGTGTAACAAGTATAGGGGACTATGCTTTTTATAACTGTGAAAATTTAAAAAGTATTACATTCCAAGAAAATTCTAAGTTAGAATCAATTGGAAATGAATGTTTTGGGAATTCAATCAATTTAAAAACCGTATATTTTGAGGGCAGTGATTTAGATTTCTTATGTTATGTAACAAAAGGTTTTAGGTTTAGTTCATCCCCATTTGCATATAGCCCAAGCGTATATGTAAACGGAGAATTATTAACAGATTTAGTAATTTCAGAGGGGGTTGAATATATTGAAGATGATTTTACCTTTGCATATTTAAAAGATTTGAAGTCTGTAACTATACCAAGTAGCGTAACAAGTATTGGGGAATATGCATTTAATGGGTGCAGTAATTTAGAAAGTGTAGTATTTGAGGGAAATTCACAATTAAAGACTATAAGTAGTTATGCTTTTCAAAATTGTAGTTCTCTTAAAAGTATTATTATACCAAGTGGAGTTACAAGTATAGAAAGTCGTGCCTTTGATGGATGTTATGCCTTAAAAGAGGTATATAATTTAAGTACGCTTAATATAGTTTCTGCAAATAGTAGTAATGGATATGTAGGATATTATGCTCCATATATTTATACTTCACTTAGCGAACCTAGTAGGTTTAAACAATATGGAGACTATATCATGTATGAGGATAGTGAAAATAGTAAGTATTATTTAGTTGGCTATGTAGGAAGTAGTAACAGTTTAGTTTTACCAACCGGACTTGGATATGACTATGAGATATATAGAATGGCATTTTATGGAGATTTAGATATAATTAGTATAACAATACAAAGTTGTGTAACAAATATTGGGAGTGATGCTTTTTATAGTTGTTATGCATTAAAGGAAGTGTATAATTTAAGTTCCATGAACATTGTAGCAGGGTCTAGTAATTATGGATATGTAGGAAATTATGCCTCAGTTATTAAAACCTCACAAGATATAGAGAGCGGCTATAAAAATTATAATGATTATATAATGTATGAAGACTATGTAAATAATGAATTTTACCTAACAAAATATATTGGAACGCAAACAAATTTAGATTTACCTAATAACCTTGGGTATGAATATGAAATTGCACAATATGCGTTTTATAACAATCAAAATATAATATCTCTTTCAATTCCAAATTGTGTTACAAGAATAAATAGTTATGCGTTCTCAGGTTGTTCTAATTTGCAAGGGGAACTTGTTATACCTGAAAGTGTTGAATATATAGGGGGATCTTCATTTGAAAATTGTCCTAAAATAACAAAATTAACATTTAGTGAAAATTCTGTTTGTTCGACTATTGGTGATAGTGCTTTTGAAAACTGTAGTTCAATTTCAGAAATCACTTTGCCTGCTAGTATGAGGCAAGTTGAAGCTGCTTTTTGGAAATGCCCTACATTAGATTCCCTTTACTTTTTAGGAGATATTGAAGACTGGGCTCAAATTGAATTTACTGTTCATAGCATAGTAATTGAGGCTGTTTTACTTTATCAAGTAGAAGAAATTTATATTAAGGATGAATTATTAAGAGAGATGACAGAAATTGTTATTCCAGAAGGAATAACAAAAATTGGAGAAGGAGCATTTTATAATTGTAGTAATTTAGCTAATATAACAATACCAAGTAGTGTAACAAGCATAGGACCTGAAGCATTTTATAATTGTAGTAATTTAACTAGTATAACTTTACCTGGCGGTTTAAGGACTTGTACTAACGGTGTATTTGGTGGTTGCAATAATATAAAAGATGTTTATTTTGATGGAACATTAGAAAATTGGTGTAATATTAATTTTGGTACTTTTTATCATACATCAAATCCATTATATTATGGAGCGAATTTATATATAAATAATGAAAAGGTTACAGATTTAATTATTCCTGAAGGAATTACTTCAATTAGAGATTCTGCATTTAATGGATGTAGTAGTATTGAAAGTGTTATAATTTCAAGTACGGTAACAAGTATAGGTTCTTATGCTTTTGAAGGATGCGATAATATAAAAAGTATTGAATTCAAGGAAAACTCTAAGATACAATCACTTAGGGGAACTTATGGGCGGAATTTTGCAAGTTTACCAAGTTTAACAAGCGTTACATTGCCAAGTAGTTTAAAGACTTGTGAAGATGGTATATTTGCAGGCTGTTCTAATATAAAATATGTTTATTTTTTAGGAAGTATAGAAGATTGGTGTAATATAAGTTTTGAATCTACTAGTACAAATCCTTTATATTCTGGTGCAGAGCTTTATATAAATAATGAAAAAGTTACAAATTTGGTTATTCCTGAGGGAGTTAGTCGTATAAATAGTTATGCATTTTATGGGTGTAAGAGCATATTAAGTGTAACAATTCCTAGCAGTGTTACTTTAATTGATGAGGATGCCTTTTATAATAGTGGTATAGAAAATGTTATATTTGAAGATAATTCACAAATTACAAATATAAATGAGTACGCTTTTAGTGATTGTCAAAATTTAAAAAGTATTGATTTTGGAACAAATTCAAACTTACAAACAATTGGCAACTATGTGTTTCAATATTGCAGTAGTTTAGTATCTATTACATTACCAAGCAGTATAACTAGTTTAGGGAATAATGTGTTTAGTGAGTGTAGTAAACTTGAAACAGTGGATTTTGAAGAAAATTCTCAATTAACAAGCATTGGAACATATTTATTTGACAATTGTAGAAAACTTAAATCACTTTCAATACCAAAAGGAATAACGAGCATTGGGACATATACTTTTCGTGATTGTGATAATTTAGAAAGTATTTATATTGAAGATTTAGCGAGTTGGTGCAATATTACTTATAGTGGATCATATTGTTCTCCGTTAAATTATGCAGAAAAATTATATTTAAATGGAGAGGAAATTGAAGAACTCGTTATTCCTTATGGAGTTACAAAAATTACACAGTACGCATTCAGTGGGCTTAAAAATATCAAGAGTGTAGTAATATCAAGTAGTGTAGTTAGTATAGAGAATTCTGCATTTTCTAATTGTTACAATTTAGAAAGTGTTAGATTTGAAGACAATTCACAACTAACAAGTATAGGTTTTTCTGCATTTTATAATTGCTATAATTTAAAATATGTAATATTGCCAGTTGGAATAACAAGTATTAGTACGAGTTGGTTAAGCAGTTGTAACTTAGTTAGGGTTTATTGTGAGGAAAGTGAAAAACCAAGTTCATGGTCTTCAAGTTGGATAAGTAGTTCTAGACCTGTATATTGGGCTGGAGAATGGGCTTATGATTTAAAAGGAAAGCCAATCGCCACTAAGCAATAAGGGCGAGCAAGAAATTTTTGAGTAAAGTTTAATCTAATACTTTATTTTTAAATAAATATTGTTGTAATTTTAACTTAATTTTTATAATAAAAACTATATAAAATAAAGGACAGGCACAAAAAGGATTATGAAAGTCATATATAAGGCTGTAAAAGGGTCTGATATATGAAAGAAAAGATAAATAAAGAGAGTATTGGAGTTATATTTGGGGGCAAAAGTGTTGAGCATGACATTTCAATTATTACTGGCGTTCAAGTATTAAATGCGCTTGATAGAGAAAATTATAATATTATTCCAATTTACATATCAAAGGACAATATATGGTACACAGGGGAGAGTTTATTTGATATAGCAACTTTTTCAAATTTTGAATTTGAGAGAAAACTAAAAGTTATTGATTTATCATACAAGAACAAAACTTTATATGAGATAAAAGGTAAAAAAGAAAAGAGAATAACAAGGCTTGATTTTGTATATCTTTGTTTACATGGCGGGAGTGGAGAAAGTGGGGGAATACAGGGATATTTAGATATGTGCGACATACCATATTCCAGTTGTGGAGTATTAGGCAGTGCAATATGTATGAGCAAATACATAACAAAACTTATTTGTAAGGCACAAAATATAAAAATCGCAAAATATGTTTATTTAAATAAGACCGACAAGGAAAGCGGTTTTATAAACATAAAAGAAAAGATAAAAGAACTTGAATATCCTTTAATTGTTAAGCCAAATAGTTTGGGAAGCAGTATTGGGATAACATATTGTGTAGATGAAGAGAAACTTAAAAATGGTATATCATTTGCCTTTATGTTTGATGACGAAATAATAATAGAAGAAGTTGTAAAAAACTTGCGGGAACTTAACATCTCTTTAATTGGGAACAAATATGAATGCGAAGTATCTGATATTGAAGAAGTAAGATTAAATAACAAATTTTTAACTTTTGAAAATAAGTATTTAGAAGGCACGCAAAAAGAAGATAATACTAATGAAAGAGAAATTCCTGCAAAACTAGATAAAATGGTAGCAGAAAAAATCATATTATATGCTAAAAAGATTTATAGCGTATTAGGGCTTAAAGGGTGTATAAGGGTAGATTTTTTATTAGATGACAAGGAGAATGAAGTATACTTAAATGAGATAAACACAATTCCAGGGTCAATGGCTTGTTATTTGTGGAAAGAGAAAAAATATAGTTTTAGAATGCTACTTGACAAAATGAAAGATTATGCCTTGATTGAAAAGCAGAATTTAGACAAAAGAATACTTAATTTTAACTCGTCTGTTTTAAGGCAGTTTAGGAATAATAAAAGGTTTAACAAGTCAAGACAAAAATATTGAATTATAAAACAAAATATGTTAACATAATGACATGAAGATAACAAAAGAGAAAGATGGAATTATAATAGAGAATGATAATGATTTTAACATAGAAGACATACTTGAATGTGGTCAGGTATTTAGTTTTGAAAGAACAAGTAGTAATAGTTATTTAGTTGTAAGTTTAGATAAATGGGCTAGGATAGTTTTTGACGATAAGAGAACTATCATTTATACAAAAGAAGTTGAATATTTTTATAATTATTTTGATTTAGATACAGATTATGAGAAGATAAAAAAAGAAATATGTTTATTGTATAATGGTTTTGAAAAATTTTTTATTGTTGGAAAGGGAATAAGAATTTTAAGGCAGGACCCTTATCAAACTATAATTAGTTTTATAGTATCTGCAAATAACAATATAAAGCGAATAAAGAAAATCTTAAATAAAATTTGTGAAAGGTTTGGCGAAAAACTTGATTGTGGAATTTACTCTTTTCCAAGTGCTAGTAATTTATTACAGGCGACAGAAAAAGATTTTATAGAACTTGGGGCTGGGTACAGAAGTTCATACTTAGTAGATACAATTTCAAAGTTAAATAGTAAAGATTACAATGTAAATGACATGGTAAATCTTGACACTTTAAGCCTTAGAAAAAAGTTGCTTGAATTAAAAGGTATTGGGCCAAAGGTGGCGGACTGCATATTGTTCTTTGGATTTCATAGAACAGATGTCTTTCCTGTTGATACTTGGATAAAAAAGGCATATGAAATGTTTTCAAACTCAAAAAGAAGCGTAACAAAAATATCTGAATATTTTGTATCAATATTTAAAAACTACTCAGGATATGCTCAGCAATATATTTTTAATTATATGATAGCACATAAATAATTTTGTCAAAAAGTTGTATTTAGAATTTACAATTTGTTTATACTATGATATAATTTTTTTTAGTTCACGCAGGAGATTAGAGAGGAGAGTGTGTTTTGAAAACTAATATTATTCTCGTTGGTTGGCATGAAAATATGACTAAAATGGTGGCAAAAAGGCTAGCATTAGGTTTAGAATTGTATTATGCTGATGTAGAAGATTTAATAGAATATTATCTAACTAACAAAGAAGAGGATATTGAAAAGGTTTGTGGTAAAGATTACTTAGAAGGATTAAAGTCAAATATTATGACTGAGATATCAAATTATGAAAACTCGATAGTTTATTTGCCACTTCATATTTTTGTAAATGATGAAAATTATGAAAAGTTAAAGTTGCATGGGGTTGTGGTTTTTATAGACATTAAAAATAAACTCATAAAAAGGGTTTATGAAAAAGACGAATCAAGAACAGATGCGGAAAAAAGAATTGATACACTTGCTCTTGAAAATAGAATAGCAATTTGTAGAGAAGTATGTGATGTTGATGTTTATGTAAATAAGCAAAAGGAAGATAAAGCATATAAGTCTGTTAAAAAGGCAGTTAGAAAATATTACTTAGAGCAACTTAAAAGGGAAAAATAATGGAAAATTTAGCAACTAGTTATTTAAGAGTAACATCATGTTTAGAAATAGAAAGAGCAGGTTCTGGTCATCCAGGTATTGCACTTGGTGGAGCACCAATAATATACTCAATTTATAAACAGGCATTTGTAAATCCAGATTATCCGCACTTTATAAATAGAGACAGAATAGTATTTTCAGCAGGGCATGCAAGTGCCCTTATTTATGCCTGTATGCATTTGTTTAAATTTAAAGTAACAAATGAAGAACTGAAAAATTTTAGAAGAATTGGGAGTCTAACAACAGGACATCCAGAAGTTAATGGGCTTCCTGGTATTGACGCTTCAACTGGTCCCCTTGGACAAGGTATTGCAATGGCTGTTGGAATGGCAATTGCAGAAGAGTTTTTAAGAAATAAATTTCAAAAAGGGAATTTAAAGCCAATTGACCACTATACCTACTGTTTTTGTGGAGATGGATGTTTAATGGAAGGGGTTGCCCAAGAGGCAATTACTATTGCTGGAAATCTAAGACTTAATAAACTTATTTTACTATATGATAAAAATGATATTACTATCGAGGGTTCAACATCTATTTCAAATAAAGAAGTCGTCAAAGAAAAATTTATAGCATGTAACTGGAATGTAATAGAAGTAAATAATGGCAATGATGTTTCTTTAATTGATGAAGCAATAATTAGGGCAAAGCAGAGCGATAAACCAACTATTATTATTGTTAAAACTCAAATAGGATATGGAAGTGAATTTGCAGGAAAAAGCAGCATACATGGCAAACCTTTAAATAGTGAACAAATTAAAAATTTACGCCAAAATCTTAATTATTTTGTGCCAGATTGGGAAATTCCAAGTGATGTTGAAAAGTTTGTTTCAAAACTTGTTTTAAATAAAAAAAATGAATATGACAGACAGCAAAAAGACCTTGTAGAATACAAGAAAAAATATAAGGAAGAGTATGAACAACTTTTTAATACAAAGTATGATTTTAATTTTAAAGAACTTCAAGATGATAGTATTAGCGAAGAAATTGATATGAGGCATATCGGGCATGAAATTTTAAATAATATTTATGATAAGTTGCAAATTATAGGTGGTAGTGCGGACCTTGCACCTTCAACCCAAATGTTTTTTGATAAGTGTGGATATTTTGATGAAACAAATAGGCAAAATAGAAATATAGCCTATGGGGTTAGAGAGCATGCAATGGGGGCTATTTCAAACGGGCTAACTTTGCATGGCGGGCTTCGTGCTTTTTGTTCGACTTTTTTTAGTTTTTCTAATTATTTAACGCCTGCTATTAGGATGTCTGCATTAATGAAAAACCCAGTTTTATATATTTTTACTCACGATTCAGTAGCGACAGGAGAAGATGGCCCGACCCATCAGCCTATTGAACAATTAGCGACTATGAGAGCAATGCCAGATATTAATGTGTTTAGACCAGTTGGTCGAAATGAAATGCTTGCTGGATTTGAGTATTTTTTTAAAAATAAACTTCCTATGGCTTTACTTATACCTAGACAACACTTGAAAGGAATAGAAAATAGTTATAGTGGGGCATTGCGTGGAGGTTATAAAATTGTTGATAGAGAAAATAGTATAGCAACTATTGTTTCAACTGGTAGTGATGTAGTTTTAGTTAGTAAAGCGTCAGACTTGCTTGAAAAAAAAGGAATAATTGTTGATATTGTAAGTGTCCCTTGTGTTGAATTGTTTGAAAAGCAAGACAAAGAATACAAAAATAGCGTTATAGGTAAAACTAGAAAAGTTATATGTGTAGAGTCAAGTAATGATAGTATTTGGTATAAATATGCTTCAAGTGTTGAAGATGTTATAAAAATGGAGACTTTTGGAATATCTGGCAGGGGCGAAGAAGTTATGGATTATTTTGGTTTTACTCCAGAAAAATTAGCAGAAAAAATTGAAAAATTAATAAAATAAATAAAAAGATGTGCAAGAAAACACTTGCATATCTTTTTAACAAATGAGAAAGAACAAATGATAATAATTATAATATTAATTTTCTTTTACTTTATTTAGTATATTAGTTGTTTCAGTCTTAACCATTTCTGTACCTTTTTTAACCATTTCTTGTGCTGGTTTATAAAAAGTTGCAACGGTTGCACCTACAACTGTGCCGACAATTATACCAAATAGAATATCACTTTTCATGCTAACCCTCCCTTTGCTAAATGTAGTATTTGTAGTTTTTGTTTTATTATCAATACAAATTTTGTAAATAGTGTAATAAATTTATTTGCATAATTTGATTTTTTTTTGTAGAATGTACTTTGTAAATAAAATTTAAGGAAGGATATATGTTAGAAAATTATAATGAATTATTAAAAGAATTTAAAGACAAACTTGAAAAGAAAGTAGACAAACTAACTTATGAGTATTCTACAATAAGAGCAGGAAGGGCAAACCCTAAGATGCTTGATAAAATACTTGTTAATTATTATGGGACTATGACTCCATTAAATCAAATGGCAAATATTTCTGTTCCAGAGGCAAGAATGATTGTTATTTCTCCATGGGACATATCGACGGTTAAGGAAATAAATAAAAGTATTCTTGCAAGTGATTTAGGTATTACGCCAAGTGATGACGGGAGAATAATAAGACTTGTATTCCCAGCACTTACCGAAGATAGAAGGAAAGAGATTGTTAAAGAAGTTAAAAAGATTGCAGAAGAAATCAAGATTAGCGTTAGGAATGAAAGAAAAGATATTCTTGAACTTTTTAAGAATGCTGAAAAAGAAAAGAAGATGACAAAAGATGAACTAGAAAGTAGCAATGATGATGTTCAAGATTTAGTTGATAAATATAATGGCATAATTGATAAAATTTGTTTAGAAAAAGAAAAAGAAGTGATGGAAGTATAGGAGATTTTAAATGAGATTAAGAAAAAAAATAGAGAAGAAAGAAATTGATTTTTCAAGACTTCCAACACATATTGCCTTTATTATGGATGGTAATGGTCGCTGGGCAAAAAAAAGAGGAATGCCAAGGACATTTGGACATAAGATAGGTGCGGAATCTCTTGAAGTTGTCATAAGACACGCTAGAAAACTTGGTATTAAAGTGGTTTCATTTTTTGCGTTTTCAACTGAAAATTGGAACAGACCAAAAGATGAAGTTGATGAGATTTTTAGAATTGCTAGAAATTTGATAATTTCTAAAAAAGAAAGTTTTTTAAAATCTAACATGAGACTTATGGTAATTGGAGAAAGAGAAAAATTACCAGAAGATTTGCAAAAAGAGATAATAGATTGTGAAGAAGTAACAAAAAATAATACTGGACTTATTATCAATATTGCTCTAAATTATGGGGGTAGGTCTGAAATTATTGGGGCTATTAACAAACTACTTGCTGACGGAGTAAAAAGTATTGATGAAAAAGGCTTTAAAAATTATTTACAAACAAGAGACATCCCAGACCCAGACCTTGTCATTAGAACAAGTGGAGAACAAAGACTTAGTAATTTCATGATGTACGAGTGTGCGTACTCTGAGTTATATTTTCCAAAAACGCATTGGCCAGATTTTAGGGAAAAAGAACTTGAAGATGCCATTATAGAATTTCAAAGTAGAGACAGGCGCTTTGGGGCAATAAAGGGTTAAAAAAGAAGGGTTTAATATGAAGGATAAAGTAAAAATTGGCTTACTACTTACATTATTTTTAATTGTATGTTTGGTTATACAATATTTTTCTGCACATGTTTTTGATTTTATAATTTTGTTTTTCAGTTTAATAGCAACTATGGAATTTAGAAAATTGCAGTTAAAATCTGGAAACCCTGCGTTTAAATTTGTGCCTGAAATTTCTTGTTTTTTGATTTTTGTTGCAACATTTGTAGGGGTACTTTGTGATTTGTCTGCTGTTATTATTTTAATTATGGTGTTTGGAATCGAAGTCGTCTTATATTTATCAATTCTTGTTGGGTCAATTTTATTCACTAAAAATGATTTAGAAAACGATGAATTTCGTGTTGCTACAAATTTGTCTGTAAATGAATTTGCAGTATTTAAATCAAACAATACTCTTGCTGTTATGGTTTATCCAGCCCTATTAATATTTTTTGTTTATCTTATAAATCATATTCAGGGTATTGGGCTTGAGGCATTGACAGATAATACTCAAGGCGTACCTATGGGGCTTTTTGGAATTGTGTTACTATTTATGATTTGCTGTTTAACAGACACTTTTGCAATGCTTTTTGGGAAATGGATAAAAGGTAAAAAATTATGCCCAAGCATTAGTCCAAATAAGACAATTTCTGGGGCTTGTTTTGGACTTGTTGGAGGCATTGTAGGGGCGTTGTTAACATACTTAATTTTTTATTTAATATTCCCAAGTGCATTTTCAATAGTTTATTTTTGGCAATTTATAATTGTAGGACTTATAGGGAGTTTAATTGCACAATCCGGAGATATATTTGAGTCTTTCTTAAAAAGAAGGGCCTTTGTAAAAGATGCTGGTGAATTTTTTAGAAGTCATGGCGGAGTACTAGATAGGTTAGACTCAGTTGTGTTTAATGCTCCTTTTATTTTTGTTTGCTTGTTATTTATGTTTGGTTAAAATAAATAAAATGAGTTATAATTTTATGTAAAGTAGACTATTCATAAGTATAAGAGTAAGGGGTGCTAGAAATTGAGTTTTTTTGATTGGGTTTTATATGTCTTTATAGCAATTTGTGCACTAATGTTTATGATTTTAGTGCATGAATTTGGGCATTATACTGCAGGTAAATTATTAAAATTTAAAATAAATGAGTTTTCAGTAGGCTTTGGTAAGGCTATTTTTCAAAAGAAAAAGAAAAACGGAGAGGTTTTTTCTTTAAGAATATTTCCACTTGGAGGATATTGTTCTTTTGAAGGAGAAGATGAGGACAAGCCTGATAATCCAGGTGCTTTCAATTCTCAGCCTGCATGGAAAAGATTAATAGTGCTTTTTATGGGAGCATTTTTTAATTTTTTATCTGCTCTTATATTTTCTGCAATACTTCTTATGGCTTTTGGTTATGCGGATAGAGTTCAAATAAATTCAGTTGAACATTTACCAACAAATATTGTTAGTGAAGAAGATTGGCTTAAGGAAGGAGATGTTGTACTTGCTGTTAATGGGACATATACAAACTTAGTTCACGATGAGTATTTTACAACACTTGTTGCAGACTACGATGCTGGTGAAACTTTTACTGTAAGAGTCAAGAGAAACGGAGAAGAAATTGATTTAACAATATATAAAGATTATTGGGCAGAAATCGCACATACATTAGATAATACTTATGGAAAACTATACTCCATTGATGGAGCGGAATACAACTACGCAATCACATATAATGATACTACTCAAACATATCAAGTGGTAAAGATTGTTGATGGAAAAATAGAAAGTGAATATGCACTAGATGCAAATAATCAAGTTACAATAAATAATAGAACATTCTCAGTTGTAGTAGATGGAGATGGGGAGAATACACAGGTTTCACTACAAGGAGCAATTATTGGAGTAACAACAAGCAATTATAAGTATGGTTTTTTTGAAGCGCTTGGGCAGACTTTTGTTTTTTGTGGGCAATGGGTATGGAAAATTCTTATAATTTTATGGCAACTTATTTCTTTCCAATTGGATTTGTCTGCACTAGGCGGAACTGTAACAACAATAGTTACAATGGCAGAAGCAACAAAAGCGAATATGGCAAACCTACTCTTACTTGTTCCATTAATTTCTATAAATTTAGCGGTGTTTAATTTATTACCGTTCCCAGCGCTAGATGGTGCGAGAATGGTGTTTGTTGGCATAGAAGGAATAAGGGGAAAACCAATCAATAGAAAAGTTGAAGGGATGATTCACTTTGTTGGATTGATAATACTGCTTGCTTTTGTGTTACTTGTTGACATTTTGCATTTTGTAACTTAAAATGTAAAATATGAGTAAAATACAAGATTTTTTAGAGTATATTAATAAAAAAACCTGTAATAAGTTTAGTTTTCTTAGACTAAAACAGGTTTTTTTTGATAGGAGCATTAATACTTGTATAGTTTCATTTATTTATCCAAAAGAAAAAGATTTGAATGAAACTGAAAAAGAAGAGATTACAAGGGTTGTTAAAGAGTATATAAAAATAGATGGTGCTATTGATGTAAGAATAAACAAAAGTTACATAGAAGAAGAACTAATTATGCATCAATTAAAGAATTTTTTTGAAAAAAATAATCCACTATTATTTAGTAGTTTAACAAAGGAAGATTTTGAAGTTGTTTGTGATGAAGTTGTTAAAGTAAAGATATTTCTTGAAAAATCTTTATATGAATATTTTTTAAAATCAAATATTGAAAAAGGTTTAATTGATTTTTTGCAAAAAAACTTTTATTCTCAGTTTGAAATAATTGCTGTTCAAAAGGAAAATATAGGTGCAAGTACAAGTTTATTAAATGAGAGATTAAAAAATATTGAAAGGCTAAGTGAAGTAAATAGTTTAATTAAGAATAGTCAAGATAAGTATATCGTACAAGATAAAAAAGTTATAGTTGGAGAGGAAATAACCTTTAACCCTAGATTTATAAATTCAATAAATAAAGAATTTGAAAGTTGTGTTGTTGCTGGTAAAATTAATTTTTTAACAGAAAGAACTTATAAATCAAAGCGTACGATAAAGAATAAAGAAGGACAAGAAGAAAGAATCGAAAAACCATATTTTAGTTTTCAAGTTAAGGACGATACTTCATCAATTTATGCTGTAATTTTTCCTAGTAAAGCAAATTATCACAAAATGCATTTACTAAAAAACGGAGATTTTGTAGCAGTGCAGGGAAAAATTCAAAAGTATAATGACAACTATGAAATAATGGTTAAAAATATATCTCTTTGTAAAGTGCCAAGTAAGCAAGAAATTGAAAAAATTACTGACCAAAATTTAATTGTTGAATATAAATATATTAGACCTCAAAAATATTCATCACTTAGACAAACAAATTTATTCGATGAAAGTAAATCTATGTCTTTTGAAGCAAAAACAGGCTCTTTTGTAGTTTATGATTTTGAGACGACAGGTATTAATTTATCAAATGATGAAATTATAGAAATAGGTGCACTAAAAATTGTAAATGGAGAATTTAGTGAGGTTTTTACAACGCTTGTTAAGCCAAAAAGACCAATTCCACTTGAGGCAACAAAAGTAAATAGGATAACAAATGAAATGGTCGCAAATTGCTATTCAATAGAACAGGTAATTAGAGATTTTTATTTGTTTTGCAAAGGTAGCCAAATGGTAGGGTACAATAGTATTGCTTTTGATAGCGTTTTTCTTGATAGAGCGGGTAAACTTGTTGGAATAAATTTTGATAACAACCAAATTGATGCTTTTATGCTTGCAAAACAAAAATTGAAAGGACTAAAAAATTATAAACTAGGAACTGTTGCTAAATACTTAGAGGTTAGTTTAATAGATGCTCATAGGGCTTTAAATGATGTTATTGCAACGGCGGAAGTCTTTTTAAAACTTTATTGAAAAAAACAAATATTAGACTTGATATTTTATTTTTGTTGTGTTACAATAAAATATGCTTGTAAGGTTATTACTTTAAGAGTGGGTTTTTCTCCACTCTTAATTGTTGTAAATGGGGTAAAAGGGGTAAGATGAAGAATATTGCAAAAATAGTTGAGGAGAAACTATCTGGTATAATAGATGAAATGGGGTACAATTTATATGAAGTTGAGTTTGTTAAAAAACAAAATGGTATGAATTTAACCCTATTTATTCAAAATAAAAACGGACAAGTAACTCTTCAAGATTGTGAAAAAGTACATCGGGCAGTAGACCCAATCCTTGATGAAATTAATCCGACAGATGATGAACCATATTATCTGAATGTTTCATCAATTGGGCTTGATAAACCTCTTACTTCAAGTAAAGACTTCGAAAGATGTCTTAACGAAATGATTGAAATTAAGTTTTTTGTGCCACAGGAGAACAATAAAAAAATACTAATAGCAAGACTTAAATCGTATGATAGTAATAACCTTTATGTAGAGGAAAACGGAAATGAAAAAACAATTCCTCTTAAAGATATAGCAGTTTGTAAATTGCATATAGAATTTTAATAAGGAGAAAATTTATGATTAACAAGGATTTTTTTGCAGCACTTGATGACCTTGAAAAAGAAAAGAAAATAAAGAAAGAGTTTTTTATTTCTGCGCTTGAATCGGCTCTTACATCGGCTTATAAAAAGAATTTTGGGGAAGCAAAGTCTGCTAGCGTTAGGTTAAACCCAGAAAAAAATACAATAAAAGTTTATAGTTATAAGACTGTTGTTGAGGAGGTCAAAGAACCAGATAAAGAAATTAGTTTAGAAGAAGCAAAAAAGATAAAAAAGTCTTATGAAATAGGAGATGTTATTTCAGAAGAAGTAACTCCAAAGGAGTTTGGAAGAATTGCAGCACAAATAGCAAGACAAGTTGTTATGCAAAAACTAAGAGAAGCAGAATTCCAAGTTGCAATGGATGAAATTTCAGATAGACAAAATGAGATTGTAACTACTCAGGTAAAAAGAGTTGATAATGGTATTGTCTATGTTGAGATACCAGGCAATCAAATGGAGGGCGTCTTAACTAAAAATGACCAAATTCCAGGCGAAAATTATGTTACAGGAGATAGGGTAAAGGTTTTTGTAAAAAACATAAAGGAAGGTAATAAAAATCCATTTATACAAGTTACAAGAACAAGCACTATATTTTTAAAGAAATTATTTGAACTTGAAATTCCAGAAATTAGAAACGGAGATGTTATAATTAAAGCCATTGCTCGTGAGCCTGGGTATAGGTCAAAGGTTGCAATTCAGCCAGCAAACCAAAATATTGATGCTGTTGGGGCTTGTATAGGTAATAAAGGAATTAGAATTAACGAAATAATAAAAGAGTTAAATGGCGAAAAAATTGATGTAGTAGAGTATAGTGATAATGCTTTTGAATATATTGCAAGGGCTTTAAGTCCAGTAAAAGTAACTACGATTTATGCTGTAGAAGGTTCAAATCATGCAAGGGCGGTTGTCCCAGATGACAAACTATCACTTGCAATTGGTAAAAATGGACAAAATGTCAGACTTGCTGCAAAGTTGACAGGCTGGAGAATTGATGTTAAGTCGGAGTCAGAGGCAAAACAACTTGATGGGGGATTAATGCTTGATTCTCAATTTGATGAAGATATGAATTTGCAAAATTTTGACGAAAATGAAGACCCAGATTATTTAAAGCCTATTGAATAAAATATTAAGAGGTGGTATAATGCCAAAGAAAGTAAGTCTTAGAATGTGTGTTGCTTGCCGACAGATGAAAGAAAAAAAAGATTTAATACGCATTATAAAAGATGTAACTGGAAGCATAGTTGTTGATGAAAAGGTAAAACAAAGTGGTCGTGGAGCATATTTATGTAAGAGTCAAGATTGTTTACAAAAGTGCATAAAAACTAAGGCTCTAAATAGAGCATTGTCTTGTGATATTCCACAGAGTGTTTTTGAAAATCTTAAAGAGAAAATTATAGAGGAGTAGGTCTTTTGAACGAAGAAAGTAGAAAAGAAAAGCAAAATATTAATAACATTAAAGAATTGTATAACTTATCAAAAGAAAAACAGATGCACAGCCTTTTTCATGAAGTTAAAAGGGTTAAGTTTGATGCTTTCAATTTAGCAAAAAAGTTTATAGATGAACTTCATGAAACAAGGCGGCGACAGGAAGAAAGGTTAAGGCTTGATAGTTTACAGGAAGGATTAAAACAGCAAGTAGAACAAAATGAATCTTTTGCTGATCTTTTTGCTGAGGCAAATGGAGAAAAAAAGAATGTAGTTGTTGAGGAAAAAAATAAAGAAGTTTCAAAAAGTGTTACTGAGGTTTCATCTCCAATAGAAAATAAAATTGAAGTGAAAAATGTTCAACCTAAGCCAACTAAGCAAACTTCTCAATTTGTTCCACAAAGACCATATACTCCAAAGTATTCAAATGATCAAAAGCAGGGCATGAGACAAAATAGTTATAATAATAAATTTACAAATAATTTGGCAAATAGGCGTCCATTTGATAATAGGCAGCCATATAATAAAACAGGTCAAAATAATACAAAATTTCAAAATCAACAGCGTCCATTTAGAACTACAAGTGGAGTAGTTAATAGCCAAAATAGAGCACTTATGGGCATTATTCCTAAGAAAAGCAATAATTTAACTTCTGCGACTACAGCTTTTGCCACAAAAGAAAGAAATTTTGGAAATAAAAAGAAATCTTTTGATAGACCAGGAGAAGAAGATAGAAGAATAAATAAGAAATCACTTCTTAGAAGAGGTCTTATTGAAGAAAAGAATATTGAAGAAAGAATGGTTTCAAGAAAGTTAAAACTTAAAAAACCTAAGGTTGAAGTTGCGCCTGTTGTTCATGCACCTATTACTAATGCAGTGATTACGACTCCAAATTTGACGGTTAAAATATTGTCAGAAAAAATTGGTAAGCCTGTAACAGAAATTATGAAACAACTTATGATTCTTGGTGTAATGGCAACTATTAACAGTACTATTGATTTTCAGACGGCAGAAATCGTTGCAAGTGAGTTGGGGGTTACTCTTGAGTTAAAGTTAGAAAAAACATATGAAGAAAAATTAAAGGAAGATGCTTTACTTGATGATGGTAAGAATACTGAGAAGAGAGCGCCAATAGTAACTATTGTTGGTCATGTTGACCATGGAAAGACATCTCTTTTAGATTATATAAGAAAGACTCATGTTACGGCGCATGAGGCAGGCGGTATTACGCAGGCAATTGGTGCTTATTCTATTAATTGGAAGGGAGAAAATATAACTTTTATAGATACTCCTGGTCATGAAGCGTTTATTAATATGCGTAAAAGAGGTACAGAAATAACTGATATTGCAATCTTAATTGTTGCAGGTGATGATGGAGTAAAACCACAGACAGTAGAGGCGATTAAGCATATTAAAGAAGCAAAAGTTCCAATGATAGTCGCAATAACTAAAATTGACAAACAAAATGTTGATATTGATAGGATAAAACAGCAACTTACAGAACAAGAAGTTTTGCCAGAAGAATGGGGTGGAGACGCAATAATTGTACCAGTTTCATCGGTTACTGGCGAAGGTATAGATAAGTTGCTTGAAACAATTTTACTAGTTGCTGAAATGCAGGAATTAAAATGTAACAGGGAACGCAATGCCGTAGGAACGATTATTGAGGCTAGACTTGACAAAAACAGAGGTCCGATTGCAAATGTTATTGTAAGAAATGGTACGCTTAAAATTGGGGATAGTATAGTGTCTGGGTTTGCACTTGGTAAAGTTAGGGCTTTGATTGATGATAAAGGTCGTACAGTTACAAAGGCTGGTCCTTCAATGCCAGTATCAATTTTAGGTTTTGATAGCGTTCCAAGCGCAGGAGATTCAATGCAGGTTGTTGATGAGAAATTTAGTAAGAATGTTATTGAAGAAAGGCGAATTAGAATGGCTCAAGAAAAGATCGAAAATGGGCCAGCGAATAGTCTTGATGAGTTCTTAGCGACTCCAATGCAGGAAGATAAGAAAAAACTTAATTTGATTATAAAAGCAGATAATCAAGGTTCGGCAGAGGCACTTAGACAAAGTTTAGGTGGAATTTATAATGAAGAAGTAAAAGTTGAAATAGTTTCTTGCGGAGTTGGAAATATAAACGAAAATGATATTCAACTTGCGAAAGTTTCAAATTCACTTATCGTATCTTTTGCGACAAAAGTGTTGTCAAAAATTTCAAATTATGCAAAGCAAAATAAAGTTGAAATAAGAGAGTATAATATAATTTACAAGGCTATTGAAGACATTGAAAAAATTGCAAAATCTATGATGACTCCAAAATTTGAAGAAAAAGTCGTTGGGCATGCAGAAGTTAGAGCACTATTTAAAATTAGTAGTATTGGTACAGTTGCAGGAAGTTATGTTTTAGATGGTAAGATTGTGAGGGGAGCGATTGTAAGAATATTAAGGAATGATGAGCAAATTTTTGAAGGCAAAATTGCGACTTTAAAGAGAGAAAAGGATGACGCAAAAGAAGTATCCGCAGGTTATGAGTGCGGTATAAAAGTAGATAATTTCAACGAAATTCAAGTTGGAGATAGAATTGAATGTGTCGTTAAGGAGCAGATAATAGACTAGGGGGACAGAGTGTCAAATAGAATTGAGAAAGGTAACTCGCTTTTACAAAAGAGTTTATCGGAAATATTATTAAATGAACTAAATGACCCAAGACTCACTGGCGAAATGGTAACAATATCAAGGGTTTCGTTATCAAGCGATTTGAAATATGCAAAGGTTTATTTAAGTTTATTTGGCAATCATAATGAAAAAGAAATTCTTGAAACCATAAAAAACGCAAGTGGGTATATTAGGGGGTTGCTTGCAAAAAAAGTTAAATTTAGGGTTTTGCCTACTCTTGACTTTGTTGTAGATGATAGCATGGAATATAGCCAAAAAATTAATGACTTATTAAAAAACATACATTATAGTAATGAAGACGAGAAATAAGTAAAATTATTTTGTTTAGCATATTTATTAGATAGATTTTATATTCAGAAAGATTTAGAAAAGAAGATTAAGTTGTTTTAATTTATGCAAAAATAATTTTAAAATTTTAATGTAGTGAATGGAAATTAAGAGTTTTAAAGATTGCAATTTACAAAAGTGGTTACTTCAATATACTATACAGTGGAGAAAATAATGAAGGATATTTTAGATATAATAAATAAATTTAATTCTTTTGCCCTGTTTTGTCATGTAAGTCCAGATGCTGATGCTCTTGGGTCAATGAATGCTCTTAGGCTTGTGCTTAAAAAAATGAACAAGAAGGTATTTGCTTATTGTGATGGTAAAGTTCCAGACAATATTTCATTTTTAGATGTCAAGTTAGAAGAAAATGAAAAACATATACAACAAGTTGAAGTTTGTATTATGCTTGATTGCAATGCACCAAGTAGAGTTGGAAAATATGCAGGTCTTTTTGATAATGCAAAAATTAAGGTTGTTATTGACCACCATCAAAAATCTGATTATGAGTTTACTTATAGTTTAATAGATATAAATAGTCCAAGTACTTGCGATTTACTATATGAAATAATAAAAGAATTAAATGTTCCTATTAATTCTCAAATTGCTTTAAATCTATATGCAGGGCTATCATCTGACACTGGTGGATTTATTCATTCATCAACTAATGCAATGAGCCACAAACATGCATATGAGTTGTTAAATTATAATTTTGACCTTGAAATGGTCAATTACAATATGTTTAAATATAAACAAAGTAATTATTTGTTTTTTTACAAAACAGCACTTAGGAATACTAAACCTTATTTAAATGGTAAAATATATGTTACTTTTTTTAATAATAAGGCATACAAAAAGTACGAAAATATTTGTGAGAACCCAACCGCCTTTCATTTTTTAGATGGAATTGAAGGGAATGAAATTAGAGTGCGGATTATTGAAAAAGAAAAAGATGTTTATTCTATCAGTCTTAGGTCTAATAAGTATGCAAATGTGTGCAACATTGCTCGTGAATTTGGTGGAGGAGGACACATTAGGGCAGCAGGTTGTACTTCAAATGAATTTTTTAAAGATATTTTGGGTAAAATACTTGATTCTTGCCAGAAAGAGTTAGAGAGAAGTCAAAATGATAGGAATAGTTAATATAAACAAGCCAAAGGGAATTTCTTCAAGTAAAGTTGTTCTTGCTATTAAACATTTAATTAATGAAAAGAAAGTTGGGCATTTAGGAACACTTGACCCATTGGCAAGCGGAGTTTTACCTATTGCGATTGGCAGGGCGACAAGATTATTCGACTTTTTTTTAAAAAAAAGTAAGACTTATATTGCAACTTTTAGATTTGGGATAGAGACTGATACACTAGACTTAGAAGGAAATGTTATTAAAACTAGTGAAAATATCCCAAGTAAAAGTCAACTAGATATAGCGGTTAAAAGTTTTTTGGGGAATATTTTGCAAATGCCACCAATATATTCTTCTAAAAAGATTAATGGACAAACTGCATACAAATTGGCAAGAAAAGGTCAAAATATTGACCTAAAACCTTGCAATATACATATTTACAAATTTAAAGTATTAAGAAAAATAGATGAAGTAACATTTGAATTTCTTATTGATTGTTCAAGCGGTACATATATAAGAGCACTTGCAAGGGATTTAGGGGAAAAGGTTTTTAGTTGTGCGACTATGACTAGTTTAATTAGAATTAGAAGTGGTGGTTTTGACATAAAAAATGCACTAGATTATGATAAATTAAGCGCTGAAAACATTAGTAAAAATCTAATTCCACTTGAAAAAGTGTTAGAAGAATTTAAGAAAGTTGAAATTTCAAAAGACATATATTTTAAGTTAAAAAATGGGCAAAAGATTAATTTAGAAAAATTTATATGTAAAAACGAAAATTATGTAGTAGAATGTGATGGTAGAATTGTAGGTATTGGTAAAAAAACAGATAACTACTTTAAAATAACAACATATTTAGAATAGAAAGGAGAAAAAATTGATTAAGTTTGGTCCATCAGGGAATTGTGATTTATTTTATGAACAGGGATATAAATCTAGTTTAGAAGCACCACTTTGGATAAAAAATAGGGGGCTTAATGCTTATGAATACTCTTTTTCTCGTGGATTTACTATGAGTGAGTTTACTGCAAAGACGCTTGGGGAAAAGTGTAAGGAAAATGATATTGAAATAAGTATTCACGCACCATATTATATAAATCTTGCAAGCCCTGACCCGAGTAAAGTTGAAAAATCATTTAATTATATAATAAATTCAATAAAATATTTAAAAATACTTCAGGGTAAGCGTTGTGTTTTTCATCCAGGTTCGTGCGGAGATATGGACAGAGAAGAAGCCTTTTCTCTTCTTAGAAAAAACATGAAAGAACTTGTTAAAAGAATTGAAAAGGAAAATTTTGATTTTGAATTTTTATTATGTCCCGAGACAATGGGGAAAAGTCAACAGTTAGGGACTTATCAGGAAATTGGCGAGATTTGTACATATGCAGACTATCTTATTCCGACGCTGGATTTTGGGCATATAAATTCGCTTTTACAAGGTAAATTAAAAACCGAATCAGATTTTGAAGAAATTTTTAAATTTTTAATTGACAAAATAGGCTTTAATAAAGTAGAAAAAATACATATACATTTTTCAAAAATTGAGTATGGGAAGAAAGGGGAAATAAAACACCTTACTTTTGATGACAAGATTTACGGACCTGAGTTTGAACCACTTGCAAGAGTAATAAAAAAACTTAAATTAAATCCGGTAATTATTAGTGAATCAAGAGGGACTCAGGCAGAGGATGCAAATCAAATGAAAAAAATTTATGAAAGTATTTAAGGAGATGAAAAAATGTCAGGACATTCAAAATGGCACAATATTCAAGCAACAAAAAATAAGGCAGACGCAGCAAGGGGAAAAATTTTTACAAAAATAGGTAGAGAAATTGCTGTTGCAGTTAAAATGGGCGGAGCGGATCCAAACAGTAATGCGAAATTAAGAGATGTTATTTCAAAAGCAAAACAAAATAATATGCCTAATGATAATATTCAAAGGAGTATAAAAAAGGCTAGCGGAGAATTAAATTCTGTAAACTATGAAGAAATTAGTTATGAAGGATATGGCATTGGTGGAAGTGCAGTAATGGTAAAATGCCTTACAGACAACAAAAATAGGACGGCAGGAGATGTAAGACATGCTTTTGATAAGCATGGCGGAAGTTTAGGCTCTCTTGGTTGTGTTTCGTATCTATTTGACAATAAGGGAGTTTTGATATTAGAAAAATCTGATAAGATAGATGAAGACGCTCTAATTGATATGTGTCTTGAAGCAGACGCAGAAGATGTTATTAATGATGAAGATGTTTTTCAAATTATAACCTCGCCATCAAATTTCCATAGTGTTAAGGAAACTCTTGAAGGAAAAGGTTTAGAGTTTTTATCAACAGAGATAACAATGATACCTCAATCGACAGTTGACCTTGATGAAAAGCAGTTGGCTACATTTTTAAAAATGATAGATGCTCTTGAATCTCTTGACGATGTTCAAGATGTTTATCATAATGTAAATACAGGGGATATGGAAGAGTAATAATTTTCTTGCATTAATTAGTACTATGTTTTATAATAATGGTACTAATGGGGGTATAGCTCAGTTGGTAGAGCGTTTGAATGGCATTCAAAAGGTCAGCGGTTCGAGGCCGCTTATCTCCACCAATTAAAAAGCGACAAGTTATTTGTTGCTTTTTTATTATTAAAAAACTTTTATCAAAACTTAGTTATGATACTTATTAATAAATAAGATTTTTAAAAAATATTTATGCATAATATTTTTAAGACAAAAATATTATATAGTATTTTAAGTAAAAAGTAAGAACATTGTTTGTTTTTTTTATTTTAGTATATTGATTAACTTCGTAGAGATAATAAAAAGCGACAAAATTAATTAATTTTTTTAAAAATTTTTACAAAAAGGGTCTATACAATTTAAAACTTATGTGATATACTCTTAGAGTTTGAAAAAAGGAGATAAAATAGATGAGAAGACTAGAAAATGATTACGATACATTTTATTTTTTAAATAAAGGAGAATTAACGAGTCCTTTTATTGATAGTGAACAAATTGAAGATTCTGTAAGAGATATTTACAAAGAGCAGGTTAAAAAAATGCCAAATGCAAATATGATAACTGGACTTATTGAATTTGTGCATAGTGTTGTTAAAAATAGAATTAAATTTAATGCAAATAATGTGAATAAATTTAATAGGACTGCGGAAGATGTTTTTGATAGTAGAAAAACTATTGATGCAAATGATTATACTTTATTATTTGCAACATTTGCTAGACAAATTAGAATTCCTACTACTTGTTTGTTCGCTGTTGAGAAAAATAAGATTCAAGATATTGTTACAAGAACTGACCAAAAGGAAGTTTTAACTAAATCGTTTTGTGAATGTTGTTTTGACGACCAATGGATTTTGGTTGATCCAGAAAAGGGTTTTATTAATTATGAATATAATCCAAATTCAATTAGTGTTTTAGAGGGGAAAAATAAAGAAAAAAGTTATGCTGCATATTATAGGGGACTTGATTTTGGAATGAAACAAACCATGGAAGAACTAAGTTCTTTTGAAAAAAGAAAGTGTAAAGGGCTTATTTATGCTTCTTCAGTTGATAGCAATTATTCAAATAGAGAATATGTTTAATTAAAGAATAGGGAAGGATTTAGGTTGTTTATAAATTATAAATAAAAGACTAAAAAGAAATTTTTTAGTCTTTTAATTTATTTTTAAGTTTATTTAATATTCTATTTTCAAGTCGACTGACTTGAACCTGTGAGACATTTAATATTTTAGCGACTTCACTTTGTGTTTTATCTCTAAAATATCTTAATATGATTAATTTTTTGTCCTTATTATCAAGTTGATTAATTATGTCTTTTATAATCATTTTATTTAATATTTCATCTTGTTCATTATAATCTGATAATTTATCAAGTACAACTTGACCTGAGTTTGTTTCTTTATTGAGTGAATCATAAATTGAGACTGGCATTTTAGATGATTCCATTATAAACATAAGTTCTGTTTCGTCTATATTAAATTTTTCTGATAATTCTTTTATACTTGGCGATTCACGACCATTTTGCTTACATTCATCAATATATTTTTGAATTAAGTAGTATTGACCTTTAATTGATCTTGAAACTTTAATACTACCATCATCTCTTAAATATCTTTTAATTTCACCTGCAATCATAGGAACGGCGTATGTTGAAAATTTAACATTATAACTTTCGTCAAAATTATTAATTGCTTTTACAAAGCCTACGCATCCAAGTTGATATAAATCATCATATTCTACACCTCTATTTTTATATCTTCTTACAATGCTTTTTACAAGTGGAGAGTTGTTTATAATAAGTAAATTTTTTGCTTCTTCATCGCCATTTTTTGCTCTTTGTAGTAAATGTAGAGTTTCGTCATAATCAAGCACTTTTTAACCCCCGTTTATCCAAGTTTTTTAATTTTTTCTTTATTTTCTTGAATATTTTTAGTTAAAGTTACTTTAACTCCGCCACTTCCCATGTTTTCAACATCAAGGCTGTCCATAAAACTTTCCATGACGGTAAATCCCATTCCACTTCGCTCGTCATCAGGGCGTGTTGTGTAAAAAGGTTGTCTGGCTTTTTCAAGGTCTTTTATTCCAACACCAAAATCTCTTATTTCAATTTTTAAACTTGAACTATATAAGGTTACAGTAATAATTATTTCTCCGTTTCCGTTTGGATAAGCGTGAACGACACTATTGGTTACTGCTTCTGATACGGCAGTTTTTATGTCTGTTATTTCGTCAATTGTAGGGTTTAATTGTAAGCAGAAGCCTGCAACAGAAGCCCTTGCAAAACTTTCATTTTCAGATTTCGCTTTAAATTTAATTTCCATTTTGTTTATTTCTTTCATTTTTTCTCCTTAAATTTATGAAATTTTAGGCATAATATCATATAGCCCAGTAAGTTTAAATATTTTTTCAGCGTGATATGATGGATTTGATATAAATATGCTGATACCTCTGTCCTTCATTTTTTTGTACCTGCCTATTAAGACCCCAATTCCAGTTGAATCCATAAACTTCATTTCTGATAAGTCAATTATTATTTGTTTTGAAATAGTAGATAAAAATAAGTCGTCCAGCGTCTTGCTTGTGTACTTGGCAGTATGTTCATCTAGTTCGCCAATGAGCATTACATATAATACATTGTTATAATTTCTGTACTTTATCTCCACTTTTGTTTCCTCCTTAATAGAACAAAGTTTAAATTAATCTATTAAAAAAAATTTGAGAGAATATATAAAAATTTGTCTTTTTTTATATAGTTGTAGTAAAATTATACATTCAATAGTATTTTTATATTGGGTAAAGATAACTCGAAAATTATTTTTTTTATTTTTAAAAAAGAAAATTAGTTTAAAATTAAATAAAAGGTTATTTATTTTTTTAATGAAAAAATTTATGCAATAAAATGCAAAATAAAAAATAAACAACAAATTTTAAAAAAAATTAAAAATTCTGTTGACAATACTTAAAAGATATTGTAATATTTAAAAGCATTTAAAAACGGGGTGTAGCGCAGTTGGTAGCGCACGTGGTTTGGGACCATGGGGCCGGGAGTTCGAGTCTCTCCACCCCGACCATTTTAAATGTAAGGGCCTTTAGCTCAGTTGGTTAGAGCAACCGGCTCATAACCGGTCGGTCCGGGGTTCAAGTCCCTGAAGGCCCACCAAAGCATTTTTAGTATACTAAAATTGCTTATTGGGGAAATAAATGTTTATGGCTTGGTAGTTCAGTTGGTTAGAACGCCGCCCTGTCACGGCGGAGGTCGAGAGTTCGAGTCTCTTCCAAGTCGCCATTACGATTTAATCGTAAATCCCTTAGGCCTTGGTAGCTCAGTCGGTAGAGCAGGGGACTGAAAATCCCCGTGTCGGTGGTTCGATTCCGCCCCAAGGCACCAAAGGAATTATGCTAGTGTGGCTCAATGGTAGAGCAGCTGATTTGTAATCAGCCGGTTGTTGGTTCGATTCCGACCACTAGCTCCATGTCGCAGTAATATCCACCCAATGCAATATCGCAAGATATTGTTCCACCATGTTACTGCGACATTTTGGGTGGGTTGCAGAGCGGTCAAATGCAACGGACTGTAAATCCGTCGGCTTCGCCTTCGATGGTTCGAATCCATCCCCGCCCACCAAATAAAAAATTTTTTAAATCCCTTTATTTTAAAGGATTTTAACAATTTTGACTATTTTAAGTGTGCCAGACTTAAAATAGTCTTTTTTTTGTTTAAAACCAACTTTTCGTTAAAAATTGGGGTCAAATTTTGGGTCAAAATTCAGGATATAAATTATTTAAAGAGAAAATATAATTTTATGTTTATTATATACTTAAATGGATTTTGGTATAATTGTATCGTATTTTATTTATTATTAAGAAAATTGAACTAGTAACGCTTTAATTATTATTCAATGTAAATCTTTTTTAGTCAATACATCTATAAAGATTTAAAATTAATAGTAAATCATTTTGCTTTTTTTATTTAAGTAAAATATAATATAAACTGATTTTGGAGTTATTATGAAAAGAATTATTCTTGGTATAGAGGGTATGAGTTGTAGTGCGTGCTCTCAGGGGATTGAAAAGTATTTAAAGAAGCAAGATGGTGTTTTTAGTGCGAGTGTAAATCTTGTTATGGGTAATGCTACCATTGAATATGATGAAAATAAACTCAATAAAAATAAATTAGAAAAATTTATTAAGGATGTTGGCTTTAAAAGTACAGGCATATATAAACTTCAAGATGAAAGTAAGTCAAATAAAAAAACTAAGGTATTATTTATTTGTTTTACACTTCTTGCATTACTTGTACTTTATATTTCAATGGGGAGTATGATAGGTCTTCCATTGCCAAACTTTATGAGTTATGAAAGTAATCCGAAAGTATTTAGCATAATTTTACTTATTCTTATTATTCCTTTTTTAGTGTATGGATTTGATATATTTAAAAGTGGAATCAAGTGTTTATTTTTAAAAATGCCAAACATGGATACTCTTGTAACTATAGGGGTGTTTAGTAGTTTTTTATATAGTCTATATTCATTTATTATGATAATGCAAGGAGAAAGTAGTTTTGTGCATAGTTTATACTTAGAATCTTGTGCAATCATTATTTATTTTATCAAACTTGGGAGATTTATCGATAGTTCAAATAAAAGTAAAACGAGAGAAGCCATTAAAAACCTTGTTCAAGTAACGCCAAATAAGGCGATTATTAAGTTGGATGGCAAGGAAAAAGAAGTAACATTAGATGAAATAAAGCAGGGAGATATACTGGTTTGTCGTGCAGGAGATAAGATTGCTGTTGATGGAGTGATTGTTTTTGGCAATACGCACATAAATGAATCTTTTATAACTGGGGAAAGTATGCCAGTTAATAAAAGTGTTGGCGATAATGTAATTGCAGGGAGTATTAATTTTGACGGCTACATTGAGTATAGTGCGCAGAGAATAGGTAGAGATTCTACAATTTCAGAAGTTGTAAGGCTTGTCGTTGAAGCGACAAATACAAAGATGAAAATATCAAAATTAGCAGATAAAATTAGCGGAATTTTTGTTCCAGTTGTAATAGGAATTGCTTTTTTAACTTTCCTTGTTTATCTTTGTTTAGGTGTGGGGTTTAATGTTGCATTAAATTTTTTTGTTACAGTACTTGTTGTTGCTTGCCCCTGTGCTCTTGGTCTTTCAACCCCAATAGCAGTTGTTATCAGTGAAGGGAAATGTGCAACAAAGGGAATACTTGTTAAAAATAGTCAAACTCTTGAAATTGCAAGTAAAGTTAATACTGTCATTTTTGACAAGACAGGAACTCTTACTTATGGTAATCTAAAAGTGGCTAAATTTTTTAATTTTAGTAAATATAGTGATAATGAAATTTTAAATCTTGTATGTAGTGTTGAAAAATTATCATCCCACCCAATAAAAAATGCCTTTCTGGATATGGCAATAGAAAAGAAAATAGATTTGTTCGATGTTAAAGATTTTAAGACTATTGAAGGAAAGGGAGTGGTTGGAAAGATAGATAAGAATTTAATAGTAGTAGGAAGTAGTAAAATATTAGATGAATTTAAAATTGAAAATAAATATTTTGAAATAGAAAGACAAGTTGCTTATGAAGGGAGTTTGGTTTATGTGGCACAAAATAAGAGCGTTTTAGGGCTTTTTATTGTAAATGATGTAATAAAGGAGAGTGCAAAAGAAATTGTGAGTCAGTTAAAGAATAGAAAGATAGAAGTCATAATGTTAACAGGCGACAATGAAGAAGTTGCAAAGACAAAGGCTAGTGAGTTAGGTATAGATTTAGTTTACGCATCTGTCCTTCCAAAAGGGAAAAATGAGATTATAAATCAATTAAAAAGTAAAGGTAAAGTTGTTTTAATGTGTGGGGATGGGATAAATGATAGTCCTGCACTTGCTTCTGCTGACATTGGACTTAGTGTTCATAATGGGACAGATATTGCCATGAATTCGTCAGATGTTGTTTTAATGAGTGATAATTTAAGTCGGATTGTCGAATTGCTTGACATTGGGCGAAAAACAATTAAAAATATAAAGGAAAATTTGTTTTGGGCATTTTTCTATAATATGCTTATGATACCCATTGCAACGGGAATGTTTAGTTTTATAGGTCTTGTTATAAATCCTATGATAGCAGGTCTTGCAATGGTATTAAGTAGTTTAACAGTAGTTTTAAATGCTCTTAGACTAAAAAGGTAGGGAATAAGGTGTTTAAAAAATTATATGATAATAAATTAAAAGTACTAGGTATGCATTGCCAAAATTGTGTAAAAAGAGTTGAAGGAGTAATAAAAAAACTTGGAGGAGTTAAAGACATTAATATAGATATTGGAACAGGAGAAGTAAGTTTTTATTCAAAGAAGCAAGTTGACAAAAACATTCTTAAAGAAGAAATTGAAAATTTAGGATTTGAAGTAGAAGAGAATAAAAATGATTAATTTTTTAGAAAAGAATTTAAAAGCATTGACAAATTAGTATAAAGTAAATATAATATCTATTGCTATGTTGTTGAATATTATGAGAGCAAAAGTAGAGCCAGGGAAAAAGCAAAGTTTTGAATTAGATACTAAACTTGACGACAGCATACTAGAAGATAGAAATTGCAAATTTTTATCTCCTGTACATATTGAAGGCGAGTTTTATTATCAAAATGAAAAACTTTATTTGAATGCTAAGGCTCATGTAAAATTACTTTGTATGTGCGACAACTGTGGTGAGGAATTTGAAAGGGTTTTTGAATTTCCTTTAGAAGAAGAGTTTATAGAAAACTATAATTCTCATAACGAAGAAGATTATTTAATTAATCAAGCAGGAATAAGTATTGATGAACCTTTATCAGATAACTTACTATTAAGCCTTTCTACTAGAATGTTATGTCGTGAAGATTGCAAAGGACTCTGTCAAGTTTGTGGGAAAAATAAAAACTTTACAGAATGCCATTGTGAAGAACATTTAAAAGAAATTGAAAGGCAGGAAGAAAATCCATTTGGCAAAATAATGAAATAGGGAGATGTGAAAAATGGCAGTACCAAAAAGAAAAGTTAGTAAAGCAAGAAGAGATAGCAGAAAAGCAAATTGGAAAGCGGGTGTTCCAACACTTGTTGAATGTCCACATTGCAAGGCAATGATTCGTCCACATACTGTATGTAAAGAATGTGGATATTATAATGGCAAAGAAGTTATTGCCGTTAGTTCAAAAGAAAAAGAAGAAAAATAATTCTTTTATATTTTTTCTTGTGCAAAAAACTTGAAGAGAAATATTTTTTCTCTTCTTTTTTTGTATAATTAAAAATAAATAAGTTTTATGAAAATTTTTATTTGTAATTTTAAAAAAATAATATTATAGAAAGTTTTAAAAGACAAAAAGTCTATTTAATACTAAAAAGCAAAATTTACAATTTTAGTGAAGTATGTTAATTTTGCTTTTAAAATTTTAAATTCTACTTTATAATATTTATGGAGATTAATATGTTTAGGTTTGTAAATTCAAAGCCAATACAATTTCTTTTAGAAATTTCAAAATTACCAAGAGAAACTGGCATGGAAAATCAAATCAAAGATTATTTGATTTCTTTTGCAAAAAATAGGAATTTAGAGTTTTTTACAGATGAATTTAATAATGTAATTATTTATAAAAGGGAAAATTTAGACGCTCCTATTATTTCATTGCAAACAAATATAGACATGATTAGCATAAAGACATTAAAATCTAAAATTGATTTTAAAAAACAGGGAGCCAGCATAATTAAAAGAGCAGATTTTATTCTTGGGAAAAATACTTCTTTTGGGGGAGAAAGTGCTTGCGGGATTGCAATTATACTAGATATTTTAGATAGTAAACTACCAGTAAATATTGAGGCTATTTTTACAAGTCAAAAATATAATAATATGCTAGGTGCAAGAGCACTAGATTTAAAAAAGATAACTTCAAATAATATGATTTGTCTTTGTGGCGGGGAAAAAGATAGTTTGTATAATGAGAGTTGTTATAGTATACAAGGGCAAATAAAGTTTAATAATGAAAAAATATTTTTGCTAAATTCAATTTTGAGAAAAACATTTACTTTGTCGATAGAAGGGTTAGGGAGCATTAGTCAAAATAACTATATAAAGGTAATTTGCGATTTATTAAGTAAATTTTCTAATTTATTTATCAATAAATATTACTTTGGGCGGGATAGAGAGTATATTTTTAAAAATCAAGTAACCTTTACAACAGAAATTGACGAATTAGAGTTAAAAAGAATAATAAAATTTTTCTATATTCAAAATAAGAAAATTTATCCAAAAATAAAAATAAAGTGTATTAGACAAGTTAATAATAGTCTTGTTTTAGAAAATAGTAACTTTTTATCGTTTTTGTCAAATTTTAAACATGGAAATCTCAAGAGTGATGAGTTTTTATACCAAGAAATAACAAACATTGATAGTGATAGTGGAATTATTTCTTTTAGATTGGTTGGGAAAAATACAAAAAGTACTCAAAGGCAATATGAGTTATTAGAAGAATTATGTAGAAATAACGATATGACTTGCATTCATCTCTACGATTGTGAAAGTTTTAAAACAAAAGAAAATTCTAGTTTATTAAGTGGTTTTACAAAATCATATATTGGTTTTGGTAATGTCCAAATAAAACCTTTGCTAAGTGATAATGAAGGGGGTATTTTTCAAGACAGGAATAAAAACCTTGATGTTATTTGTTTGCCTATTTTTATGATTGACAATAGGGAAATAACTGAGAAAGTTAGTTATTCTTCTATGATAAATACTTCTATGTGGTTAAAAAAATATTTTAGAGAAGAATTGTAACAATCTAAGCCAAAAATAGAATATAGTCTTTTGGTGGGTCTAACTTGTTTAGAAACATTTTTGATTGGAGAAAAAAGATGAATATTGCTATTGTTGGTGCTACCGGAAAGGTAGGAAATAAGTTTATTGAGATTTTACAATCTAGAAATATAAAGGCAGATAATTTTTATTTATATGCAAGTAAAAAAAGTCAAGGTAAAAAATTTAAGATTTTTAATAAAGATTATTTTGTCCTAGAACTTAAAGAAGAAAATATAATAGATAAAAAAATCGACTACGCTTTGTTTTCGGCAGGTGGAAACATATCAAAAGAATTTGCCCCTATATTTGTAAGAATTGGTGCCACGGTCATTGATAACTCAAGTGCGTGGCGAAAAGATGAAGATGTGCCACTTGTTGTCCCAGAAGTAAATAAAGAAGATATTTTATGGAATAAAGGAATTATTTCAAATCCAAATTGTTCGACTATTCAAGCAGTTTTGCCCTTAAAAGTGCTAGAAGATTTGTATGGGATTAAAAGAGTGGTTTTTTCGACTTATCAGGCAGTTTCTGGTGCGGGGCAAAAGGGATACGAAGATTTAAAAAATGGAATAAAAGGCGTACCGCCTAAAAAATTTCCGCATCAAATTTTTTCAAATGTATTACCACACATTGATGATTTTCTAGACAATGGATACACCAAAGAAGAAGAAAAGATGATTTTTGAATGTAGGAAAATACTGCATAAAAAAGACCTTAAAGTTACTGCTACAGCGGTAAGAGTCCCAGTTTTTGATTGTCATAGTGAGAGTATAAATGTTGAATTAGATAAAAACTTTGAAATAAATGACATTAAAGACGCTTTCTCTAAATTTCCAAATTTAGTTGTTGTTGATGATATAAAAAACAATGTTTATCCTATGCCGATAAATTGTGCTAACAGGGATGAAGTTTTTGTAGGTAGAATAAGGAGAGATTATTCAATTAAAAATGCACTAAATATCTGGGTTGTTGCAGATAACATTAGAAAAGGTGCTGCGACTAACGCTGTCCAAATTTTACAAGAAATCATAGAATATAAAAAGGCAGGAAAATTAGTATGAAAAAGGTTTTTAGCGGCAGTGCGGTTGCTCTTATTACTCCTTTTAAAGATGGCAAGGTCGATTTCGAAAGTCTAGGAAAACTTATTGATTTCCAACTACAAAATGAGACAGACGCAATAGTTGTTTTAGGAACGACAGGGGAGCCAGCGACACTAAGTCAAGAAGAAAAGAAAGAGATTATTAAGTTCTCTAAGATTAGAATTAATGGTAAGGCAAAATTGATTGTTGGAACTGGGTCAAATAGTACAGAAAAGACGATTAAGGATAGTATACTTGCACAAGAATATGGAGCAGAAGCACTTTTAATAGTTACTCCTTACTACAATAAATGCACACAAAAGGGTATTGTAAAACACTATAAAGAAATTGCAATGAGAGTAAATATACCAATTATTGTTTATAATGTTCCTGGTAGAACATGTGTAAATATTTTACCGCAAACAGCACTAGAACTTAGTAAGATACCTAATATTTGTGGAATAAAAGAGGCTAGTGGTAGCATAAATCAAATAATAAGCATGTTTAAATTATTAAAAGACAAAATGGCAATATATTCAGGGGATGATAGTTTAAATTATGTTTTTATGAGTTTGGGTGCAAGCGGGTGTATAAGTGTCAGTGCAAACATAGTGCCAAGAGAGATTAATAAAGTTATGACTTGTGCTCTTGGTGGCGACTTTAAAAAAGCATTAGAAATTCAGGAAGAATTATTTGATATAAATAAAGATTTATTTATTGAAGTTAATCCAATTCCTGTAAAGTATGCTTGCTCTCTACTTGGTCTTTGTAAAAATGAATTAAGATTACCACTAACAGAACTAGAAGACAAAAACAGAGAAACACTAAAAAACACTTTAACTAAATTTGGTTTAAAAGTGTAGGAAGAAAAGTAAACTCTTTTTCTTAAAAGAGTTTACTTAATTAAAAATTTTTGTACAAGCATAATTCTAGGAGAGATAATGGAACTTGTTATAAATGGGTTTTGTGGCAAAATGGGACAGGTTATATATAATCTGGCAAAAAAAGATAAAGATTTTGAAGTAAAATATGGAGTTGATAGGCAAAGTTCTATTGCAACTGTAATGGGAAATTTTACAGATGTAAGGCTAGTTGATAATCTATTTAAAGTTAGAGAGTGTGATGTTGTAATTGATTTTTCGCACGCTTCTTCTCTTGAAGATGTACTTAATTTTTGTGTTATAAATAGAGTTCCACTTGTTGTTGCAACAACTGGACATAGTGTAATGCAAGAAAGAGCAATAATTAGAGCAAGTAAAATAATACCAATTTTTAAATCTGGTAATTTTAGCGAAGGTGTTAATGTAATGCTTAATTTAATTTCACTTACCACAAAAGATTTGAAGGATTTTGATATTGAAATTATAGAAAAGCATCATAATAAAAAAGTAGATGTGCCAAGCGGAACTGCTCAGATGTTAATAAACACCATAAGAGAACAAAGGCAAAATTCAGTAATTAATCTGGGAAGAAATAGTAATGGTAAAAGAATTAAAGAAGAAATAGGCGTTCATTCTATTCGTGGTGGTGGATTGATAGGAGAGCATACGGTGTATTTTTTAAACGATGCAGAGTGTTTATCTATAACTCATACTGCTTTTTCAAGAGATGTTTTTGGAATAGGGGCATTGCACGCAGTAAAATTTTTAGTTAATAAGAAACCTGGATTATACGGAATGAAAAACCTTTTTGAATAATTCTTAATACAATACTAGATAGGAGAAAATTATGAATAGTATTGTATGTAAGTTTGGCGGTTCTTCACTTGCAAGTGCTGAAAATATTAGAATTGTTGCAAATATAATAGAAAAAGACAAAAAACAGTTTGTTGTTGTCTCGGCTCCTGGCAAAAGATTTGATGGGGATATAAAAGTTACTGATTTACTGATTTCTTGCTATAAATTATCAAGAGCAAAAAAAAGTTTTGATGACCTTTTTAATAAAATTAGACTAAGATTTGAAGAACTAATTTATGCTCTTAAAGTTGATATTGATTTAAAAAGTGATTTTGACAATTTATATGATGAATTAAACAATTGTCAAAATTATGATTATATTTTATCAAGGGGTGAATATCTAACAGCAAAGATAATATCAAAGTTGTTAAATTATAATTTTCTTGATGCAAAGGATTTTATAGTCTTTAACAAGAAAAATAAAGTAAATTTAGTTAGGTCAAAAAAACTTTTTAAAAGTTGTATAAATAAAGAATTGTGTTATGTGATTCCTGGATTTTATGGGAAAGATGAAAATAACAAGATAAAAGTTTTTTCTCGTGGAGGTTCAGATATAACAGGGGCGATAGTTGCCGTTCTTGCAAACCTTCAAAAATATGAAAATTTTACAGATGTTGATGGTGTTTTTGACATTGACCCAAGAAAGTGCAAGAAAGCAGAAATTATAAAAATGTTAAGTTATAAAGAAATGAGAGTTTTATCAAGTTGTGGGGCAGGGATTTTACATCAAGATTGTTTAGAGATTTTAGATAAAAATGACATTGTTTTAAACATTAGAAACACATTTAAGATAGGGAGTAGCGGAAGTTTCATTTTGCCTAATCATTATGTAAAAAACAAGTCTCTTTGTGGAATAACTGGAGAAGTGGGATATGTTATAATTAACATTGAAGCTTTAAATATTTCACGAAATAATAAATTGCTTCAGAGAATTGTTAGTAATTTAAATAGTTATAATAAGGAAATAAAAAGAATAATTGAAGGGGTAGACAATATTTCTTTAATTGTGAAAGATGATGATAGTTTTATTGAAGAAAAAATAGAAGATATTGTCGGAGTTACAAATTTAAATATAAGTCTTAAAAGAGTTGCTTTGATTTCTATCGTTGGACTACAAGTAAAAGAAAATCGTTTGTTGCAAAATAAAATTTTTGATAGTTTAGGAAAAATAAGTTGTAGAGTTTTGGCAATAGTTCACACTAACCAAGATATAAGTTTTACGATTGGAGTTGAAGAAAATAAGTTTGAAGAGACGCTAAATTTTTTGCATGATAGGTTGTTTTGATATACAAAAAATAAAAAATTAGAGAAAAAAGCAATATAAATTAGAATATATTGCTTTTTTTGTTTGAGTTTAATAATAATTTTATGTATAATAAATACAGAATATAACAGGAAAAGATTATCTTAAACTGTAATTTCTAAAAGGTAAAGTTTAAAAAAAGATTATATTTATTTTTAATGACTGACGCATAAAATAAATACGAAAAGCAAATGTTTAAAGTAAATAACATTATTTTAGATTTTTAAATAAAAAGATTTGTTTTCGTTAGTAAATATTTAAGACTTAGGAGAAGTGGATATGAAAATAGTGGTTGATTGTCATGGAAATGATCGTGGAGCAAAAGTAGCGGTTGAGGCAAGTGTAAAAGTTGTAAATGAACATGACGACATTTCGATTGTTCTTGTAGGGGTTGAGGAAGAGTTAAAACACATACTTTCTTTGCTTGATTATGATGAAAATAGAATTGAAATTTATCCTGCAAGTCAAATAATAACTAATGAAGAGTCTCCAACAGAGGCTGTAAAGAAGAAAAAAGATTCAAGTCTTGTTAGGGCTTTTGAAAAACTAAAAGAAGACAAAGAAGTAGTTGGGCTTGTTTCTTGTGGCAGCACTGGGGCTGTACTTACTGGTGCTTTTTTAAAGATTGGTAGAATAAGAGGAATATCAAGACCAGCACTTTGTCCAATGCTACCAACAAAAACAGGCGGGAAGGTTTTATTAATTGATTCTGGCGCAAACACTGATTGTAAACCTATTAACTTATGTCATTTTGCAATAATGGCAACAAGTTATGCGAAGGCCTTTCTTGGCGTAGAAAATCCAAGAGTAGCATTACTTAATATTGGAACAGAAGACAAAAAAGGAAATGAATTTACGCATGAATGTTTTAAACTTTTAAAGGAAATGCCTATAAACTTTGTTGGAAATATGGAAGCAAGAGATTTTATGAGTGGAAAATATGACATTGTAGTAGCAGATGGGTTTTACGGAAATATTCTTTTAAAATCTGTTGAAGGGACTGCTAGATTTGTTATGGGAGAGTTAAAAAAGGGTATCAAAGATTCTTTTTGGAGTAAAATTGGGGCAGTATTTATGAAAAGCACCTTCAATAATTTAAAAGAACTTTTTAATATAAATAATCATGGTGGGGCTGCGTTTTTAGGGGTTAAGAAACTTGTTGTAAAAGGGCATGGGGCTGCGGATAGCGTTGCGTTTGAAAAGTGTATTTTGCAAGTGAAAACTCTTGCGGAGTATGATTTGTGTAAAAAGATTGAAACCGAAGTTCATGCTTTGGGGGATAAATTAAATGGGGGAGATTGATTACAAAAAAATCGAAAAAATTATTCACTATGGATTTAAAAACAAAGACATATTAAAAACAGCCTTTACTCATTCTTCATATGCCAATCAACACAATGTTGAAAGTTATGAAAGGTACGAGTATTTGGGAGATTCAATACTAAATTTTGTGATAGCAGACTCTCTTTTTAAAAGTTACGAGAATGAGCAAGAAGGTACGCTTACAAAATGGAGAGCAAAACTTGTCAATAGTGATAATTTATCGTATATTATTAAGGAACTTGACCTTGAAAAATTTGTGTTAATTGGGGATTCAGCAAAAAAACAAGATTTTACAAAGTCAATGAGAGAAGATTTGTTTGAAAGTATTGTTGGGGCTATTTATCTTGATAGTAGTTTGGAAAAGGCAAGAAGATTTATATTAAGATTTATTGACACAACAAACATGAACAAAAAAAAGGATATTGATTATAAGAGTTTATTACAAGAAAGAATTCAAAGTACTCATGGGGCAAATTTAGTGTATTTTACTTATGAGGACCCACTTGAAAAAGGGAGATTTTGCTCAGAAGTTTACATAAATGATATTTTTGTTGCAAGGGCTTTTTCAAGGAGTAAAAAAAATGCACAACTTGAATGTGCAAAACTTGCTTTAAGTGATGATAAGACTCTTGATAAAATTTTAAACTAGTATAAAGGAAGGACTAAATTGAATTTTAAAAAGATTGAACTTGTTGGTTTTAAATCATTTGCTGACAAATTAGAGATTAAATTTGACTCTGGTATTACTGGTATTGTTGGACCTAATGGTTGTGGTAAGTCCAATGTTTCTGATGCTATTCGTTGGGTGCTTGGGGAACAAAGTACAAAACTATTGCGAAGTAGCAATATGCAGGATGTTATTTTTAATGGGACTGAAAGAAGAAAAAGTATGTCCTATTGTGAAGTTTCTTTGTTTTTTGATAATACTAGTAGAATGTTTGACCTTAACTTTGATGAAGTTGCTTTTACTAGAAAACTTTATAGGTCTGGTGAAAGTGAGTATTTAATTAACGGAACACCATGTAGGTTAAAGGACATTACAAACGCACTTCACGATTCTGGTATTGGTAAGGAAGGTTACTCAATTATTGGACAGGGTAAAGTTGAAGAGATTATTAGTGCAAAGCCAGAAAACAGAAGAGCAATTTTTGAAGAAGCGGCAGGGATTGCAAAGTTTAAGCAAAGAAAAATAGAGGCGGAAAGAAAACTTGATAGAACGCAAGAAAATTTAAATCGTGCACTTGATGTTTTGGCTGAACAGGAAAGGCAACTGGGGCCACTAAAAAAGCAGTCTGAGAATGCAAAACTATATCTTGGATATAAGGAAGAATTGAAAAGTCTTGAAGTAAATGTTTATGTTAATCAATATGAGAATGCAAGCACAATAAAAAACGAAATTCAAACTAAAATAGATGGGTATAATGAAGAAATTGATATAAAGCAAAAGCAACTTGATGAAATGAATAATCAATATGATAGTAAAATGTCCGAGGTTTCTCAAATTGATAGAACACTTCAAAATGTTAATGACCAAATACTTGATATGACAGTTGAACTTGAAAAAAGAACAGGGGAGTCAAATGTTGTAAAGGAAAGGTTGAAATTTTTGAGTGATGATAAAGAATCTCTTGAACAAGATTATCAAAAAGAGTTGTTAAACAGAGAAAATTCTTTAAAATTAATTGAAAGCAATGAAAGTTTAAAAAGTCAAAAGGAAGAAGAGTATAAAGAGATAAGTTTTAAGTTGTCAAACTTAACAGATAAATATTTAAAGATTGTTGACGAACTAACAGGTGCAGAAGATGAGGCGACAAAGAGACAAAGGGAGATGATAGATGAACTTTCTAAGATGACGGACATTAAATCAAATCTTTCTGCTCTTAAAGCCCAAAAAGATGCTTATCTTAATAATATTACAGACTTAGATGAAAAAATTTACACTTTACAAGAAAGAATAAAAGAAAAGGAAGGCGCATTGACTCTTGCGTCAAAAACAGCACAAGAAGCACAATTCTCTTATGAGAAATTGCAGAGTAGTGCACAAAAAACGCAAAGTGAGATTGACGATTTACAAAACAAACTTAGGGAGAACAACGAAAAATTAAATCAGAGTTCATCAAATATTCAAATCCTTCAAAATAGAAAGAAAGTTCTTGAAGATATGCAACGAGACTATGATGGGTTTAACTATTCTGTAAAAAGACTTATGCAGGACAGTAAAAATCAAAGAGAATTGCAGGCAAGAATTGTTGGCATTGTGGCGTCTAGCATGACAATTCCAAAAGGCTTTGAAACGGCTATTGAAGTCGCTCTTGGTGGGGCAGTACAAGATGTTATTACAAAGAATGAAGAAGATGCAAAATATCTTATTAATTACTTAAAGCGAAACAACTTTGGGCGTGCGACATTTTTGCCTATAACTTCTATGAAGGTAAGGCTTTTAAATGAAACTGAACAGGGAATTGTAAGAAGAAATAAAACTTTTGGCGTCGCATCAAGCGTTGTAAAATATGATTTATCGTTAAGAAGTATTTTTGAAAGTTTGCTTGGAAGGACTGTTGTTGTTAATACTACTGATGACGCAATTAGCCTTGCAAGACAGGCGGGTTACTCTTTTAGAATTGTTACGCTTGAAGGGGAAGTTATTAATCCTCAAGGTTCAATTAGTGGTGGTAGTAAAAAGGCAGTAACATCAAATCTTTTAATGCGAGATAACGAAATAGAAAATTTATCTATTCAAATCACAAAACTTACAAATAGTTATAATGAATTTAAGTCTTTAAAGGCTAGTCTTGAAAATAAACTTGCAAGTCTTTCAATGCAAAATAATGAAATTCAGGAAAAACTTGTAGTAGCACAAGTTGAAAGCGCAAAGCAAAATCAAAATTACGAACAGTTAAGTGTTTATGTTGATGAGTTAAATAAGGAAAGAATTTCTTTAAGTCAAGAAAAGATTGATTTTTCAACAAAAATTGAAGTTATTACAAAGGCACTTTCGTCTACTGGACAGGATTTTGATAAACAAATAGAAGGTTCTGAGCAACTGGAAAATACTCAAAAGTTGTTTACAAACCTGAGAAGTGAAAGAGATGCTTTACAAAATGAGATTACGGAGTTAAAAATTCAGAAAACAGCACTTGAAGGCGAAATTTCAAACATTGAAAATGAAATTGCAAGACTTGACGACTATTTAAAACAGACTGATTTCACTTTAACAGATTTAAAGAATAATCTTGATAGAGTAGAAGAAAGTTTAAAGGTTGCAAAACAAATAGTTGAAGAAAAACTTGATAGTGTAGACGATAACGAACTTAGGTCAAAAATTGAACTTGCTAGACAAAGACTTGGAGAACTGGATAAGAAGAAACAAGATTTACAGGTAGATATTCATAGGCTCGATGATGAAAAAGCAAGATACATGAATGACCTTAATATTATTCAGGAAAAGAAGTATCAACAAACAGCGGCATTAACAAAGGTTGATACTGATATTGAGACAATGCAAGAAAAGATTTTTGAGGATTATGAACTTACATATTCTTCGTGTTTGCCACTAAAAATAGAGAATTTTGATGTAAAAGAAGGGCTTATTGAAATTAATAGGCTGAAAAAAGAAATTTCAAAATTAGGATACATTAATGTTAATGCAATAGAAGATTGTAAGGAATTAATGGAAAGATATGAAGCACTAAGTTCTCAGGCGCAGGATTTGACAACAGCCAAAGAAGATTTGACAAAAATTATCAAAGATTTAGCAGAAGAGATGATAACTCGTTTTGATAGCGCTTTTGAGAAAATTCAAGAGAATTTTTCAAAGACATTTAGAGAACTTTTTGGTGGCGGTAATGCTAAACTTGAACTTACTGAAAGCGAAGACCCACTTCAAGCAGGTGTTGAAATTATTGCAGAACCTCCTGGGAAGAAATTGCAGAGCATAACTCTTCTTAGCGGTGGAGAAAAGGCGCTTACTGCTATTGCTATTTTATTTGCAATTCTTCGCCTTCGCCCAATGCCTTTCTGTTTGCTTGACGAAATAGAGGCCGCTCTTGACGATACGAATGTTTCAAGATTTGCGCAATACTTGAAGAACTTTTCTAAGGATACTCAATTTATTGTCATTACTCACCGTAAGCCTACTATGATGCTTACAGATTCACTATATGGTGTAACTATGGAAGAGCCTGGAGTAAGCAAGATTGTTTCTGTCAAACTTGAAGATGCTATAAAAATTTCAGAAGATAAAAAGGATAATAAGCAAAAGGCAACAGGTTAATAAGTTATTTATTAATAGTATAAAAATCTTTGTTTGAATATTAAAGGATATTGTATAGTATGGGACTTTTTTCAAAAATAAAAAATGGACTAAAAAAGACAAAAGACGCATTAATAACAAAGTTAAATGCGGTTTTTCGTGGTGGCGATATTGATAGCGAATTTTATGAAGATTTGGAGTTTGCTTTAATTAGTAGCGATATGGGTGTTGAGACTTCTCAACTTATCATTTCAAATTTGAAGGATAGAGTAAGAGAGAAACATATTTATAAACAGGAAAAAGCAAGAGATGAACTGAAAGATATTTTAATTGATGTTTTAAGTTCAACTCCTAAAAAAGATTATAGTTATCCAATAATAATTACTATTGTCGGAGTTAATGGCGTTGGAAAAACAACAACAATTGGTAAACTAGCGCATTATTTTAAGAGTAAGAAAAAGTCTGTTACGCTTGTTGCAGGGGATACTTTTAGGGCGGCTGCTAGCGAACAACTTGTTGAATGGGCAAAAAGGGCTGATGTGAAAATTGTAAAACATCAGGAAGGTGCTGACCCTGGGGCTGTTGTATATGACGGTATTGCTAGTGCTAAGGCAAAGGGTACAGATGTTTTAATTGTAGATACAGCAGGTAGACTTCACACAAAAGTTAATCTTATGGAAGAATTAAAGAAAATTAATAGAATTGAAAATAGAGAATGGGAAGAGGCTCAAAAACTTAATTTTATTGTTCTTGACGCAACAATTGGTCAAAATTCTCTTGTTCAAATAAACGCTTTTAAAGATGCAATTGGGATTGATGGTATTATCCTAACTAAACTTGATGGAACAAGTAAAGGAGGAATAGTTTTCCCAATCATTAAAGAACTTAATACTCCTGTCTATTTTGTAGGAGTTGGCGAAAAAATGGATGACCTAGAAGAATTTGATGCCGAAAAATTTGTGGATGGGCTTTTATAACACTACATGTTTAAAACTTTTTGAATAATATGTTTTGTTTAACAACTCTTATTAAACATAAGGGTTGTTTTTAGTAGGAATATAATAAAAAGATAATAAAAGCTTTTGTTGTAACATATAACAGATTTTGATTTTGTATTAAGTTTTTTTGCTTGCTATACTGTTGAGAGAAGTGATAAAATAAATTATAATTAAGAAATAAATTAAATTTTATATATTTTAATTATAAGGGTAAAATTAAAGATTGAATATGGTTAATGCATTTAAAAATGAAAAAGTAAAGGATAAGGATATAAATAAAAAATTTTATAGAAAAATATAAACAGCATAAATAAAAATTAAAATTGGCAAAATATTGTTACAAAGGAGAAAAACACATGACAATGAGAAGACAGATACTTATATCAACATTTTTTATATTATTATCACTATGCCTATTTGTAATGTCAATATATATTGCATTATCAGCCATGAATCATAGTTTTGATAGTAGTGTCAATGTAGGGTATGAAGTTGAAGGCAGGGTTGTTTTACAAATAGTAAATAATGAAGGAAGTAACATAACCTATGATAATAATAAGGTTGTGTATGATGAAGATAGTGGACTATTTAGAATAGATGGTGTAGTTCCAGAGATTAGTTTGCTTGCAAGGTCGAGTAATATGCAAGTAAATAATTTAGATGAATTAACAAATAGTAGTAATCAAGAGTTTTACTATTTTTCGACATTAAAAGAAGTAGGGACAAATTCTGATGAGAGTATACTAAAAAGTCAAACAAGATATTATGTTTCAACAGAAGAAGACCCTATATGGTATACTGTTCCTGAAACTCCAATTGCAGTATATTCAACATTTTTGACTCCAAATAATATGACTGGTACACAGGAAGAAACAGAAGGAGAAAGTGTAGTTGTTATATCTCATGCTGTAACGAGTTTAAGTAGTTCTGCATTTATGGGTAATAGCCAAATTGAGAGTGTAGTAATACCAAATAGTGTACAGAGTATAGAGTCAGAGGTAAATACTTCGACAGGTGTAGAAGAAGGGGCTTTTTTAAATTGTTCAAATTTAACGAATGTGATACTACCAAGTAGTGTAGAAAATATATCAGCGGAAGCGTTTTCGGGTAGCGGAGAAGTAAGTAATGCCACTTATGACAATGCAAACTATTTAGGTAATGAAGCAAATCCATATTTGATTTTAACAAGTGGTTTATCAAGCGAAATTTCTACAATTAATATACATAGCGATTGTGAGATAATACAAAGTTATGCGTTTAATAATTATGACAATTTAACGAGTGTAAACTTGCCAAGCAAGATAAGAGAAATAGGGGTTTATGCATTTTCTGATTGTAATAAATTAGAGAGCGTAGTATTTAGTGGGACAAGTTTAACAGAGATAAAAGACAATGTATTTAGTGATAGTGGGATAAGTAGTATAATCATACCAGAAGGAGTAGAAGAGATAGGGTATGAGAGTTTTTATGCGTGCATAAATTTAACTGAGATTACTCTACCAAGCACACTTAAAGTAATAGATGGAAGTTTTGGAAGGTGTGTTAAGTTAGAAAGCGTAACAATACCAAGCAGTGTAACTAATATTGGAAGGTATGCATTTAATGGTTGTGTGAAATTAGAAGAAGTGGTGCTTTCAAGTGGGGTTATAGTAATAGATGATGAGGCGTTTGCAAATTGTAGGAGATTAACAGGGATAATACTACCAAATACAGTAACAACAATTGGAACATTTGCGTTTGATAATTGTAGTAGTATGAATTATGTAGTGATACCAGAAAGTGCGGTGAATATAGAGAACAATGCATTCATGTCATGTAATAGTTTAACAATATATTCAGAGACAGAAAGCGAACTGGCAAGTTGGGTTGATAATTGGAATCCAGATAGTAGACCTGTATACTATTTTGGAGATTGGGAATATGATAATGGTATACCAACACATGCAACAATTTCTCTTGGCTTTGTTGACAACATAGGAAGTGATATAGAAGAAACAAACTTTGAGATAGTGTACAATCCAAGTAATAGGAATGAATTTAGGATAGATGGAATAGTGCCAATATCAAATGGACAAGGCGGAATAACAAATTTAAGTAGTTTGCAAAATAACTTAGACCAAGAGTTCTATTTCTTCTCAACAGATGAAACATGGACATTAGAAGAAAATTCGCAAAGATATTACGCATCAACAGAGGCAAATCCAATATGGTATCAAGTGCCAGAAGAAAGAGATGTAACACTTTATTCTGTATTTTTAACACCAAATTGCTTTACAGGTACACAGGAAGATATAGGGAGTAATACAGATATAGTAATCTCTCACCAAGTTACAACTATTCCATATAATGCGTTTTCTACAGAAATGGAAGGAGTTAATATTACAAGTGTAATTATTCCAAATAGTGTAACACGAATTGATAGTAAATATGATGAAACAGGCGAATATGGTGGAGCATTTGCTATGTGCATGAGTCTAACAAATGCAATAATCCCAAGTAGTATTGAATATGTCGGTGGAATGGCATTTATGATGTGTACAGGGCTTGCAACAAATATATATGATAGTGGAAAATATATAGGAGTAGGAGAAAATCCTTATGCATTACTTATAGGTCTTACAGATTATACAATAAGTTCTATTGATATACATGACGAGTGTATTAGTATTCAAGGTGGTGCTTTTGCGGATATGATAACAGGACAAAGTTGTCAAAATTTAACAAATATAAGTATCCCAAGTAAAGTTAAAAATATTGGATATGGTGTATTTGTATATATGCAAAATTTAAGTAGTGTAACCTTTGAAAAAAATTCAGAGTTAGAAGAAATAGGAGTTATGGCTTTTGCTATATCAGGCATTGAAAGTATTATACTACCAAAAAGTGTAAAAGATATAGGTTATCAGGCGTTCGCTTCATGTGGTAATTTAACTAGCCTTACAATTGAAGAAGGAAATAAATATTATTCGTCAAAAGGGAATTGTTTGATTGAATTATCTACTGGAACATTGGTACAAGGTTTTAAAAATTCAGTAATACCTAATGATGGTAGTATAAAAATAATAGGGATAGATGCTTTTAATAGTAATGATGAGTTTACAGGGGATTTAATTATACCTGAGGGAGTAACAACAATAGAGAGTGGTGCTTTTTATTTTTGTGATGGTTTAAATGGGACTCTTACACTCCCAAGCACACTTAAATTTATTGGAGATTCAGCATTTCAGCATTGTTCAGGTTTAACAGGGGATCTTGTTATTCCAGAGGGAGTAATAAGTATTGGTGAATCAGCATTTGATGGTTGTGGTAAATTAACTGGAAATTTTGATTTGCCAAATACACTAACAAGTATAGGGAGATATGCATTTAGAGACTGTGATAATTTAACAGGAAAATTAGTTATTCCAAATGGGATAACACATATAAATGATTATACTTTTTCAGGTTGTTTAGGAATAACTAGTGTAGTGATACCAGAAAGTATAATTAGTATAGATAATAATGCGTTTGAGTATTGTTATAAACTAATTGAAGTATATAATTTAAGTGCCCTAGAAATAATTGTTGGAAGCAGTGATAATGGAAGAGTTGCGGGGAATGCATTAAATGTATATACATTACTAGAAGGTACAACAAAGTTAGATTATAGAGAAGATGGGTATTTAATGTATGAAGATAATGAGAATAATTTATACTATCTAGTAGGTTATGTAGGAAGTGATGCAGAATTAACACTTCCAACAACAAGTTATAACTATGAAATATACGAACATGCTTTTGAGGGGAATATAAATATAACAAGTGTTATAATTTCAAGTAGTGTAACAAGTATAGGAGATTATGCATTTGAAGAATGTAGTAATTTAATTAATGTAACGATAGGGGAAAATGTTGGGCGTATAGCTACTTGGGCTTTTCGATCTTGTTACAAACTAGTTGAAGTATATAATTTAAGTAGTTTAGAAATAACACCTGGAAGCAGTACTTATGGTAGCGTTGCGGAGTATGCATTAAGTGTATACACATCATTACTAGAAGAGTCAAGGTTAAATTATAGGGAAGATGGTTATGTAATGTATGAAGATAGTGTGAATAGTTTATATTATCTAGTAGATTATACAGGTAGTGATGTAAATTTAGCACTTCCAACAACAAGTTATAATTATGAAATATATAAGAATGTTTTTAGAAATAGAAATATAATAAGTTTAAATATTCCTAGTTGTGTAACAAATATAGGTATTTCTGCATTTTCTTCTTGCGATAGGCTAGTTAGTGTAACCTTTGAAGAAAATTCTCAATTAGTCAGTATAGGTGATTATGCTTTTAATGATTGTTGGAGCCTAGCAAATATAGATATACCAGATAATGTCATAAGTATAGGGGAATACGCATTTTATCGTTGTGATGAATTAAAAAGCCTGACATTAGGAGATAAAGTAGCCATCATTGATTATTATGCTTTTTTCCAATGTACTAGTCTTAAAAGTATAGTGTTTCCAAGTAGTTTAATAAGTATAGGTGGTAGTGCATTTCAGAACACATCTCTAACTAGTATAGTTATCCCTGACAGCGTAACAAGTATAGGGGGTGATGCATTTCGGAACACATCTCTAACTAGTATAGTTATCCCTGACAGCGTAACAAGTATAGGGGGTGATGCATTTTCTTATTGCTCAGAACTTACCATATATTGTGAAGCAGTAAGTCAGCCTAGTGGGTGGGATAGTGATTGGAATTATGATGGTAGACCTGTTTACTGGGCGGGGGAGTGGAGCTTAGTTGATGGGGTGCCGGTGCCTAATAGTAGTGGTGGAGATGATGCAGATGGGAATTAAAATATAATTTTGAAAACTAGTTAAACATATTTATTTGATTATAGGGGAAGGGGCTAAGATTAAAGCCCTTTCTCTTTTTTGTAAAAATATTTTTATTTTAAAGTTGACAAATAAAAAAAAATTGATATAATTATTTTGTAAAGTAAAAATACTTTACAGGATTAGAAGAGTTAGTTATGAAGATTGAAGAAAGTTTTAGAGTAAGTTTACTTGTTGATTTTTATAAAAATCTTTTGACGCAGAAGCAAAGAAAAATTATAACTGATTTTATTGACAACAATATATCAATTAGTGAACTTGCACAGATTTACAATACTAGTAGGCAGGCAATAAATGACCTTATTAAAAGGACTATTAAAGTGCTTGAAGGGTATGAAGAAAAACTCAATCTTCTTCACAAGTTTGAGATGATAAGAGAAAAGGTAAAGAAAAGTCTTGAAATTCTTGATAGTAAAGAGACAAATTCTTCTAATGAAATAAAAAAGGAACTTAATTCGGTCTTGGAGATAATGTAGAATGGGAATGTTTTCAAATTTATCACTTAGATTAAATCACATTTTTTCGCATCTAACGAAGAGGGGTAAACTAACTGAACTTGAAATAAAAGAGGCGATGAGAGAAATTAGGGTTGCACTGCTTGAAGCAGATGTAAATTATCTTGTTGCAAAGGACTTTATAAATAGAGTTAGTGAGAAGGCTGTTGGTCAGCAAGTGCTCAATAGTTTGACTCCTGGGCAACAGGTTATTAAGATAGTAAATGAAGAATTAATAAACCTTATGGGGCAGACAAATAGCAAACTTGCAGTATCGAGTTCACTTCCGACAGTTATAATGCTATGTGGACTTCAAGGGAGTGGTAAGACAACAATGTGTGGAAAACTAGCGAGCATGTTAAAAAGTCAAGGCAAACATCCAATGCTTGTAGCCTGCGACATATATAGACCGGCTGCAATCAATCAGTTGCAAGTTGTAGGAAAGAGTGCAAATGTGGAAGTTTTTGAAAAGGGAGTGCAAGCACCAGTAAAAACATGCAAGCAGGCAATAGAGTATGCTAATAAAAAAATGTATGACACAGTTATAATTGATACAGCAGGCAGGCTATCTATTGACGAAGAGTTAATGAACGAATTAAAATTATTAAAAAAAGAAATTAAGCCAACAGAAATACTACTTGTTGTTGACTCTATGAATGGACAGGAGTCAGTTAATGTTGCAAAGACATTTGATGAGGCGCTTGACATAACAGGTGTAATACTCACAAAACTTGACGGAGACACTCGTGGTGGTGCGGCGCTTAGTATAAGTGAAGTAGTAAAAAAGCCTATTAAATTTTGCGGAACGGGGGAAAAGTTAGGCGACATTGAGCCTTTTTATCCTGACAGGATGGCGTCAAGAATACTTGGGATGGGGGATGTATTAACTCTTATTGAAAAGGCCCAGAGTGCAGTTAGTGAAGAAGAGGCAAAGAAACTTGAAAAGAAGTTAAGGGAAAGCAGTTTTACATTTGAGGACTATTTAAGTCAAATGGAAAAGATAAACAAGATGGGCAACATTAACGACCTTATCAACATGATACCTGGTTTTAGTAATAAAATGAAGGGAGTGAGTGTTGACGAGAAAGAACTTGAAAGAAACAAGGCAATTATTCAGAGTATGACAATAAAAGAAAGGAGAAATCCAGATTTAATAAAGGGGAGTCAGAAAAAGAGAATTGCTGATGGGAGCGGAACTCAAATTCAGGATGTAAATAGGTTACTTAAACAATTTGAGCAATCAAAACTCATGATGAAGCGTATGAAGGGTGGAAACATGAGGAATTTTAAATTTTAGTTAGGTTTTTACAAGTTTTTAATAAAAAACTTGAAACATATAAACAAATTTAAAACAAAGGAGAGAGAAAATGGCAGTTAAAATTAGACTTACAAGAATGGGAGACAAGAAAAGTCCTTTTTACAGAGTTGTAGTTGCTGATGCAAGAACAAGTAGAGATGGAAAGGTAATTGACAGTCTTGGATATTTTAACCCACTTATTGAGAAAGACAATCTTAAACTTGATAAGGAAAAGACTCTAACATGGTTAAAAAATGGTGCACAACCAACTGAGACAGCAAGAACACTTCTTGTCAAAGCGGGTATTGTTGAAAATCCAAAGCCTTATGCAAGTAAGAAGATTGTACCAAAAAAGAAAGACGCAAAAAAGGCTTAAACTAATAAATTAAGGAGAAAAAATGGAAGAGTTACTTAGATTTATAGTTGAAAGCCTTGTGGAAGACAAAGAGAGTATACAAATTTCAGAAAGTCAGGCTGAAAATGCTGTAATTTATGAAGTTAGTGTTTCTGACGATGACATAGGCAAAATAATTGGTAAAAATGGCAAAGTTGCTCAGGCGATAAGGGCAATTTTACATTCTGCTGGACATAAAGACAATAAGAAGGTTATTTTTAAAATAAAGAAGGCATAAAAAAACTATTTTTGAAAAAAATCAAGATAAATAAGTAAAATTTTTATAATTTACTAAAAAAAAGAAAAATTATGATAAAAATAGCAAAAGTGTTAAAGCCTCATGGGCTAAATGGCGAAATAAAAATTGATTGTTATATAAAAGATATGTCCTTTTGGAAAAATCTAGGACAAGTTTTTATTGATGGCAATAAATTTAATATTAAAAATGTTAGGTTTTATAAAGATTTTGGGTATTTGTTTTTAGAAAACATTTCTTCTATAACGGATGCTGAAAAACTTAGAAATAAAATGCTTGAAGTAGAAAGAGAACAAATTGAAAATAAAGAAAATGAATATCTTATAAGCGATTTAGAAAATTGTGATATTTTTGATGATAAAGGTAACTTTGTAGGACAGGTTGTAAGCATTGAAAAATACGGAGCAGCAGATATTATTAATATTGAAAAAATGGGGGCGAAAAGAAGTTTTCCATTTTTAAAAGATGTTATAAAAGAAGTGGATATAAAAAGCAAAAAAGTAATAGTTTTCAAGGACAAAATTAGTGAGGTGTTAATATGAATATTACCATTCTCACTATTTTCCCAGAAATGTTTACAGCATTAAATCATAGCATTTTGCTTCGTGCACAAAAAAACAACTTGATTAATATCAAAGTAATTAATATTAGAGATTTTTCGCTTGATAATAACAAGCGTTGTGATGATTATTCTTATGGTGGTGGGGCAGGAATGATTATGACGCCACAGCCTTTATTTGATGCTATTAAAAGTGTTAAAACTGAAAATAGTCATGCAATTTATTTGTCGCCAAAGGGCAGTTTATTAACTCAGAAAAAAGTTGAAGAATTAGCGGTTTCAAATAAGGAACTTATTCTTATCTGTGGGCACTATGAAGGCATTGACGAAAGAATAATAGACTTGTGTGTTGATGAAGAAATTTCTATTGGAGATTATGTCCTAACAGGTGGAGAATATCCTGCTATGGTGCTTGTTGACGCTATTTCAAGGTATATTCCAAATGTTCTTGGAAATGAGAATACTACTGATGAAGAATCTTTTTCAAATGGGCTTCTTGAATATCCGCAATATACAAGACCTTATGTCTTTGAAGGGTTGTCTGTGCCGGAAGTTTTAGTTAGTGGAAATCATCAGGAAGTTAATAAATGGAGATTTGAAAAATCTCTTGAAGTTACAAAATTAAGACGCCCAGACCTTTATAAAAAATACTTTGAGAATTTAAATAAGGAATGAGATTTTGATGCATAATAATACTTTGTATTATTTAAAACAGGCAACAAAGGAAGACAAGGGTAAACTAATTGAATTTAACCTAAATACTATTTTAAAGTATGCTGGTTTAATTACACAAAAAGAAAAAGCAGAGATTATTTCTTTTGTAACAAATGATGTTGATAAAAACTTAGATAAATACAAAATTATTTACATAGATAACAATATTGTTGGGTGTTTTGCAATAAAAGATAAAAATCAAGGGGTTTTACTTGATATTATTTACTTAGAACAAAATTATAGAAATAAGGGGCTTGGGTCGGAGATACTAAAATATATTTTAGATAAAAATAAGATTGTTTATTTATGGGTTTATAAATCTAATAAAAGAGCAATTTCTTTATATCTAAAAGTTGGCTTTAGAATTGTAGATGAGACAGAAACTAGATTTTATATGAAACATGAAATTGAAAGGAAAGCGTAAAATGGAAAAAAACTTATCAAGGACTAATATAAACTGGTTTCCAGGGCACATGACAAAGGCCCTTAGACAAATGGAAAAGGAGTTAAAAAATGTTGATTTACTCCTTTATTGCTTAGATGCAAGGGCTCCTATGTCGTGTTTAAATCCAAAACTTACTGAACTTGCCAAAAACAAAAAAATAATTTATGTTTTAAGCAAAGTTGATTTAGTTGAAAAAAAAGATTTAGAAAAATTCAAAAAATTATTAACAAAGGAAAATGCTCAAGTTGTAGCAATTAATGCAGTTCAATCTAATTCAGGTAAGGTTATTTTTTCAATAGCAAGAGACCTTTTAAAAGACAAAATTTTTTCAAAAGAAGAAAAAGGTATTAGTTATTCCTTAAAGGCAATGGTGGTTGGAGTGCCTAATGTTGGGAAAAGCACATTAATTAATAACTTGTGTTCTTTTTCAAAAACAATAACTGGTAATAAGCCAGGTGTAACAAAAGGCAAACAGTGGGTAGTAACAAAAGAAGGACTTGTACTACTTGATACGCCAGGAACGCTTTGGCCTTCGTTTGAAGACGAGAGAGTTGCTAGAAATCTTGCTTACATTGGAAGTATTAAAGATGAAGTTTTAGACACAACTGAACTAGCGTTTGATTTTATAAAAGATATTTCAGGAAAATATAAGGACTTGCTTGAAAAAAGATACAATATACAAATTCGTGATGGACAAGAAACAATTGAAATATTTGAAAATATTTGTATGTCTAGAAATTGTATTTTAAAAAAAGAAGAATTAGATTATGATAGATGCGGCAGAATGATACTTGATGATTTTAGAAAGGGTAGACTTGGGAAGATAATTTTGGACTAAAATATGTTTGATTATGAAAATAAGTATAAAGAATATGGCTTAGTTGGCGGAATGGACGAGGCAGGTCGTGGACCTCTTGCGGGTCCAGTTGTTTGTGCTTGTGTCATAATGCCACTTGATAAAGATAAAATTATTGAAGGAATTAACGATAGTAAAAAATTAACTCCAAAAAAGCGTGAATTATTGTATGAAAAAATAATTTCTACTGCAATTTGTTATTCAATTCAAGAAGTAGATGAAAAAACTATTGATGAGATTAATATTTTACAAGCAACAAAACTTGGTATGAAAAAAGCACTTGAAAAAATGAAAACAAAACCCGATACAATTCTTATTGATGCTTTAAATATAGATACAAATACTAGACAGATTGGGATAATTAAGGGAGATAGTTTAAGTTATAATATTGCGAGTGCTTCAATTTTGGCAAAAGTATATAGAGATAGAAAAATGCTAGAACTTGCAAAAGTTTATCCAGAGTATCATTTTGAGAAGCATAAAGGATATGGGACAAAAGAACATATAGAATGTTTAAAAAAATATGGGAAGTGTAAAATACATAGAAATACTTTTATAAAGCATTTTATTTAATTTTGGAGATTATATTTAATGTTTGGAAAGAAAAGATACAAAGAACTTGGAAATTTAGGCGAAGACATGGCTTGTCATTATTTATTGCAAAAAGGCTATAAAATCATAGATAGGAATATTAGAAATAAAATTGGAGAAATAGACATAGTTGCAAAAGACGCTGAAGATGTTTATGTTTTTATTGAAGTAAAGACGAGAAAGAGTTTAGATTATGGCTTGCCACTTGAAGCAATAAATTATAGGAAACAAAATAAGATAAAGAATACAGCAATTTTTTATTTAAAACATAAGAACTTATATGACAAAGTATCAATCAGATTTGATTGCATTTCAATTATAGGTGCTTATGAAAGTTATCAAATAGAGCATTTAGAAAATATTTTTTAGCAAGTAAAATATTTTGAATTATAAAAAATGCTTGCATTTTTATTTACATTGTGTTATTATTACTTGCAATTTGAAATGGAGGCAAAAAATGAACCTTATAGATGTTATTGAGAAAGAGAGCGTAAAAGATTCTGTACCAGAGTTTGGCATTGGAGACACTGTCAAAGTTTATTATAAAATTAAAGAGGGAAATAAGGAAAGAGTTCAGGGCTATGAAGGCACTGTTATTGCTCGTAAAAATGGCGGTATTAGAGAGAATTTTACCGTTAGGCGTATTTCTTTTGGTATAGGTGTTGAAAGAACTTTCCCATTGCATAGTCCAAGAATTGATAAGATTGAAGTTTTAAAGAAGGGCAAGGTAAGAAGAGCAAAATTATTCTATCTTAGAGGATTATCTGGAAAGGCAACAAATATTAAAGAACAAAGATAAAAATTTAACAGACAAGGTTCTGTTATTTTTTATACAAAAAATTAGTTTTGTAATTAATTTAATTTAGCATTTATAAAATTTTATTTTATTATTTTTGTAATTAAAAAGCAGAAATTATTAATTCCTGCTTTTATTTTTTATATTCTTGGTTTAAAGTTTTCAAATATAATATTGTCGCAATATTGTGCAACTTTCATATAATTTGCTTGTGTGTCAACAGCCCATACAAGTAAAGGTAACTCTTTAAATTTTTTCACAAAGCCATTTGGAACTTCATCCCATTTATAAGCAATAAACTGTGGCTCTGCAATTTTTTTAACAAAGGAAGCCCTAGTTAACATAAATCTTTTGAAAAAATTTAGACCTTCTCCTTTTAGAGAAGATGATAATTGTCCTCGAATTACTTCTGGTGCATATCTTTTAAACCAGCGTACTGAATAAGGATTAAAACTCATAACAGCATATTCGCCTTTGTATTTTTTGATAAGGTCATAAACTCCTTTTTCAAGAGAACTATTTATGTTATAATCTTTTATTTCAATTAAAATAGGTGCCGTTCCATTTATTTCTTTTAAGACTTCTTCAAAGGTAGGAATTGTTTCATCACTACCGAGTAGACGATATTTTTTTAATTCCTCAACATTTTTAATGTTTACTGTATAACCATCTTCACCCGTCATTCTTTTTAATGCTTCGTCATGGAAAACTATTATTGTCCCGTCTGCAATAGCACGGACATCAAGTTCAATGGCATATCCCATTTCAGCAGCATATTTAAAAGCAGATAAACTATTTTCAGGGTGTTTATTATCATGCAAACCACGATGAGCAATGTACTTGTTGACTAGCCATGTGTTAAATAAGTCTTTCATATATATATTCTCCTTAAAATAAGGTTACAATCTTAATACAAAAAGATTATATCAATTTTTTTTACTTTTACCAATCATTTTAAACAAATTTTTGTAAAAATATTTAATTTAGGCTTAAAATTTGATAAAATTTTCTAAGTTTTTTTAAAAAAATAGTATTTTTATAATTATATAGATTTTAAGGCATTAATAAATAGAATAATAAATTTAATGTAAAAAAGTTGAAAATAATACAATTTTTTACTATAATTATATTCATGGAACAAAATATTAAGAACATTAGGAACTTTTGTATAATTGCTCATATTGACCATGGTAAAAGTACGCTTGCAGATAGACTTATTGAGAAAACTGGGACTTTATCTAGCAGAGAATTAACTGAACAAGTTTTAGATAGTATGGATATTGAGCGTGAAAGAGGTATTACAATAAAACTTACTCCGACAAGGATGTTTTATGAATATAATGGGGAAGAATATACTTTAAATCTTATTGATACCCCTGGACATGTTGACTTTACTTATGAAGTTTCTCGTTCGCTTAAAGCGTGCGAAGGTGCAATTTTAGTTGTAGATGCAACACAAGGAGTCCAGGCACAAACGCTTGCAAATGTTTATTTAGCACTTGAACAAGATTTAACTATTGTTCCTGTTATAAATAAAATTGATTTACCAAGTGCAAGGGTTGAAGAAGTAAAAAAAGAGATAGAAGACATAATAGGCTTGTCATGTGAAGACGCTCCACTAATATCAGCAAAAGAAGGTATTAATATAGATAAAGTGCTTGAAAGCATAGTGCAAAAAATTCCAAGTCCAAAAGGGGATAAGAACAAGTCGTTAAAGGCACTTATTTTTGATAGTTATTATGATAATTTTAAAGGTGCTGTGAGTCTAGTTAGAGTTTTTGATGGAAGTGTTAAAGTTGGCGACAAAATAAAAATGATGAAAACTAACATGAGTTACGATGTAACAGAAGTTGGAGTATTTTGTCCAAGTCCAAAAGAGATAAGTGTGCTTGAAACGGGCATGGTAGGATATATTTGTGCAAGTATAAAAAATGTTTCTGAAACAAAGGTAGGAGACACTATAACATTTAGTGATAACCCAACAGAGAAGGCTCTTGAAGGTTATAAAGATGTAAAGCCTATGGTATATTGTGGGGTATTCCTAGTTGATGGCTCAAAATATAATGATTTAAAAGATGCTCTTGAAAAACTAAAATTAAATGATGATTCTTTGCATTTTACGCCAGAGGTGTCGACAGCACTTGGATATGGTTTTAGGTGCGGATTTTTAGGGTTGCTACATCTTGAAATTATAACTGAAAGACTAGAGCGTGAATTTAATCTTGATGTTATAACGACTGCTCCTAGTGTTAGTTATCGTGTATTTAAAACTGATGGAAGTATGATTGAAATTTCCAATCCATCACTTTTACCAGCGGTAACAGAAATAAAGGAAATACAGGAACCTGTTGCAAGCGTTATTATTTATACGCCACCTGAATATGTTGGAAATATTATGGAACTTTGTCAGGGTAAAAGGGGCGAATATCTTGATATGCAGTATTTAGATAAAAATAGAGTAATGCTAAAATATAACATTCCACTTAATGAAATTGTTTATGACTTTTTTGATGGTCTTAAATCTAGGTCAAGGGGATATGCGAGTCTTGATTATGAAGTTAATAAGTTTGAAAAAAGTGATCTTGTAAAGTTAGATATTTTATTAAATGGCGAAAAATGCGATGCTCTTAGTATAATTGTTCACAGAGATTCAGCATATTCAAGGGGAAAGAAACTGTGTGAAAAGTTAAAACAAGTTATTCCTCGTCAGTTATTTGAGTTACCAATTCAGGCGTGCATTGGTGGAAAGGTAATTGCGAGAGAAACAGTAAAGGCAATGAGAAAAGATGTTTTAGCAAAATGCTATGGCGGAGATATTTCGAGAAAAAGAAAACTGCTTGAAAAACAAAAGGAGGGCAAGAAAAGAATGCGTCAAATAGGCTCGGTTGAAATCCCAAGCGAAGCATTTATGACAATTCTTAAACTTGATGATTAAATATGAATACTTTGGCATTATATTTTCACATTCCTTTTTGCAATGAAAGGAAATGCGATTATTGTTCCTTTATATCTTTTTGTAATAAAAATGATAGAATGGACGAATATGTTGACGCTTTAATTAAAGAAATTAAAATGCGTGGAGCAAAAGAAGGTAAAGAATATAAAATATCTTCTATCTTTTTTGGTGGCGGGACTCCTAGTGTTCTTAGTGATGGGCAAATGACTAAAATTATGATTGCAATAAAACAAAATTTTAGGTTGCTTCCAAATGCTGAGATTACAATTGAAGCAAATCCAGAGTCAATTACTGAGAGTAAGTTAAGAGAATATTTACTTGTTGGTGTTAATAGGCTTAGTATTGGGGTTCAGTCGTTAAATGATAAATTACTTGCTGCTATAGGTAGAAGGCACACGAGTAAGCAGGCAAAGGAAGCGTTAAGTCTTGCCAAGAAAATTGGATTTAAGAATATAAATGTTGATATGATGATAGGGCTTCCAGAACAAACTTTAAGTGATGTTAAAAAGACGGTAAAGTATTTAATTAAAGAAAGAGTAAATCATGTATCTGCCTACTCACTCATTCTTGAGCCAGGAACAGTTCTTCAGGAAAAAGTAAGGGTAGGGGTTATCAAACTTCCAAGTGAAGACGAAACTGTTGAAATGTATAATTTAGTATTAGATATGTTATCTCATGCCGGTATTAAAAGGTATGAAGTGTCTAATTTTGCAATGCTCGATTATGAGTGTAAACATAATCAAAATTATTGGAGGCTTGGCGAGTATCTTGCTTTTGGTGTCGGTGGACATTCGTATATGAAGGATACTAGATTTGCTAATACTGATGATTTTGATAAGTACTTGCAAAGTATTGAAAATAATACTCTTCCTATTGTTTCAGTTGAGAAGTTAAGTTTTAATGAGCGTAGAGAGGAAACAATTATGCTTGCTCTTAGGACTAGAGAAGGACTAAATCTCGAAGAATTTGATAATAGATTTGGCGGTCATTTTTTAAGAGATAAAAAGAAGGAGATTGAATTTTTGTCAAATCGTGGTTTTATATCTCTTAGGAATGGGTGTTTAAAGGTAAGTGAAAATGCTTATTATGTTTTAAATAGTATTATTTTGAAATTAGTTTAAATTTTAAATTATGTTTGTAATATAGAAAGTTTTAATATTTTTTAGTTTTTATTTAATTTTCTTTATAAATTATAATAAAAAGATTGTAAAAATGTAAAATAATTAGTCAATTTGGAAATTAATTTTTGTCATTTTTGATAGAAAAATAAATTGGGTCTTGAAAGTTTATTTGAGTTAGGGTATAATGGGACAAGTAAAGAAAGGAGATAAAAAAATGACAGAAAAAAATTACGAACTTGGACTTACATATAATAGAGATGAGATGTTTAGAGAATCGAGAAAAATAGTAGATGAAGGAAGAGTAAGAAAGGTTGAAATTGGAGCGGAAAAGAGATTTGTAGAGGAAATGATTAATAAACTTACAGATAAGAAGGCTGAATTGCAAGCAAAATTACAAGAAAGAGACCTTTTTGGAGAAAATCATAGTGCTGAGTACAAAGCAGAAATTAAATTAATTCGTGAGTTGACTGCTGATTTAGTAGAAAAGGGGAAGGAATTAACAAAAGAAGATAGAACATTAAATAAAGATATGGCTGAATCTAGTAAAATTATAAGTAAGTTGTTAAACGAAAGCATGAAAGAGAGAGAACTCAAAGAAAAAATGGAAAGAGCAAAAAAGGCTTATGAAAAAGCAAATGGCGAATTAGAAAAGGCAACACAAAAGGCAAGTAAGGCAGAACAAAGAGCGCAACTTACAAAATTAGCATATGAAGCAATTATAAATAAAAATAAAGTAGTAGAACAAAAAGAAGAATATGTTGAAAGTGATAAATTTGTAACTATAAATAGTTATGATGAAAATAGTAAATATTTGCAAGCAAATCAGGCAGCAGTACAAGAGTTTTAATATTCATAAATAATTATTATCTGGCATAAAAATTACAAAAAGGAGTATTAAAATGGACGATAAAGAAAATAAAGATATAAAAGAAGAAGATTCTCAACTAGGAAAAGAATCAGTTGATTATTATAATAATGTAATTAGAAAAGAGTTTGCAAAAGAATACTTAGAAGAGAAAATGTAAAATTTTAAAAGACATCTAAAAAGGTGTCTTTTTTTTGTATATTGGAATTTTAATTTATTAAAAAGTTAAGTTTTTGCAAGAAAAATGTATTAATTATATATATAGTTTCAGACTATTTTTCAAAATAAGAATTGTAAGAAAATAAAAAAATGGCAAAATTATTTGTCGAAATTAAAAAGATTATTATATAATGACTAAGTTGGAGAAAGATAGATGTTATCAATAATAAATTCTTTTGGGCTATTAGGGCTTGATGGCTATTTAGTAAAAGTTGAAACAGATATAAATAGGGGTTTGCCTTCTTATGATGTAGTAGGTTTAGCAGATGCCGCTATAAAGGAGTCAAAGCAGAGAGTAATGTCTGCAATTAAAAATCAAGGATATAAATACCCAATAAATAAGATAACTATTAATTTAGCCCCTGCTGATATGAAGAAAGAAGGGTCGCTTTATGACCTTGCTATTTCGGTTGGTATTTTATATGCTTCTGAGCAAGTAGAGACTGCGAGAGATAAGTTAGAAGAATTTGCTTTTATTGGAGAATTATCTCTTGATGGAACACTTAGAAAAATTAAAGGAGTTCTACCAATTTTAATAACTGCAAGAAATTTAGGCATAAAGAAAATAGTTGTTCCAAGTGAAAATGCGGGAGAAGCAAGTTTCATTGAAGGGCTACAAGTATATCCAGCAAAAGATTTAAAGCAGGTTATTCAATTTTTAAATAATGAACTTGAGATAAAACCAGTTGAAAATTTAAGTTATGAATACATAAAGACAACAAGAAAACCAAGTGGAGATTTTGCGTGGATAAGGGGACAGGCAAGTGCAAAAAGAGCACTTGAAATTTCTGCGGCTGGTGGGCATAATGTTTTGCTTATTGGACCACCTGGAAGTGGGAAAACTATGCTTGCAAAGGCTTTTCCTAGCATTTTACCAGATATGACCTTTGATGAAGCGTTAGAGACAACTAAAATACATAGTATTGCTGGCACATTAGATAGCAATATTGGAATAATAACAGAAAGACCTTTTAGGTCGCCGCATCATACGGCAACCATTGTAGCCCTTACTGGCGGTGGGAGTAAGGCAAAGCCAGGGGAGATAAGTCTTGCGCATAACGGGGTGTTATTTTTAGATGAGATGCCAGAATATAATAAGCATACACTTGAAGCGTTAAGACAGCCTCTTGAAGATGGAGTAATTACGGTTTCGAGAAATGCACAGACAGTTGAGTATCCAGCAAACTTTATTTTAATCGCTAGTATGAATCCTTGCCCATGTGGTAATTATGGCTCTGATAAGTTATGTAAGTGTACGCCACATCAGGTTCATAAGTATTTAAGTAAAGTTAGTGGACCGCTTATGGATAGGATTGATATGTTAATTGAAGTTGATAGAGTAAAGTATAATGAGTTGAGTGAAAATGTTAGCGAAGAACCTTCAAGCGAAATAAAGAAAAGAGTAGATGCAGCAAGAATTATTCAATCAAAAAGGTTTGAAAAAGATAAAATTTATAGCAATGGTAAAATGACTAATCAAATGATAAAGAAATATTGTAAACTTGATGAAGATTCGAGCGTTTTACTTGAAATGTCATTTTCACGCCTAAAACTTACTGCAAGGGCATATAATAGAATTTTAAAGGTTGCAAGAACTATTGCAGATTTAGATGGGAGTGAGGATATACATCTAGACCATTTAGCAGAAGCAATAAATTATAGAAGCCTTGATAATAAGTATTGGTCATAGGAGAAATTATGGATTTAGACGAGAAGGCAATTATTTGGCTTGATAGTTTTGAGTTTGCTAGTTATACAAAAAAGACTAAGTTTTTTGAGTTGTTTGATAGTTATAAAGACATTTTTGACAAAAAGAAATTTGAATCTCATAGGGAAGAAATATTAAAGATTTTTGATGATAAGGAATTTTCAAAACTTACAAAATATTTGTCATTAAAGACTGCAGATAAAATAATTGAATTTCATAAAAAACTAGGAATAGGCATGTTGACATATATTTCAGAAGGTTATCCTGAGACATTACTTAATATTGATTCAGCACCATTTGTTTTATATTATAAAGGAGACATAAATTTATTAAATTCTTTTTGTATTAGTATAGTTGGTAGTAGAAAGACAACAAATTATGGGGTTATGGTAACTGAGAGATTTGCAAAAGAACTTGTTAGTTATGGTGTAACTATTGTGAGTGGACTAGCGTATGGCGTTGACTCAATAGCACATAATGCAACTCTTGAAGCAAAAGGAAAAACAATCGCCGTACTTGCAGGTGGGTTAGACAATATTTATCCAACTAGTAATTTTAATCTTGCAAAGCAAATTATAGAAAGTGGTGGGCTTCTAATTTCTGAACACAGGGCAAAGATAAAGGCGGAAGCATATATGTTTCCGTTTAGAAATAGAATTATGGCAGGGCTTTCAAGGGGAGTATTAATAACTGAGGCTCATGCGTTGTCCGGTACTGTTCACACAAAGAACTTTGCCTTGGATTATGGTCGAGATGTTTTTGCTGTACCAGGTAGTATTTTTAGTGAAGCAAGTGCTGGTAGTAATAGAATGATAACTAATGGTCATGCAAAGGCAGTTTCTAAGATTGAAGATATTGTTGAAGAATATAATCTCGTGCCTTATATTAAAACAAAGGAGCAGCGAGATTTTACTGATGATGAAGAACAAGTAATTGAATTTTTACAAGAAGGGCAAAAAACTTTTCAGGAGATTGTCGAATGTTTGGGGTTTGAGACGAGCAGGCTTAATACTTTGTTGACAAAGTTAGCCATTCGTGGAATAATTAAAAAACTTGCTGGAAATGTTTACTTTTTAGTTTAAATAAAGAGAGTGAGAATATGAAGTTAGTAATTATAGAAGGTCCTGGAAAAAGGGAAACTTTAAAAAAATATTTAGGTTCAGATTACGATGTTGTTGCAACAAAGGGTCATATAAGAGACCTTCCTGCAAAGACCATGGGGGTTGATATTTCAAATAATTTTGAGCCACAGTATGAGATTATGCCGGGCAAAGAGAGTATAATTAAAGAACTTAAACAAAAGGCAGGAAAGGCAGAAAAGGTTCTTCTTGCAACCGACCCTGATAGAGAAGGAGAGTCTATTTCTTGGCATATAGAAAACATATTAAATATTAGTGAAGACGAGCCATGCAGAATAGAATTTAATGAGATTTCAAAGTCAGTTGTAAATCGTGCGGTTCAAAATCCAAGAAAGATTGATATGGATCTTGTACATGCTCAACAAGGTAGGCGTGTTCTTGATAGACTTGTAGGCTACAAGGTTTCGCCTATAATTTGTAAGAAGATAAAGCCAAATTTGAGTGCGGGAAGAGTACAATCTGTTGCTTTAAAGATAATTGTTGATAGGGAAGATGAAATCAATAAATTTAAACCAAAAGAATATTGGACAGTAAATGCCATCCTTGAAAAAGATGACATTAAGTTTAAAGCCGCACTTTCGTTGAAAAACAATAAGAAATATGTTCCAGAAAGCAAAGAAGAAACAGAAAAAGTATTACAAGAAATTGACAATAAAGACTTTATTGTAGGAGAAATAAAACGAACTGTTACAAAATCAAATCCGCCACCACCTTTTATTACTAGCACATTACAGCAAGACGCTTTAAATAAAATAGGAATGAGTATCCCAGCAACAACTCGTAGTGCACAAGCGTTATACGAGGGGGTTGAACTTGGTTCAGAAGGTAAGACGGCTCTTATAACATATATAAGAACTGACTCGACAAGGGTTTCTCCTGAGGCACAACAGAATGCAAAAGAGTATATTATTAAAACTTATGGTAAAGAATATGCACCTGAGAAATTTAATATATTTAAAACAAAGAAAAATGCACAGGACGCTCACGAGGCAATAAGACCTATTAGTTTGGAGCGAACACCAGAGTCAGTCAAGCAGTATATGTCTAGTGATAATTATAAATTATATAAGCTCATTTATGAACGCTTTGTTGCAAGTCAAATGACGCAGGCAACTTACGACTCTCAACAGGTTGTAGTAAATGTTGGCGAGTATGGATTTAAAGCAAGTGGTAGAACTCCAATTTTTGCTGGATATACAAGAGCATACAAATTGTACGAAGAAAATCCAGATGAAAACTCAAATGAGAGTAAACTTCCCGTATTAAAAGAGCAAGATAAATTAAAATTGGATAATATTACAAAGGAACAAAAGTTTACAAAGCCACCTTCAAGATATACAGAGGCAACACTAATTAAGACAATGGAAGAAAAGGGAATTGGGCGTCCAGCAACTTATGCACCTACTGTTATGACACTGCTTAATAGGAAATACATGGAGAAAGAAGGAAAATTTCTTCATCCTACTGAGCTTGGAATTGTAGTTACAGAGTTTTTAGAAAAATATTTTAAGGATATTATGAATATTTCTTTTACAGCCGAAATGGAAGACGATTTAGATAAGATAGAAGAAGGCAAGATAAAGTGGCAAGATGTTATAAGAAAATTTTATGGGGGCTTTGAGCAAGAGTTAAAGGCTGCCTATATTGGCTCAAAAAAAGTAAATATTCAACCCGAAGTGAGTGATGTTGTTTGTGAAAAGTGCGGTGCAAAGATGGTTGTAAGGCAGGGAAAATATGCTAAATTTTTGGCTTGTCCTAATTATCCAAATTGCAAAAATATTAAAAGCCTTACTCCTCCGAAAAAGCCAGTTTGTAGCTGTCCACAATGTGGCAAAGATATTGTTGAAAGGCATACAAAGTCTGGTAAATTATTTTATGGTTGTTCAGGATATCCAAACTGCAATTTTGCGAGTTGGGATAAGCCAACAAATTTAAGATGTCCTAAATGTAAAAGTTATTTAACGGTTAAAGAAGGAAAGGAATATTCGCTTTTTAAATGTTCAAATAAAGAATGTGATTTTGAAAGAAAGGAAGAAACAAAACAAACGGAGAATAAAGAGTAATTTATGGATAAGGCAAATAAAAAAGTATCAGTAATTGGGGCGGGGCTTGCTGGATGCGAGGCAAGTTATCAATTAGCAAAACGGGGAATTAATGTAGATTTATATGATATTAAACCTAATTCTTTTACTCCTGCTCATAGTAATCCAAATTTTGCTGAAATTGTTTGTTCAAATAGTTTAAAGTCATGCGATGAGTTAACCGCATCTGGACTTCTTAAAAAGGAACTTTTAGAATTTGATAGTTTAATTTTAAAAACTGCTTATAAAGAGCGAGTGCCAGCAGGAAACGCTCTTGCTGTTGATAGGGAAAAATTTGCTTTTTCTGTAACAAAAAAAATAAAAGAGTTTAAAAATATTAATTTTATTTCAAAGGAAGTAACAAAAATTCCTGACGGAATGGTCATTATTGCAACGGGTCCATTGACAACAGATGCTTTATCTCAAGAAATTTCTAGGCTTCTTGTTACAGATAATTTATATTTTTTTGATGCTTCAAGTCCAATTGTTGAAGCAGATAGCATTGACATGACAAAAGCATATGTTAAAGATAGGTATGATAAGGGCACAAATGACTATATAAATTGTCCTATGAATAAAGAAGAGTATTTAAATTTTTATAATGAACTTATTAAGGCTCAAAGAGTAGAATTAAAAAATTTTGAGAAAAAAGAAGTTTTTGAAGGTTGTATGCCAGTTGAAATTATGGCTGCTCGAGGAGAAGATAGTTTAAGGTTTGGACCTTTAAAGCCAATAGGGCTAGATAATCCAATAACAAAAGAAAAATATTATGCGGTTGTTCAACTTAGAGCAGAAGATAAAGAAAAGAGATTATATAATATGGTAGGCTTTCAAACAAACTTACTGTATGGCGAGCAAAAAAGAGTTTTTAGATTAATTCCGGGGCTTGAGAACGCAAAATTTGTAAAGTATGGTGTTATGCACAGGAATACATATATAAATGCACCACAAGTACTATCAAATACATATCAGTTAAAAAACAATAAAAATATTTTTATAGCAGGTCAACTTAGTGGAGTTGAGGGGTATGTGGAAAGCAGTATGAGCGGGTTGCTTGCGGGCATAAATGTATATCTAGTTTTGACAAATAAAAATCCCCTTGTTTTATCGTCAAACACAATGATGGGAGCAATAACAAACTATATAGTGTCAAATAGTAGAAAAAATTTTCAACCTATGAATGCAAATTATGGCATATTAAATTCGCTTGACAAAAAAGAAAAAGATGACAAAATAAAAAAGCAGAAATATCTTGATAGGTCTTTAAATGAAATAAAGGGAATTATAAAAGATATTCAATAAAATAAGGAGAAAATTATGGAAGATATAAGAAGCACAACCATTGTTGCTGTTAAAAGAAATGGCAAGACTGCAATTGCAGGCGATGGGCAAGTAACAGTTGGTGAAAAGTTTATAATAAAAAATAATGCGACAAAAGTAAGGCGTATATATAACGATAGAGTTATTATTGGTTTTGCTGGTTCTGCTGCTGATGCGTTTAGTCTGTCTCAGAAATTTGAGGAATTACTTCAAAAATTTAGTGGAAATTTGATGAGAAGTGCGGTAGAACTTGCAATAGGTTTTAGAGAAGATAAATATACTAGAAAACTTGATGCGCTTATGCTTGTTGCAGACAAGGATAATCTTTTGTATGTTTCAGGCAACGGGGATGTTTTTGAACCTGAATATGGGGTGGCGGCTATTGGGAGCGGTGAATTTTATGCACTCGCAGCCTCAAGGGCACTTATTGAAAATACTGACCTTTCGGCAAAGGAAATAGCCTTAAAGGCAATGAAAATTACAAGCGATATTTGTGTATTTACAAATGGGCATGTTACAGTTGAGGAGGTTTAATTAAAATGAATTTTACGCCAAAGCAGATTGTTCAAGAACTTGATAAGTATATAATAGGTCAAGAAAAAGCAAAAAAAGCAGTTGCAATAGCACTTAGGAATAGATATAGACGAAGCAGGCTGTCTAAGCAGATGCAAGAAGAAATTACTCCTAAAAATATTATAATGAAAGGACCAACTGGTGTTGGTAAGACAGAAATTGCTAGGCGTCTAGCAAAACTAGTTGGAGCCCCTTTTATTAAAGTTGAGGCAACTAAATATACAGAGGTTGGTTATGTTGGAAGGGATGTCGAGAGCATGGTGCGAGACCTTGTTGAGGCGTCTTTTAGATTAGTAAAAGATGAAAAGGTTAGTGATGTAATTGAAAAGGTCAAACCTACTGTTGATAAGCGTTTATTTGATTTAATATATCCACTAAAAAAATCAACTGTTGATGGGGTTGATGTTGGTGGAGAAGAATTTAGGGAGCATATAAATAGAAACTTACTTGATGGTAAATATGATGATGATATAGTTGAAATGGAAGTAAAAGAAGCCCCAAAGGCTTTTGAAATGATGCCAGGTAGTGCTATGGAGATAAACATAGGGGATATAATGGGTGGCATTTTCCCTTCAAAGAAAAAGAAAAGAAAACTTACGATTAGAGAGGCTCGTGAGATTTTGAATCAAGAAGAATGCGACAAAGTAATTGATATTGATGCAACAAAATCTGAGGCAATAAGAAGGGCAGAGCAAGAAGGAATAATATTTATTGATGAAATAGATAAAATTGCAGGAACAAATTCTCGTTCAAGCGGGCCAGAAGTTAGTAGAGAAGGCGTTCAAAGAGACATTTTGCCTATTGTTGAAGGTAGCACTGTAAATACAAAGTATGGTATTGTTAAAACTGATTATATACTTTTTATTGCCGCAGGTGCTTTTCATGTTTCAAAAGTAGAAGATTTGATTCCGGAATTGCAAGGAAGATTTCCTATTAGGGTTGAACTAGATAACTTAACTGCAAAAGAGTTTTATAAGATTTTAACTGAACCAAAAAATGCTATAACTTTACAGTATCAAGAATTACTTAAAGTTGACAATATTAATCTTATTTTTAAAGAAGATGCATTAAAGGAGATAGCAAGATACACGGAAGAAGAAAATGAAACTAGTGAAAATCTTGGTGCAAGAAGGCTTCATACCGTAATTGAACTATTGCTTGAAGATATTAGTTATAATGCTGGCGGGGAGCAACCAATGACCGATGTTATTATTGATAAAAATTATGTTACAGAAGCATTTAAAAATTTTGATAAAAATCATGATTTAAGAAAATATGTATTATAAAGAAAAATAACTTAAAGATTAGACTTTTTTATATTTTTATGATATACTCTTACAAATTAAGGAGATTAAAAATGGAACTTATTCATTTAAATTCAGAAAATTTTGACGAGTCAATAAACGAGAAAGATACCCCTGTTTTAGTTGATTTTTTTGCCACATGGTGCGGACCTTGTAGAATGCTAGCACCAATTCTTGAAGATGTAAGTAGTGAACTTGAAGGAAAAGCAAAAGTTTATAAAGTAGACATTGATGAATGTATGGATATAGCAAAGAGATTTGGAATAATGAGTGTCCCAACTATGATTATTTTTAAAGAAGGCAAAGAAGTTGATAGGCTTATAGGGCTTAGGCAAAAGAACCAAATAATAGATGCTTTAAAATAATTAGTTTAATTTAAGTTGACTAAAAAAAATAAGAAATTATAATAAAATTTGAAAAACAAAGAGGTTTTAGGGGCTCTCTTTGTTTTTTGTTTTAAAAGCATTGTATGATTATAAAATAAATTTCTGGTAAAAATTGTTGATATATATAAAATTTGCTGTTTTTATTTTTTATTAAAAATTAAAAGGCGAATTTGAAAAATATAATTGACTTAATATATATATTTTTGTATAATCAATTCGTTATCAAAAGGAGAATTAGGTATTCAATGAGCAAGACTAGGTCTAAAATTAAACTATGTATTGTGGCTGTTCTTACCATTATAGGTTTGTTGCTCACTTTTGTTAGTTTTATGATCCCAACTACTAATACAACTTATAGAGGCTTTTTTGCTGCTATTAACTATGGGTATGATATTGGTGGGGGTAGATTATCAATATATGAAGCAAATAGTGAAGATTTGACACAAGATGAAGTAAGTATTAGGTTAGATGAAACAGTAAGAAAATTTGAAAAGGCATTTTCATCAAGAGGATTAAATGTATCAAGACAGAAAGAAACCATTAGAATAGAGATTTCAAACTATGACGATGAGGAAATAACTAATCTTTTGTCTCGTGCAGGAAGCTCTGTTGATTTAATGGCTCTTATTGGGTCTGAAAGTGGGATTTCAATTAATACAAATAGTTCTGAGGCTAACGCAGAAGGCAGTATCACTGGAGAATACATTGAAAGTTGTACTCTTGGGGCGTCTCAGGCCGATGGAATGGGTGGTAGTTATTATCCCGTTACAATTAATTTTACGCCAGCAGGACAAGAACTTCTTAGAGAAATGACAGGCTCTATTGCTGGGAGCGATTCGGAGAAATTGTATATTTATTTAAATGGAACAAACTACAATTCTAGCGGATTTGAAATGTCTAGTGCTGTAAGTGAAATTAGTTTATATTCAGAAAATCAAGAGGCGGCTGTTGCTCTGCAACTTCAAGTTTCTGCACTTGCAAAACCAATTTCTCTTAGAATGATTGTTGACGATCAAATTACAAGTGGACTTAATACTAGTAATGGTGCTTTTTTTGGTAATATACAGGTCTTGACTTGTGTTGCTTTTGGAGCGATTCTTCTTGTTACAATTTTATTCTTGCTCATTAGGTATAGAATGCTTGGTCTTCTTGCAACAATGTCTATAGGAATCTTTATTTCAATTTTTGCCTTCCTTTTGCAATCAATTCCACTTGTACTTATGGATTTAAATGGACTACTTGGAGTTATGTTTACTTATGTTCTACTTATTGTTTCAATTATTGAAATATTTGAAAGAATTAGGTTTGAATATAAATCTGGAAAGAAAATTCCAAATAGTGTTATGAGTGCTTTTAAGAAAAAGACTCTAAATATTCTTGAAAAATATGTTTTCTTGCTTATTTTATCTGCGATATTCTATCTTGTAGGTGGAGCAGGTTTAAAGTGTTTTGCTGTTTCATTATTTGTTGGCCTTTTTGTAAATTACTTTGTACTATTTGTTGCTTTAAGGGGGACAAGTTATTCATATATAAATGTAAATAGCACGAGAAAAAATTTCTACAATCTCAAAAGGGAGGGTGTGAAGAATGAAATCTAATGAGACAAAAAATGCTGATTATTTAAAGTTTTTCAAACCTTGCCTAATTGTAACTCTTGTCTTAATCGTTATTAGTGCTTTTATTATAGGGTTTCTTGGCTTTAATACAAATGTTGATTTCTCTGGTGGGACACAACTTGTTGTTGAGTTTACAAATTCAAATATTAATATTGATAATGATGAAGATTTTAATAGTGCTGATAGTAGCGTAAGGGAAATACTTTCTAGTCATGGAGTGAATATAAATTCTTTCCAAGTTCAAGGAGAATTTAATTCTAAGTCCTTTGTTATTACATTTGATAATGTGTCTGATGATGTTTTAAATTCAATTAGGCTTGAAATAAATTCAAAATTTAATATTTCAAATCACTATAACGATTTAGAAAATAAGCAAGATATTATTGATTCTAATTTTGATTTAACAAGAGATACAAGTGTAATTGATTCTTTCTTAGCAAGTGATATTTTTATTTCTACAATTTCAACACTTTTATTTGCTTTAACTATAATTTGTATTTATGCTTGTTTTAGAGTTAAAGTTGCAGGCGGGCTTACAATTTTATTTGGTGCCGTTTTTGATATTGTATTAATGCTTTGCTTTATCGCTCTTGCTAGAATTGAGATTAATAGATACATTTTTGTCGTTTTAGGACTTATTACAGTTCTAAGCGTTTATGCAAGTAGTAATATGATGTTTGATATAAAAGAAAAAGCAAAAGACCCTAATTTATCAACAAAATCAAATTACGAAATTGCAAATTTATCTATTGATTCTAGTTGGAAAAAGAGTTTGGGAGTGTATTTAGGAATATTTTTGATTCTAGTTATTTGGGGCGTTTTTACTACTACTAATGTTTTGCATACTTTACTCGCTATTCTTGCAGGGGTAGTAGTTGTTTTCGGAACGCATTTATTTGTTACTCCTGCATTTTGGGTCGCAATTAATAGACAAAAAGAAACTTTTACTAAGCATGGCATAATTAGAACTGATAAATCTGTTGATGCTGTTGTTGTAAATAAAGAGAATGATAACAACCAAAATGACCAAGATAAAGATGCTGAAGTAATTGAAATAAATGAAGATTAAATAAATTATTAAGAAGATTAAATATTATTAAAAGGATTATCTAATACAAAAGATAGTCCTTTTGACTTTGTTTTCTAAAAAAAGATAAAAAAAAGAATATATTGAAATTTGTAGTCAATATGTTTTTTTTTTGTTTGACAAGAATTTTACTTGTTTTTAAGAAAAATGGTAGGTATAAAATGGTAAAGTTTTTATTGTTTGTTATGTTTTTTTAATTAAAAAATTTGTAATATATTATTTTTTCTTGCCAGTATACTGAGAAAAGTGTTAGAATGAGTTTGTAATTAAAGACTTGAAACTTGTAGTTTTGTACTAATTTTTAAAACACAAAGTAGTATAAAAATTAAATAGTTATGCATAAAATTAGTTTTTTTTAAATATAAAAGAGTTTTAAATTTAAAAAGTTTTTTAAGTAGTTTTGCATAAAAATTAATTTTTAAAAACAAAAGAACTGATAAGTAATAAAAGAAAAGTTAAAAACTAAAAAAACAAAAATTGTGGATAACATAAAAACTTATTGTGAAAATGTGAAAAAAATTAGTTGACAGAACTGCGGGGGGGTACACTTTAATTGCGAAAAAATAAAAATAGGAATTGTGGATAAAAATTGTGAATAAGTAATACACCAGTTATCAACAATAAAAATTTTTAAAAAACATAAGAGCGAAGAAAGTATAAATAGAAAGACTAGAAAATTTAGGCGAAGAGTAAAAAAATAAAAAATTTTTAATTGTTGTAATAATAAGTGTAAATCTTAGATACAAAGTAAATCAAAGTTTAATTGTTAAGTATTATTCACAAATAAGTAGTTAATATTAAAATTAAAATCATTTAATATCCACAAAAAGAGTTAATACTAAAAATTAAACTTAAAAATTATTACTAGATTAATATAAATAGCATAAATAAAAAGGACTTAAAATAAACAAAATAGAAATACAAAGGAGAAAAACTTATGACAATGAAAAGGCAAATACTCATATCAACATTTTTTATATTACTATCCATTTGTCTATTTGTAATGTCAATTTACATTGCGTTATCAGCCATGAATCATAGTTTTGATAGCGATGTAAATATTTATTATGAAGCGCCAATAAATGTAACATTAAATTTAGTTAATAATGAAGGTAGCAATATTACAGAAGATAATGTAAGTATTGTTCTTAATCCAGAGGATGTAACAGAGTTTAGAATAGACGGAGTTGTACCAGAGATAGTAGATGGGGCAACTACAAATTTAGATGATATTACAAATAGTAATAGTCAGGAGTTTTACTATTTTTCAACCGTACCACAAGATGATAGTGGTAATGTAATAACAGGTGGTAGTGAAATAGAAACAGCAAGCAGTGTTATGTCAAGTGAAAATTTGCAAACAGTTTCAGATAATACTACATATTTAGATTTAGAATATAAAAATATATTAGCACAAAGGTATTATGTGTCAACAGCACAAAATCCTGTTTGGTATGATATGCCAAGTGAGATGACACAACTATATTCAACCTTTTTAACTCCTAATTGTTTTTCAGGACGAGATAGTGATATTGGGGAGAACAAAAATATTATAATCTCGCATAGCGTAACAAATATCCCTGAGCATGCTTTTAATGGTAATACAGATATTGTTAGTGTTGTTATTCCAAATACAATAACAAATTTAAATCAGTATTCATTTTATCGTTGTTATGATTTGTCAAATGTAATACTTCCAGGAAATATAGAGAGTATTGGAAGTAATGCTTTTTACTTTTGCCTAGGACTAAATAGTATAGTTGTTCCTAATAATTTAACTAGCATGGGGAGTAATGCATTTTATTATTGTTACAATTTAGTTGAAGTATATAATTTAAGTAGTCTAAATATAACTGCTGGAAGTACAGGCAGTGGTAGAATAGCTTACTATGCAGATTATGTATATAATATTTCCACTCCATCAGGTAAGCAATTTATTGTTGATAATGAATATGTAATGTATAACAATAATGATAGTTATTATTTGCTTGGTTATATTGGTACTAGCACTGATTTAGTACTTCCAACTACAAGTTATAAATATGAAATACATGATAGGGCTTTTGAGGGCGTTAAAAACATAAATTCAGTTATTGTGCCTGAAAGTGTAAGTAGTATAGGAAGATACGCATTTGAAAATTCAAACTTAACTACTATTCAATTGCCAACAAGTATTTCAAGTATTGATAGTTATGCATTTCAGAATTGTAATAAATTGTTAAATGTAAATTTTGTAGGTAGTCTTGAGAATTTAGTAAATATTGAATATGGAGATAATAATTATTCTCGCCCTAGTTATTGTGCTGAAAATTTTTATTTAAATGGAGAAGCCTTAACTACATTGACAATTCCTAGTAGTATAAATAGTATAAATAATTATGCGTTTTATTACTTTACAGGGGTAGAAAATATTATTTTATCAGAAGGGGTTGAGACTATTGGAGAATACGCTTTTTCTTATTGTACAAATTTAAAATCCATTACAATCCCTAGTAGTGTAAAAAATATTAACAATAGTGCTTTTTCAAATTGTAGTAACTTAACAAATGTTTATATTGATGATATTAAAAGTTGGTGTGAAATAACATATAGTGGTTCAGATTGCTATCCAACTCTATACGCAAGTAATTTATATGTTAATGGAGCGTTGCTATCAGATTTAGTTATTCCTGATGGGATTAGCAATATACCAAATTATACATTTATGAATTTAACAAGTTTAAAGAGCGTTATTTTGCCAAATGGAGTAACAAGTATAGGGAATTATGCCTTTTCAAATTGTGAAAATTTAGAAAATATAACAATACCAGATAGTATAACAAGTATAGGGAATTATGCCTTTTCAAATTGTGAAAATTTAGAAAATATAACAATACCAGATAGTATAACAAGCATAGGTTCTTATGCATTCCAAGAAACTGCTTATAAGAATATTTATTATCAAGGAGATATTTCAAATTATTTTAAAATTAATTTTGGGAACGCTTATGCTAGTCCATTTTTCTATGGAGGAGATTTGTATATTAATGGTGCGCTTACAAAAGACCTTGTTGTACCAGAAGGGGTTACAAGTATAAATAGTTATGCTTTTTATGCAAATAGCAGTTATGAAAGTTTAATAAATATTGAAAGTATTACTTTACCAAGTTCTTTAACCTATATAGGCAATCAAAATTGGGGTAAAGCTAATATTGATGGTGCAATAAAAAGGGTATATGTAAACTCATTAACTGATTGGATGGAAATTACTTT
>CALWPL010000007.1 GCA_944383405.1 uncultured Clostridia bacterium
TATATCCTCTGGATTAAGAACAATACTTACATTATCTTCTGTAATATTGCTACCTTCATTATTAACTAAATTTAATGTTACATTTATTGGTGCTTCATAATAAATATTTACACTACTATTAAAACTGTGATTCATGGCTGATAAAGCAATATAAATTGATATCACAAATAAACATAGAGATAATAATATAAAAAATGTTGATATAAGTAATTGTCTTTTGAGTGTCATAACTATCTACTCCTTTATTTTATCTTCAAAAACTTCTTTTTTCTACATAAAATTATATTTTTACTTTTTTATTATATAGTTTTCCCAGTATTATAGCAAATTAATACGCAAAGAAATTTTATTTTTAATATTTTATTTTATGTATAATTTCATTGGTAAAATCTAATAATAAGTTAAGAAAAAAATTCAGAATATTGAACTATACTCATAATTTACCAATGAGAGTTATCACTTGTCAAGCGAAATAATAGTAATTTTAGTGTAATGGAGATAAAAAAATGAAAAAAGACATTACACCTGAAAGAAAATTTTTAATAGAAAGGTTAGGATATTTTAGGAACAAAGCAGGGCTTTCTGCAAGAGAATTATCACAACGACTTGGCTTTTCAATTGCATATATTGCAAAATTTGAAAACGGAGATTTTAATATACCTAGTGAAGTATTGCTTGACGCAATGAAAATATGCAACATAACGCCAAGTGAATTTTTTTCACAAAAACTAGAAGATTATAAAAGAGAAAGTGAATTAATAACAAATTTCAATGTCCTATCAGAAGAAAATAAAAGAACAATAGAAACCTTAATAAGAACGCTTAAAAAGTAAAAATGTCTAGCAAAAAAACTTGCTAGATATTTTAATAGTATAAAAAAAGACCAATACAAATTAATGTATTAGTCTTTTGAAGTTCCTTTAATAGTTAAGATTATTTGGGTTAATATTTTTACTTGTTTTGTTCAAGAGTTTTTCATATTGGTTTCTTTCCAATTTGTGTACCTACTGATTAAAAAATCAGTTTCGTCGACTTCACTTCTCTTTAAAAGGAGGTGATCCAGCCACACGTTCTCGTATAGCTACCTTGTTACGACTTCACCCCAGTCATCGATTTTGCCTTAGGCAGCTGCCTCCTGATTGCTCAGGTTAGCTCACCGACTTCGGGCCCCCTCGACTCCCATGGCGTGACGGGCGGTGTGTACAAGACCCGGGAACGCATTCACCCCGACATGCTGATTCGGGATTACTAGCAACTCCGACTTCATGTGGGCGAGTTTCAGCCCACAATCCGAACTGAGACCATTTTTTTGAGATTAGCTCCATGTTACCATATTGCAACTCTTTGTGATGGCCATTGTAGCACGTGTGTAGCCCAAGACGTAAGAGGCATGATGATTTGACGTCATCCTCACCTTCCTCCGTATTATCTACGGCAGTTCTGCCAGAGTGCCCAACTGAATGATGGCAACTGACAGTAAGGGTTGCGCTCGTTGCGGGACTTAACCCAACATCTCACGACACGAGCTGACGACAACCATGCACCATCTGTTTATGTGTTGAATTGCTTCAATTTCTCTACTTTCATAGATATGCACAAAATGTCAAGTCTTGGTAAGGTTTTTCGCGTTGCATCGAATTAAACCACATGCTCCGCTGCTTGTGCGGGTCCCCGTCAATTTCTTTGAGTTTTAATCTTGCGACCGTACTCCCCAGGCGGGATACTTATCGTGTTTACTACAATACGGAAGGAGTCGATACCTCCCACATTTAGTATCCATCGTTTACGGCGTGGACTACCAGGGTATCTAATCCTGTTTGCTCCCCACGCTTTCGAGCCTCAGCGTCAGTGTCGTTCCAGTAAGCCGCCTTCGCCACTGGTATTCCTCCTAATATCTACGCATTCCACCGCTACACTAGGAATTCTACTTACCTCTCCCGAACTCAAGTCTAGCAGTATCAAATGCAATTCTGTGGTTAAGCCACAGGCTTTCACATTTGACTTACCAAACCGCCTACGCTCCCTTTACGCCCAGTCATTCCGGACAACGCTTGCCCCCTACGTATTACCGCGGCTGCTGGCACGTAGTTAGCCGGGGCTTACTCATTGGGTACCGTCACTATCTTCTTCCCCAATAACAGAAGTTTACAATCCGAAGACCTTCTTCCTTCACGCGGCGTTGCTGGGTCAGAGTTTCCTCCATTGCCCAATATTCCTTACTGCTGCCTCCCGTAGGAGTCTGGACCGTATCTCAGTTCCAATGTGGCCGATCACCCTCTCAGGTCGGCTAACCATCGTAGTCTTGGTAGGCCATTACCCCACCAACTAACTAATGATACGCGAACTCATCTCTCACCGAAATAAATCTTTTACCCCTGCCCGATGCCGAGCTGTGGTCTTATGCGGTATTAGCAGGTATTTCTACCTGTTGTCCCCCTGTGAAAGGTAGATTATTCACGCGTTACTCACCCGTCCGCCACTAGACTTATTCGTTGCACAAAGCATACTATATAAGCACACTTTGTGCAACAAACAAATCCCGTTCGACTTGCATGTATTAAGCACGCCGCCAGCGTTCGTCCTGAGCCAGAATCAAACTCTAATAAAAGTTGTATAATAAAAGTCTATGACTTATATTATCTTTTTTAAAGCAATTCCAAACTCAAAACACTCATTACTGACTGTTTGTTTAAAGTTTTGCTTGATTAAAATCCTTGAAATCTCCAAGAACTTTGTATAAACCTTAACTATTAAATTTTAATGGAACATGTCGCTTCTTTCGCTAGCGACAATGCAAGAATACCATAAGGGAAAAATAGTGTCAACACCTTTTTTTACTTTTTTTTAATTATTTTTTATTTCTTTTTATAAATTTCCGAACACTCTCCCCCGTGTTCCATATCTTTACCCCTAAATCAGTCTATAAAATGCACTAATTACGCTATAAAAGGCGTCAAAAAGTTCTTCAATTTGCGAACTGCTTCCCTGTATTTCAAAGTTGAAAATGTCATTTATAATCTCTAAAATAAGCAAAACAAAAGTTTTATGATTAATAAATAATCCTTTCTCGCCTGAAAAATCTTTCTTGATTTCTATATTTGTTAGATTTTGAATATCAAGAAGCACCTTTTCAAGTTTTTCTACCCTATCAAAAACATCTTTAAATCTTCTATTTCTATAAAAGCCCTTTTTTAGTAAGAATAAAAACTTATAAATGTTTTGTAAAACCTTTGTTACTTCTTTACTATCAAGCACTTTTGAATTAAGAACTGAAATGGAATTATATTTTTTATTATATTCTTTTGCCATTTGATAAAACTTTTCACTATTTAAAAATTCTTCCATCTATCCCCCTTTTATTAATATGTAACTATATAACTAATAAACTAATAACTTATATGAAATAAAATAAAAAAATGCAAATAGAATTTCCATTTGCATTTTTTAAGACGAGTTGGTTTATATTCAAATTGAATATAAATTTTATATACCGCTAAAAGCGCCTAGCATTTCCTTACTCAATCCTTGCGCCTTTGACTGAGCATCTTTTATTGCCGCCATAATCAAATCTTCAAGCATTTCAACATCATCAGGGTCAACAGCTTCCTTTTTTATTCTAACAGCCTTAATCTCATTTTTCCCTGTAATAACAACTTCCACCATACCGCCACCACTTACCCCAATAAGTTCAGTATTTGCAAGTTCCTCATTTTTCTTTGACATTTCAGCCTGCATTTTTTGAGCCTGCCTTATCATATTTTGCATATTCATACCGCCACCAAATTTATTAAATCCTGCCATTTTAAACTCCTTTTTTTTTAATTATGATTACAAAAAAATTTGTGTAACCTATTTTATCTTAATTTCATCTCCAAAAAGTTCTCTTAAAACTAAGACATTCCTTTCAATTTTACTTTTAGGAATTACTTTAAGATTAAACTTTAATGCTATTCTATCATTAATTTGTTTTAACTCCAAATCAATTTTTGAACTATTTTCAGGTTTCGTCAAAATTTTATATGTAAATTCATCTTTTACATTAACAATTAGCGCATCCCCATTTAGCGTAATATCCCTTATCTCTCCACACGCTGAATGAAGTGTCATTAAATTTTTTTGTCTTAAATTTAAAACAAGTTGCCCCCAAATTTTGCGTGGAGATATTTCCGTTAAGTTAGTATTTTTATTTGGAGAAAAGTCTACTTTTATATCTTCTTTTATTTCATAAGCATCTTTTAAATAAATACCCTTCTCTATATGACTATCTTTTTTTATATTATCATTGTCTACATTACTATTTAAATTTTCTTTAATATCGCTAACTAAATCTTCATCAATTAGTTTTTTTTTTGATTATTTGCACTTGCACATTCAAGAGAAACAAGTTCTATAAGCGTCCTTGGAGATAGAGCATACTTCAACTCACTTTCAATCTCGCTAAATTTTTGCATAAAATTAATTAAAGCCTCTACATCAACCTTTTGTGCTAAGACTAGATATTTTTCATAAATGTCTTGTGGTATATCAAGTATCTTACTTGCATTATTACAATTTTTTATTACTAACAAATCTTTAAAGTGAGTAGTCATTTCTTTTGCAAAAGCTATTAAATTTTTGCCAGACAAACAAATATCATTTATTGTTTCAAGCACACCGCCAAGGTCTTTATTTAAAATATTTTTACTAAGTTTAATAACGCTTTCTCTATCATTACTACCTAAAATTTCAACAACCTTATCATAAGTTACATTTTTGCCACAAAACGCCACAACACAATCTGCAACTGAAAGCGTATCTCTAACACTCCCTTCTCCACTTATTGCAATTGCTTCAACTGCCTTGTCCTCGTATTTGACTCCGATTTCATCAAAGATTTTCATAACCTGATTTATTAAATCTTCTTTGCTAACAAGTCTAAAATCAAATCTCATACACCTTGATAAAATGGTTGCAGGAAGTTTATATACTTCTGTTGTCGCTAGTATAAAAACAGCGTGTTCTGGTGGCTCTTCAAGGGTTTTAAGTAAAGCATTAAAAGCACTATCTGTTAACATGTGTACTTCATCTATTATATAAACTTTATACCTACCATGAATAGGTGGATATTTAACTTTTTCTCTAATTTCTCTAATTTCGTCTACACCATTATTTGATGCCGCATCAAGTTCCAAAATGTCAACATTATTTGACGCTTCAAGAGCAGTGCAAACTTCACATTTCCCACAAGGAGAACAATTTATCGGATTTAAACAATTAATTGCCTTTGCAAAAATCTTTGCACAAGTGGTCTTACCTGTGCCACGAGTGCCAGTAAACAAATAAGCATGTCCTATGTTATTTGACGCAATTTGATTTTTTAGGGCTGCTACTATATGGTCTTGCCCTATTACTTCGTCAAAAGTTTTTGGTCTAAATCTTCTGTATAATGCAAGTTGCAAACTAATCTTCTCCTTTTAAGAACTTTAATTTTATTTTAATCCTGCTAAGTGCATTGTCAATACTTTTTGAATCTTTTTTTAATTTATTTGCTATTTCAATATAATTTAACCCAGACATATAATACCTTAAAACCTTCTTTTCAAAGCCACTTAAACTCTCATCTATCTTCCTTCCTATTTCGTTTAACTTTTCTCTAAATAATACACTTTCTTCTGGCGACAAATTTTTTGATTCTAAGTAAAACCCATTATCTTCTTCAAGCACCGCTTCTTTATCCTGAGTGTGAGATAGTAAAATTTTCCCTTGATTATTAATCGAAAAGTATGTATTAAGCATCTGATTTTTCTGCCTATTATTTTTAATAAATGCAGATTGCACCTGTCTTTTAATACATAACGATGCATAAGTTTTAAATGATACTCCACTATCAAACTTATATGTCCTATACGCATTAAAAAGTCCAAACATTCCTTCCTGCACAAGATCACTTTGCTCAGCATTAATTAAAAAGTATTTTCTTGTTATACTTGTAACAAGAGTTTTGTAGGTCGTCATCAATTTATTTAATGCTTTTTCATCTCCTGCCCTCGCTTTTAGTATAAGTTCTTTTTCATCCATTATTAATACCCTTCTCTTTGTCTTAATGCCTCATATATTATGGCACTAGTTGCCGTTGAAACATTAAGGGAATTAACCTTACCAAACATTGGAAGGCTTATAACTTCATCACAAAGGCTTTTTGTAAGCCTACTCACACCTTCCCCTTCGCTTCCCATAACAATGGCTATGTTTCCTGTTAAATCACAATCATATATTCTCTTTCCACTCCCTTCTGCTGCATAAATCCAAATATTTTTATCTTTTAACTCTTTTATAATTGAATTTATATTTTTTACCATTGCTATTTTTACATGATTTATTGCTCCGGCACTTGTTTTATAAGCGGTCTCATTTACCACGCAACTTCTTCTATCTTCAATAATTATACCGTCTACTCCTGCACATTCACAAACTCTTATAATGCTGCCAAAATTATGTGGATCTTGAATTTTGTCAAGTATTACAATAAAATTGCCTTTATCAGTTTTATTGTTTAAAATTTCATCAACATCACAATATTTGTAATCTATAATATCAGCAACAATACCCTGATTATGCATTGACAACTTATCAAGCCTTTTTTTGTCAACAAAATCATATCTTATTTTTCTTTTCTGACAAATATCTAAAACTTTACTTACAAACTCACCCTTTTGCAAATTGTCTATCAACACTTTATTTATAGTAGTCCCTGAATTTAACGCTTCAAAAACACTATTTTTTCCACTAATTATCATCTTTTCTCTTCCTTTAAACAATCATCAATCTGAGTTTTCACAACTAAAAAAATCTCTTTTATCCTATCAAAATTTTTTGTTAAATAATCAAACCCTAATATAGCCTCTAAACTTGTTGCCTTTTTATAGTCTTGAAGACTTGCGTGTTTAGCAACTGTATTTAGTTTTGCATTTCTCGCCCTTTTTGCGACATCTTGCTCGTCTTGACTTAAAGAGTTTATTATACTATCGTAAAAAATAGCCTGAAAACTAGCCTTAACAAATTTCGTTGTAAGTTTGTGTAAACTTGTATTTTTATATGTTGAGTGATTACACAAATAACTCCTTATAAGTAATGTCCACACACCATCGCCTAAAAACGCAAGACTCAAAGGACTAAGATTTAAAATTTCATTATGTGTTAAACCTTTTTCAAATGAAATACCTTCAATCATATAAAACAATATATCATAAAAGATTTAATTTGAAAAGTTTTTTAGAAAAAAACTTAGGTTTTCTTATATTGACTTTAAAAATTAAAAATACTATAATAAATTAAATATATCAAAAAGGGGGAAAATTTAATAATGAAAACACAACAAAGTCAAACTACAATTATAGATGATAGTTTTATTCTTCCCCTTTTATCAACTTGGGGAGAGTTTTATGACCAAGTATGCGACTATTCAAATAAGCATTTAAACATTAAACAAGCAAAAGAAATTAATAGTAAGATGCTAAACCTTGTAAACACGCTAATTAACTTTACAAGCGTTCAAGAAGATGTTGTACTTAAAATTGCCATTGTATATTATTTTGAAAAACTTTCTAATCTCGTACTTAAAATTGCAATGTCAAATTATATAAGACAGAATGTAAATCTCTTAAAGCAAAATGATAATCTTCAAGATATTCAAACTATTTTTAATAATCAAAACAGATTTCTAAAAAATATTATTATTTGCGACTGCATTCTAAATATGCAAAATAAAAATTCATCAGAATATATTAAAAATTTATTTAAAGCAAATAAAATTATTTCACTATATGGAAAAACAATTAAAAGTAAAGTTATGAGTTACTTAAAAAATATGGTAGAAATAGCGTAATTTAAGGAGCAAACTAAAATGATAGCACCAAACGATCGAGTTGCAAAAAAACTTTTACACGAACTTTATTTAATAGAACATGACGAAGAATTTCAAGCAAAAATTTCATCAATCAAAACTCAAATTGAAGATCTTGGTGTATGCGATAATATAATTTTTGAAAGTAGGATAAAAGGACCAATATCAGCACTTAAAAAATACAACACTTCATCTGAAAGTTCACTTTATCAAAAAACATGGAACGGAATGAAAGACTTATTTGGAGTCATGGTAGTTGTAGATACAAATAAACAAGTAGACAAGTTGCTTGACTTTTTAAAAGAAAATTACAATGAATATAAAAATCCAAATATGAAGGACATGATAACAGATTACAGGCGTATTTCAAATAGAAAACCGGGCACAACAAATCTAAAATATGTCTTTCAAGATCCAACAGGTAGAGACTACCAGACAAATGATAGTTACAAAAGTTCAAAAGCAAACTTAATGATTAATGACATACCAGTAGAAATCCAAATTAAAACAAAAGCACAATATCTTGCCCACCTTGCAACACATGATAGTATTTATAAACTATCTTCAATAGAAGATAAAAAGACAAGATATGAAATTGCTGATAAATTATTCCCCTACTTTGAAACTTTCGCATATTTAAGATTAAACAGAGAAAACTTATCTCAAAAAAGAATTGATGAAATTGAAAATGATATAAAAGAAATTTATCTTCGTAATTATGAAACATATAATAAATACCCAAAAGTCTTTAATGAAGCAAGATGCTTATACGGCGTAAATTATTACTTGCTAGAAAATAGAGACAAGTTTTTGCATGACGCAATTTTTAATAGAACAAACTTTAACTTGCAACTTGCTTCTTCTCAAATAAAACAAGTTTACGAATATATTTATGATAAACTATCAAGAGAAAAACCTTCTCTAAAACCTACACAACTAGTCAATTTAACTGTTGATAGACTAGCAAAACTTCCTTACGAGCAATATCTTGAAGTTAGAGAACAAATTGCTGGCGAATATAGACATGGTGCTTGTATGCTCACTGGAATGTTTGATGTCTTACAACCAAAGCATATAAAACTTTTTGAAGAATTAAGCAAAGTCTATAAAGAAGTAAATATTGGTGTTATAAGCGATGAAATAAGTAAGGCTTTCTTTGGACAAAGTCCAGTTTTTGATGAAAATCAAAGAAAACTTCAAGTTGAAAAATGTAAAGGTGTAACATCATCTACAATAGTTAGCGACTATAAGTTTAAACTCGCAAACGATATAGGCCCATTACAATTTGACGAACCAGAAAAGAAAAAATATGACCTTGCCTATGTTAGCGGCGTTTTTGACGGTTTCCATCCTGGGCACACTGAGCATTTGCAAACTGTAATAAACGAAAGTGAAGATGTTTATGTCGGCGTTAAATCAGACGCTTACTCACAAAGAGTAAAACATAAAACAACTATTAATAACGAACAAGATAGATTAACCATTTTAAGTGGCGTTAGGGGCATAACAAAAGTATTTATAACCGAAAACGATACCCTTCCCCCTAAGGAGTTCTTAGATAAAGCACAAGAAATAACAAAAAATGGTGGGCATGTTGCAATTTATTTGGGTTCTGATTGGGAAACAAAGATAAGCGAAAAACCACAAAGCAGCCTTGAAGAACTTGACTATATCTTACAATACTATCCTGAAATTATCCTAACTTCAACTAATAGAACAAAAGAAAAAACCTTGTCAAGCACCTGCCTTAGAAAGCAACTTGCAGAAGCAAAAAATAGAGATACCATTCCGCTAGAATTAACCGATTTAGGAGATTAAAATGCTTAATTTAAAAAGTCTTGCAGACCTACTTCTTTCAATTAATAACACAACACCCATATATTTGTGTGGGCACACAAACCCTGACCAAGATTCAGTTGGTTCTTGTCTCTCTTTATCTAGGGCATTAAGACTTTTAGATAAAAAGTCATTTGTCCTTTTAAAAGAAAACGATAAAAATATTTTATCTTGGCAAAATGATTATCAAAATATTGTAAGTCAAGTAACCCATTCTGAATTTGTGTTTATTGCCCTTGATTTAAATGAGTTAAATAGATTAGGAGCGTTTGAAAAAGATTTTTTAAAAGCAAAATTAACAATAAATATTGACCATCATAGTGGGAATAAAACAAATGCAAACTTTGTTTATAGTGATGAAAAATCTAGCAGCACTTGCGAAATCATTTATAATCTTTTAATGAAAATTGATAAAAATCTAATTACATTTAAAACAAGTGAAAATTTATACGCAGGTATTATGACAGACACAAATTGCTTTACAAGAAGAATAACCAAAAAGACCTTTTATATAACTCAACATTTAATAAATTCCAAAATTGACTACCAATATATTAATAAAAGCACCTTGTGGAAAAGAACAAAAGAAGAATTATACTCAGCAGGTAAACTTGCAAATGAAATAAAGCAGACAAAACATTTTAACTATGTTATTGTAAATCACAATGACTACCCATATAGCACTCTTTCATTAAATGACCTAACTAAAAAAGTTGCAGAAGATTTACGAAAAATTGAAAATTTAGATGTTTTTGTTATGTTTATAATAAGAAAAGACGGTTTAATTACAGCAAAAGTAATGACAAATGTTTCAAACAACGCAGATGTTATAGCAAATCTTATGGGTGGTGGCGGACACAAAAAAGAATCTGGCTTTACAACAAGTGAAAACTTAGAAAGTATTGTAAATAAAATAGATGATTTTTTATCAAATAAAAACTAAAATCAAACAAAACTCTAAACAAAAACGGATAATGTAAAAAATACTATCCGTTTTTTTAATCATTTAGCAAACTATTTTTTATTACTCAAATAAGTGGTAAATATTACTACTTTTTTTACTAGATTTAATTTTTACTAGCACTACTCTTCTTTTTTTCTTCAAATCTCACAAATAAAAATGAAATAATTATTCCTAAAATAAATAGCGGTATTCCAATGCATAAATCTCTTACTAAATTGCCACCCATCCCCCAAGAAGTATAAATATCAATTACTTCTGGATTGAAAAACATTGTAATAATTGAGCCAAGTGATAACCCTGCCACCATATAAAAGGTTGGAATTTTATAGTTTTTCATTAAAAATGAAAGCAACTTTGAAACAATAAACAACCCTAATACAAAACCAATAATTAGTGCTAGATATACTAAAAATATTTCAGGGTGTTCTCTAAAATTTGTAAGGCTTACAGAGTTCATAAGAGATGTAAAGTAACCAAAAGCCATAAGAACAGCAGTTGCACTAAGCCCTGGCACGAGTTGCGTAATAGCAACTAAAAAACCAAGAAAAACAAAAATTAAATAATGGTAAAATTGCAAATTAACTAAGGTTTGCTGAACAAAATTTCCAAATACAGAAATACTTGACATAATAATTGGGATTATAAGCCCTAGTATAAATAAAATTATGTTTTTAACACTTTTTTTAGTCCCTTTTATTTGATTTGTAACCGCAGGATACGCCCCAAGCATGAGCCCTGCAAATAAACAAATAACAATAAATGGCAAAATATTTAGTAAGGCCCTAACCCCAAAAAAGCCAATAACTAAGCCTATTACCCCACCAATTAATATTGGAAATAAAAATTTAAAGCAACTTTTAAAACTTTTAAATAAATTTGAAATAGAGTATAAAAGTTTTTCATACATGCCAAAAATTATTGATACCGCAGACCCACTAACCCCAGGCACAATTATAGCAAGCCCTATAATAAGACCTAAAATTCCACCTTTAAAAACTTCACTCTTACTTTTATATTCTAAATCAATTTCTTGTTTGTTCGATTGTCCAATATCAGTTTGTTCTTCTAAAACCTTATTATTTTCTTGATTATCTTCTGTCATAAATACTTCCCTATCTATTTTAGTCATTATAAATTAGACTAATTTAAAAGTCAAAAATTTTTGATATAAGTAACCTTAAAGAATTAATTTTTATTTTTATATTCATTTATTTGTTCTTTTTAATTTTCATTTAAGTATTTTACTATACCACACATTATTGCATAACAAACTTTGTCTTGATAATCTTTATCAATAAGTAGTCGTTCTTCATTCTGATTACTTAAAAATCCACATTCAACAAGAACTGATGGGATCTCTGTACAATTTACAATATAATAATCTCCAACTTGGGCTTCTCCCCTTACATACCCTAAATTTGATTTTAATTGCGATTGAATGTCCATTGCAAGAGTTTTTCCTTTTTCATTCCCATTTTTGTAAAAAGTCTGAGCCCCATGACTACTTCTTAAAGTATAACTATTCATGTGAATAGAAACAACAAGAGTGGGGACTTCTTGTTCAATTATTTCCTTTCGTTTTTTCATATCGCTCTTTTTTAAGTTTTTTGCACTCTCGTCATATAACCCATTCTCATCAGTTCTTGTTAGTTTTGCAGAAATTCCCATATTCATAAGTTGACTTGCAAGATTTCTTGAATAAGTTAAATTTAACTCACTTTCATATACGCCCGTCTCAATCCCAACACAACCACCATCTATACCCCCATGTCCAGGGTCTATCAAAACAAGGTATTTGCTATTTGGTACAATGTATACATATTCAGTTTTATAATTAGTTGCAAATATTGCACTAAATAGTATTATCCCAATTAATAATATAGCAATAACAATATGTCTTTTCTTTATGCAAACAAACATTAACTACCTCTAAATAATACAAATATATGGAAATATTTTCTTATTTAGACCTTAAAAACACTTATAAAAAACTACTTTAAAAATTAATTGTTTAAGAATTTCTATATAAATAAATTTTATATAAGCCTTTCTCTAATTAGCAGTTTACTTTCTTTACACCTAAATTATAAAATTTTTATAAAAATTTATAGCGGTATATTTGACACTGCATCTAAATTTATATCGCTAATACCAACATTATTCATCAAGTTATAATACCCCATGCTAGCAATCATTGCTGCGTTGTCTGTACACAGTTTAAGTTCTGGAAAAAACACCTTTATATCATTTTGCTTTCCTGCGTCAAGCAACTTATTTCTTAAAAAACTATTTGCAGACACTCCGCCTGCAACGCAAAGTTTATCATATCTATGTTCCTTGCACGCCCTTATACTCTTTTCAACAAGTGGCATAAACGCCTCGTATTCAAGAGACGCACAAATATCACTTACTGGAATATCCTTTTTCTTTTGCTCTAGTTTATGAACATAATTTATAACTGCTGTTTTTAATCCACTAAAACTACTATCATAACTTTTTTTCAATGAGTCTTTTGTAAATTTAATATTTGCATTTCCTTCACTCGCCAGTTTATCTACCTTTGGTCCGCCAGGGTAACCAAGTCCTAAAACTCTTGCCACTTTGTCAAGTGATTCTCCAACCGCATCATCAAGTGTTGACCCAATTAAATTATAAGTTGTATAGTCCTTTACTTCAACTATTGCCGTGTGTCCTCCACTTACAATAAGCCCAATAAATGGCGGAGTTAAATCTTTGTAACTTATATAGTTTGCACACATATGCCCCCTAATATGATTAACCGCTATCAAAGGAATAGAAAGTGCATACGCAAGACTTTTTGCAAAACTAACCCCCACCATCAAAGCCCCAATAAGCCCTGCCCCATAAGTTACAGCAATAGCGTCAATCTTGTCAATTGTTATATTTGCTTGATTTAAAGCACTTTCAAGTACTCCCACAATTGCCATAACATGATTTCTACTTGCCACTTCTGGCACAACACCGCCAAAACGAGTGTGAATGTCAATTTGTGTTGAAATAATATTTGATAAAACTTCCCTACCATTTTTCACAATGGCAATAGAAGTTTCATCACAACTACTCTCAACTCCAAGAATTATGACATCTTTTTTCTTCTGTATTTTCTCTACTTTTTCCAAAATGTTATCAAAATACATTTTTTTATTCCTTTATGATAAACTCTTTTTTAAATAATCTAAAATAAAAGGCTTAACATCTCCATCCATTACATCATTAATATTTGAAGTCTCATAACCTGTCCTATGGTCCTTAACCATTGTATAAGGACAAAAAACATAAGACCTTATTTGGCTTCCCCACTCTATTTTTTTTATATCTCCCTTAATGTCCTTTAAGTTTTGTTGTCTTTCAAGTTCTTTTAGAGCAAGTAATTTTCCTTTTAAAATTTTAAAAGCCATTTCCCTATTTTGAATCTGACTTCGTTCATTTTGACAAGTAACCACAATTCCAGTTGGATAGTGAGTTATTCTTATTGCCGAATCTGTTTTATTAATGTGTTGTCCTCCCGCTCCACTACTTCTATAAGTATCAATTCTTATATCATCTGGATCAATCTCAATGTCCGTGTCATCTTGAATTTCAGGCGTAACTTCAACACTTGCAAAACTTGTATGCCTTCTTTTATTAGCATCAAATGGAGAAATTCTAACTAGCCTATGCACACCACTTTCAGCCTTTAAGTATCCATAAGGCTTTTCACCAAAAATGAGTATTGTTATACTTTTTAACCCTGCTTCATCTCCGTCAAGACTATCAAGAATTTTTATATCATAATTGTTTTTTTCACAAAATCTAGCATACATTCTATAAAGCATATTCGCCCAATCCTGAGCCTCAGTGCCGCCTGCTCCTGCGTGAATAGACATAATAGCACTGCAATCATCGTATTTCCCATTTAGTAAAGTTTCAATGGTCTTATCTTCAATAAATTCTTCAAAGTTTTTTAATTCTTTATTTAATTCACTTTTACTCTTTTCATCCTCTTCAAGTTGTAATATGTCAAGTAAAAATTCAATATCTTCTTCGTACTTTTCAACTCTTTTTATAATATTTAACTTGTCTTCAATTTGCTTCATCTCTTTGCCGTTTTGTTTGACAAGTTCTAGATTTTCATAAAAGCCTTGACTTTCCTGCTCTTTTTGCTTTTCTTTTAAATTAAATTCAAGAGTTTTCTTGTCAAAGACACTCCTTTAAATAATCACTTTTTATTTTTAATGCTAAATATTTTTCTCTTTCACTATCAACTACCATATCTATCTCCCACAACAATGCTTGTACTTCTTACCGCTCCCACATGGACAAGGGTCATTTCTCCCAACCGTTTTATTTGATTTTGCTTGTACAAACTTTTGATTTGTTTGAGTTGGAATTGGTCTTTCCACCTTTTTAAGTTCTGGTGGACGCTGAATTTTTACATTGAGTAAGAATGTACAAGTATCTTCTCTTATTCTCTCTATCATTTCATCAAACAAGTCAAAGCCTTCTCGTTTGTACTCAACTAGTGGATTGTGCCCACCATATGCCTGCAACCCAATTTCTCTTTTTAATATTTCCATAGTGTCAATATGCCCCATCCAAAGCGAGTCAACCACTCTAAGTAGGAAATATCTCTCAAATTTTGAAAAGTCAAATCCAAGTTCCTTTGCTTGATTAATTATTCCTTCATATCTTTTAATTACAATATCAAGAACCTTTTTATAAACATCTTCAACTTCACATTCTTCAACAAAATCTTCTGTTATTATATTGCTTCCTTTTTCAATTAGCCTGACTTCAAGTTCTTTATTTAGTTTTTCTAAATCCCAATTAAAATATGGAGTGTCATCATCAATCACACTGTAAACTACTTTCTTTACAACATCTGGGAACATATCAAGAATTTCCTGATGAATATCAACGCCTTCTAAAACCTTGTTTCTCTCCCTATAAATAATCTCTCTTTGCTTGCTCATAACATCGTCATATTCAAGAACAAACTTACGGGAAGCGTAGTTCTGTGCCTCAATTTTTTTCTGAGCCATTTCAATTTGCTTTGATAAAATTTTTATTTGGAAAGGTGTCTCATCATCAATCCTAAACGCCTGAGCAATAGCCTTCATTCTATCCCCACCAAAACGCCTAATAAGGTCATCTTCCATAGAAACAAAGAACACGCTCGAACCTGGGTCTCCCTGACGACCAGCACGACCTCTTAACTGATTGTCAATACGCCTACTCTCATGCCTTTCTGTACCAATAATACAAAGTCCACCAAGTTCAATAACCTTTTGCTTTTCTTCATCTGTTGCTTTCTTGTATTCTTCATATAACTCATTGTATTTTTCTTTGAGTTCTTTCATTTCTTCACTAAGACTTGTTGCATAGTCTGATACAAGTTCTATTTCATTTGAGTTATACCCTTTATCAATAAGTGCGAGTTTTGTCAAGAACTTAGGATTTCCACCAAGTAAAATATCAGTACCACGACCAGCCATATTGGTAGCAATAGTTACTGCCCCAATTCGACCTGCCTGTGCTACAATGTTTGACTCCTGTTCATGATTTTTAGCATTGAGTACGACATGCTTAATTTTTTCTCTTCTAAGTAGTTCACTTAGTTTTTCACTTTTCTCGACAGTTGAAGTACCAACTAGAATTGGTCTCCCACTTTCATGTATTCTTTCAATTTCTTTAACAACTGCCTTAAATTTTCCCTGCTCAGTTGTATAAATAATATCTGGATAATCTTTTCTAATTACAGGCAGGTTTGTTGGTATTGTTACAACATCAAGTCTATATATCCCATTAAATTCCGCTTCTTCTGTCTTTGCAGTACCAGTCATACCACTAAGTTTATCATATAGCCTAAAATAATTCTGGAATGTAATCGTTGCAAGTGTTTTATTCTCATCTTTAATCTTGACATTTTCCTTTGCCTCTATTGCTTGATGTAATCCTTCATTATATCTTCTTCCAGGCATTAATCTTCCTGTAAATTCATCAATGATAATAATTTCGCCATCTTTAACAATATAGTTATCATCTCGTTTCATGATAAAATTAGCCTTTAAGGCATTATTAATATGATGAATAAGTTCAATATTATTAATATCTGACAAATTGTCAACCTTAAAAAAAGTTTCTGCCTTTGTAATACCGCTGTCAGTCAACCTAATTTGTTTTAACTTCTCATCTATTTCATAATCTTCTTCTACAAGCCTTTTAGCAAAACGCTGTGCTGTATAATACATTTCACTAGACTTAAAGCCCTTACCTGAAATAATAAGTGGTGTTCTTGCCTCATCAATTAAAATACTATCAACTTCATCAACAATAGCAAAATGTTGCCCTCTTTGAACTTTTTGAGACAAGTCTTGTACCATGTTGTCTCTTAAATAATCAAATCCCAGTTCATTGTTAGTACAATATGTTATATCACAATTATATGCATCTCTTTTTGCCTTTTCATCCATACCAGCAACATTGACTCCAACTGTCAACCCTAAAAACTTATGCACCTTGCCCATCCAGTCTGCGTCTCTTCTTGCTAAATACTCATTGACAGTTACAATGTGTACGCCTTTCCCTTCAAGAGCATTAAGATAAGCAGGAAGTGTTGCAACAAGAGTTTTACCTTCACCTGTTCTCATCTCAGCAATACGCCCTTGATGAAGAGCAATACCACCAAGTAACTGCACATGAAAATGCTTCATATTTAAAACTCTTTTGCTCGCTTCTCTAACAGTTGCATACGCCTCTACTAAAATATCATCGAGAGTTTCCCCATGACTAAGCCTATCCTTAAAAATACCTGTCATCTTCATAAGTTCAAGATCAGTCTTTTTAGAATACTCTTCGTCAAGTGCCTCAATTTGATTTGCAATTTTTTCTAGTTTTTTTATATTCCTTGTGTTCGCTGATGGAAAAATTTTAGAAAATAAGCCCATATTCTTCTCCTTATCCAAAGTATATTACTACAAATTTCACAAAAATAAAAGATATTTTTTATGTATTTTAATTTTTAACAAAAAAATATCTTTTTTGCACTTAAATTTATGCATGACAAAAAGTAAGCCCATATATTCTTTTTACGCCCTTCTTGCGAAGCAAATTTGCAAGCACATTCATAGTTGCCCCAGTTGTAAAAACATCGTCAATTATTAAAACAACTTTGTTTTTTAATTTTGCATTATCAATAATAACAAAAGCATCTTTTAAATTTTTATTTCTTTCATCTCTATTTAGTCTTGTTTGGTCGGTTGTATCCTTTATCTTCAAAAATAAATTTTTATACACCTTTATATTTGTCAACTTTGAAAATTCAAACGCCATTTCTTCTGTTTGGTTATACCCACGCTCTTTTCTTCTTTTGTTTGTTATTGGAACATAACAAATATAGTCAACTTTATCACTAAATATCTCTAAAAATCTCTTAGCCATAAACTTAGCCAAGCACTTTGCTAAAAATCTCTTGCCACCAAACTTTAATTTATAAACAAGTTCTCTTGCTACGCCATCAAGTTTTGCTACACAAATAACACTGTCAAAGTTATATACTCCGTCTTCTTTGCAATTATCACAATACCTATTAAACTCGTTTACTTTATCTCCACATCTCTCACACGCACGAGTAATAAAGGTTATATTATCAAAACATTTTTTACATAAATAATTATAGTTATTATCTACCCTTTCATCATTGCAATTAAAACAAGTAAAGGCTTCTCCAAATAACTCTCTTGAAAATTTTTCTTTTATGTTATTCTCCATACATATCCATTGCCTTTTGCTTTTGTAATCTTAATAATTCTTCAAGCATCGTATATCTTTTTGTAGTATAATTATTGTAAACCATTCTTGCGATATTTTTCTTTGGGCCAACAAGAACAACTAGTTTTTTTGCCCTAGTAACTGCTGTATATAATAAATTTCTAGTAATAATTTGTGGCGAACCGCTTACTACTGGTATTACTACCGCATCAAATTCACTCCCTTGACTCTTATGTATTGTCGTTGCATAGCAAATAAAGAGTTCGGATACTTCCATTTTTGAATATGTTGCCATTCTGTCATCATCAAACCAAACAAGCGTTTCATTTGTCTGATAATCAATTCTAAGTATTTTCCCCATATCTCCATTAAAAACGCCTGTTCCTTCTTCAACTCGCCCATCGTCGTGCACCCTGTTCCACTTCAAGTCATAATTATTTACAATCTGCATTACCTTATCGCCTTCTCTAAGAACTCTATTTTCAAATTGAATTTCTCTTTTCTTAAAACTAGGTGGATTTATGAGTTCTTGCAAAGTCTTATTTAAACTCTCAACTCCACACGCACCAGACCGCATGGCACATAAAACTTGAATATCCTGTGGCTCGCAGTTAATAAATTTTGGAAGCCGTTTTGTTATAAGTTGCACAACGCAATCAAACATATTTTCAGGAGTGTCTTTATTTTCATAGAAAAAGTCAGTACTTTTATTTGTTAGTTCTGGCATTTTACCTTCATTAATGAGATGAGCATTAGTTACAATAAGGCTTTTATCGTCTTGCCTATAAATATGTGATAATTTGACACAATCAATAACCTTACTTTCAATTATGTCCTTTAAAACATTCCCAGCCCCTACACTAGGCAACTGGTCTTTATCTCCAACAAGAATTAGTTTGCAAGTATTAGGTAGTGCCCTAAGTAAACAACTAAAAAGATTGACATCAACCATTGACATCTCATCAACTATAACAACATCTGCAACTAATTTATTCTTTTCATTATATTTAAAAACTGGTCTTTCATTCTCTTTAAAAGTTACTTCAAGTGCTCTATGAATAGTGCTCGCTTCATAATTACACGCTTCACTTAACCTTTTTGACGCTCTCCCAGTTGGCGCAAGTAAATAAATTTTATTTGTGTAATTTTTACATGCCTGTAAAATACATTTTACAATCGTAGTTTTACCAGTACCAGGTCCACCTGTTATAACCGTTACTTTCCCCTTTACCGCTCTTGAAATTGCTTCTATTTGAGTTGGATGTAAAACCATTTTGTTAATTCTTTCATATTCCCTAATTTCTTCATCAACATCAACATTTACATCTACTTCTGATAAATCAAGCAAAATTAGTTTTCCTGCTATTGTCGACTCCATATAATAGAAACTTTTTGAGCAAACACATAATTTATCTTTATATTCAAATATTTTAATAGAACTCTCAATTTGAAGTTTTTCAAGTTCTTGCTCAAACAGATTTTGAAGTGTAATCTCGTCAATTTTAAGCAATTCAAAAACCTGAGAATACAACTCGTCCTTTGTTAAATATGTATGACCATATTTCTCACTGCTATCTTTTAATATATGTAAAATGCCTGCACGCACACGAAAGTCAGATGTTTCAGACAACCCCATGCTAATTGCAATTTTGTCAGCCGATAAAAAACCTATTCCGTCTATGTCCTCAACGAGTTTATAAGGGTTATTTGATACAATGCTAATTGTTTTATCTTTATATACATTAAAAATTTTTAGCGCTAAATTTATTGTTATATTATATTGTTGCAAAAACATAACTACATTTTGAACATTTCTTGCTTGGCTAAAACTCTCTCCTATTTGTAGTGCACGCTTTGTACTTATTCCACTTATTTCGCTTAACCTTACTGGCGAAAAATTAATAATATCTAGGCTATCTTTACCAAATTTGTCTACTATCTTTTCAGCAGTTGACTCCCCAACTCCCTTTATAAGCCCACTTGACAAATATTTCTTAATACCTTCAATAGTCTTTGGCTCAATAGCAGTTAACCTTGTGAACGCAAATTGCTTGCCAAACTTAGAATTGTTTACATAATCTCCTTCTAGTTCAACATCTTCTCCAATGTTGACAGCAATTGACTTACCAACACAAGTTAGCAGTTTCCCTTCGTAATCTATATTAATAACGGTATATCCATTATCTTCATTCCTAAATATTATATCTTCAACATTACCGCAAATAATCATAGTTCTAGTTTAGTCTTTTTTTTTACTACTTGCAAGTTATTTTGACAATTATAACGAGTTTCCTCATAATAAAATTTGACAAACTTCTTTCCAACTATTTACTCTTTTAATACCTTTTTCTTCAAGTTCCTTATCGCTAAAATTTTTATTATGATAACTTGTAAATAAAAATTTTTGTTTTATATTGCCTTTTAAATTTGACAAATAATCATCAATCATTATATCTGCTGAAATTATTTCCTTTGAATTTGTAAAAATAAACTTTTGTGGAGATAAAAATGGAAAATTATTAATTAAAAATTCATATTTATATGCAAATATCTGCGCCGACTTATTTGGCATATTATACATAACGCAACCAGAACAAATATAAATATCATATACTTTACTAAGTTTTTCTAAACTTTCTCTTGCCCCATCAACTAATTTTACATCACTATATGGATTAGTATCACAAAATGAGTCAAAAAATTCATTTCTTTTATCTATTGGCACAATATCATCTATATAATAATTTGTAAAATTATCAAAAGTATAACTTGTTTTTAAAAACCTGTTTACTCTTTGCAGGAAAATTGACTCAACAATAGTATCATCAAAATCTACAATAAGTTTTTTCTTCTGCATAAATTAATCTTCCTTATCAAGTACATTATAAATTTTATCAATCATAGCATCTATATCTTCAACATAAACTATATAATTACAGCAAAGTGAGTTTTTTCTTTCTTCTTTTGCTCTAACTAATTTTCTATCAATCTCACTTTGACTTTCTCCCCTGTCTTTCAATCTTCTCCTTAACTCGTCATCATCGGCGTCCAAAAAAAAGGTTGTCGTTTTTTTGTTTTTAAAAAAATCCAACTCCCTTGTTCTACATACAGAAAAAGGGTCAATTATTAAAACGCAATTTTTCTTGCCATAATACTTTTCAATCTCACTAAAAAGTGTGCCATAATACTCATTATCAAAAAGATTATACTCGACAAATTTTCCTTGCTTTAATTTGTCTTCAAACTCTTTTCTTGACAAAAAATAATAGTCTATATTATTTGTTTCCCCTTCACGCTTTTTCCGTGTTGTGCAGGATATGCATTTAGCAAATTTGTCCCCATATTTTTGACAAAAGGCCCTAACCACACTTGTTTTCCCAACTCCGCTTGGCCCACATAAAATAATAATTTTATCTGTATTCATTTTTCTCTCTTTTAATCATCATCTTTATATTCCATGTATTTTGGTGCAATTTTCTGTAATAATTTTTTGTCATTTTCATCTTCTTCATAGTCATCTAAATAATCTTCGTCATCATAGTCTACACCATCGTTATCGTCATCTTCGTCATCGTATTCATCATTATTTAATTCATTATAAACATCTCTGTCTTTTTCAAAATTGTAATCTTCTTCGTCGTCATCTTCGTCATCATCACAATTTTCATGACAATGCTGACAATCATGCGAGCACTTTTCATCAGGCTCAGCATAAACATTAATATCAAGATAGACAATTCTATATTCTGGATATTCTTTAAGTAATTCTTCATCGCTTTCAACATCTGGAAGTTCTTTGCCATCAACAACCAACTTTTCAATCTCATCGTCTAACATATCTTGTAGCAATTCAACGCACTCATTTTCATCTTCCATATCATCAACATCACTATATGGAAATCCAGGTAAAAACCCTTCATAGAAAACACCATCTTCCTTTGTAACTTGCCTAATGAGAGCAGGAAAAGCCGCCGCCATAAGAGTCCTTTTTATAAGAGAATCCCCAAATAAGTAATCTTCATAATCATTTGACTTTTTACTCATGCTGCTTTACCCCCCATATTTTACTATAATACTATAATTTAAAAAATTTATTTAAAAGTAAAAAAATATTTCAATTAAAGATTAAAAATCTTCTAACTATTTTATTATATCAAACAAATAAAAAAAAGACCACTTTTTTTGTAGTCTTTTTCTTTATATATTAAAATTAATCAAAAATTATTAAATAATTCTATTATTCGCCCTTAAATGGAAGTATAGCCATATTCCTTGCTCTTTTGACAGCAGTTGTAATTTCTCTTTGATGCATAGCACAAGTACCAGTTTGTCTTCTAGGAACAATTTTTCCCTTTTCTGTTACAAATCTTTTTAGTGTTGTTGCATCTTTATAATCGATTTTTTTACTTCTGTCTGCACAAAACATACAAACCTTTTTTCTACTAGGTCTTTTTGACTTTTTAACGAATTTTTCTTCGCTAACTTCTTTTATTACTTCCTTAGTCATTTCTTCACTCATGAAACTTTAACTTCTCCTTTTAATTTAAAATGGAAGAGAGTCATCTTCAATAGGTTCAAGTTCACTATTACCACTTGTACTTACACTATCATCAACACTTGCATTTGACGAGTCTGTGTTTTTAGAACTCAAAAACTCAACTTCATCAGCAACTACTTCTGTAACATACCTTTTTGTTCCATCTTGTGCGTCATAACTTCTTGTTTGCAAACTTCCAACCACACCAGCCTTACTACCTTTTTTAAGATACTTGTGGCAATTATCTGCTTGCGTTCTCCATACAACAATGTTTATAAATTCTGCTTCTCTATCTCCATTGCTAACAAATCTCTTTGGAACAGCAAGCGTAAATCTGCAATAGTTTATACCGCTATTAGTTGTTGACAATTCTGGGTCCTTAGTCAAATTTCCTATTAAAATAACCTTATTCATAACTTCTCCTCATAATTTAGTAATTACTTTTTAACAATAATGTGTCTTAATATACCTTCAGTAATAAGCATCAATTTTCCCATTGCAATACTAGTTTCACTTGGTGCTGAGAAAGTCATTAAAACATAAAAACCTTCTTTCTTAAACTTGATTGGATATGCAAGGGTTTTCATTCCCCACTTATCAATCCCGCTAATTGTTCCACCATTTTGCTCTACATAGTTTTTGAACTTTGTAATGAGAGCCTCTCTTTCTTCTTCGCTAAGCGTTGGAGAAACGATGTACAAAACTTCATAATTTGACATTAATTCTTAACCTCCTTTTGGACTTATTCGGCTCTTTAAGTTAAAGAGCAAGAAGGAATAAACTTTTACTTTTTTTATAAGTAAAAATTATTCTTGAAAATGATAATACCAAATTTATCAAAAAAAATCAAGACTTTTCTTGCCTTGATTTTTTATTTTTTAATCCCACTGCCTTATATCAACTTCATATTCAAAAATTATATTATCTAAAAAGTACTCATCATCGCCTAAACTATCTAAATATTTTTTGAACTCTCTTGTGTTAAATTTATGAAAAGTTTCATAACAGTCAACTACATCATATCTATACTCTTTAAAATTTTCTTCTGCTTTTTTCAATTTTTCTTTTATCTTTTCTGCAATAAAAACCTTTAGTTTATTTGAAAACAAATTGTTTATAGGCACAAATTCGACTTTTGTTATTTCATCTTCTATAACTTCAATTATCGTTGCATTAACACTGAGTTTTAATTTATATCTTGGGCTTCCATCTTTAAAATAAGTTTCAATTTTGCTATATCTTTTTGATATATCAAAAGTAATGTCAACATTTTTGTAAATCTCATCTGTAAAATCTGTTATTTGCAAGGTCATATCCTTAACATCAGCATTAAACCAATTTAGATTATCACTTTCTTCTGGCGAAAGTGTTATAAGCCTTTTAGAGTCTTTAATTATTATTAGTTTGCCATCATTTTTTATTTTGCTGCTCTTACTTGCATCTCCCCCGCTACTACTTTGGCTATCTCCACTTGAACTTCCACTTCCACCACTCGAACCACCTTGGCTACTATCAGAACTTGAACTACTGCTTTCTCCACTACTATTTCCGCCACCACCCTCTGCTCCGTTACTACTTCCACTAGTTCCTGTTCCCTGATTATTTTCTAAATCAATATTATTTATTGCAATGCACTTTACAGGTCCAAGTATTGAGTCATAATATTCCCCAAAACTTTTTAAAGATTGATAATGATTATGCTGACCTGCAACACTGTCTCTACTTAAAATAACATAAAACTCACTATTCAAATCTTGAACGCTTGCAAGAAGGTCCTTTGCACTATCTTTTGTATTAACTAAATAAATGTTGTTAGTGTTTGTTTTTATTCTTTGAAGATAATCTAAAACTTCTGTTAAATTACCATCACTTGCTTCATCATTAAATACTACTACCCTGCAATGCGCAAATCCTGAAACTTTACCAAAATCTAAGTTAAATTTTTCAATCGCTTCCCCAACTGTCCTTCCTTTCATTGACGCACATTTAAGTGCGTCTTGACTACTACCAGCATATGGTATTAGATATTGAAGGGACACTTCATATTCTTCCCCACTTTTATCAATACCTATAGCAGTTACAATATTTTCCGACCTGCTTTGTTGCGGAAGACTTATTGCCACTGGAAACATAACAACAAATAAAATAAGTATCACAAGTAAAATCTTATTGTGCCACAGGTACTTCATCTTTCTTTCTCCTTTTACAAAGTCCGATAATAAATAAGAGTAATGGAATCCCGCCTTGAACTAAAACATTGTAATACCACAAATAATCCCTAAAAATTAACATAGACATAAATACATTAAAGTTAAGCAAATAATTAATCAGTAAAATAACAAGAAGAATAATTGTTGCGACAATAGCACTACCTTTTTTTGTAAACACTTGTGAAAAAGCAAAAACCGCAGCAAAAGTATTAAGTGTTAAGTCAAGAAATAAAGCAATATCCCAAATTAAAATCAAAATCCAGTCAAATGAACCTATATCAGATACAGATGGCAAAAACTGCATAATATCAGAAATTGCATTAATATGACAAACAGTATTATAGTTGTAAGTAAAGTAAAACACAGCATAAAAAGTAGCAATAATAAGAATAAGACTTAGCATAGATAAAATAACTTTTAAATTAAATTTCTTATCCATCTTTACTCGTCCGAAAAATAAAATAAGAATTAAATAATCTCCAAACCAAAGCGAATATTTATGTGAAGACAGCATAAAGTTAAGCCCATTTTCAAGAAATGGAAGAGCGTTTGTAAAATCTGCCCTTACAACTCCAACAATAAAAGCAACCAAAAACCCAAATATAATAACCGGCACAAAAAATTCACTAAGACGAGCAAAAGCCTTTATTCCCTGCATAACACAAAAGACTACAACTATTAAAATAGGAAAAGCAAAGATATACCAATCAAAAGAAGTATATAAATTTTCGTTAAGATAAATAAAACTTGTTTGAAATCTAGTCCAACATCTAGTTAAGAAATACAAAAACAATAAAAACATTATAATTTTTGCACCAATTTTACCAACCATACTTTCTAGCATTTCATAAAATGTTTTATCCTTATACTTGTTCATAAGGTATAAAAGCATAAGAAGCACTAAGAAATCCATAAATAACATAAAAAATAAAAATATGTAACCATCTCGCCCAATGTTTGTTGCAAGAACATTTGGCAAAAATAAAACTTTAAGAGTCAAAACACTTATGACAAGAATAAAAATAAGTTGTCTAGTTGTTACTGTCTTTTGCATCTTCCTTCTCCTTTCTTATCATTCTTGTCTTATTCTTATTTGGAATACTTTCTGGACGAGAAGTCATCGTTGTTAAACTATCTTTTAAAACAAAGTCTTTTAAATCTCCCTTGATATATGGCGTATAAGGTGCAAGATATGGGGTCGAAAAACTATCAAAATTACACAAATAAACTATTAAAAATAACATTCCTAAAATAATTCCATGAAAACCTAGCGTTCCACCTATTATTGCAAAAACAATTCTAAGTAGAGATATTTGCGAACTTTGATTTGGAATTATGTATACAGTTATAGCACTCAAAGCAACAATCATAACTCCTGGCGGACTCACTAGCCCTGCTTTAACTGCGGTATCTCCTAAAATTAATGCCCCAACTATTGAAATTGCCATACCAAGATACTTTGGCATCCTAACACTTGCCTCAAACAATATGTCAAATAATACTATAATAAAAAAGATTTCAAGAAAGGGATTAAGTGGCAAGTTTTGAGTCGTATTAACAATGGTTACTAAAAATTTAAGAGGTAATACTTTATAATGATAAAGTTGCAAGGCAATATACATTCCAGGTAAAAATATTGAAATAAAAAGTCCGAGTACCCTTATTATTCTCAATATTGATACTCTATGAGCATCTGAATAATAGTCATTACTACTTTGAAAATCTTCAAACATTATATATGGAATAGTAAGTGCAATCGGCGTTCCATCAACAAGAATTACCACCCTACCTTCAAGTATTTTTGCACACGCTATGTCAGGCTTTTCGCAATTACCAACTTGTCTAAAAATTGAATTTGGCTTGTTTTCTAAAAACTTAACTAAATAATAACTATCCATTACCCCATCAATATCATAATTTGATAGTTTCTTTTTTATCTCATCAACTACTTTTATATCTACAATGTCATTAAAATAAACTAGGTTTACTCTTGTCTTAGTCCGCCTTCCAACAACTATCTCTTCTACCTTTAAATTTTTTGATGGAAGTCTTTTTCTTATTAAAGATAAATTAATTTTTAGTGTTTCCGTAAATCCTTCTCTTGGTCCACTAATTACCGTTGAAGTCGGTGGCTCTTCTACCCCACGCCCAGGATACATTACAGTATTAAACCCAAGAGCCCTATTATCTCCATCTATAAATAAAACGGCAAAACCCCTGAGAATTTTATTTTCAATATCTTTTTCTTCCAAAATCTCGGCATTGCAAAAATTAATTATTTCATCTTGTAATTCTTCAAGCGTAAAATCTTTTTCTATAAATCTATTTATGGGAAAAATAATGCTTCTATTAATTTCTTCTTGATTGCACAACTCATCAATAAAAATAATAGACATCTTTTTTTTGCCTAAATCAATATTTTTTGTAATAATGTCAGGGCTATCTAAAAACTCTTTTTTAATACCAAGCACCCTTTTTTCTGCAATAATATTATCCATACACTTAGTATGAAAATTTAAAAAAAATTTATTCTAATATTTTTTGATTTAACTTCATAAAAAATTTCTTTTGCAATATCATTTTATTTAAGTTATTGAAAAATTTTAAAAACAAAAAATAAAATCAAAAAATAAATTTTTAAAATGTATAAAATTTATGCATAATTTGTTTGACAATAAAATTTTTGTCGTGTATATTTGTAGAGATTTTTGTCGATAATCTTAGAGTTATCCACAATTAAATACAAAAAAAATAGGAGAAATAAGCAAACTATTTCTTCTATTTTTGCGTCAAAAATGTGGATAAGTGGATAACTTTTGTGGATAACTCCATAGTTATGCACATTTTTGAGTAAAAATTCACTAAACTTTATAATTATTAATAAATTGAATTTTTTAAAAAAATGTTGATAAGTCAATAACTTTTAACTACTTTGTAAATTCCTTTTTCTTTACGCTATATGCCATTTTTGTATTGTTATCTATTTTGACCTTATCACTTATTTCAACGCCAAGAATACATAGAATTTCATTATTGTCAGCAAGAACAGGAAGGCTATCTCTTAACCTATTTGGTATTTTTTTATCAATTAAATAACTCTTTAAACTCTTACTTCCGCCACCAAATTTAGTGAAAACATCTCCTGCTTTCCTTGTTCTCCAAATCGCAGTCTCAGGAATTTTTTTGCAATCCATTAAAAGAACTCCTTCTTCATTATCAAACTTTTTAGTTCTTTTAACTTGAATAATGCAAACATCTGCAAAATTAATTTTTCCAACCTCAAAAGGATAAGTCTCAACTATTTCTTTCTTTTCATGAATAAATAAAGTTATATAATCATATTCTTTTTGTGCAACAAGAGAATTTGGAAGATTTATTTTTTTACCATTTTCCATATTTACAAGAGACTTTATAAGTTCAATGTGCTTTCTTTCAATATCTTGTGTAACTCCAATCTTTGAAAGCGTATCAAAAATAATTCTATTTATTACACTAGGTTCATAGTGAAAATACATCAAAGGAATTTTAGCCGTTTTATCATTTATTATAACCCCATCTCGTCTTACATGACTTAAAATAAATTCATTATCTTCTCGGCACGCCTTACTAAAATTAACTAAATTTTGCTCAACGCCTTCCCACCTTTTTTTAAGTTCTGGCATTATTATATTCCTAAGAAAGTTTCTATTATAAGTTGTATCAATATTTGTTTCGTCATCAACATACTTTATGTCATTTATTGCTAAGTACTTTAAAATATCTTCTTTACTAATATCTAAAAAAGGTCTTATATAATTTCCCTGTCTAACTTGCTCCATTCCACACGCCCCATTAAGACCAGCCCCACGCAAAATGTGCATCAAAATAGTTTCCGCTTGGTCTGATAAGTGATGTGCAAGAGCAATTTTATCTACCTTATTTTCTTCAAGCAATTTTTCAAAAACACCATACCTTGCTATCCTTGCCCCTTCTTCAACTCCAATATTTTTACTATCTGCAACTCGTCTAGCATCAACAGAAAACTTCCAACATGGAATTCCATTATCATTACAATATGTTTTTACAAATAAAGCGTCTCCTAATGAGTTTTCTCCCCTTAGCATATGATCAATAGTAATTCCTACAACTTCACAATCTAAATCTTCTTTATGTTCATTTAAAAAATTAAGTAAAGCCATAGAGTCTGCCCCACCGCTTACTGCAACTCCTATAACTTCGCCAGGCTTTATCATGTTATATTTTTTTATACTTTCTAAAACTTCTTTTTCCATAGTAATAAAATTATATACTAAATATTTATTAATTTCAATAGTAGATTTTAATTTTTTATAAATTTAAAATTTATAACTAAAATCTTATATTAAAAATTAGTAATAGTAGGCTATTTATCTTATGAACTTTCTAATAAAAAAACAACTTTTATTCATAAATTTGCATAAAAATATCCATTTTTAACGGCTCTATTCACAGGTTATTCACAATTGTGAATATTTATGCATAGTTGTAATATAACTTTCCAACAAGAACTGTCATGTCATCATTTGGATAGTTTTTTTGTGTTAATTTTGCTTTATTTAAAATGCAGTCTGCCACTTCTTGCGGACTTTTTGAAGGCATATATTTTAAATATTCTTCTAAATTTTCTTCTCCTAGTGCATCGACAATGCCATCACTCATCATAACAACAAAATCATCTGGCGTTAAAACTGTTTTAGTAACTCGTGGAGATATTTCATCTAGTATGCCAAGCGGCAAACTATTACTTTCTATTTTTGAAACTTCTTCTCCATTTTTAATGTACCCCACTGTTGCCCCTTGTTTTATAAAATCTACTTCGCCATTTTTTAAATCAATAACACTAACATCTAATGCAGAAAAAACATTTTCACTTGTAAGATTAAGAAGTTTATTTACACAAGACAAAATCGTCTCGTCATCATACCCTGCTTTATAAAAATTCTCAATTAAATTTATTGAAGTTTCACTCTTTTTACTTGCCTTTTCTCCTGACCCCATTCCATCACATATTGCCATCATATACTTACCACTTGATAGTTTTATCATTGAATGAGTATCTCCGCTATTATCATTTCCACCCTTTGTCATCTGAGCAACTCCTATTGCCATATCATAAGTTGGGGCTGTTTTGTATGATACATAGGTTAAATTGCTATCTATACTTGGAAGTATTTCATCAAGCACCATTTTACTTGGGCAAAAAGAATTTAATACTTTTAATATCTTGTCATTGTCAAAATCTATTGTGCGTAAAATCATAGAAACAACATTCGTTTTTTCATCTTTCTCAAAACAAACAACTTCACTTGGAACAATGTCGTTATAAATAAGACTCTCTTTTATCTGTTTTTCAAACTTGTGGTCTAAATTTACTGTCTCATTTGCTTCTTTTGAAAGTTCAGTTAATATATGCGAAACTCCTTTTAACTGCTCGGCAATCAATAACTTGCTACTATCAAGATCAGAATTTATCTTTGCATAATTTTTATAATCTTGAAGAAGAGAATTTAGAGAATTTACAACCTGATTTAATTTAACACATCTCATAGTTAAATACTGTGGAAGGTCAATAAGCGTAATTTTTCCTTTTTCGAACCCAGCGTTAATTAGGTTTTCAAAAATCTTTTTTAATTCAGAATTAAAACCCCTTAAACATTTAACCTTGTTATTGCAATTCTCACAATTTTCCCTTATTACTTCACTACAAAGCATACTTTTTGCACCCTTTTCATCCAAGTGCCCTTTAACAAGTTTTCTAAAACTCTTATCCATTTCATAAAAAATCTCAGCCGTATATAAAAGTTTTTTGCTTGTTTGCATTTTGTTTTGATTTAAAATATTTTTAAGCGTATTATCTTCCCTATATAAAAACATATTCCTACTTGCATCTTTTAAAATCTTTGAAGGGATTATAAGATAAACAATGCTAATAGTAACTGTCGGCATAAAAGTCCAAATATTTACTACCCCAAACAACTTCAAGAACAAATTTAAACAAACATCAATAGCCAATAAAACTATAACAGAATAAACTCTATTTAAACTTTTAAAAATATAATTTCCTACCGCCACCACACTAAATAGTGTAACATATTCAAGTGCCCCAGCACACAAAAACGCCCCCAACCCACCAACAACTCCAAGCACAACATTAAACCCATTTGGCAACATATAGCCACCAAATAACACAATCATAAACCCAACAAGTTTTACTATGTCAAAAGCAAAAATGTTAATATTTTGTAGTCCACAAAAAAATATTGCAAGTAATACTCCCCCACATACAATCTCATCTACATTTAGATTTAGGTTAAATTTTCTCGAAGACAAAACCTTAAAAAAATTGGAACAACAAAGCATAAACACAATATTTAAAAGTACATCTACAATACTTATGTAAACACTCTCAATGCTTTCAAATTGAAAATATACATAAATTATGCCTATTAAAAAAGTATAAAGACTCAAAAGCCACAATGACGCCTTTTTATTGCTTTTCTTATACAAAAAAGAAATAAGCCCACCAGTTAAACAACAAATAAGCCCAAAAATAATCGAAAAAACACTGGCATCATGTAAAACAAGGGACGCCATATACGACAAGGATAAATAATATATGTTTTCTCCAAGAAAAGCAAGAGACAAGAAAAACCCAAAAAAACTTGGCGAATAAACACCCATTATCTTTGCATTAAAAAATATGTAAAATAAAACAAAATAAAGAAAATATTTTAAAAACCCAAACACTCCATTCTTTTTTAAATCAATTACTTTACCTGCTTTTCTCCCCATACCCTTTTATCTCCTATGAGTAATCACAGGTTATATTAACAAATACTTTTTACTAAATACTAAAAAATAATAGATTTATTTTTCTATTTTTGTCTTTATTTGTTTTATTTGTCAAATTGCACTTCTATTTATGTAAAAATACTAATTTTAGTTTACTATTTCAAAAACTAATATAGTAAAATATATTTTTTTATAATTTACTTTATTTTACTAGTTTCAAAATTAAGTAACCTTAACACTTATTTTTTAGTTTTGTTTTAATCTCAAATACTAAATAAAGTTACCTTAAAATTAAAATCTTACGAGCAATTTATTAATTTAGTTTTAGCCTTTGCTGTTGCAAACTCAAATCTTCATCGCTACTTCTATTTTCACTGTCTCCATGTGGTATTATATGATAATGCAAATGATCAACCACTTGCCCTGCTTCTTTCCCATTTGCATTCATTATCAAAACCCCACTAAATTTAAGGTCGTTTACATAATGCCTTGCAATCTTTTGAACTGCTAGTATTACCTTTTGCAACAACTCTTCTGTGCAATCAATAGAATTGACAAAGTGTTCTTTTGGAATTACAAGAGTGTGCCCGTATTGCTTTTTTGCTATATCAAGAAAAGCATATGTATATTCATCTTCATAAATTTTATAACTAGGGCTCTCCCCTTTTACTATCTTACAAAAAATACAATCTTCCATGTCTTTTACTTCCTTTTAATGTCTTTTATATTTTACATCCTTTTTTTGTTTTTTAAAACTTTTTTTTGCACTTTGTACAAATTTTTTAGATTTAAATTATTTTTTATTGATTTTATCACTCTTTAATGTTATATTATCATTAATAATACAAAAGGAGTTTTTACAATGGAAGAAGAAAATCCAATTAAAAAATTACTATTATTTTTAGGTGAACTCATTGCAATCATTATGATAATAAGATACGCTCTCTTAATTGTCGAAAATTATTATCATTTCTTGCCAACTAGCGGTGTCATTTATGACATTATAAATTATGTCGGCTTGTATGCACCTATGGCACTTATGATTTGTGTAGGACTTAGTGCTATTTGGGGAAAATCTGATTTGCTTAAACTTATATTCATAATTATTTGTGCTGCAATAGTTATCTTTACTTTCTTCCCAGGAGTAAGAGATACAATAACTAACTACATTGGTGTAACTCCAGCACCATAACAAAACTTTTACTAAAAAGGACTTAGAATTTTTCTAAGTCTTTTTTCATTTGCAATGCCAGTACAAATAAAGTGTTTAGTTTAATTAAAACTAATATAAAAATCTTAACTATTTGTAAATTACCCCTAAAAGTTAGATAATTTAAAGAAACCTTCTTTTTATAAAAGCCTTTTGCTTTACTAACTTTGAATTCAATTGACATTTTTATATTAATTTTCTTCTATAAAAAATTATTCTCATTTGTTAGTTTTTTATAAAGAATGTATTTATATTAAATATCTTATCTCTCCTTCCTTAAAATATCTCCTTTTTGAAGGTTTAAATTAGAACATATGTAAACTTGTTCTTGAACATTTTTTGCGTCCATAATCTCTTCATTATTTTTATTGTACATTTTTTCAATTTTGATAACCTTATTAAAATTTTGAGTCGGAGATAAAACTTCAAGACTGTCGCCTACCTTAAATCTATTTCTTTGCTCAACACAAATTTTTTTGCCATCGCTAGAAACAACTACCCCTACAAAGTCATGCGTTTGCTTAGGCTCACTACTTTCTAAACATTCGCTTTCTTCTTTTTTCTTGTCCTTATAGTAAAACCCTGTTGTATACCCCCTGTTACTAGCCTTATCTAACTCTTTTACAAGACTACCATCAAACGCATTACCTTCTAAAACATCGTTAAGCGCCCTTTTATAAGCATTGACAACAGTTGCTACATAATATGAAGTTTTCATTCTTCCTTCAATCTTAAAACTCGTAACTCCACAATCTATAAGGTCTTTTAAATGCTCAATCATGTTAAGGTCTTTGCTGTTTAAAATATATGTTCCATACTTATCTTCTTCAATAGGAAGTAGTTCGTTTTCCCTTGATACTTCGTGTATCATATACTTCCACCTACACGCTTGAATACACTCTCCTTTGTTGCTACTTCTGTTTGACAAAAAATTACTAAGTAAACACCTGCCCGAATAACTTATACACATTGCCCCATGTACAAAGGCTTCAAGTTCAACCTTATCCCCGACATAATCATGTATTTCCTTAATCTCACTAAGCGTTAGTTCTCTTGCAAGTACAATTCTCTTTACGCCAAAGTCCGCTAAAAACTTTGCCGTATACTTATTTGTAACATTAGCCTGAGTACTAACATGAATAGGCATGTTTGGAATATATTTTTTCACATACTCCATAATTCCAATATCGCAAATTATAAGCCCGTCTACACCACACTTATCAAGATATATTAAATAGTCCTTTAAATTCAAAAAATCACTATTGTGAGCGACAATATTGACTGTTACATATGCCTTTACCTTATTACTATGACAAAATTCCACTGCTTCCTTTATCTCTTCATTTGTAAAATTATTTGCATACGCCCTAAGCCCAAAGTTCTTGCCACTAAAATAAACTGCGTCCGCCCCAAAATAGACAGCCGTCTTTAACTTTTCCATATTGCCCGCTGGACTTAAAATCTCATACATTTATGTCTTTCCCCTTTTTTGTGTATAATCAAAGCAAATTTGTTATTTAAAAATTATAATTAAAATATACATTAGTATAAAAGTTCTCTTGTAAATTTGCAAGAGAACTTTTAATTTTAAACTATCAAATTAATAATTTTATTTGGAACAAAAATAACTTTTTTAATACCACCAGCAATAAACCCTGCCAGTTTTTCATTATTTTCAATCAGTTTTAAAACTTCCTCTTTTGAAATGTCAAATTCAACCTTAATCAACTCTTTCATCTTCCCATTTACTTGAACAGGTAGATTAATCATTTTCTTAGAATTATCTTCTTTCTCAACTGGCCAATTTGACTTGCAAATATATGTCTTATTGCCAAGTCTTTCGTTCATCTCTTCTGCAAAATGTGGGGCAAAAGGATATAAAAGTTGTAAAAATTCGCTAAACTCAATTTTTGACAAATACTTGTCTTGATAAATGTTGTTTACAAAAGTCATAAGTGCAGAAATTGCTGTGTTAAATTTAAGTGTATTTATGTCATTTGTTACCTTGTTTATCAATTCGTTTAGCATTGTTATATGCTCACCATGTACCCCGTCATATTTGTCAACAAGACTTGTCATTCTCTCAACTCTTTCAAGAAATCTCTTGCACCCATTAATGTTTTTGCTTGACCAAGGCGCCGCACTTTCATAGTCAGCCATAAACAAAATATATAGCCTTAAAACATCTGCACCATACTTGTCAATTATTTCAGTAAAATCTACGACATTGCCAAGACTCTTGCTCATTTTGTTGCCATCTTCCCCAAGAACAAGCCCCTGCGTCGACCTTTTCTTATATGGTTCTTCAAAAGGCACAACCCCAAGGTCATATAAAAACATATTCCAAAACCTTGAATAAATAAGGTGCCTTGTAACATGCTCCATCCCGCCATTATACCAATCAACTGGGCCCCAATATTTAAGTTTGTCCTTGCTTGCAAGTTCCTTGTCATTGTGTGGGTCCATGTACCTTAAAAAGTACCAACTTGACCCCGCCCATTGTGGCATAGTGTCCGTCTCTCTCCTTGCTTTTCCACCACACTTTGGACACTTGCAGTTTACCCATTCTTCAACTTGCGCAAGTGGAGATTCCCCATTCTTTGATGGTTTAAACTCCTTAACTGCTGGAAGTTTTACTGGCAAATCTTCTTCTGGAACAAGCACAGTTCCACATTTATCACAATATATAATTGGGAATGGCTCTCCCCAGTACCTTTGCCTATTAAACGCCCAGTCTTTCATTTGATAGTTTACTTTTGCTTGCCCTATTTTCTTGTCTTCTAAGTATTCAAGCATCTTCTTCTTTGCTTCTTCAACTTTTAGCCCGTCTAAAAAGTCAGAATTTATCATAACTCCGTCTTGAATGTCTATGTACGCTTCTTTTTCTATATCTCCGCCTTTTATTACTGGCTTTATGTCTATGTTAAACTTCTTTGCAAACTCATAGTCCCTTGTATCATGTGCAGGAACTGCCATAATAGCACCTGTCCCATAACCTAACATTACATAGTCTGCAATAAATATTGGAACTTCTTCATTAGTTATAGGGTTTATTCCCTTTATCCCCTTTAACTCAACTCCTGTCTTGTCCTTATTTAATTGAATTCTATCAAATTCACTCTTTTTCTTAGCACTCTCTTGATACGCCCTTACTTCTTCTATGTTCTCTATGCTCTTTTTGTATTTTTCAATTATAGGATGCTCTGGCGCTACAACCATAAAGGTTACCCCAAATAAAGTATCACACCTTGTCGTATATACCGTTAACTTGTCTACCTTTTTGTTGTTTATACAAATTCCAAAGTCAACTTCCGCTCCTGTCGAACGCCCTATCCAGTGCCTTTGCTCTTCCTTAACTCTTTCAGGAAAGTCTAGCTTATCAAGCCCATTAAGTAGCCTTTCTGCATACTCCCTTATCTTTAAAAACCATACTTCTTTCTCTTTCTGCACAACCTGAGACGAACACCTATCACATATCCCACCTTGAGACTCTTCGTTTGATAATATTACATCACAACTAGGACAATAGTTTACAAGTGCCTTACTCTTGTACGCTAGCCCCTTTTTGTAAAGTTGACAAAATATCCACTGTGTCCACTTGTAGTAGTTTTCATCTGTCGTGTCTATCTCTCTATCCCAATCAAATGAAAATCCACTCTTCTTTAACTGCTTTTTTATATTCTTTATGTTCTCGTCAGTGGCTACCCTTGGTGGTATGTTGTGCTTTATTGCATAATTTTCTGTTGGTAAGCCAAATGCATCCCAACCTATTGGAAAAAGCACATTATATCCTTGTAGCCTTTTCATTCTAGATATTACTTCCATTGACGAAAACGCCTTTATATGCCCTATATGTAACCCCACTCCCGATGGATATGGAAATTCTATCAGCCCATAAAATTTAGGCTTATTATCAAAATCTTTTGCATGAAATACCCTTTCTTTCTCCCATATCTCTTGCCACTTCTTCTCTATCTTCTCGTGCTCCATTTTCCTTCTCTTTCCTTCTATCTATCTTATTAAAATGTCTAACGAAAAGAGTTTATAACTTTCTGTCCTTTTTGTCAATTATTCTAATTAAATATACTTTTCTTTATTACTACCAATTTTTTTATTATTATCTAAATTATAATCGTTAAATATTTTTATCGGTTTTTCATTATTTTTTTAGTTTTCTACTTTTACCCATTTCTTTATACTAATAAAAACTCCCACATTTATTACACACTTTTAATTACTATACAAAACTCTTTCCCCCTTAACCCCTTTTCTATAAGAGAATAAGGGAGGGACGAAAGCCGCAAAATGCGTTAGCATCACTCAGAATAAGGAGAATCAAGTAGAAGACCCCGGCATCATCATCAGAAGTACTGCCCCCACGAAGAAAGCCATATATGTAACTAGTTGAACCATATCCATATCCATAATAATAGTCGCACGAACCTTGTGATGTCGATCCTGTAAAAGATACAGACGAGTCAGGAAGCCCAATTAAAGACATCATTGTATTACTGCTTGTACTATCTACTGACATATGTGTTGGTCCATTTCCACTACCACTTTTTAATGCAAAGCCTAGTTGTTCGTAACCTTTTCCTAACATTAATGACTCATTTGATGCAGAATTTGAAGAAGATGTAGTTAGTACCCAATTACCACTTTCATAATCATAATCGTCAAAATTTATGTATTCTCTAATTTCTCCATTTATACTAATATGTCCTGCTCCAAATATCCATGTCCAAACATTTCCCCATGGATTTGCCATACCTAAACAAAATACCGAGGTATATTTATCACTTCCTACATAGCCGTCCCTAAGTACTCTTCTCCCATCACTTGTCGTATAGGTTAAAAACTGTGGCGAATATAGTCCATGTTTTCCATTATCTACATAAGCCCTATATGTATACCCATAATTCATTCCTGCCCCGTCATAGCCAGTTGGGGATAACATATAGTCCCCTTCATACTCTCCACCACTCTCACTGTTTTGTATGTATTCTGCTGTATTTTTACTTCCGCTATTGTATACCCCTATTGTTCCACCACCCTTCTGAGACATATAATAATTATTCTTTGATGTAAGTGCTGTACCATCTGCCTTTGTAAAATCACTTGCATTTGCACTTCTATATGGTGAATATGAATAAGTATTCCCATAGCCTACTGTTGTTTGAGAATTGTTATTTGCATATTTAACTAGATAAAGTAAATTGTATATATATGCTGTATAGTTTTCTCCTTGTACTCCACTTGCTTTGTCATAATCTCCACCTAGATTTGCATTTTCCCATGCTCTTGTTAAATTACTTGCCCAGAGCATCATATTTGTTTGGGTTGTACTAACGGTTGCTTGGCTGTCTGTTGTTCCATTATTGTAATTGTAATTTGTTATTAAGTAACTAGCACTACCTTTTGTTACTGGGGTACTATCGTATATATAACTCCTACATATTACGCCATAGTTATTTTTTGCTACGCTATGGTCTGCGTTAAATATGGTTGCTTCAAATGTTCCTGTATACCAACCTTTTACATATACTGGGGTTATGCCTTCTGGCATATCTTTTAATTTACTAAATTCTTCTAAGGTTTCCCCAATTCTAATGTATTGTACATTATCTTGTATATATCTTGCTATGTACATATCTGGATAGTATGTATATACATCAACTGTAAAACTCTCTTGTTGTGTTAGTGTCCTTCCACTTGCAAGTGTTGTACCCGGTTGTAAAGTTATACTTCTTCCATACCATTCAAAGTTGTAGTTTGGGTCGCTTAATTTACCTATTATTTCACCAGTCGCTATATCTACATTTACTAGGTCTATATTCCTATACACGGGAGCCGAGTCATATTCGTCAACCCCATATTTTACTCCATCTGGATTATTATCCCCATTACTATCTACTAAGTATCCAGCAAGTGTTTGTAAACTATTACTCTCTACCTTTGTGGCTTTTGCATCAAGAGTTGCATTTAGTCCTTCCTTTGTCCAAAGCGGGTCTGATTGATTTATTGGTTGAGATACTGTTAATACTTCTACTGGATTCCTATACACTATTGTAAAGTATGTTGATAAATTTAGTTGTGTCGCCGCCCACATCTCAACTACACTTACACTTACTAGTGCTACACATAGTATTGAAAATATTGTTATTTTAAACCTACGCATATTTTCTCCTTTTGTATTTTTATTTTGTTTATTTTGTATTCTTTTTATTTATTTTTTCTTTGCTCGTGATTTTAAAATTTTTAATTGTTGATAACTTGTGTATTACTTACCCACAATTTTTATTCACATTCCTTATTGTAAATTTTTTGCAATTAAAGTGTACCCCCCCCGCAATTCTGTCAACTAAAATTTTCACAATTTCACAAAAAATTTTAAAGTTATCCACAATTTTATTTTTTTAGTTTTTAACTTTTCTTTCTTGTTGTTATATGTTCTTTTATTTTTTAAAACAACTTTTGTGCAAAACTATTTAAATATTTTTATAACTTAAAATTCTTTTATAAGTAAAATATGTATAAAAAAACTAGTGCAAAATTACAAGTTTAATCCCTTTTAATTACAAGTTTATTTTAACATTTTTCCAGTGTGCTGGCAAGAATATTTTACATGATTTAGTAAAATAATTGACATAAACTTCAAAATTATGTCAATATTTTATAGAAGGAAAAGAAATGTCAGGAAAAGAATTTTTAGCAAAGTTAAAGGAAGCGTTTTTATCAGTATTTCCAATAACCATAGTTATATTTGCCTTAATACTAATATGCGTACCTACTCCACAAGATTTAATAATTAAACTTAGCATAAGTGCAATACTCCTAGTACTTGGTATTGGGATATTTTCACTTGGTGCAGATTCGTCAATGATAGAACTAGGGAGCGGAGTTGGAGCCACATTATCTAACAAGAGCAAACTATGGTTTATGCTAGTTTGTGGGTTGTTCATTGGCTTTATCATAACTTTTGCCGAACCTGACCTTATGGTACTTGCAGGACAAGTAGTTGATTTTTCAAGTTTAAACAGCACATGGCTATTCATATCCGTTGTCTCTCTTGGGGTTGGCATACTTCTCATGCTTGGCATACTTAGGGTATATTTTAGAATAAAACTATCAATACTGCTATTTATTTCATATAGTATTGTTTTTGTTTTATCATTTTTTGTCCCTAATGAATTTGTACCAATAGCCTTTGACTCAGGGAGCGTTACAACTGGACCTATCTCAGTGCCTTTTCTTATTGCCTTTGGGCTAGGGCTAAGTGCTGTAAGAGAATCAAAGAACGAAGAGGACAATAGTTTTGGCATGATAGCACTTTGTTCTGTTGGACCTATAATTTCTGTTATGTTTTTAAGTCTTTTTATCGACTCGTCATCTTCAAGCATTGTTCAAGAAACCACTCAAAATCTAGGCATAGCACAAGAAATATTTTCAAGTCTTGGCAGTAGTTTACTAGATGTTGCAATAATACTGCTCCCCATAATTATAATTTTTGTATTATTTCAAGTATTTGCCTTTAAATATCCAAAAACAAAAGTAATTAGGATGCTTTTTGGCTTTTTCCTAACTTATATAGGCATATCCCTATTTTTAACTGGTGTTGAATGTGGATATCTTCCAATGGGAAGATTAATGGGCGAATATTTTGGTGGACTTAGTAATAGTTGGGTGGCAATTCTAATAGGCCTTATACTTGGAGCGTTTGCAATAATTGCAGAGCCCGCCCTACATGTTCTTAAAAAACAAGTTGAAGATGTAACAAACGGAACTATAAAGCAAAGTGTTATAGTTGTTACAATTTCGCTAGGTGTTGCACTTGCTGTAATGATAGCAGCAATTCGAGCGTTATATCCATTTGATATTTTATATGTTCTAATTCCATTATACGCTTTGTCTATTATTCTAGCCTTCTTTAACACAAAACTATTTACAGCAATCTCTTTTGACTCAGGCGGAGTTGCAACGGGAGCAATGGCTGTTTCCTTTATCCTACCTATGATTTCTGGGCTTTCAACTAATTCAAACGGATTTGGCACAATCGCACTTATTGCCTGTTTCCCAATAGTAACTATGCAAATACTGGGCTTTATTTACAAATTAAAACTACTAAGTCTACAAAAACTAAGGATAAAAACTCGACCAAAAGACGACTTTGTGTTAGAATTTGACTATAAAAAGGATTTTATTAATAAAAATATTGACCAAACTGAAATTATTGAATTTGACTACAATAAATCAAAAGGAGCATATAACGCTTATGCAAGAAAAAAATAGCAAAAGACCCCCTATTATTGAACTGTTAGTTATCATTGTTGACAGGAATAAAGGCGAAAAAGTAATTAGAATTTTAAGCACGCTTAATGTTAACCTTCAAGTTTTAAGTCTTGGCAAAGGAACTGCCGATAGTACAATGGCAGATTATTTTGCGGTTGACACTGGCGAAAAAGATGTGATTTTTGCACTCATCAAATTAAAACAAGCAGGAAAAATACTTGATATAATAAACGACAACTTAAAGTTTGATGAAAAAAATACAGGGATTGCCTTTACTATACCTGTTAAGAGTGCAATGTATAGTGTAATTGAAAAAATGGGCTTTGATTTTAGTTTATAAAAAAGGAAGAAATAAAAATGAATAAAGAATTTGAATTAATAGTTACAATAGTAAACAAAGGACAAAGTGATAAAGTCGTTGAGGCCTCTCGTGAAGCGGGGGCAAAGGGCGGCACAATAATTTATGGGCGTGGCACTTATAATAACGGAAATGAAGCCATTTTAGGCATTAGTTTAAAATCTGAAAAAGACATTGTTTTCACAATAGTCGATTCAGACCAAAAAGCAAAAGTCATGAAACTTATATCTGAAAAAGCAAACCTAAACCTAGACGGTGAAGGCCTATGCTTTTCATTGCCTATCAACACTTTAATCGGCTCTAAAAAACTAATCAAAAATGACATTAAAGCCGCCACCCCTTCCCCAAACAAAGTAACTAACAATAAAAAAACATCAATTTAAATAATTAACAAAAACATTTTTAATAAATATTAATTTTTTGAAATTATATTTAGCACACTAATTAAAATATACCTAAATTTTACATAAACCTAAAAATAAATTCAAAGTTTGTAGATATTAAATTTTATAAAACAAACAAATATAAAGGAGTTTAATTTTTTAATAAAACTCCTTTTTTCAAGTTTATTTAAAAATTATAACATAAGATTAAAACATTTTAAAACTAGTAAAAATATAGAGTATAGTTTTTTAGGATAGGTTATTTTTACTAATATTTTTTATATTAGTTTCAAAAATAATAAACTAAGGCTCGTAACCTTTGAAATTAACAAAAAAACAAAAAAAGAGTTATACTTTTTGAAGTACAAACTCCCTTTTTATTGATTTCAAAATATTAGACCAAAAACAATTATTTTTTATTAATTTGATATGGTGGAGACAAGCGGAGTCGAACCGCCGACCTTTGCAATGCGAATGCAACGCTCTACCAACTGAGCCATGCCCCCATATAAGTATAATAGCACATAAAATTAAAAAAATCTACATAATTTTTTAATCGCTTCCCCTTTAACATTAAAGTTTATTATTTTTTATTAACATTTATTAAAATATATCTCACATTAGTTTACTTTTTTTGGGCAATGGATATACTAAATCTTGTAAAAGGAGAAAAAATTATGAAAAAAAGTTTAAAAGTTGCTCAAATTGGTTGTGGAAAGATGGCAAAATACACAATGAGATATGTTCATGAAAAGGGCGGCAAAATTTGCTGTGCCTATGATATATCACAAGATGTTATTGGAAAAGATATTTCAACAATTTGTGGTGGAGAAAAAACAGGAGTTATAGTTGAGGACATTGCAAACCTTGAAAAGACCTTAAAAAAGACAAAACCGGATATTGCTATAATTACAACAATGAGTCTTATGAAAGATATTTATAATGTCATGCTTATTTGTGCAAAATGCGGCGTAAATGCTATTTCAACTTGCGAGGAAGCCTTCTTCCCTATGAATTCATCTCCAAAGATAACAAAAGAACTTGACAGAGTTGCAAAAGAAAATAATTGCACTTTATCAGGAAGCGGATATCAAGACGCATCATGGGGTAGTCTTATTTCTGTACTTGCAGGCTCCACCCAAAAGATAACAAAAATTAAAGGCAGGTCATCATATAATGTTGAAGACTATGGTATTGCATTAGCACAAGTTCATGGTGCAGGGCTTAGTCTTAAAGAGTTTGATGAAAAAATTGCATCTGCAGACAGAATAAGTGATGAAGAAAGAGCAAAAGTTATTAATGCAGGAGATTATTCTCCATCTTATATGTGGACAGTTAACGGCTGGCTTTGCGAAAAACTAGGACTACATGTGCTTTCACAAACTCAAAAATGCGTACCACAAACATATAAAGAAGACCTTAAATCGTCAACTCTTAATATGACAATTAAAAAGGGAGATGCAACAGGTATGAGTGCTGTTGTAACAACTACTACAAAAGAAGGCATTACTCTTGAAACAGAATGTATTGGCAAGGTTTATGGAAAAGACGAATACGACGAAAATCAATGGACTATTGAAGGCGAACCAACAACTACTCTTACTATTTCAAGACCAGCAACAGTTGAGATGACTTGTGCTAGTATTGTTAATAGACTTCAAGATGTAGTTGACGCACCAGCAGGATATATCACAACAGATAAAATGGGCGACCTTTCATATAAACTTTCTTTATAAAAAATATTATTCATTCAAAAAGCAACTCCTTTTAGAGTTGCTTTTTTTACTATTAAAATAGTAATATAAATGTTTCTTATTTTAAAAAGCCGCTAATTATCGTTTGCTCTGCTTCTTCCTTTGTAAGTCCCAAAGTCATAAGTTTTTGTTGCTGCGCTTCTGAAATTTTACCGATTGCCGCCTCGTGCACAAGAATGGCATCTTTATTTTGCGCAATTATTTTAGGCGTTGACGCTATAACCGCCCTCCCACTTAAAATCCCATCACACTCAACATGCCCAAAACATTTTGACTTCCCTTTTACATTTGAAACAAAATCTTGATGACTATTATCTTTTGCAACCGACCTTGAAATAACTTCAACTTTTGAATTTTCTCCTACTAAGTCGACATTAAAAACAGTTCTAACTTTATCTTTATTTTCAGTAAGTAAACTTTCTTTAATTATCAAATTAGAATTTTCGCCAACCTTTGCAGTCGTTACTCTCTTACTACTTGTTACTCCGCCTATTTGAGTCGTCTCCATTTCTAACTTGCTATTCTTCCCAATTTCAATAACTGTTACTGGGTCAAGTACTTTTTTACTCGTTTTCTTCCCAATTCCAATATGCTTTTCAACATATCTTACCTTACAATTATCTCCAATATGAAAAGTGTGAATGCCATTGTGTCCAGTTATAAACCCAGAATTATTGTGAACCCCACAACCAGCAACTATGAGAATTTCACTATTATCTCCAATATAAAAATCATTATAAACTTTATCTTTATATCCCTCTTCACTAACTATTACCGGTATGTGTATGCTCTTTCCTTTTATGCCTTTTTTTACAATAATATCAATTCCATCTTTGTCTCTTTTTGAAACAATATTTACTTCACTATCAACACCCCTTGCAAGCAACTTTCCATTTTTTCTTATATTATAAACCCCAGCTTGTGGCACATCATGGAGAGATGAAATTTCTTCAAGTAATTTTCTTTCTATTTCATTCATCTTGGTAGTCCTCCAATCTATCACAAATTTGGTTTTCTAAATGACTAGCAACTTTCTTATACTCCCCTATCATATCTATCTTGCCTCGCCTCATAATAATAACTCTATTCGCTATTTCAATTAGTCTTTTCTGATGACTTATAACAATAAAAGTCTTATTTTCTTCCGTAAATAATTTAACAAGAGCATCAAAACTCCACAGGTCAATGCCAGCCTCTGGCTCATCACAAATATTTAAGTCTCCATTTTTTGCAAGAAGAAGTGCAAGTTCTATTCTCTTTAATTCTCCCCCAGACAATTTTGAATCTACATCTCTGTCTATATATTCCCTAGCACAAAGCCCCACCTTACTTAAATAATTGCAGGCGCTAGAAACACTATTCTTTTTCCCGCTTGCTAAATCAATTAAATCTTTTACGCTAATCCCCTTAAAAGTTGTTGGCTGCTGAAACGCAAATGAAAATCCAAGTTGTGCCCTTTTTGTTATGTCCAGTTTTGTAATATCTTGCCCGTTATATATTATGCTGCCACTTGTGGGAGACAAAATCCCCATTAGAATTTTAGCAAGTGTTGACTTCCCACTTCCATTAGGACCCGTAATTATAACAAGTTCCTTATCTTTTATATCAAGTGAAATGTTGTCTAAAATTTTTTTCTTTTTCCCATCTTCCACTATTTCATAACAAATGTTTTTAACTTCTAGCATTTTTTCTCCTTTTGTCTTTAATGCAATAATAATTAAACCATATTTTCTTTTAGTTGGCAACCTTTTTCATTTACAAGCATCGTAATTTTAAATAGATAGTTTGATAATCAAACTAATTTTCTTATATTTATTTGGTTGACAATTATGTTAAAATCATCTATAATTTTTTATCATGAAAACATTTTAAGGAGTTTTTTATGGACGAAGATGAAGAATTAAATTATAGGTATGATACACAGTTACTAATTGATGGTAAAAATCTTGATGATGAAAAAATAAGAGAATATTTCAATACTCAATTTGTTGGAGATTGTCTACTTGTCGTAGGAGATAGTGAACTTATTAAAATTCATTATCATACAAATGAACCTTGGAAAGTTCTTGAATATTGTTCAACACTTGGCGAAATCTATGATATTGTTGTTGAAGATATGTTTAGACAAGCACAAGGGCTTATGGGGTAATTCATAATTATCTATCTATACTTTAAATAAAAAGTCTTTATAGGTCTCTATAAAGATTTTTTTATTTCATAAAATTAACAAGAAAAGTTTTAAATAATCACGAATAATTACCTAATATATTATAGAATGTATAATACAAATTAGAAAGCAAAATAATAAGTTTTATTTTCAACACTCCTAAATATAAAAACATAAACAAAAACACTGGAATTTTAAATAAATTCTACTCAGATTCTACTCAAAAAAAAGAAGATTGAAAAATATCAACCTTCTAAACCATAATATATTGTATTTTAATATAATTATAAAATACAATATATTGTAAATTGGTGATCCCGACGGGAATCGAACCCATGTTACCGCCGTGAAAGGGCGATGTCTTAACCGCTTGACCACGGGACCACATATTTTGCTATATGGTGGTGGTGGCAAGACTCGAACTTGCGACCTTTCGGGTATGAACCGAATGCTATAACCAACTAAGCTACACCACCATTGAAGCAAAATGATTTTAATATAAAATTACACACTTGTCAACATTTTTATTAAAGTTTTTTATAAAGAAATAATAATAGTTTAAAATTTATAATTTTTTATTTGAAATTTATTCATAAAAAATGCTAAAATACTTTCAAAGGATTAGATGTTTTGTTAAAAGAAAAAAAGATAGGCAGTTTTATTTTAAAAACACTTATAGTAATTGTTGCAATTATTATGGCACTTATAATTTGTGCTTATTTCATGTTTAAAAATGTTTTAAACATTAATATTTTTACTATTTCTTCTACTCTTAATAAACTTCAAGAAATTCCAAGTAAAATTATACAAGACCCTTATGATGATGAATACACAGCAAACACATTTGCTTCGACCTTTGATTCAAATGAAATTTATTCAAAATCAGATGAATCTTATACCTTTTCCCTAACTAATTTGAATAATAGCAAATTAATTTCAAATCCAACATTACTTACTCAAAAACAATTATCAAGCATGCTAAATATATTTATTAATAGAGATATTGATGATTGGTTCTTTGGTCAAAATGATGCAAAATTTCTTGAATTGCAATTTAAAAATATATTTGAAAATAAAACTGAACTTCTACTTGTATATGAACTTAGTTTTGAGAATATAAAAAATTCAATTACTAATGGTAATTTAATAAATTCATTTATAAATAAATATATTCCAGATAAAATTTATTTTTTCACACTTCTTTCTGTTGAAAATAACCTTACAAATCCACAAATAACAATTCAAAAAACTTTTCTTAACAATTTATCTGAAAACGATTCGATTGAAGTTTTAAATTTACTTTCTAAGTTTTTTGCAAAAGACGATGCAAATTCCTTCATAAAACAAGTAATACAAAGTTTCATAAATTTAACCTTTAATGAAGAAAGTGGTTTCTTCTCTTCATTTCAAAATATAGTTGAACTCCAATTTATCAATCAAAATAATAATCTATGCTTAAAAGTATCAATTTTATAATCTCTTATAATTAAAAAGCATAAAAGAGATAAAATCTTTATAATTTTTATATTACATTTAAACACCTAGTTAAATGAAATTTACTATTATAATATAAAAAGCAAAACAAATTTTAAAAATTATTTAAATAATTATTGACAAAATATTTTAATATTGATATCATATTATCGTTTTAAAAAAGTATGGGGGTATGGCTCAGTTGGCTAGAGCGTCTGCCTTGCACGCAGAAGGTCGTCGGTTCGACTCCGACTATCTCCACCATTAAGATATTTAACTTGCTAAAAAGTTAGAGTCTATATAGGATTGTAGCTCAGCCGGTTAGAGCACCACCCTGATAAGGAAAATTTAACCGAAAAATGACAGATGTTAAAGTCACTAAAACATGACAATTTAATACGATGGCTTGTAGCTCAGTCGGTTAGAGCACCACCCTGATAAGGTGGGGGTCGGTGGTTCGAGTCCACTCAAGCCAACCACCTAAAAGCCCGTAAATTCGGGCTTTTTTCATGCTTTTTTATCAAAAATTTTGGCAATTTTACTGTTGCAAATACCCCTAAAATTTGTTGCAAATATTTTTCAACTGAATTTTGGCAAAAAAATAGACCGCAAGTGTCAAATTTTCACTTGCGGTCTAAATCTTTCAAAAACTGCCTAAAACTGATACATTTGCAACAATTTGCAACAGTAAACTACATTTCAAAATCTTTTTGCCTTTTTCTTCTGCGTTCCTTTTCTTTCAATATTCTTTCAAGTTCTTTGTCAAGTTCTTCATCATTGGCATTTGCAACACTATCTTGTTCTTCTTCAACTTGGTATTGTTCATTGAAAACGCTTTTTGCTTTATCAAAATAACTCTTGTCAACAGAGTTGTAAGTTGTGATTGTTGTCTTTACATCTTTATGGCCTAAAAGTTGTTGGATAACCTTTGGATTTTGTTCGGCTTCAAAAAGTGTATTTGAATAGGTGTGCCTTAAAGTATGAAAATGAATATCATATTTGTCAAGGTCATTGGATTTCAAAAATCTTTCAAAGATTGTTTTTGTTCCGCCATAACTACGAAGTTCGCCCTGCTCGTTTCCAAAAATAAAACTTTCATTTCCGACAAAAGAAATATCTTTGCTTTCTCGAATTTCTTTATACTCTTTCAGCGCTGCAACCAAAATGTCTGGCATTGGCACAACTCTTTGTGAGCAAACTGTCTTTGTGTCGCCGACAACAATTTTGCGAGAAACCACATCTCCGTCATTGTCAAACTTTGGCACATTCGTCATGGCTCGTTCAACTTTAATTGTTTTGTTCGCAAAGTCAACATCTTTCCACTCCAAAGCAAGAGCTTCGCCAACACGCAACCCTGCAAACATCAAAGTATAGCAAAGCGGCTTTAATAGTTTGTGCGATTTTACTTTTTCGACAAACTCATCACGCACTTCAACAGGGATTGCTTTGTATTCGTTCTTTTTGTGCACTTTGTGTTCTTGGCTTTTCAACTTAACTTTTCGCATTGGATTTTCAATCACAAATTTTCTATCCACAGCATAGTCAAAAAATTGTCCAAGCAAATTTTTTGTTTTCTTCACATAATCCCAACTCAATTCTTGGTCTTGCATTTCGTTCAACATTTTTTGGATCGTGATTGTTGTTATCTCGTCAATCTTCATGCCACCAATTTTGGGCACGATATAATTTTTGAATTTGGCAATATTGTTCTCAAAAGTTCGTGGCGTCACTTGTGCTTTTTTGAACACCATAAGCCAATCTTTCATTAGCGTTTCCAAGTTGTTGTTTGCGACATAATCATAGTTATCACTTGTAATTCTGTTTGTAAGTTCCGCCAACTTTTTACTAACTTCAACTTTGCTTTTTCCATAAACTGCTTTTCGTTTTTGTTTACCATCATCATCATAGCCAAGCGAAATCATGCCAACCCAAAGTCCGTCTTTTCGTTGGTAGATAGAGCCTTCATTGTTTGCTCTGCGAGTTTTTGTTTGCACTTTCTTTTTAGCCATTTTGCACCTCTCCATTGTTGTTTTTTGTTGTCAGCCAAGTGACGAAATTAAGCACACTGACAACTTGTCTTTTGCCAACTTTTGTTGTTGGAAAATCTTTGCTGCGTAGCAAACTTCTCACATTATCTCTGCCAAGTCCTGTGATTTTAATCAGGTCCTCGCAGTCTAAAAAATCTTTGTTATATTTTTGCGAAATTCTGTCAACTTCGCTTTGTATTAAATTGTTTATATTTATTGAATTATTTGTCATATAGCCTCCGTAAGTTATAAATTTTTGTTTGTGTTTCCTGCTATAAATCAACTAAATCGAAAGTGGGTTTGCCCACTTGTCGAAAAGTAAGGAAGATAACAATGATGCAGTGGGTTGCAACATCAAAAAAGTCCTATTTTTAGGGCTTTTTAAGGCAATTTTCCACTGCACAATGTTTCTTCCGCTTATCCTGTTTCTTAAAATCTAATATTCCTTTGTTTTCTGACGCACTACATTTCTTCGTCATAACCATTCAAATAGGCTTGTTGTTTGGCATAATGCTCAATCTTTTCATGCCAACGCGTAAAGGCCTCCATTTCTTGTTGTTCGACAAAAGAATAATATTCAAGCATGTTCAAAAGTCTATCCCATTCAAACTTTCGCATTTGCTTTTTATATGCTTTTTGCTTTCTTCCATAGGTTTTCATTTTCTCAATTTCATCGTGTTGTTTCCCAAGTTCCAAAGCGGTTTGAATGGTCTTATTTCCAAGCCTTCTAAACATATCTTCTTTGTAGTGAATTCCCTCTTCTGCATATCTTTGTTTTTTCCAAGTTTGCAGTTCAGCAAGTTTTTCATTGTAGTTCAAATATGATTTCCAAGTCTGTTCGTTGTGGACTAAAAACCACTCTGTCGTGTCGTCAATTTTCTTTTTAAATGGCAGCATATTTTCGCTATCATAGCCAAGCCTTCCAGATTTTGGCAACTCTTTGTAAAGTTCCAACAACAACTTTTTACCTTTCTTGCACAAGTCAAAATTTGAAAAGTTTAAGTTATATTTCTCATACAAATCTTTTCTCGCTTTCACAATTTCCGCACTCGCATTTGTCAATTTTCTTTCAAAGAAAAATTTGCTTTCAAGCAAAATTTTTTTGTTTATCGTTCCACTGTGATATGTCAACTTTCCGCCATTCGCATAATGTGTTGGCTCTTTTTCAAAAAACGAAATGTGAATGTGTTTGTTCTCAGTATTCTCGTGCAAGCCTGCATACCAAACAACATTGTCCGGATCAAGCCCTGCACGCTTAAAAAACTTTGGCAACTCGCTTTTACAAAACTCATACGCTTGGTCATAATCTCTACAATAGGCGTTCCCAAAATCTTCCCTGAAAGATATAACCATATCCCAAATATTGCTTCGTGTTGTCCTTAACATTTCTCGCAACTCTCTTTTCTCTTTGTCTGTCAAAAGGCCATTTTTACTAAACGCACCACAAGATTTTTCTTTATTCCCAACATACATTTCATAGTCCTTTGGCACTTTGTTGGTCGCGCCGGTGTCAACATAACTGACATAATTGTAAGATGAATTGCAACTCACAAAATCTCGTTGTTTGGACAAATCTCTTTTCTTGCCAACATACTTTTCTTTTGGCTGATAAAACTTGCACAATAAAACAATGTTATCTTTTAAAGTTTCCATGCTGCAAGCCCTCAAAAATCGCATTTGTCTTGTCATCTACATTTTCTAATAACGAAATAATCTCATCTTCTTTTGTGTCTTTGAAAGCCGCTGTTTTCAAAACTGCATTCAAAAATTCGTTCACACTTTCATACTTCGTGTTGTCATACATTTCTTGCAGTTTGTCCAAAAGCCGCTTATCTCTTATGCGTAACATAATTTCACTTTTCAATTTGGTCGATTTCATAAGCCCTCCTTTCGTTGAATTTTTTGTTCTATAAATTTTCTATAAAAAATAGGCGCAACAAAAAAAGAACGACCGCAGGAAAATCGTTCTTGTTCTGTTTTGTTCCCTATAATATTGTAAGGACAAATTTTATGAAAAAATTTAGGCAGTAAATTATTTTTGCTCTAAATTTTTGTTTTTTAGGTTGTTTTTTAACTCTTTTATCGTTCCACAAACCACTTTTGACATTTTTTGCCACAATTCTTTTTGTTTTGGAGTAAGTCCGGCATTTAGTTTGTCGCCAATTTTTATATATTGTGTGATCTCTTTTGCAAACTTCTCAATATTGTCCAAAGTTTCCATATTCAGTTTGAATTTATTGTTGGATAATTCGTCTTTTGCGGTATCAATAATATCTTGCGAGATTTCTTTATAATGAGTTTCAAACCAATATGTTTTGACAAATTCTTTGTCATGCGTAAGATAAAAAGCAAAATGTTTGTGTGTTGTGGCCATAAATTGTGTTAGTGCACTTCTTGTCATGTTGTGCTTTTTGGCAATATCACTCATTCGCATATCAAGTATGTATCGTTCTCTCATAATTTCTTGTTGAAGTGGAGTTAATTTTTTCGCCACTGCCCAAATAACTTCGGCGAAAATTTTATCTTCGACCTCTTTTTCAACATCTACATTTGGATCTGCGAT
>CALWPL010000008.1 GCA_944383405.1 uncultured Clostridia bacterium
TTAAATATTTTTATAACTTAAAATTCTTTTATAAGTAAAATATGTATAAAAAACTAGTGCAAAATTACAAGTTTAATTCCCTTTTAATTACAAGTTTATTTTAACATTTTTCCCGTATGCTGGCAAGAAGATTTTATAAAATGTGAATAAATTTATAAGTTTTATTAAATATTTATCAAAAACAACTAACCTTTATTTGCGATATAAAGGTTAGTTGTTACATAGAATATTAAATTTTAGATATAATTATCTGGAAGGTCATTTTCAAAGAGAATTGAATCGCCCGGCTTTAAAAAATCGTTCATAAGAATTTTAGCACTATCAAGAGAGTCTGCCTGATAAACATTGTCATCTCCAAAATTTTCTTCGTCTAAACCATTTTTAATAGCATTAAAGTTAAGTTTATTAACGATAACTACAATATCAGCGACCTTTGCTATTCTTTTTCCAAGATTTCTATTTTCTTCTTCTCCCTTTTTTCCAAGTTCAATAAGTCCTGGCGTAATAACGACTTTTCTACCAGGCATTTTAGAGAGAACATTAAGAGCCACAACACTTCCGTCGACACTAGCATTATATGCATCATCAAGAATCAAATTATTATCTGTTCTAATTAATTCAAGTCTATGTGGAATAGGCTTTAAACTTTCAATACCTGCTATAATTTGATTATCTGTTAACCCAAGTTCTTTTGCCATTTGAACACAAAGGACAATGTTTTCTACATTATGTTCTCCAATCAAACTAGTTTTTATTTTATATTCTTTATCATTAATTATTAAATTAAAAGTAGTACCATTTTCATCATATAAAACATTTTTTGCAGTTATGCTGCTATTCTTTCCAACAATTTTCTTTTCAACAAAGGTACACCTATCATAAAGTTTTTTTGCTCCTTCATCATAGCCATTAAATATAGCAAGCCCATTATCTCTTGGCAAACTTTCAATTAATTCAAATTTTGTTTTTAAAATATTTTCCTGAGTTTTAAAATATTGTAAATGCTGCGAACCTACACCTGTTATTACGCCGTATTTTGGATTTATTAGATTACAAAGTTTTTTAATATCTCCAACATTTCTAGCCCCCATTTCTGCAATAAGAATTTCGTCGTCAAGGTTTAGATAATTGTTTACAACCTTAGAAAGACCTGGTAAAGTGTTAAAACTATGCGGGCTCATACACACTTTATATTTTTGAGACAAAATAGTATTTAAAATGTACTTTGTACTCGTTTTACCAAAACTACCAGTTATTCCAATCTTAATAAGATTAGGGCATTTTTTTAATTTTCTTTTTGCTTTTGCAACATGAGAATTAATAACAATACTTTCAAGTGGTAAAAGAATAATATGAACAAACGGCACAATAAGCGGAATAAAAAGCGGAACAAGACATAGTGCCCCAAACTTAAGTAAACTTATATATTCAGTTGATATAGCAATAATGAAAAAAGAAAATAATGTAACAAAAATAAACATTGCAACATTTAGCCTTGTCATTCTAGTAGTATATTTAAGAGGAATTTTTTTTGGAGCATGATACAAATTTACAATAAAGACAACCGTGAAGTAAAAATAAAAAATTAAGCCAATATAAGAATAAAGTGTTTCAGTGTGATAAGCATCAAACAACGCATTGGTTACAAGCACACAAAAAATACTAAGTAAACTCAACAAAGCCATTCTACTAACATAACTTGCCTTTGTGTCTTTTAACCATCTAAAATAACCTTTTATTCGATACCCCGATAGTTGTATAATCTGAAAAAACTTATAAGAAGCAAAACACATTAAAATTCCATTTGCAACTGATAACACTATCGCAATATACAAACCAATATTATCGCTAGAAAAAAACTCCATCTAAACTTCCTTTTAAGAAAAAAAAGTAAAAAGAACTCTTAAAAATAATTCTGCTTCTTCAAGATAAGCAAAGTGCGAACCACCATTTATTTTAATAACTCCACAATCTTTTATATGCTTTTTAAAAAAATTTGTAAAGTAAAATGGCGTTTCTTTGTCATTATCCCCCCAAAAAAGTAGTACTGAGCATTTTATTTTTTTTATTAATTTTCTTTGGTCATAATTTACAATATTAGAAAATGTCTTTTTCATAACAGGACTTAACTCCCTATAATCTTTACTGCCTAACTTATTGAGCAAATCCCTATTTTTCAAACCCAATTTACATATAAATTTTAATATTTTATATTTAAAAACACTAAATCTAACCCTAAAACTTCTATTTTTTATGCCAGCACAACCAGTAAGAAGCATTTTATTGATTTTTATACTATGATTTATAGCAAGTTCTATTGCCACCCTACCCCCAAATGAATGAGCCACAATAGAGCATTCTTTTAAGCCAAGATAGTCAAGTAATTTTTCTACCATGTTAGCGTATTTTTTTACTGTCCAAGGTGTTTTAATTTGGCTTGACTTCCCAAAAGGCGGAAAATCAACAACAATGCATTGCCTTTTCTTGCTTAACGCCTTTGCAAAATATTCAAAACTCTTTATTGAGCCTCCCCACCCATGCAAAAATAGTATAGGTTCTCCTATAAATCCACTTTGTACAAAAACATTATAGTTTAATTCAACCCCATCATAAACAAATATCATAAATATAAAAACATGACAAATGCGTCATTATCTTTATAGTATTTTTTTCTAATATTTGTTACTACAAACCCTTTACTTATATAAAATTTAATTGCATTTTTGTTTTTCTCATCTACTTCAAGAGAAAGTGATTTTTTATTTTTTTCTTTCGCAAATTGTTTTGCATATTCTATAAGAATACTTCCATAACCTTTTTGCTGAAATTTACCTTCTATTGCAATCCCAATAATATTTAAATCATCATCATATTCATATAACCCAATATAGCCAATAAGCATATTATCTTGAATAATTGCAAAATAATATCTATTTTCTTGTTTAAACTCATCAAAAAAATTTTCCTTTGTCATTATGTCATTTAAAGGCATTTGGCTGACATGAATTTTATACATTTCATCATAATGTCTACTTTCTGGTACTATAATTTTAAACATTATTTTCTCTCTTTAATAATTCTTCTTCTGCCTGACTTAAAGCCATATAAATAGGCTCTAAACCTTTATAATCAACATATCTATTTGCATTATTTATATATTCCACATAATCTTCATCGCTAATTTCAACAAGTTTCAGTTTTTTATTAAAAATATTAACACCATTAAACCCAAACATATTTTCGCAATTAATTTGTGCTATATCTTCATTTTTCATAACCTTAAATTCTTTAAAATCGTGATTAAAATATCCAACATAACTTTTAGAAGAAGTGCACTTTACTATGACATAAAATTCTTTCTTATTATTTTTTCCTAAAACAAAACCAAGTAAATCTAAAATATTAATAGGCACTATTTTTTTATTTTTTTCAACAAAACAAAAAGCCTTAACTGTCGTAACTGCAAGCCTTATACCTGTAAATGAACCAGGTCCAACAACAACCCCATATAAATCAATATCTTTTAATTTTTTATTATATTTACATAATAAACTATCTATTTCAGGAAGTAAATGTTCTTGACATTTTGAATAACTATTTCCAATAAAACTTTTTATTTGGCTTTTATTAGAAAGAATTAATCTCATTTTATCACTACTAGTATCTATTATCAAATTCATAGTTTTTCCCTTTCTTAAATTTCTTCAACAATAATATTTCTTGAATTTTTGCCTAACTTTACAATAGTAACTTTTTTATAATGCTCCGGCAAATAACTTTGAACTCTATCTGCCCATTCTATAAACTTAATTGAACTATTATCACCTAAAATTTCTTCTAGTCCAATATTTTCTGCTTCCTGCTCGTCATTTAGCCTATACATATCAAAATGATAATAATGCTGTCCATTTGGTGTTTTATATTCGTTTAAAATAGTAAATGTAGGGCTTGTAATCTTACCTTCTACTCCAAACTCTTGTAAAATATCTCTTGTAAAAACACTTTTCCCTGCTCCCAAATCTCCACTTAAAACTACAATATCCCCAGAATGTAATTGACTAGCAAATTTTTTTGCTATTTTTTTTGTCGCTTTTAGTGAAAGACTAATTTTTGATAAAACAACTCGTTTACTATCAACCTGATTTGAAAATACATAAAAATATTTTTCAAAAAACTTGAATAGCAATGGTAATACTACAAGAATTATTACATTTGCTAAAAAATATTTTACAAATGCAAAAATAACTACACCATGCAAAAGTTTATCATATAGAAAAAAATAAAGACAAAGAACAAGCACTATAATACAAAGTTTAAAGGAAGAAAAAATTAAATTGTTTTTTATTTGATATTTAATAAACCTTTGTTCTATATACGAAAATAGTAAAAAAGAGATTATAAAACCTGAGTATTCAAAAACTCTAATATTCCCATCATTTTGAAACCACTGATTAATAAATATAAACATTATTCCTAGTGGAATAACAACACCAAACAAATACCACTTGTAATCTTTTTCACGAATTTTAATAAATTTAAAGACCAAATAAAAAATTATAAAGCCAAGTACAAAACCAACAAGCATATCAAGAAGGTAATTTTGAGCAAGATAAATTTTACTAAAAGCAACAAAAACACAAAACAAAAAGAATGAACTTAAAATTACCCATTTTGTTTTTTTTGTTTCTCTTGTTTTAAAAATTGAATAAGTCGCAACACCAGAAACATTCATAGCAGTTAGGCTTGGCATACTTCCAAAACTAGACCCAAATCGCTGTGCTAAAATTGTACTATCAACCATATATGGTCTTGGCCTAGCAACAATATTTTTAAGGACCACTCCACCTAATAAAAAAGATGCTGCATAAGATAGTCCTAATTTAAAAGAATCTTCCTTGCTAATAAGCAAAAAAACTATTGCAAATAAAATTACAAGCACTGGAAAACTACTCAAAAAATTAAAAACATCAGCAACAGCAGATAAAAAAGAATTTGCATTTTCTTGAAAAAATCTAACTAAACTCATTTTTTATCTTCCTTTGTTTTTATTCTTTTAACAGTCTTTGTTTTATTAATTTGTTTTTGTTCTCTCTTTTTTCTATTTTCAATATCACTGATTATTCTTTTTAGAGTGAAAACATTTCCACCTTCATTAAGTAGTTTTTGAAGCGAATAATGCTCCCTTTCATCCTTTGTAAATATATGCACAAAAAGATTATCCAAATCAAATACTACCCACGAACTTTGAGCATAACCTTCTCTAAAATAATCTCCAAACTCATCATTGTTTTCTTGAATTTTTTGCTCTATAAAGTCAGATAACTCTTTTACTTTTGGAATATCATCTCCTGTTGCAAGAATAAAGTATTCTGCAACATTTTTCATTTTTGTTGTATTGCAAACAACTATATCCTTTGCATCTTTTTCATTAAGCAACTTACAAATATCAATTACTTTATCTGGAAACTTCATAACCTTAAATCCTACTTTAAAATATGTTATACTAATTAGTAAAAAAAAACAAGTAAAATAACATTAGATAAAAATAAAGATAGGTTTAATTTTTACAAATTAGTCAAAAATTCTTTTATGAAAAAGTTTCTAAACCACTTAAAATCTTTAAATTTTGCAAATGTAATAGATTTTATTTTTTTTAATGTTTCATTATTTTTAATTTTTTTTGCATGGACAAAATTCATTTTTAAAAAAAATTTAATAGCCCTTATTTTAACTTTTTCAATAATAATTGCTATAAACATTTCTAAAAGTATAAAAAATTATGTAAAATCTAATAAAAAAAAGAACCAAGAATTAAAGAAAAAAGATATAGAAAATTGTATGCTATCACTTTTAGCACAAAGTGATAAAGAAAACTTAGATTTTTTCTCAAAAGTATTTAGTTTTAAAAAAATTAAATATAAAAAGAAAAATTTCCTTTTATTTGAAAATCATGAAGCCGTTTGTTTTGACTTTTCACAAAAACTCTTATCTTCTGAAACTTGCTTAAAACATATCCACTATGCAATTAAGCAAGGAATCAATAAGTTAGGAATTTTATGTTACAATATTTCACCACAAGATAAACTCTTTTTTGAAAATCTTAGTAATATTCAAATTAAAATATATCAAAAAACAGATATTTATGCTTGTTTTTTAAGTAGATATGGAATTTTCCCAAAAAAAATATTAGAGATAAAGTCTACTCAGAAACTAAAATTTAAGCAAATTATTAATATAAGCCTTGATAGAAAAAAATCAAAAGCATACTTTCTTAGTGGAGTACTTATATTTTTTTGCAGTTTAATTGTTAGATATAATATATATTATGTCATAATGAGTTCAATATTATTTTTTATGGCAATATTGTGTAGACGACAAAAAGAAGAAACTCAAGCGAATTTCTTCTAAATAAAATACTATTTTACATTAAAATAAAACAAATTGTTAAAATCTATTTAAAGTACATGAGTCTTTTTTTCTTTATTATACTTATATAAAATTATTTTTCTTCCAACAACGAGCACAATTTCTGCGCCAAGCCTTTTTTCAAGTTCTGTTGCAACTTGTCTAGTTGGTAGAGTATTATTTTGAAGGACCTGCACTTTTATAACTTCTCTAGCCGCCAATGCGTCATTAATTCCTTTTAAACAACTTTCACTTAGTCCTTCTTTTCCAATATTTGCAATTGTGTCTTCATTTGCCATTATACTTTTTAAATAAGCCCTATCTTTTGATGAAATCATACTTTATCTCCTACTCAATGTACTCAAAATCAACTTTCCCTATTCTAATTGTATCTCCATCTTTTACGCCTTTTTTCTTTAAGATGTCAACAATACCATCATTTTTTAGCCTTTTCCAAAAATATGACAAAGACTCGTAATCATTAACGACAATTCCTCGAGAAATATTTTCTATAAAACCACCACTTACTTCATAAACATTGTTTGAAACTTTATTTACAATGATCTCTGTTTTATCTTTTTTGTCAAGTTCGTACTCTTCTATTTCAAGTGGCTCTAATTTTGGTAATTTTTCAAGTTCTTGCCAAATTGTCTTTATAAGTTCTTCAATATTTTGTCTACAAATAGCCGAAACACAAATAACCTTTTTATTTTTACCTATTCTATACTTAAACTCATCAATGCTTGCATAATCTCTAACTTTATCCATTTTATTTAAAACTACTATTTGAGGTCTTTTTGCAAGTTCCTTATTAAATTTTTTAAGTTCTTCATTAATTGTTAAATAATCATTGTAAGGGTCTCGTCCTTCTTCCCTTGAAATATCAATTACATGAACAAGTAATCTTGTCCTTTCAATATGTCTTAAAAATTCATGACCTAAACCCTGACCTTCACTTGCACCTTCAATTAAACCCGGAATATCCGCAACAATAAAGTTGTGTTCATAATATTTTACAACACCAAGATTTGGAGAAAGCGTTGTAAAGTGATAGTTTGCAATTTTAGGTCTTGCATTAGAAACAACTGACAAAAGAGTGCTCTTACCCACATTAGGATAACCAATTAATCCTACATCAGCGATTGTTTTAAGTTCAAGCCTTACAGCATATTCCTTAGTACTTTCACCCATTTGTGAAAAATGTGGAGCCTGTCTTGTAGGCGACTTAAAAAAGCAATTCCCCTTTCCCCCTTCTCCACCGGCTAGGATAATAACATCTTTATTAAGATAAAACATATCAGCAATTACTTTTCCTGTTTCATCGTCTTTAATAATAGTACCTTGCGGAACTTTAATTATCAAATCTTCTCCACTTTTTCCTATTTTATTATTACTTCCACCAGCCTGTCCATTTTGTGCTCTAAAATGAGCATGATATCTAAACGCAACAAGATTATTCAAATCCCTTGTTGCTCGAAATACAATATTCCCTCCACGGCCACCATTGCCACCATCTGGACCTCCATTTGGAATTCCCTTTTCCCTTCTAAAAGAAATTGCACCTTTACCACCATTTCCTGCTTTAATATAAATTTTTACATTATCAACAAACATTTTTTCTTCCTCGTAAATTATTATAATACAAATTTTATAAAATCAAAACAAATTATTTATTTTGTTTGTAAAAATTACAAATTGACTTAAATTCGCAATCTTTACAATATGGGTTTCTTGATTTGCAAATGTATCTACCAAAAAGCACAAGCAAATGATGAAAATTTCCCCATTTTTCTTTATCAACCTTATTTTGCAAAGCAAGTTCACATTCAAGAGGAGTTTTTGCATTTACAATCCCAAGCCTGTTTGATACTCTAAAAACATGTGTATCAACAGCAATCGCTGGTTTTTTAAACCCAACAAACATAACAACATTTGCAGTTTTTCTACCAACGCCTGCAAGAGAAATTAAATCTTCATAATTTTCTGGGACTTGTCCATCAAACCTATTTATAAGGTCGCTTGCCATAGAAATTAAATTTTTTGCCTTATTTTTATAAAAACCACATGAATATATATCTTTTTCAAGACTTTCCTGTTTTGCCATCGCTAAACTACGAGCGTCTGGATATTTCTTAAATAAGTCCTTTGTGATTTGATTTACTCTCTTATCTGTGCATCTAGCAGACAAAATGACAGCAACAATCAATTCATAATTGTTTTTATGAACAAGTTCACATTCTGCCTGCCCGAAGCGTTTCATTAGTATCTCATAAATCTCATTTGCATCCATATTTTTAACCTTTTTATTATGTTAGCATAGAAAATTATAAAAATATACTATTTTTTTATAATTTTATATATTCATCATTACCCACAAGAAAAATACCAGCACATGTATAAAATTGCCTTCTTGCAAGTATTTGTTTTGAAATACTAAGTCCTGAAGAATTAATTTTAACAGATATTCCACAAGAAACAGAAATTTGCCTTGGAGTACTGACAATTTGGGCTGAAATTCTGTAAGAATTTAATAAACTAGCAAACTTCATAGTTTCTGACCTTGCTCTAAACACAATGAGATAATATGACATAACAATTTTCCTTTTGTAGATAAATACTATCTACAAATCAATATATTGTTTTTTTAAATTATTTGATAACCCAACTTTTAATAAAACCCTAAAAATTTAAACAAAAAATAAAATTAATCATAAATTATATAATATGAGATTAATTTATTTAGACAATGCCGCTACCAGCCACTATAAACCATTTAATGTAAAATATGCTTTTTATAAAGCACTAAAAAAAAGTAGCAATCCAGGAAGAAGTGGGCATAAACTAAGCCTGCAAAATTCACTCTTTGTTTGGAAAACCCGTGAGAAAATTGCAAAACATTTTGGAGACATAAAGCCAGAAAATGTAATATTTACAAAAAATTGTACAGAAGCATTAAATATCGCTTTGCAAGGCATAATAAAAAAGAAAAGTGGAAATGTAATTGCAAGCACTTTTGAACACAACTCTATTCTTCGTCCGCTTCACGAACTTGAAAAACAAGGGGCTATTACGCTTACCATTATTACCCCTGAAAATAAAAAATTTATAACAAAAAAAGATGTTGAGAAAAGTCTCAAAAAAGATACTTTTCTTGTTTGTATTAGTAGCATTTCAAATGTTACTGGAAATAAAAATGATATTGAAGAAATAGGAGAACTTTGTTTTAAACAAAAAATTCTCTTTTTAGTAGATAACGCTCAGGGCGTTGGACATATAAAAATAAATATGAAAACTAGCCATATTAACTTTTTGGCATTTTCAGGACACAAAGGATTTTTAACACCACAAGGCATTGGTGCACTGTGTATAAATTCTTCGCTTCTTCCCGTTCCTATAATGTATGGCGGAACAGGTACAGAATCTGAGAGCCTTTTTCAACCATCTCTTCCACCAGAGAGTTTAGAAAGTGGTACTCTTGCAACCCCATTAATTTACTCACTTTTTGCTGGCATTACCTATATAGAAAAACATTTTGATAAACATAAAAAAAAGGTAAAAGAAAAAACGGAGTACCTTATTTCATTATTAAAACAAATAAAAGAAATTACACTATACACACACTCCACTATCTCAGGAGTCGTCAGTTTTAATGTAAAAGATTTTGACTCGGTCCAAGTAAGCGATTATTTAAATAATTCTTATAATATCGCCGTTCGTGGTGGACTCCACTGTGCCCCACTAACTCACAAATACTTTGGAACTTTAAACTCGGGCATGGTACGAGTAAGTCTATCTTTTAAAACTTCAAAAAAAGATTTAGATATTTTAGTAAAGGCTATTAAAGAGCTAGTTAAAAATAAACACAGATTTTAAAGTTTATTAAAAACTTAATAAAAAAATTATAAACTAAAATTTTAGTACAGAATTTTAAAAATTTAATGCCAATTACTCAAATTTGTAATTTCTTTATTTTTAGTAATACACTTTTAAAAAAATTTATAACATTAAAACTATATATCTTGGTCAAACAATTTTGAAACTAATATAGAACAGAACTTAACTATTGTATAAAATTCCTTTTCTTATTTTTTTTGCTAGTTTTAAATCCAACCTATCTTAACACTATTGATTGTTTTATAAGTAAAATAAGACCCAGATTAAATCTAGGTCTTAATTTTATTTATATTATTTTCTTGGATATTTAATGTTTGCTTGTGCTGCTGCAAGTCTTGCAATAGGAACTCTATAAGGAGAACAAGATACATAATCAAGTCCTGTCTTATGACAGAATTCTATTGATGAAGGGTCTCCACCATGTTCCCCACAAATACCCATGTGAATATCTGGTCTTGTTTGTCTACCAAGTTTAACAGCCATTTGAATAAGTTTTCCAACACCATTTTGATCTAATTTTGCAAATGGATCAGATTCATATATTTTCTTTTCATAGTATGAACCAAGGAATTTACCTGCGTCATCTCTACTAAACCCAAAAGTCATTTGAGTTAGGTCATTTGTTCCAAATGAGAAGAACTCTGCTTCTTTTGCAATTTCGTCAGCAAGTACTGCTGCTCTTGGTATTTCAATCATTGTACCAACTTTATATTTTAATGTAACCCCTGCTTTCTTTATTTCTTCATCTGCTGTTTCACAGACAATCTTTTTTACATAAGCAAGTTCTTTAACTTCTCCAACAAGAGGAATCATTATTTCAGGAACAATATTCCAACTTGAATGTTTTTTATTTACATTAATTGCCGCCTTAATAACAGCCCTTGTTTGCATTACAGCAATTTCTGGGAAAGTTACAGCAAGCCTACATCCACGATGCCCCATCATTGGGTTAAACTCATGAAGTTCTGCAATAATTTGTTTTACTTCTGCAACAGTTTTATTTTGACTCTTAGCCAATTTTTCAATATCCGCTTCAAGAGTTGGCACAAACTCATGCAATGGTGGATCAAGGAATCTAATAGTAACAGGAAGCCCTTCAAGTGCCTCATATAATTTTTCAAAATCTCCTTGTTGCATTGGTTCAAGTTTACTTAAAGCCTTTTCCCTTTGCTCGACTGTATCCGAACAAATCATCTCTCTAATAGCAGCAATTCTATCTGGTTCAAAGAACATGTGCTCAGTTCTGCATAGTCCAATACCTTCTGCCCCGAAAGCCTTCGCCTGTTTTGCATCAGTTGGGGTATCAGCATTTGTTCTAACAGAAAGTGCCTTGTATTTATTAGCAAGACTCATAATTCTACCAAAATCGCCATCACTTGTATTTGCAGGCACAGTCTTTATTTCTTCTCCATAAATCTTACCTGTTGAACCATCAAGAGATATAACATCCCCTTCTTTATAAGTTTTACCACCAAGAGTAAATTTCTTATTTTCTTCGTCCATCTTGATGTCTCCGCAACCAGAAACACAACATGAACCCATCCCACGAGCAACAACAGCAGCGTGAGAAGTCATACCGCCACGAACAGTCAAAATACCTTGAGCATAATGCATACCTTCAATGTCTTCTGGAGAAGTTTCAAGTCTAACAAGAATAACCTTTTCTTTATTTTTACCTCTTTCAATAGCGTCCTCTGCACTAAATACTATTGCGCCACATGCTGCCCCAGGAGATGCAGCAAGCCCTTGTCCTATTGGTTGAGCCTTTTTAAGTGCCTGTGGGTCAAATTGTGGATGAAGAAGAGAATCAAGACTCTTTGGGTCAATTTGCATTAATGCTTCCTGCTCAGTAATCATGCCTTCATCAACTAAATCACAAGCAATTTTGATTGCAGCCCTTGCAGTTCTCTTACCATTTCTTGTTTGAAGCATATATAATTTTTTGTCTTCAATTGTAAACTCCATGTCCTGCATATCTTTATAATGATTTTCAAGAATACTACAAATTGATTTAAATTGCTCATAAACTTCTGGCATTACCTCTTGCATCTTTGCAATAGGCATTGGAGTTCTAACACCAGCAACAACATCTTCTCCCTGTGCATTCATCAAAAACTCACCCATCAACTTCTTTTCGCCTGTCGCAGGGTCTCTTGTAAATGCAACACCAGTCCCCGAAGTGTCCCCCATATTACCAAAAACCATCATTTGTACATTAACAGCAGTACCCCAACTGTATGGAATGTCATTCTGCATTCTATAATAATTTGCTCTTGGATTATCCCATGAACGGAAAACAGCCATTATAGCACCCATCAATTGCTCTTTTGGATCATCTGGGAAATCTTTACCGATTTTTGCCTTATACTCTTCTTTAAATTGCCTTGCAAGTTCCTTTAAATCTTCTGCTGTAAGTTCAACATCAAGAGTTACGCCTTTCTTTTCTTTCATTTCATCAATGAGTTGCTCAAAATATTTCTTGCCAACTTCCATAACAACATCGCTGTACATCTGTATAAATCTACGATAGCAATCCCATGCCCATCTTGGATTATTTGACTTCTTTGCAATAACATTTACAACATCTTCATTAAGTCCTAAATTCAAAATTGTATCCATCATTCCAGGCATAGAAGCCCTTGCCCCACTACGAACAGAAACAAGAAGTGGATTTTCCATATCGCCAAACTTTTTACCAGTAATTTTTTCCATCTTCTTTATGTATTCCATAATCTGAGACTGAATTTCATCATTAATCTTTCGCCCATCATCATAATACTGTGTGCAAGCCTCAGTAGATATAGTAAATCCTTGTGGAACAGGTAATCCTAAGTTTGTCATCTCTGCTAAATTAGCACCTTTTCCCCCAAGAATCTCTCTCATTTTGGCATTGCCTTCGCTGAATAAATAAACATATTTTTTTGCCATTTAATTTATCTCCCTATATAATTTTCACAAAGAAAATTTTATATCAAAGCAAAAAATAAAGCAAGGGAATTTTAGATAATTTTGACAAAAATTTTTATTTTTTATTATACTTTAAGGAATTTATCCTTATCTCAAATCTAAACGCTAAATTCTTATACAAAATAAAGAGCAGATTGGTTAAAATTTGTCTTGAAAACTTAATGCTACTTAACCTATTATAGTCGTTTTCTGTAAGTATCTTAATCGCAGATAAAACTCCATTACTTATCTCTAAATTTTGCTCGCTCTTGTTACAATCTGCACAAACAATCTCCCCAGTGCTCAAATCTAAAAAAGCCTTTTTTAACTCTCCGCCGCAAATTGAACAATTTGTCAAATCAAAAGTAAAGCCTTCTAAACTTAAAACTTCTATAATAAATTTGCACAAAATTATCTCACTATTGTTTATATCAGAGTAATTTATTTCATTTATGCATTTTACCGCACTTAAAAAAAGATCATAATAAACTTGATTTTCAACGCATATTTTATCAAGAATTTCAAGCACACTTGAAGCATAAGAAAATTTATCAAAATCGGTTACAATATCAAAAAAGGAGTCAATGCAGTTGACCCCAGCAAGTATGTAACCTGCCTTTCCATTTATAAGTTCAAAATCAGCAAAACAAAAACACTGGCAAAAAGCCTTAAACTTAGAATTTGGCTTTTTAACACCCCTTGCCCTAACTAAAATTTTTCCCTTTTCAAGAGTTAAAATAGTTAGTAGTTTATCACTTTCTTTATAGTCTATTGCTTTTAAAATAATGCCTTTTACTCTTTCATCCATTTTAATTCTTACATAGTTTGTTCATCATTTTCAAAACTTTGCTCGTCCTTCAAACTATCAATATACTCTTCAAATTGCTCCCTGTCAGCACCCATAATGCTTCCTAGCACCTTTGTGCCAACTTTCCCCTTAAACTCGTCTCCACCTTTATAAAACAAGTTCTCACATGTCCTTTCAAGCGCCTTGTTTGGCTCTCTCCCTTCTAACTCGTCCATATTGTCCCCCTTTTATGCTAGTAGTATGAGTCTAAGAATAAGATTTATTCTAAATCTCATCTATATTATAACCCAAAGAGTTCAAAATCTCCAAATTATTTTTCCAATTTGCTTTAACTTTTACAAAAATATTTAACATAACCTTCTTTTGAAGTACTTTTTGAATGGTAACCCTCGCATTATGCCCAATTTTTTTTAGCATTTCGCCATTTTTACCAAGAATTATCGCCTTGTGCGACTGCTTTTCACAATATAAAACTGCGTCAATGTTTACAATGTTTTCTTCTTCACAAAAATTCTCAACAACAACAGCCACCCCATGCGGAATCTCGTCATTTAATAAGTAAAGCGCCTTTTCTCTCACAATTTCCGCTACAATAAACCTAGTAGACTTGTCTGTATAATACTCCCTGTCAAAAAGTCTACCTTCTTCTTCAATTTCCGGAAGAAACTTTTGTATAACATTAATAAGCGTATCTATATTTTTGTGCTTCAAACTTGAAATAGGCACTATCTCACACTTGCTAGATAATCCTATAAAGCCTTGAAGAACATTTGCAACTCTCTCAACGGATACTAAATCAATCTTAGATAAAACCAGTATAACAGGAATTTTTTTATCAAAATATTCGTTAATTATTCTTTCTTCCTGAAAAGAAAACTCCTTTGTTATATCATGAACAAGACATAAACAATTAACATCACTCACAGCCCCCTTAATGCTCTTTTGCATATAGTTGTCTAGCCCACTTTCTGCCCTGTTTATTCCGGGCGTGTCAATAAATACAATTTGACTATCCTTAGAATTGTAAATGCCTAAAATATTGTTCCTTGTCGTCTGTGGCTTTGGAGACACAATAGACACTTTTTCTTCAATAATTGCATTAATAAGGCTACTCTTGCCAGCATTAGGCTTGCCTATCACTGCAACTACTCCACATCTAATTTTCATTACTATCCCTTGTTATTTTGTATTTTCTAAGAACGGCTTCTTCAAGCGCTCTCATAACCTTTTTGTCATCTTCATTTTCATGGTCATAACCAATTAAATGTAAAAACCCATGCACAATAAGATAACATAACTCCCTTTCATAAGAATGTCCGTATTCCTGTGCATTTTTCTTTGCAACATCTTCGCAAATTATTATGTCCCCAAGCATCAAATGCTTTGTCTCTTGGTCAATGTCGTCCTTGTAGTCTTTTATGTTTATCTTAACAAGAGGCTTTAAATTCAATGTCGGAAAAGATAAAACATCCGTCTCCTTGTCGACATTCCTTTGCTCTCTGTTTAGTAACCTTATCTTCTCCTTGTCAACAAAACTAATATCCACTTTAATTCTTCTTTGATTAAACTTTGAATATTTGTTCGCAGTTTTTAGTAATTTGTTTATTAACTTAATAAAATTTTTAGATAACGCATAATCATTAATTTCAACTATCATTTTTCATATCCTTTGTAATTACCTTATTGTGATTTCCCCGCTTAATGTAACAGTTATAACAGCACTACCCTCAGTCTCCACTCTCTGTACATTTTCTATAAAATCACTCCCTTGCTCAAAACAAGATAATTCATTATACAACCTTTTTTTATTTTCTTCAATAACTTTTTGCAATTCACTGTTTTCTAGGTCTACTCTAACACTCACACTTGATATTAACTCAACATATAACCTTATCTCAGCCTTTGCAGGTACCGGAAGTTTTGTGCTCCCATCATAAATTACATAAGGCGCAACTATTATGTCCCCCTTTTTTGCAGTGCCTTCTTCTGTTACTAAAATTGTGCCAGATGTAAGTTTTATTTCTTTTACTATGCAGTCAAATGGTGCAAAAATCGGCGAATAATCATAAATGTAATCACTATTGTCAATCTTTTCATTAATGTTGACAATTAAAGTGTTCCCCTTAATTACAGCGGACGCATAACTTATCCCTTCTATTTTGCTTGTCAAAACCTGCTCTATCCTATCAAGGTCATAACTGTTTTTAAATCTCCCTTCACTAAACCCATTTTCATCTAAAACTCTTAACACTTCCTGCTTTGAAACATTCTCAAGCCCATAAATTTTTGTCTGATAAACAAAATTTGACGAAATAAATAAACTAATAAAAATTAATACAAATACTATCGTAAGGGCAATATTCCCCTTTATTTTTCTATCAATTACCTTCGCTCTTGGCAATTTGTCCTCATTTACTAAATAGTTAAACTTTTTAGTAATAGCCAAAAACTTATCCCTGTTCTTTTCTTCTATCCCTATTTTAAATAAATTATACTCTATCTTTTCAAGTTCTAATATGTCAATGTTTTGCTTTTTGAGACTATCTAAAAACTTTTTAAAGTTTAACCCTTGAACTAAATATATAGTAACAGCATTTTTAAAAACCAAAACTTTATTCTCCTTTTTAATTAGCACATCTCAATCATCCTAATGTCCCCTGTTACAAGAATTGTCTCTAAATTCATGTTCTTAATCTTTAAATTGTCCCCATTTAACTTTAAAATACCCTTTTTTAACTTTATCCCAATTTCTTGACTATCTACATCAATAAGCCCCGTAAACCCTTCAACATATACCGCCCTGTTACTAAGATTAATTACTCTAAAACCTTTATTAATAATATCAAGTGGCAAGCCACTAAGCGTTGATATTTCGTCTAAAAAACTAAACATATCCTCTCCAAAAAAACTTTTTAGTAAATGTATATGTTTTATTAAAATTTTTTAGACTTTGATATAATCTAAATAAAAACTTTGTCTTTCTCCTTTTCTGTCTTTTTTTAAGCAAAAAATATAAAAGAGAAATAAATTTCATTCAACACTTTTTTAAATATATTAATTTTTTAAAATAAAAAAAGCCTAGTGTAATACTAGACTTTAAATTACTAATTTGACTTTGCTTTCTTATTACTTTCTTTTACAACGCTTACATACTTCTTGTTATGCCTGTTTTCAAACTTAACTTTTCCTTCAACTAATGCAAATAATGTGTAATCTTTACCCATTCCTACATTGTCCCCTGGATAAAACTTTGTCCCTCGTTGTCTTATAATAATATTGCCAGCGAGAACAGGTTGTCCGTCGCTTCTCTTAACCCCAAGTCTTTTTGCCTGACTATCACGACCGTTCTTTGTAGAACCACCGCCTTTTTTATGGGCAAATAACTGCAATAATATAAACATCTTACTTAACCTCCAATTCAATAAAATCAGAAAAACCTTCTCTTAAATCACTTATGCCACAAAGCATAGTATTAAGTATAACATCACTGTCGTGCCTTTGCTCCGGTGTAATATTGTCTGGAATTTCAAGAGATAAAAAACCTCTTTTCTCGTCTCTCTTTAAATTAACATTTATGTTGACAACCATTAGTAGCCCTAAAACCGCTGTCTGTACTATGCTTGACAAAGCACTACATACAATGTCTTCTCCACTAACTCCATAGTTTGTGTGCCCATCGCAAATAACACTTACTATCTTTTCATCTTTCTTTGTTATAGTAACGCTAGTCATATCTTTATGCCTGCTTTATTGATGTTATCTTAACTCTTGTAAAAGGTTGTCTGTGTCCCTGCTTCTTTCTCTCGTTCTTTTTTGGCTTATACTTGAAAACAACTATCTTGTCTCCCTTGCCATGAACTACAATCTCGCCTTCGCAAGTAACATTTTTAAGCACAGGTTTGCCCACTAATAATTCATCAGCACCTGAAAAAAGCAATACATCAAAATTAACCTTGTCTCCAATCTGTCCGTCAATCTTCTCAATGTCAATGCTTTGCCCTTCGCTAACCTTATACTGCTTTCCACCACTGCAAATAATTGCGTACATCTTTCTTCCTCCTTACCACCAGACTCGCTAAATAAAGGTGGTCAAAAACTCTTTAAAACCTTCTTTAAGCGGTTAGAAAAAATTTACCATATTAAAAGTTTTTTGTCAATGATTATTTTAGTATAATTTTTGTTATTCCTTCACAAACTACCCTTAGGAGAATTAATTATGCCAAAATCTCAAAAAGAAATTAATACAAATATTCTTATCGCTGTCTACCAAAACTTGCAAACAGCAAAACAGTCTATCAATAATGTTATTGATAAAATTAAGGATAGTAGACTAAAAAAAGAACTAAAAAAACAATTTAAAAATTATGACGAGTTTAGCGAATCGTGTGAAGATTTAGCACGAGCCCTTGACATCGAACTTGTTGACAATAACTTCTTTAAAAAGGCTAAAATGTGGCTAAATATCAATATGGCTACTATGATGGATAAATCAAATAGAAAAATAGCAAGTATTACAATTCTAGGTTCTACTATGGGCGTTATCGACTTAATGTCCGTTGTCTCTGATTGTAAAAAAGCAAAAAATGAACTCGTCGTCTTTGCTAAACGAGTTCTCGAACTAGAAGAAAGTAATATCGAAAAATTAAAACCTTATATCTTAGTCGAAAATAATAAGCCTAATTCAGAAATTACAGATAAAGCAAAGGAAAATGACGCCTTAGACCAAGATAATAAAACTTTAAAAACACAGCAAATAAAAAAATCACACAATACAACTAAATTTAAAGAATGACTGCCTGTCATTCTTTTTTTGTAACAGAAAACATAACAACTCTAAATTTTACAAGTTGTTATGCTTTTAATAATTCTATTTTAATTTCTATCTTTTAATTGTATAATTTAATTACTAGATTTAGTCATGCAAATGTTAAGATAACTAATATTTTATGTAACTATTTACAAATTTAATTACTATTAAAATTATTTTATAAACAATTTAAAAGAAAACTCACATGAGATTAAAGCACTTCAAGAGCCTTTTTATAAACTTTTTTGAAATCTTGTGCCGCCTTTGAAGCCTCTCTTATTTCAATGTTTGCTTCCATAGTAATAATAGTTTTCATGATAACTGAATCCCCTAGAATATCGCAACTGACATCTTGAACGACACTTCTTTTAGTCTTATCAAGGGCTTCTGCGAGTTTAACTATGACTGCGAGTTTTCTCATTGCTTCTAAATCTTCGTCGAGCAAAAGTTCTTTATATTTTATCCATTCTGCAAGGCTAAAATCGTTAAGATTTTGGCTAGAACAAATGAAGGCTGCTAAAATAATTTCTCTATGGCTAACTCCTAGCAAGTCAGAGTTTAAGACTACATGGAAACTATTTTTTTCATGGTCAACAAACCTAATTCGTCTACCGCAATCATGAAGGATGGATGCAATTCTTAAAACCTTAATATAATTTCTTGGCAATTTATGCAAGACTTTTAATTGTCTAAACAAAACAAGTGCTAAATTCCCAACCTGTTTTGCGTTTACCATATCTTCCAAGTCATAATAAGATTCAATATTATCAAGGCTGAACCCTATCAAATCAGTAACTGGTTTATCTAGCAAAGAATTTGAAATATTGCTACAAATAAAGCCTTCTTTTAAACCCTTTGTTGAGATAACGCAACTATCTTGGCACAAGACTTCAAAAAGGGCTTTAATCATGCAAACGCCACTAGCAAAAATATCTGCCCTATCGTTTGACACGCCCTTTATTTTCTTTGTTTTATCAATTTCAAGAGTTTTCACAAGGTCATAAACACTCTGAAAATTATCACTACTTAAAATATAGTTATGAGCAAGGTCGACAGGATATTTTCTAATTTTTCTTGATAGAGCCCCGACATTTAAAAAGGCATTTCCCGTTCCGACAAAGCCATATTCTTCTTGGTCAATAGTTTTAAGCCAATCAATTTTTAATAATTCTTCTTTAAACTTATTTGTCATTATTTCGCAAGCAGTTTGAGTTGATGAAACACCTTCCATAAGGCCAGCAATCTCGTAAGTGCCAAATGGCAAAACTGCTTGATTTAGAATATTGCGCCTATTATATTGCAAGATTTTTGTACTTGAACCGCAAATCATGACAATAACGCCCTTTGGCATATCAATAGCATTAACGACTCCGCTATACAGTGCTGAAATTTCTTCTTCTGGCGATAAAAGTTTTACTTTTAGCCCAACAGAGTTATATATTTCTTCAATAAAACTACGATAGTTTTTCAAATTTTTTATACTATTTGACATATATGCTACAATATTTGTAATTTTGTTTACATCACATAGAACTTTATACATTTTAAGAACGGACAGCGCTTCATTACTTTTTGAAGTTTTTAGCATGCCATCTCCGTCAAGGTCTTCTATTATCCTAATAGGTTCGCTCATTTCTTCTGTAACTGTAAAATTACCATTTTGATTATAATGCACAATAGAAAAATCTATTTTACTACTTTCAATATTAATAATTGCTATCTTTTCCAAAATTATCTTCCTTTTAAGGTTAGAAAATCCTAATCTTCTATTTTTATTGCTTCGACTGGGCAAATTCCTTCACATGTATGGCATTTTATGCAAATATCTTTGTTAATCTGTGATTTTCCATCATCCCCAATTGTAATAGCGCCTACTGGGCAAACTCCCACACAAGCACCGCAGCCAATACATTTATCTTTATTAACCATGTTTCTTCCCCCTTACTGCAAAACTAATAAAATATAAAAATTTTGTAGATTTAATTAATTTCTACATTAAATCAATCGGAAGCAACTTAGAAGCGACAAATAAAATATCCATAAAACTAAACTTCCTGTCAATAATATTACACGAAAAATTTAATGTTGTAAAGGCTTTTTTTACTTGCTTTTATACTTAGACACAAAAGAAATAATTTCAAAAATTGCAACTATTAGTAAAAAGACTCCAAATAGAATTTTTAGTATAGAATTTTCAATATTTTGTACCAAAAGCGAAGAAATTACAGCGAAAACGACACCGACTATTGAAAAAAGAATTGCTGGAAAAACCTTTGTAAGTCCACTTTTTATATTGAAAAACAAAATAAAAAAAGACATAATAACAAAAGAAAAGACATTAATAACTTGTGCACTTTTTTGTGCAACGCCTATAATGCTTAATAGTGGAATCAAAACTGTTCCGCCACCAAGCCCCATTGCACCGAGCACTCCTGAAATAACTCCTAGAATAATAAATACAATCCACATAAAATCGTCCTTTTAAAACAATTAAAAAAAGCACTTAACAGCACAGGCAATTAAAACAACAATATATAAGATATTAATAGTTTTGTTATCAAATTTTTTAAGTAGTAAAAAACCAAATAATCCCCCAATTAAAGAGCCCATTGTTACAAATAAAATTTGCCCTAGGTCGACGCTTAGTGTTGAAAGATAAATAATAAGCGTTGGAATACTAATTATAGACATAACAAGCACTGCTGTTGCGTGGGCAGTTTTGTCTTCCATATTTAAAAGTTTTTTGAATACAGGAATACACAAAATTCCGCCGCCACCACCAAAAATACCGTTAATAACGCCAACCAGTGCGGATAAAAGAAAAAACATAAAATATTTCCACTTTTGAGTCATAAAATTATTATGTTTTAATTTTTGGTATTTATTTAAAAATGCAAAAAATTTAGATGGTGTTTACAATTTACAATATTGGCATATTTAAAATAATTTTTATTTAGAGTGTTTTTTAATTCATTTAATGTTAATCTTTGAATAAATAGTCAAATTAAAGGCAAAAATTAATTGCAATTTAAGCAGAATTATTATATAATGCAGTAGTTACGATTTGCCGGCAATTTAGCCAAGGCAAAAATACATTTAATAAAGGATTAAAAATGAATACATTATCAAACTCGACTAGAAAAATACTTTTAATTTTACTTCTTATAGTTTCTTTTGTTTTTCTTACAAATATAACTATAATACCTTCTTATTTTTCTGCCGCTGCAAGAAGTTATATTTATTCAAACGATAGTTCTATAAGCATTGAAAATGGAGACTTTACATCTTTTTCTCGTGGTGGGACTGGAACTCCTTATTCTATTGCAGATTACGACTGGACCGTTGCAGGTAGTAGCAATGTTTTAACTGGTGTTATTGATGTTAGTGATGACACTTTTGAGGACAATAACGGATTTGGTCTTTCAGAAAATCCGGAAAGATATGACGGCATTGATAGTTCGTCAGACAATTATATTTTGATGTTTAGTTCAAATTCAAGCAGTAGAGCGAGTGTTACAAGTGAAGAAGCGACTTTAACAAACGCAAAATTCTATGAGATTTCAATTTTAGTAAAGACAAGCAATGAAGGTGTTGGCTCAATTTACGCTTCACTTGGAGATGGGGTTAGTTTCACAAACATTAGCAGTCCTTCATGGAGAGTTTATTACATTTTAGTTGCAACTGACGACATTAGTTCTGAAACCTTTGACATTAGCCTTCATTTTGGTGGTGGCAGAGCGTCAAATGCTACTGGACAAGTTTTTTATGACAATATAGAGATAAAGGAAATTTCTCACACAGATTTTTATTCAGCACAAGAATCTACAACTCTACAAAAAGTTGACCTTACGAGGCCACTTGCGACTAGTTTTATAAATTATGATTTTGAAAATAGTATTGAAAATGGCTGGGTAGTTAACGCTATATCAGGAACTGCGGAGGCAGTTGTTGGGATATATCCAACAGACACAATAAATAGTTTAATTTTAGACGCATTCCCTGAAAGCGAAGATGACACTTCCGCAAAAACTTTTGTTTATGGCAACACAAGTTCCCTACTTTTACTTAATAAGGATGCTACAACTTCTTCTGTTTCAACAAGTGAAGATAACTTAATTACTATTGCGCAACATGGTTTTTACAAATTGACAATTTTACTTAAAACAGGTGATTTATCAGGCGATGGAGTAACTATCACCTTAACTCCTGAAAACGAAAATATTGAGTCTACTGAACTCACAAATCAAACTTCTTCTTCTGGTCTTGATAATTATAATGGGTTTACTAAGGTAACATTTTATATTAAAGGAAGTGTTACAAAAGACGAGAAAGTTTCAATGTCAATTAGTTTAGGAGAAGGTGCTGGTTGGGCAATCATAGATGACATTTTATTGCAACCAATTAGTGCTAGTGAGTATAGTACATCTTCTGCTCTTGATTTATCTACTGAAATTACTGATACAAGTGATATTACTAATGGCTTATTTGATTTTAGTGATAACGAGTCCTACACCCTAACTTACCCACTTAAACCACAAGACTGGACTTATACTTCTTCAACTCTTAATGCAAAGAGTGGAATAATAAGAATTAATCCTGAATATTTTGAAAAGGATTATTCTAACTATGGCTACCCTACTAATCCTGGTGTAAATACTGCTTTTTATGAAGGAGTATCAATTCCAAGCAACTACTTTAACGAAAATGTTCTTATGGTAAGGAACACTTCTTTAGAAGATGCCTACTTTACAAGTGATATTGAAAACACAACTCTTAACCAAAATACAAACGCAAGTCAGTCCATTGTTAGAATTTCTGTTGGCGTCAATACTCAAAACTCCGCAAGTGCTTTTATTAGACTAGTTGACGAGAACAAAAATGTAATTGCTATTTTTGACAATATTAATACAAATAACAAATGGCAAATGTTCTATTTCTATATTAATAATGGTATAACAGAAAAAAATATCGCAGTAGAACTTGGTGTTCATGGAAGAAATTCTAACGACTACGCATTCTTTGATACAGTTAGTTTTGAAGAAGATGTATCAGAACAAGTTGATTTTAACGACATGACTAGTAGTAATAGTGCTTATATTAACTTTATGCAAAATGGCTTTGATTACTCAACCAACTTTTCTGGCTATAATTCAGCAAGCGGAAACTACAATTATAAAACAACAACTTCTGTTCCTTCTCACAATGGAGCGCAAGGAAATAGCGTTCTGCAAATGACAAACACTATTGAAGATGATTATCAAACTATTATTTCCGATTACACCTATTCCCTTGTCGAAGGTTCGTACTATGAGATTTCTGTTTGGGTAAGAACACATTTTGATAATAACGCTTTAATTTATAATGGAGAAAACTATGGTGCTTATTTCGAACTCGTCAATATTGATGCAGATGGAAACATAGTAATTGATGAAAATAATGAAAATCCAAATAAATTTGAAAACATAATTGTAACTGCAACAAGTGAAAATAACGGCTGGATTAAATATTCAATGTATATTTTAGCAGAAGCAGACCAAGATGTTAAAATTCTTTTGGGATTAGGTACTGAAGAAAATCCAACAATGGGAACTGCCTACTTTGACGACATGGTTGTAACAGATATCACAGAAGAAACTTATGCAGCACAAAGTGAAAATGAAACAACAATTGTTTCAAATGTTATTGAAATTTCACAAGATGACTCGTCAAACGAAAGCACTACCCCATCAACAGAAGCACCAGTTAATGTTTGGATACTTGCCTCTTCAATACTACTCGTTGTCGCTTTAATACTTGCAATTGCTGGATATCTAATTCGTAAGATACCTAAGAATAAAATTAAAAAAGTTGATAGTTCTGAATATGATAAAGCCCCAACCGATATTGATGAAAATGCAGTAAAGAAAGAACTTAAAGAAAGACGAGAAGAAAATCTTTCAAAACTAAAATTTGAACTTGAAAATTTACAAAAAGAATATAACAATTTAAAATCAGATTATGAAAAACAAACAGAAAATGATGAAGTTGTAAATAAAGATCTTTATGCAGAATTTACAAAGAAAGCAAATAAACTTATAGATAGAATTGATTACCTAAATTCAGCCGTTGTTTATCTAGAAGATGAAACAAATATTAAAATGTCTGAAAGAAAGGAAATTACAAAAAGAAAACAAGATGCAAAAGAAAAATTTAAACAACTAAATCAAGTAGAAGATGAAGAAAATAAAAATTAAAATTAGTAAAATTTTACCGGTATTTTGGTCTATAATTTTAAAACAAACAAAAAAGAGTTTTACCATTAAAAGTAGAACTCTTTTCTTATTTATTACGCTAGTTTCAAAATAAATTAACCTTTAGCAGATTTTTTATACACAATGTAACACTATAAAATAATAATGAAATTTATACAAAAAATATGGAGATAATTAAGTTTATCTCCATATTTAATAATAAATTATTTATTATTAATTGTTTTAAAATAACTTCTTCTTTTTTTATGTTGTATGTAATCAAAAATTTCCCATTGACTTTGAATTTTAGTATTATATTCAAGCATTAGGTTTGTCTCTGCATACTCTATTCCATGAGAAATCATGCCTTTTATTAAATAGGATAAAATCATGGCGTTTATCCCTTTGTTCTGATATTCTGGTCGTATTGCAATAAGTCCTAAATCTATACTATTCGGAGTCTTTATTTGCCTTAAAATTCTAAAAATACCAAAAGGCAGCAACCTGCCCCGACTTTTGTTTACCGATTCTGATAAAGAAGGAAATGCCAACCCAAAGGCTATTAATTTACCTTCTTCATTAATAACACCAACTACATAGTCTTTGTTTAGAATAAGACTAAATTGTGAAATTACGGCATCCTTCATTTTTTCATTAAAAGGAACTACGCCATACAAATTTGAGTAAGCAGCGTCTAATGTATCAAAGAAATCATCCTTGTATTTTTTAATAAATCCTTTTAATGAATCTGGAACAACTAATTTAAGCTTATACCTTTTTGCCGCAAGGTCTGCAATTCTCTCTATTCTTTCGTCAACTTCCTTTGGAGCATACAATCTAAACTCTATCCAATCAACTTCTTTTTTAAACCCATAACTCTCAATTAAATCTGCGTAATATGGAAAATTATATTGTTCTTCAAATGTAGACATTTGGTCAAAACCTTCAATTAAAAGTCCTTCCCTATCAAGATCATTATATCCCATAGGACCATGAATAATTTCCATGCCTTCTGCCCTTGCCCAATCTTCGACAGCCTTAAATAATGCATTAGAAACATCTGTATCGTTTATACTATCAAATCTAGAAAACCTAACCCTTTTCTCTTTTGACTTCTCATTAAATGCTTTTTGAATAATTCCTGCAATTCTTCCAACAAGTTTACCTTCTTTATATGCTAAAAAACATTTAGTTTCACAATCATCAAAAGATTCATTTTTCTTTGGGTCAAATTTATTAATTTCATCTATATCTAAAAATGGAACAAAATGTGGATTTCCCTTATATAGTTTATGCGGAAAATCGACAAATTTTTTTATATCATTTTTTGACTTAACTTCTTTTATCTCAATCATGCCTACTACACTCCATGATAAAAGTATATATTTTTTTATAAAATTTTGCAACTATATATATAATTGTTGTCCAATAAAAATTTGATTTATTTTGTTTTCTTGTTTAATGTATTCAACAGAAACATTATATTTTTTTGCAATACTAGATAATGTTTCAAGTGGGAGAACAATATGCAGTGTCTTATTTAATTCTTTAATTAAAACTATGTCTCCCTTTTGTAAAAACTCATTTTCATAAACTACCTGCTCTTTTCTTATATTGTTCCTTTTTGCAAAATCATCTATTGATGTTTCACTCTCAATAAAGCAAACTTCATAAGACAAAAATTTATCTAATTTTTTTATTTTTTCCATTTTTTCTCCTTTTTTGGCATTGATAAAAATCTTCTACCATAAATATATATTACTTTTATTAGGAGTTTAACATTGAAAAAATTATTTAAAGCATTAGCGGTTCTTGCATCATTTTCCGTTCTGACAAGATTACTTGGCTTCTTTTTTAGAATATTCTTATCTCGTCTTATAGGCCCAGAAGGGCTTGGTGTATACCAAATTTCTTTTTCTATTTTTATGGTTCTTGAAACATTTATTTCAAGCGGACTTCCACTGGTAGTTAGTAAACAGACATCAATCTATAACACTAAGAAAGACAAAAAATCTGAATTTGGCACCGTAACTTCGGCACTAATTATTGGCATTATAATGTCTATTTTAATATGCGCAATAGTGCTTTTATTTAAAAATATCTTTTCGCTTTTGTTTACTGATTCTAGGTGTATTTTAATTTTATTTATACTTCTACCAACTCTTGTTTTTTCAAGTGTCTACTCTATGCTCAGGGGTAACCTTTGGGGGCACAAAAAATATTTTCTTGTTTCGGTAACAGAGTTTATTGAACAAATTATTAGAACAATATGTACAGTTTTATTCTTAGGAGTTCTAACATTTACTCTTGAAAAGGTATTTCTTGCAAGCATTGCCTATGTAATATCATGTATAGCTTCAAGTATGATTGTACTCATAATCTATCTAAAACAAGGTGGAAAATTTTCAAATCCTAAACCCTTTTTTAAACCTATTTTAAAATCCGCAATTCCTATTACAATTGTACGAGTAGTTTCAAGTTTATTAATGCCAATTGTATCTGTAATTCTTCCTTTAAAACTTGTAAGTTTGGGCTATACAAATGAACAAGCACTTGCCATTTTTGGTATAGCCATGGGAATGACATTCCCTTTACTATATGTTCCATCTACTCTAATAAGTGCCTTATCAATGACAATTATCCCTGATCTATCCTCTGCAGTATATACCCAAAATTATACAGAAATAAAATCTAGAATTCATTTTTCAATTAAGTTTGCAATATTTGTTTCCTTTATCTTTATTCCCCTTTATTTTTCTCTTGGTACTCCAATCGGGCATTTCTTTTATGCAAATAGTCAATCTGGATACTTTCTTAGTTGCTCTTGCCTTCTTATTATCCCTATATGTATTAGTGGGATTACAACTTCTTGTCTTAATGCTTTAAACTTAGAAATAAAAGGCTTTATTAATTACTTAATAGGGGCTATTCTATTACTATTTTCTATTCTATTTTTAACTAATTTAATCGGTATTTTCTCTCTTGTATGGGGTATGGGGCTCTGCCTTGGGGGTGCGTGCATATTAAATATAATTATGCTTAATAAAAAACTTAATGATAATTTTTTTAATTTTAAATATTTAATTTTTGCAATAATTTGTAGTATTCCTTCAATTTTAATGTCAAAATGGATATATAATATATCTAGTAGTTTCTTACCTATCTTTTTTAGCCTTGCAATAGCATGTGTTATTGGTACAATTTTTTATTTAATTTTTGGATTAATTTTCAACCTTTATAACCTGTCTTTCTTTGACTTAAAAAAAGTTTTTAACAAGAAGAAAATACTGAAAAAAGAAAAGTAATTTGTATAAATAAATTAAAAAGGAAAAAACTAATGTTATGATAACATTAGTTTTACGCTCAATAATTATTTACTGTATTGTCTTATTTGCAGTAAGGCTTATGGGAAAACGCCAAATAGGAGATATGCAACCTTTTGAGTTGGTTGTAACTCTTATAATTGCAGACCTTGCATGTATTCCAATGTCAGATGTTTCAATCCCAATAGTCTTTGGTATCGTTCCGCTTCTTACTCTTGTAATTTTGCATTATTTTTTTTCATTTATTAATAGAAAAAGTATGTTATTTAGAAAATTACTAAATGGAAAACCAATCATTGTTATAGACAAACAAGGTATAAATTACAGAGCTCTTCAAAAATTAAATATGACTATTAACGACTTAACAGAAGGACTAAGAGCATCTCAATGTTTTAATATTCAAGATGTAGCGTATGCAATAGTCGAAACAAACGGGAACATTAGTGTCTTATTAAAATCACAAGCATCCCCTGCTACAACAAGTGATTTAAAACTACCAGTTGAAGAAACTTGCTTAAATGTAATACTAATAAACGATGGAAAACTAGTAAAAGAAAATCTACAAAATCTAAATTTAGATTGCTCTTTTATAGACAGGATACTAAAAGAACAAAAAATAACAAGCGTTTCCGATGTATTAATATTAACTATAAATTCTAATGGCGAAGTCTTTTTCCAAGAAAAGAATAAACCATCAAAAATTTTAAATAAAAAGGTGAGCACATGAAAAGAACCTTTGCAATTCTCTTTATAATTCTTATTATTATCTCTGTTTGCATTGTAGAAGAAGTAACTTTAAATAAAACAAATCAAAAACTTGATGAATACTCAAACTCTCTATCCGTTGCAATAGTAGAAAATAAAGATAATCTAAATAATGAAAGTGTTCTAAAAGAATTCAAAAAACTTGATGATTTTTGGCAAGACACGAAAGTAACCCTTTGTTATCTAACTAATTATGAAAAAATAAAAACAATGGATGAAAGTTTAATAAAACTAGAAGCATCTATTAAATATAACGACGAATCTCTTGCCATTGAAAATATTTCAATAATAAAATCATATAGCGAGTTTTTACATTACTTTATGGGATTTAATCTAAATAACTTATTATAAGTCAAAAGTGTGCTTTTAAAGCACACTTTTATCTTAGATAAATAAATAAAATTATAAGCATTTCTATTCCAAAAACAAATAGTAAAGAATAGAAAAGTTTTGACTTAAATAGTCTTTTTAAAAAACTACCTCTTGATTTTTTTATCTTACTACTTTTAAAATACTTTTTTGACCTTTCTTGTTCATAATTTTTTCCAAAATAAGTTTTATGTGTATTTCCTTCTTTTTGGTTACTATTCGTCTGATTAGTATTTGCATATATTGTACCATTTTCAATCCCCTGAGTCGCATCATAATCTCTTCTTTTATCAGGGTCCTTTAAAATGCTATATGCTTCGGTCAATAAAGCCGTATAATCCTGTGCATACTCTTTGTCCCCAGAATAAATGTCAGGGTGATATTTAGATACAAGTTCTATAAATGCATCTTTTATTTGTTCCTGCGTAGCAGTATGTCTAACTCTAAGAATATCATAATAATTTTTCACTTTTTTATTATACAAAAAATTTTTTTAAATAGCAATAAATTAATACACTATGACTATTTATTAGTTAATATTTTTTTTAAAAAAGCACCTGTTTTACTTTCTTCTACATTGGCTACTTGCTCAGGCGTACCTTTTGCTACAATCTCTCCACCTCTATCTCCACCATTTGGTCCTAAATCAATAATATAATCAGCAACTTTAATAACATCAAGATTATGTTCAATTACAATAACGCTATTTTTTCTTTCAACAAGCGTTTTTAATATTTTTATAAGATTATTTATATCATAAGAATGAAGACCTGTTGTAGGCTCATCAAGAATATATAAAGTTTTTCCCGTATCTCTTCTACATAGTTCACTTGCAAGTTTCACTCTCTGCGCTTCTCCCCCGCTTAGAGTTGTCGCACTTTGACCAAGCTTGATATATCCAAGTCCAACATCAAATAAACACTGTATTTTATTTTTTATCGCAGGTATACTATCAAAAAATGATAGGGCTTCTTCTACAGTCATATTTAGTACATCACTAATTGTTTTACCCTTATATCTTACCTGTAAGGTTTCCTTATTGTATCTTTTGCCTTTACAATCCGGACATGGCACATAAATATCAGGTAAAAAATACATTTCTATTTTCTTTTCACCATCGCCTTCACAAGTTTCACACCTTCCACCTTTTATGTTAAAACTGAATCTACCACTAGTGTACCCTCTTTCTTGAGCGTCCTTTGTACTTGCAAATAATTCTCTTATGTGTGTAAACAGCCCTATATAAGTAGCAGGATTACTCCTTGGCGTTCTTCCAATAGGAGATTGGTCTATATTAATAACCTTATCAATATTTTCAAAACCTTTTATTTGCCTATATTTACCTTCAACTAACAAGGTTTTCATAATTTTATTAGACATAGCGGGATATAGCACTTCATTTATTAAACTTGATTTTCCACTCCCAGATAAACCTGTAATAACTGTCAAAACTCCAAGAGGGATATCAACTTTTATGTTCTTTAAATTATTTTGTCTTACTCCACTTAAAGTTATAAACCCTGTTGGCTTTAACCTTTTCTTTGGAACTTCAATTTCTAACTCGCCAGACAAAAACTTACCAGTTAAAGAATCTTTACTCTTCATTATATCTTCAACACTGCCCTGTGCAACTACTTGTCCACCATTAACACCAGCCTTAGGCCCAATATCAACTATATAATCCGCCGCTCTTATTGTATCTTCATCATGTTCAACAATAATAAGGGTATTACCTAAATCTCTTAATTTTTTTAAGGAATTTAATAGTTTTTCATTGTCATATTGATGAAGCCCAATACTTGGCTCGTCAAGAATATATAAAACCCCAACAAGACCACTCCCAATTTGAGTCGCAAGCCTTATTCTCTGTGCCTCACCACCGCTTAATGTCCTTGCCATTCTATTTAGAGTCAAATATTCAAGGCCTACATCACACAAGAAATTAAGCCTAGCAATAATTTCTTTTAAAATAGGTTCTGCTATTGCTTTTTCACTTTCCTTAAACTTTAAACTTTGACAAAACTCTTTTAGTTCAACAGCACTCATACAAGTTAAATCAAAAATATTTTTCTTCCCAATAAATACTGATAAAGCCTGTTCATTTAGTCTTTTCCCACCACAATGCTTACATTCCTTTTCTCGCATAAGTTTTGCAATCTCTTGCCTAGCGTATTCGCTCTTGGACTCTTTAAAACGCCTTTGTAAGTTTGGAACAACTCCTTCCCAACTCCCCTTATAACTACCAGAAAATTTTGAATTATTGTACTCCAAATCTAATTCTTCCCCATGATTACCATATAGCAGTATATCCATAACTCTTTTTGGTAAATCTTTAATAGGAATATCAAGACTAAAATCGTATTTTTTTGATAAAGCCTTTAAATACATATCACTTATTGAAGAAACTTCCATTGTCCAATTTGCGATTCTCATTCCACCCTGTCTTAGTGTTTTTTCTGGATAACGGATAACGAGTTTTTCATCTATATCTGAAACAAATCCAAGCCCAGCACATTCAGGACAAGCACCAAAAGGGCTATTAAATGAAAATAGCCTTGGCGAAATCTCTTCAAACGAAAACCCACATTCAGAACAGGCATAAGAATTGTTATATATATACTCTTGTCCATCAACTTCCACCTTAACAAGCCCCTTAGACATCTTTAACACAGTTTCTATGCTTTGTGTTAATCTACTTCTATTTTCTTCTCTAACCTTTAATCTATCAACAACAACATTTATGTCATGTTTTAAATTTTTATCAAGTTTAATATCTTCATTTAATTCTTGAATCTGCCCATCAACTTCCACTCTTGCAAAACCATCTTGTTGCAAATCTTCAAATAATTTTTGAAAACTTCCCTTTTCTTGTCTAACAAGTGGGGCAATAAGTATTAATTTACTATCTTGTGGAAATGTTAAAATATTATCAACAATGTTATCTATTGTCATTGTAGAAATTGGCTTATGACAATTTGGACAGTATGGCACTCCAAGCCTAGAAAAAAGAAGTCTTAAATAATCATAAATCTCTGTTACCGTTCCCACTGTTGACCTTGGATTATGAGATGTAGTTTTTTGGTCGATTGAAATAGCAGGAGATAGTCCCTCAATACTCTCAACATTTGGTTTTCCCATCTGCCCTAAAAATTGTCGAGCGTAAGAAGACAAAGATTCAACAAATCTTCTTTGTCCTTCCGCAAATATAGTATCAAAAGCAAGTGTTGATTTACCACTTCCACTTACTCCACTAAAAACAATCATTTTATTTCTAGGCAAAGTTAAATTGATATCTTTTAAATTATTTTCTTTTGCCCCTTTAATTACAATATTTTCTTCCATATTTAATCCTCTAATTGTTTAATAAAACTCTAAGTTCTGCAATCCTATCTCTTAATTTAATAGCACTTTCAAAGTCTAAACTTCTAACTGATACTTCCATTAGATTTTTTAACCTGTCGATTTCACTCATAATGTCTTTTCTAGTAAGTTTTTTATCTTGTTTTTTCAAATCTTCTTCAAATTTACTTGAAATTTCAAGAGCACTAGGTATTCCTTTTATTATAGTCTTTGGAACAATGTGATGTTCTTCGTTATATTTCTCTTGAATTGCTCGTCTTTTGTTCGTAATGTCAATAGCATTTCTCATTGACTCTGTCATACTATCTGCATACATTATAACCTTAGATTGACTATTTCGAGCGGCTCTACCAATAGTTTGAATTAACGAAGTCTCACTTCTCAAAAATCCTTCCTTATCAGCATCTAAAATGGCTACCAACATAACCTCAGGGATATCAAGCCCTTCTCTTAAAAGATTAATACCAACTAAAACATCAAAACTCCCCCTACGAAGTCCGTTTATTATTTCAAGTCTCTCCAAGGTATCTATATCTGAATGCATATATCTAACTTTAATTTTATAATCAGTAAGATAAGAAGTTAAACTTTCTGCCATTTTTTTTGTAAGAGTTGTTATAAGTACTCTTCCTTTTTTTTCAATGACTTTATTAATTTCTTCAATTAAATCATCTATTTGATATTTTGAAGGTCTCACTTCGACCACTGGGTCAAGTAGTCCTGTCGGTCTTATTAACTGAACAGCAACATTTTCTGCCCGCTCCATCTCGTACTTTGAAGGCGTTGCTGATACATATACAACCTGATTTATTCTCTCATTAAATTCTTCAAAGTTAAGAGGTCTATTATCAAATGCTGCTTTTAGCCTAAAACCATAATCTATAAGTGCCTTTTTTCTCATCCTATCGCCATTATACATTCCACGAACTTGCGGCAATGTAATATGACTTTCGTCAATAAACAACAAAAAATCTTTTTTGAAATAATCTAACAGAGTAAAAGGTGCTTGTCCTGGCTTTCTTCCGTCAAAGTATCTTGAATAATTTTCAATTCCACTACAATAACCAACCTCTCGCATCATTTCCATATCATAACTAACTCTTTCTTTTAAGCGTTGTGCTTCAATAAGTTTTCCTTTGTCTATAAATTCTTGAACTTCTTTATCTCTATCCTTTTCAATCTGTTCAAGGGCTTTTAAAAGGCTTTCACTTTTTACAGCGTAATGAGTTGCTGGAAAGATTGCTACATGTTTTAATTCACTTATAGGTTTATTTGAAACTAAATCAAATTCATAAATACGCTCAACTGTTGTATCAAAAAATTCAATTCTAATAGCCTTTTCATTATAATTCGATGGAATAATGTCTAAGACATCTCCTTTGACTCTAAAAGTAGAACGCTTAAAATCAATGTCATTCCTTTCATATCGTATCTCAATAAGCCTTCTTATAATATCATTTCTATCATAATCTTCTCCAACTCTAATTGATATGTGCATATCATAATATTCTTGTGGTGCACCAAGCGCATAAATACATGAAACAGAAGCAACAACAATAACATTATCAGTTTCAAGCAAAGAACTCGTTGCCGAGTGTCTTAACTTATCTATTTCATCATTAATAGAAGCATCCTTTTCAATATAAGTATCACTCTTAACAATATATGCCTCTGGTTGATAGTAATCATAATATGAAACAAAATATTCAACTCTATTATTTGGGAAAAATTCTCTAAATTCATTACATAACTGACCTGCAAGCGTTTTATTATGAGCAAGTACAAGAGTAGGTTTGTTGACTTGTTTTATAATATTTGCCATTGTAAAGGTTTTACCGCTGCCTGTTACTCCCTGCAAAACTTGTTCTCTTACCCCATTTTTAATGCCATTTACAATACTTTCAACTGCTTGCGGTTGATCCCCACATAGAGAATAATTTGAATGAAGTTCAAAAGCCATTTAATCTCCTTTTTCTACCAAAATTCAAAGCACATTATTATATCACTAAAAAACAAAAAGAACAATATATTATTTACTATTTTATTATGCTTCACACAAAAGAAAACACTTAATTGCTAGCAATTAAGTGTTTTCACTTTTAAGTTCTTTTTATTTATCTATTTCATTTTTATTATTGTTCTTTTTGTTTGATTCTTTTGACTTCTTTGGAAGTTGCTTAGTTCCCTTTACAAAATATACTATAACTCCTGCAAGAATTACGGCTGAAACAACAATTAAAACAGTTCCTAAAATTGTTGTTGTATCAATCGTTGATGAAGGTTTTGCCCTAACGACAAATGTTCTTGAATAAGTCTCTCTATTACCAACTTCATCAGTTACAGTGAAACTAATTGTATAAGTGCCTTGTTCTGTAAAAGTATAATGATATAATGAGTCATCACTGTCATCCCTTGTTACAGCATCTCCACTTGGATCTGTAATAGTTATAGTAACTGGGACATAGTGTATATCATTTTCTTCTATGTCATCGTTATTATCATCAACTTCATATTCAAAACCAGCATTATCCCTAACATAGATATCTTCACTATTATAACCTGCGTCATCATATATTCTTGCATTTGGGTTAATGACTAATGTATCATTTTCTCCCAAAGTAAAACCATTATTTAATAATGTGTTAAATGAATTTGTTAAAATTATTTCAGGATTTTCAGTATCCCCAACATTAACAATAATAGTTATTTCTTCTGCCTCGTTTCCGCTGTTATCAGTACCATTATAAGTTATTGTATACTCTCCCCTAGCAGTTGGTGTAAATGTAAATGCATTACCACTTGCTGTGAAATTTAAAACATTGTCAACACCTTCTGTAATTAAGGTTCCATCCATATCGTAAGTGTACTCGTTTGCATTATTACTATCTCTTTTTGGAGTTGTTATAGTAATGCTTCCAGTAGCAGAATAAGAAACATTAGGATTTGCATCAGTTGGACCAACATCTTCTACAATAAATCTTGGAATACTAACTGATGGGTAAACAGTATTATTTTCTGCATCTTCTGTAATTTCGTTCTCATTTATAATAATTTGGTCTGTATTACTATCTATTAAACTAATTACTGGTTTTATTGTATCTTCAACAGTTACCTGAATTGTCCTTTCATCAGATGTATTATTTTCAGCATCTTTTGCAATTATTGAAATTGTATATACACCTTCCTCTTCTGGACTAAATACTAGTTGCCCATTGACATATCTACAAATCTGAGAAAAATATCTTCCTTCGCTATTTCTAACTGAAATATCAAATGTTATTGTTCCATCGTCTAAACTTGAGCCATTATCTGTTGCTGTAAGTCCTGTAAAATATAATGTCCTACCTAATTCAAGAGTCATTTCAGTTCCATCAATTCCTGAAATTACAGGTGGAGTTTTATCAGTTGCTTGAACTAGAACAAATGAATATGAAACTACATTATTTCCATCATCTACAAGCGTATATGTTACAGTATAAAAATTACCAACATCCGCATTATTTGCTTTAAATTTAATTCCATCAAATTCATACTTATATTCTGAACCAGTATAAGTAACAGTCATAGCCCCATTTTGATCTTCATAATCATATACATTGCCCTTTGTGTCTGTTACTGTTGCATAAATTCTTGCGGTATCCGTATTGTCATAGAATGTTACACCTTGTACTTCAACCCATGAATATTGATCAAATGCACCAATATTAATATTTCCAATACTTGTAATATCAAACTTTGGAGCAACTTTATCTTCTTCATATTTTATTGAAATACTATATCTCCCAAGTCCTATTCCGTCATATCTTTCATTTTTTTCATTATAGTTTTCAAAATCAATAACATCATAATCAGCAAAATCATTGTAGGCTACTGCAACAACATTAAATGACCTTGAACTGCTTGTAGTAACTAACTTATAAATAGTGCTATCTAATTCCCCGCCAACAGTTGTAGCAACTGGGTCGTTCATATTAAAGACAATATTTTTTCCGTCTTCATCAGTATTAACTTCAATATACCTATCGCCTATTTCAACATAATATTTAATAAGCATTCTTGTATCATTACTATCACTAATAGTTGGAACAGGAATAGAAATTTTTTGCTCACTTGTAACATTACCTATTGTTGTATTTCCAAAAGTTACAGTTGGTCTTGAATTAGTTAATTTTTCATTTACAATTTCAAATGTAAAAGTTCTATTACTTATATTACTATTATTAGCATTGTCTCTAACAGAAAGAGTTACAGTATAAACCCCAGCCCCAAAAATTGTAGGATCAAGTTTTAATGTTGCTGTTCTTGAATTTTTTACATCTCTTAACTCAGTTCCTTCAAGAATAGGGTCCGTCTCTGTATTTTGAGTATCCCCTTCCATTCTTCTATAATTACCTTGGCTATCTATATAATACTTAGTTCCATCTAAGTCGTCAAAAGTAACATAGTCAAGTATTGAGAACCCTTCACTCATTTCCCCATCAAATGAAGTATCTGTTATTCCTTCATTATCAGTTATTCTTATTGTTCCAGAAATTGATTCGTCATTTTTGTTTATAAATGTTCTACTATCAGAAGCAATGCTTCTTGTTGCATAACTAATACCACTTTCATCACTTGCCCATAGTGCTGGAATTGTAATTGTTGGAATTTCTTCTCCAGTGGCCTCTGGATCAACATATATTTTATTTGGAATTTTATATGTCAAATCGTCTAAATTTGCACTGGCTGCATTATCAGGGTCATAACTATTTGTATAATAGTATTCTGCAAGTTTTCTATCTGTTACAGTAATTTCATAGTCATAGTTGTCGTCTTCTTCTACTGTATTCCCATAGAAATCAACAACATTATAGTAAATTTCATATCTAGTATTTGATGGTCCAATTGGGATAAAATAGAAACCACTCTCATCTCTTCCCATTGTAACATATTTTGATTGATCAGAATAATAATTACCTTCACTATCAACCGCTCTAACAATATAATAATAGAATGCTGAAATAGAGTTGTTGTTTTCATTCTTATTTATTGCACTTACACTTGGTAGATACTCTTTTTTCTTATAACTTGTATTTGAACTCCTAATTGTAGAAGAAGGGCTTGCTGAAAGTTCAATATTTTCACTATCATAAGACTTAGAACCATTAATTGTAAATGTCAAATAACTAAGAACCCTTGATTCCTGATTTTTATAATATAATCTATAATCAATAACATTTTTACCTGCAGCCGCATCAAATGTAAATGCAACATTTTCATAAGGAACTGCTTGGTCTGTAATTGTTCCACCAACAACGAGTTTTTCTGTTCCAGCAGAACTAATATTAATTTTTAAAACATAATTTATGTTAGTGATTTCTTCGCTAGTTGCATCAACTTTTCTAATTGTATAAGTCTTATAAGACTCATAATTATTTACATTTGACGAAATAGAAGAAACAGCGCCTAATGTTGTATTTGCTAATGTATCATATTTGATTACATAATAATAGGAAGTTTCTCCTTCAGTTACAACATCACCAAAAATAATGTCTTCTTCAATTAATTTGCCTTCTTCATTATAAAGCAAAGGTAAAGCAACTCTAACAGTGCTCTTTGCCCAAGACTCTGTTGAATTAGAATCATCAATTCTTATAGTTGATGGCATAACAATAGAATCATTACTCATTAATGATATATTATATGAATCAGCAGTTATATTAAGGTTATATGTTCTAGAACTTGTCCAAATTCCAGTAGCATTTTTAACATGATACCTTATTTGATAAGTACCTGTAACACTTGGCGTCAATCTAAGAGTGTTTTCTGCTGAATTAAACTCAACATCTCCACCTTCTGTTGCAGACATTGTATCATTTGACGCATCATAACTTGTTAAACTTTCGCCATATGGGCTAATTACTTCAACAAAATATTTATTATTTGCCGTTGTATCAGTGCCTTCTGAATTTGTTGCTGTAACTCCGCTATTTATATAAGGAAGATTAATTGTATCTCCTCTCTTACCACTACTTTGAATACCCGTAACAGTTAAAATATCTCCCTTTGCTATACTTGAACCATCCTCATTTGTGTTTCCGCCATTAAAAGTACCAGCACTAGCAGTACCAAACGAAAAAATAGATTGTGCAAAATTAGAAATAGCACTACCGAGGAAAGTACAACATGAAACAAGTACTAATAATCCAGTTACAAGAAATTTTTTAATTCTAGTCATATAAAATCTCTCCTATTTAATTAAGTTGTCAATCAATGATTTTAAAATAATTTGTTGATTTGACGCTTATTATAAATATATTTGAAGAAAAAGGCAAGCAATTTCCAAAAACATACTAAATCAAAGCGAGATAATTGTACAACATAGAGTGCCTATTGTCAACAAAATTAGCAAATTATCTTTCCAAATTTTAAAATTTTATTCAAAAATTTTAAGGAAAAAATCTTTATTTTAAAATCAAATATATTTTTAATCAAAAATTCCAAAATATGTAAACAAATTCTCTTATTACAAAAAAAGACAAAAATTGTATAAACTTATAAATTTTTCATAAAGTTTTTACTATTTTTTATTGCCAGTTTTAGTATAAGTAAAAAAAAATTATATAGATATATAAATGTATTAATAACTTAAATATCAAATATATATTCATTCAATAAAATTAGGGGATAAAAGAATGCCGCCTTTTATCCCCATAAAATTCTTTTGTAATTTAACTTTTTATTAGCAATTTGGTGAGCCGCAGCCACAGTTACCAGATGTAAGTAATAATATTATAAGGATAAGTGTGCAGCAATCAATACCTTGCCCTATTCCACTATTGCAGTTACAAAGTAATAGTATTAATAACAATAAGCATGAGCAGTTATTTCCAAAGCCGCAACTATTTCCACCGCAAGAATTGTTTCCAAAAAAGTTCATAAGTATCTCCTTTTAAATTTTTCTTATAGTGTTTTTCATTATTTTCAATGAAAATTATGTATTTTTCTTTTGTTTACCCTTATTTTTTCTTTGGTTTCTAAATCATAATATTGTAACTATAAAAAAAATGTTAAAAAAAATAATACTTTTTTAAAATTATTTAAATAATGCCTGTGAAATCTTATTCTTTAATTCTTCAATTCCAATATTGTCCTTAGCACTAATACAAACGCCATCTAAAAATTTTAGTTCATTATTTTTGTCTAGTTTATCAATTTTATTATAAACATAAATGACAGGAATATTATCTGCATGAATTTCTTTTAGAACTTTTTTTACAACTTCAATTTTTTGTTTGTAATTATCATCCGACAAATCAACGACATGCAAAAGCAAGTCCGCATCCGCTGTTTCTTCAAGAGTCGCATTAAACGCCTGAATAAAAGCATGTGGCAATTTATCTATAAACCCAACTGTATCAACAAGCACAATTTTTTTATTATCTCCAAGCCACAACACACGAGAAGTTGTATCAAGAGTAGCAAACAACAAATCATCAGCGTAAATATCCGCCTTTGTTATAGTATTCATTAGAGTTGACTTGCCTGCATTAGTGTATCCAACAATGGCAACCTGTTTTAGTCTATTTTTCTTCCTTTCACTTTTTTGAATTTTTCTCTGATTTTTTATTTTGGCAATTTCCTTTTCAAGTTTTTGAATGCTTTCTCTAACAACTCGCTTTTCATTTTCTAGTTTTGTTTCGCCAGGGCCTCTCATTCCAACCCCGCCACCAAATTTTCCTGAAGAATTAGCAAAATTGCTTATTCTAGGTAGTGTATATTTTAGTTGAGCAAGTTTTACTTGAAGCCTTCCCTCATTTGTCTTTGCCCTACTAGCAAAAATATCTAGTATAAGCATAGACCTGTCAATAACCTTTGTATTGACAACTTTTGAAATATTATTTATCTGAGATGCACTTAACTCACAATCAACAACTACTACATCCGCTTCAAACTGAATAACAAGTTGCTTTATTTCTTCTACCTTTCCGCTACCAATTAAGGTAATGGCGTTTTCTTCTTTGACATTTTGATAAGCATTTGCTACAACTTCAAGCCCTGCCGTATGGCAAAGGCTTGCAAGTTCTTCAAGTTCCCTATCAAAATTAACCTTAGAGTTATTAAAAGCAACCCCAACAATTATTGCTTTTTCCTTCTTTTCTCTTGTCTCATAAACTTTTTTACTCATAATAAAGTGATTATAACAATAAAGCAATCTTTATTCAACTAATTTTGTACTATTTCCCCATTCTCAACGCTTATTAAATTTGCAAAAACATTTCCATCTTGACAAACGCATAAAACATACCAATAAATATTTGCAATGTCTTTCTTATCAGCAACTATTTTAATATAGACTTCGCCTTCAAAGCCATTTGCTCCCATATATTCATTTAAGTTGTCTTTATTATTCTCTATAAACACATTTAACGCTCTGTTGCAATCACATCCCCAATCTTTTGATAAACATTCAAGGGTAATCGTTTCGTTAAGATCTAGCATAGTTACAACAATGACATCTTCACAACTAACCCTTCTTAAAATATCAACGACATATGAGCCATCAAATGGATTTCTCTCCATTTTGCCTTCATACATTTCATCATTGATTTTTAGTTGAAATTTTGGTTTGTCCCCCAAATCACTATTTGAGTGAACAACTAGTACTCCAAAGTCTTGTAACTGGCTCTTTTTGCCATCCGTTACAAAATCCGACTCCCTTTGTCCGTCAGTAAAGGTAGCAGTCATATTAAGTGAACTCCCATAAAAGAAGTCTTCTCTATATTCACTAATATTTAAACTTAGTTCTTCTTCAACACTTTTTCCACATCCAACAAGAGTTAACCCAAAAAAAGTAAAACATAAAATTAATCCAAAAACCTTAATAAATTTTTTCATATTAATAAATATATTGATAACTTGTCCGTTTTAGAATTAATTTAAAAATATTTGTTTTAATTTTTTAAAACTATTACCCCTTCTAACCCCTAATAAAAAAGTCTGTAAATCTCATTACAAACTTTTATACCTATTAAAATTTATTTTATTTCTATTTCATCCATTCTCTTTTTGTATTTACCAGAAAGTGCCTCAGTATTTAAAAAAGCATTTACTATCTTTTTTGCTTTGATGTTTGTTATAGTCCGCCCAGCAAGTGCAAGAGCATTAACATTATTATGCTCTCTAGCCTTGATAACTTCTTTTTCATCATGCCCAACAACACACCTTATCCCTTTATGCTTATTAAGACCAATGGACATACCAATACCAGTGCCACATACGGCAATTATCTTTGAAGATATATCGTCATCAAAACATTTTCTCATGAGTACTACATACTTTGAAAAATCATCTTCTTTATCTTTCTCAAACGCCCCAACATCTACAATACTATGTTTTTCCTTAATTAAGAACTTTTTAATCTCTTCTTTTAATTCAAACCCCGCATGATCACAACCTAAAATAATCATACTACAACTCCTTGTTTCTAATTATTATTTAATTGCTTAATAGTTGTTCCTTCACTAAACACAACAAAACCATAATACTTGAGTTCTTCAAGCTTATTTAGCAACTTTCCCAATTTTTTTGGTCTTTCAAAAAGACATGTTAAGTATTTATCTTGAATTTTATGTGAAAAATGTAGAGCTTCAATGAAATTATCCTTATCATATATAATAGCAACTTTTTTACTGTCATTTTTTAAATTCTTGCTTATAAGAATAGAAAAAATTCTTTCAAAGCCTATTGAAAAACCAACAGCAGGCACCTGCTCACCTGAAAACTTACCAATTAAATTGTCGTATCTTCCACCACCGCCAATGGAACAAGAAAAATCAGCGCTTTCTATCTCAAAAACAGTCCCAGTATAGTACCCTTGCCCCCTAACAAGCGTTAAGTCAAATTGGATATCATATTTGCCTTTACTTAAACTATTTACGCTATCAATTATTTTTTGTAAGTTTTCTCCTTCAAGAGTCTTTCCAAATTGGCTCTCAAATTCCTGTAAAGTTTTTGGCAAAGTATCCAATTTGTCGCAAAAAGTCCTAATTACATTTTTTTCAATGCCTTTATTTATAAGTTCTTGCTCAACTCCACTTTTGCCAATCTTATCCAACTTGTCAAAAGTTATACATATACTATCAATATCTTCGTCTCTAAACCCAAAACTAGTAAGCATTTTCCTAAGAAGTTGCCTATCGTTTATCTTTATTGTAAAATTCTCTATTCCTATACTTAAAAGTGCACGAGATGTCGTCTCTATTAACTCAATTTCACTATTTATGCTACTTGAGCCTAAAATATCAATATCACATTGAACAAATTCTCTATCTCTCCCCTTTTGTGGCCTTTCCGCCCTATAAACCTTATCTATTTGTATGACTTTAAAGGGTAAAATTAAATCATTTTTATGACAAGCGTAAAATCTACTAAGCGGCAATGTTAAATCGTATCTCAGCCCCATGTCTGCTAGTTCGCTAAAAGCCCCACGCTCAATTACCTTAGTAAGTTTGTCCCCTCGCTTTAAAATTTTAAAAATTAGGTTGAGATTTTCTCCACCTTCACTCTTTTCTAAATTTTCTATGTCTTCAACTATCGGCGTGTAAATTCTATTAAACCCTTGCTTTTTATATGTTTCAAGAATTTTTGACTGTAAATAATCTCTAAGTTCTGCTTCCTGTGGTAAATAATCATTCATCCCCTTAACTGTTGTTATCTTCATTTTTTCCTCTCTATAATCTTTGTTATTTTACCATAACGCTTGCACTTATTCAACTAATTGTGTTACAATTATTAAAATTAATTTATTGGAGAAAAAATGAATAATCAATCTCAAAATCAACCTAAACTCTCAGAAGATAGAATAAAGGTACTAAAAAAAATTGAAGAATTCGAAAAAAATGGCATTTTCGACCAAGATGTCGAGGATGACCCACCTAGTAAACCCCTTATGCCAGACCAAGTCGATTATCTTAATGAAAAATTAAAAAATAAAATCGCTACCCACTTTGCAAATAAAATGGCAAAAAGGTATTTTGATAAAGAAATAAAAAAAGGTAATCTGATTATAAAAGATATTATTGGCCTTGAAAATTACACCGCTGTAAAAACTGGGGCTATTATAACCTGTAACCATTTCAACCCTTATGATAATTATGTCGTTTTTAAAGCTATAGAAAAATTGCTTGGCAAAAAACGACTTTATAAAATTATAAGAGAAGGAAATTACACTAACTTCCCAGGCTTTTATGGAATGATTTTTAGACACTGCAACACCCTTCCCCTTAGTTCTAACCTTGAAACTATGAAAAAATTTTTACAGGCTGTTGATATCCTTCTTAAAAGGGGAGAAAAAATTTTGATTTATCCCGAACAAGGTATGTGGTGGAATTATAAAAAGCCAAGACCATTAAAATCTGGGGCTTTTAAATTTGCAGTTACTTCAAATGTCCCTGTAATCCCTATGTTTATTACAATGCAAGATAGCAATAAACTTGCTCCTGACGGCTCTTATTACCAAGAACATACTCTCCATATTCTCCCAGCCATTTATCCCGACCCAAATAAGAGCGCCAAAGATAATGCAAAAGCTATGGCTCAGAAAAATTACGACCTTTGGAAAAAAGTTTATGAAGAAACTTATAAAATCCCACTTACCTATTTAACAAAAGAAGAATAAATAATATAGTCTTAAAAAATATATATCTTTTTATTCAAATAATAAGTTTTTTAAATAATTATTAATAAAAACTTAATTAATATAAAAAAAGACCATTTTGTTTTAAGTCATTTTCTTTATACCCACTTAACAAAAGGTCTTTTTTTGCCTATGCACTCTTTTTTCTATCAATAAAAACTATATCTAAATCTTCACTTTTATATATTGTGCTATTAGCATTTACTAACAAACTATTTGCACTCACACTATCAATAGGAACAGGATTTCCTTCTCCATCATACTCCCATTCTCCACCCCAATATACAGGTCTATTTGAGTAATTCCATCTACTACTCCACCCACTAGGCTCACTTACTACCTCACAATATATTGTAAGATTGCTACAATTTCTAAACGCAGAATTGCCTATACTCGTTACACTTTCTGGAACTACTATACTTACTAGACTACGACAATAATAAAATGCCATATCTCCTATACTTGTTACACTGCTTGGGATTGTTATACTTTCTAGATTATTACAATCATAAAATGCATAAGAACCTATACTTGTTACACAATTTGGAATTGTTACACTTGTTATATTTTTATTGTCATAAAAAGCATAATCATATATCTCATAATTATAACTTGTTGTTGGAAGTTCTAATGCTTTTTCATTTCCAGTATAGCCCATTAAATAATATCTATTATTCTCACTGTCTTCATACATTATATACCCATCTTCTCTATAATTTAACTTGGTTTCTTCTTCAAGAGATGTATATATATCTAATGCATAATAGCCTACATAGCCATAACTACTACTTCTTGCTATTATATTTAGACTACTTAAATTATATATTTCTACTAGTTTGTTACAACCATAAAATGCAGAAGAGCCTATATTCGTTACACAATTTGGAATTGTTACACTTGTTATATTTTTATTTTCATAAAAAGCATATTCATTTATTTCATAATTATAACTTGTTGTTGGAAGTTCTAATGCTTTTTCATTTCCATTGTATCCAACTAAATAATACCTATTATTCTCACTATCTTCATACATTATATAGCCATCTTCTCTGTAATTTAACTTGGTCTCTTCTTCAAGGGATGTATATATATCTAATGCATAATATCCTACATTTCCATAATCACTACTCCCAGCTGTTATATTTAGACTACTTAAATTGTATACTTCCACTAGTTTGTAACAATTAGAAAATGCACGATCTCCTATACTCGTTACGCTTTCTGGAATTACTATACTTACTAGACTACGACAACCAGAAAATGCATACTGTCCTATACTTGTTACGCCTTCTGGTATGACTAAATTCCCTGTTAGATTACTACAACCAGAAAAAGTCATAGCTCCTATACTCGTCGTTAGTGTACTTGGGAGTGTCAATGTCCCATTTAGACTACTACAACCAGAAAATGCCCTATCTCCTATACCTGTTACTCCTTCTGGTATGACTAAATTCCCTGTTAGACTACTACAATCTTCAAATGCAAAACTGCCTATACTTGTTACCCCTTCTGGTATGACTAAATTCCCTGTTAGGCTACTACAACCAGAAAATATATGCTTGCCTATACTTGTTAATGTACTTGGAAGACTAAGTGTTCCATTTAGGCTACTACAATTATAAAATGCAGATGAACCTATACTTGTTACCCCTTCTGGGATTACTAAATTCCCTGTTAGACTACTACAACGAGAAAATGCAGATGAACCTATACTTGTAAGTGTACTTGGAAGACTAAGTGTTCCATTTAGACTACTACAATCTTCAAATGCAGACTCTCCTATACTTGTTACTCCTTCTGGGATGACTAGATTCCCTGTTAGATTACTACAACTTATAAATGCTTCATCTCCTATACTTGTTAGTGTACTTGGAAGACTAAATGTTCCATTAAATCCACTACAATCTCCAAATGCAGAATAACCTATACTTGTTACTCCTTCTGGTATGACTAAATTCCCTGTTAGACTGCGACAACCATCAAATGCAGAAGTGCCTATACTTGTTATCCCTTCTGGAATGACTAAATTCCCTGTTAGACTGCGACAACCATAAAATGTATAATTGCCTATACTTGTAAGCGTACTTGGAAGACTAAGTGTTCCATTTAAACTACTACAATTATAAAATGCCCTATCTCCTATACTTGTTACTCCTTCTGGTATGACTAAATTTCCTGTTAGGCTACTACAATATCTAAATGCAGAATAACCTATACTTGTTATCCCTTCTGGGATGACTAGATCCCCTGTTAGATTACTACAATCTTCAAATACAGCCTCTCCTATACTTGTTAATGTACTTGGGAGTGTCAATGTTCCATTTAGACTACTACAACCATAAAATGTATAATTGCCTATACTTGTTACCCCTTCTGGGATGACTAGATCCCCTGTTAGATTACTACAATCTCTAAATGCAGAATTACCTATACTTGTTACCCCTTCTGGGATGACTAGATCCCCTGTTAGATTACTACAATCTCTAAATGCAGAATTACCTATACTAATTACACTGCTTGGGATTGTTATACTTTCTAGACTACTACAATATTCAAATGCAGAAGAACCTATACTAATTACACTGCTTGGGATTATTATACTTTGTAAATTAGTCCATCTTTGAAAACAACTATCAGGTATCTCTATAATAGTGTCTGGTATTTCAAGCCCTTTTACACCTTCAAATATTTCTAAATCACCACTAAAATTTGAATCGTCTTCAAAATATATAAATAAATTATTACAATTATAAAAAGCCCTATCTCCTATGCTTGTTACACTACTTGGGATTGTTATACTTTCTAGACTGCTACAATTATAAAATGCCTCTACTCCTATACTTGTTACACTTCCATCATCTGGTATCACAGAGTTATTAAACCCTTGAATAAGCATACCTGTTTGTAAACCTATTAAACAATTCCCATTTATAACAAAATATTCATTTCCTTCTTCAACTTCTAGTCGTGTTAAATTTAAACATTGCATAAATACACCAGACTCAATCACTTTAACACTTTTTGGGATTGTGAAACTTGATATCCCTGTCATGGCAAAAGCACCCATTCTTATTTCTTCCAGCGTTGATCCTTCTTCAAATAAAATACTTGTTAAATTTGGACATTTAGCAAACGCCTGCATGCCTATACTCTTCACACTGCTAGGTATATTTATACTTTTTATCCCAGACATGCCAAAAGCAACCATTCCTATCTCTTCTAGCATTGACCCTTCTTCAAAAGTTATACTATTTAAATTAGTATATTGTATAAACGCACCATATCCAATGTTTTTAACTTTACTTGGTATACTAACACTTGTTAGATTTTGACAACCTTCTCCTGTCATCATATCCACAAATGCACCACCTTGAATACTAATACACTCGTCATGTATATCAATAGAACTTATTGTATAATCTGTTACACTAACTAGTAATGCATAAGGATTTCCTTCTATCCCTATGTATTTCCCACTATCGTATGTATTACTGGCAAGTCCCGTACACATCATAAATGCCATATCACTAATATGCTCAACGCTACTTGGAATTATTGCGTTTGTAAGGCTCATACACATAAGAAACGCTCCACCCATTACTCCTGTTACCATATCCGTTTCAGATTCAATATTTATTACACTATTTGGTATAACAATACTTGTTATATTTGCAACACTACCTGTCATCATAGCATCCGAAAACGCATTATATGGAATTGTTGTTACTTGATGGGAAAATATTATATCTGTATTGCTCCCTATGTCTTCTTGTGTCCCTGTATAGCAATTTGGCGTTAAAAAGGTTGTGTAAAGATTTGTTATCTCGTCTGGGGCGTCATACCATATAGGGGCTTCTTCTGTTGACACATAGTACCTTATTTGCTCTTCCCATATTGTATTTTGTGGATTTGTTAATACATTACTATTTGTTGAAAAATAGTAAAATTCTGCCCCATTATTATTTGTTAGGTTATCTAAATTTGTAACTTCTCCACTTCTCGTTAGAGTACTTGTTGTTGGTACTTCCCCATCTATTCTAAATTGACTACCATCATCACTATATACTACGCTTGTCTCGTCTATATTTATACTTGTCCCTTCATTATTCGCAAAATTGAGAATTATATTATTCGTTGCTGTATATGTAATATTTATATTTGTATAAAAACTTTGATTTATAGCAGATAATGTTATCACAACTGATAAGCCTAGTAACGCTAATATTAAACTTATTGAAAATAATATTATGTATACCTGCTTCCTTGTCGTCATTTTACTTTTCTCCTTTGTACTTTTATTTTGTTTATTTCAAACCCATTTTATTTATTTTTCTTTGCTCGTGATTATAAAATTTTTAATTGTTGATAACTTGTGTATTACTTATCCACAATTTTTATCCACATTCCTTATTGTAAATTTTTGGCAATTAAAGTG
>CALWPL010000009.1 GCA_944383405.1 uncultured Clostridia bacterium
GTTTTAGATGACTTTTTAAAAAACAAGATTTTTTATCAAAAACTTTCTATTTTCGTTGTAAATTTGCGTTCTTTTTGATAAACTAAATTGACAACAAATTGGTATCCGAACATCAAAAAAACCCTTATAAATAAAGGGTTTTAAGTGGAGCTGATGAACGGTTACGATCCGTCTACCTCTTCCTTACCAAGGAAGTGCTCTACCGATTGAGCTACATCAGCATATTCAATTTTTTAGGTTAATTTTTATGGTAAAACCGTATCTTACCAAGGCGGTGCACTACCGACTGTGCTACATTAGCATATTTAGTTTTTGAATAAAATTTTGTTGTTTTTTAAGTGGTAAAATTTGCCATTTTTTATCTTACCAAGGCTGTGCGCTACCTGCTGCGCCACATAAGCACGAACTAAATGTTTGACAATTTTTTGATGTTTTAAAGTATAAAAATATTTTATAAAAATATTACTAGAACTGTCAAGTATATTTTTTATTTAAATTTTGTATTGGCAAAATAAAAAAATACTCTATTTTTGAGTATTTTTTTATTTGTAAATGAAATTTACAATTTGTTTTTTATTTTATATTTAAAAAAGTATAAGGAAATAAACGGCAACATAAAGCATTCTATTCCTTTAATCTTAAAATTGAACATGTATTACAGTTCAATTATCATGCATTATTTTACAAGAATAAAAAAAAGTTGTCAACTATTTTTTTAAAAAATTTTTTATTTTTTTAAAAAAATTTTTAAAAATATAAAAAACTAGAAATATTTAAATTTAATTTGTTTGCACATAATAAACTATGAAGAAAAATATTTCAGATAAAAATAGTTTAAAAGAGCATTGAACTTTTTATACTTTTAAATAATTTAGCAAAGAAAGATGTAAGAATACATAAACTTTTTTTAGTAGAATTTGAGGTTAATCGAACTTATTTTTTATTTATAGTTTTAATCTACTAACATTATTTAATTAAAATACTAATATTTTATTGCTTAAATTGTTAAAATTTTATAAAATATTAATTAATTAGGAAGGGTTTGTTATGGGAAAAATCAAAAGACAAATAACGAAAAATATTATTTTTTGCATTTTAATAGGAATGCTTATAATTATTTCCTTATTTTTAATTCATGATACGAGCAAAAAAATGCAAGTAGATGTTGATTTTAATAATGCTTTACAACAATCGGTTTTTGTTTATGAAAATAACAATGAATATCTATCTAAGGAGAACTCAAACACTATTTCTAGTGAAAATTTATCAAGTGTTGTAAATATAGAGAATGTGTCAATGGGATTTAGTGAAAAAAAACTATTGACAGGTTCTTCTTTTGGAGCAAACAAAACAGATACAGAAAGAGTTAATTTAGTAGACACAGAAAATGATGAGAAAGTTAGGTTAAGAGAAATAACGACAAATTCAAACAAACAAATAAGTAAGGACAAATTAATAATTAAAGAGGAAGACAATAACTATGTTTTTAATGGGTTAACTCAGTATTTTGTCAAGTCGAGTTCAAACCCAAATGGCGCTCTTTGGGGTGTTGATGAAAATATTATGATTGTACAGGGCGATGGCAAAATTAATGCAGGGGTTTATAAAGTAGGAATAAGTTTGAAAGAAGGATACGAGTGGGATGATGGTACTACCGACAAACTTGAATTTACTTTTGAAATCAAAAAAGCAGATTATGTATTAGATGGGGTTGAACTCCCTGATAAAACATTTAGATATGATGGTAAGGCAAAGGGGCTTGATATATCAAACTTAAATTTATTGACAAAACAAGGAATAAATGTCAAATGGGATAATGGTAGATATAGAAGTGAGCCGGGTGTTTATAACATAACAGCAACGCTAGTTGGGAATCAAAACTATAATGAACTACCAAAACTAGAAGGCATATTAACTATTAATCCTGTTAGTATGAAACTAGAAAATGAAAACTTTATTACTTCTGTTCAGATTAACTGTTTAAATACATCACAAGGTTTTATTGAAGCGGGTAGTATCCTTTCTATTTCAGAACTACAAGAACAAGAAAGTTTACTTTTTACAACACAGGGGTTGTTTGAAAGATATGTTGGAAATAACGAAGAAGTGATAATTTCTTATGAAATAAATCTCCTAAAGGATGGGCAAGAAGCAAAAACTCAAGGGGCACTACAAGTTAGATTTTTAATGCCTGAGAATATTAAAAATAGAAATTTTAGAATCTTACACATTCACGAAGAAGATTTATATAACGAAGTAGAGGAAGTTGATTATGTTATTGATGGAGATTATCTTGTTTTTGATGTAAATAACTTATCTGAATTTGTTTTTATAGGTAAGATTGATAGTGGGTTTCCTTTGTGGGCAACAATAACCATTTCTTCAATCGCAGGGTTGTTGTTATTGACTATTATTTTATACTATATTTCGTATTCGGTTTGGAAGAAAAAGGGAAAGACAGCGATACAAGATATTGTACCTATGTTTAGAAAAACAAATAAGCGTATAGCGAAAACAGAATACAACGATGTTGAAATTAGAAATATGCAAAAACAGGCTCTTATTGAGAAAGAAACGCAAGAGAGAATAAAACAGCAGTTAGAAGTTGAGGGAGAAGAAAATGAGACTACAAAAACTACGCCTATTGAAAATACAGATATAAATGATAAGAGTTCTAAGACAACACCAAAAACAAGAAAAAAGAGAGTAAAATCTAGAATTAAAAAGACAAGCAAAAAAAGTGCTACACTAGAAACTAAAACTGACAAGAAAAAGAAATCAGCAAGTAAAAAGAAATCAGCAAGTAAAAAAAATTCTACAACAAAAAAGAAACAGACTTCAAAAGAAAGTAAAAAGGCATAAACTATAAGAAAAATTAATATTATAAAATTTTATTAATTTAACTAATTTGTAATGTAAACAATAAAAAGGAGAAGGTAAAATATGAAAAACATAAAGAAATTTATAGTTTTTAGTTTAATTCTTTTATGTGTTATATTTTTTGCTCCTAAAATGCAAGTTTTACAAGCAAATGCTAACGATACTTTGCCTTCAACTGTAACTGAAACAACATATAATTATACTTTTAATTTAGATTTAGCAACTTTTGACGCTTTGTGTGCGTTGGAACATGAAATTTGTGGAAACCTTGATTTAAGTGGGAAAAGGGCTTTTTATAAAGATTTTTTTAGCACACAATATAAATCTGCACAACCGACTAGTCAAGAAGGTATAAGAATAAAACAAGATTTGGAGAAAGGTATTCTTAATTTGTGTACGGGAGAAAATGCTGAATATGAGTGTTTAAGGAATGTTTCTCAAATTACTCAAATAGATGGGTTAAAAAATATAGAGTTTAGCGGTATTACTAAGTTAATTTTAGATAACCAATCAATAAATAATATAAATCAAGATGATTTATCATCTTTTACAGATTTAACTAGTTTATCAATTAATAATAATGATTTAAGAGAAATTGAATTAAGTAGCGAAACAAAATCAAAATTATCTTGTTTAAGTTTAAGGAATAATCTACTTTCAGAAATAGATTTGAGAAATTTGGCAAGTGGAGCAAGGGTAGATTTAGCAAATAATTTGCTAGAAGATTTCAACGACATCTATCTTTCGGGGACATTGAATCATTTGGATTTAAGTTTTAATAATTTGACCGAAATTACAAATATTACTGGTATTGCAAGCATTGTTGGGTGTACACCTGTTTTGTTGGTACAAGGACTAAACAAAGACCTTGCAGCAGGAGATAAAATAATTTTAGTTAATGATGGATATGTTAGTAACTTGCGTGGAGTTCTTGCATATAGTAGTCAAAGTGAATTTACTGGTCAAATTTTTTCCACAAATGGAGAACAAATTGTTGAAAGTTTAATAATGCCTGCTGGGAAAATTAGTTTAAATTTTTCGTATACTAATGCAGATTCTTCTTTATCAAAAGAAGATTTGGCTTTGTTGCAACAGAAAAGAGAATTTAACTTTGCACTTCCTAGCCCAAGATGTGTTGCTACTTCAAATGGCAAAGAAATTGCTCAATTTGAGCAAAGTGAAAGTATGAATTTTAAGTTTAACATTGATATAGACTCGGACATAGCAAATTATGAAGATATAATATCAAATGCAAGCCTTTATGCAGGGCTTAGCGGAGAAGAAGAATTAATAGATTCAATTATTATTGAAGAGAATGGAAGTTACAATATAGTGTCTTATATTATGTTTGATGGGATAAGAAGTGAAACTTTTAGTGCATGGGTAAACAAAACGAGTGGAGTACCAGGAGCACTCATAATTGTTATTATATCAGGAATACTAGTTGTTGCCATATGTGCAATTTATTTAGTAAGATGGTTTAGAAACGGGGGAGTGATTGCTCCGTTATCTGATAGAGAAATTTATGAATTAAATAGAAGCAAAAAGGCAAGGGATAGTGGGACTAGGTATGAATATTCTTATGAAAAAAATCAAGACAATAAAGAGTCTGATGATGTTGTCGATTTGAGTCAAGGTAGTTTAGTGCAAGACTCTGAAGAAGAAAATTTTAAGGAAGAAAGCGATAATGAATAAAAATGCAAGTAGGGTAGTCATTGTTACAGGAGCGTCAAGCGGTATAGGTAGAGAAATAGCAAAATATTTTGCAAATAAAGGGGATAAGGTCTACGGATTAGCAAGAAGGCTGTTTGATGACGAAAAAATAGTTTCTATTCAATGCGATGTTACAAGTAAGGAACAGGTAAGAATTGCGATACAACAAATTGTGGATAAAGAAAAAAGAATAGATGTTTTGATTAATAATGCTGGTTGTGGAGTTTCAGGAAGCATTGAAAATTGTGATATAGATGATATTAAAGACATGTTTAATGTTAACTTTTTTGGTGCCGTAAATGTAACTCAGGAAGTGCTAGGAATTATGAGAGAACAAAAAGGTGGAAAAATAATTAATACTAGTTCGGTTGCGAGTATTATTCCTATTCCTTTTCAGAGTTATTATAGTGCGACGAAGGCAAGTCTTGATATCTGGGCAAAGGCACTAAGAATGGAAATTAAACTATTTAATATACAAGTCTGCAACATTTTAGTAGGGGATACTAAGTCGAATTTTACTCTATCAAGAAAGAAGTCAAACAATGATAAAGGTACTCCTTATGAAAGCATAGTTGAAAAATCTATTTCAAAAATGGAAAAAGACGAGCAAAATGGTAAAGACCCAATAACTGTGGCAAAGGTTATGTACAAGGTTTCCCGTAAGAAAAAATTACCACCAACTAAAACTGTTGGTGGAATGTATAAATTAATTTTAATTTTGGAAAAATTTTTACCGCAAAAATTAATGTTGTTTATTGTTTCAAAATTATACTCGTAAAGGTGTTGTTATAATTAAAAATTTTTTAATTAATAAAATTATAACAATTATAAAGTTTGTTGCAAATACTCATTGTAGGTTATATATCTATCAAGAGTTTTTGTTTTGTCTATTTTTATTATTCTGTTTGCAACGGTTTGCGTAAGTTCTTGGTCGCTTGAAGCAAAAAGTAAAATACCTTTAAAATTTATCATTCCTTTATTAAGGGCGGTAATGCTTTCTAGGTCAAGGTGATTTGTTGGTTCATCGAGAATAATTGCATTTCCTTGCTCTAACATTATTTTTGACAACATACATCTTACTTTTTCGCCGCCACTTAAAACATTTGCAGGTTTCAAGGCTTCTTCGCCAGAAAATAACATTCTACCTAGCCAACTTCGTAAGAAAGTTTCGTCTTTTTCCTTAGAAAATTGACCAAGCCAATTTGTAAGAGATAGATTTGTATTAAACATTTCATTGTATTCTTTTGGAAGGTAAGAGTAAGTTATAGTTTTTCCCCAGGAAAAAGAACCTGTGTAATCTGTATCTAAGCCAGCAATTATGTTAAATAAGGCAGAAATATTATTTACATTATCTGATAAAAATGCGATTTTATCATCCTTATTTACAACAAAACTGACATTTTCAAAAAAACCTTTTTTTGTTAAGTCTTTGACGATTAATATATCATTTCCAATTTGTCTTTCATAATTAAATGCAATATATGGATATTTTCGTGAAGAAGGCTTTATATCTTCAATAGTGAGTTTTTCAAGTTCTTTTTTTCTACTGGTGGCTTGTCTACTTTTACTTGCGTTGGCTGCAAATCGTGCGATAAAGTCCTGAAGTTCTTTTGCTCTCGCTTCTGCTTTTTTATTTGCTTCTTTTTGTTGTCTTAAAATAAGTTGGCTTGTTTCATACCAAAAATCGTAGTTGCCAACATATATTGATATTTTCCCATAATCGACATCACAAATATGTGTACAAACTTTGTTTAAAAAGTGTCTATTGTGGGAGACGGTTATAACTGTTTTTTCGTAGTTTAACAAAAAATTTTCTAACCATGAAATTGTCTTAATATCAAGATTATTTGTAGGTTCGTCAAGAAGCAAAATGTCAGGGGAGTCAAACAAGGCTTGTGCTAGTAATACTTTTACCTTTAATTTACTATCTAAATCTTTCATAAGTGTTTGAAAAAATTTACTATCAATTCCAATGTCAGATAATAAAGTTTCTGCATTTCCTTCTGCTTCCCAACCACCAAGGTCTGCAAATTCTTGTTCTAACTCTCCTGCAAGGATGCCGTCTTCTTCACTAAAATCTTCTTTTGCGTATAGTGCATCTTTTTTGTCCCATATTTCCATTAATCGTTTATGACCAAGTAAAACAGTTCTTAGTACTGTTTCATTATCATAAGCATTTTGATTTTGTTGTAAAACTGACATCCTTTCATTTTTATCTAAAATTATTTCGCCTTTACTAGGCTCAATTTCCCCAGATAACAGTTTTAAAAAGGTCGATTTGCCAGCCCCATTTGCACCTATTACACCATAACAATTACCTTTTGTAAACTTTAAATTTACATCACTAAATAATTTTCTATTTCCAAAATTAAGTGAAACATTAATAACTTGTAACATATAAAATTTTCCTTTTACTAAGAGATATTACATGAAAAATAAGATTAAGTCAATTTATTAATTACTTTAAAGTAAGTTTTGGTTAAATAATTTTTAAGTTTTTTATATTAAATTAATTTTTAAAATTAAAAAGATTTGTTATATTTGAAAATATAAAATAAACTTATTACTGCCTTTTAAAATGTTTATTATAATTTTTGTTTTAATTAAAAAAGAAATAGCAAACTCTATCAATTTTGAAACTAGCAAAATCTAATTTAAATGGATTAGGTTTTTTATTTTTCATTTTTTTAAAAAATTGTATATGTAAGGTTTGTTTTTGTCCCATGTTTTATTTTATAATATAAGTAGAGGAGCAAATATGAATAAGCACAAAAAACTAATAATTTTGTATGTTTATGATGCGTTAAAATATGGAAGCTCAGAAAATTACCTATTGCATCAAACATCAATAGCAAAACAAATAAGCCAATATTGTGGAATATCTTGCGATAGGAAAACAGTTGCGCGCAATATTAAATATCTTCGTGAATATGGCTGTGAGATAATAACTGTTAAAGGAAAAGGATGTTATATGAAATCTTATCCACATAAAAATTTAAGAAATTAAAACATAAATTCAAAGATAAAGGAAGGTTGTTATGGAAAATGATTTTAGAGCAGAAACACTTGTAATGCCACAAGTGAAATGTAAGAACTGTGGAAAGATTTTAAACGAACCCTTTTTACACACCTTTGATTTTACATATAATGAATCTCATTATCGTGGAAAGTGGTGTTTGTGTGAAGAATGCTTGGAAAAAGGAGTTGTTGATATCAACTTCTTTAATCCCACAAAAAGGTTTATGCGTAGCGATATGGTTGAATTTTTAAAAGGATTGGCAGAAACTATTTCATGCTATGCATTGAATCGTTGCAAAGATGTTTTTTATGCAGACGACTATTATGACAAAAATATATTTTTGAGAAGAGTTTTTGAATATGGTGGAACAGTCGGCAATCTAATTGAAAACAGAGGAAATTATACAGGCATTTATCTTGTGACACTTCCAGAAAATTTTGGAAAAGTTGAATTTTTAGAACATAGCAAATTAAAAATATGGCGACCTAATAGCAAACATAAAGACCCTACTGTTTCAATTGAAACATTGCGAGAGCATTGGGTTGAAGATACAAATATTTTGTATATTGGTAGAATGGTAACAATCCCCGTTCGTAAACGAATGATTGAACACTTTAAATTTTGGAACGCAGATGATAAAAATGCTCCAGGCTGGGGTGGACGCATAATCGGTCAAATCAAAAATTGGGAAAACTTGGAGGTGTGGTATTTAAAATGCGAAAACCCAAAAGAAATGGAAAAATCTTTGATAAAGGAGTTCAAAGAAAGATATAATAAAAGACCATTTGCAAATTTGAGAGATTGACGGGAGGATATATGAATAAAAGCATCAACTGCAAATTTAAAATTAAAGTTGTTGGTATTGGCGATTTTGGAATAAGCATTGTTGAATCCCTTGCCCAAAAAAACACTCCAAATGTTGAGTACCTTGATATGAACACCGATTGGGCTTTTATGTATGAATGTAAAAACACATATCTAAAAATTGGGAAAAAAATAACGAAAGGCATTGGCACTGCTGCACATCCTGAATTTGGAAGAAAGGCAGCAGAGGAGCAAAGAGAGGAAATAACAAATGCGTTGAAAGACAGCAACCTTGTAATTATTGTGGCAGGTATTGGTGGAGGAACAGGCTCAGGAGCATCACCAGTTATTGCAGAGATAGCAAAAGAGTTAAATATTCCTACTATTGCCTTTGTAACAACTCCACCTCAATTTGAGGGAAAAATAAGACAAAAAAATTCAGAAGACAACATATACAAATTGCAAAATAGTGTTGATATGCTATTTGAGGTTTCTGTTCAAAATTATGTTAAAAATTGTCATCTTTCTAAGACACCCATATTAAAAATATTTAAAGAAATAGGCGAAATATTACAAGAAAGTATTTCAAATATAGTTGATTTAATTAATACACAAACATCAAAAAAAGAGTCAATACATAATATTTTTAAACTAATTCAAAGTAATGAAAATGGCAATATTAATAAAAGTGCTGTTAAAATAGTCAATAATAAATAATTTTTCTGAATCTTTAACATTGGCACCACTGCGTGTGCTTGTTTTAATACAAGTGGTGTCGCTTCGCTCCACCAAACAAGCACACGCCATAAATAAACTTTGTTGCGAAAGAGTGGTGTTGGCAGAGCATAACACACCACTCTTTCGCTTTTGTGTTTTCATCTCTTATTTTTTAGTGTAAACGAATATTCTTTGTTGTCAAGGTCTAGGCAAGTGTCTAACAATTTATAAAGTGCATTATTCATACGACAACCTATGACAACGGCAGAAGCATTCGTTTTTTTGCTGGTTAAGAGAGATTGAAGAAAAAAGAAAACACCTTGTTGTTGGTGTTCTCTTTGTTTTTATTCCGCTAGTTTCAAAAGTTAGTGACTAAAAACTATTTCTTTTTATGTTAATTAAATTCTTTTAATACTTTACTAACAAGAGACATATCAACTTTTCCTGAGTAATTTTGTTTGAAAAATTTCATAATTGATGGAATTGATTTATCTTCTTGTTTTGAGATAATATCAAAAATTTCTTTTTCAGACAACATTTTTGGTAGATACATTGAAATAATCTCTTTTTGTTTTTCTATTTTTAGTGCTTGTTCTTCATTTTTTGCTGTTCTATAACTTTCAGCCTCATCGGTCAATTCTTTTATTGTCTTTTGCAAAATTCTTGTCATGTCCGCATCTGTTAAATCCTCGTTATTTTCACGCTTTTTTACAGTTTCAAGCATTGCTTTTGTCATTACGACCGAATAGACGGCCCGTGCGTTTTGGTCTTTATTTTTTAATGCTTGCATATTTGCTTTTTTTATTTCATCTAAAATCATTTTATCACCTCTATTAATGTTTATATTTTGATATTTATTTATTGTTTTGTCAAATAATTTATAGGTTTTAAAGTGTAAATGTTTGTTTGACTATAATTTAATTTTTATGTACAATTTTATTGTAAATAATGGATAAACTAGAAAGGGGGATATAATGAAAAAAATTAAAAATTACATATTTCTTATTTGCGCTCTCTTTATGTTTCCGATTATTCTGTTTGGTTGTAATGAGACGACTTTTGATAGTGTGCCTTGGAATTCATCTGAAATGCTTCCAGAAGAAGTGGTCGAACTTGCAAATGAAAGCAAACAGTATATGATAGAAGATATTGGCTTGCCTGTAATTTATGAGACGACAACAACCTACACATTTAGTAAGCGTTTGGATGGAAATTTTGAAAATAGAATAATTAGAGATGAGCAAACAATAAGTTTATCTAACAGTAATCAGCCAAATGCTGTGGCTAAAATTGTGTTTTCAAGATATGTTGATGATAATCTTATTTCTTCAAGGACTGAGACATATGTGCAAGATGAAGCAAAGGTATATATAAGTCAAACTCAATATTTGGAAACTGAAAGTGCGGAAAGTACGAGTTTATTAAGACAATCTTATAGTACCGTTGATAGTTCTTTTTCTAATTTGCTTAGTGAAGTTGTTTATAATGTTAATGCAAACGAAACCAATGTGGTTAATCAGAAAACTTTTGAAAATGTAGAGTATTATAAGTTAACATCACAAGCAGTATCGTCAACTTCTGGATTAGACCTTCTTAATAGAGATTTTGTTGAAAATGAAGATATATTTAATAATCCAGGACTTTTTGAAATATATGATAAAAGTTTAGATTATGTTATCTCTTTTAATTGTCAATATGGAATTAATCCTTCAAATTATTTAACTTATTTTGCAATGAATTATGAAATCCAAAACGGAAGCGATAGTTTTCAAGGGGATAGGGCAGTTTATTTAAGAGTTAGTTCTGTAACGAATTTAGTAAGTTTTGGGGCTAGTATGGAATTGCCTACTGTTCCAGAGAATAAGGATTTATATACTATAAGTACTTTTATGGATATAGCAGGTCAAGATGATTCTTATGTAATTTATCAAGATAGTTCTGAATCTAGAAACAATCGTGTTACTGTTTATAAGGATGGGCAGGACTATTGTTTTAAATATGAAGAAAATAACGCAGGCACATTCTTATCAACAAAGTATTATTTTGCAAGATTTATAGATTCAAGATATATTGTATATGAACTTAATATCAATGCCGGCACATATAAAGATGTATCTAATACATTTAATCCTTTATTTCTAGAATTTGATTATAGTCAGGATCTTCTTTATGAAGATAATGACAATGGCATTTATCAATTTGGTAGCAGTGAGTCATATATAGAAATTGGGATGCAAGGTGGAGAGATTTATTCAGTCAAGACTCAAAATTCGCAACCTTGGTATGTTTTAGAATATGGATTCGGCAGGCCAAATGATATTTACGACTTGACTGGACTTATAGAAGAAGTTGTAAGTGAGTAAATTGTAATAAGTTAAAAGAATTTAAAAGGAAGGTATATTTAATATGAAAAATTCTAAAACTCTTGTAATTATGGCTGGTGGGCTAGGCAGTCGATTTGGTGGTTTAAAACAAGTGGAGCCTGTTGATGAAAACAACAATTTCATAATAGACTATTCGGTTTTTGATGGAATTAGGGCTGGATTTGATAAGGTTGTATTTATCATAAAGAAAGAAAACTATAAGATTTTTAAAGATACTATTGGCAAAAGGGTTTCTAAATATATAAAAGTAGGATATGCATTTCAAGGGTTAGATAGTTATGTGCCAGAAGGAATTGATTATTCGGGAAGAACAAAGCCTTGGGGGACTGGGCATGCGGTTCTTTGTGCAAGGGATGAAGTCCCGGGCGATTTCACTGTCATAAACGCAGATGATTTTTATGGCTATGATGGTTTTAGAGTGGCTGCTAAATTTTTTGATGATAATAAAGACCAAAATATGTATGCTGTTGTGTGCTACGAAGCGGGAAATACTTTGACTGAAAATGGGGCAGTCAAAAGGGGTGTGTGTGATATAAAAGATGGGTTTTTCCATGGAGTTAAAGAAAGTAGTATTGAGAGAAAAAATGGGAAAATTTTTGCCACTGAACTTGGGACAACAAATACAGTTGAAATTACATCAGATTGTTTAGTTAATATGAATTTAATTTGTTTTAGAAAAAATTATTTTGATGTTTTAGAAAAGAGATTTAAAGACTTTGTTTACAATAAAAATACTAATCTTGAAAAAGATGAATTTTTACTATTAAACGAAGTCCCTTATGCTATTGAGAATTTAGGTGTTAGTATGAAGGTTCTTTCAACATCAGCCGTATGGCATGGGTTTACTTATAAAGAAGATAAAGAAAAAGTAGTAAATGCAATAAATGCGCTTAGAAATAATGGCGAATATCCACTTAATCTTTGGAATTAATAATTTTAATCTTATTTTTTAAATAAATTAAATTTATCAAAGGCAAGATAAATTGATTTTTGTTTGCATATTACTTTGAATGTAAAATTATAAATGTAAAATTATAAATGGTTAAAACAAATTCTTTAAAAAAATTTATAAATATTTAAAATTATGTGTTTTTATACTTGATTTATAAGTAAAATGTGTGATAGAATGTAGAAGCATAAGGATTGGTTAGGAATAAATGTATAAGTTTTTCAAGAGATTTTTTGATATCTTTATTTCTTTGGTAGCGCTTATTGTGCTATCTCCTGTATTTCTTATACTCTCTATACTTGTTGCTTGTATAAATGGATTTCCAATTATCTTCAAACAACCAAGACCTGGTAAGGGTGGTAAAATATTTATGATGTATAAGTTTAGGAGCATGACGAATAAGAAAGATTCAAAAGGGAACTTGCTTCCAGATTCAAAGAGAGTTACAAAGTTTGGAAGTTTTCTTAGAAAAACTAGTTTAGATGAATTGCCACAACTTTGGAATGTATTAAAAGGAGATATGAGTTTAGTAGGTCCTAGACCTAGATTGATAAAAGATGCAGTATTTTATCCTGAATATGTAAAATCTCTTGATGTTAGGCCGGGTATAACTTGTCTAGCACATGTAAATGGAAGAAATAACAATACTTGGGAAAGCGTATTTATTTATGATGGAATTTATGTTGATAAGATGTCTTTAAAGCTTGATTTAAAAATTCTATTTAAGACAGTGTCAGTTGTTTTAAAAAAGACGGGAACAAATGATGGAACTCAAGATATGCAAGATTATTATTATGCAGATTATTTGCTTAGAGTTGGAATAATAAATCAGGATGAATATAGTTCTGGGATAAATAGAGCAAAAAAGATAGAGCAAGTATTTAGAGCGTCAAAAAGTTTTAGAAAGAAATTTACTATTACATATAAAGAAGCAGAAGAATTTGATTTGCAGGAAAAGAATGTTGAATAAAAAATTGTGGTAACCCACAATTTTTTTGTGGAAAAGCAAAGCAAAAAAAATTATTGATTTTGTACTAAAAATTTAGTATTATTTTTATTGAATGTAATGGGTAGTAGAATTCTACCATAAAAGGAATAAATTATGAAAATTACTATTTTAGGAACAGGCTGTATTTGGACAAAAAGGGCTTGTGCAAGTTATCTTATTGATGATGATATTATAATTGACCCAGGGTCAGGGACTTTAAAGCAATTATTTAAGTCGTCTAATACATTGCTTCATCATGAAAAGATAGAAAAATTAAAACTTATTTTAATAACGCATTATCATATAGATCACTATTTTGATATAGTTCATTTAATGTGGAAGATAGCATCTGAGAATAATCCACATTTAAGTGCTACAATTATTTGTCCGCCAGGCGGAAGGGAGCGAATTGAAATGCTTTGTAAACTGGGGATGAGTAATAGTACTTTTAAAAAATTAAATTTTGATAAATATATTAAGATAGTTGATGCTTCTCAAATGGGAAAATTTGAATTTGCAAATTTTGAAATTACTTCAACAAAAATGGACCACGGAGACATTGATTGTTATGGATATATGATTAAAGAAAAAAATGGCAAGGTTATCTCTTTTACAGGGGATTCGACAATATGTGAAGGAATGAAGTATCTTATTGACAATAGTGATATTGCGTTTGTAGATATGGCTGGGACTGACTATTCAAATAAGCATTATAATATAATTGATGGAATTAATTTGATGAAAGAGTATAGGGGAAAGTGTTGTATAATACCTTGTCATTTAACAAGCCAAGCAATTGACTATTGTCAGGGAAGAATTAATCCGCCAAAAGATTTAATGGTTTTAAATACAAACGATCCTTTGCCTTACGACTACAGATTAAAAAATGAAAAGGGAGAAGAAAGGCAAGAAAATTTTAAATTTGCAGTAAAAAAACTTGGACGCATAAAAGGAAATATTGTTGACCTTGTATTAACGCAAACTAAAAATAGGACAGAAAATTATAAAATGCCAACATATTGTTTTGATGTTGTTCAAGCGGGCACTGATAGTATTATTGGCGAGTTAATGTATAGTGTTGTGCCGAATAATATAGATGGTCATGCGGATAATGTTTCAATAAATTTAAAGAAAGATTATGATTTAAAATCGATAAAATATGAATGTTGTACTCTTTTAAAAAAGGTTGCAAAACGCCATAAGGCAAGATGTTTGTATTTAACTTGTGCACCTGATGACTTGGATACAAGAAAGGTTTTTGAGAGTCTTGGTGCGTATTTAAAAGAAATAAAGACTATTGTAAATTATGATGAAAACAATAATAGGCAAAATACAGAGAAGAGCATTTGGATTTGGGAGTTTTAAGAATGGAAAATAATAAAGTAAGAAATATTGCTATAATTGCACATGTAGACCATGGTAAAACAAGTTTGGTTAATGAACTATTAAAGCAAGGGGGTGCGTTTAGACAAAATCAAGAAATTGTAGATAGAGTTATGGATTCTAATGCTCTTGAAAGAGAGCGTGGAATAACAATTTTCAGTAAAAATGCATCGTTTAAATATAAAGATATAAAAATTAATGTTGTTGATACACCTGGGCATGCAGACTTTGGGGGAGAAGTCGAAAGAGTTTTTAAAATGGTTGATGGGGCTCTTTTGGTTGTTGACGCTTATGAAGGACCTATGCCACAAACAAGGTTTGTTTTAGAAAAAGCCTTAGCATTAAATCTTAAAATTATAATTGTAATTAATAAAATTGATAGGAAGGATAGTAGGCTAAAAGAAGTTGCAGATGAAGTTCTAGAATTATTGTTTGATTTAAATGCAAATGAGGAACAACTTGAAAGTCCTATTGTATATGCTTCTGCAAGATTTGGGACATCAACCCTTGACCCAAATGTAGAAGGTAAAGATATGACCCCACTTTTTGAGACAATTATTAATCATATTCCATGTCCAAAAGGGGATGAGAATAAACCATTTAATATGTTAGTAAGTTCAACCGAACAAAATGATTTTTTAGGTAAACTTGCTGTTGGTAAAATAGAACAAGGAACTCTTAAAATAAATGATAACTTAATTATTACAAATTATCACGATGAAGCAAAGCATGTTTTATTTAAGGTTCAAAGCATGTTTGAATTTGTTGGATTAAAAAGAATGCCTATTGAAGTGGCAAAAGTTGGAGATATTGTGTGTATTGCAGGTGCTGATAATATTACCATTGGAGATACTTTAAGCGATAAGGACAACATTAATACCTTGCCTTTTGTAAAAATTAGTGAGCCTAGTGTAGAAATGAATTTTATGGTTAATAATAGTCCTTTTGCAGGGAGAGAAGGTAAGTATTGCACAAGTAGACAGTTGCGGGAAAGGTTGTTTAAGGAAGCAGTTAAAGACTTAAGTTTAAAAGTTTTTGATACTGAAAATTCTGATACTTTTAGAGTTCTAGGAAGGGGAGAAATGCACTTATCTATTCTTATGGAGAATTTAAGGAGAGATGGGTACGAATTTCAAGTAAGCATGCCTAGGGTTTTGTATAAAGAAATCGATGGGAAAAGATATGAGCCTATTGAAAGGGTTGTTATTGATTTACCTGACGACAAAACTGGGAATGTTATTAGTGTTCTTGGTTCAAGGAAAGGCGAACTTGTTGGCATGCATAGCAATAATGGAAGGACAAGACTTGAATATTTAATTCCAGCACGAGGGCTTTTTGGATATAAGAGCCAATTTATGACGGATACAAATGGCGAAGGTATTATGAGCAGTATTTTTGATAGTTATCAGGAATATAAAGGGCCATTGTCTCGTAGAAATTATGGTATGCTTGTTGCGTTTGAAACGGGAGAAGCAGTGCAATATGGATTATTTTATACTCAGCAACATGGAAAGTTGTTTATAGGACCTGGCGAAAAAGTTTATGGGGGTATGATAGTTGGTACAAATCCTAGGACTGAAGATATTGTTGTCAATGTTTGTAAGACAAAGCATTTAACTAATACTAGGGCTAGTGCTAGTGATGATGCTTTAAGACTTGAGCCTATTCAAAAACCAAGCCTTGAACAATACCTGGATATGTTAGATGAAGATGAACTTCTTGAAATTACGCCAAAAAATATTAGGATGAGAAAGAAAACTCTTGACCATACATTGCGTGGTAGAGAAAACTTTAGAAGAAAGAATGGGGTAGAATAAAAAATAAACTATATTTGTAAGTTTAGGCATATTAGATACATACTAATATGCTTTTTTATTTAAGTTATTTTATATGTTTTAATAGAAATTGATATAATATTAGACAAAATACTTGCAAAATGATATACTATCCCTTGTTGTTATACAAAAATTTAAGGGGGAGAAAATGAATTATACTAGTGAAATTATGGGAATGTGTAGTGTAAGAAAAGGTGTTGACCATGGTCCTGCTCCAATTCCCGAAGAAGCAAAATGGGTACAAGCAAAAGAGATAAAGGATATATCTGGCTTTACACATGGTGTAGGTTGGTGTGCGCCACAACAAGGTGCGTGTAAATTAACTCTTAATATAAAGAATGGGATAATAGAAGAAGCCCTTGTTGAAACTTTAGGGTGCAGTGGAATGACACATTCTGCTGCTATGGCAAGTGAGATTTTAGTAGGGAAAACAATACTTGAAGCCCTTAATACTGACCTTGTGTGTGATGCTATAAATACAGCAATGAGAGAGTTATTTCTTCAAATAGTTTATGGAAGGAGTCAATCAGCATTTTCAGAAGATGGACTTGCGATTGGCGCTGGGCTTGAAGATTTAGGTAAAGGACATAGAAGTCAGGTTGGGACTTGTTATAGTACAAAAATAAAAGGACCTAGATATCTTGAACTTGCAGAAGGATATATTACAAAAATAGGTTTGAATGAGCAAGGCGAAATAATAGGTTACGAATATATAAATTTTGGCAAAATGATGGACTTTATTAAACAAGGAGATGCGCCTTTAGCGGCAATAGAAAAAGCGAGTGGTAAATATGGTAGAATAAATGAAGCAGTTAAAGTCATCGACCCAAGGCAAGAGTAAAGGAGAAGTAGAAATGGTTTTTGAAAATTATGAAAGAAGAATAAATCAAATAAATAAAGTTCTAAATGAAAATGGAATAAAAGATTTGGATGAGGCAAAGACTTTATGTGATAGCGTTAATGTAGATGTTTTTAGTATTGTTAAAGGGATACAGCCAATTTGTTTTGATAATGCTTGCTATGCATATATGGTTGGGGCTGCAATTGCTATAAAAAGGGGACTTAAAGATGCAAGTGAGATAGCAAAATGCATAGGAGAAGGGTTGCAGGCTTTTTGTATTCCAGGTTCAGTTGCCGACGATAGAAAAGTTGGACTTGGTCATGGAAATTTAGGGAGTATGCTTCTAAATAATGATACTGAATGTTTTGCTTTTTTAGCAGGACACGAAAGTTTTGCTGCCGCAGAAGGTGCTATTGGAATCGCTAATAGTGCAAATAAGGTTAGAACAAAACCACTTAGAGTTATTTTAAATGGGCTTGGAAAAGATGCTGCACAAATTATTTCAAGAATAAATGGCTTTACTTATGTTAAGACAAATTTTGATTATTATACTGGTAAACTTGCTATTTTGGAAGAAATCCCATATTCTACTGGGGAAAGGGCAAAAGTAAGATGTTATGGTGCTAATGATGTTAGAGAAGGTGTTGCTATTATGCATCATGAAAATGTAGATATTTCAATTACAGGGAATTCTACAAATCCAACTCGTTTCCAACATCCAGTTGCAGGAACATACAAAAAGGAGAGATTAGAACAAGGTAAAAAATATTTTTCAGTTGCTAGTGGTGGCGGGACAGGAAGAACTCTTCATCCAGATAACATGGCTGCTGGACCTGCGTCTTATGGTATGACAGATACAATGGGAAGAATGCATAGTGATGCACAATTTGCAGGTTCATCAAGTGTGCCTGCTCATGTTGAAATGATGGGACTAATTGGAATGGGAAACAACCCAATGGTAGGAGCAACAGTTTCTGTTTCTGTCTCTGTTGCAGAGGCGATGAAAAATAAGTGAAAATTAAATTAAAACATTCTGCTTTTGATGTATTGCAGTTAAAAGGTTGTTTTAAATATTTTATATTATTTGTTTTTAAACAATGTTTATTATTAAATAAAATTTACTTATTTAATTAATAAAAATATAGGTTTTAAGCGAAGATTATTATATTACGACCGTTCGGTCGAAATAAAAATTTGCTAATTTAAAGTAGGGTTTAGGAATATAATTTTTTTTAAAAAAAATAGTGAAATAAAAAGAGAAAATTAATTTAAAGACACTTTATTTTTTGTGCTTAATTGATTAAAATTTAAAATAAAATAAAGAATTTTATGTTAAAGTTATCAACAAAAATACACAAAATGTTGATAACTTTTTTATTAAATTTTACTTAAAATATTTGTTAAAAATTTTATAAAAAAATAAGAAAAAAAACTAAAAATTTTTGCAATTTTTTTGCTAATTTATTTTGGCTTTTTTTGTATATATGCTAAAATTATTTGTGTTTATATAATAAAATATATTTTTAAATTTAGAATTAAATATTTTTTTCATTGTAAGGCATAATACTAAGGAGGATTCTAATGGATAATAAGACACCAAAGAACCAAGAGAAAAAAAATCTTAGTCGGGGGCAGGCTCCTGTTCCTAATAGACAGATGCCTAACATTCCTAGTAGTGTTAGACAAGGTCCACCTATGCCACCAAGACCAAGAGGGCGTGTGCCAAAAAGTCCACAAGGAATCCCTTCTGTAAATCCAAATGTTGCTGGGAGAAGGATGCCTAGACAACCTATGCCACAAAGACCTGGCGTTCCAAGACAGCCAGCGGGAAGAGTTTCCCATGTTAATTCTCCGGTAAGAGCAAATCAAAATATTACTCGTAATAGGATGTCTCGCAATCAGCAAGTGGGTCGTCTTGCAAGACCATTACAGCAGGGACAACAACCACCAAAATTTGTTGTTCCGCAGAGAGTTAATGTAAAAAGAATTCCTATTAATAGAACTCAGACAAGAGCACAATCTGTTTTGCCAAGAATTACACCTACAGGGAGTTTTGTTCCATTACAAAATACGCAAGGAATTAATGCTAGTGCAACTAATTTGCAAACTTCAACTATCAATCCAAATGTTCAAAATCAGTTTCAAAGTGCAACGCCAACTAATTTTGTTTCTCAGGGACAAAACACTCAAAATGTTTTTAATGCTCAAAGTACTATTAATGCTCAACAAACAAATATGCAGGGTATGCAGCAAGGTAATATAAATGCACAAAACGCAAATGCCTCTATTTCCCAAAATAATTTTGGAGTTCAGGCTAACAATTCTGTACAAATGGGAACTGGTATGCCAAACCAATCATATGCAAATCAAGTGCAGGGAGTAAATACTTCGCAAAATTCTCAAGTTGTAGCAAATCAAAATGATAACGCCATTCTGAATAGTCAAGGTTTGGAACAACAAGTTAACCAACAGAAGCCTAGTGTTCAAGGTCAAGATATACAAGATGTAAAACTAAATGAAATCGCAAGCGAAAATATAGTTAATGAAAATGTAACAGAACAAGAGATTCAAGGTGCTAATGAAGAAGTGTTTGAATCTTCTTTAAAGGAAGAAGATTCTCAGCAAACAACAGAAGATGTAAAAAGTTCAGATAACAAGGAAGAAAACAAAGGTCAAAGCGAAGAAAAAGATAAGTCTAATGATAATGATAAAAACGAAGTAATAGATGATAAGGACAAAAAAGAAAAAGAAGCGGCGATACTAAAAATGCCAAAGAAAAAAGGAAGGTCTAGAAAGAAGAAAATAGGTTTAATTGCCGCTGTACTCGTTGGTGTTCTTGCAATTGCAGGGCTGCTTTTTGGTTTATCTTTTACAAATAAAAGTTATGTGGTTAAGTTTGTTACGGGCCCATTTGCTGGATTAGCAGATGTAACATATACAAGTGGAACTTATGTTAATCCACAGGGTTTGCAAACAATTATGTCTGATGATGGAGAAAAGGAACTTGCTGTATTTACAGGTTGGTATCTCGATGAAGATAGGACAATAAAATACATACCGTCTAATATAGAACATGATTTGACTCTTTACGCAGGTTATGAACTTGGGGTAATTACAACAAGTTTTTATATGAAAAACGAATACGATGAAGATAATACATATATTTTCCTAAGCGATGTTCAAACAGAATATTACACGGGAACGATAGATTTTTCTTCTCTTGTAGATTCAATAATGAATCTTGAAAGTGAAGAATATTATGGGGTGTCAAATGTTTTAGGTTTTAATGCTACTAATTTTGAAATTCAAGGGACTAAATCTGTATCAGTTGAAGAATATAAGGAGTTTTTAAGTAATTATTTTACGGCGGCTTCTTTTAGAAGAATGGATACAGAACTTCACGAAACATATATCATTGAAGATGAAATTCCAACGCCAAGTAATGATGCTGTATTTCGTGTTGAATTTAATCCTAAGAATATAATTATAAGGTTTAATTCTAATTTAAGTAGTCTTAAAAATTATTATGAAACTGTACAGGGCTCGGATACTGTTTACGAAGATGAAGATGCTGACATATATGTAAGGTATGGAAGTACTTACACATTTGATTCTTATGCGACAATCGCTAGTGGAAACTTTGAAAATGGCATGCCGGATTATCATAGTCTACTTGGTTGGACGACAGTTAATCCAGAAGTTGACGATGACGGAAATATTCAAAATGTAAATTTTGGGAGCGCTGATTATTATAGAGAAGGAGAGCAAATAGAGATTGATAGACAACTACTCGGTGGAAATACTGTGGTAGAGTTTTTTGCTGTTTGGGAAGAATACTTGACAGGCCTTAGAATTTATACGGAATATAATCAAAATGGACCACTTGTTGAAACTTCGATTTCTGTTGGGGTTAGTAGGCCTCTTGAAGATTGGACTGCTAATATTTTGTCATCCATTGAAAAAGAAGGTTATGCTTTAATTGGGTTTAATACAAAACCTGATTTGACAGGAGAAACGCTTGGTTTTGACGATGAATTAAATGGTAGTAGAAATTCTCCTTATTATGATGAAGAACTTGATTGTGTAGTGTTGTATGCTGTTTATAAAAGAATAGTAAATGAGACTTCTATTTCTATTCTTGATAATGAACTTGATATTGTAAATATTGATGAGTCTATATTAGAAAATCTTTTTAACATAGATTTAAATCTTGGCAATGAAAATTATGCTTATAATGGGCAGGATAATATTGATATAATATTTGATGGTGAAAATAGGGTAATAACTATTACCAATCTTCTTGAAGGAAGTATAATTTCGTTACCTTCTTTTGAAAGACCAAACTATACACTCTCAGGCTACAAAGTTGGCACAAGAACAATTCCATGTCTTGAGACTTATACAATTTCAAGCGATGACCTTGATTTAGAGTCTAATCTCTCACTGCAAATGATTTGGCAAGGTAATGACTATGTGTTTATAATTAACAATTTTGTTGAAGGCGAAGATACAAATAGAGTTGAAATTGATATTGCATACGGAACAAATGTTTATTTGCAATATACAACTCTTTCTAGTCCATATAATTCAACTACATTGAACATAGAAATTTATAATGCTTCCACTTCTCAAATGATTAACAATGGTAATTTTAGTTTTGTCAGAGAAGGCTATGATTTTGTTAATTTTACAAGTGATAATGAAGTATTATCGCAGGAATTTTTATCTAGTTTTTATATAAATAGCACTTTTAATGAGATGTCATTAAGTTGGGCAAAAAAAGAATATGTTTTAACTTATAAGTTGGGCGGAGGTTTATATTCTCAAAATCGTGAAGAAGGAGAAAGAGATACAGAACCTGTTGTAATAGAAGGCGTCCCTTATGGTTCAACATTAACTTTAATTTCAGATGATGTTACAAGGGAAGGTTATTATCTTGAAGGCTGGGCATTAACAGATACTCCAAATGCTGAAATTGTTTATGATTATTTAGATGAAAGTATTATTGTTAGAGAAAATATAACTTTAAATGCTGTTTGGAGCCAGGCATATACTTTAACTTTATATCTTGATGCGACTAGGACTTCTTCTCATCAAATAGTTGTTACAAGAGAAGGGAAATACACTTTGACGGGAGAAGAATTTGACGGATATACTTTTGATAGATTTAACACTTCTGATATTGGTAATGGAACAGAAATTATTGTAAGTGATCAAGAAAGAGAATATGAGTATACAACTAGTCTTGAGTTATATGCGATGTGGTATAATGTTGACTTTGCAAATGGAGACGAAGATGGACTTTATTCAGTAACAGGAAATGGTCCAGATAGTTTTTATGTTACTTACAATTCTATATTTGATTTGCCAACTGAAAGCGGTTATACACCATCAAAGTATTTTAAATTTAATGGCTGGGAATATAATGATGGTATTTTTGAAGACTATTTTGTTGTAGACTCTTCAACAACAGGTTATGACTCGTCAAGTGAAAGTGTTGGAGCAAGTATTACATTTTGTGCTTTATGGGTTGAAAAAGATATAAGAGTTATGTTGTATTTTGGAGAAGATACATCAAACCAATGGGTAAGCGGACTTAGTCAGAATGGGGAGTTTGTTATTTCAAATGAAAATAGAAATTTCCCTGTACTTGCAAATCACGAAGTAGATTATATTATGGATAGTGTACAGGGATATGCATATTATGTTGACGGGAAAGACCAAGTTACTATTAATATTCCTGAAATAAATGACCAAAACATGTATGAGAACGGGGATGAATTTGTTTACAATTTATTTACAGTATGGAAGAAAACTTTAACCCTTATTGCTAATAATGGAAATTCTAATGATATAACATATTTATATGCTGGAACATTCTATGAAATTGCATCATTCCCTGATGGTATTGTTCCGTTAGATAGAATTGAAGAAGTAAATACAATTATTTTACCATCAGCACAAGCAACTGTTGAAGAAGGTGGTTTAGGCTATGACTATATTCACATGACATTTGATTCATGGGCAACAGGACCACTTTCAGCAGAAGGGACTTATAATATTGGAGATGCTCTTGTACTTGAAGAAGACATGACTTTGTACGGGTTCTGGGTAGATAAAAAATATACTCTTAAGTTTGTTGACGCAAGCGGGAATAATGAGGAACAATCGCTTATTGTAACTTATGGAGATGAAGGAATTATCAGCAATATATTTGAAATTGAAACATGGGCACAAGCGCATAAAAATGACCAAGGGTACTATGAAAGTTTTACAAGATTAGTTTACTCTTATGGCGAAGAACCTATTTATTTTGAGTTTGATGATTTAATCAGAATTTTTAATACCGATGATTTAGGTTTTATCATTGAAAGTGATTTAGAAGATGATGGGCAAATAGTTTTAAATCCTTCTTGGGAAGAGAAATCTTATCAAATTGTTGTTAATTTAAATGGTGGTATCTGGGATGATAGAATTGATTTAACTGGATTTGATGTTGTGTATGATAAACTCAATGAAACTTTTACCTATACAACGACTTATAGTGAAATAAATAGTGATAATCCAACAGGGCTTTTACTTGCTTCTACGGGGCTTACCAAAAATGGATATAGGTTTGCTGGCTTTGAGGTGGAAGATGATTCGTTTAGTCAAATTCTTGATAATGGAGAGTACTATTATTTATTAAAACAAGATGCAGATGCTTTGGAGCAAAAGGGTGGAGATACTATTAATGTAATTTGGCAAGAAACATATACAATGCATTTTGATGCAAATGGTGGAGCGTTCAATGTTGCGGTTGACGACATGAGCCTAGATACGATAAGTGGAAATGCAACTTTTGTCTTGCCAGGTCAAGATGTTGTGTCTTATACAGGAGCAAACTTTGCTGGTTGGTGGTTCAGTAATGATGTTGTGGATATAAGAGAGAATGAAGATAGTTTATTTGCAAGCACAAGTCAAGTTGAAGTTACTTCTCAAATAATGAATGACTATGGTAATAGACTTACAAACACGATAACAATGTATGCTGTTTGGACTACTCCTGTAACATTTTATAACAATTTAAGAGCATCAGGAGATACCCCTATTAATGTTCTTGGATACTATACACCAGAAAGTCCTAGTATGATAGTAAGTTCTTCAAGTCAATTTAATGTTGATTTCTATGTTGGAGAAGAATTACTTGCAAGTGATTTGGCTGGATATTTCTTTGAAATTAGTGTTGATTTTTACGAAACTAATGGCTGGATTTATAATGGTTCAATACTTGAAAGAATTATTATAACTGGGCCTGTACTATTTACTGCAAGTTGGGTTTTGACTTCATTTAAAATATATCTTAAAAATTATGATGGTAGAGATTTTACTCAAGGATATGTTTCATATGAAATTTCATATGATGTTTCTCCAACTGAGGAAGCGATTGACCCTAATAGAGTTTATAAAGATTTTGCTGAGCAAAATGGGCTAGAAGGAAGCAATCCAACGCTATTTGGATATAGTTTTATTGGTTGGAGGTCTCAGGCGAGCAATTCTCCTACTGCTGATAGTACAACTATAATTTACAATTCTGGAAATTTATTCCCAAATCCTGGCGTAACAACAACGCTTTATGCGGTATATAAGCCAGAAACAGTGTCTATTTACTATGATAGAACAAACAATTCAGCAGAATATAATACTGGAAATAATCAAGAAATTGTTGATGTGGACATAACCTATGGTAGTCAATATAAAATTAGAGATAATATCCCATATACATTACAATATAACGATTTAATTGGTTGGACTTTTGATGAAGCAGGAGAGGGGACTCTATATAAGGCAGGAGATTTAATTTCTGTTGTAAACGGTGTTGAAAGAATTTATGTTAATGGAGAATATATATATAGTTTAAGAATTTACGCAAATTGGGGAAGACAAATAAAGAATATTTCAGTTGATTTAGGCGGCGGAGTATTCTATAACACAGGAGAAAATGGCGATTTAGAACCTTTTTATACTCCTAATCAATATTTGCAAAATTACACTTATGAAGATGGTGTTTTAACATTAATGGTTTATGTTGGAGACCAGATTCAAGGATATGGATTCAGTTTGCCAACAAGGGAATATGTTTCTCTTGATGGATATCAGTTGAATAGATATACAACATCAAGTAATGCAAATTATAACGCAGGAGAGTTGATTGCAAGTAATAACGCATTAAGACTTCAACTCTTTGCTGTTTGGGATACTGAGACTGAACTTAGAGTCTATGCAAATAGAAATAGTGATGATGAAGAATATTTAGTTATAGACGACCTTTTAATTGGAGATAACATACATTTTTATACGGAAGATGGAAGTGTCTTTATTAATGACCAAGAGATAACCTTTGAAAAAGAAGGCTATAGTTTGGTTTCGTACAACAGTAGAAGGGATCCAAAGGAAAGTAGTTTATCAATTTCGTATAACTTAAATGAAATGTCGCTTATTGCACTCAATGGAGATAATTTTGAAATTGATAATATAAATCCTTGGTATATAAATATTTATTGTCAGTGGGAAGGGAATCTTGTTGAAGTTGCTTTCAAGATGGAAGAGGGCTTAGAAGAAGTTGTAAATGAAGATATTGAACTTAGATATGGAGATTCAATTGACTTATCTGATTATTTTGTTACTGACGAAGATTATCAAATTGAAGGATATGAATTTTCACATTTTACAGATACTCAAGGGAGAGTTTATGACGAAATATCAAGTGTATTCACAGCCATACCAGGAGAAGCAGTTAATGATAGATTTGTCTTTACCGCTAATTGGGTTAAAAGATTTTATAATGTAAACTTTGTCTTTGCAAATTCAACTTTCTCTGGTACCTATCAAGGACAAACCTATGAAAATGTTGAAAGCATAACAATACAGGCAGAATATGAGTCAAGAGTACAACTTGTTAATGCTCAAAATTGTATTAATAATATAGACTCTGGCAGGCAATATCCACTTTTTGAATATAATGGATACACTACTGAGGATCTTGGAGATACTCAAAGCAATGTAACAGGTACATTTACTATGCCGGCACATGATGTTACTCTTACTATCGATTGGACTAGTAAAGAATTTAACTTGATTTTCTATGTTGACAGAAGATTTATTCCTTATGAACCAGATGAAAATGAAGAAGCCGTAGATTTTAGTGCTGCGGCGTATGACCCAAATGACCCATTATTAGACTCAAATACAATGTATCTTGATAGTGAAGGTAATCTTGTTGTAACAGGTCTAAGGGTTGGAGATACTCTTGAACTTTCAACTCTTCCAACTGCAAGTTTCTATGGATATTCTTATGATTATGTATATCTTGTAGATTATGATAAGAGTGGTACTTATACTGGAGAAGGTATACAATATAGCAGTGATAGCAGTTTTTATGTTGATACTTATAATGGCGATGAACCATTGAAAAATTTAGACTCCATGTGGAATGGAGAAAGTTTTGAATTGTATTTTTCTCTAAATTGGTATAATTCTCTTTATCAAGTTTCTTATGTCCCACAACTTCCAACAGTAGAAAATGGTTATCCAGCCACCGCAACAGGTAATATTGTTGGGGAGAAAGAAGATGTTTGGATGAGTTATGGTAAATTATATAGCCTTGAGGAAGGTTATTCATTAACTGGTTGGACTCAAATTGGTTGGACAACTGAAATTAATTATCAAACAATGCTTGAAAATCCTGATTGTCAATACTTGTTTAGTGATAAGGTTCAAACTGATGGCGGAGTATTTAATTTCACTTCCGAGAATTATGGCAAGGTTAATTTGTACCCAATTTGGGAACAGGTTATTATGACTGTTAATTTTGTAGATGGTTTTGCTGAGCAAAATCCAGATTCTAATAACTCTTTGTCAGGCGTTAAAATTGGTTATGATTCAATAGTTAGCCTTGATGAGTTATTTACAAAAGAACTTATAGCCTCATGCTTCCATGGTTATTATTATGATTTTGCAGGCTGGGAATATAAAGAAGGAAATAGAACTTTTGCACTTGATGAAGAAATTTTATTCTCATCTAGCATTAATGGCTTTATTTCATCTACAGATGTAGCAAATGAAGTTATTACTTTTGACGCTATTTGGGAAGAAGTAGAATATGAAATAAGGCTTAAACTTGGTACAGGAAAATATGGGTCAAGAACGAATATATTTGATTATAACTATGATTCTGCGACTGGAACTCGTGAAATTTCATATACTATCCCATATTCATTATTACATGAAGGAGTTTCATTATTTGATTATATGGGACTTGATGATTCACTGATTACAAAAGACGACTATACTTTTGCGGGCTGGTCATTAAATGAAGGGATTGATAGCATGTATAGTCTTGCAGGTCAAGATGTAAAAATAGATTTAGGAGTAGATTCTGAAACTATTCTTGCAGATGGGACTTACGAATTTGTTTTATACGCAATGTATAATGATTGTTATGTCCTTATTGATGGTAATGGTGGAACTAATATAAATGAAGTAGGCTATGAAATTGAAATAGAAGAAGATAACGGACATAAAAGTCTTTGGGTTGCTTCACAAACTGGATTTGAACTATATACTTATCTTGGAGCCCCAGTTAGCATTACAGAAACTTTACTAACAAGTTTTGAAAGAGATAGATATCATTTTAACGATGTTGTAGAAAATGAAATGATAGCATCTGGTAATGATATTGTAAAAATTGATTGGGAAGGCAATTATAGATACATACTTCTTGATTTAAATAATGAGAGTGCAGAAATTTCAATAAATGGTACTTTTGATGGGGCTGTCTATGGCGATGGGTATAGGCTGCTTAGTATTTCTACGCAAGAAGAATTTAATAGTCATAGTGGCGAAAAATATATTTATCAATATGATAAAGAAAACGACACTGGTAGTTTTGTTATAGAACAAGAATATTATGAAGGTGCTACTTATTACGAAAAATATGCAAGTAATGTTCTTCATATTGATGCAAGAAATGGGGATATAATAGATAATTTAAGTAGCATAATTGCTTTAAATGCTGATGGGACATTCCTTGGTTGGACGGATGGAAGTTATAACTATTCAATTAGAGACCTTTTTGTTGATGTTGATGATGAGGAAATAATTTATTTAACTGCCTCATGGGATAGTCCTTATGTTTACTTTGATTTAAATGGAGGAATTTATAATAATCAAAATTCTATTGAACCAATGCAGGCAATGAGTACTGGAGATGGTTTCTCTGTAGAACTCCCTAAAAAGATGCAAAATACGAGTGATTTAGGTCCATTCCTTGATGGATATGTTTTCCTTGGCTGGTCTGATGAATATGTTGATTATTATGACTATATTGAAAAAGGTGGAAGCACAAGTGAATTATACAATGTAGAGACAACTCCAAAATATACATTTAATGATTTATCAAGCAAAACACTTTATGCTATTTGGCAACCAAATCAAATAACTTTTGTTTTCCATAGTGGAGAAAGTGCACAAAATCCAAATGCATATGGAGATTCTGTTTCTGTAAGTTATAGTTATGACGATGTAATTACTTTCCTTGATGTTACAAATGAAACGGTTTCAAGTTGGACTTACTCTGGAAGAACATTTACAAGTTGGTCTATTGATAATTATACTTTTGAACAAGGGCAGGTTATAAAGGTTGCTGGTTTGTTAACGCAATTAAATAAACAAACTGCGACTATTGTTGATATTTATTCTGTTTGGGAAATATCAAAGGTAACAATTAGAATTGATTTAGGAACAGATAGTTCTGCAAGATATATAGGAGATGATGATTCTTACGAAGTTATTAAGGAAGGGAAAAACACTTATTTAGTTAATGAGACATATAGCATCAATGAAACATATTATTTCCCTGATTTGGGATATATATATACATTTGGACTTTGTGCAGTTAGTTACGAAGATAATATGGGAAGAGAATATGATGAAAACACCCCTTCTGTAATATTGCGAACAAGTTTGATGAGAGAAGATGAGAGTGGCAGGTATGTACTTGAATTAACCGTTAATTGGGCTAACGCAGAATGTTACATAGTCAATTATTACGGAGAAAGTTCAGGAGTACATAGATTCTATGCGGCTTTTGAAGATGCTTTAGTTGATGCAGTTGCACTTGATAGAGTAAATGTTGAAGTCGTAGTTTTAAATAATTCATCTACACTAAGGTTATCTCGAACAATTAATATTGGAAATAGAATGAATTTAACAATTAGTATGGATTCAACAGTAAATAGAGATATTTCACTAGTTAGGAATACTTCTTTCACTCAGAGCATGTTCTCCGTTGGGACTGGGGCTTCGCTTACTTTTAGTGAGATTTTATCTAATAACTTTACCTTTAATGGTTCAAATACAACTGGAACAAGTCCATTTATTATGGTAAATGGTGGGACTTTGAATTTAAATCAAGGATTGAGATTTATTAATAATAGATCACAAAATAGGGGTGGCGCAATATCCGCTCAGTCAAATGCCACTCTTAATATTTCTCGTGTAGTTTTTGAAAACAATACAGTAATGGCAACAGGCGATTTGGGTGCATATGGTGGTGCTATTTATGCAATGAATTCAATGGTTAATATTTCTAATTCCCAATTTACAAATAATAGTGCAAGTGCACTTAATGCTTATGGTGGTGCAATATATGTTATAGATGGAGATTTGCAACTAACAGATACAATATTTAATAACAATACTGCAAGTACTGATAGTGATATTGAGAAAACTTATGGCGGAGCAATATATGCAGAGAGTTCTACTTTAAATATCAAAGGGGATTTAGAAAGTGGAACATTGGTATTCTCAAATAATATTGCAACAAATGGTGGGGCTTTATATGTTGTTGATTGCTTATCTAGTGATAATAAAATAAATGGCACAACTTTTATTTCAAATTCAGCGACAACGGGTAATGGTGGGGCTATTGCGTTTATGTCGTCAACTTTTAGTTTGTTCAACATTATGCTAACTTCTAATATCGCTTCAAATAATGGTGGTGCTATTTATGCAATAGAAGATAACAACACTAAACTTACATTAGAGTTGGTTACAGCTTCAAGTAACCAAGCAGTAAATGGCTCTGGTGGAGGGCTTTATATTCAGGGAGATATATCTATAAAAGAATCTTATATTTCAACAAATACTGCAAATAAAGATACAGGAATGGGTGGCGGAGTCTATTCTATTGGAATGAGCACCCTTGGTAGTACTATTTCCTTAGTTGGTGTTAAAATTTATGAAAATAGTTCAAGTATTGGTGGTGGGTTATATGTCGGCGAAAGTATGAAAGTTGTAACTGATCATATTTATAAGCAAGAAGAACAACTGGGTGAGATTGTTTTAGTTGGATACAGAACCGAAATATATGATAATTTGGCAAATATAGGCTCAGGTATTTATTATGATTCATATTTAGAGGGAACTGAAATAAAAAATACAGATATTTATGGGAACTCTCCAAATACTGAATTTGCAGAGTTTACAGAAGATTATAAGGGCGGAGGAATCTTCTTTAAGCATGGAAAGAATATTAAATTTGAAAAAGTAAATGTATATTCAAATTTATCCTATTATGGTGGTGCTATCTATATTGAAGGTAATATCAGTGGAATTGACGGGGATGTTGTTAATTTAATATTTAACAATGTCAATATTGATGATGAAATAACACAAGGTCAATACGAGTATAATCCAGAAGACCAAAATGAAATAACTTCTATTATAAGTGAAAGAAAAAATTACTTTGGGAGTCAAGCATATTATGGTGGGGGATTATATATTGGAAAAGAAAGTGTAGTTGAATTTAATAATGGGCAAATAATGGCAAATTCTGCGGAGATTTCAGCAGGGGCTATATATAATTTAGGTTCAATAACACTGGGAGATGTAAGTATTGCACAAAACTCATCTTCACAAAATCAAGTAATTATATATAATGGTGGAGAATTTATTATTGCTGGAAACACAAAATTTGGTTTTGAACAAACAATTTTTGTAGAAACAATAGGTTCATCCTTAGACCCACTTGAAAATAGTTATAGAAGCATAAGCATTACAAATGAAAACTATGTTAATAATTACTACGAAACAGAAATAAATAATGATGTGTCAACACAAGTTAATCACAATAGTCAAATTAGCCTTGACTTTGACCAAGAAAATTATGCAATTGATGCTGTTATAGTACAATTTAGTAGTGAGGATGGGTTTAAAAACTATGTTAGTACTATAAGTTCAGGTACTGAAATGTTTGTAATAGAAAACATAGCAGATTTCTTGCTTACACAAGATTCTGATCGTAATGCGTTAACTATAAATTATAGTCAATATGATGTGGTGTTTACAGACATTAGTGAAGATAGTGAATCTATTGAAATGCCTGAATCTATTAAATTTTCATATAATGAAAGCATAACACAAGAATTTCTTGACGAAATTGAACTAAGGATACCAAGTGAAAGAATCGATTATGAATTTGTAGGTTGGGCTTATTATATACCAGCAAATAATGAGTATGGTAGACCATCAACAGATGGGACTCTTGAAATATATGATGTTTTGCAAGATGAAGGTTCAATTTATCACAATTCTTATAATACTGTTGATACATTACTTACAGATACTTATACTCATGTGTTTGGCAACTATGATTTGTATTTATATGCTATTTGGGCACCTGTTGTATACACAGTAGAATATGTCTATGACACATCAGGATACTTTGTAAATGGAATTGAAGTTACAGATGATAACTTGTTGTCTCTTACTAGCCCTGATGGTATGGGACTTCAAGGGCAAGTAGAATATGGTGAAACATTTACATTGCCTACTGCCGAGCAAATAAATTCGTATAGAATTATAAATATTAGGACAAGTACTGAATTTGATAGAGAATTTACACTTATAAGCGATAGTGGAAACAATCCAAATGTTTATCCAGAGAGAATTGAGTTTGAAGAAAACGGAGAAATTGTTTCTTGTGATATTACGGTAGATGGTAACGGATTCTATCAATTTGTGTATGGGCTTGAAACATATAGACTTGAACAACTCTATAGACCAGACACTTATGAATTTAGTCATTTTGAAATAAATGGCGAGACTTACGAGAAAGAGACATTTGAAATAAATGTTGATAATCTTGGCGGAGTCGTGCCAGCAGACAAAACGGTACAAATTGTCATTCATTTTGAAAGGATTGAGACAAAGATTGTAATTGATTTAGGGGAAGGAGAATATGTTTATTATTCAAGATTAGACCCTAGTTTAGATGAAGATTCAACTGATAACGAAGGAAATGCAACAATAGAACTGGTTGAAAATGTTGGAGATCCTTTACAAATGCCAACTGATAGGTATGTTGTAACATATGGAAATAATGACAACTATTATATTTATAATCAAGGGAAAGCATTAATTGGGTTTGCTTATTCACAAGAGGCAACAGTTCCTGACTTTTTACCAGGAGAAGAAATAAGTGTTCCAGTATCAAATTCTGGTTCGTTATATTTGTATGCAATTTGGCAAGAGGCAGTATGTTATCTTGATTCTGCAATAGAATTTAATGGTAGAAGTTTTGATTTGTATTTTTCAACGCTTGAAAGTGCAATATCAGATATAAATTCCGCAAGTGTTAGTGGGTTTAATGGTAGAACAAGATCGAGTACTATTGTTTTGATTTCAAGTATTGTAATATCTGACCCTATAACAATTTCAACAGAAATTACACTTCTTTCTGATATTCATAATGCTTATATAAGTTTAGCAAGTAATTTTGATGAAGATTCTGCTCTATTCATTATTAATTCTCCTGATGGACAGGTAACTTTTGGGTCAGAGGAGTATAGTGTAGTTGGAGATTCAACTCCATCGATTATAATAAGTGTTGACGATGTAAATGGTAATGGCCCTGTAAGAAGGACAAGAAGTCTTATTCTTATAGAAAGTGATAGTGATGTCGTTATTAATGCAAATGTACAAGTTATAAATTCAACTCTTTATACATCTGCTTCAGATGCTTCAAATTATGGTGGAGCAATCACAAGTGCTGGTAATTTGACAATAAATAAGGCAACTTTCCTTTCTAATTCTGCTGCAAATGGTGGAGCAATTCTTGTAACAGGTGGTATTGTTACTATTAATGATGGCGTATTTGGACTTGAAGGAAGGGGAAATACAGCAACAAATGGTGGTGCTATTTATGTAAGGAGCGGTGAGTTAAGAGTTGTTAAAGCAAGTTTTATGTATAATACTGCTCAAATTAGCGGTGGTGCTATTTATATACAGGATGGTAATTTTATAAGTCAAAGTGAGAACCTTTCAGATATTTTATTCTCATCAAATAGTGCTGTAAATGGTGGTGCTATATATCTAATTTTGTCAAGTGGCAATAATGTTGAGTTTATAACATTTACATCAAATACAGCAACAAATGGTGGCGCTATTTATTCGCAAACTAGTTTAAATGTTGATAATTGTTTATTCTCATCAAATATTGCTAGTTCAGGTGGTGCAATTTATAATGGGCAGGAATTATCTCAAGGTGTTGGTAGTATGACAGAACAAGAGTTACTTGCAGCACAACAATTGAGTATAAATAATTCGACATTTACAAATAACCAAGCAAGGTTATCAGGTGGCGCAATTTATGTAACATACACTACTTTAAATATAAGGGGTAGTGTAGGTAGCAACATTTTATTTAATAATAACTTTGCGTCAAATACATCTAGTACAAATGTAGAAGTTGTAGGTGGAGCATTATATGTTAAAAACTCAGTTGTGAATATTGAATATGTTTCGTTTACTTCAAATTATACAAGTGGCAGAGCAAACGGAAGAGATACTTTGGGAGGCGCTATTTATTCAACAGCCAGCCAAATAAGTATTCTTAATTCTGATTTAACGGGTAATGGTGTTGAGACAACAAGCACAACTATAACTAGAACACAAAATGGTGGTGCAATTTATCTTATTTCTAGTTCATTAAAACTTGAAGATACAAGCATTTCTCAAAATAGTGCTTCAAGAAATGGCGGTGCAATTTATGCAAATGCTTCAAGTATTTCTCTAGAATTAGGTGCAGTGATAAGCCAAAATACGGCATCAAATTACGGCGGGGCTATTTACATAATTGGAGATAGTACAATAGAGTCAGCAAAAGATGGTGCTGAGAGTGTAACAGATAGAACAATGATTATAGAAAATAACTCTGCGAACTTGGCGGCTGGCGGTATATATTTCTCATCAACTTCAAGGACTGCTAGTAAGTTTGATGCGGGAACTATTTCCAATAATGATTCTATGGAAGGCACAAATATTTATGTTTATTCTGGTAGCCTTAGACTTAGTGGCGTAGAACTTGAAACACTTGAAGAAAATAGTCAAGATGTTATGATTTATGTTGGGGCACAAGGTATGTTATATGTAGATAGTACAGATGTGCTTGGTATTGTTTATGTGGCTTCAAGCGGAACAAATACTATTGGAACATTGTCTATTAGTAATTCTGCATTTATTAGTAGTGTCTATTTAACACAATATACATATATTTCCGTTTCTAGTTCTTCACTAACAAGTAATAGATATGTTGACGGGGAAACAACAAAGATAACACTATTTGGAGCAGTAAATGATTTGCTTGATGTTGTAAACTTGTCAAATGCAAAAAATCTTGTAACCTTTATTTACTCAGACTATGCAATAAGATATGGTGGGTATTTTGAGTTAGTAGGAGTTTATACTGAGAGTTATGATTCAGAAACAACGGACGAAGAATATCAAGAAAGTAGACTTGGTGGATACTGTGAATATATTTACAGCAATTTTGTTAAGGTTGTAAAGAGAGCAGATTCAATAACTATTGATCCAGGTAGGGGAACTCTAATATATAATGGAGAGTCATATTCTGAGCCATTTGTAATTGAAATTGGAGAAGAGTATGAAACAATGACATTCTTGAACGAAATTCAAGGATTCCTTAGAGGATATTCTCTTGATGATAATTATATAAGTGGAAATGTAGTCTATAATGCTGATTCAGAAGTGCCAATTTTGTATATAACACTAACTGCACAATGGGCAAAAAAGAACTTCATTGTAAAAGTAGAAAATGAAGGCGTGATGGAGGCTACAAGAGAAATGGGTGGAGAAGATGTGTGGGCATTTGCGCCATCATATAAGCAATATCATGCGTTCAGTTATTATTCTCTCGAATATGAAGATGAGAATGGCGTAAGACAGCAAACAGATGTAGTCTTTACAACGGATACTACAGGAAGAATTAGATTTTCTTTTGCATATTTAGATGATGAAGTGTATTCATTAGTTGATTTAGCAGGTGGAACAATATATCTTGTTGCTCATTATGTACCTGTTGAAGTTTATGTAACAATTCATGGTAATGGTGGTATAGCACAGGAAAAGGAGGATACTTCAAACGATAGGGTAATAGTAGATGAGAATACAATTACATATGTATTCTATCAATCTGATGAATATGTTTACATGGGAAGATTTATGGACGATTTCAGTATGCCAAACCATGCAGTTGAAAAATTTGAAATTATTTATGATTATTCAGTTTATCCAACAGAAATTCAGCCAATTGAATATTTAAATGTTAAAACTGCTAAAACTATTGATATTACATGTAATTGGTTTGAAGTTGTAGCATACATTAGAAGCGGTCAATCTATTACTTATTATCAGACATTTAGTGAAGCACTAGAAAATTTAAAGAATGGCGATGAACTTGTTATCGTAAAAGACAATATTGAGATAACGGAACCAATTGTTATTACTCAAAATGTTACTATTTCAGCAAATAACAACACAATCTTAACAAGGGGTGTAAACTTAAAAGATAGTATTTTTAGAATTGAAGGAAATGTAAGATTTATAAATTCTGAAAATACAATTACTATTAATGGTGCAAGCAAGACTGCAACAAGATATAGTTCAATTTATGTAGCAAGCGGTGGAATCTTAACACTTGGTTCATCTGTTTCTATTATAAATAATAATACTACTGTAAATGGAGCGGGTATTTATTCAGAAGGAACACTTACTATTGATGGTACAACTATTATGAATAATGTAACTTCTGGATATGGTGGCGGTATTTATTCTACTGGGCAATTAACTATTATTTCAGGAATTATTTCTAATAATACCGCAACTTATGGTGGTGGGGTTTATGTGGTATCTCAAACTATTACAAGTGGTTCATCTTCATATATGACAAGAGGAACATTTATAATGCAAGGTGGAGAAATAAGTAATAATACAGCAACTTATGGTGGTGGTCTTTTCTATAATGGAAAAGGTTCTGAGACAAGCGGAATAAGCGGTGGAAGTATTATTAATAATAATGAAGGATTTAGCGCACCTACAACCACATCTGACCCATTAAGATATGGCGGTGGTATATACCTTGCAGAAAATTGTGGAAGATTTATGATTAGTGGAGAAAGCACTTTAATCAATGGAAATAAATCTGATTATGGTGGCGGTATTTACTGCGAAGGAAACAATGAAACAAATGCAGAATTTAATGTCTTGTCTATTACTGGTGGAGAAATTAGTAGTAATACGGCGTTCTATTATGGCGGTGGTATTTGTATAGGGAATACAGTTCAGTCTGCAAATAAACATGTTGTTGAAATGGAAGGCGGAATAATTGCTAGAAACACTGCAACTAATGGTGGTGGAGTCAGTGTATTTAGGGGTAGACTTGAAATTAATGGAAGCGATGTGTTGATTTACGATAATAGTTTAATACAAAGTTCTAGTTCACAAGGCGAAAATATTTATATTTACTCATCAAGTACAGACAATTATGGAACGGTAAGTATTTCAGCAGGAACTATTGGAAGTCAAGCAAATCCAGGAACTATTTATATAGAATCAGGTAGGCTTGGTTCTGGTAAATTAAATCTTAGTGGACTTATTGATATTTATTCAGTCATTTATATTGTTAATAGTAATCTAGCAAATACAAATACTCTTATCAATGTAACAAATGAAATTCACGAAGATAGTTTAGTTATGACACTTTCTCCTGTTAATTTCCCTTCACGAGAAGATGAACAATATCCTTTAATTAGGTTCTCAAATAATCTTGATTGTTCAGATGAAAAGTTTACTTTACTTGATAGGACTTCGTATAGATTGAAAGCAGTAAATCAATATGTTGTTCTAACTATGTCATTCTTTACTTTGACAATTGACCCTAATGGTGGAGAACTATTTGATACAACAGGGGCTTTAGAATATATTGAAGAAGATACTACTTGGTCATTTGAAGTTAGATTTAATACTAATCTAAATGAAATTTTATCTAATATTGTTTCAAGCATTGATAATAGAAAATTTGTATATTGGAGTATAGGTTCTGGAGATTTACTAGGGACTATAATAGATAGCAACACTACAATGCCATATGAAGATACTATTATATTAGCAAATTATTCATTGCCATATTACTACTTAACAATTGATTTTAATGATACAAAGAGCCTAATAGGCACTCCAGTAATATTTGATATAGAGAATGCAGGATTACTTGATACAGATAGATATTATGAAGCAGATAGTCAAATAACATTGGAAGTATTTATAGACGATGAAAATTCAACTTATGGACAAGAGGCTATAAATAGAATTGCTCCTTATTTGACAAGGGAAGGTTATATCTTGACTTCATTTAGCCCATCGCAACTTCCTGATTACGATATAAGGTATAATATTGATGGTACTGGCTTTAAAATGGGTGAAGAAGATATAATTATTTATGCAATTTGGACCCCAACAGCCTATACTATTACATATAATTCAAATATGGAAATAGATGGAGAGATACAAACTATAAGCAAAGAAGTTTCTCTTGATGAATATACCTATCTTGACACAGAATTTAGTTTAGAGGGATATATTCAAACAGGCTATACAACACAAGATGGTCAAACTAGATTTAATATTGGAGATAGAATTATAAATTTACCAAGCCTTCTTAAAATGTCTATTGAAGGGCTTGAAAGCGTTGAAATTGTTCTTTATGCAGAATGGCAAAGAGAAAGTTATACAATAGTTTTTGATGATAATATAGATGGAGAAGGTGTTGTTGGAAGCATAGAAAATGCAAGTGTATATTATGGCGAAGAATATGTTTTACCAGGAGAAACATATTTTGTTACAGGATATATTCAAGTTGGTTGGAGTATATATCAAGACACATCTTATTTAGATACTCAAAATTATTATGAACTTTCAAGTTCAGTATCTAACTTAACTCGTGAAGATAGCATTGTGTTATATGCTGTTTATAGACCTATAACATATACAGTTATTTTAAGAGATGAAAATGGTAATTCTGAAATTACAAGTCCATACACATACGGCGAAGAAGGGTTCTTACCAAGAATGTTTGATGAAAACGACTTGTATCAATTAGAACCATTACTAAGTTTAGATACTAAACAAAATTATTACTTTGCAGGTTGGTCAGACATGCAAGGAGCAGGAACTGCTTTATATGAGGACGGGGCTAGAATAATAAATCTAACATCAAGAGATAATACTCAATATGTACTTTATGCAGTTTGGGTTCCTTTTGTGGCAAACTTGCACGCAAATAATGGTAGTGATTTGACCATTCAAATTGGAGCAAACGCAAATAGAGAAGTTGTAGTTGACATAAATGAATTGTCTCAATTTGAATATCTTGGGTTTACACCATCTGCTGTAAGCTTTGTCGAAGATGGAAGGCGTGATACTTTTGAATTTGTAGATGGACTTGTTACAGTAACTCTTCCTGAAATTATTGAGCAGGGTGCTTATGATTTGTACATCATATGGGAGAGAATTGAATATCAAGTTGTTTATATATATTCAAATGAAAATGTATTAACTGATAATATAAGTATTAATAGCAGTTTAAGTCTACCATCATATTCAAGTGCAATTGGATGGTCAATAAGAGAAGATGGAGTAACACTTGATTTTAATACAAATTCTACTATAACATTAACAGAACAATTATTACTTGAAATAAGTAGATATCAGGATATATCTCAAAATATCATAAGATTATATGCTGTAAATGATACAACATATACTTTAACTTATGACTTTAATTCAAATGGGCATGATGTCATTTTAAATAATAGTATTGTAAGTTCTGACAACTTAAATATTAACAATACATATACAGCAAATTCAAATGTTGAATTGGTGTTTGAAGATTGGGAAATTGCAGATAGTTTGACAACTTTGGCAAATTCCAGATATGCATATTTCTTAGGTTGGGCATTTGATAAAAATAGTAGTGAGCCAGATTTCTATGAAGGACAAGACATGCAAATTAGGTTTGCTCAAAATGTAACCTTATATGCAGTTTGGAGTGATTATACAAACCCATTCTATTTTGAATATGAAGAAAATGAAAATGGGCTAACGATATTAGGACTTAGCAGCCTAGGGCTTCAAAGATTTAATGCGCAGGAGATTATATTCCCAAGACATAATTTAGTTCTTAATGAGAATAGTATAGCAACTGGTCAAAATATAACTCAAATAGCACAATTTAATAGTGCAAATGTTATTAGAAATGTTCAGAGAATTGATCTTAGCAATATGACGCATCTTGAACAAATAGACAATCATGCGTTTATTAACTTTAATAATGCAACATATATTGGAGCAATTAGCAAAAATGTTCAAATAGGTTATGGGGCTTTTGCAATTCCTACACTTGAACAAGTTGAATTTATTGAAGAACAAAACATTAATTATATAGTTGATGAATTTGGTAATATTTATACAATAAATAATAATCAAGCGTCTCTTCATACATTATTAATTACAAATACTACGGATGTTCAAGAGTATATAGTTGAAAGGTATGTTGGAAATTATTTGGTTTCAAGTATTCTTCCTTATGCTATGTATGGTGCAGAGTTTGAGAGTTTAGTTATTGATGATAATGTTACAAGGTTACAAGAAAATTCTTTAATTGGCATTAGTGATTCTCTTAATAAACTTACTGTATCCTTTATTGGAGAGAGTGCAAATACTAATAATACTATGGCTTATGTGTTTGGTGGGGTGGGAAATGTCCCTGCTAGTTTAACTACGGTTGTTATAACCGACATGAGAGAAGTACCTGCAATGGCATTTAAAGATTGTTCAAATATAAAAACAGTAATATTTGAAAGTGCTACTATTTCAACTATTGGCAAAGAAGCCTTCTATAATTGTGCAAATCTAACTTTGACAGATTTAGAAGGGGAAATAGATTTATCGCAAGTTATAACTATTGGAGACATGGCTTTCTATGGGTGCAAAAATCTTCCAACAGAAATTGAATTTAACAATATAAGTTCTATTGGAAATATGGCTTTTGCTGGGACAAATATTGAATATGTTATGCTTCCAAATTTAGTTAGAAGTTTAGGTAGTGATAATGAAGGTAATACAAATACAGCGTTTATGGGGCTCAAAAGTTTAACAAGTGCCAGAGTTTATTCTGAAATAGGATTTATAGCGGTTACAAATGATACAGGTATAAGAAAGGGACTTTCAGGCAATTCAACTTGTATTTATACTAATGTTGCTTTCTACATGGAACTTGAAGTTTTATATGCAAATAATGTTGCAAAAGATTATCTTGAATACAATATTATAGTTGAAGATAGATTTGAATTATTTGATAGCGAACTTAATTCTCTTGGTTATTATGAGTCATTTGATGAAATCTTATCAGCAGCACAAGATGGCGATACAATAATGATAAAGAGTAATATGGTAATTACACAAGAAATAAGTATTTCAAAATCAGTTTCAATTATTGCTGGGTTTGATAGTAGTATTACAAGTGTAAGCACGCCTGAATACTTTACTTTGACAAGAGACGAAAGTTTAACTATTGATTATGCGTTTAATATAACAGGCAGAGATGTTTATATTGGAAGTGAATTTAATATAAGTGGATACCAGCCTGTAAAATTACATTTAGTTGGAAACAATGATGATTCTAGCATGAGCATGATTTATATTGACAGGGGAACTCTAACTTTTGGCTCAAATGTTGAAGCATATAATAACTCATCAAATAATGGCTCAGTAGTTAGGTATTCGTCAAAAGGTGGAAATGTAATTGTAAATGGTGGTGTATTTTATAACAATAATGCAGTTGGTAGTAGTTCTACTTCTGGAAATGGTGGGGTTTTCTATCTTGACGGACAAAGTACTCTTACTATAAACGCAGGAGAGTTTAGAAATAATAGTGCAACAAGGGGTGGCGTTGTTTATTCAACAGGATATAGTAGAGTAGTTATAGACGGACAAAATGCAGATAGTATTTTGATGCACAATAACACGGCTGTAAGTGGTGGGGCTTTGTATTTAACTTCTACAATTAGTGATGAATCTGCATGTAATTTAATTGGACAAGTAAGTATTTATGATAATCAACTTACAGATGTAAATTCAAGTGGTGGTGCTATATATTTAGCAGGAGGAATGTTAAAACTTGACAATAATGCTCACATTTATTCATGCTATGCTGTCAATGGTGGTGGTATATATATTGGGAATGGTATATTTATTCTTTCTAATGGGACTATTGGTGGTGGTGCTACTGGAAATAGTGCTATAAATGGTGGTGGAGTATATATTGGCGGAAACGGCATATTGAGAATGAGTTCTGATCAAGCAGAAATTTCTTATAACAGTGCAAATAATGGTGCAAATATTTACTTTGCTTCAACATTACTAACACCTGGTAAAGTTTCAACAATTTTAAATGGAATAATTATGGGTGGAAATAGGGGCGGCTTAGGACAAGAAATGCCTACAAACATTTCAAATCTTAAAGGTGGTGCAATTTTTGTTAAAAGTGGTGTTATTGAATTAAAGAACAATGTAATAATAACAGAAAACATTGCTGGATATGGTGGCGGATTGTATGTTGAAGGTGGAGAAGTCGATTTAATTAATG
>CALWPL010000010.1 GCA_944383405.1 uncultured Clostridia bacterium
CCGCCAGAGTATTATAACGCACAAGATGAGTATGGAAGTGATGAACCATATTATATTCAAGAAAGTGCTTGTGAATTTAGTGATGATGCTGAAAGATGTTTAGAATGTCAAATAAATTACTTCTACCAACAAGCAAAAAAGGAGAATGAAAGTAAATGAAGGTTTTAAAAATAAGGAAAAGGAATTATACACAATATAAACAAAGATGTTGCAAATGCGGTTCTAAACTATTGATTGATTATAAAGATTTGAATAGACTTATAACATATAGCTCGGCATTATCTTTTATATGCCCAATTTGTTATCAAAACCAATTTTTGACAAGGAAAAACCAATTTAAAGCAGAAATGTATTTAGCACTAAAACAAGAAGGTGAAAACAAATGAGATACATTGCAGAACTAACAAAATGGAATGGCGAAAAAGAAACAATTAAAATCAAAAAAGAATGGATTGATGATATTGTAACTGCTGTAAAAGCACAAATATTTATAGCAAACAATAAGCAAAAATTTTCAATAGTTGGCAGTAATTATTGCCATGTTGATATTTATAGTATATAATTGGTTTAGGAGTATGTATGGAACAAGATTTTTATAGTATTTTAAAAGAAATTCATAAAGATAAAATAAGAGATGAATATTGGCAAGAACATAATATAAACAATCGTGCTAAACAAGAATATGCTAAATTTTGTATTTGGTGTAGGGCTTTCAAAAATGCTGATTTCAGCGAACAAAACTTCAAACTATATCAAAAGCAAGAACACACACATTTTGACTTCTGGCTAAAAAAACGAATTGCAGAACTATTTTATGGCTATGAATTTGAATTTGACTATAATACTATGAAATGGAAATCACACAAAAAAAGTCATTGAAATATATGGCTTTTTATTTAATGCAAAAATTATGGCATATTTGTTTGACACATTAAAATATTATTTGTTATAATGTAATAAACAATATTAAAAGGAGGTTGTATGAAAAGACTAACCTTTGACATTGATGAAGAGTTGTTTTTAGAATTTAAAACATATTGTGTCAAACATAAAACATCAATTAAAGACTTGCTAACAAAGATTATACAAGAAAAATTAAATCAAAGTTAATAAGGAGTAAAGTAATGGATATTAAAGTAAAAATAAATGATATTGATTATTGTGTTGAAAAACAAGATGCACTCATCGTATATATGAAAAATCATAAAGTTTGGGTTTGTGCAAAAAATCAAGCATTGCCACAATCAAAAGATGAATTATTTGTTACACTTAAACTTAAAACAGATAATAAAAAGGGTAAGTGTGATAGATAATGGAAATCAATGAAATCAATCTTGGTAAATACCAAATCAACGAAGATGGTATTTTAAAATATACCGTTGATAAAGATGGAGAACAAAAACTTGAAGTAATATTTCCACAACAAATTTATCCAAACGCAATTATTCACAATATAACAACAGATAATGAAAAATTAAGTATTCGTTTTTTGAAAGGCAATCAATGGAGAGAAGTTGTAGCAGATAAAAGCATTACTGCAAACAAAAATAAAATCATTGAACTTGCAAACAAAGGAATAGCAGTAAACTCATTAAATAGTGGTTCATTAGTAAACTTTCTATCAACAATAGAAAATATTAACTATGACAAAATGCCAAAATATTTAGAAACATCACAACTTGGTTGGTATAAAGATAAATTCCTACCTTATAGCAATGAAATACAACTATGTGAGATTGGTGGCATAGAAGTTAAAAGTTTTAAAGAAGAAGGCAAGTTTGAAGAATGGCTTAAAGCAACAAATGTGGCAAGGCAAAATCACAAGTTTTTCAGAATAATATTAGCAAGTGAATTTGCAAGTCCATTGTTAAAACTAACAGGAACACTTGGAGCAATAACTCATCTTTGGGGTGCAACAGGAACAGGTAAAACAGTAGCGTTAATGTGTGGAGCAAGTGTTTGGGGAATGCCAGCAAATGATGATGGAATTATTGTAACCTTTAATTCAACAAAAGTAGGCTTTGAAATTCTTTGTGATTATCTTCAAAATATACCACTCAATATTGATGAGCTTGAAACATCAAACAAAGCAAACAATGATGATATTGTATATTTAATCACAGAAGGTAAAGGTAAAATTCGAGGCAAAGCAGGTGGTGGGCTTGCAAATATTGGCAAATGGAAACTTTGGGGAATATCAACAGGTGAGCATCCAATAACAACTGATATTTCAAAAGGTGGTGCTTTGAATAGAATTATCAATTTACAAGCAACAAGCAAACTTATTGATGGAATTGATGACATAAACGAACTTTGCACGGTTTGGCGTCATAATTATGGATTTGCTGGTAAAATGTTTATAAATTATATTAAAACACTTGATAAAGACTTGTTAATTAAAAAATATAATCAATATCTGCAACAATTCATAAAAACAGGCGGAACAGGGAAACAATCAATGGCTGGTGCGATGTTAATGCTTGCCGATGAACTTGCTAATGATTGTATATTTAAAGACAACCTAAAACTAACACTTGATGATTTTAATGGCATTATTTTAAGTGAAAGTGAAGTATCAAGAGCAGAAAGGTATCATGATATGATATTTGACTGGGTAGCATCGAATTTAAGACACTTCAATGGAGCAGAAAATGTTGACCAATGGGGTAAGATAGTTAAGAATAGAGAACAAGTCCAAGAAATACAAATAATAAAATCTGTGCTTGACAAATACTTCTTCATAGATGTGCAATCAAAACCAATACTAACTGAATGGCGAAAAAATGATTATATACTTGTTGACAGCAAAGAAACATCATTTACAAAGATATTAAGATTTGGTGATATAACTGCAAGATGTGTCTGTTTAGTTCCTAAAAAAGACAATGAAAATATGCCTGAATTGATACCAATAAATGATGACACTCTACCATTCTAAATAGCACAGAAATAACTGTTACAGAAGCACCAAAAAATGTTACAAAAACCGTTACATTTCTGTTACAGTAAATTAAAAATGTAACAAAATCTGTTACAGTGCAAAAAAAATGTAACAAAAATGTAACAAAAATGTAACACGCTACAAAGCCTATAAATAAAGGGAAATATAATAATAATAATAATAATGTTACATTGTTACAGTAAAATATATATATTCGTATGGAAAAAATCCAACCACAATATATAGTATGTAGATATATTTATAACCACAATTTTTTACTCATATATTATATATATCCTAAAAATGCTGTAACATCTGTAACACTGTAACAAAGCCTGTTTTTGAAGATAAATTTTACTATCTTTTAAGAGCAATAAAAAAGTATAAAAGGAGAAACAAATAATGAGTTTATTTATAGTAAGTCAAAACAAAAAACAAATAAAGAAACTAACTGATAGCATTGAGATTAAAGACAACATTGAATTTAATCCAAACAATCCTAATGGCATTCAAGAACCAAAGTATGTTAGTAGTTCAATCTTTGTTGATGGAATAAACTTTGGAACATATGCTTCACAAGAGCAAGCAATAAAAGTTGTGCAAGAAATAAAACAAGAACTTGAAAAGAGTGTTGAACCAAAGAGCAAACCATCTTTAAAAGCAAAAGAAAATAAAAATGCAGACAATGAACCTACTGTCAAAGGTGTTGAGATTGATGTTGTCTATGAGATGCCAAAAATATAGCCAAAATTTGCGTTTAAATGGGCGTAGAAAGGCAATACCCCCCCAGTCGATAGATTTGTCGAGCGAACCGAAAAAAGCGCCGCAAGAACCCTTCTTCAAACTTTTTTTAAAAATGGCGAAGATTATTAAAAAAGATTAAAAAACAATGTGAGGTTTTAAGATGGAACGAAGTCAAGGAAAATATCACGAAAAATACAACTCATTTTATAATAGTCCTGCGTGGAAACAGTTAAGGGCAGAGAAGTGGGTATCGGCTGATGGTTTGTGCGAAATGTGTAGGGAAAAAGGAATTGTTAGAAAAGCAGATGAAATTCATCATATTGTGCCGATTGATAAAGATTGGTCTAAACGGTTAGACTTTGATAACTTAATTGCTCTTTGTAAAGACTGCCATAATGCACAACACGAACGAATTAGTCCACTGAAAAAATTTTTACAAGAATTTGATGGAGATTTAAAATGAAAGATTGGAAAGGAAATAAAAATAGTATTTACAAAACAATTGGTGCAAGCAATCATACATACAAAGAAAGAGAAGAGAATGATTATTATGCAACAGACCCTATTGCGATTGATAAACTCTTGACTGTTGAAAAGCCATATAAAAGAGTTTATGAATGTGCTTGTGGCGAAGGACATCTTGCTAAAAGATTGCTTGAAGAAGGCTGTATCAAAGAGTTATATGCGAGTGATATTGTTGATCGTGGTTACGGGTTTGTTCAAGATTTTCTACAAATGAAAGAAGATGAAACAAGTTGGATAAAAGATTGTGATATTTTAACCAACCCACCATATAAATATGCAAAAGAGTTTGTTTTACACGCACTTGATTTAGTAGGATATGGACATAAAGTCTATATGTTTCTAAAACTCACATTTCTTGAAGGCAAATCAAGATATAAAGACTTATTCAGCAAGTATCCGCCCAAAATGATTTATGTTTTTAGCGAGAGAGTTTTGTGTGCTAAAAATGGCAAGTTTAAAGAAATGAAAGATGGTGGCGGAAGTGCAGTTGCTTATGCATGGTTTGTGTGGCAAAAAGGTTGGAAAGATAAAACTATAATTGAATGGATATAATAATCGGAGATTTAAAATGATAATATTTTACATTATTTTAATAGCAATAGGAATAGCAGGAATTGTAGCAGGAATATATGCGAGAAAGAAGATTGCTGAATGTGAAACAGAAGAAGAGAAAAAGTCGGTTAAAGCAAAGTGGCAACTTATATGTGGATTTATAGGTGCTTCTGCAATAATAGTTGCTGGTGTTTTGATATTTACAATATTTTAAAAGGAGGAATAATATGGCAATAGTTGAAAGTTTAGATGATTATATAGACCATACACATATATGTTTAATAAGAGCATTGTATTATAGTGATAAATTAACTAGAAAAGAAAAGAAGCAAATAAAATCATATTGTAAAAGTAGAAAACCATTAGATGAAAATACTCTTGTAAAAAAATATGCAAGGTGTGGAGAAACTTGTAGTGATACTTGTCCTTATTTTAAAACAATAATGTTTTATAAAGATAGAATGGATATTATATAGGAGGTAAAATATTATGAGTGGTCGTCCGCCAAAGCTTCAAAATATGAAAACAGGTGCATACACAAAAGCAACATTAAAAGCACAGGAAGAGAGTTTGCCTGTATATCAGAGCCAAGAGTTTAAACCGCCAAAGTCTTTGAATAAGAAAGAGTTAGAGGTTTGGAATTGGCTTGTAAAGATATTTAGAGGCACTGTTAATTGTATGGTCAGTGATGCAGATGTTCAGTTAATGGAACTTTATTGTAGAGCGAAAGTTGCAACTGATGAAGCTGATGCAGAACTTAAAAAAGATAATAGAGCATATATTTTAGTTGATACAGGAATGGTTGATAAAAATGGACAACCAAAATATCAATTAAAAGCAAATCCAAATATTAAGAAAAGACACGATAATGCTTTGCTCTGTTTGAAGTATTTTAATGAACTTGGTTTAAGTCCATTAGCAAGAGCAAGAGCAGGTGTTAAGGGTGCTAATGCTAAAAGTGATGAAAATATATTAAGTAAACTTTGCAATAGACCAAATGATTAAAATGTTTGACTTAACTTTTAATATGTGCTATAATAATAATGTGGTTAGGTTATGTAGCAGGTAATCTAGTCAACATAACTTAATCGCAAAATTATAGCATTTATTGAAAGGAACTGCTACTTCCGAGTAAATAGATGCTATTTTATTTATAGGAGATTTTATGGAAAATCAATGGACTGTTTATATGCATATAGCACCGAATAACAAAAAGTATATTGGTATAACGAGTTTGGATGTTGAAAAAAGATGGAGAAAAGGAAATGGTTATTTTAATCATAAACACTTTTTTAATGCTATAAAGAAATATGGTTGGCAAAATATAACTCATAAAATTGTTTGTTCTAATTTAAGTGAACAAGAAGCAAAAGAAAAAGAGATAGAACTTATATCACAATATAAAACTTATGACAAAGATTATGGATATAACCATACACTTGGTGGAGATGGTAGGAAAGGTGCTTTTGTTAGTAAAGAACAAAGAAATAAATTAAGTGTTTCAAATAGATTAAAAAATGCATATTTGAAAGAAGAAGAAGTTTTTAATATAAAGGTAGATTTATTAAATGATTTTTCATATAAAGAAATTATAAACAAATATAAAATAAAATATAGTAATTTGCTTACTATTGTTAGTGGTAAAAACTATGGATATATTTATCCAAATTTTGTGGAATTGTATAATAGCAAAAAGATAAAACAAAACATAGATTTTGAAAATAGTGTTATTGAACTTGCAAAAAATGGATTAAGTGTCAGTAAGATAAGCAACCAACTTAATTGTGGTAGAAGAAGAATTGATAGTATCTTAAAGAAGAACAATATAAAGTCTTTTGCAAAAGAAAACAATCAATATTTAAACAGCATAAAGTATTTTATAGTAGAAGATTTTAATAATGGTTATACTTATAATGAACTCGCTGAAAAATACAATGTATCTTTAAAATCAATAAAAAATTATACTAATGGTCTTTATACAAAGTTAAAAGGTGATAGAGATAAAGTTTTACAAAAAGAAATGTGTGAATTAAGATTGCAGGGTTGGTTAATTAAAGATATTGCTAAAAAATATGGTTGTCATAGAGGAAAGGTTTCTAAACTTACAAAAGAATATGCTTTTAATCTAAAGAAAGAAGATATTAAATTGTGTTACGAATTAGAAGATATGGGATATACACGAAAGCAAATTGCAAAGAAGATATATAGAGATATTGATTTTGTAAATAATTGGTTGAATAAAAGGAAGGAGGGAATAATAATTGATTAGTTGGATAAATGATTTTATTGATAAAGTAAACAAATATCCATCAAGATATAATAAGTGTATTAAAAATCAATGCAGACTTATTAAGGAATTGCTATCAAGAAAAGATATTGAATACAAAGAAACTGACCCTATTGCCTTTGAAGAATTTTGTCGATTATTTACACATCAAAAGGGAGATTGGGCAGGAAAGCCTTTTGAACTTGACGATGTTCAAAAATTTGCTGTTGCTTGTGTTATGGGTATAAAATATTATGATAGCAAATACAATATGTGGTTGAGATATTTTAGACATTTTAATTTATTTGTTGCAAGAAAGTGGGGAAAGTCATTTTTTGCAAGTGCATTTATATTATGGTTTTTGAAACTTGATAGAGAAAATGGAGCAGAAGTTAAAATAATTGCAGAGAATAAAGAGCAATCTTCAAGGTTATTTAAAACTGTGTGGGCATCAGTAAAGACAAATCCTATTTTAATGAAGTATTTTAAAAAGAGATACAATAAAGACACTTGTGCTGATGAGATTTATTGTAAAGATGAAAAAGGAATGGATTGTGTTTTTACTTATGAAAGCGGAAGAACACTTGGACACGATGGCGACTCAAATAATTTAATTGTTTGTGATGAGGCAGAAGAGGTTACAAAATTTGAGCAATATGAAAGTAAAGTAACAGGTCAAGGAGCAAGAAAACAGCCACTTGCACTTGTTATAAGCACCGCTGGAATATTGCCAGATAGTTTATATGAAAAACTTTATAATAGAAATAATGAATATTTGAATAAGAAAAAATATCCAAAAGATTGTAAAGTGTTTTCGTTAATGTTTGGTGTGGATTTTGAAGATAGTATAGAAGATGTATCAAAATGGATAAAAGCAAATCCTGCACTTATAGATTATAATAGACCTAATTTAGATTATTTAAAATCACAATATGAAAATGCAAAAGATGACCCTGTCGCATTAGCAAGTTTTGTTGCTAAACATTTGAATAGACAAGTAGGTGCTATATCTTCCTATTATAACTTACAAACAATCAAAGACTGTATGCAAGAAGTTACAAAAGAAATGTTCTATGACACATATGCTACTGGCGGAGTTGATTTATCATCCACAACAGATTTATGCTGTGCCACAGCCAAGATATTGCTTGAAAATGGAAAGTCGATTATTTTACAAGCATACTTCATAGCCAGTGAATGTATGGAACGAAACAGCAAGAAAGACCGACAAGATTATAAAATATTTGTTGATATGAATACTGAAAACGAAATCACTGCTCATTTGGTTATAGTGACGCAAGGAACAACAGTTGATTATAGAGCAGTAACAAGATGGTTTGTTGATTTGCGTGATAACTATAAAATAAACTTTTTAAAAATTGGTTATGACAAAGCAATGGCGAACTATTGGATTGCTGATATGGTTGATAATGGTTTTACACACGAAAAAGTTGAGTTTGATAAAAATAATCGTGTTGAAAGCAGAGATGATGGAGTGCTTACACCTTGCTATCAGGGCAAAGGACTTGATGAGGCAATAAGACTGTCAAGGACATTATTTGAATTACACAAATATATTATTGATAAAGATAATAAACTATTGCCTTATTGTTTTTGGAATGTTAAGGTAACAGCTGATAGTGATAATAAGTTGAGTGTTAATAAACTAAAATCAAATGGACATATTGATGGTTGCGTTGGATTATTTAACAGTGAAGTTGCTTATAAACGAGCAAAAGAAATATACCAAGATGGAACTATTGGTTATTTATTTGAAGAAAAAAGAGAAGAAAATTAAAAAAAATATGTCATATTTGTTTGACAAATATAAGCAAAATATGTTATAGAAAAAAATAAATGGGGTGTTAAATGGGAGTTTTAGATTTTTTTAAAAAGACATTTAACAGACGGAAAAAAGATAAGTTTGGTGCAGAAGTTCGAAGTGTTATTCAAAATTATTATGGTAGCAATTATCAATATTTTGTTTGGAATTATGCAAATCAAATTTATAACATTCCTGAAGTAAGGTCTGCGATTGAGAAAATCAGTGATATTTTTAGTTCGATGCCAATATTTCATCGAGTAACTGACAAAAGTGGGTATTCTGTTTATAAAGATGACCCTACAATTCGAGTTTTAACCTACAAACCAAATCCTGCACAGAATGGAACACAATTCATAAAAGAAGCAGTAACAAGATTATTGCTTGATAACAATGTTTTTATTGAGCCTTTGTTTGATACCAGAAGTGGAGCATTAAGAAGCATATATGTTATTCCATCGCAGTATTTTAGAATGGAATTATCATCAAACTTGTCAAGTGCTTATGTTCAATTTCTTGATGCAAAAAACAATCCAACAACTAGATATAACCTTGATGACATAATTTATATCAGTAGATTTTGCTCGTTGTTTGGAAGTGGTGAAAATAAACTTGGACTTTATGAAACAGTGCTTAAAAGTTTAGCAGAGCAAATAGTAAATGTTGCTAATCCAAATAAGCCAAGAGCAATTCTTCAAAGCAATCAAAATGGTCAAGGACAACTCAAAGAAAAAGACAAGAAAGGAACAATGGAGAGTGTAAGAGCCAACTTTGCAGACAATGTTCAAGGGCTTGTTTACTTTGACAAGATGTGGACAGTTACACCAATTAACTGGACAGAGAACGAAGTCAACCAAGCACTTATGCAACTTATAATCAATATTGTTTATAATTATTTTGGTATCAACGAAAACATTATGAACAATAAAGGCACTGAAATTGAAATGGCAATGTTTGTAAACACAACAATAAAACCACTTGCATTACAATTTGAGAAAGAGTTTACTAATAAACTATTTACTGAAAATGAGTATTATTTTGGACATAGAATTGAATTTGATTACCAGCCATTACTAACAACGACAATGGCATCTAAAACTTCATTAGCACAAACAGGTTTAAGAAATGGTTTCTTTAATATTGATGAAGTTCGTGAGCAATTTGGTTATAGTCCTTTGCCAAATGGATTAGGGCAAGTATATAGAACGAGTGCCGACCTTGTTAACATAGAAATAGTAGATGATTACGAACTTGGCAAGGTTGGGCAGACACCTGAACAGGTATCAACAGTAGAAAATGTTTCACATGAAACATTGGAAACTGAAGATATAAATCAACAAAAGGAGGTTAATGATGGAACAAGTCAACAAACGCAGTGAGTATAGACCCTGTAAGATTGAAACACGAGTTGATGAAAAGCAAGAAGGCGGAAAAAAGTTAGTATTGCGTGGATATCCAATTCTGTTTAATACTGAAACAAATATCTATGACTTTTGGTATGGGGAAGTCCGAGAAACGATACTCCCAACAGCATTGAATGGCACTGATTTGACAGATGTTTATTTGATTACAGGACACAATATTGAACCTGACAAAGTCCTTGGTCGTAACAATGTAAATATGCGAATGGAAGTTGATGATACTGGTTTATTCTTTGAATGTCAATTGCCAAATACACAACTTGCAAGAGATATTTACAATTTGATTGAAGAAGGAATTGTTGATGGTATGTCTTTTGGATTTACTTGCAGTGATGAAGTAAATGAAACAACAAAGACAAGAACTATTACTCATATTGATGAATTGTTCGAGGTCACAATTACTCCATTCCCTGCTTATAAGGAAGCAAGTGTTATTGTTCAAAAGCAACGCACACAAGAAGAAAAAGAAAGACAAGCAAAAGAACAAGAAGAAGCACAAGCACAAGAACAGGCAGAGAAAGAACAAAAAATTAAAAATCTGGAGGAACTGTTAAATGACTAGTGGAATTCAAGAATTGCGTGATTTGAATTTAGAGTTAACATCTTTAAAGGCAAGAAAAGACGCAATCAAAAAACAGCTTGAAGAGCATAGAGATAGTTTTACTGATGAACAAATTGCATCTTCAACCAAAGAAGCAACCGAAATCAGAGATAAAATTTCTGCACTTCAAGAAAAAATTAAATTGGCAGAAGAAAAAGCCGAACAAGAAAATAGAAATAGAGGAGAAATTAAAATAATGGAAAATGAAAACAAAAAAGTTGACATTAGAACTGCTTTCGCAAAATATGTATTGTTTGAAAGCACAAAAGGTCAAAGAAAAGACGCTGCACTTACAGATGCTGAATACAGAGCATTGGGAGTAGCAACAACTACAACATCTGAAACATATACAGCTCCATCAGCTAGTGAAGATGGTATTAACAATGGTGGACTTTTTATTCCACAATCTGTTATGCTTGACATTTTGAGAGAAGAAACTGTTGATAGCCCTATTTATAATGATGTTGTTACAACTGCAATTAAGGGCAAAGTTAAATTCCCTTATATGATTAGCAAATCAGGAGCAAAAGTTAAAGCCGAACTTTCTGATACTGAAAACGAGAGTGTTAAATGGGATATTCTCAATGGTGCTACAGGTAACTATACCGACAGCATTGTTATTACTTTTGAAGAAGAAGCAATGGCAATCGAAGAGTTTACTGACTATTTGATTGAACTTATTGGACAGTCAATGAGAGAATTGCTCATCAGTGATTATATTTATGGAAGTGGAACAGGCGACCATGTGAAAGGCATTACAACAGGAGCAATCGATGGTTCTTACGCAAATGGTTCAACAGACTATCTTGCAGCATTAGAAAGTGCTATTGCTAAACTTCCAGTGAAGAAAAGAGCAGGAGCCAAAATTTATCTTGCAAGCAACATTTTTGATGCTATTACATTTACAAAAGATAAGAATGGAAATTATATTCTTCCAGTTCTTAATGGCGGTGGTTTCTCAAGATTGTCAGCATTCCCAGTTGCAATGGATGTAAACCTTAATGCAGGTGAATTTGTTATTGGTAATGTTTCAAAATGGTATAAAGCAAATGTTAACAAGCCTATGGAACTTGGTGTTGATGTTTCTAACCAAAAGAGAATTAAAACCTATACAACTCACATGATGGTTACTGCTACTCCTGTTCCAAATTCATTTGTTTATGGAAAAGAAACAGTAGGAGGCTAATTAACGAAAATAATAAAGGAGGCATAAAATGATTAGTGATGACTTATATAAACAACTGCTTGCAAAGTTCAAAAAATCAATAGGTGATATGGACACTGAAACTAATCCAGAAGATGATTATTATAAACAATTCATTTTAATGGCTTATGCAGATTTAGTTAGTGATGATATATCTGAAGAACAGCTTGAAAGTGAACTTGGTCAATCACTAATCGTGTTATATGCCGAGCAACGAATGAATGGTGTTGATATTGCAAATGATAAAACTATTGAACTTTTGAGAAATAAGCTGTCTTTGATTAGCAAGGGAGATAATTTTTATTATAAAAGTAAAAGGTTTTTGAAATGATAAGTAAAAAAAAGTTGATTTTATTGTGTGATTTTGAAAGCACGGTTGATTATGAAACAGGAAATCGAGTAAAGAAAGTAGTTAATGCTCGTAAAGTTATTGGCAGTAAAGAATTAGTTGGTGTAAATACGCAAATTCTTTCACAGCTTCAAAATATGACTTTTAGTTATTCGATTGTTATTGATAGAATGTTTTATAATGACCAAAAATATCTTTATATTGATGGCAAAGTGTATGTTATTAGTAGCATAGCACCAGCATCAAAAGACAAAGATTGCAAATTAAATGTATCTGTTTTAGATGACAAAGATATTGAAAATGCGATAAAGGAGTATTTGGAAAATGATATATAACGAAGAACCGATTGACGCATTGTGGGATATAACAAGAGGGTTAATGTTTAATGCTGATGGAACATTGAAAAGTGATGGTATTAAAATCTACCGTGAAGCAATGACCGAAGAAGCAAACGATGTGCCTGATAGTTATATTCAATTAAGAAGTCAAATAACAGATACAACAAGCACTTATGGTGATGGTAAAAGTCAAATTCGTAGTGCTGATTGCGATATTATGCTTATTTCAAAAGGTTATGCAGAAGATACGAACGATTTACACAATATCAACAAAAAGAAAATAAGACAACACCTTAAAGCACAAGAAGTTCCATATCAAGAGTTTAATGTTGGATATGATGCAACAAACAATTCAACACAACATACATTCACAACAACGGTGTATTATTATGGCTAGAAAGACAAAAAGTGGGAAACATCAACTAAACTTATATGATGAATTAAAAGACATACTTGATGAGTATAGTGAGGAACTATATGCGAATAAAGAAGAAGCACTTGATGCAGCATCAGATTTTCTTGTAAGTCAACTTGAAGCAAATAGTCCTGTGAGAACTGGTAAATTAAAAGAGAGTTGGTTAAGAACTGATAAATATACAGGCGTTAGGTATGTTGGTAATTCATCAGTTGGAAGCAATAATAAGTATGGTTATGGAATACCACTAACAAATTTATTAGAGTTTGGCAAAAAAGGGCATCCTTTTATTAGGAAAACTTTTGAGCAAAACAAAGAACGAATAATTGACATTATTAAAGGAGGATTAGAAAACGATGGCAACTCCAAGTAAGACAGGAAAGACACTTATTCAATACAACTGCAAAAATGGTGTTTATTCACTAGATGGAACTGAGGTAGAACCATTGACATTCTTGTCGAGCATTACTACCGACAAAAACACTACATCAACTGACTTGTATGGTGATGGCGAATTGCAGGTAACATTGTTAAACGATAGGGGTAGCACTGGAACACTTGAAATGACCGCTCGCGACCAAGAGTTTGAGGTAGCACTTGGATTTATGCAAGAACTTTCAAATGGTATGGGTGAAGTTCAAGTTGTTCAAAATAAAACCATTTCTATTGGTTTTGAATCATACTATATGGGCAATGATGGTGTTCAAAAGACTAAAAAAGTATGGTTCTTGGGTGTGAATGTTAGTCCAGCTGGCGAAACACTTTCACAAAACACTGACGCAATCAATAACACAACTGCAAGTTATCCTATTACAATTAAAGGGGTTAACTTGAAAGCTACAGGCGGAACAAGTGATTATGTTGATGCAAACGGAAATACAAAGAAAGTATTTAAGATATCAAGTGTTCCAACAGACGCTGGATATGCAACATTCCTTGACAGTGTTCCAACACCAACACAAAAAACTGAATAATATAAATAAAGCATAGGCTAATGCTTATGCTTTTATGCAGTGTTAGTTTAAAAGATAAAACAAGTTGGCTATCTCAATTTATGCAGGTTCAAATCCAGCACATTGCACAATTTACTTTTTAGATAGCAAAAAGGAGAATAAAATGAAAGTAGAATTGCATACGCAAACAAAAGAGATTAAAGATGGGAAACTTGAAAAGAAACAAGGAACTTTTACTGCCGACCTTGATATGAGTTTAGCAAGTCAAATAAGATTTGAAGCAAAGTTCCCAGATTTAGCACAAAGAGAAGATTTATACAATTATTCAAAACGAATTAGTGAAATAAAAGAAATGTCAGCACCTGTTTTGATTAGCAAAATGAAAATGCTATATTGCTGGTTTGACACTGATGTTAGTTTTGTTGACTTCTTAAAGTTATTTGATTTGACGGATGAAGAATATGTAAAAAGACTAACAAATGAAATTAAAACAGTATTTGATTTGGTGATGGATGGTTCGGCTGAAAAAAACTAATCGAGCATAGTAGGTTGATGGTCAATATTTATAAACAAATACCAAATACACAAAAGCCACAATTTACTATGCCATTAAGTTTAAGAATTATAAAAGAAGCAAGTGAGAGCGGAATTGATTGGAAATGTTTGCATATTGCCGATTTATTTAGTATAATATATTCAATAAGAATAGATAATGCAAAACAATACTTAGAACAAAAACGACAAGAAAGAATGCACAAACGAGGTATAGCAGAGATAAGACAAGCAAACGAACAAGATTTTGATAATTTATAAAGGAGGTATATATGGCAGAAACAATTAGGGGTGTAACAGTCAAAATTGGTGCTGATACCTCCGATTTTACAAGAAGTCTTAAAAAAATTGATAAAGATATCAAATACTCTGAGCAAAGAGCAAGAGAATTACAAAATCAATTACAAATACAGTATGATGAAAAAAAATGGCAGAAAGCAAATAAAATTGTTCAAGATGATTTAAGGGATACAGAATTAAAAGCAAAAGCAATTCGAGAAGAATTACAATACCTTGAAAAAACAAGTGGTGTTAATACTGATGCTTATAAAAAAATATCTGTTGAACTTGATAAAACTGAAACTTCTGCAGAAAAATTAAACGCAGAACTTGAAAAATTAAATAAAATAAAATTTGATAGTGCTTTTCAAGGTATAAATAAGTTAAGTAGTGGGCTTGAAACTGCAGCAAAGAAAACAGCAGTATTAAGTGCAGCCGCAGTTGGTGCTATTGCTGGAATATATAAGTTGGGTAGTGATGCAGCAACAACAGGTGCTAATTTGCAAGATATGGCTGATAGACTTGACATATCTGCAGAAGCATTACAAAGATATGACTATATTGCTCTTCAAAGTGGTGTTGAAACTGAACAACTTGTAAAAAGTATAGCAAAAGCAAGAGATGCAGTCGGAACAGCACTAGCAGGCGGAACAAATACTGCTTCAAAAGCACTTCAAACGTTGTTTGGAGATTTAAGTCAAATACCAACAGGGACTGAAGAGGCATTCACTGCAATCATCGAAAAATTATCGCAAGTTGAAGATAGCACAATGCAAGCTTATTATGCAAATGAAATATTTGGTGAAAGACTTGCAACGAATTTAATTCCTTTAATCAATAATGGTGCTGATAGATTAGCACAGCTTGGAGAAGAATTTGAAAGCATTGGTTATTTGAGCAATGAGCAAGTTCAAGCATTAGCAGATTTTGACGATGAGTTAAATATAATGAAAGAAAGGCTTGAATTGGCAAAGACTGAACTTGGTATTGCTTTGTTGCCAATTATGGAACAATTCGCTAATTTATTGACAGATAAGGTTGTTCCTGCAATAAAAAAAGTTGCTGAGTGGTTTTCTAGTTTAAGTGATAGTAGTCAAAAAATGATAGTTACAACATTATTATTGACTGCTGCATTAAGTCCTGTTTTGTTAGTATTGTCAAAAATAGTTGGGATTATACCAACGCTTATTAGTGGTTTAAATATATTGGCAGCTCATCCTATTATAGCAATTATTGGTGTTGTTGCAGGTTTATTGTTATATTTATACACAACAAACGAGCAATTTGCTGAAAGTGTAAATAAATTGATTAGCATTTTAGGAAGAGGTTTAAGTGCAGTGTTTGAACCAATAGCAAATATTTTAAGCACTGTTCTTCAACTATTATCCCCAATAATAGATTTGATTGTTAATTTACTTGTTCCTGCTTTGGAATTGGTGGCAGTATTCCTTGAGCCTATCGTATGGTTATTAGAGAAGATTTCTGATTTAATAAATGGAGTAGGGAATTTTATTTTGACAATATTTGGTAAAGGTTGGCTATGGGGAACAGAAGATATAAGTTCTACATCATCATCAACAACATCGACATCAGGTTTAAGTGATTATAATTTTAATATACCTGCATCAAGTAATAGCAGTTTTATGAATAATTATTCAAATGACACTTATAATTTAGGAATAACAATGAATGCAACTGGAGATTTAAATTATGACGCAAACGAATTAGCAAATATGGTTATTAAGAAAATTGTAGTAGCAAAACAATCGAGTGGGAGGTAGTAAATGATAAGAGGATATGCATTGGTTGTTATGAATAACCAAGATGAGATTATTGATAGATATAACCTTGATTTAGTTACAGCACCAACAGGCAATGGATTTCAACTTGAATTATCAACAATAGCAACTGATATTGAAGATGTCATTACAAAGGTTGTGCAAAAGAAAGCAACAATAACTATGACTGTTCATCAAGTAATAAATGGTTACACACAATCAAGCATATTGACAAACTGGATACAAAAATATTCAACAGCAGATGTCAATATGTTTCTTGAATATAACGATACTAAAACTATAAAATATTGTGGTGGCAAAGTTACAAGTTTGACAAAGACTGAAAAAGATGAATATAGAGATTTAGCACAAGATTTGACTTTTACAATGACAACACCATTCTTTATAAAAAGAGAAAATACAATCACAATTCAAGTTGCAAGTGTTGGTAAACAATACGCTTTTAAGTATCCTTATAGTTATGGCAAAAATATTGTTGAAAATAACGAGATAGATAATCCTTATATTTTGGAAGTGCCTGTTATAGTAACAATAAATGGTGCGATTGATAATCCAACTATTGACTTGCTTGATGAAAATGGCAATAGATATAGTCGAGTTCAATTTGACGGTATAACAATAAGTGAAGGCGAGCAATTAGTTATTAACTCAGCACAGAAAAAGATTTTTAAAATCAACGCTGATGGCTCTGAAACTGATTTTAGACCAGAAGTAAGCCCTGAATTTGATACTTATTTGTTGGCACATCGAGGAACAACAACAATATCAATAAATACAAATGATAGTAGCACAGGATTTCAATTGACAGGTAGTTGGAGGCAATATACACTATGATAGCAAGTTTTTATGATAAAGATTTTAAAGGCTTGCAAAATAACGCAAGTTTGGTTATAGCAAAAGATAGTTATTCGCTTGTAAAAAGACCTGTTGAAATGAATACGATTACTTGTGTTTGTGAGCCGTTTACAGAAGATATACAGCCAACATTCTTGGTTATACAAGACAATAAAGGTAGTTATGTTTATGGTTGCTTAGCAGGTATTCCTGAACTTAATAAAGATAACCAAACAGAAGTCAATGGAACAGACCTTAAAAGTATGCTATCAAGTGATGTTATTTTAGAACCAACAGCAAACAACTATACAACAGTGAATGATTATATAACTTATATATTCAATCAATGGAAAGAGCAAGTTAATCAAAATAGTTTTAATGTTGAGTTAGTATTCAACGAGAATGTTGGAACAATAAATTTGACCGATTTGACACCAGCAATAGAAGAAAAAGATGTTTATAATGCTTATGACGAACTTGCACAATATTTGAAATATTATAACTTATATATTGACACTAGTATTGACTTGATAGATAAAAAGGTTGTGTTTACTATTGGCAGGACAATGTTTAGGAATTTAAACATTAAATTATGGGAATATGGCATAAGAAACTATGGCAAGTGGGTTGCAGATATAAACGAAGCACAAGGTTATTATAATAATAATGGTGTATGGACTGCTGGTTATAAATGGATTTTGACAAGTGATAATAATATAACAACAAATGAAAGTTTGAGAGATATATATCCTATCAAAAGGTCGGTAGTGGTAAGCACTGAAAGTTTAGAAGAAGCAAATGAAGAAAGTTTGACAGAACTACTTGACTCGTTGTATAATGAGAATATAGAATTAAACGCAGATGATATTTTACAAGCAAATGCAAACTTCGAAACAAAATTCAGCATATATTTAAAGCAAGGTCAAGGCAAATATAAAGAACTGCCTTGTGGTGAACTTCAATATGACGCAACAGGACTTGTAAAAGTTCAAATTGGTTATAGATACACTGGTGTAGAATTTATTTAAAAGGAGATAAAATATGGCAATAAAAATGGTTAGAGAACCGAGCGAAACACCAAACATCAATAACATTGACGATATTGTTCCTATGCGTTATGCTTACGGTGGTCAAAATGGTTATGTTATTGGTAAAGGCACTGAAATATCAAATACAGTCAATGGATTGAATTTCACAGTTAATAGTGGTCGATTAGTTCTTCAAGGTGTTGAGTGTGATATTGATGCGACAGGTGTAACTATAACAATTGACAATATTGCAACAAAAAGATACTATACAATTTATTTAGAAGTAAATCTTGGACTTAATACAGCAACGATTAAAGACGAATATGATACTGCTGATTATCCTACAATAGATTTAGGTGATGACCTTACTCAAAATAGTAGTGGTATTGCTAGAATGATTTTATATAAATTTACCGCAACCAATGGAATTATTGCAGAAACTAATAAAGTAGTTGAAAGTATTAAATATACAAAAGATATTGAAGTAAATAATTCTAATAATTCATATAAGGTTAATAATCTTGAAATAAAAGAAGATGGAAATAATAAATTAACATTAAATGAATATATTATACCAAAAAGATTATTATTATACGATGATACGATAAGACCAAGACCAATAGTCCCAGCAGGCTCTGGAACTATTGATATTGATTTAACTAATATAACAAAGGGTAAAAATCATGTTGAATTTCAAATGCTTGCAGGAACTCATGTATTTTATCAAAAAATGCAAATAGGTAGTGGTGATGCTCAATCATTTTGTTGGGATAATTATACATGGGATGCGTATTATGATAACACTAATAATAAATTTATTATTAATCGTGTTGCAGGTAATGGGTTAACATTTGTAAGATGTTGGGAAATTATAGAATAATATAGGAGATATAAAAATGTCATATAAAATTCTAACTAAAAATGGAATAGACAACAGCAACATAGACGGAGCAAGAGGCGAATATTTCAATAGTGGTATGCGAGATGGAATAGTGCAAGGTGTTTTAAATGAAGGCACATTCATAACAAGTTCAAACAATGTTATATCATTTGATACTTGTGAATTGCGTATTTCTGGGCATAGAATCGTTATGGATAGTGCATTTACGCAAACTTTTTCATCTGCTCCTACCACAGACACTAACTATTCACTAATTGCACAAATTATTGTTGATGATAATCAAAATGTTGATTTTTCTATATTTGTTCAAACATCAAATACTGCACTTATACAAAATGACCTTTACAAAACAATAACTGGTAATGGAACTTATCAAGTCGAAATAGGGAAGTTTACTCTTAAAACAACTCTTAATATTGAAAATTTAGTTAGAACAATTGATGTTATTACAGGTAGCAGTAATAACTTTATTAATTCAAATGAGACTAATTTTATAACTGACGAATATAATAAAACAGTTAACCTTTTGCCTTTAAGACCTGATGGCATTTATAACAATTCAGGAACTATCATGACTATTAGTGGAGATACTATTTCTATGTTCGCAACTAATTCCGTTGATAGCACTAGTTCATTTTATCTAAGTGGTGTAAATAACGAAGTCAAATTAAAAAGTGGTCATACTTATACATTAAAAGCATTTGATGTTACTGGGAATACGGGGAGTAGACTTATTACTGTAAGCGTTAGAAAAAGTGATGGAACAATAGCAAGCGATTACATCTATTTTTATTTCCCCAACACTTCAACAACTTTCACATTAACCGAAGATGTAACACTTCGGGGTGTTAGTTTCTACACAGTTGCAGGAAAAGCATTTGATTGCTCATTTAAAATGGGGCTTTTTGAAGATGATAACCCAACGGTATTTTATCCATATAACGGCGAACTTGTTAATGAAAAAGAGATAACTAATGATGTTCTTTATGACAAAGATAGTGAACATTGGGAAATTAATCGTGGACTGACAGCAGGTATGAAAGGAATGGATAATGCTCTTCAATTTAGCGGTTACTATGGGCTAGATATTACGAAATATAAATCTTTAAATGTTTATGTATCATTAAATAATGGTGAATTTAAATATGTTTTAAAAGCAATTAATCAGTCAGCGACAAGATATAATGGTGGAGCAATATTGCCGTTGCACTCATATGATGATATTTGTAAAGTTGCAATGAATGTGAGTTCAGAAGCATTTTCATGGCACGTTGGCTTTTACTCAGGACAAATTAATGAAACAACTTATACTGATTGCGATAACAATGCAAATTGGGTTGTTACCAAAATTGAGGGGGTTAAATAAATGGAAGTATGCGTTAGAAAAGAACCAAGTGGCTTGATTTATGTTGACAGAACTGCATTAAGTCGTTTTTCAAGAGAAGAGTTACAAAAAGAGCCATACAATTATACATTTGTTGAAGTGCCATTTGACGACATTCAGGGCAGTGATTTCAATGATGATTTGACTTTCAACACAGTCAAATACAATGCAAGAAAAACCAATGAAAGTAACACTGCTCAAATTAACGAATTAAAGGCAAAACTAAGACAATATGACTATATTGGCGTTAAGATTGCGACAGGGTGTGCGACAAAAGAAGAATATGCTGATGAGATTGCACAATGTGAGCAGTGGCGTCAGCAAATAAGGCAGTTAGGTGGCTAGGGTCAATTTACTTGACATTTTTTATTAAATGTGATAATGATTGAAATAGAAAGGAAATATAGCAATGTTACAAATACAAACAAGTAATAGAGATATTAATGGGGATAAACTACCAAATGGCGAAGTTGTAAAAGAATATACAATAACACAAGGTGATACATTTACTTTAAAAATATCTGACCCTAACGATGTGCTTAGTGGTGCAAGGTTTAAACTTGGTTATCAAAACTATTCTGAATATTATGTTCAAGATTTTGAGAAGTCAACAAACCATGAATGGGTGTTAACAGTTCAAACGACTGATAGTAATAATTGGGCAATTACAAATGGTAATCCATATATTTACGAAATTGAAGGCACAATGGTTGATGGCAATAAAATTTCAATCACTAAATATTATTTTAATGTTGATGCACAGGTTGGTGATGATTAGTGGAAAACGAAATAGTAATTGTTGACGAAGACATTATAGGGTTTGATATTTTAGATAATCAAGACTTGGTTTTTGACCTTTCAGGACTTACTGTTGCCTATATTGAAGACCCAAATACAAACATTGATTATGTGTTGCAACAAGATATTATGAGAAATATATGGGGGACTTTAAAAGAACCACAACAAACGGTGTCTAATGAAGAGATTGACATGATTTCTGCTATATTTGATGATATATTAAGGGGGATAAACTAATGAGCATTTTTAGTAGTGATTTGCAGGAATTACAAAGACAGACTAATACTCTTAGAGAGAACTTAAAGACTGTTACTGGTATTGATTGCTCAGGTTATAGTATTGGGAATTGTGCTGGTGTTGCCTTACAAAAAACTAATACTGATTATGTTGAGCCTGATAATGATGAAACAGATGATTATATTCGCCCTGATTGGTATCCTGACATAAAGTCAATACTTAATTCTGCCCCTGAAATTATAAAAGATGATGTAACATATTACCCTATCTATATAATGCTCATGATGGACACTGAAGTTAGTTCTCCATTTTATACTAGCAATAGCACGAGTTCGAGTGCTGTGAATTATTATAGAGGGACAGGTGGTAATGCCTATATATTTAGTGATGTTGTTGATAATAACATTGCTAATGCTAATGCTGATACGCTTGAAGTAGGTTCCACCATAACACATACATGGGACTTAGATAAGGACATTGCTGACCCAACAAATGAAGATAAATATAAAGTAAGGTGGGTAGTCGTTTATAAGACTAGCAGAACCACTGGCACATTGTTTTATTGCTTTGGTGATTGCCCTTGCATTGAGATTATAACAGGTGATATGACTTGGTATTGTGGAACTTCCAATTCAACTAATGCTATGTATAATGCTCAAAGTAGTAAATATGATAAAACATTAAAATATGTTGAGATAGGTGAAGATACTAAGTTTACACAAAGTTATATGGGCTATGGGTTTTGTCAACAAGTATTTTCCTTAGAAAAAGTAGTTTTTAACTGTGCTCCTATTAATATTTATCCAAGTTATTTTTGCTATATGTGTTATAATTTAAAAAAAGTTGATATAAATGCGAAAATATTGGGCTTTTATGAAACAACAAACATATCAACATTTAATTTCTGTCAGAATTGCAATAACCTTAAAGAGATAGACTTAAGTGGATTTAATGGTGATAAAATATGTGATAATTTCTGTTATAATTGTTATAATTTAAGAACTATAGTTGTTCCAAGTTCTGTTCAATTTATAGGTGATAATTTCTGTTATAATTGTTATAATTTAACAAGTGTGATTTTACCAAGTTCATTAATTGAAATAGGCTCTAGTTTTTGTAATGCGTGTCGCAAACTTAATGAAATAATATTGCCTGAAAATCTTAATATTTCAGGCAGTATGTTGGGGAACACACAATTAAAAAGAATTATAATACCTCCTAATTTAAATAGTATAGATAATGGTTCTTTTTCAGGTATTTACTCTTTAAAAGAAGTAATTTTACGAGAAGGGCTACATACATTTAATTGGAATTCACTTGCTAACTCAAAAAATATTCAATATTTCAAAGTTCCAAATTCAGTAACTCAAATAGATAATGCAAACTTTAGTAACAGTGCTAACATAAAATACCTTGAATTATATGATAACTTTGATATTTCAGGTTGGAGATTAAGTAATTGTTCTTTTTCAATAGAGTGTTTAAAGGGAATTTGCGGTTGGCTTAAAGACAAAACAGGCGAAACTGCAAACACTATGATTTTAGGCGAACAAAATATCAATAACCTTAGCAATATTTATTGTGTATATGATAGTGAAACAAAACAAATAACAGATTGGGTTGACAGCGGAACAGATGGTGCCATTTCAGGGCTTGAATATATAACAACTGTTAAGAACTGGACTATTTCATAAGGAGAGAGTTATGATAAGAGTTAAAACTGCAAAAGATGGTTATGTATTAGCATATAAAGATAGCAAAGGCAATGAAGTAATTATGGGCAAAAGAGTTTATTTTGGTGCAAATGATGACCCTAAAAAGTATTATGAAATAATAGAACCTATTGAAACTGAACCAAAGGAGTAGTATATGGAAAATCAAGAAGAGTTAATCCCTATAGAAAAAATAAGGGAAATGGTTAAAGAACCATCTACTACATCATCAATGGCTTCGGTTGACGATAAACTTGATAATGAATTTAAAGATTTCTTACAAAATGGCGTGTCTAATGAAGAGGTAAAGAAACATAATAAAAAGCGTTTTAAACTGCTTAAAAAACGCAAGGAAATGCAAGATAATGACATTTCTGCGACCAGTGTATACCAAAGTCGTTACGACCGTGAAACATGGTTCTACAAACGCCATAAAGACACAATAGATAAGTATATAAAGAAAGATGAAAAGTCTGAGAAGAAAAATGCTAACAATCAAACAACTATAATTGTTGATAACCCTGATAAGGAAGATGTTGCACGAATTGGTTATTATAAAATGCTATTTATTGTTTGGTTTGACCTAATATTTTGCACTGTTATAGGTAATATTGTTGCAAGCCCTATTCATTTAGTGCGTTATATTGCAGAGTTATTTTATAAAATGAAAAAGGCAATAGCGATAACCGTTGCAATAATTACTGTTGTTATAATACTTACTGTTGGACTTATCTTTGGCATTTCATCATTGATGAATATGGTTCAAGGTTTGTCATAGGCTATTGTAGCGAGCCAAAAATATTAAAAGGAGGTTGAGAGCATGAATATCATTGAAAAAGAGATTGCAAAGCGTCAAGCAATTATTGACGGCAAGGCTGAAAAGATTGCAAAAAGAGAAGAGTTGCAACAAGAAATTGCCAAACTTGATGACGAGATTGCAAAAATTGACATTGAAACTTTGCAGGCTGAAATTGAAGAACTTAAGACATTTCTACCACAGGAAATAGTTAGCGAAGACCAGACTATTGTAGAGGTTGAATAGTCAAGAAAAATTTAATATAAAAAATGGAGATAATAATGGACAAAATTGTAGCATACATAGAAACTTATGGTTTGTCAATTCTTATCATTGCAATTTGCATTATAGCGATTGTTGGCATTTTAAAACTTTGCAAGGTATTTGATAAAATTAAATCTGATGACCTTAAAAAGTTTATATACTATGTCATAGATATTGCCCTTGCATTTGGTGGTAGTGCAATATACTTTGCAATATTCCACAAGTCTTTTGATGGATATGTAATGTATAGCATTTCACAATTCGCAACTACAGTATTTCTATATGCATTTTATGAACAATGTGGAGTTCGTAAACTTGTAAGAATGCTCATATCTGTTATTGCTGGGTGGATTAAGAAAAACCCTGAAACAGAACTTGCAAAATGGGCAAACAAACTAGGGCTTAGTGAAAGCATTGATAAACTACAAACAATACTTGCTGATGAACAAACAAAAACTAATAGTGTTGAAAGCCCTGAAAAGTAGGTAATCTATGAAGAAATTTATAGAGCCTGAAAATAAAGAAAACTATAAAGAGATTGTCTATCACAGAGCAATCATAATTTGTTGGATATTACTTGTTATATTTCTAATATTAAAAATATTTGGCTCTAATGTTGCGAATATAGTTTGTAACAATCAAGTGGTGATAAATATATGTGTCTTTATAGATAACAATTTAATATTCAAGATATTGTTAGGCACGATTTCAAGTTTTATATCATATACCTTGCTTTACCTTGCAATACTCAGGAAGAGAAACTTTACAAAAGTAGAATGGATTGTTATGTGTGTAACTATTCCAATATTTGTTACTTTGAGATTGTTATTTTCTCAGGTATCATACATATTTGATATTATACAATATTTCATAATGCCATTTATATTTTCAAGAGGCAAAAAGGTAAAATGTATTGAGTGGTTTATACCAGTTATGATATACGGAAATGTGCTTAACTTTTTATTTCAACTGATTTCTTTATTTGCTAAAAATGTTGCTTTGCAGAATGTTGAAAGCACACTTATTGGTGTTATACTAATGATTGATGTGTTTATCATGCTAGGCTTATACTATTTATATTCAAATAATTATAAAGGAGAGAAAAACATGGGTTGGTTTTTAAATTGGTTATTTTCAAAAAGTGAAAGTCAATTAAATAAAATGAAAGAGAGCAGACTTAGAAAAATTAATGCTCTTCAAGAAGAAATTGCTGAAATTGACGAGGTAATTAAAGAAAAACAAAATGACAGCAAAAAAGAAGATTAAATTAGAGTTATTCTTCCTTAGATTGCTTGGCTATTTAATCTTCATTGCGTTATTATTAACTTTTGCTATATTAAGACATAGAGTAATTGAGTTTGCCATAATTATTATTGGCTATACATTTTTAAGATGGTGTTTCCCCACTACCTGGCATCATAAAAGTGTTATAATGTGTATTGTTTACTCTATAATTTTCTTTATGGTGTTAGTTGAATTATCTTTACCAATCTACATAAGCATATGCTCTAGTGTTCTTATTGCGTTATGTTTTACAAATCTATTGTATATCTTTCAAAGCAAGTTAGATACTATTGAAGAACTAAAACTTGAAAAGGTTGAACTTGAAGAGAGCATACATAACCTAATGTGTAAGATTTATACAAAAGACATATATGCAATGGACGAAAGAGAACTTTATGAACATTGTAGAAGTAAGGGTTTAAGTGAAGAGCAATGTCGTGTTGCATATTTCATTGTAAACCAAAGGTTAAAAGGCAAAGAGTTATATTCAGCGATAGGTTACTCCGAATCTCATAGCAAAAGATTAAGAAAGGCTATTCTTGATAAGATAAAAAATTGATACTTTTATGACACTTAGTTTTAATGACTAGGTGTCTTTTTTATGCTAAGAAATAGGTGTAGTTGATAGGGGATAACCGCTACATTATTCTCTATTGACTATAATTTAAAAATTATAGGAGTAGCACTATGTTAAATTATCCAACTTATAACACAACAAACCCTTATATGCCATACAACTATACACGACCATATATACCAACACAAGCACAATCTGTTAATGTTGCCCCAACACAAACGCAACCACAAACACAGGTTTCTAGTGATTTTCCGTTGAAATTTGCTAATGCAGAAGAAGCAAAAGCATTTATGGTATTCCCTAATCAAAGACAATTTTTTATAAATAATGAGAAGAATGAATTATATGTTAAATCTGCTGATGCAATGGGTCAGTCTTTCTTTGATGAATATATCATAACCCCAAAGAATAAAGCACAACAAACTACAACTATTGAGCCAACAAAAGTCGAAGATATAGTTACAAAAGAAGACCTAAATAATTATGTAAGCAAAGACTATGTTTCTGCACTCGAAAAACAAATAAATACATTAAATACCAAAGTTGAAAAAGCACTTAGGCTTGGTGAACTTATCACACCAAAAGGAGAAGGTAAATAATGGATATTGTTCAATTAATGAATATGCTTTCATCTAGTCCTAACCCACAACAAATGGTTCAACAAATGATTGGAAATAACCCACAGATTAAGCAATCAATCACTCAGTTGAAAAACATGGCAGGTGGCAAATCACCAAGAGAGTTTGCTTTACAAATGGCAAAACAAAATAATATGCCTATTGAACAGATAACTCAGTTTCTTGATAGAATGGGAATTAAATAGGTATCTACAGTGTTTTTCTATGTCGACTACGAGAAAGGCTGTTGATATATAAAATAAAATAGGAGGAAAAATTAAATGTATAATTCAGATGATAGTTTCGCAACAGGATACGCTGTCGGGCGTGATAGCACTAACAATGGCTACAACAATGGAATGTTTGGCGGTGATTGGTTTGCTTGGATTGTCTTGCTATTATTGTTCGGCTGGGGCGGTAGAGGCTTTGGAGGCTTCGGTGGCGGAAACGGCTTTGTAGGCGGATATGATGTTGGCAAACTTGCTACAACTAACGATGTTGCTGTAGGCTTTGCACAAAATGCTACTCTTAACTCTTTGAATGACCTTAAACTTGGACAGGCTAACTTACAGCAAACTCTTTGTCAAGGGTTTAATGGAGTAAATACAAGCATTTTAACAAGTTCTAATGCTCTTCAATCTCAATTAGCAAGTTGTTGCTGTGATATAGGACAAGCAATACAGGGTGTCAACTACAATATGGCAACTAATACTTGCAATATTACTAACGCAATTAATAACTCAGCAAGAGATATTATAGACAATCAAAATGCTAACTACCGTGCAATTCACGATGAATTAGTTGCAAATAAGATTGAGGCTAAGAACGAAAGAATTGCTGAACTTACACAACAAGTAAATGCTTTAAATCTTGCTCAATCACAAGCAAATCAAAATGCTTACTTGACTGCAACTATTGATGCAGGAAATGCTGAACTTATTAGAAGACTTGGCAGAGATGTGCCTTCGCCTGCATTTTTAGTTCCAAACCCTTTCTGTTGCAATACACAATATAATTCTTGCGGTTGCTAACATATAGGAAAATAACACGGAATAGGATAATTGACTTACAAATTTATATATGTTATTATATATTATATGATTAAAAAAATAACATATAAGTTTGTAAAAGATTATATCAAAGAAAAAAGTAATGGGGACTGTTGTTTAATATATGGTGATATAAAAAACAGCAGTTCGGTCATTACTATCAAATGTAAATGTGGGAATATATTTGAAAGTTCATATCGTAAAATAAGAGATAGAGAAACTATTAGATGTAATGAATGTGTAAACAAAGAACGCAGAGATAGATATTCCTTATCTTTTGACGAAGTGTTAAAAATTATAAAATCTTTTGGTTGTGAATATGTAAGTGGGAACTATTTGAATTCGAAATCAAAATTAACATTAAAATGCAAATGTGGAAATCTTTTTCAAAAAGATATTTCTCATTTGAGAAGAGGACAATCTTGTTGTCCAAGATGTTCCATAAAAAAACTTTCTCAATCTAAATGTAAATATACAAAAGATGTTGCTATTAAACTTTTTAATAAATGGGGAATTATTTTAGAAGATGAAACTCAATATAAAAATGCTTCGTCGCTTGTAGATTGTATGTGTAAAAATGGACACCATTTTAAAACGAGATTACAATGGCATCTAAATAAAACAAATCCATTTGTTTGTGAAGAATGTGCTATTAAATATCACAGTGGTGAAAATCATTGGAATTATAAAGGCGGAGAGAGTGAAGTTCTTGACTTTTTTAGAAAATCTTTAAAGAATTGGAAGAAAGATGTATTAAAAAAATACAATTATGAATGCTATTTAACTAATTCAAAAAAAGATTTGGTTGTTCATCATATAAAAAATTTTATGGGAATAGTTTCTGATAGTTGTAAAGAACTCAATTTGCCATTATATAGAAAAATAAATGACTATTCTAAACAAGATTTTGAACTATTATCAAAAAAGGTTTTAGAAAAACATAGACTAGATAATGGTATCGTATTACAAAGAAAAGTTCATTCTAAATTCCATGTATTATATGGAAAAACTAACAATACATTAGAACAATTTAATGATTTTATAAAAAAATATTATCCACATAAAAATTTAATTCCTACCTTAGAGTAGTTGAGAAAATTTAATACTTTTATAAGGGTATAGCGGATTTTCTCTATGCCCTTAATTAATTTTAGGAGAAAGATAATGAATTCCAACAATGACAATGATAATATCAGCAATTTACTTGACATAATCAGCATAATGCTTGGTTATGAGAACTTAATAGAAAACAGACAACAATCAGCAGAAAACAATGTTAATAAAAGCAATCAAAGGCAAGCAAGACAAATACTTGACGATTTGCATGAACAATTTAGCAAACAAAACGCCATGTTGGAATATCAAAATAGTCTACTAGAAGAAATTTTAAAAATTTTAAAAGGAGAATAAAAATGACTTATTTTAATGGACAATGCGACAGATTGTGTCCAAATACGGTTATTAGTCAATCATTGACTGTTGTAACTGTTAATGGCACAGATACATTACTTATTGATATACCTTCTGGCACTTATGCTAATGGTTGTTGCTACTCACTTATAATCGCACAAAACAGACCAAGCACTGCAACTGTTGATATGCCTGTTGCTATTTCTATTGGCGGAAATACAACTACTGTTTATCCGCTTGTATGCAATAGGACTTGTTTACAAGCAAATGCTTGTCAAATTAGTGGAAGAACAAGGATTAAGGCAATAGTTCAGACAAACACTACTGGTGGTGTGTTCAGGGCTTGTTCTGGGCTTGGTTCTTGTTGCTATCAAAGGCTTGTAAGTTTGCCAGTAACTACAACAACTACAGCAACGCCAGCGACTGTTAGTGCAACAACTTTAAATTTTAAAGATGATAAAGTAAGCACAACATCAACAAAATCTACAAAGGGGGTAAATGCTAATGCCTAATATGATGGATTATATGTATATGAGAGATATGGCTAGAAGAAAGAGTGATATGCCAAGAATGGGTGGAATGCGTGATGGTCGTAACCCTTATGGCTCTCGTGGTGGTTATATAACTAGCCGTGACCCAAGAAGAAGAGATAGGGCAATGGAAGACTATAACTATGAAAGAGAAGAACCAAGACGTGGAATGGAAGACTATGGCTATCATGGAGAACCTAGTAGACAATATTATGGTGCTTATGGTGATGTGCCTTTCTATGTAATGGAACAAAGAGATTACAGACGTGGCATGGACTATAACTATGGTCGTGATTATGGCTATGGGTATCCTGATTATGCAGGTGGTGAGGTTATGTCTAGGCAAGAATTAGAAACCTTGCACCATAAATTACTACAAGAAGTAGAACAAGGTGATAGGGACAACTTCTCTAAGGAAAAAATATTAAAAAGAGCAGGAGAACTAGGAATTAAGTTTGATGAGTTTTCACCTGAAGCCTTAGCAGTTGCAACATTAATGGTATATACTGATTATTGTAAAACTTTGGGCAAAGGCAATCTTGACACCTATATAAGACTTGCAAAAGATTTCATGTCGGATACAGATAGCGAATTAAAAGGTGAGGAAAAATTAACTGCTTATTTTGATTACGTTGTAATGCCTAAATAGGAGGTGATGTCATGGCTCGGTTTAAATATTACAATTCAAACCCGAGCGGATAGCCCGAAAGGGTGGAATAAAAACTACTGATTGCGTAACTAGGGCTATATCACTCGCTACAAATACGCCATATCAAACTGTTAGAGAACTACTAACCCTCTCAGCGAAAGAACTAAATTGTTGTAGGTTATGTATTGCTTGCTATAAACATTTACTTGAAATGTATTTTGGTCTGCACACAATAGAAGATGGCTATCATACAGTTGGAGAGATTGCAGATATGTATCCGAATAGAACGCTATTACTTCGTGCAGATGGGCATCTTAGTTGTAGTATAAACAATATTATATATGACATTTTTGATTGTAGAGATATGGTTGTCACACATTATTGGGTTATATAGCCAAAATTCTTTCATTTTGCCCTTAGTATGGCACGAAAAATATTTTTATGATAAAACTATTTAATTAAAATAAAACTTGTCTTTATCCGCCAAATAAATAAGTTTGTAAAAAACACTTGACATTTGTGTTCAGTTATGTTATTATAACAATGTGTAGGAGGTTAAAATTATGATTTACACACCACACAATTATTTAAAAAACTAATAAAGACCACTATGAGTGGGGCGAGTTTTTTGGGTGGCATACCCCACCATTTCTTACGAAAAAATAAGAGAGTGCTAATTACACTCTCTTTTTATATTATGTTTTTGAGCATTTCTTTTAACTCACTATCACCAATAACTATATTATTAGTAACTTGCTGTGGTGTTTGCTCAACGCTTGTTTCTTTTCTACCTAATGCACTCTTTTGATAGAACATTCCTGTTAGTTTTTCAATTTTGCCTTTTAGACCTAATTGAGTGTATATGCTTGCCAAATAGTCTTCAATCATTGTGCATATTTCACGCATTTCTACACTGCTTGATGTTTTATAAGATAAAAAGGTTGCAGTTGAAATTCCCATAAGCCTACAAAAGTCTTCTCTTGTTGGAACATAGAACTCACCATTTTTATTTATCTCTATAACTATTTTCCTGTAATAATCAAAGCCTACTGCTATTTCATTAAAGTTATACGTCATCATAGTTCCATTTGAGTTTATTATTGGTTTAAAGGCGTGTTCACATAATTCCATGAGTTTTTCATCACTATCTATTACTTCGCCATTAACAACTCTAACATTGAACTCTTTACATTGATTTGCTAATTGAGTTGCCCTTTTCTTGAACTCTCTTGGTAGTTGTTTCTTTGCTTTATCTAATATCTCTCTTTGTAAGTTCAAACCATCAACAATTAGTTGGTTTGTTTGCTCTCTTGATATTACAGGTATATCATTATCTTTAAATTCTAAATTGTCACTCATATAACTTTATTGTTATTTCCCCCTTTAAAATAAGTCTAGTTAGTTTATCTTCGCTTTTCTTTTTGTCGTCTTTACTAAAACAAGAATAGTCTATTTTATGCAATAGTTCAGCATTATTGAAACTTTCTTTTATTTCCTGACATGATAATATGTTTATCATGGTGTCAACAATATCTCTCAGTTTTAGGTAATCAAATAACTCTTGAAGTTTTGCAGAATAAGAATATAATGTCTTTTGCATTTCAGACCACTCATCTAGTTTTTGTGGTTCTAGATATTCAATTAATATGTCTAAAATTTTTTCTTGCTCTATTAATTTTTGAAAAATTACTTTTTTTTCGTTTTCAAATTTTTCATGGTTTCTCTTATCTATTTGCCGTTGTAGTTTCCTTAATTCAATTTGCTCTAGTGTTTCTTTGCTTGGGTTTAATAAGTTGTCTAACTTAAAATCACTACATATTTTTTTAATTGCTTCCTTAAATGAAATTCCATACATTTTTTTTACTAACTGAACAATGTTCCCACCAGTGCCACAACTAAAACAATGCCATATACCATTCTTAACAGATATATTATGATTACTTTCTTGTGGGTTAAAGGGGCATTTATACCTACCATTCCTACCCTTTGTGCCTAAATAATAATCATACATATCTAAAACTTGTGATAGGTTTATTAATTCATCAATATCAATCATGGTTATTTCTCCTGTAAACATGAATATTTTATTGGTAAGTAATCAATATAGTTAACACCTAAAACATTACATAGTCTTTTTATAGTGCCTATCGTTGGTGTTACATCTTTTTTTATAATAGAGTAAATTGTTTGTCTTGAAACATTACTCGCCTTAGATAAATCAGTAATTCGTATATCTGTATTTTCTATTAGTTTGCTTAAATCTCTCATATTAACCTCTAAAAAAAATTAGGGAACATATAAATTTACAGGAATGAGGAAAATGAAAACAAACCCCACGCTTATATGTCCCCACTAGGAAGTAGAAAGATAGAAGTAATGGGTAGCCAAAACTTCTACCATTTTTATTTTATACTAATACTTTTAAAAATGTCAAGCGTTTTTACATGGTGGTTGGGAGTTTCAAAAAATAAAAAGTTACACATAGTGCTACCCAAAGTAAAAACAAGCCTACATAACATAAAATATGCTTTTTTGACATCAGTTTTACCCTCCTTTTAAAAATTAAAATGGCAAGTCAAAGAGTTCTGCATCTATCTCTTCAATTTGATTTTGTATTTGTTGCTCTTCAGGTATGTTCATTATTGGGGCATCAGGTTCTTCTTTGTTAATATCTATTTTCTTGCATTCATAGTATGAGTTTGTCTGTTTTGAAAATCCCACAGTAAACATACCTAGTTTTCTACCTTTTGTTTTTTGAACCACTATAAGCCCATCAGCAGTGTTTAAATCATAGTTGTTAATCTCTACAAGTTTTGCCAAGTTTTTATATGCTGTGCTAGTCTTATCCATTGTGTCAGTTCTTACAATACAAATAACATTTTTGGCACAATTTGCGACTGCACTTGACCCCTTTATGTCGTCAATACTTGGGAGCAATACATCTCTGTCAGTTTTTCTAGTATGTGCAACTAAAATAATGTGCATATTATATTTAACTGCATAATTTCTTAATGCAATGGCTATGTCTTTGAAGTTTTTATTTTCGTTGTCCCCTTCATACTCCAAGTTCTCAAGGTTATCTATAAGACCAATTTGACAGCCATTATTCCGTGCCTTGTCTAATGCTAAAATTATATTATCTATATTGGGTGAAATCATAATGTTATATAAATACAACTTCCCCTTAAAGAATTCTTGTGCCTCCTTAAACTTTTCTTCTGTTAATGAGTATTCCCAGATTGGCGTTCCTTTGCCATTGACTACATATTGCCTTGACACATAGTTATTTTTATCATAAGGCGTAAATTGTTTATATAATCTTATTACGGCATCTTCTGCGTCATCTTCCCCGAAATCTGCAAAACACTTAAAACCTTGCTTTATGCATTCACAAAGTATTTGGCTACTAAGTGAACTCTTACCCTCATTGGTTCTTGATTGTATTACTGTTATTCTATCAAGAATACCGCCAAGAGTTAAAAAATTTAATTGGTTAAAAGGGAATAAAAATCTTGGTCGCATTTCACCATTATAATCTATTGACCCTGCATCAACAATTAGGTCTTGTTGCATAGTTAGTTCTCCTTAGACTGTTTTTGATAATATTCTTTATAGTATTTGCGTTTTTCTTCCTCTGTTAATTTACTAAAAGGTTTATTATATTTTTGTCTAAATTCACTTTTTATCCAATGCTCGCCATTATATTGGCTTTTTTCTCTATTATAAAGTGTTTGCTTTATTTGTCTTCGTTTTTGGTTTAAAGCACTAATTTCTTTGGTTAAGGCTTGCCTTTTTTTTCTCAGTTCTGTCATTTGTAGTGTCTTTTCAGCCAACACTTCTCTTAATTCATTGGTTTCCAAGTTGCAATAATATTCATTCTTTTTACGCATTTCTCCCCCCTTTGTTAAAATAAAAACATACTTGTTTGCCAGATAAATTTTGATATGCTACTAATTCTTTTAAACTTTTCATTTCTTCTCCTTTACTACAAGACCATCTTTGATTAGGTTGAACAATATTGTTAATTCAATGTTCAAATATGCACACACATTGCCTTTAATTGTATATGCTATTTGCACTTCATAATCATAAGCACTTACTCCAAGTGTTATTTGTTCCTCTGCTTCATTTCTTAAAGTTAATGAATACCAAAATTCACTTTCTTTCACAAACCCATAACTTTCAAGTTCTTCCAGTTTGTGTTCTGCTGTGTTAAATACTAATCGTTCCATTGTTTACTCCTTTTCAAACCTTTTCTACTTGTATTATTTCCATACTCTACTCCCACCTAACCAAGTTTTTGTCTATAAGGTCTTGAATAAAACCTTTATTTATCCCATCAAATTCTTCAAGATAAAAAGCATAACATCTATATTGAGTTATAATATTATTTTTAATTTGAATTACATCTATACAATTTTCACATTCATATCTCATACCAATTCTTTTATAAATTGGTTCTTTTAATTTCTTTCCTGTTACATAATCATAATCAAATTTCTCAAACCCACACTCAATCAAATCTTGCTCTGTTCCTGTGAATATCGCTTTCATTGTTGCTCTCCTAAAAGTCTTATTAAATATTCTTTTAATGCCCCTAATACTTCGCAAGCATCATCTAAATATTTTACAATAAAACCAAACTCATATTCATCAACATCAATATCTTGTTCTTGCCATTTATATAACTTTTTTCTTATATCGCTAATTTCTTCTATAAGTTCTTCCTTACTCATCACTCCCCTCCTTTTTTGCTTTTTCTAATAGGTATCCTAAAAGTTCTTCTACACCAATGCTATAAGTTTCAATGCCATTATATTCTTTCCATTCTTCTACGGCACTATCCCAATCTGTTGTATCTTCTATACAATCACAACATCCACTAATAATAATTTGGCACGCCAACTCGCAAGCCCTTTTCCAAGCGTCTCGGTCTTTTGATATACTTTGAGTAACTATGTTTTGTTTTTCTATTACTTTTTTTAGATATTCATTTTCTGCTTCTAAATCAATCTTGTCTATATAATAAGCAATTTTCTTGTCAAGTTCTTCTACATTTTTAATATTATATTTTTTATACAATTTTTGTAATTGTTTTAATTGAAATTTAGTTTCACTTGACAAACAAAATAACATAATATCTAATTGGTCTAAATCTTCAACATTATACTTTTCCATAATATTCTCATATTGCCACAATCTTTTAATTGCTGTGCTTTCGTTTACTGACATATTATCTTCTAGTTGATTTTTTAGTATTGGTTTGTCTTTTTTAGTCAATCTCTCTGCCATATTAGTCTCCTTTTAACTCTTTTATTTGATTGTCTATATATTCGACTACATCAACAACGCTATTAAATTTCCATTCAGTCATCATTTTCACTTTTTCAAGTTCCTGAATTGCGAGTTGCATTCCAAATGATACTTCTTTTTGTGCCTTTTTATATTTGCCCATAATTAACTCTGTTGTGAGTTTGCCATTCTCATTGTCTAAAATAGTATATTGTTGTTTTAGTTTCTCAATCTCTTTGTCTTTTTCTTCTATAACAATATCTTTATCTTTGATTTTATTTTTTAATTCAACAATAAGATTTTTTAAATGCACCCTGCTACCAATAATAGTTAAATCTTTATCTCCAAGTATGTCTGCAATTAACTTTTCTTCTTCTTGATAGCATTTTAAGAGTTTATCTTTCTCTTCTAGTTGTTGTTTGAGTTCGTTTATAGTTTGTCTATATTTCAATCTTTCGTTTTTGTTTATTATTTTAAATTCGTTTGGATTTTCTTTACTCATTCCCTTGTATCTCCTTTAATTTGGCTTGTGCTTCTTCCAAAGTTTTAAACATCATTTCTGGTTTAACATAATACCATTCTTCTGTGTCATTGTATGGTTGAGTTAAGCATAAATCATCTTTGACTTGTGCTATAAATCTGTGAAAATGATAACTACCAAACATTATAACAACACATTCTTCATCAAATTTAAATCGTGGCACAATCGCCTTTTCTTTAAGTTCTGCAAGTTCTTGTTCTAGTTCGGCAATTCGTTTGCCTTTTTCTTCTAATAATTCTAATGCTTCAATATAAGTTGGATATCTTTCAACAAATTTTTCTAAATCTTTTCCTTCCATAAATTCTCCTTTTACCAAGTTACTACTTGATTAACTATTTCTTGTTGTTCTTTCGCTGTATATTTCAAATAAATTCTTGTTGTGTCAATATTGCTATGTCCTAATAAATCAGCGAGCAGTGCAATGTTTTGATACTTTTTAATAAAGTTTTTTGCAAAGAAGTGCCTGAATGCGTGTGGGTGAAACAGTCCTTTCTTAAACTCACATTCATTCTCTGCAAAATTAGTCATAGTTCTTTGTATAGGTCTTAATTGTTTCCAATCAAGTTGTTTCCCGCTCCACGAAGAAGAAATCACATAATCAGTCTTGTTTTTCAAATCGTGTTTATCCAATATATCCAAGATTTCTTTTTGTGTATTTGGTGTAAAATAACACCTTCGCTGTTTCCCACCTTTACCAGTAAAATCAATAAAACCTATTTCAATATGTTCTCGCCTAATCTTTAATGTTTCGTGGATACGCATACCTGTTGTTGCCATAATCTTTGATATGATATATAATTTATCTTTATTTCGTAATTTCGCCTTATTCATAAAAAACAAATAATCTTCAAGTGTAAATATATCTTCTAAAAATGACACTTTTTTTACAACAGTGGTCTTTCCAAGTAAATCATCTAGTTTTATAGAATATTTATTTTCTAAAAAGTGTATATAGACATTCATTGATAGAGTATATGAATTGATTGTTTGTGCTTTTTTATTATCGTTTATCCATTCAAAAAATTCGTTTATTGTTTCTTCATTCAAAGTATGATAGTTTTTAAAAAAACTTCTTACTACCTGCACATATCCGTGAATTGTTCTTTCGTTGCACTTCCTAATATCTTTTAAATAGTCAATAAACTCATTTTCAAAGTATTCAAAATCTTCCATACTACTCTCCTACAACTTTAATTTCGACTTTTACTGGCTTGCAGTTGTGTAAGTTTTGGTTTTTAATTATTTGCATTGCCACATCTTTTGATTTATACAAACTAATATTTTTGTCATAAAACTGTGTCCATTCATCAATGCCATAAAAATCACTAAAATAACTGTCTTGACAATCAAAATAAAGACTACCATCATCTCTCTGAATAACCCAACATTGTTCGACTTTATTCATCTTCCACCACCTTTTCAACCATATCGGCTTTGATTAAGTCATAGATTAAATCAAATGTAGGTTTTGTTGGAACATTAAAATGTAAAAACCCATTTTTATCTACTAAAATTTTATAGATTGAATATCCTACTTTGCAAATATGCGTATATTTTTTATTTCTATAAAAATTACCAACATCTTCAAACCCAAACTTTTCAAGGTCTTTCATTCTGTCCGATTTAATCTTTAACATCTTCTCCCTCCAACTCTTGCATTTGCTGTAAAATAAAGTTTTCAACAGCAACATAGTTTTTAAAAACAGGAAAGCCCGATTCAAGATATTCTTTGCTATCTATATCAATTTGTCTTTTTAAAATCTCTTTCAACTCATTCCACATTGCTTTTTGCTGGTCGAGTTGGGACTGTAGATGTTCTATCTTTTTATCTTTATTCCCATCCCAATTATTTGTTTCTACTATTTCTTTTATTGTATCTAAAAATAAATCTCTTTCACTGACTTCATCAATAATATCAGTTTTAGGACAATACCAAACTTCGCCGTTACTTTCTTTTATAAACGCAGTATTGTCTTTTATATATAACAAATCTCCTTGATGTCCATCTATCGTTTTTACAATTTTACTCATTTTCAAACTCCTTTTGTGTTTGTTCTACTATTTTAAGGAGTTGTCCAAGTTCTTTATAAAACCCCTCACTATAGTGCAAATTCCTAAAGTCAGAAACTCTGCATCTTGTATTACCGAATTTATCTTTTATATTATTTGCTCTTGCTATAAAGTCTGCAATTTTTGTAAGGTAACACCATTACTATGATAATTATTTCT
>CALWPL010000011.1 GCA_944383405.1 uncultured Clostridia bacterium
TAAAAGAAATGCGACTGGGAAAATGATAGCAAAAGCCATAACAAACATAAAAATTTTCTTTTTCATAAATCCTCCTTTTTGTTATACGCATAGAAGGGCCCGTTTGTGAAAAAAATAAATATATTATTGTAAAATATAATACCATAAAAAATATAAACTCACAAGCAATTTGATATGTTTTTATTCTTAAAGAGTTGAACCTAAAGCAAAGGGGGCAACTCAAATAAAAAGGCAAACATTAATAGTATTTGAAAAATCACAATAAATATGACTAAATTCTTATATTTTGAGATTAAAAATTTTCAGGTTAATCTTATAAATTTTCATTTTTTGGCTTTTAATAATTTTATATCACTCTTAAAAATAAATTTCTTTTTTAAGAAGCATCCTTGAACATAATTTTTAACAACAAATATTTTAATTTTAGTAAAATATTACTAATAACTACCTAATAAAAACATAATAGTCATCAATTTTTTGCAAAGGTTCTCCAAAACTATAACTAAAAAATTGATTTAAACTTATATCAATATTTGTATTTACCAATATAGTATCTATCTGCATAAAGGTAAAGGTATTAAATGCCTGCTGACTATCAAACTTAATCGAATTAACTCCCCACTGAGCACCGAGATTTTGAACACTATTTGGTATATACAAATCAAGTAATGAACAGTAAATAAACGCAAATGTTTCTATATTTTCAAGCACATTGCAGTTATTTAAATTTACTTCATTTAAAGAAGAGCAATTTGCAAAAGCGTTAGTTTGAATTCTTCTTAAGCAACTATTTGAATCAAATTCAACTTTTTCTAGCGACACACATAGGTTAAATGCAGACTCTCCAATGACAGTAATACTTCTTGGAATAAATATTGATGTAATTAATTTGTTAGAATAAAACGCACGAGCATTTATTTGCGTAACATAATATAACTTGTCTAAAATTTGTAAACAATTTATAATTTCAATTTCTCCTTTTGCATCTTCACTTGAAATAACAACTAATTCATTTACTCCATCAATCTTTTGATATGTTACACCATTAATTTCAAACAACTCCTTTTCTCTTAGTTCAATACTAAGATTAAAATCTACCCCAAGCAAAACTTCACATTCAAAACTAATATTATCTGATACAATTTGACTATTTAGTTCCCAACAACCAAGTTCAAAAATGCTACTTAATTCTTCTTTCAATTTAAAGTTAAACTTATAAACAAAACCCCCATCATTTCCAATCATACAGGTCGCACTAAATCTTCCACAATCAGCATAATTTGAACTAAAACTCAACCTGTGAAAGACAGTCTCTGTAAAATTGCTACTGTATAAAGTAAAGTAATTTTTTCCTAGATTAAGAAGGGGTAGTTGAGTACTTTCTCCTAAAATTTTTATTGTTTTTACATTGTCATAAACCTTAGAAGCACTAAGCATATCAACCTGTTTACTATATAAACTAATATCAGTTAAACTATTACAGTTTTCAAAAGCACTAACTCCAACACTATTTATAGTTTCTGGGAGCACTATCATAGTAAGCGGACAATAAGCAAAACAATATTTGCCAATTTCAGTTAAACAGTCTCCAAATTTTATTTCTGATAAACTAGAACTATAAAACGCATAATCTCCTATGCTCATTATTGAACTTGCCATAAAACTATTTAAATTAGTTAGCCCATAGAATGTATATGGCAAAATTTGTGTAATGCTATCTGGCAGCGATATAGATATCAAATCATTTGAAAAAGAACTTGTTGTCTTTGATGAATTTTCTAGATGTTTTGGCATTACCCCAACTACTTTGTTCCCATTAATTTCTTCTGGAATAACTAGGTTATCATAACTTGGCATACTCCCTATAACAACCGCTACATTAGAGTCATTGAATAAACTATATTCAACACCTTCAACTATATTATTTGTAATTTTTCTTTTACTATCAAATACCACTTCATATTTAGAATTAAAATTATCTAATCTAATAGAATACTCCTTTGATTTTATTTCATAATAATACCTTAACAACTTTTCATATTGATTATAATTTATAAGACCATTTTCATAATCAGCCTTTAATGTCGTCTCAAATAAATTAGAATCTTTATCACTAAAATTTGTATAATCTTTGAAATAACTAATATCTCCTAAGTTCGGATTAATATACTCCCTATATTCGTCAAATAAATATAGATATTCATTATCAATACTATTTAAGTAAACCCAATTCCCCGTATAAATGTCTTTTATCCCAATAAATATAGCGTCTTCCTTTGGCATAATCTTTAATGCGTCTTTTGTAATATCAATATCCCCTAAACTTAAATCGTTTATAGTAAACTTTTCTTGCTCATTATCACTTGTCTGTGCATATAAAGTTATATCACTATCTGGCATAATAAAAGGATTTGTAATATAATTTTTGCTTTCATCCCCATCTATTAGATAATAAAATTTATCAACACTATACCCCTGTGCTATGCTCTCAACTGTAATTAATACCGATTCTCCTTCCCTGAACTCGTCTTTGTCAACATTTATTTCATATTGCTCACTTTTTGCTATTTCAATTTTGTATAGCCCTTGACTATTTATCCCTTCTTCTGTGCACCCAATCAAAATTAAATTAAATAGTATTAAAATTAAAAATATCAAAATTGTTTTATAAACTCTACTAAATCTTATCTCGCCACTCTCCATTTTATACGCCCCTTTATCTATCTACTCAATTATAAATAAATTGTCGTTTTATGTCAAAATTTTGATTTTAAAATATTATAAAATTTCTAAATTAATTACAAATAAATTTTTGTATTTAAACAAAAAATATTTAATTTTTAAAAAACTTAAAAAAATTTAAAAATTTGTTTAACATTCTATTTTTACAGGTATAAAATATATCTGCATCAATAAGATGCAAAGGAGATGATTTTTTATGAAAAAAGATAAATTTGATTTGGTTCCAAGAGGAGATGAACACAGGGAGCCAAGTTTCTTTGATCCATTTTTCAATGATTTCTTCGATGTCCCTATGTTTGATAGAAAAGAGTGGCATAGATTTAACAATATGATGAAAACCGATGTTAAAGAAAGAGATAAGGATTATGTCATTGATGTAGAAATGCCAGGCATGGATAAAAAAGACATAAATCTAAATCTCAAAGACGGCTATCTTACAATTTCTGCAAAAAGAGAACATAAAATAGACGAAAATAATAAAAAAGAGAACTATATAAGAAGAGAAAGGTCTTACGGTCAATTTAGTAGGTCCTTCTATGTCGGAGACATAAAAGAAGAGCAAGTAGATGCCCACCTAGAAAACGGAATACTTCAAATCATAGTCCCAAAAACCACTCCAACAACCCCACCTTCAAGCCGAATAGAGATTAAATAAACAAATTTTCACCAGATATTTGGGATGCTTCCCATATCTGGTGTTTTTCTAAATTCAAAGTTAATAAATTTTATTATTTTGCAATTAAATTAATAATAGATTGAAAAGGCTTATCAGATGTTTTTATATATTCAAGATTTAAATTTAAATAAATACCATAATCATTTAAATTAATAGGTTTTAAACAAAATATGCCTATTGACAACTCTTCAAAATTATCTAAATCTAATTCAATATTAATTATATTTGATTTGTTTATTAATGTTGATAAATCCTGTTCATAAATTAAGTTAGAATTTGTTTTTATATAATAAAATGCATTATTTTCAGTTAGCAAAGAATTTGAATCATTTGTAAGACTAATTTGAACATATTTTTTAATTAATAAGGTTTTATTTAACTTAATTTCACAAAAATCATTGCTCTTTAGATTACATTTATCAAATCCAAATATAACTTGATAATTTTTTTCAATTTTTAAAATTTTATTCTCCAAGTTAGTATTATATCTCAAATTATCTTTTATTTCTAATTTTTGGGCATTTGTATTATACTCATAATAATCAAAAAGAGTTTTATTTGTGTTTTCAATATAATATAACAATTCAGGCCAAAGTTTTTCAGTAGAATATTTAACAAGTAAATCTTTATCTCTATCATATTTTGAAATACAGAATCCAATATTTAATAATTTTCTACAATTTAAAAGCATATAAGTATTAAATGCCCAATCGTTTTCAAGTAAAGTAGCAGCATTATTCCAAGAACTCATTCTATGCTCCCAATAAAAAAGCCTAACTCTTTCATAATCAAAAATAGCATCCCATTGATTTCTTTCCCAAAAATCATTGATTATATCCTTTATTTCATGACGGATTGACCAATACATCATCCACCCAGCCATAATTTCTTGTGGCGAATTGTTCTTTGGTGGTTTTGGATAAACATAAGTTAGATCTCTAATTATTTCAACTAAATTACTTTGAACATGGATTCCGTTAGGTAATTTATCAATATATTCTAATATTGCTGAAGGAATATGTTGATGATAGTGATTAATTTTTAAAATTTTAAACAATTCTTCATTTTTAACATTTTGATTTTTAAGAATTAATTCTTTGAAATTTAAGTTATAAACTTTGCTAATACGCTTTGAATAATTAAAATCATTCAATCTATTTTTTTGATTATAATCAGAAAGATTAGGATTATCATTAACAAAGGTAAAGTATACACATTTATCCTTTATATCCCTTGTTGTTGAAAGCGTTAATTTACTATCTCTGCCTGATGTCATAGAAATTAATGGAGTTGCATATTTAACAAGTGTTTCCATTTGATTTTTTAAATTGGCTGGCAAAATTAATAAAGCTTCATCAAGAGACATCTCTTTATGATTTCCCCTAGGGAAAAATCTCCTTATCTTTAGAGATTTTAAATCTATCTCATGATTTGCAAGTAAAATCTTTATATTGCTATAAGGAGATAAATCTCCTGGCAATGTCCAAGGTCTATTTTTTTGTATTTTATTATAAATCTCAAAAAAAGGATGATGTTCTTCGTTTGTTAAATTTGCTATAATCTCATAATGCGAAGCAATGATACATTTTTTGTCATGATAATAAACGCTACGCATTGCCGTTGCATCATTAAGAGCAATTACATTGTTTTCATAGCCAAAAATTACTACAAATCTGCCATTTAATATATCCAAATAATCATAAAAACTATTGAGCGATTTACATAAATTTGATAACAAATTTTCACAAATAATATTAATTTTCATATGCCAGTCAATGGTATCCATAGCATAACCTAAAATTAAACAAAACTTATCTCTATTTGATTTAAATGAAAATTCATTTTTTAAATCATACCAAAGATAATAATTATTATTGTTATATTTTAACATGAATCGTTTCCAATCATTTTTTGGGGAAGTTATTTCTTTATCAGAAAAAACAAATCCTCTACAAAATAATGCATAATCATAATTCATTTAAAGCTCCTTTGAAATATATTTTAAGTCTTTATATGTATAAAGTATTAAACTTTACCACAGTCCCTTTTTCGTTAAATATTTATCTCCAGCCTTTCTACCTGCAAATAATCTAATAATACAATACCTTATACCCCTTTTCTTTATAAGTTTTAATTTCTGCTTAAATGGGGTTTTGATCTTCTTTGATCTCTCTTTTAAGTTGTTACTTTCTTTTTTTAATTGTGCTTTTAATCTTCTGTTCTCTTCTAAAATATCATTAAAATATTTTGTTATATTAGGAATACTTAATAAATATTTAGCAAAATCATAATTGCTTTTTGAGTGCCAATATTCCCCTTTATGATTATAAAAATCGAAAAAAGTTTCCGCATTTTCTTTTAATAAATATAATATTTTTTCTAAACTTATAACAGAATTTACATTTTTAAAATTAATTATTATCTTATCTAAAGAATTATTTAAAAAACTTTGCTTATATTTTTCAAATAAATTATGTTCTTTTAAATAATTATAAAGGCACATATTTGCTTCCCAAAAAAGAAGTGGCGTCTCATCCTTAGTAGATTCAAGGCTTTTTGAATTATTAATACGATAATATAAAAGCCTTTCTTTAACACAGGTTATCCTACTTGCATAAGCAAGAGCAATAATAACAAAGTAGAAATCTTCTGATCTTTTTATTGGTAAAAATTTAATTTGGTTTCTAATTATAAAGGATCTTTTAAACATCTTTGCCCAGGGATTTCCACCAGTTATATTAAAAATATATTTAGGAATATCATCCCCATTAAAAACATCTTTACCTGGGAGAAATTTCTCATTTAATGAAAAACCTGCTCCGTCTATTGAAACTTTCTTGGTTTTATCATCTAATGAAAATGCTTTTGTTATAACAATATCTGCATCAGTGCTTATTGCTTTCTTATACATTTTCATTAAAGCATTTTCCTTTAATTGGTCGTCAGAATCAAGAAAAACAATATAATCTCCTAATGCTTTTTGTATCCCATTATTCCTAGCCACGCCAGCATACTGATTTTGTTGTTTAAATAGTTTTATTCGATTGTCATATAACGCTAATTCTTTTAATCTTTCATATGTTCCATCAGTTGACCCATCATCAACGCAAATAATCTCTATATTTTTTAACGACTGAGTTGTTACAGATTTAATTGTTCTATAAATATATTGCCTAGCATTATATGATGGTATAATAATAGACACAGAAGGATTATCACTTTTTAAAGTGTCCTCAGTTAGAAGTTCTGAATTTGTGAAATAAACATGTGATGGGTTTATTTTTTTTAAATACTTTCTTTCTAATTCTATATCCTTGAATGACGAACTTTTAAAATATTTAAACCAATCTGAAGCCATTGGAACATCAATATATTTGCTCGGCTTATCAGCAGATGCAAAATGGACTATATCCGCATTTTTTAAATAATCAATCTTTTTTTCTTGCTTTTTTAAACCAAAAAAATCAACAAAAACATCTTCGCCAAAATTTCTCCAACAAGTTATAACAAAATTATAATTTAATGATAGATATTTAACATTATCCTTAAAAACAACATTAAAAGCATCCTGGTCCATATAGAAATTATTCTTATATAATCTATATTTTATAAGTTTTTGTGCAACATTATCTTCCCTTAACTTTTTTAAATTTAGTAACAACATTCCTGAATTAAAATAATATTTATTTTTAACTTTTAATCGTGCTTTAAACTCAGATGGATATGTCAGGCCATTAAAATCAATAACAACCCCTGCATAATTTTTTGAAATATCTTCATTATATAGATTAATTAAATCAGATTGAATTAAAACATCTCCATCTATATATAATATTTTATCTAAATTAGGAAAAATATTAGGCAAATCAAATTTAAAAATAGCTGTTGTCGACACATGCAAGTTGTCTTTCTTTAATTTCTCGTATTTTTTTCCATCAACTTTAATGATTTTAACTTTAAATTTTTTAGATCTTAAATTTTTAAATCTTAAAATATAATTATCATTTACATTATTGCAAATTATATTGATATTATACAAATAATTTTTATTTGCATGTTTTTTTAACGAATAAATAGCAATACCTGTTAGTATTGCAAAATTATCATCAGTAATAAAAACCATATTAATACTGTCCATTGCTTAGTCTCTCCCAAAAATATCTCTTGTAAAAACTTTTTCTTGGACATCAGAAAGTTTTTCATCACATCTATTTACAAGAATAATATCAGATCTCTTTTTAAATTTTTCTAAATTTGTTTCAAACTCGCAATTTTCTATAGATATTTCCAATATATTAGGTTCAAAAATAATTATTTTTCTTTCTTTTGCTAATATTTTTATTATATCATAAATTGCACTTGATCTACAATTATCAGAATTTGATTTCATTAACAAACGATATATTCCAACTATATCAGATGAAACAGTCTTTTCAAGAATTGTTTTTGCAATAAATTCCTTCCTTATCATATTACTTTCAACGATTGAATCAATTAAACTGTTTGGAACACCAGAATAATTCGCTTTAAGTTGTTTGGTATCCTTTGGAAAACAATATCCACCATATCCAAAGGAAGGATTATTATAAAAATCCCCTATCCTTGGATCGGCACACATACCTTTAATAATGTCTTTTGTATTTAAATTATGCTTGATTGCATAATCATCAACCTCGTTAAAATATGCTACACGCATAGCAAGGTATGTATTAGAAAAAAGCTTAACACTTTCTGCCTCTTCTATATTCATTATTAATATAGATATATCTTGCTTTAAAGCCCCTTGTCTTAATAAATTCGCAAATTCACTGGCTTTAATATATTCATCTTTATTATTAATATCATAACCTACAATAATACGAGATGGGTATAAATTATCTTCAAGAGCCCTACCTTCTCTTAAAAACTCAGGAGAAAACAATATTGTAATCCCAGGAAATCTTTTTCTTAATTTTTTTATATAACCAAGAGGAATTGTTGATTTAATTATTATATTTGCTTTTGCCTTTAAATTAAAAAGTTTTTCTATAATATTGTCAACTGAACTTGTATCAAAATAATTCTTATTTTCATCGAAATTTGTAGGAGTTGCAATTATTATATAGTCAGCATTTTTAATATCTTCTTTTGATTCTAGCACTTTAATACAAAAATTTAACTTTTTATTTTTAAGAAATTCAGTAATTTTATCATCTTTAATTGGGGAAATTTTCTTATTTAAAAGTTCTACTTTATCGCTATTGATTTCAATACCTATCACATTATTTTTTTGTGCTAATAATATAGCATTTGAAAGACCAACATATCCCAGCCCAAAAACAATAATATTTTTCATTTTTACTTCCTTCGTATAAATATTTACTAAATTTACTAAAATCTCTAACCTAATCACTAATAGAAAATTTATTTTAGTTTTTATTTATTAATAGATTATAATACACTGCAATTTAGTGTATAATATTTATCTCTTTTAGTCAAGTATAAAGTTGTAAAAAAATACATTTTTATAGTAAAATGGAAGAAAATTTTAAATTCTTTATAGGTAAAATATAGTTTAAACAATATTTTTTAATTTTTTATAACATAATAGGTCTTTTGCTGACTTAAAATCAATTAGATTTTATTTTATCCGCCAAGTAATTTTTTAAAAATTCTTTTTATTGTATACTTTAATCCATTTTGTTTATAACATATCCTAAGTCGTTTTAATAAACTTTGCTTTTTTGTATCAAATTTAGTTATTGCAGTTAATATTCTTTTTGAATTGTTTTTATCTTTATATTCAAAGAACTCGTCAACTCTTTTTGAGTATTCTTCCTGCATTTTGCAATTAGATTCTAAAACTTTTCTTATAGTTTGAATTAATGTATTTTCATCATTTACGACCATTCCAAAGCCATCTTTTTTATAATCAAAATAACCTTTACTATATGTATGGGTATTAAAAAATGTTTCTTCGTCAAATTGGTAGTATATTATTGGCTTTTTTAAATATGCAAAATCAAAGGCAACCGATGAATAATCAGTTATTAAAAGTGAACCTGTTTTAAAAATTTCGCTATATAATTCTTTATCTACAACGATTATATTAGAATCAATTGTTTTAAAATTTTTTAAGTAAGGTTTCATAAGTTCATGTAAAACAAACTTTAAAGTATATCCATATTCTTCTAGTAATTTAGCAAGTTTACCATTTAAAAGCAAACTTGAATATCTAATATAGAACTCTGACTCATAAAAAAGTTGTTGTTTATTTTTATCAAAGGCTAAATTTCTTCTCCAAGTAGGAATAATATAAATAATTTTCTTAGGCTCATTCTCTAAGTAGTCATATCTTGCTAGTCCTGTTAAAGCCAAATTTTCTTTGACATAGCAATATTTTGGATTATTTAGGATGCTATCATATTCTCTTTTGGCAGAAGTTATAAAGAGATTAATTCCCTGATTAAATCTTGGATACGACGCACTAAGGTCATCTTTTATAATGCCGTGTTGTAAAAACACTTTTTTCTGGTCAAACAAAAGGTCTTTTATATAATCAAGTGTAAACGGATTAATCATCTCCCATGTTAAATTTGAAGAAATAAACTTTTTACAATGTAAAAACAAAATCTTATACACATTTGACCTAGGGTCTAAAACTCTACCAATCTTTTTTAATCTTTTATAATCAGGCGAATCTTTTCTTAATATAAAATAAATCTTTGTATTCTTTGGCTTGTTTTTCTGCAAATATTTAAAAAAGGCCTCTCCGTTGTCTCCTGCAATATTATCTCTATCAGAAACAAACCAAATATCCCTTTTAATAAAGGGCTTTGTTATTCTATAAACTCTTCTAATAAAAAGGCTTTTCTTGCTTTTTGGTGTGTTTAAGTTCTTTAAATTATAGGTTATTTCCTTTTCATACTGTCTTCTAGTGTACTTGGTGTTATTTTTGATTAATAAACTATTATTGCACAATTCAACTACCTTTTCCTGAAAGTCATATTTAAAAAACACCTTACTTTTAAGTTTTTCATCAATAGAAAAATTTCTACCCGTCAAAATTACAAGTCGTTCATTAGATTTTAAACCATGTGAAAAATAAATATTTAAATCTTTATCTTTTAAATAATTTAAGTTTACTTCGATTCTAAAAAACTTTTGAACATAGCAATTATTTCTTAAATCAATACTCTGGTTAAATAAAAAATTTATTTTTCTTGATTTATTATTAATAGTAATATAAATAGCATTACGATATAAATAATCTTCCAGTGTATTAAAAACGCCAATAATTACTAATTTATTATTAAATACATCTAAAGTTTGCAAAGTTATGTAATTTTTTAACTTAATTGAATTGTATCTTTCAAAAATTAAATCTCTGAATACTTTATTCTTCCTAACATAATCAAAATAGATTTTAGTATATTTCGTATTAAAATTATTCCACGGCTTAATGTTACTTGTGTAATGAATTATATTAACATTCTTTGATTTTTTATCATATTTTTCTTGGTCGTCTTTAGATAATAGCAAATTCTTTCTATTTATCCTTGGGAAATTGTAATGCCATATATAATTCCATTTTGATTCTAAAAACTTTATATTTTCATAACACGCTAGATTTATTATATCTTGATCTGGGTATCTAAATTCTACATTAAAAGTTTTTAATAAGTTAAAGCACTTTTCCTTTATTTTTTGCTTTTTAAATTTTGTACAGTCAATAACTAACAAACCTGAATTAATATAAAACTTAGGATTTAATTTTAATGTGTGAGATACATATTCCTTTGAAGAATAATGCAATTCATCTTTAACCCCACCTAATACCTTACCATTTAGATTAACATTAAATAATTCTGAAATGTCGCCGAGCGCAATCATATCACAATCAAGATAAATCACTCTTTTATAAGAAGGTAAAATTGTAGGAATTAAAATTCTATAATACATTTCTTTTGAAAAATGAAAATTTTCATATAAATTAATTTCCTTGTCAATAAATGAAGAAACATTTATAGGGGTAACAGAATAATTCTTTCCTTTCATTAATAAAAACTTTGATTTTATATCATCTGATAATTCAGTATAAAAAATATAAATTTTATAAAAATAACCTTTTGACGAGTTTAATATTAGGGATGTTATGCAAACTCCTGCATAGGGAGCATAATTATCATTTGTTGCAAAAACAATTGGAATTTCTTTATTTCTCTTTAATTCATTTTCGTTTGTATTCACTTCTATCACCAATTATCAAATTCACATATATTTATTCTTAGTTGTAGGTGCTTTACTGCTATTTTCAATGCTTATAACAAATATAAAAACCTAACCCTTCTAATCAATTATTAAAACATAAAATAGTAGAATATTAATGTTCAACAAATTTATCTATTTAAATTTTCTTGTTCCTTTAACTATAACTTTGAAATTTTGTTCTACATTTTTTGACAAATTTCGCATTACAAAATAAAAAAATTATTAAAACAAAATACTTAATAATGTTTTGTCTTTTAAAATCTTGACTTTAAAAATTTTCTTATTTTACTTCCTTTTGGAAACAGGACAATTCCAAGAGAATAAACAAAATAATTGTGCAAAAATCTTAATTTTATTGGATAAACTTCCTTTGGCATAATTATTGTTGCCTGTTTTTTTTCTAATACAATTTCGAATTCTTTATTAAATAACTGTTTCATCTTTGATAATTGATCTAAAGCAAAACTATTTTTATCTGCATAAATTTTAATCTTTCTAGTAGATAAAAAAATTTCTTTTAATTTACTTTCAATGACATCAATATTTAATGGCAATAACTGATGTTTTGCATAAGGACGCTGGGCTTCCATTGGAAGTTTTGTAAGTTTTTCCACTCCATAAGCACTTTTTATAGTATCAATCAAATTAAAATATTTTGAATTTTTTGCCACCTCGTAATTGCTAGATGACATAATCTTTTTCCACTTAAAAAAAAGTTCTCTTACTTCATCAAATCTGTTAATCTCTTTTAAATAATTTTCCATATAATTAAAAACTTTTGACATGGATAAAATTTGATTTAGAAGTTTGCTTGCATTGCTAACATAAATTTGTTGCTCATTATGTATTCTGTAAAAATAATAACCCAGATGAGTATTTGAAATTTTATTTGCTTTTGTAAATGCAAAAAAAGATATAAGAACATCTTCTGCAAAAACAGTCTTTGGCAAATTTAATTCTTCTATTTTTTCTTTAACAAAGAGAAGGATTTCTCTTTTAAATATTTTATTCCATATAACATAATACGAATGTTCCGTACCATATTTTGAAAAATATTTATAAAGAACATCTTCTTTACTTAGACAAAAATCTGAGTTAATAGTTGAGTCATTTGCACACACATATTTGGTTCTCCATGTCCAAAATGCCCAATCATTAAAAACTATATCCGAGCCTGTCTCCTTTGCTTTTAAAAGCATTGCTTCAAGATAATCAAAAGAGATTGCATCATCCGAATCAATAAAATATATATAATCTCCAGATGCTTTTGACAGCCCAAAAAGTCGGGCTTTTAAAGTCCCTTGGTTTTTAATTTTATAAAATGTAAAATTTTTATATTTTTCCTTTAATTCTTTATAATCAATAGTTGAGCCATCATCAACAACAATTACTTCCATATCTATTAGACTTGAATTTGCAATTGAATCAAGACAATTTGATAGATATTCAATTTTAGTATTATAGACTGGAATAATAACTGATAACGCTGGCATTTTAACCCCTTTTCTATCTTTATTGTGTGCTAAATTTAAATAAAGTCTCTCAAATTTTAAAACCTAAAATTTTAATTAATTAAAATCGTGATAAATCTTGCAAAGTTTAAAAATATTTAATACCTAAAAAATTTTAAGGACAAAAAAGAAATAGTTTTTACTAATGCATTTTATAAATATTTAATATTATGTTTAATTTTTTGATTAAAACACAGCAAAAACTACCTTTGCAAATTATCCTATAATATAAATATCACAAATAGTATTATTTTGTCAAAAATAAAGTGCCAATTTTAATATTTTATTAACAATAAATAGTCTTTTCCCCTACTGCCGGTATAAATTTAATACCTTTTATTAGAAATTTGCCATTTTTATCCTTATAAAAACTCTTAAAATTAAATTAGTTAGTTTTAAACTTTTATTCGCTTATCTCACTAAAAAACTCTTTTTGACTTTTAAAAATTTTTATTTATTATAAATTTTGCAAATCAATTTACATTTTAACCTTTATATTGTACAATTCAATTATGATAGATTTTAAAGGCAAAAAAATTATGTTTATCGCAACAACTGACAACATGATATGGCAGTTTCTAATTCCACATATTAATGACCTAACTGCCAAAGGTGCCCATGTTGATTGTTTTTGCAATAAAACTGGCTTTTGGTTTGATGAATTAAAAAATAAATTTAATTTAAACATGATAGAAATGCCTTTCCGTCGCTCTCCTTTCAGGATGAATAATTTAAACGGTTACAAAAAATTAAAAAAATATCAAAAACTAAACAACTATGATCTAGTATACTGCCAGCAACCAGTTGGTGGAATGCTAGGAAGACTAATAGGAAAAAACTTTAATATACCTGTAATATATATTGTTCATGGCTTTTTCTTTTTTAAAGGAAACTGTTTTTGCAAAAATTTAATTTTTAGAAGTGCTGAAAAATTTCTTTCTAAATACACAGATGTTTTAATTACAATGACTAAAGAAGATTATTTGGCAATAAAAAATTGGAAAGTAAGATACAAATACTACATACATGGAATTGGTTTTGATAATTCAAAATATAATCAATCTTCTTTTGATAAAAATAATCTAAAGAAAAAACTTAATCTGTCTGAAAATGACAAAGTAGTCGTTACCGTAGCCGAATTCATAAAAAGAAAAAACTACCCAACTATGCTTAAATGCTTTGCTCAACTTCATCATATGCTACCAAATACAAAATACCTTATTTGCGGTACTGGAAAATACTTTAAAAAAATTAAAAGTTACGCAAAAAAACTTGGACTTGAAGATTCGGTAACCTTTTTAGGATATCAAAAAGACATAAATAAAATTTTACAAATAAGTGATATTATGCTACTCCTATCAAAACAAGAAGGACTTACAATGTCTATTATGGAAGCAATGCACTATGGGCTTCCTGTTGTAACATCTGATGTCAGAGGAAATAGAGATTTAATTGATGACAATAAGGGCGGTAGAGTTGTTCATATAAAAGATGTAAATATGCAAGCGCAAGCACTGTATTCAATTTTAACAAATAAATCATTGCAAATTGAAATGGGCAAATATAATAAAAATAAAGTTAAAGATTATGATATTAGTGTTGTAAAAGAAGAATTAAATCAAATCTATAATCAAGTTGATCTCTAAATATAAATTAAATCAAACTACTTTTAAAAATCCATTAAAATTATTTAGCAAAAAACATAAACTTTAGAATTAACCGAGAACGAATACTTTAAAATTTTCACAAATATAAAATTTAATTTAGTTATACATTTATATTAAATTCAAAAACATAAAGACTCTATCAATTATTAATAGAGCCTTTTCTTATTATCCTACTATATAAATAACTAATAAAACTTAACATTTAAAATTAAACTATTTATTTTAATTTGCTTTACTTATAGCAATTTTACTATTACTTTTCTTTACTTTTAAATTTTGAGAACTTTTTACTATTTTAGTCTTCTTTGTTTTAGTATTAATTTTCTCATCCTTAATTGTTTTTACTGTCGAACTTTTAAGTTTTATTGCTTTTGATTTAGTGCTATTCTTAAGCGTCTTTTGTGTATTTTCTATAACTGTTAATCTTTTTGACTTACTAGATAATTTTAAATATTGTTGTTTGTTTTTCTCCGCCACCCTTACAATTAAATTTAAAAGTTTAACCTTATGTAACCACCAATCCCTACTCCAAATTCTTATTACATCCCAACCACGAGATTTTAAAAAGTAAGGTCTAAAAACATCTCTTTCAAGAACTGATGGCGAACTTGAAAACGCTTCATAATCACATTCAAGCCCAAGCAAATATTTATCCATTTTCTTATCATATATAGCAACACTTATTTTATAATCTGTATTCCCTAACTTTGTTTCAACTTTATACCCAAGTTTTTCAAGTTCATCTTTAATTTGCCCTTCAATATTATTCAATTTTTCAATTTGCATAGCAGGTTCAAGTTGAGGAGTTTTTATGTTTTCAAGAAGCACTTTTGCTTCAACATTGCTTCCGTTTGAAATTGCCCTAACATATTTAAGATAGTTTTTAAATATCTTAGGTCCAGCATTTTTCGTTCCTTCCACATTTAACTCTTCTGGCTCAATGCTCGTTACAACATATATTTTTTCTTTGGCTCTTGTTATTGCTACATTAAGCCTATTTTCTCCACCCTCAGTAGAAAGAGGTCCAAAATGAGCAACTACTTTGCCATTTTCATTTCTTGCATATCCAATGCTAAAAATAATAATGTCTCTCTCATCTCCCTGAACATTTTCAAGATTCTTTACAAATAAACTTATGTCTTCGCCATTTTCCTTTCTATTTTGCTCTTTTATAATTAAATCTCTAAATTTAGGGTTCTTTTCACACTCAATATCAATAGCATCTTCAATTGCATTTTCCTGCTCAGCATTAAAGGTTATAATCCCAATGGATTCTTTATGTTTTCTATTACTGAATACTTTCTTCAAAACATCAACAACTGCTCTTGCTTCTTCTTTATTACTTCTATTAAGCCAAGAGCCATTTACTTTAATTCTTTGTATTGGCTTTTGTCTAATATTTTTACAAGTATTTGGGGCGACCTGTAACCTTCCATCATAGAAACATTGATTTGAAAAATTAATTAATTCTTCATTTTTGCTTCTATAATGATAAGTAAGATTTGCACTCTTAAACCTAGTCATGGCAAGGTCAAGTAAACTTTCCACCTCAAGGGCTGCCTGTGTCGAATAATCAAGGTCGTCATCTAAATCACTACCCATATATCTTTTCATAAAAGTCGCTGTTGGTCTTAATTGCTTTGAATCCCCTGCTACAACAATATTTTTCCCACGATAAATTACAGGCAAAGTGTTCTCAATAAATACCTGAGATGCTTCATCAAACAATACTAAATCAAACAAATTCTTAGTAAGCGGTAAAATTGTGCACACACTCTCTGGAGATAACAACCAACAAGGAAATAGTTTAAACAAATAATCTCCGTATATTTCCATGAATTTACGAATTGGCCATTGATTTTGCTGTTTTGTAATTTGATATAAATAATTTTTATTTTCTTTATCTTCATTAAAGAAAGTTTTATATTCTTCAACAAATTTTTCAGCACATATAGCCTTTGATACTTGCTGCAACTCGCTTTTTAATGAAATAATACGATTCTTAATATTTTCATAGTCCATAATTTTAGAGAGTTCATTTTTATATTTATCTTCTAGCAAACTTGCCTCATGATAAACACGAATTGTTTTAAGTTTATCAATAGTTTCAAGATATCTAGTCTTACTATCTGTACTTTTATATGCAAATTTTAAAATTATTCTTTCATTGTCAGAAAGTTCTGCAAGAGTTAAATTCAAGTCCCTCAAATCAACATAATTTTCTAATGCTTTTGCAAGTAGTCGCAGGTAAAGAGTGTTGCCATTTAAAATATTATCAATCATCATTGCGTATCCATTTTCTGTTAGCACATCTTGCAAAAATTTAAAATCGGCAGTGTATTCATTTATTGCTTCAAGTGCCTTATTAAAATCTTCTTTTATGACTTCTTCTTTTTTACGCTTTGACAAAATTGTAAAAGGAAGTGCAGGAAATAATACGCAACTTGTATAAAAAGCAGTATATGTTTTTGGATATTTATTTTTACTTACAAATTTAACTAATTTATCAAGGTCATTTGTTTGCAGTTTATTGTCAATATAAAAGGCAATTAATTGTCTTGAATTTGAATATTTTGACATATCAAAAGGAGCGATTCTAGAACTTAATAACCTGTTAAGTCTTGACAATGTCTGGTTTACAATGTGAAATTCCAAATCATTTTTTATGTTATCAACAAACGGGTTGTTTTTCTTTGCTTCAACAAATTTATAATATAATTCTGCTTTGTTCTTTTCTTTAATTAGTCTTAAACTTTCATTCAATTCTGGATATGTAAGTGCCATTACTTTTTTATTTTTAAGCATATTTTGATATATTGTATATTCATAACTATTTTTGCCAATTATTTGTGAATTAACATACATTTGTTGAAGAGAAATTCCAAATTCAGTTGGAGTAAATAACACCTCACTTATACTCTTTAATTGTTCTTCTTCTACTCTTAATTTTTCATGGATTTCGTTGTACTTTTCTAAGGAAACACTTAAGTTGTATTTCATTATTTCATCATGAGCAGTTTTAACCCTTTCATAAAAAGCCACCTTGTTTTTTTCAGGGTCTGTTACGAACATAACTTTATTATTTAAAGTCCCAAGTCGATTATAAACTACATCAAGTGCTGCCTTCTTTTGAGAAACAACAAGAACTCTTTTATTTTTACATAAAGCATCGGTTATGATGTTTACAATAGTTTGAGATTTCCCCGTTCCAGGAGGCCCATAAATAACCATGTTTCCATTTTTATTTAGATTATATATTGCATTTTCTTGTGCATAGTCTAAGTTGCTTACTGTATATAAATCATTACTAACTTTTTTGCTTCTCTTAGGAGATTTTGCATATAAAAGTTCATTTATTGCATCATTAGTAAGCAGCCTTTTTTCTAATAATGTATAGTCATTATAAATAGAGTTTGCAAGAGGATATCTACCAAGAACACAAAAATTTTTTATTTCAAGCGGTTGTCCCACATAAGGTTCTTTTGCTTTCTCAAAATCAAATAACCCTTTTCTTGGACTATATCCAATTCTTATATTATAACTCCTTAAATAATTAATAACTTCGCCAACATTTTTAAATTTACTGTTTAAACTCCCCTTAAATTCCATATCCATGTCTTCAAGTTTGAGTCTCTTTTGTTTCGCATACGCAAGAATTAAAACTTTATTAAGTTGAATTGGCTCATCTCTTTTTATCTCTATTTCAACTGTTGTTTCATCGGGTATGTCAACCGAAACAGGAAATAAAATAAGCGGTGCTTTTATAGGCATATCTTTTCCAAGATACCCCTGAACAAAAGGATACCCTATAAATAGTTCATATCTTCCAGTCTCTTTTGCAATTTCTTCTATTTCTCTTTTAAGACTTCTAACGGCATTAACTTGCGCAATAAGAGCCTTTTTTGTTTCTTCTCTTTTTTGTCTTTCAAGTTTAAAACTCTCAGCACTTTTTTCTTTTCCTGAGAGTTCATTTAGTCTCTCTGCGTTCTTTGCAAATTTTTGTTCAAGCCCAAGATTTTTAGCAATTCTTGCCTTATCTTCCTTTTTTATAATAGAAAAAGAATATTTTTTTTCACGCCATAAAAAATCCATAAGTTCATTAATTGCTTCGTAATCAAGTTCAAAGAGTTTCCCTATGTCAAAACTATTTTTCTTGCTTATTCGTCTTGAATACAAGCTTCTATTCTTACCACTTATTTCAACAAGTCTCTCTTTGTAATATGTGTAAATTGATTTCATCTTCTTCCTCTTTTTATTAATTTATAGTATAACAAAACTTTAATAAAATCAATAATAAAAAACCATATTTTAGTCTTTTATTTTAATAAATAACACAAAATAAAAACAGCGACATAAATTTTAACGCTATTTTTTATTAATTCCAAAATCAATAAGGTAAAACATACTTTTTACCTAAATTTCAATATAAATAAAATTTAATTTTTCTTATTATTACAGTATTCTAGATACTTACCACAAATTTCTTGACTTGGTCCGTAGCCCATTACTTTTGAATTCTCAATCCACAAAGTCTTTTCACATAAGTTTTTAACTTGTTGAATATTGTGAGATACAAACATAAAGGAAACACCGCTCTCTTTCAGTGCTTTTATTTTTTCTATACATTTTTTTTGAAAGTTCGCATCTCCAACAGATAAAACTTCATCGACAAGAAGAAGGTCTGGATGAACATCAATGGCAATCGCAAAACCAAGCCTTGAAATCATTCCAGATGAATAATTTTTAAGTGGCATTTTTACAAAGTCTTGAAGTTCAGCAAATTCTATAATTGAGTTAAATCTCTTTTTCATTTCCTTTCTACTAAATCCAAGAATAGCCCCATTAAGATAAATATTCTCTTCTGCGTTCGCTTCCATATCAAATCCAGCACCAAGATTAAGTAAGACAACACTCCCCTTTAAATCAATTTTGCCAGCAGTCGGAGAATATATGCCAGCCACTAATTTTAACAAAGTTGATTTACCTGCTCCATTATGCCCAATAACACCTAACGATTCGCCCTTTTTTATCTGGCAATTAATATTTTCTAAAACTTTTAAAGTTTTTGCTTTTATTCTTTTACCTTTAAAAAAATTTACAACTCTTTCTTTTAAAGTATTCATTTTTAATGCAGGCATTCTAAATTGCATGTCTAAATTTTCAATTTTTAGTAAATAATCATTATTATTTTCATCCATAACTCACCTACACATAACTAATAACTTTTTTATTTAATCCCTTATAAACTGCATACCCCACAAGGAAAAAGACTATTCCACATAAATATAAAAGCCCCAATATTTTCCACGATGGCATACCCTGACCCAAGTAATTCATATTATAAACGCAATCTCTAAAATAAGTTAAAAAATAATACATTGGATTAAGTTTAAGTATTGAATACACAAAAGAATTCGAATCTATTGCTTCAATTTTATAAAAAACAGGAGTAAGGTAAGTCCAAAGAGTTAAAAACACTCGATATAAATGTTTTATATCTCTGAAAAAAACATATAGCACACTAAGAAACAAAGATATTCCGTATTCAAATAATAAAAAGGCAGGAAGCATAAGAACTATTGCTAAAATTTGAAAACCGAACAACTGGTATCCCCCAATAACTTGCATAAAAAACATTATTATAACAAGAGAAATAAATGAAAAACCAAAATTAACAAGAGAAGAAAGCGTAGAAGATAATGGGAATAAAAAGTTATCTAACTTTACCTTTGTAATAAGACCCCTATTATTAACAAGAGAAGTGAGCGACCCTTCAGTTGCTGATCTCAATGCTTGGAAAAGAATATTGCCTGTAAGTAAATAAACAGGATAAACTGGATCGTTTCTCCCAAAAATTTGACTAAAAACCAGCCACATTACAAGCATATTTAGTAGCGGATTTAAAACAGACCATAAAACTCCTAAAACAGAATTTCTATATTGTGTTTTAACGCTTCTTCTTACAAGTTCTTGAACTATGTACCTATTCTTTCCCCACTTCTTTTGATTTACCATTCTTCTCCTTTGAAAAATCAACTTTGATTTTAATGCAACCTTTTATTTACAAAATGTTTATGCCTATGTGTAATTTATAATATAGTTTTCATTAACATTTGTCAAACTTATTCATTCTCATGTCTTTAATTCAACAAAGGTAATTTTTTAATTTAAATTTTCTTTAACTATTAAATAAAAAAACTAATAGGGTATCCCCCTATTAATTTTTTAATATAATTTTTTAAAATGCAATAACTTCAACCTGTGCCTCAATACTAATTTTTGCCTTTAATAAATCTCTACTTATTCCTTCATAATAATTTTGATATTTTGTTTCACATGAGTAAACATAATCTTCTTTTAGTTTAATTAAATTAATCTCTTCCTTATTAAGCATCTTTTGTGCCTTTTGTGTTGATTTCTCTATTGCCACAAGTAAAACTTCATCGTATTTTGCTTCATAGTCTTTCAATTTATAATTAATTGAATTTGTTTTTCCACCATTTTCTTGAATTAAATCTATAATTTCATATAAATTTTCTAGATTATCAATATATATACTTAAATTTGTACAAGTTCTTGTCCCACATAAATTATTGACAAAACCTTCACGAGTTAAATAGTAATTTGAATAACCAACTTCAATATTATCTTTACTTATTCCCTTTTCTTCAAGAACATTAACAATTTTATTAACAATATCTTTATTTTTGTTATTTGAGACGGTCTTATCTAAATCAAGAGTATCTATTTGTACTGATAAATATGCACAATCCGCATCAAAATCTTTCTTTGCTTTTGTACGAATTTCTATAATATTATTTATCTTCGTTTGTAAATTTGTATCTTTTGTCAATTCGTTTGTCTGTGTATTGTTTTCTAATTCTTGAGTGCCTAATGTATTTTCACTTTCTTTTGCTTCAACTACATTTTCACTTGTTTCTTCCATAGCAAAGCATTTTTCTCCCCCAAAAAACTGACAAAAAAACATGGCACATAACGCAATAATTAAAACCACAAATACAGAAAATTTTTTTAAATTAGTACAATTCATTTTAACCTCCACTTATATCCTGTTTAAAAATTTAATTTTTATTTATAAAAAACAATAAAAGACAAGAAAATCCAAAATTCAAATTTATTTTTATTCGATATAAAGTTTTTAAAATTCTATTTGCCTCAAAATTTTTCTATACAAATTTTTTTGTACAAAATACCAATAATAAACTTTAAATAAATTTAACCTTGACTAAATTACAAATCTTCCTGTAGAATAAAACTATTAGAGGTTACTACAAATGGATGAAAAAAATATGAATGTAAAAAAATTAAGAATACCAGAATTAATTGATTTTAGTTTTAAAGGGCAAGACGACAAACCTTTTGTTTCTGCAATCAAAAAATACTTAAGCGTTTATGGGCTCAACTCAAATCAAGATTATTATAATTTTTTAACAAAAGAACAAAACACACTAAAAAACAAAAGAAAAGTTTTATTTGATAATACTATACAACCAGATATAGAGTCTATTTATACAAACTATATTCAAACAATTCAAAAACAGACATCTCCTACTTATATAAGACTTGCAAGAAGATATGCTCTTGAAGGCATGACTAAACAAGACCCTTTTGATGATGAGAAATTACATAATCAAGTTTTAAATGAAATTAAAGCATGGAAGGAAAAAGTCCTTAAAAAGATAGAAAACGACTTTCCAGAAATCTCTTTAAATCAAACCGAAAAAGAAAAAATTCTTGATTTTTATTCTTCCTTGAAGAATTTTAATCTTGATATTAAATTTGACAAATTTTTCCCAGGTACTTCACTTGGAAAAATAAATGCACTAGAATCTCTGATTTACGAAAAAACAGATGGGTGCGAATACTTTAAAGGATTAAAGTCTCCAATGAGACTACAAGACCAAAAACAAGGCTATTTGTTTATTGAAAACGCTGTTTTGAAAGACCGCCCTATTGATTTAAGACTATATCTTAATATAAAGGCAAATAACCGCTTTGAGTTAATGGACACACTAAAAAATGAATGTATAAAAAATAAAATTCCTTTTAGCGGCAAAATTTTACTAGAAAAAAATGATAGAAATGATAACTTTATCATTTATACAAATTTTGATAACCAGCAAGACATTTTAAATATAATAAAAGATGTTCATGATAAAAATTTAAACCTTTTTGAATTGAGCGAAAATACTCCAAAACTTGCAGGAAAGTTAAAAACCCTTCCTTATGTTGCCGTTGGCGAAGAGCCTTTGCTTCTTAAAACAGGTGAGCAAACATCATTTAGTGCCATAAGAGAAAGAATTTTTAAAGAATATTATAGAGAAAATGGTATAACATTTAAAGAAAAAGAGTTCAGTGAAATCTGTGAGTCTTATGGCGTATCTTTTGATAATTTTGCCTTTACTACTGACACATATGATTTTTGTAATAGTAAAGAAACCTTAGATAAAAGATTAAATTATATTGAAAGTATAAAAGAAAATTGTAAAGAAAATCTTGCTACTCAAGAAAAATAAGATTATTTTATTATAATCAATTAAGTATATAAATAAAGCCCACTAGTTTTGAAATATTATTTTAAGTTTCTAACTTTTTAAATTTCATTTAACTAGTGGGTTTTAATTTGAGTGAACATCTATGTAGTTCACATTCGTTTTTATTGGTTTTTATTTTTATAACTAAGAATTAAACTCTCAAACTTTTTTGCCTGCTCTATTACAAGTTTAAGATATTCATCTTCTGTTAAATTATATTTTTCTTTATAAAAAACTTCATAATCAAGCGATAAATTATTATATTGTGCCAAATTTTTTGCAATATTATCCCAATTAATATTTCCGCTAAAACAAGTTAGGGTATGTTGATCAAAAGTTCCGTCATTGTCGTGGAGATGCAAAGTGATTAATTTACCCCCAAAATTTTTAAAATAATCATAATTTTTATCAAACGCATTATTGTGTCCAGCGTCATAACAAAATTTCAACATTTTATGTTTTATATTTTTAAACACATCAAAAAATATTTGTTTATGTCTAAGATTTTCAATAGCAAGAGGAACATTTAATTTTTCACAAACTGATAAAACTTGTCTTAATCTTTTTTCTCCAATTTCTGAATAATTGCCATCTAAATGAACAACAACACATGTAAACCCATATTTACTTGCAATTTTAACATCTTTAATTAAAAGTCTTTTTAATTTCTCTCCTTTTCTCCCTTCTTCAAAGAAAAAATGTAGTTCACTAGCATTATATCTCATGTGAAGACTAGAAAGTTTTAGGTTGTACTTCCTAAAAACTTTAACTTGCTTTCTAATACTTCCATTTTGATAGTTAAATTTTTTGTCAGCACAAGTAATAACTGATGAAAAACCATACTCTTTAATCTTTTTTGCTCTTTCATCTATATTACTTATAAAACCAAAATAAAAACTAATACCTTTATCCATTTTTATACTAACTCACCTGTAAAAAATTTTTACTTTTGTAAAATCCCATATTAACTAATTTAAAAATAATCTATATAAATTTATACTTTTTTATTTTTTTAATTGATACCAACTCAAAATATGATGAATTGCCACTCCTGAGTTTTTTGGCAATTTGCTTTTTAATAACTTAATTTGAGATGCCAGATATGACGAACCTTCTTCGTAATATGTAATGTTATCTCCTTCACTACTCTTACTAGTCTCTGCCCCTAAAACAACTGTTTTATTTATTTCCCTTGCATAAGAAATTTCTTCTTTGGACACTTCTAACATTTCTTCATGGCTATCTCTATAACTCATTAAAAAAATTCTATTTGCATTGTCAAATATATGTTTATAAGCACTCTTTTTAACCCCATTAAATTCTATCTCATCTTCAAGCCAAAACGGGATATCATAATCAAATTTAATATCTGGATATTTAATTTGTAAGTTGCTTGCAACTTCAATCAAGTTATGTATAAGCATATACCTATCATTATCAAAGTTATCATCTTGGTGTGGCTCAATATCAAGATGAATTCCGCTATACTGATTTGATAAATTATTTTTATTATACTCTATATACCTTTCAATCTCGTTATACACTAAATTATAATCATGTAGCCAAGAAACATCCTCTATAAGCCAGTATACATCTATGTCTAATTTATTTGCACTCTCAATAAATTTAGACGACTTTTCATCTAAATCATTTTCACAATAATAAATTTCATTTATTCCATTGTTTTTTGCAAAAGTTAAGTATTCTTCCCCAAGGCTACTATTCCACCACCACACACCAAAAACCTGTAAGTCCTTAGGGCTATCTTTAGTACAACTAATACAAAAAGGCATAAAAAGAACAATTAACAATATAAATAGTTTTTTATAGTTCATATTAATTATTACATCCTAAATCTATAAACATATCAAAGACAAAACTGCTACTATTAAAAGTTTTATTTTTTAAAAAGTAAATCTAACTAAGCAAACTCACAGTGCCATCTTCGCTAATTTTTATTTTATCCCCAGTCTTAATCTCAGATAATATGTCCTTTCCCAATTTATCAATAGCAATAATATTTGAATTTTCCCAATTTTTTGCAAGAATTACACCACTTGCTGCCAGTGAATCAATTTCTTCGCTAAATAAAAGTGCCGCAGGATTAATTCCCATTTGACAAATAGTTTGAATTACTAATCCGCCTGTTGTTGAACCGATAGTTTGTGGTAATATAAGAGCAATACCAGTTAAGTTTTTACCAAAAACATCTGGATTGTTTTGATCTGAACCAATTATTTTTTTAGCATTTTTTAAAGCAGATTTTTGAAATGTTGCAAGTGTATTTAAACCTTGCCTTGATACAACACATTCCCCTTCATAACTTCCTTTACAAATTACTCTTCCCTTAAATTCCTTTGCCATTTTATTTCACCCCACAAATTATTTTTACAATATCTTCATCTTTATAGTATCTTGATTTAGAATAAGTCCTAAGTTTATTACTATTTGTAATAATTGGCTTGCTTCCCGCAATAGGATTATTTGTATACATTAAAGGACAAATAGAAGAAATATTTACCCCAAACTTTTTAAGTTTTATATATTCTTCTGTTTTTGAAAATTTATCAAACACATCAGGTGCTGTTGTCATTATAGTTCTAATACAAACCTTTTTTCTATTACTTAATTTTAAATTTTCTTCAATCCTATTTGCCCATGAAATAAGTTGATTATATGTCAAATGTGGGCATCCTATAAAGCAAAGGCTAGGCTTAGCATCCTTATCCTTCCACATTATTGGATAACTTTTATAAACTCTCTCTAACTCTTCGTCATCTATAACATAAGTCTTTACATTTTCATTTAAAAGTTTCTTTCCAAACTTCTTTGCCTCAGGAGTTAAATTTTCAATATGATATAAACCTACTGCACCATTTGATGCTGTCGCTGCCCCAAAATCTTTTAAATAAGATATAACATCATCATTTATTTCTTTTCCTAAAAATTTATCAAGCCCTACGACAAAAGGAACATCTTCCATAACCTTCATACCAATAGCACTACCTAAAATTTGTGCCTCTGGGAGAGAAGATGTTTTTACTTCAATAACCCAATTTGCTTTCCTGCCTTCATCTGTTAGTAAACCAAACTTAGGAACTTTTCCAAGTAGTGCTCCAAATATATCAAGCATCCCGCTATTCCTATTACATCTAGCACCAAGTACCGAATTTGCAAATACAACAGCACTACTCTCTGCCCATGATAGAATATCCCCATATTTTGGCGTATTTCCAACTTCTTTAAGATAGCAAGTACAGGTAAAAGCATTTTTATCTTTTAAACCAATTTTTGCTAATTGCTCTTCATAAGTTTTTTGCTTTGAATACATTATCTTACTAAAAATTAGTTTATTAAGTAACCCGCATTTTACATTTTTATAATCAATAGGTCGTGGGTCCATTGTAAACGGATAAGGAGTTTTAAGTCCTGCTTCAATTATTTCGTCCATAATTCGATAAACAGGTTTTAATAACCCTATTCCAAAAGATGTAACAAGATGTCCACTTGTCGTTACTGGCACAAATTCTTCTGCTCCAAATAAATCTCCAAATTCAACAAGCGTCTGCATTATCTTCGCCTTTGTTTTTCCTTCCTTACCTTCAAGAATACTTTTTTCTTCTTCGGTTAATTTCATAATTTCCCCCTTTGTGCACTTAAACAAAATAAGTTATCAACAATTTATCAAGTTTTGTTAATAACTAATTATATCAACTTTTTTAAAACTCACAAAATAAATTACTCAGTATTTTCAAATTTTTCTTGTTTTTCTTCTTTTAATTTATTCTCTTGTTTTTCTATATTCTCTTGCATTACTTTGTTCTCTTGTTTTACTCTATCTTGTTCATTACTGATAATTCCCACTTTTTTACTTTTTTTCTTTTTCACATAACCACTGATTAAATTAGATGCCATTTCTTTTAAGTATTTCATTTCATTTGATTTAAAAGTACAAAGGAAAAATAAAAGCGTCGTTATAGCAAAGCATATAAGTCCTTTATAAATAAAATTAAGAATAGATACTCCTTGAATTAATGAGCATAAATAGTAACTTATAACCCCAGAAGCAATAGTTAATATAAACATTCCGCCTTGTCTTAAATAATAATCTTTTGCAGAAGTTTCAAAAACTTCTTTGTATAAATATGGTGGTTCAAGAGCGTCTACAACAAAAATTCTACTTAAAATCAAACCTAAAAATATCCCTACAAGCCCCAGTAAATAACATAGTAATATTGATAACACAAGATTTAACCCTGCCGAAATAATTAGATAAAATTTTACCTTTTTAAATAGTCCATAATTCTCCCTATAACATGTAACAGGAATTGCTATGTTTTGCAAATAAAAATAAGCACACATTGCAAGAACCGAATATGTGTCAAGCACATATTGGGAGTCATTTAACCACAATAAAATAAAATCATTAAAGGTTACAAACATGGCAATCGCACAAAATGCTGACAAATAATGAAACATTAAAAGTAAAGTACGAAAAATTTTTAAAGATTTTTCTTTGTTTTTTTCAAGCAAAACACTTCCAATACTAGCAAAAACCGCACTATTTAAAATGCCAAGAAAACCCGATAGAGAAGATATAATAGTATTATAATTGCTAACATACCCTACAATAATAGTACTAATCATAACAGATATTATGATTGAACTTGTATTTGAAATTATAACATTTCCAAGTTTGTATAAAAAAGTATCTTTTATATTACTCTTTATACTATTTTTTTCTTCCTTAGAAAGTGTGCATTGCTTGTTCTTTATAAATGGATATTTTTTGTCTGCATAAATTGAAAGTGCCAAATTTGTTAAAAAATTACAAACTATTTCAGCCAAAATATATATTCTATAATCAGGTATAACAAATAATAAAACTATCCTTAATATTGACCGAATAGTTAAATTTACCATCCAAAAAATTTTAATAATTGATATGTCTTGATGGGCTTCAATAATTGTCTGCTTATAACTAAGCAAATAAGATAATGCTGCATTTGACAAAAATAGTATATAGTAAATAAATAAATCACTATCTGTAATAGCAACATCTGGTGAAACAATAAATTTTAAAAAAGGAGCAACGCATAAACCGAGCACCAAAACAACAAGTGCAATTATATTATAAATTTTTTTAAAATAATTCATGTAGGCAGCCATTTTTTCTTCATCATGCTGTGCTACTGATTTATAAAGAGAAAAAATTAATACACTACCCATTCCAAGTTCAGCAAGACTTAAAATTGACAAAATACTAGAATAAAGCGAATTTATACCAAGAACATCTCTTCCCAGTTTTTGAATAAGAAAAGTTTTGCATACAAAATTTAATACCAAGAGTAAGACTTGGTATAAAATTCCAATTATTAAATTTTTTAACGACTTTTCTTTTCTATTTGCCATTTTACATACCTTTTAAAAATCGCCTTGTTTTAAGCAAAAAATATGCAAGTGAAATTTTTTTATTTTTTACGCAATAAAAAGCAATTTTTTGTTCTAGTCCCTTTGGCTTGAAATTTTCAATAGCATTTTTTACAAAATCTTTTTCTAAATATTCGTTTAAAAGTTCTTTTGCTCTATTTTTCCCATTATATTTAACTTCAAAATATATTCCACCAAAAAGAGGTTTTATTATTTCAAAATAATATGTTTGTTTAAACTTATCGTCTATGTTTTTTAATTTGTTTACAAATTGCACTTTATATAAGCAAAGTTTCATAGTCTCGACAATATAGTTTTTCAATCTAACATTTGATAATGTTGAATTTTTATGATTATAATTATAAAGAGGATCTTTTAAATAATAAAAAACAGGATTTTTAAGTAAAAAATCATGACTAAAAATTTGGTCTTCTCCCCATGAAACCGTTTCAATAAATCTTAAGTCATTTATTGCTTCTCTTAAATATAATTTATTCCAAACTGCAGAAACATTGTAATTAGGCGAATATACAAATTCATTTAAATCTTTTGTGTTTTCAATATTTACTATTCCACTATTACCATTTGCTACTATGTGCACATCGGTTTTATTTAGAAAATTACTAAAACCGCACATAACCATTTTAACATTATTCTTTTTTATTTCGTGCACTAATCTCTCAATCATATCTAGGCACATTGTATCATCACTATCACAAAAGGCTACATATTTTCCTGTTGCATTATCTAAACCGCAATTTCTCGCACTTGAAACCCCACCATTTTCTTTATTTATAATCTTAATTCTATTATCTAATTCTTGGCGTGTTTTACAAATTGAAAGACTATTATCTAAACTCCCGTCGTTCACTAAGAGTATTTCAATATCTTTATAAGTTTGATTTACTAAACTATCTATGCAACTATTTAAATATTTCTCTGCGTTATATACAGGAACTATAATGCTAACTTTATCCATTATTTTTCTCCTAAAATATGTTTATAAAAAGTACCTTCTATATTTTTATCTTCTTCACTAATTCTCCAACCTAATTTAAAAATTTTTGTTGTATTAGTTAATTTTTTATATAAGTTCTCGTCATATTTTTTAAATAAATTATTTGAAAGACCATAAATATCTACATTGTTAACTGGGACATTATCAATTAATTCTTTAACAATCGGCACATTATCGTACATCATACAAATACAATAATCAATAAAAAGATAATCTATAAGATAATTATGCTTTTTCCAATATTCAAAAAATATATCTCTTAACCCAACAAATATAGGATTGTTTTTTGCCCCGCTCATAAAGAAAGCGCTCCACCTACCTTTGCTTACATACCCATTATATTTGTCTCCATCTTGTATGTTGTTTGTGTAAAAAGGTAAATTAATTAAATCCTGCGTAATGTCTCCTGCTAAATAAATTGTAGCGTCAAGCCAAATACCACCATAAATAGATAGGAGACAGGCTCTTAAAATGTCTGAAAAATGAGTTATAGTCATAATCTTTTTATCAAATTTTTCAAGAATGTAATCTGGAATATCAACATATTGTTTGAAATTCTCTTTTGTAATTAATACAACTCTATTTGTGTATATCTTTTGTACAGAGTTAAAACATGCCTTTACAATATCTGGCATATTTTCTTTTCCTTGCCACCAAAAAACCCAAACCTTAAAATCACTATCAAGCATCTCAATCTTTGTATCCTTTGGTACCAAGTTATAATAATTCTTATAAAGATATTTTATTATGTTTTGAAACCACTTGTCCCTGTACTTGTGTTTACCAGTTAACTTTTTTAATACTTTAAAGTATAAATAATTTGTTGTAAATTTAAATCCAAATTCTTTAATTGATTTTGCTATATTAATCATATTATCCTCCAAGATATAACTTTTCTATTTGTAATTTTGCAGAATTTTTATCAAATTTAGCCTGAATTATTTTTTCACTTGTATCTTCTCTTTTAAATTTTTTCAATTCTAAAATCTTATTTGCCCAGATTTCACTATTTTCTTTTAAATCAATAAAAGTACAATTTCCGGTTATATTTGTTTCACGAGATATAGCGTCAGACAAAATTAGTGGGAGCCCAGAAGCCTGTGCTTCAACAGCAACAATCGGCAAGCCTTCATGAATTGATGTCATTACAAAAACATCACTTGCTTGTAAAATACAGTTGACATCTTTTCGCTCATTTAAAAATAATACATTACTATCTAACTTCAATTCTAAGACCTTTTTCTTTACATCTTCTTGCAAATCTCCAACACCCACAAAAACTAGTTTTGCACTTTTATCTTTTTTTGAAATACAACTAAAAATTTCAACTAATTTTTCCTGATTTTTTTGTGGAACAAATCTGCCTATATTAAGAATAACAAAATTATTTTCTAAATCCAATTCTTTTCTATACTTTTTTCTAATTTCAGCATTAAATCTAAATTTTTCTAAATCAATAGCATTGTTTAGTATGATTACTTTTCCACTTTCAGCAATTTTTTTCTTAAACATAAATTCGCTTGCTTTATCAGAGCATGAGACCAAATCTGTTGCAAAGTTTTTAACAAGGAAAAGTCCTATTTTATCTGTAAAATTTTCTTTATTATCATTTCCACCCATGTGAGAGTGAAAAATAACTTTTTGAATATTCCCAAACTGGCTACCAAAAAAGGCAAATATTCCGACAACCTGGCTTGTTGCATTAATATGTATGATGTCATACTTATTACTATTTTTTAAGAAAAATATAACAGCATTTAACATTTGTGCTAGAAAAGATTTCCCTAAGTAATTTATTTTAACATCAATATCTTCTAGCCTTTTTGTTAAAATTTGATTTTTTATTTTGCTTGACTTTATAAGCACATCAAAATCAAATTTTGATTTATCCATACTCTCAATTAAATTAACCATATACACTTCTGTTCCGCCCATATCAAGACAGGTGTTATAATAAAGTACTCTTTTCTTTTCATCCTTCTTTTTTGATATTTCAAAAAATGCTAGAATAACTGGAACATAGAAAACTAAATCCATAGGAGTTGATTCAAATAACGCAAGGCAAAAATATGGAAGAATAATTAAGAGAAGTGAAGTATAAGTTTTAAACTTTCCTTTTAATTTTTTAAAATCAATGAAGGAAATTATTATGCTTAGTATAAGCAAGTAGCCTATTACCCCATATCTCCATAAAGTTTCAATAAAGAGATTGTGTGCCGCCATTTGACCAACACCAACTGAACCTACTCCCTTTCCAAATAAAATTTGATTTGCTGATGAAGAAAAATCTTTTAAATACATCTCCCATATACCAAATCGTCCTGGGTCATATTTTATTTCTCCATTATAAACATCTTCCCACCACTCATCTGTTTGATAACTTGTATCTTCTTCAACATTATCTGTAATAGACTCCCCAGTTGAGATTATACGCAACATATAAACTTTTGTAGTATTAAAACAGCATAAAACTGATATTAATAAAACTGCTCCAAAAACAAACATAAATTTTAAAGATTTCTTTTTGTTCTTTATCAGATAAAAAATTAAAAATAGTAGTAACGCAACTATAAATGAAATTATAAAATTACGAGAAAGGGTTAAGTAAGTAAAAATAAAAATAGGGGTAAAAAGAAATAAAAATTGTGTAGAAGAAATTTTATTTTGGTACCTTAAAAAAAACAATAAACTTAGGCTAATGGTTGCATGCATTGCAAAATTATTTGTATGCAGAAAAAGACCAGAAAATCTAAATGTATTTTCTACAAACTGGCTAGGAATTATTTCCAAAAGTCTTGGCGAAATTGATTTAAACAATGCAAAGAATGAAGATACAATAAGTCCAAGTGAAAATAAAAGGACTATTTTGCTAAGACTAATTTTTTCTTTCTTTTCATTTATCACATATAAAACCAAAAAAAATAAAATAGTTTTTATAATTGGTAAACCATGCAAGTTATGAAGAGGAAGTACTAAAAACACAGAAAAAACTAAAATAGGAATTAAGGTTTTAAAATTTAATCTTTCTTTAAATTTTATAACTTCATAAACATATCTTATTAAAATAATTGCACTTAACACACAACTAAAAAGATCAAAGGTAAACAATGGGGAACTTACTGATAATGAAAAAAGTCCTATAAAAGAAGAAAGATACAAATACAAGGCAAAAATCTTTTCATAATTATAAAAAAAACTTATAAAAATTGCATAAAAAAGAAGTAGCCAAATTGCAATTTCAAAAAAACAACCCAAAAATAACAAAATTGACAAAATAATATAATTTAAAAATTCAAAATTTACTTTTACAAAATTAATTGCCTTGTTCATTTAAAATAATTCCCCTGTATAAGTTTTAACTTACTTTATCATGACTTTAATAAAATTTCCTATGCAATAAATAAAATACTCAAAACTATTTATAATCTTATTTGTTTTCATGAATTTTAATAAACCTTTTGTACTTTTAAAGACTTCAAGTTTTTTAGATTTATTTTCTTTATTTTGACTACTAATAGTTAATAAATTTTTTTGAATATTATAAAACTTAGCACCTGCTAAATATAATCTAGACAACAAATACCAATCATCTAAATATGCCCAATCTAAGACCCCACCTGCTTTTAAAAGAATTTCTTTTTTTATAAGCAAAGTAAAACTATTTAAAACATCTGTTTTCTTTAATTTTTTAACTATTTCATCATGTGTTGATATACACTTTTTAATCTCTGTTTCCTTATCAATGCTCTTAATAGCATAATTTGAGCCAACTACACTTAGTTCGCTATCCTTTTCAAACTGAGAAACTAGTTCTTCAAATCTTGTTTGCTTGCTTACACTCCCACACTTATAAAGAGCGATATAATCTCCTTTGCAATACTGCAATCCAAAATTTAAGGCTTTATTCTCTGAGTCAAAATTTTCGTTTTTATATATTTCAATTAAACTATGCTGCTCCCTTATTGATTCAAGCGTAAATATTGCATCTTCTTCAATTTCTCCACTTTGAATAATGATAATTTGAGTTGGTCTATAAGTCTGATTTAAAATACTTTTTAGTGAAATCTCAATATCACTAGCCTTAGTTTCACTTGTTAAACTCATCAAAACAGATATGTCTTTTATCATAATATTAATATCCCTATTTTTTAACTATTTTAGTATATCATTAAACATTTATTCTAACAAACTAATTATGTAAAAAAAAAGAAAATAACATAAATTTGTTATTCCCTTTTTTAAAATTAATTTTTAAAATATCTGTCGAGCAATCCCTTAAATGCCTTACCATGTCTTGCCTCGTCTCTTGCCATTTCATGAACAGTATCATGAACTGCGTCAAGATTAAGTTGTTTTGCAAGCGTGGCAAGTTTTGTCTTGCCTTCCGTCGCCCCAAATTCTGCTTCAACTCTCATTTCAAGATTTTTCTTTGTGGAAGATGTAACTACTTCTCCAAGAAGTTCTGCAAATTTTGCTGCATGTTCTGCTTCTTCATATGCGGCTCTTTCATAGTACATGCCAATTTCTGGATAACCTTCTCTATGTGCAACTCTGCTCATTGCAAGATACATGCCAACTTCACTGCATTCTGCATTAAAATTCATTCTAAGCCCTTCTGCAATTTCCTTTGGCAACTTGCTGCTATCCCCAACAATATGCTCTGCTGGCCAAGGTTTTTCTCCTTCTTCAACAAGTTCAAGCGCCGCTCCACAAAGAGGACATTTTTCAGGTGGATTATCTCCTTCATAAACATACCCACAAACTGGGCAAACATATTTTTTCATATTCTGTTGTACTCCTTTTAAATTTTCATTTGTTGTGTTTCAACTTAGATATAGTAACATATCTAAGGTATTTTCTCAAAATAATTTTACTAATTTTTACTTCTTGCAAATACAATATTATCTTTTTTTCTGCTTTTTAATTCTTTTACAGGGTGTTCTTTTTCTTGAAACCTATAATCTTGACCCATTTGTTTTATTACTTCATCTATTACAATATGACTTGCTATATTTTCTCCGCTCCCAACAAATTCTTCTTGATACAAAAAGAAATCTGCATTGTCCTGTAATTTCATTATATCTATATAGCCTTGTCTATCCCCTGTTAATAAAACAGTTCTTTCTAATACATCTCGTATATAATCTTTATTAGTCCCAAGAGTCAATAATTTTGGAAACTCCCCATCTCCGATAACCTCTTCAACATTCCCCTTTTCATACTTTTCAAAAAGCATACAAGCAATTTTTAAATGTTCACACTCCATTTCAAAATGTTCATACCAGATATTTTTTATATACTCATCTTTTTCTTCACTATAAGCACTATAATACAAATACGCTTCCGTGTACTCGTGTAAGACCCATTGTTCAAGAAAAGTGCAATTTGGGTCTTTTAAACTTTCATACTGACTTACATGTTCTTCTTCAACCATACCTATCTCAGCATAAAGTTTTCTACCTAAATCGTTTTTATACCATTGGCTAATATTCATATAATAGTTCATGGTCTGTTGCTCAGCGGCAGTTATTATTCCCGCCACCAGTTTTGAGTATAAATTACTCTTTTTAGCATTCATTGCCTTTTTTATATTATCTGCTGGATATCTATGATGTGCTAGCGTTGGCCTGCCTGGCATAATCTCAGTAAATCCCCCAACTAGCATTTCTGGGTCCAACTTTTCTTTATCCAAAATCATTAAATTGCTAAACCTATAAAGGTGGTCGAAATCTTCAAGAAGTGCAAAATTTAAGGACTCTATATTTTCTTTATCTTTATCATTTTGTGCTAATGTCGCAGTTAAATCTATTGCAAGTTGTTCATAGGCAAGAGTAGTTTCAAGAATACTTTCATTAATAGGCTTTAAACAAGCAATTCTCTTTTGCTGCATTTGTTCTTGTGCCCTTACAAGTGCCAAATATCTTTTAATTTCATCGTTGTTGCAGTGTCTTGCAAATTGATGTAAAAACCATACACTTTCATACTCAGTCCCATTCATTAGAATAACACGAGTCTTAGTGTATGGACTAGTCTTTTTCTTGTCATATGCCTTTGGGTACATTCTTTCAAGTGAAATATTATATTCGTTTAATTCCTTTGTTTCTACTTTTAATGGGTTCATAATCTTTCTCCTTTTGCTTTTAATTGTAAACAAAAAGAAAAATTTTAAACCATTTTTATTCTTCTTCAAGTTGTAAATATATATTTGATATTAAAATTATTGCTTGTAATAAATTTGCAAAAGCAAGAGTTATATTAGATTTTTCACATAAAATAAAAAACTCGTGAGTTTGCCTATCATAAGAAACATAATAGGCCTGCTCAATTTTTTCTACATATTCAAATAAATCCTCGTCTTCAATATCAATATCATTGTCAATTAATCTTGCATAAGTGTTGCTCATATCAGATAAAATAATTTTACCATCATTTTCTTTTATGCCAATAGGATAATCTTTATCATCATTTGGACAAAAAAATTTATTGTTTATAACTACAATTCCATTGTGCTCGCTTATAATAAAACTATCACTTAAAAGTTTTTTTATTATTTCTTTGTTCATTGAGCCAACTCCTT
>CALWPL010000012.1 GCA_944383405.1 uncultured Clostridia bacterium
ATAAATTTATCGGAAATAAATAATTAAAACTATTTGACAAATTTCCGATATAGGAATATACTTTTTAATATAAAAGGTGTATATTTATTATGGAATATTTATCAGTAGCAAGTTTTGCAAAAAAATGGAACTTATCTGACAGAATGGTCAGAAATTATTGTAAACAAGGAAGAATTCCAGGTGCGTTTTTAACAGGTAAGACCTGGAATATTCCAAGTAATGCAATAAAGCCCCTTAGGGTCAAAAAGGAAGAGATTTCACAAAATTCTCTACTAAATAGATTATTAGAAGAAAAAAAGAGCAGACTGAGCGGTGGCATTTATCACAAGACGCAAATTGAGTTTACCTATAATTCAAATCACATTGAAGGTAGTACATTAACAAAAGGGCAGACACGCTATATTTTTGAGACAAACACAATTGACGCATCAAGTAGTATAAATGTAGACGACATTGTTGAGACAGCCAACCATTTTAGATGTGTGGACTATATTATTGATAGGGCACTTAAACCTTTAACAGAAGGGATGATAAAGGAACTTCATTATATTTTAAAAAATGGAACGAGTGATAGTAGAAAAAGTTATTTTAAAGTAGGAGATTATAAAGCATTTCCAAACGAAGTAGGCGGAGAAGAGACTTGCCCACCAGAACAAACAAGACATGCAATGAAAGAGTTGCTTTTAGAATATAATGCAAAAGAGACAAAAAACCTTGAACAAATAATTGAATTCCATAAAAAATTTGAAAGTATACACCCTTTTCAAGATGGGAATGGCAGAGTTGGAAGGCTTATTATGTTTAAAGAGTGCTTAAAGAATAATATCATCCCTTTCATAATTGATGAAAAACATAAACTATTTTATTACCGTGGCTTAAAAGAGTGGAATAACGAAAAAGGCTATTTAATAGAAACCTGTTTATCTTGCCAAGACAAGTACAAAGAATATTTAAAATATTTTAGAATAAGAAAATAACACATATAGTTAATTTAATTACATTAAAAAAGTTTTAGTTTTATCTTTAAATAGTAAATTTACTTAAAAGTTAGAGTATAAACGAATTTAAAAATCATATAAAATCTAAACAAGCAAATTTTTAATTAAAAGTTATTTTAAATCTTAAAAAATTAGAGTGAATGTCAAATCTAAATAAGATTAACATTTACTCTTTTTTAGTGGCACAATATGAAATTTTCTAAGTTGATATTAGTTTGCTTAACATTTACTCTTTTTTTACTAGCGTAAAATTAGGCTACAAAATGGGTTGCCTTTAATTTTTATATTGAAAAATAGCAACAAAGTTGTTTTTTGAAAAGCAAGGGGTAGGCAATAAAAATGATATTTTTTTATTTTTAAACTGGTAGAATTTTTTAAGTCAAAGTGCACAAATTTTCTAAAAAATACAAAAAAATATGCAAAAGTGGGTTAAAGTGGTTGGAAGTGGTTAAAGTTTGTGCTAAAATTGTGCTTGTAAAGGAGAAGTGTGAAAAGGTGTTTCTTGGCGAATTTGAATACAAGTGCGACAGCAAAAATAGATTTAGATTGCCAGTTAAATTCAAGAAGAACATTGACGGGAGTATTGTTCTAACAAAGGGGAGTTCAGGGTGCATATATGTTATGCAAGAAAGTGTTTTTCAAGAGTTTGTCAACAAGGCAAGCCAACTTCCTATGTTTGACTTAGACGCACAAAAACCGCTTAGACTACTTTTTTCTTCTGCTAGCCTTCTTGAAGAAGATGGGCAGGGCAGGTATCTTCTTCCAAGTAACCTAAAAAACTATGCAGGCATTAATTCAGAAATTGTTTTCATTGGAACGGGCAACAAGATTGAGTTATGGGCAAAAGAAAAGTGGCAAGAATACTTAAAGAAGGAGCAGGGCAATTTTGACGAGTTGTTACAGGGGCTGAGTAAATATGGAATTTAAGCACATACCGATTATGCTTTCAGAGTGCATTGAAGGGTTAAACATAAAGAGTGATGGCGTATATGTCGATGGGACAATAGGCGGTGGCGGACACAGTATTGAAATTGCAAAAAGGCTGTCAACTAGTGGCACACTTATTGGAATTGACAAAGACAAAGAAGCAATCAACACTTGCAGAACTAGACTAGAAGGACAAAAGTGCAAAGTCATTTTGGTACAAGACGATTTTAGAAATTTAAACAAAATCTTACAAGGCTTAAAGATAGACAAAATTGATGGGATATTGCTTGACCTTGGCGTGTCGTCATACCAAATAGACAATAGCGAGCGTGGTTTTAGTTATAGTAAAGATACAAAACTTGATATGCGAATGAACACTAGCCAAAGTTTAGACGCAAAGCAAATTGTCAATACTTATAGCGAAGAGCACTTAGCAAAAATCCTTTTTGAGTATGGCGAAGAAAGTTTTGCCAGACGAATTGCAAAAAATATTGTAGCATCAAGAATTAAAAAACCTATTACAACAACAGGCGAGTTAAAAGAAATTGTCGAAAAAAGCGTTCCAAGTTACCTTTTGCACAAGGGCGGAAGTGTAGCAAAGAAAACTTTTCAGGCTCTCAGAATTGAAACAAATGGCGAACTAGATGCACTAAGTGAAGTACTTTTGACTATAATAGACCACTTAAATACTGGCGGCAGAATTTGTATAATAACTTTTCACTCACTTGAAGACAGAATAGTAAAAGACTTCTTTAAACTTGAAAGCACAAATTGTATTTGTGATAAATCATTTCCAGTCTGTGTCTGTCATCATGTAGCAAGACTAAAACTCATAAATAAAAAAGTTATAGTGCCAAGTAAAAAAGAAATCAAAGAAAATAAACGCAGTTCGTCAAGCAAACTTAGAATTGCAGAGAGAATTTAATTTAAAACAAAAGGCTTACACAAACAAAAATAACACTAAAAACATGGGCTTAAACAAATACCAAATAACAATGGCATAAATAAACAAAAAAACAAAAAACACAGAATTAAACAAATAGAAAACATTAAAAAATGGCTTAAATAAAAAACAGGATAACAAAGATTTAAACAAAAAGACTAAAATAATAAAGAGAAAAAGCACTAAAAAACAAAAATAAAATTAAAAAACACACTTATAAAATTACTTAGTTTTTAGTGTTTAAATAATATAACAAGTTACACAAAGGAGAAAAGATAGGAGTTTAAAAGGGGGACAAGAAATGGAGAGTAAGACAAGAAGCGAAATTTTACTTGATGAAAAGGTTGACCAAATTGACGACATAAATTTTGATAAAATTTATGATATCGGCGAAGTGGCGAGTAAAGAACTTGATACTTTTGACAACGAAATAATTATAAAAGATTTGCCAGAAACTGACGCTAATCAGGAAGAAAAAGAAAACGATATAACTTTTTCAATGGAAGTAGACACAAACGAGTTTTTGGACAACTTTGAAATTGGAAGAGACTCTGACATTAAGGCAAAGCAAAAAACAAAACTTGCTCACAAGCCATTAATTTTTGCTTTTACTTCTATTATGGCACTTCTATGCATATTATTTGTATATAATATGTTCGTGATTAACTCTCTTGAATTTTCAGCAGGAAGGGCACAGGCAATGGCAGAAGCGTCCTTTGTAACAAATGCAAATATTGAAAACGATTACATTACTTTTGATAATTCAAATACACTTGAAATTGAAGATTATAGTAAGATTACTCAGGAAAGTTCTTCAGGGACAAATTGGTTTGATAGCGTTGTAAAAGGCGTAAGTCAAATGTTTGGAGGCAATTATTAAAATCAAATGTGAGTATTCAACCTTATCTGTACAAAAGAGGTTACTATCAATGATAATGATAGTAGCCTTTATTTTTTGCATATTATTTTTAAGACTCTTTGTCTTGCAAATAGTTAATTCAAAGTCAATGCAAATTAAAGCCGTCGAGCAGTGGGTAAGAACGCTTCCCTTAACAGCAAAGCGTGGACAAATTGTCGACACTCAGGGAAATATACTTGCAATTAGTTACACAAGTTACAATGTCTATGTGCGAGCAAGGGAAATAAAGGATAGAAACGAAGTCGCAAGTTATCTTAGTTTAATCCTTGATATGAACTTTGAAGATGTTTATAAAAGGGTCATAAACACTGGTATTTCAGAAAGTTTAGTAAAAATGCAAGTGAGTAGCGAAATTGCAAGCAAAATTGTTCAAAAAAACTATGACGGCGTGTATGTTGCAGAAAACATAAAAAGATATTATCCGTATGGCAGGAGTCTTTCACAAGTAATAGGTTTTTTGACAAGTGATTCAACAGGGCAAACAGGACTTGAAAATAAGTATGAAAACATTTTGTCTGGCGTTGACGGAAAATATTTAACCCAAAGTGATGTAAGGGGAATAACGCTAAATGACTCTTTAAATTACTATGTTGAAGCCATTGACGGACTAAATTTGAAACTTAATATTGATATAAATATTCAAACTATTGTCGAAAGCGTTTTAGATAAAATAGTCCTTGACCACAGCCCTAAAAGTGCCTCAGTTATAATAATGGACCCATCGACCTCTGACATAATAGCCACGGGAATTACCCCCAGTTTTGACCTAAATAATGTGCCAAGGGATGATGTTTCAACGCTTATGAGTTTGAGTAAAAATATAACAGTAACCGATGTGTACGAACCGGGCTCAACCTTTAAAATATTAACACTTGCTGCCGCCCTATCAGAAAATTTAACAAGTTTCGACGAACATTTTTATTGCCCAGGTTACAGAATAGTCGACGGAGAAAAAATAAAGTGCTGGAAAACAACAGGGCACGGAGACCAAACGCTTATTGAAGCAGTACAAAACTCTTGTAACTGCTGTTTTATGGACTTAGGGCTTAGACTTGGAGTTGATAAAATGTATAACTATTTAAAATCTTTTGGAATAGGTTCGCCTTCAGGCATTGACATAAGCGGGGAAAGTGGCGGAATACTCCTTGATAAAAACTCAGTTCAAACTGTTGACCTTGCCCGTATTGCCTTTGGTCAAACAGTGGCGGTGTCGCAAGTGCAGTTAATTAATGCTTTTTGCTCAGTCATAAACGGTGGCACACTCAATACGCCAAGCCTTGTTGATAGTTACTTTTCAGACTCTCAAACTCTATATCAAAATTACACAATTTCAAAAAATAAAACAATTTCAAACGAAGTGTCAGAACAAATGAGATATATTCTTGAAATGGCTCTAAGTAAAACAGGCGAAATGTCATTTATCGAAGGTTATAAAGTAGGTGGTAAAACGGGCACGGCACAAAAATATGGGGAAAATGGGGCTATTTCAGCAGGTAAATATGTTTCAAGTTTCTTTGGGTTTTTAAATGGAGAGACTACAAGTTACGCCCTTCTTCTTTGTGTTGACGAGCCGTCATCTGGTGCGTACTATGGTAGCGTTGTCGCAAAGCCTTATGCAAAAGAAATTTTTGAAGGAATTATTAATTTAAAAAATATACCAAAAGATGATAAAAGTATTCAAACTCAAACTATTACAACTCCAAACCTTGTAGGACTTTCACTTTCTCGTGCTCTTGCCGAACTTGAAAAGTTAAATGTTTACTATGAAGTTGACGGAGAAGGAGAAATGATAGTTTCTCAGCTCCCAAAAGCAAATACAAAGATTGATAAGTCAACTACAATTTTAATTAAAACAAATTAAAGATATAAAAAGTAATTTTTAGTAAAAATTCAAAAAGGGGAAAACATGAAATTAAAAGATTTATTTGTCAAAAAAGATAATATAAAGACAAAAGGAGATATTGACATTGAGATTTTATCCCTTTCTCAAAAGGCAGATAGAAAAGTAGAAAAGGGATTATATTTTTGTGTAAGGGGGGTTAGTGGAGATGGTCATAATTTTTTTGAAACGGCAAGAAAAAACGGTTGCGTAGCACTTGTTGTTGAAAGATTCGTTGAGTGCTCATTGCCGCAGATTTTAGTCAAAAACATAAGGAAAATTATGCCAAAAGTGTGTAATAGGTTTTATAAGAATGTAATAAGAAAACTTACTTTTATAGGTGTTACAGGTACAAATGGCAAGACAAGTGTCAGTCAAATTATTTATTCAATTTTAAATAACGCAGATAAGCCTTCTGGGCTTATTGGGACAAGTGGAATTAGGTTTTTTGACGAATATTATAATTTTTCTATGACAACCCCTGACACTGTTGACCTTTTTAGTGTGCTTTATAAAATGCAAGAAAGGGGTATAAAATATGTAGTTATGGAAGTGTCCGCCCACGCTCTTGACTTAAATAAGTTGTATGGCATTAAATTTGAAATCGGCATTTTTACAAATTTAACTCTTGACCACTTGGACTATTTTAAAACAATGCACAGGTACGCTCTTGCAAAACTTAAATTTTTGAAGAAGTTTTATTCTAAAAATGTCATAATTAACCTTGATGACGAGTATGGAAAACTCTTTGCAAAACTCACTGACGCAAATTTATACACCTATGGGATAACTTCTCCTGCACAGAGTTTTGCCATGGATGTTAAGGTATATGCAGATAAAACTACATATTTAGTAAACGCTCTTGACCATGTTTTTGATGTGTCGACCAATTTAATAGGAATGTTTAATGTTTATAACGCCTTATGTAGCATAATAGCCTGCGTTCTCCTTAAAATTGATGACGACATAATTTATAAAACACTCTCTAATGTCCCAAAAATTAATGGGAGAATGAATACTTATACTTTAAAAACAGATGCAAAAGCAGTCATTGACTATGCCCATACACCAGATGGACTTGAAAAGGTCATAAAAGAATTAAATAGCATAAAACAAGGAAACCTAATTGTCGTTTTTGGTTGCGGCGGAGATAGAGATAAAACAAAGCGAAGTGTTATGGGGCAAATTGCCTATCTTAACACAGATGTCATAATTGTTACAAGTGATAACCCAAGGAGCGAAAACCCACTTAGTATAATAAAGGACATTTTGAAAGGCTTTACAATAAATGAAAATGACTATCAAGATTTAGATAAAATAAATAGTATGGCAATAAATAAAAAGGTTTTTGTCGAAGTTGATAGAAAGGCGGCGATTAGACTAGCAATAAATAAAAGTAAAAAGGGAGATATTTTATTAATTGCAGGAAAGGGAGACGAAAATTATATTGAAATAAAAGGCAAAAAAATTAATTATAGTGATAAAGAAGCAATTCACGAATATATAAAAGATTAGCCAAAATTTTTTAAAATATTTGAATACAAAAACTTAATTAAGAAATTAATTAAATAACCTAATAATTTTGACTATAAATAAACAAACTAAATAAAAAGACAAGTACTTAAAACAAATGGAAAAAAGTCTGCAAAAGAATAATGTTTTTTATTTAGATTTAACAAAAACAAACAAAGGCAAAAATAATCTATAAAGTTAATAGAAAATTAATTACAAATATAAAAATAAATGTTTAAATTTTCTGTAACTTTTATAAGTGAAAATTAAAAATACAAAAGATAATGTCTAATTAGTTTTAATAAAATTATAATTATAAAAAAAGCAAACTCTAAATTATGTATTCATGAACAAAAATGAAAATACAAATGATAAAAATTATTTTAAAAGAATAAAGCACTAATGAAAATATAAATAGTAAAACAAAAATTTAAAAGATTAAAACACTTAAAAAAGAGAGATTAGATAGAGATGTTATACTCGGTATTTATATTTTCATTCACCCTTAGTTTAGTCATAGCACCATTTTACATAAAACTCGCTCGGCGCCTAAGATTTGGACAAAACATTCTTGAATATGTCGGCGAGCATAAAGGCAAGCAGGGAACGCCAACAATGGGCGGCATTATTTTTATTTTGCCTACAATAATTGTTAGTCTCTTTTTTTTAAAGTCAAATATTACAATACCGCTTCTTTGTCTTAGTGTATTTCTTGCGTACTCGATTGTTGGGTTTTTAGATGATTTTATAAAAATAAAATACAAGAGAAACCTAGGGCTCAGGGCATATCAAAAGATATTATTTCAACTGGCTATTGCCATAGTCGTTGCAATTTTTGTATATAGACACCCAATGCTAAGGCAAGTTTATATTCCATTTACAGATATAAGAGTAGATTTTGGCTGGCTGATAATTCCGTATATAATACTTGTATTTCTTGCAACAACAAATAGCGTCAATCTAACAGACGGACTTGACGGACTAGCAGGGGGAGTTAGTTGCGTGTTTTTTGTGTGTATGTCCTTTATTAGCATAATTTACCTAGGGCTAACATCTACTTTGCAAGGCGAATATATAACTCAAATGCAAAATCTAAATATCATTTCCTTTGCGGTATCTGGGAGTTTGCTTGGGTTTTTAGTCTTTAACTTTTACCCAGCAAAAATTTTTATGGGAGACACGGGCTCGCTTGGACTTGGAGCACTCATATCTTGTATATGTGTTTTAAATGGGACAAGTTTATATATTCCAATCGTTGGCTTTTTATTTGTACTATCAAGCCTAAGCGTCATTATTCAAGTTTTGTATTTTAAAAGAACAAAAAAGAGAATATTCTTAATGGCACCCTTCCACCACCACCTTCAACATAAAGGTATGTATGAAACTAAAATTGTGTTCATATATATAGTACTAACAATACTAATAGGTGTTGGCACAATAGCACTTATAAATCTGATTTAATAAGAAAATATTGTTTGCAAATCAAGCCTTATAACATAATTTGAAAATTTAATAGAAAATTAAAGAGCAAAATCAAAAAAATAGATAAAGTGCAAATTAAATATTATTAGTATTGTTTTGAAAGGCAAAGAAAATGAAATATTTAATTTATGGTTTATCAAAAAGTGGACTAGCAAGTGTTATGCTTTTAAATAAAAAAAAGAACACGCTATATTTGTATGACAACAATTTAGAAGTTTTAGGAAAAGTTCAAGAATTGTATAAGAATCAAGACAATATTAAAATAGTAAAAAGTTTATCTAAATATCTATTAGGCTGTATACAAAAAATAATTTTAAGTCCAGGTATAAGCAGTGATAATCCTTTTATAAAACTTGCAAAAAATTATAATATTGAAATTATGTCAGAATTGGAACTTGGATATAAACATAAAGGCAGAAAAAAACTAATTGCGATTACAGGCACAAACGGAAAAACCACAACGACAAAACTTGTTTACCATATTTTAAAGGTGGCGGGGAAAAGGGCAAGGCTCTGTGGCAATATTGGAGTTCCTATAACAAGCGTTGTAAGTAGTAAAGATAAAATTCTTGTGTGCGAAGTAAGTTCTTTTCAACTCGAAAATATTTCAAGTTTTAATCCTGATATTGCTTGTATACTAAATATTACACCTGACCACTTAAATAGACATGGGGATATGGAAACTTATACAAAAATCAAATACAATATATTTAAAAACATGACAAAAAGAAAGTTTGTAGTCTTAAATGATAACCTAAAATATAATGGAGAAGGCAATATTTATAGATTTAATACACAAAGTCCAAATGGTTGCTATATAGAAGACGGCTACTTTGTTTTTTCAAAAAACAATAAAAAAGAATATGTCTGCCCCCTATCATGTACGACTATGCAAGAAAAACATAATTTAGAAAACATAATGTGCGCAATACTAATTTGTAAAATACTTAAAATAAAAAATCACTATATATCTTATGCACTCTCAACTTTTACTCCACCAAAACATAGATTAGAACTTATTAAAACCATAAATAATATTAAATTTTATGATGATAGCAAGGCAACAAATGTAGATTCCACCTTGCAGGCAATAAAAAGTTTTAGCGGAAAAGAAAACTTTATTCTCATTCTTGGCGGAAGTGATAAAGGGTATAATTACGATGAAATATTTAAAAACTTGCCTAAAAACATAATTAAGATTTATGCTATGGGGGATACAAAGGAAAAAATACTAAAATGCAAGGAAAAAGCCCCTTTTTATATTCCAGTTGAGATTTGTGATAGTTTAAGAGAATGTGTGTTTTTATCATGTAGCGAATTAAAAGAAAATCAAAGTTTGCTTTTATCTCCCGCAAGTGCAAGTTTTAATGAGTTTAAAAATTATAAAGAAAGGGGAGAAAAATTTAGCGAGTATATAGACAAATATTATAAAGGTAATATATAAAATTTTTGCTAATATATAGCCTTAAAATTTTATTATTGTTATAAATAAGGGTTCATCAAACATTTTATTATTGTATGTTTGGGGGCGAGTAAGTGAGTTAAAATAGTTATAAGAAAAGTCCTATCAAACATTTCTTATATGTCAAGGCAAGTAAAATATTACTATTATTATAAGTAAAGTCCTATCAAACATTTTGCTAGTAGTTTATAAGATAAAAAAGAAAATAAAGTAAACATAAAGGTTAGGAAAGGTCAAAAAAAATTTTAAATTATATAAAAAAGATATCAAAAAATGCAATTTTTTTAATAAAAAATTATTAAAAGTGAAAAAATATGATAATAAATGCAAATTCAAGTAAAATAAAAATAGAAAATAAAGAAAAAAGAATTAAATTTCCTTTTTTATCACTAAATTCACAAAAAAATAGTAAATCAGGAATAATTATTGCAATTATATGTATTTTTCTTGTACTTTTTGGTGTTCTTATGGTATATAGTGCCAGTTTTTACTATGCAGAAAGGACATATAATAATAAATTCTTTTTTTTAGTTAAACAGTGTATTGGCTTTTTTATTGGTCTTTTTATGTTGCTGGTGCTTAGAAATATTGACTATAATAAACTTAGAAAATTTGGCAATATTTCAATGATAATTAGTATTATATTATTACTTCTTGTATTTATTCCAGGTCTTGGCGTAGAAAATTATGGTGCAAGAAGATGGATTAATTTGCCAGGCTTTACCATTCAACCTAGTGAAATAGCAAAATTTGCCTTTGTGCTTTTCTCTAGTGGCTATTTAGCCAAAAACTACAAGGAAATTAAAAGTTTTAAGAAATTACTTCCAATTCTTCTTGCAGGTTGTACTTTGTGTTTACTTATTATTATTGAACCTAATATGTCAATCACAATGTGTGTTGGACTGCTTATGCTTACAATGCTTTTTATTGGCGGCGTGTCTTTTAAACATTTTCTTCTTCTTTGTATTCCAATCATAGCACTTGTACCAATACTTATTATTATTGAACCTTATAGACTTGCACGCCTTCTTGCCTTTATTAACCCTTGGGCAAATCCAAAAGGAGAAGGGTATCAACTTATTCAATCTTTTTTTTCAATTTCAAATGGTGGACTATTTGGGGTGGGGCTTTTTAATTCACGCCAAAAATATTTATTTTTACCTTTTGCTGAAAGCGACTTTATTTTTGCTGTCATTGCAGAAGAATTTGGATTTATTGGCTGTCTAATTTTGCTTTTATTATATCTAGTTGTTATAATTTGCGGCATAAAAATTGCTTTGCGTGCAAAAAACCGCTTTGGCTGTTATCTTGCAAGTGGAATAATTAGTGTTATTACCATTCAGACATTTCTTAATGTCGCCGTTGTAACAGGACTTATACCGCCAACGGGGCTACCACTTCCTTTCATTAGCAGTGGAAGCACATCAATTGTAGTTTTTATGTCAGCAATTGGAGTTTTACTTAATATTGATAGACAAAATAATAATAGTACTGCGTCTTTAATTAATTTTAGTAATTCGTTTGGTTTTAAAAAAAAGAAAAAGCAAGAAATAGTTTAATGTATATAATATAGTAAAATGTAATGTCAACTCTGTTTTTATAAATGGTTTTTGCTTAAAAAAATACTCGAACTAGCAAAATTAAAGAATATTATATCTAGAAAAATAAAAAACTTTGAAAAATAAGTTTTTTTGTATTAATTAATGAAAAACTCTTATAAAGTTTTCTATATTAAAAAATTGTTTTAAGTTTTTTCAAATCTACTTATTTATTTAAAAAACTAGTTATAAAGTGTACAAAAGTTAAAATTAAAAAAATTTATTTTTTTCCTTAATTTTAGTTTTATATGTGTTATAATAAAAATATGAAATATAAAACAATTAACATAAAAGAAAATCATCCAACAGTAGAACTAGCCCTTGCGAAACTTGAACTTGAAATTGAAGTTGCTCATTTTGAAGGGTGTAAAGTCATAAAGGTAATACATGGTTACGGCTCAAATGGGGTAGGTGGAGATATAAAGAAAAATTTAAGTTTTTATTTAATGCAGGCAAAAAGAAAGGGGTTTATTAAAGATTACATAAAAGGGGAAGAACTCTCGACAAGTAAAATTTTAAAAGACATTCAACAAACGCATAAAGAAATTTATCTTGATAACGAACTTTTCTTTTCTAATCCAGGTATAACAATTATTATATTGTAATTTAACAAATTTAGTGTAATTTTTAGTAAAATATAACAAATTAGGTTGTATTTATTGAAATTATAAGTATAAGTACATTATTTATTTTTAATAAAAAATAACAAATTAGGTCGCATTTATTGAAATAACTATAAACATGGGTATATATTTTAGCAAAATTATTATAAACTCAATTTAATAAACGAAATTAATAAATTTTAATAATTTACAACTAATTATTGATTGTATGCATTGTGCCAAAAAGCATTTTTTTAACATATAACTATTTATTCCCATAGAATGATTTGTAGGATTTTAAAGGGAGACACAATGGATAAATTTGTAATTAATGGTGGGAAGAAGTTATTTGGAGAAATAAGTGTTCCAAAGGCGAAAAACTCATATCTTGCAATACTTGCGGGGTGTGTTTTGTCAAGCGGAGTAGTTGTACTGCACGATTGCCCGCAGTTTGTTGATGTTTCAAAAATGCTTGATATACTCTCAATTCTTGGGGCAAAGGTCAAAAAAAGAGACAGAGATGTTGAAATAGATTGTAGATACATATCAAATTACAAAGTACCACAAGATTTAGCAAGACAAATTCGCTCATCAATTTTTCTTTTAGGGCCAATAATAGGAAGGCTTAAAAAAGCATTAGTCTCCTATCCTGGCGGCTGTGATATAGGTTCAAGACCTATTGACTTGCACCTAAAAGGGCTAAGAACTCTTAATGTAGAAATAAATGAAAAGTTTGGAATGATAGAATGTGAGGCCCACGAATTAAAGGGGAACGATTTTCATCTTGACTACCCAAGCGTTGGTGCGACAGAAAATATAATGATGGCAGGGGTACTTGCAAAGGGTAGAACTAGAATCTTTAATGCGGCAAAAGAGCCAGAAATAGTCGACCTTCAAAATTTCATAAACAAAATGGGCGGTAAAATAATTGGTGCTGGAACAGACACAATAATAGTTGAAGGGGTGGAGAGTTTGTCATCGTGCGAATATACGCCAATGGCAGACAGAATAATCGCAGGTACATATCTTCTTGCAGGGGCGACTTGCGGCGGAGATATTTTAGTAAAAGATGTCAAAGCGTGTCATATTTACTCGCTTTTGAATAAACTAAAAGACGCAGGCTTTGACATCAAAATAAAAAGTGATAGTATAAGACTTGCTTCAAGCAAGCGTCCAGTAAGTTTTGGGAAAATTGAAACAATGCCATATCCGGGTTTTCCAACAGACATGCAACCACAGGCACTTGTTTTGCAGACGATAAGTAGCGGCGTGTGTATTGTAACCGAAAACTTATTTGAAACAAGACTAAAACATGTGCCAGAACTCGTAAAAATGGGTGCAAATATTACAATGAAAGACAGAATGGCAATTATAACAGGCGTTGACACTTTGTATGGAACAGAAGTTTGCTCAACCGACCTTAGAGCAGGAGCGGCACTCACTATTGCAGGCATGCAGGCACAAGGGCAAACAGTTGTAACAAATATACATAATATTGATAGGGGATACGAAAAACTTGACGAAGCGTTTTGTAAACTTGGAGCGGATATAAAAAGAGTATAAATAAAATAGAAAAAATTAAATCGTAATAAAAATTAAAGAAATTTATAAAACAAGTAAAAATATGTGCCTTTATTAAAAAAGCACAAATAGACTTTTTTATTAAAAATTTTATTAATATTTTATTGGTCAACATTTTTATTTCTTCTAATTTTTTCTTATTTTTAAACTCAACTCAAATTCTAAAAAGGGACAGAGTTATGAAAAGAAAACGATTAGTATTAATTGTCAGTCTAATGCTTGTTTTTGTTTTTGTTTTAACGCTTTCTTCAACCGTGTTTACATTAAAAAGCGTCGAAATTTGGTTTATAAATGACTTTGGTCAAACTGTAAGTTTAGAGTCAAATAAGGTGTATTCAACAAGGTCAAAGTTAGATGAAGTGCTCTCAAGCGTCAACTTTAATTACGGAGAGTTGTTATTTTTAGTTGATAAAGATAAATATATAAGTCAACTTGAAAGTAATAACCCATATTTTAAGGTCGTTAATATTGAAGCCGTTTTCCCAAATAAGTTTGTTGTAAAGGCACAGGAAAGAAAGGCACTTTACTATTTTGAAGTAGAAGATGAAATATATTTAATTGATAAGGACTTTAAAATTTTAGACATAACAAAAAACGCCCAAAATTTAAGCGACTTAATTAAAATTAATTTTGAAAGTATGCGGGGATATTCTCAAAATTTTTTTGAGTTTTTTGAGTTGTCAAGCCTTGCCCTTGAAAGTGGCTCTTTTATATCTCAAAATAATCTTGTGTTTACAGAACTTAATAATTTGTATGACATAATCCTATCAGTGTTTGACTCTGAATTTTTAAATATCATTAGGGCAGTTACTATTCAAGAAATTGCTGAAAATACTGTGTCGCTTATTTTAACTACTATGTCGCCTTTTGGCGTAACACTTGAGGTCGAAAACATTTTAAATGATTTTGATAAAAAAATGACAAAACTACTTAATGCTCTTATGACTCTAAAAAATAAGGAAAGAATAAAGACAACTTATGGTAGGCTTAAAATTGATAACAAGGTAAATTGCTATTGGTATAATTTGTAAGGTATTTTTTAGGCCTTTTAACAAAAAATACTAATGTTAGGACTTTTTCATAGTTCTAATAATAAAGAAGGGGGTTAAAAAATGGCAAGAGAATCATCAAAGAAGGCTTCAACAAGTAATAAAGCAACAAGTAGTAAAGCAAGAAATGCAACTTCAAACAGTAGCAAAAATTGCGGAAAATAGTTTGTTCTTTAATTAATACTATTGAAGACTTTTAAGAAGAAAGGTGCTAAAAGTTATAAACTTCTTCTTAGAAAAAGAAAGCAGTGGGGAAATATAACCTTGCTTTCTTTTTTTAGCCTTTCATACAAAATATTTTATTGTCTATTTTATTAATTTTAAAATAAAGGCGTAATTAATGATAATTTATATAAAAAGTATATGTTTTAACTTTAATTAAATAAATGAAATTAGATTCAATAAATAAATTAAAACATATAAAAAATTAATATAGTAAATATAAATAAATAATTAAAAATAAATACAAAAAATAATTAATGAAAATATAAGTATTTAATAATGTATTTATAAATAATAAGAAAGTAATTATAATTAAATAACGATATAATTATAAATAATGTAATTATAAATAAATAATGATATAATTATAAGTAATCAACAAAAAATATAAATCTCTTTTGTTTTTAGTAAATAAAAGGCATTTCAAAAAATCAACAAAGAAAATAAAAAAATAACAAAATTTATATTAAAATCATAAATATAACACAAGGTAGGAAATTATTTAATCCACCCTATAAAAGTGCTTTGTTTTTAATTTAAAAATTTTTTTAAATATAAAAAAAGTTATCTTTTGTATTTTTTCTCTATTTTAAAGCATAAAATAGGGAAGATAGAAGATAAAAAACTTAATTTTTAAAAAAATTATGTTTTATTTAAGTCAAAAGATTTAAAAATATGTTAAAAAAAATTTGCAAATTAATTTATAAAAAAACATAAATTCTTCTTGACTAACTTCTTTTAATTTGTTATATTACAAAAGTACTTTGTAAAAAGATTTATAAAACAAAGTAGCATTTGCGGGGGTGGCTCAGTGGTAGAGCGTTACCTTGCCAAGGTAAATGTCGCGAGTTCGAATCTCGTCCTCCGCTCCAATCTGGGAGCATAGCTCAGTTGGTTAGAGCACCTGCCTTACAAGCAGGGGGTCATAAGTTCGAGTCTTATTGTTCCCACCAAAAGAATGTGGCACCATAGCCAAGTGGTAAGGCAGAGGTCTGCAAAACCTTTATCCCCAGTCCGAATCTGGGTGGTGCCTCCATTCTTAAAGCAAAATAAGAGTTTTTTGTTTGTAAAATTAAAATTTTTAAATTTGCCTTCTAAATAATACTATTTTAAAAGTACAGTAAAAATAAGTTTTTTTAAAAGTAAAAAACTTTCAAAGTAATTTTAAAACAAAGTAGAAGAAATGTTTGTAGTATAATTTAAAAATAAATTAGACAAAACAAAAAAGATTGCAATGAACTTTAAAAATTAAATGAAAAAATTCTTGCAATGTAACTTAAAAACAAAAAACTTGTTATTTTCACTTATGCCGAAGTGGTGGAATGGTAGACACAAGGGACTTAAAATCCCTCGGGGGCAACTCCGTGCCGGTTCGACTCCGGCCTTCGGCACCAGATAAAAACTTTTATGTACCCGCCTAAAAGTTTTTATCACCGCTAAAATAAAGGCTTTTAGCATTTTGTTGACTATTTTAAGTAAAACACACTTAAAATAGTTTTTTTTATTTTTATATAATAATCTTTTATTTTAATTATTAATTTTTTTTAATTATTATTAACTCTAATTTAATTTTAACTCTAATTTAATTATTAATTTTTTAATTATTATTAACTCTAATTTAATTATTAATTTTTTAATTACTAACTATAATTTAATTAATAATTTTTATTTAATTAATACAGGATAAGTCAAATCTTCAAGAGTCCAAATATTTGTAAAGTCAAAGCCAACAAATTCGGATTGGCTAGCAAACTCATCAGTTGTCAAAAATTTAACGCCATCAATATTGCCAATAAAGACGATATTGTAGTTATTAACATTCCAAGCATAGTTATTTTGAAGATTACTTGAATTATTTACCCCAGCAAAAACTCCGACATTTCCCATATTATTCAAAGACTTAACCGAACCATACATAAACGAAGTGGATATAGAAGAATTTGTTGAAATATTTCCAGCGAAGCCGCCTATTTTACTTGTGCTTGCGTCGTTAGTTTCGCTAGAAACCATTGACAAAGTGTAAGAATTTTGAATATTAACACTATCTGCATTACCAATAAAGCCACCGATATTATTAAGCCCTGTAATTTCTCCACTTGAAAAACTTAAAGATATATTCGAACCATTAGTTGCAACTCCAACAAGACCGCCAGTAAAACCATTTTGTGAAGTTGAGTTTATATTAATATTTGATTCTACATTAGAAATTTCTGCACTGGCGATTTCGCCAGCAAGCCCACCGATATTACCAGAGAACCCGCCTTCAATTATGCCAAATTCGATATAAATATTTTCAACTTGCGAATTTTCAATTGTGCCTGCTAAAGCACCAGTATTTAACGCATTTTGAGAATTAATAAAAAATGAAGAAATATATAAATTATTTATAGTAGCATTAGTAAGCGTTTCAAAGAGTCCAACATTGTTGCTTGATGAACTAATTGTGAAGTTATAAATTTTCTTACCATCTCCATTAAAATTACCGCTAAAAGTGGTATTACTAGCAATTTGACTATTGAACGCATTTATATTATTTTTTAAAACAAAGAAAGCACTTGAATTTTCAAGGTTCTCAAATTGTTTTTGATTCGTTATTGTATATGGCGAACTTTCTGTTCCGTTTCCAGTAAAGAATTTTTTGTTTGAAATATAGGAACTTTTATTTGAATAAGATAGATTAATTTCAAAAGTAGTAGGGGATGTTTGCCCATAACTAGAGATTTCAACATTGTATGTTCCATAAGCAAGTCCGCTTAAATTCACTATGCTCGCATTATTAGAATTTGAAATTATATTGTTATCTTTTGAAATTTTTATTGTAGAATTTTCATCGGTCAAAATAGTTATTCCACCTTGATTTGGCACCGGAATATTAATAATATTTTCCACATTACCCATACTCCAATTTTTGTCAAAATTAAAATTTGCAAAAGAGTCTTTATTATTAAATTCATTCGAACTCAAATCATTATTCGCCCCGGAATTATTTCCAGTGTCTTGGCTTAAAGCATAATTATTTTCAAAAGAGCCTACTCCAGCATTATGCCCAAAACTGCGAGCGTCAATATAGTCATCTAACCAACCTGTATCATAATCTAGTTGAACAAAAGCATAGCAACAATGAATTTTGACATCTCCTGACGAGTTAATTCCAATAAAACCACCAAAAGAGTCTTTATTCCCAACGGCAATAGTTTTACTTTCAGAACGAATAGAACCATAAGAAAAGCAGTTTTGAATTGTAACTTTTGCACCTTCGTCGCACACCGCAACAAAACCACCAACTCTATTTATTCCTCGTGCTAGAACATTGTCTCGACCGCCACTAATATTCTCGTTAACAGCAAAACAGTTTGAAATTGTAATATTTGATGAATCATATAGTTTTGCAATAAACCCACCAGTTGGGTTGGAATTGTAAATGATAGCAGTAGATTCTACCAAGTTAATTGATTGACAGTTATAAACCCCACAAGAACGAATATATCCACCGGAATAATTTTGACTTTCAAGATCCATACATTCGCCAATAAGCCCACCAGTTGAACCATATGAGTAGGCATTAGAATTGTAAGCATAAACATTTTCAATTTTTACACCATTACCAACTCTGCCCGCAAGTAAACCGCAAGCAGTGTTAGAGTTGTTGCTATCTTCTTCATTTGTAATATTAAAATTTTTCAATATTAAATTGCTTATTTTTGCAAATTTATTTAAATTATTAAATAGACCTGCTGATGAATTGTTTCCTGAAACTGTTTTGTTTAAATTAGAAAGTGTAAAATTATTCCCATTTAGTTCGCCACTAAATTCAGGTATGATTATTTCTTGACCTGAGAAATCAAGGCTCTTATGGCTGTTATGTAAAATATATTTTGACGAAGTGTAATAGGGAATAAGGTTGTTATAACTACTCCCAATCGCTTTAAAACAATTTATATCTTCAATAATGTGATATTGACCATCTAAAGTTACTTTCATTGCATGTGAATGAGTAATATTAATATAGTTGTTGATAATATGAGGGAACTGATAATTTTCTTCATCGTTTTCAAACCTAACAGCATAGGTGTGGTCAATAATAAAACATTCTTCATTATTATTAAGAAGATTTGCAAGATTATTTTCACTATCAAAACCAGTAAAAGAGTCAATTGTTTTTGCCGTACCAAGCCCAGAATTTGACATGCCTTCTAAATAATAGGAATTTGTTACATTTCCAGCCTCTGTAATACCAACTGAAACTAGCCCTGCATTATAACAATTTTCAATAGTGTCAGAATTTGTTTTTGCAATACCACTTCCGGAAAAGTCTGCCATATTAAAAGAATTTTTAATAGTTTTATTGTTCTGATAGGCAATACCACCATTGCTACTACCAGAAAGAGTTCCAGCGTTAAAAGACTTTTCAATATTACCATTATTAACCCCAGCAATACCACCAACATTAGTACCTGAAATACCTACATAATTTGCACAAAGGGAGATTGTTCCATTATTTGTCCCAGCAATCGCTCCAACATTCACTCCGCCTGCAATAGTAGAATCTACAATTGAAACACCACTAATTGAACCTTTTGGAATTATTTCGCTTGTGGCAATCCCTTGTAGCCTTATCATTACAGTTGATGTTTACCAACTTATCATATACTCA
>CALWPL010000013.1 GCA_944383405.1 uncultured Clostridia bacterium
TTTAGTTAAATTCTAAACTCCCTTTGTAGGTTTATTTATATTAAAACTTAAATTAACCTAAATTTATTAGAACAAATTAATCATCTATTATTTCTATAAATGGAATAAATACATCGTAAAATTTTGCCATTTCTTTTGCTGTTTGTTCAATATAATTTTCAGAATTTACATTAAAATTAAAACATTTATATTTATTTTCTAATTCTATTTCTGAGCTTAAATTTGCATCCTTGAAAAATCTTCCAATTCTACTTGCTTGTTTATTCTCATTTTTGTCCCATACTAATTCATATCCTAACATACTCTCAATTTTATTTTTGTAAAGTAACAGTCTTGCAAATCTATTTTTTGCTTTTGGTCCATATAAATATAACGAAATATCTTTTAACATACCTCTTTTTATTCTAATATTTATCATAAAACCTCTTTGATTATATATCCAGGCATAAGCCTCATTTGGATCAAATCTTAAGGTATACTTTTTGCCATTAATAAGTTTTTTTTCATAATATTCTTTGAGTTTGTTTATATTGTCATGTATGGAAAAATCTTTTTGCTCTTTATTATCAATGTTAATAAAATCATTTCTATTAAAAGTAGGTTTCATAATATCCTCTAAATTTTCATTTTCGGCATCATAGATACTAATGTCACAATTTTTATATGCTTTAAGTGGATCACTTCTATGTTTTATATATCCCTTTTTAGAAAGCATAGAATTTTCTTCCTTGGTTATCCAACAAAGTCTTTGGATAGATATCAATTTTTTTATTTTTTCAACAGTTAGTTCTTTATTTTTATAAAGCCAAAGGATTTCATTTTTGAAATCATAGGCAGTTGTCAAATGCTCGTCAACAAAGTATTGATGAACAACTATTTTTTCTCCTGACTTTGTCCTAACCAAACTATTCCAATCAAAATCTCTAATGTCCTTACCTGTTAACTCAAAAAATTGATTGTATGCCTTTTCGCTTGCCAAATGTTTTGGAAACAAAGAAAGGACCCACTCATCGTGGGTAGCCCTATCAAAAATCCATCTTGTTGCCACCGAATCGTTTTCAAGTTTTTCTTTTGCGTAAATGTAAATTAAATTTGCCCAAACCTCGAGTTCTCTTTCTTTATCTAACATAATCATTTTCCTTTGTTAAAATCTTTAAATTATTTTGTTTTAAAAGCGCTACAAATTTTTTTATATTCTGATTTTTGCAACCCATAAATTCCAACTTACTTTTTTATCAAAATAATAACCACCAGTTTTATTTTTCTTTATTGGACAACCTATTTGAGTTAAATATTTAATGTTTCTACCAACAGTTTTTCTATCACATTCAATTCCAAATCTTCCTAAAACTTTTGCAATTGTAGTTTGTGTCATTGGTAAAGTCTCATCAAAAAAATTTTCAAATAATTTTAGTATGTAAATTATAATAACTTTTTTATTTTCCATTTTCCACCTCTTTTATATTATATCATATTGCGTGGGCGAAAAACAACCCAGATAGAATATGAGGTGCTTTTCTTATTTAGTCAATCACTTCTAGGTTGAATTATAGGATAAGGTATCTTTCATTTCAACATTCATAATTATTAAATAAAATTTTTATAAAGTAAAAAGATTATTCTTAATAATTTCCTTATTATTTAAACAAATTTCCATTCATTAAGTTTAAGTTAATATCTTTTTTGTTGGGGAATTTTATCATTCCTAACATAATATATGGTTATGAAATATTTTAAAAAAATTATTTGTGGCAATATTAAAAATTATTAAGTTAAAAAACATGTAGAAAAAGTGTTATTTAATCAATTATTCTTTATAACGATGCAATAGTTATCTTTTATAACTTTACCGATTTAAACTATACACAAAGCGCGATAACAAACATTATAGACAACTTTGATTTAGAAAAAGAAAAACAAAAACTATTAACCGAACAAGAAATAAATAAAAACATAGACCTATCAATCTTCTACTCAAAAGAATATTTTGCAGTACTTCAAAAAAGAGACTAATTTATAAAATTTAAAATAGTATTATTTAATTTTAAGTCTACAAACATCACTTGATTAAGGTATAATATTTAATCGATAAGACATTGTTCTTATCATTTTTTTAACGCATTTTGTTTTTTTATGGTATAATAATTGGATAAGGAGTGATTATGGAAAAGATAAAATTATATGAATATCCGCCTATTTTTCATTCAATGCAATATTTTGAAGAAGCAGAGAAATTAAAACAAAAATTAAAAAATGATGAAGTTATTTTACAAAAAAATGAATGTACTACAAATAAAATTATTTTTAACAAAAACTTACAAGCCTACTACATATTATTAATAGATGGTGCAACTATGACATCTGCTGTATGTGAAACTAATAATAAATATCAAAAACTAGGATGGTTTATATGGTTACAAAATTTTAATATAGCAACTACTTATTCTTATAAAAATGATGACGAGTTATATACTTATTGGTTTGATAAATATTTTGATAAATATTTTAATGATGAAGAAATTAACATACCATATTATTTTGAAGCTGTACAAAATTATAAAAATAACAACTTATACGCTTGCGTATGTTGCTTGTTCCCATTAATAGAGTATCTTGAAAAACAAATTTCTCATTTTGATGGAAAAGAAATATTTCACATTAAAAAATTTTTAGATCAATCTCAAGTAGCAAATATAGATGGATATAAAAAATACTTTGAAGAATTTGAAAAACAATTAAATACTTTTCTAAAAGAAAATATATATAAAATATCTACAGAGAAAGATGTTGAGCCAGATTTTATTTGCCGTAATCGTATCTTACATGGAATATTTACAAGAAACATTTCAAAAACTGATTGTTTAAAATTGTTTTGTATTGTGAGAAGTATGGATAGTTTCAAAGGTTGGTTAAATTGTTTTGATGCTGTAAAAAAAATATCTGAGCTTATAACAGAATTAAGTAAAGATTTAAAGGGAAATAGAGATGAAGAAAATTAAAGATGTATGTTTGCTTTAAATAACATGTAATTAATTTTTTGTAAAAATACTACAAAAAAACACCCATACCATAATGGTACGGATGGACAAGTTTATGGCGGAGAAGGCGAGATTCGAACTCGCGCACGCTGTTACACGCCTAATCCCTTAGCAGGGGATCCCCTTTGGCCTCTTGGGTACTTCTCCATAAACATGCTAAGTTTAACAAACTTTTTCTCGCTTGTCAACTTATATATATTATTAAAATTGAAAAAATTTAGTAGTAAGTATTAAACTTTTTATTCTACTAAAAATTAATAAATCTTAAAATTTAAAATCTAAATATAAGATTGCTTTTTCAATATCAAAATGCTAAAATAAGATTCATGTTAGAAAATTTTGATAAATTGCATAATTTTAGAAGAGAATTTATTAGAGAAAATATAACATTTGATCATGTCTGTTTTGAAGGAAATAATAAAGTTATAATTTCTGCTCCACATGGGGTTTCCCAATTTAGAAAAAACAAAATCAAATTGCGTGAAGTTGGTTCCCTAACAACTGCACTTTTTTTGTATAAAGCAACCAATTCATACTTCATATCAAAAACGAGAAACAATGGAGATGATGCAAATTTTGATGAAAAAAGTTTATATAAAAAAGATTTATTGCAACTAATCACAAACAACCAATTAAAATATGTGTTAGATTTTCATGGGTTAAGTGAAAAAAGAGATATGGACATAAATCTAGGTACAAACTTTGGAAACAATATTCAAAGTAATAAAAAGCAATTTGAAAAACTAGTTAAAATGTTAACAGATAATAATTACAAAGTAACGATAGACGACCCATTTGTAGCAGGAAAAAGAACAATCTCAGGCAGCATAAAAACAAAAATAAAAAATATTTTTACTTTACAAATAGAAATTAATAGTAATATAACAAATCATAAAGAAAACTACCCAAAATATAAACAATTGTTGCAAATTTTTGCAAAATGGATAAAAAAATTAAATTAAATAGAATAAAAAGCAAAGAATAAATTAAAAAACAAATAAAAATATCGGCTAGCGATAATATTAGCCGATATTTTTCTAGTAGTAAGCAAAGAAAATTATTCTTCTTTCATATAATAACTACCAGAGTGTTGAGTTGCAGGAAATCTTTGCCCTTTTTCAAGATAGCAGCAACCTCCGTTGTGCCCTTCTGCGTCAAAAGCACAATAATTACCACTTTCAGGAGCAACTTCCCCAGGTCTCCATGATTGACTCATAAAACACCTCCCAATGTTATTGTTTGTAAAATTTCTTCAAATATACACTTGTTATACGAAGAATTTAAAACTTTATAAAACAATTTGTAAAAAAGTTATAAAACTGATAAAATAATTAAAAATATAAAGGGAGTTTGTTTTATGAAAAGCAAAAATATAATAGTCGCAGTCGTAGGACTTTGCGGTGCAGGTAAAACGGAAGCAACAAGTGTATTTATAGAAAATAAATTTGAAAAGGTATATTTAGGAGAAGTAACATTTGACGAATTAAAACGCCAAAATCTTCCCATAACTCCAGAAAATGAAAGAAAAGTACGAGAATATCTCAGGTCTCAGAATGATATGGCAATATACGCAAAACTTAGTTCCGATAAAATAAAAAATGCTTATAATGAACATAAAAATGTTGTAGTTGAGAGCATGTATTCATGGAGCGAATACAAGTACTTTAAAGAAATTTATAAAGAAAACTTCAAAGTGCTGTCTATTGTTGTCGATAGAGATTTAAGAGCAAAAAGACTTTCTTCAAGACCTTTTAGACCATTAAGCGATGATGAAGTTAAGACTCGTGATTACACAGAAATTGAAAACATTGAAAAAGGTGGACCTATTGCCATTGCTGACCACTTTATTTTAAATAACGGCTCACTTCAAGAACTAAAAGAAAATGTTCAAGCGTATATTGATAGTTTAATAAAATAGGAGTAAAAAGTGGAACAACAATCTAAAATCTGTTTTGATTCTGATAAATACATATCTCTTCAAAGCAAAGAAATAAGAAAAAGACTAAAACAATTTGACAATAAATTATATATGGAATTTGGGGGAAAATTGTTTGATGATTTACATGCTGCAAGAGTCCTTCCAGGATTTGACCCTAATGTCCAAATAAAATTACTTGATAATTTTAAAGATGAATGTGAAATCATTTTTGTAATTAGCGCAAAAGACATTGAAAAAAATAAAATCCGTGCAGACTTTGGAATTACCTATGATATGGAAGTTTTAAGACTCATGGATAAATTAAGAAAACATGGGCTTTATGTAAGTGCAGTGGTTATTACCCTGTTTGATGGTCAGCAATCTGCCATTAACTTTAAATCTAAACTTGAAAATCTAGGAGAAAAAGTATATCTCCACTATTACACAAAAGGATATCCTGAAAATGTTGATGTAATAGTAAGCGATGAAGGTTATGGTAAAAACCCTTATGTAGAAACTTCTCGTCCACTTGTTGCAATTACAGCCCCTGGTCCAGGTAGCGGTAAACTGGCAACTTGCCTATCTCAACTTTATCATGAATATAAGCATGGAGTTAAAGCAGGATACGCAAAATTTGAAAAATTCCCTGTCTATAACCTGCCATTAAATCATCCAATTAATATTGCTTATGAAGCAGCAACTGCCGACTTAAAAGACGAAAATAAAATTGACAGTTTTCACTTAAATGCCTATGGAATAACTGCTGTTAGTTATAATAGAGACCTTGAAGCCTTCCCTGTCGTAAGTACAATTCTAAAAAAGATAACAAACAAAGAAGTCTATAAATCTCCAACAGATATGGGGATTAACACTATAAAAGACTGCATATTTGATGATACCCTTGCTTCTTTTAGTGCAAAACAAGAAGTCATAAGAAGATACCTTAGAGCAAGAGTTGACATAAAGAAAAATAATACTAGTAAAGATGTAGTACAAAGAATACTATTTTTGCTTAATCAATTAAATATAACAATATACGATAGAAAATGCGTAAAACCGGCAGAGAATGAACTTTTAACATCAAAACAACCTTCAATGGCAATAGAACTACAAAATGGAGATATCATTGTCGGAAGTCAAACGAATTTTCTTACTGCACCAGCAAATGCAATTTTAAATTCTCTAAAACATTTATCAAATTTCAACCCTTCACAAGAGATACTTTCAAGTGATGTATTAGAACAAATAAAACACTTAAAACACGAAATACTTCATTCTGATAATGATATTTTAACTCTTAAAGAAACACTTGTTGCACTTTGCTTATCAGCAGCAAAAAATAATACAATTAAACAAGCATATCAAATGTTACCAGCCCTTCAGGGCTGCAACGCTCACTCAACTCATATTCTAAGAGCAAATAACGAAGAAACAATTAGAAATTTAGGTATAAATCTAACCTGTGGAGATAAATTTAGTATAGGTAGTTTATTTGATATGTAAGTTTAAATTATTTAATTTAATTCACAATTTGTTCTCTATTGTTAATAAGTTTTTATGCGGCAATATTTATTTGAATTATTCTTTTATAAAATAACAAATAATTAAATAAAATCTAAAACCTATTAAGTAATAAATTATATTATTTAATAAAATTTATTATATCTTTTTATATTTGAAATAAAAATGCCTTAATGCGACATAAACATAATAATATTATGAATAATAGCATTAAGGCATTTTTTTTATCATTTCTAAAATTAGCACTTATTTTTATAATATCATTTGGATTATTTATTGGTCTATACTTCTTATTTAAAACAACTGGTTGGATAGGCAAGTTTAATAATATACAAGAACTAAAAAAGATTATCCTTTCGGCTGGCTTTTGGTCATATTCTATTTTTACACTAATTCAATTTTTACAAGTAACTGTATTACCTATACCCGCCATGGTAACGACAATTGTCGGCGTTATTTTATTTGGTCCAGTTATCGCTTTTTTTCTTAGTTTGCTTGCCATACTGCTTGGAAGTATCTCTGCTTATTTTTTAGGAAAACAAATTGGTATAAAATTACTTATCTGGGCTATTGGAGAACAAAAAACAATATCCTTTCAAAATAAACTAAAAAAAGGTAAATATGTCTTTTTTCTTATGATGCTGTTCCCCTTTTTCCCAGATGATATTTTGTGTATGCTAGCCGGCGTCATTAACATGGATTTTAAGTTTTTCCTTTGCACTAATTTAATTACAAGAACAATTGGCATTTTCTGTCTATGCTTTTTGGGCGGCTTTACTAAATTTCTCTTCTAGCCTCTATTGCCTTTGAAAGCGTTACTTCGTCTGTATACTCAAGATCGCTCCCCATTGATATTCCTTGTGCAAGACGGGTTACTTTTATGTTAAGCGGTTTTAATAACTTTGCTATATACATTGCTGTCGCTTCCCCTTCAACACTTGGATTAGTTGCTATAATAACTTCTTCAAAATCTCCTTCATTCACTCTCAAAAGCAACTCCTTTAATCTTATATCATCAGGACCTTTATTGTTTAGGGGACTAATACACCCATGTAAAACATGATAAACACAATCAAAATTTTTAACCCTTTCAATAGAACTAATGTCCTTTGGCTCTTCAACTACACAAATAATCTTACTATTCCTATTTTTACATTTATCACATATATCTGCTGTTGAAAATCCACCACAAACTTTACAAAATTTTACTTTTTCTTTGGCATCAATAATACAACTTGCAAGATTTTTTACTTCTTGTTCGTCTCCCGTTAAAATTTTATAAGCATACCTTTGTGCTGTTTTATACCCCACCCCCGGCAAAAACATAAACGCACCAATTAATTTTTCAATAACTTTTTCTTCCATATAAGTATAATAACATATTTAAATTAATTTTAAAATAAATTTATTTACAAAATCGTGAATTTATAAATTTATTTATTAGTCAAATATTTTAATAAAAAAGCCTTAATATTAAATAAATACTAAGACTTCTTTTTTATTAAAAACTTGTTTTTTGATCAAATCTACTTATCCAATTACTAATACTTGCCCTAATTTTTTCATAAATAATATGATCATGCCCACCAAGTCCAAACCAAAATCCTCCGCCAGAAGAGCCACCACTTCTTACTCCCTTGAAATAATCAGTAGTATCCTCGGAAGTCCCTTTACAACTAATAATTGGATCAGCATCACAAGCGGTATAAGGATAATAGTCTGTCTCCCACCAAAGTATATACCATTTAGTGTGTTTACATTGTTCTGTTCGCCAATTATCAACATGTGCTAAATTCCAAAATCTTAAATAATCTGATGAATACTTATTTACATAATAGCAATTAATTCTACCATTTACAATAAGTTTAGTATCAAGATTATAATTAAGAAGCCATAAATCTCCTGACACATTCCATGACGATGGAGCATAGAAAGTGCCATCTTTTTGATAATATGCCGCTTTATAATATGTACGGCTATTATATGACATAGTCCCCTTTTCACTAATTGAGCCACTATTGTACCTAAATGTACCATCACCTTGATAGATACCTGTAACCGCTTTATAATGTGTACCAAGTGAACTTGATATAGATGGAATATTTGATGATGGGGCTGTAATATAGTTATTACTAATCGATCCAGTAAAAGTAACAGATCCACTAGAAATATATAATGCTCCCCCTATAGCCTTAGCCGTATTATATCTAATATTACCTGAAATTGAAACCGTTCCACCGCCTACATACACACCGCCACCATTTTTTGCTCCTGTATTATACTGCACATAACCTCTAATATTTGCTGTACCACCACTCACGCAAATACCAGCGCCATTACTTCCTGTGATAGTATTATTTTCAACATAACCTGATTGGTTTAAAGTTCCGCTGTTTACATACACTCCACCACCATTAAAACTTGCAGAATTTCCATTAACATTAGCAGATAAAGATACTGTTCCACCACCAACAAACACACCACCACCAGTTTTTGATATATTGTTAGAAATAGTTCCAGAAAGTGTAGCATTTGCACTAACAAACACACCACCACCTTGAGCACCATTACCTGAAGCCTCATTACTATCAATGGTTGCTGAAATTGTACCAGTAGATGCACCTATATATACTCCGCCACCATTACTACTAGCCTTATTTAAAGTAATTTTTCCTCCAAACGAAGTGCTCGCATTTACATAAACCCCACCACCAGAACTTGCGTAATTATAACTAATTAATGACGAAGACCCAAGTCCTGAGAGACTACCACCTGCGACATATATTCCACCACCATTAGAGCCTGAATAATTATAATAAATTTTCCCACTAGAGAAATAGAATGTTCCACCAGAAATATATACACCACCACCAGAAGTAGTAGCACTATTGGCATAGTTATTATTTGAAGCCGCACTAGTTGCATTAGGATTGCCAATACAAGCCCCACTACTTTGTAATCTAAATGTTCCACCAGAAATACTTACGCCACCACCATAGCTTGCATTATTATCACTAATTGAACCAGAAGACAGAGTTGCAGTCCCAGAAGCATTTGCAATTCCGCCACCATATCGAGCCCCATTCCCAGAAATATTAAATGAAGTTAAATTAAGTGTAGCCTCGTTATATATTCCACCGCCATAACTACTTGCTGTATTCGAAGTTATTTGTGTAACATTGTTACTAGAACTACTTATAGTTAAAGAACCTGATCTAACATAAATACCGCCACCATTTACCGCATTATTACTTGTTATTGACACTCCACTACCAAGAGTTACACTTCCTGCTACACAAATTCCACCGCCACTAGTTCTTGCTGTATTTCCTGTAATTCTTGCAACATTATTAGCAAATGTAGGAGTTGCGGTTAAATACATTCCACCACCATAATCAGCATTATTGCCTGTTATTTCAACTCCACTAGCACTTATATCTAATGTTCCGCCACTATATGCAATACCGCCACCATAAGTTGCATCGTTTTCTTTTACATCAACACTAAATACCACGCTTACTGCACTACTACCACCTGACATATAAAGTCCACCACCATAGGTTGCATTATTTTTAGTCAAATTTCCTTTAATTTGTACATTTGCTTTATAAGAAGCAGAATTACTTGTTACATAAATTCCGCCACCATAGGTTGCATTATTATTTATTATCTCTCCATTAGAATTTAACTCAAAATTAATTTGCGAACTATTTGAAGCAGAGACATAAACACCGCCACCATTTGTACTATAATTTTCTTCTATTATTGCTTTGTTAATAGTTAATTGAGTTCCACCATTTATGTATAACCCACCACCATTTGAATTTGACCTAGAAATAGTTGCTCCAGAAGTAGATTTGTTATTATTGCTAATATTTACATACCTTGAACCAGATGCGCTTAAATCAACTATTGATTTATTTGTAGCATAAATTCCAGCACCATTTGTTGCAACATTATAAGTAATCTCTGTTTGTTGTCCCGCTTCTAAATTACTAGAGGTTATATAAATTCCGCCACCATTTCCTGATGAAGATGAGGTTACTGTGTTTTCAGTAATTGTTGTATAACTTAATTCTAGTTTTGTAGTATCAACATTGCCTGCTCCACTACTATTTCCTTCAACGCCAGCCGCAACATATATACCTGCTCCGTTTACAGCCTGATTTTTAGAAATTGTACTTGCAGTGATAGTTAAATAACCTTTTTCAAGATAAACACCTCCACCATATCTTGTTGCTGTATTCTCAGTAATTTCAACATTATCAAAAGTATACTCCACTATCGAAATTACTGCATTCTCTGCTCTTAAATAGATACCGCCACCAGAACTTGCTCTATTCTCAGAAAGCGTAATTCCACTAAACAAAGTAGGCATTTCAGAATTAGTCTTATTATAGAAGTTATAATAAATACCACCACCATATTTACCTGCAACACTATTTGATATAATAGCTTTTTTATTTTCATCACTTAAAATAGCGCCATTCATAAGGCAAATACCACCACCATTACCGCTATTTGCATTATTATGTGTTAGTGTTGTATTGTCAATAGTTAACACACCTGAATTTAAATAAACTCCACCACCATTTTGAGAAGCAGTATTAGATGTTACCTTTATTTTGGAATCAAGTAAAAGCGTATTTGGACTAATAGGAACATCGTAATAAATTCCGCCACCACTTACACTTGCCGTGTTATTTGCAATAGTAGTAATTGACCCTTCTGTTTTAAATGAGACAGTACTACCATTTTCCTGATAAATCATAATACCAGCCCCATCTTTTGCAGTGTTTTCTGAAATGGTTACATTATTAAGTTTTAAGTTCCCATTCAAGCATATACCACCACCGCCAGTTGTAGCACTATTCAAATTAATTGTAGTACCCGTTATATTAGCGTTCCCCAGGACACTTACAAATACACCACCGCCATAATTATTTGCCGTATTTTTTGTTAGGCTACTGCTAAGTAAATTGAGAGTGGCGTTCTTTTCTACATAAATACCGCCGCCGTTCCCATTACTTGTTGTTGTTCTGTTGTTACTTACACTTGAATTACTTTGAATTGTAACAGTTGCACCAGAACCTACATATACAGCCCCACCATATGTTGCTCTATTGTTACTCAAGGTTGTCTCATTAATAGTAACATTTGCTGTGCCATCGATATAAAATGCACCACCATTTGTTTTTGAATTCATGTTAGTAATTGTGCTTGCATTAATTGTAGCAGTTGAACTTGCAATATAAATTGCACCATGACTTGTATTTACTGAGTTTGCATTGCTATTTGTAATATTAAGTTTTGAAATATTAACTGCACTACTTGCTTCAATATATACTAATGACAAATTATCAGAAGTACAATTTGTAATATTTACATCTTGTATTGATACTGACCTAGCATTTGATATGCCTATGACAGCGCCAGTTGAACCTTTAATATTTGTAAAGTTTACAGTATTTAAATTTAATATGCTATTAGCAGACTTAATAAATTGAGTTGTCCCAGAAGAAGAACTGCTATCTGTAAAATTAATATTAGTGAATGTTACACTACTTCCAGCGGTAATATTAAACAAACTATCTCCTTTATTTACCCTTGTTATAGTAAAGTTTGCAGTAGTCTGCCCTGGAATATAAGTAATATTACCCCTTGCGTCCATTTCTCCTGAATAGAAATTAATTACTTTACCATCTATTCTAATTGGAGTAGTGTTTTCATCCAAAACAAAGTCTTGGAACAAAACAATTATATTAGTTATATTGCTTCCAGTTTCTGCTGTGTCAACAGCATCTTCAATTCTAGAGAAGAATCTAGTAATTTGATTTGCTCCACTGCCAGAAATTCTTGCAAGAAGTTTTTCTCCTGTAACTACACTATTACCATCAGTTCCTATTATGAAACTATATTCATTCCCGCTACTGTCTTGACCCCCAAACAAATCTGCATTCTTTTGTGCTGGTCTAATTACAGTGCTTGTATTTTGATATTCAGCAATTTTTATATCCATAACATCTGCTGAATAACTCATGGAAATATTAACTTTTGTAATCTCTCCTGAATATCCACCTTTAACTGCGATTGTTGAAACTCCACCGCTATCATCATTTAAATCTTCAAGATAAACTTCATCTAATAATTCAAGTTCAGAGGACAAATAATCACTATTATTCTCTTTAGTTAAACTAAACCTTCCCTCTCCAATTACATAAATACCAGCGCCTTTTTGACCAGCCCTATTACCACTCATAAGAAGCTGACTTATATTTACTATCGCATCTAATCCAGTCCCGAATGTATCTTTCTGCATATAGATACCGCCACCATCAATGCTTGCAAAATTCTGAGAAATTTGAGAATCTGCTCCGGCTGCTGTAAGAGTTGACCTATAATCTACATAAACACCACCGCCATAACCTGTATTTTCTACACTTGTATCTTGATTTGCTAAGTTTCCATTTACAGCACCACTTTGACTAAATTCAAGTTCGGCATCGCTAAGGTAAATACCACCACCATTTTTTGCCGTGTTTGGAGTTGTTGCTGTTCCAATAGTTCCACCTGATAGCAAAATTATTGAATTTTCTCCAAATATCCCAGCCCCATAACTTGCAGTATTGCTATTAACTGATCCCCCAGCAATTTCTATTTCGCTGGTCCTTTCTGTGCCTTTTGCACTTTTTTCTCCAAGTACATAAATTCCTGCCCCATTAACTGCTTCGTTATAAGATATAATTCCACTAAACATTGTAAATGCAATTGCTCTAACATCGCTTCTATAATCAACAATATAAATACCACCACCATTTTGAGTTGCAATATTTTCATCTATTTGTGGATTACTTTCTGCATCGTCTTCATCTCCCAATTCTATTATTGGAGACCTGTTAATAACATTTCCACTTTGTACAACCTGGTAGTATGTAGCATAAATTCCACCACCATTATAGTTCGCACTATTTCCAGAAATTTTTCCGTTTGTCATTTCAAATCTAGCGCCTGCAATATAAACACCACCACCATAATCAGCAGTATTCATTAAGTAATCGCCACCAATTGTACCACCTCTCATAATCATTGATGGACTATTCCCCGATGACGAAGAAATGTATATAGCTCCACCATTTATAGCACTATTTCCATATATACTACCCCCAGTGATAGTAAGTACTGCACCAGTTTGCATATAAATTGCTCCACCATCAGAAGTAGAACTATTGTCATAAATTTCTCCACCTTCTATAAACACATCTCCTATACTATTTATCGCACCACCTTGATTTGAAGTGTGTTCCCCAGTTAAAATTGCACCTTCTCCAATAGAGAGCGTTCCATTATTTATAATTAAACTTGTTTCACTTTCATTATTTCCTGTAAGTTGTAATGATGCACTATCATTAACCATATCTCCATAACCCTCAAATTCCGCATCAATACCAATATGAAGTGATGACTCTTCGCTTACAACAAACATACTTCCAGTAAAACCACTTGCTCTAACAATCTTCGTTCCTGCAAGTCTTGAAGTTAAAACAATATGTTTACTTATTCCTAATTGCCCAATATAAACAGTTGATTCAAGTTCAATTGTATTTGTCTCGTTTACCATATTTACAAGAATTACATTGCCTTCTTCAACTTTATCAATCGCATCTTCAAGGGTTACAGTAACTCTAACAATATTCCCTTCTTTATCTATTTCTTGGAAATATTGCCTTTGAAGAACTAACCAGTTTTCACCAGTTTCTGTCTGCTCCAAACCTAAGACCATGTTTGAATCAAAAGGAAGGTTTATCATGCTAGTCAAAAGTTCATAATTATTTGGATTCATAAACCTAACTACTTTATCCAAATGATTATGTCGGTAAGGGTTTGCAGCACTAATATCAATTTCAAGGTTAATTGTACTATCTTCACGGTCTCTATTTATAACATTCTGACTATTCTGATCGTCTACAACACAAACAAAGGCTCTATTATGCATTAAATAAATAGAATCTACAATGTTATCTATATATCCTGCAAGTATAAACAAGTTATCAAATCTTGAAATATTACTGAAATTCTCGTCAATTTCTATTGAAATTGGCATTTGCGCATTAATAGCAATGCTACCTTGACTTCCATCATCTTTTTTATTATCAATTGAGTTTCTTCCGTAGATTGCAAGAACACCTGAATTATGATAAATCCCCTGTCCATCTTCACTACCAGAACCAGTAGTTGAATTACTAGTTATATTTACCGAATTGATAAGTTCTACTCTTGCCCCATTAATGTATAACCCGCTACCATTACCATTAACAGAACTATTAAGTTCTATTGTTGTGTTCTTTATTGAAACATTATATTCTGTTGCATTTTCACCCTTGTTTGCATATATACCACCACCATTTTGCGAAGCAACATTGTTACTAATAGTTGTTTGAATTAACTCAAATTGACCATCTGGATAACCATCTATTATAAGAGAACCACTCTCAAAATAAATTCCACCACCATTATTTGGCGAAATATTATTTGTTAATGAAAGTCCAAAAAGTCTGGTATCACTATTACATACATATAAGCCGCCACCATTATTTGTTGACTCGTTACTAGAAATTTGCCCAGAATAGAATCTAATATTGCTATCTCCATAAGCATATACCCCAGCACCATTTAAAGCAGTACCATAGGAAATCGAAGTGTCAATAATATGTAATGCCCCACTAACCGCATACACATTACCACCATTACCGCCATTTGCAACATTACCATTTTTTGTAGAAATTGAATCTGTTCCAATGTAACTATTAATAATAGTACTTATTCTTTCATCCTCTTGAAGCCTATTAATATATTCTCCTGAATCTATTAGTGTTGTATCCGTAAAACTATCTCCATAATTTGCTATAAAGTCAGAACCTGAATCATCCATACCATTATAATAGATTCCACCACCATTAGTAGCAGTATTATTAATAATAATAGTTCCATCTAGTTTAATAACACCTGTTTTTGCTACATAAATTCCACCACCATTGTTTGGCGAAATATTATTTGAAATTGTTGTTTCAAGTTGAGTTAGTTCAATTATTCCAATATGTAATACGCCTGCTTCTACATAAATACCGCCACCATTACCATTAACTACACTATTTGAATAAATATTTGACCCATTGATATTTACGCCTGTTATGCTACTTGTCGCCTGAGAACTATCTCCACTTACAGATACATATACTCCACCACCATTATTTGTTGCAATATTATTTCTAATTTCTGCGTATTGTGTTAACAAGTTCCCATATGCTGAAACATATATGCCGCCACCATTATTTATCGCTTTGTTGTTTTGTATTCTTGTTCGAGTATTTTCATTTGAACTCATCTCGTCGCCTATAATACAAACTCCACCAAAAATGTATATAGCACCACCATCTGTTGCGGTATTAATCTCAGTTTCTTCCTGAGAAGAAAGACTTCCCACTAACCCCATTGTTAGTCTAACTTCGCCTTTATTAACATATATAGCACCACCATAGACTGCACTATTTCCATAAATTCTTCCCATTGCTAGATTAAGACCTGTATATCCACCATTTTGAATTGTCGTTCCTTGCATCTCAAATAATCCGCCATTAACATAAACAGCACCACCATAAGCAGGATTTGTAATTCTGTCTTGCGTGATTCCATCACTAGGATTTGTTATATCAATAGAACCTATATAACTTGCTTTATTGTTCCTAATTTCAACATTTTCATTAACAGTTACAACGCCGTCTTCATTCTCATCATAATCACTGCTCCCTACGCCGCCAACATAGATAAGAGATGTACAATTCTCTATATAACCACCATTAACCTTTCCACCATCAATAACAAGTGGTACACTATGGTTTTCATATTGAGTAAACATTGTTCTATCTTCAACAGACATGTTAAATGACAATCTTCCATAAACTACAAATAAGTAACTCGTATAAGCATTTTCTCCATTTTCATCTTGATATCTCATTATCTTTTCGCCTGTTTCACTGATAATAACAATATCTTTACCCTGTGGAATAGAAATTACTGTATCACTATTAATCATTTGGTCAGAGTTAACAAGTACAAGTAAAACTCTTTCCCCTGTTGGAGATTGGTCAACCGCATCTTTGACTGAGGCATAGTATTTGTCTGCATTAACACTATACACACTTGCCTGCGTTGCATAAATTGATGTCCCCCTTTGCGTAAATACAATATCTTCTGCAACAAATTTAGACAAATCTGCATCTTCTTCAAGGTCATACTCTGCAACTTCAATATATACTGAATATTCAGGCTGAACTTCTATAAACAATGGAATTGCATAATTATCTGCTTCCTTTTGGTCAGTTGTTGCCCTATCAGTAATATAAAGCACGGCGCCATCAACCAAGTAAACCATATCACAAATTGTGCTATCGTTTGATATTCTAAGACTCTTTCTTGTAATAGATGCCACATAAATTCCAGCAAAATTATTTAGTTGAACGCCATTTATTAAACTATTTGTTTTAAGCCCACTATCATCATTTTCAATATGATTTGATGTGTTATCTAAAACACTTACTTCTTTTAAGGTTACAACAGCATTTTCTCCTATATAAATTGCCCCACCATATCCATTCTCACTGCTATCAGACTGACTCCCAGCATTATTGTTCGTGATAATAGCATTCCCTATTATAACAACTGTATTAATGTACAACCCAGCACCATTAAGGGCTATATTCTCAGAAATTGTTGTTTCATTATATATTTTAAAATTATATTCTTTACTATTATCAAGACTTGAAGCATATACACCGCCACCATTTTGAGAAGCAGTATTATTTGAAATTGTTGTGCCCCTTGTTACAACATTCCCATTTCCAACATACATACCAGCACCATTAATAGCAGAGTTATTTGTTATAAGAACATTATTTTCATAAGAAATAATAATATTTACTTCCCCACCTGCAATATACAATCCGCCACCATTTCCACTAGATATGTTTTGACTAATTGTACTATTATTCTTACTTGTATCTACTACTTTTAATTCTCCGCTTTCAATATAAATTCCACCACCAGAAGTGTTTGCATTATTTCCAATAATGGCACTACCATTTACTTCAACATATCCACTTCTAATAAATATTCCACCACCACTTATTGCATAGTTTGAAATTATGCCAGTTTCATTTGCGTTATTTGTCGCATTAATTAAATCGACTTCTCCACCTTCAACATACAATCCGCCACCATATCCAGCAATGTTTTCTGTTATTATTACA
>CALWPL010000014.1 GCA_944383405.1 uncultured Clostridia bacterium
ATTTATATTTTTATAGTTAAATAACGCCATTATTTTTATTTTAATAAATTAATTATAATAAAAATATTAGATTAAAGTATTCAAATTTATGGTACTAGGGGTGTAAAAAACTACTAGTAAAGTACTTTTTTACTAAACCTTATGGTACAATAATTTATATTTTTATAGTTAAATAACGCCATTATTTTTATTTTAATAAATTAATTATAATAAAAATATTAGATTAAAGAAAAAATTATTTATTTTTTAGTCTTATGCTTTTTACTAGGAAAAATGGTATTAAATTTATATATTTTTATAGTTTTATTGTTAAGATTTAGCACTTTAATTTGTTATGATTTTACATTTTAGGTTTTAAAAAGGGGGAATTTATAATTGGTTACACTAACATCTGCACAAGAGGCACTTAAATCGGTTTATCTTGGAGTGCTTAGCGAGCAATTAAACATAAAGTCTAATGCTCTTTTGTCAAAAATTAGGCAGAGTAGCAAGGATGTTTATGGTAAAGAGATAATTAAACTTGCTCCTTATGGGCTTAACGGTGGGATTGCGGCTTCAACAGAGACTGGGGTTCTTCCTACTGCGTCAAATCACAAATTTGTTCAATTTAAGACTGGGCTTAAAAACCTTTATGGGACTATTGCGATTTCTGACAAGGCAATTAGGGCGAGCATGTCAAACACTGGGGCTTTCGTAAATTTGCTTAATGACGAAATGGAGAGCCTTATTAAGTCAAGTTCGTTTAACCTTGGCCGTATGCTTTATGGCGATGGAACGGGGCTGCTTGCTACTGCAACTGTAACAAGTGGGGAAGATGACGAGTCAGACACTGTAACTTTTAACTCGGTTAAAAATCTTGTTGAAGGCATGAAAGTTGATGTTTACAACGGGACAAGCCCTGTCAAAACAGGCGCTATGGTGGTTTTTGTTGACAGGAAGAACAAAAAAGTTACTTTTGATAGCGATATCACTTTTGTTACAGGCTATACTCTTTATGCTGCTGGCTCAAGGGATAACGAAATTACTGGTATTAAGAGAATTTTTGATAAGAGCGAAACAAATAAGATTTTATATGGAGTAGATAGGACTGCGTATCCTTGGCTTTATCCTTATGAAAACGCCAATGCAACTGAGACCGCTATTTCAGATAGCATGATTCAGGGGGCGCTTAATTCTATTGAAGAAGAAACCGGCGAGCAAGTTGACTTTATTGCAGTTTCCGGGGATGTAAGGACTGCATATCAAAGTTATTTGTCTGAAAATAGAAGGAATATTGATATGGAAACATTGCAGGGTGGTTATAAGACAATGACTTATTCAGGTATTCCTGTTGTGTATGAAAGATTTGTTGACGATGGAACTATGTATTTACTCAATACTAAGGACTTTATTCTTCATCAACTTTGCGATTGGGAATGGCTAGAAACTGAAAACGGCAGTATCTTAATTCCATCAAGTACAACTCCAACTTATTCTGCAACTCTTGTTAAGTATGCTGAACTTGTTTGCGATAGACCAGGAGCACAAGGCAGAATAACAAATATTAAGGGAAATTAATTTTTTGTTTAATTATTTAACTAATGACTTGTTTAATTAATTAATTTAATTATTTAACTAATGACTTGTTTAATTAATTAATTTAATTATTTAACTAATGACTTGTTTAATTGTTTTATTAATTTATTTAACTAATAACTTGTTTAATTGGTTAATTAATTTATTTAACGAATGACTTTTTTAATTATTTAATTAATTTATTTATATATTTAAAAAATCATTTAATTTTTTGCAAAGATTAGGACAAATTATTTAGATTAATTATATAGTTTATTTATTTAATTAAGTATTTAGACAAGTTATTTAGATTAATTATTTAGTTGATTTATTTAATTAGGTATTACTATCAAATTGAATTTTATTATTTATTTAAAAGCACAATTTTTCATTTATAATATAAAGCATAGGTTTTAGGGTAAGGGTACAACCTTACCCTAAGGCAATATGTTTTAATTTAAAGCAAGGATTTAAAATGTATAATAGAGAAAAAATAGAAATAACAAGCGATATTTATTGTATTTCAAGCAGGATAAAAGAACTTGATAGAGATTATAAAGTTTATTTTAATAAAAAAAAATTAAGATATGAAGTCTATTTTAAAAACAACTTGTCTTTTGTAGTAGGTAAAACTCTTGACAGGCGAGCAATAAGCAAGGCGTTAATTACTCATATAAGAAATAAAAACAAGATTTTTAAAGACATTCATGAAAACAATTTAAAATTAGACAAAAAAAATAACAATTACATATTAAATAAGTCTCGAACAAGGCTGAGTAGTTTTATTGAATATGCGGATAAAAAAGGCGGAAATATAGATTTTAGTTCGTTTGAAACGACAATATGGATTTAACTATTTTGAAGCGTTTTTAAAATCTAATTTGTTTGTAATTATAATTTTGTATATTTTTAATTAAATAGTGCGTTTATGTCTAATTTTTTATATTATTGTATTTAAATTAATGTGCAGTTTATATCAAATTTATATTATTTTATTATTTATTATAAAAAAAATATTAGTTTATTTAATTTTATATTTAATAAATGGGTTATTTTATTTAATTTTATGTGCATTTATATCAAATTTTTATATATTTTATTAATTATTATAAAAAAAAAATATTATTTAATTTATTTTTATATTTAATAAATGGGTTATTTTATTTAATTTTATGTTTTTACTTAATAAAATTTATCTTTTTTACTTATTTTTTTGTATAAATTTAAGCATTTTTATAATATTTTATTTAATATTAAGTATCAGTTATAAAAAATTTATATTATAGGAAGTTAAGGTAAAAAGATAAGTTTACTTATATTTTTACTTAACGACGACCAATCAAAATTTTGTGCCAAAAGTGTAAACTTTTGAATTAAAATTTTGCTTAATTAAATTTTAATAGTTGTGATTTTGTTTTACAAAATTACAACAGCACATAATTTATATTATTTAATGCAGTTATTTAATAAAATTAATATTTAAAAATATTTTTTGTGCAAATATTAATACTATTTTATTTAATTTTTTATACATAAATTTTCAAATTTATCTTAGTTAACTTAATTTTGTATAAATTTTAGCGAATTTATACTATTTTACCTTGTTTTTATATTTTAGGTAAAATTCTAAAAAAGGGGGAAGTATATGACAGTTATTGATATTTTAAGAGTGGCAAGTGAATATTTACATTTATCTGATGAGTTGGCTGTGTTTTTTGATGAAGAATTAGAATTAGTAAAAGACGACATAAGCGAAGAAACTCAAAAGAAATTCGACAAATTATTACTTGCTTTTAACAACACTATAAATGAGATTGCGACAACAAAGTTTCCACCAAAGTCGACTTTTGTGCATTATAGTACTTCTGGGCAAAATAAGGTCAAGTTAGGAGAGGAAACTGGGAAAGAGATTAATAAAGTTTTAAAAATTTATTCAAATTCGAGAAAAAACATTGTTTTTGCGCAAGTTGATGATGAAGTAATTTTTAATAGTGATGGTGGTTATGTTTTTATTGTTTATTCATTTTTGCCAAAAATCTATAAGGCGGACGACTCGCTTGACATTTTTTATACTTTGGGGACAAGACTTATTGCCATTGGGGTGGCAAGTGAATATTTATATTTAAGTGAAATATATGATGATAGTGAAAGGCTTAGAAGGGAGTTTGAAGAAGGGCTAGCAATGGTCATTCAAGAAAGTTTAGCAATCAAGGCACGCAGGTGGGGGTTATGAGTTATAGAGAAGAAAGAGTAAAAATAAATAGTTTTTCGTCAAACTGCAATGTTGATGATAGCAAGTATTCGTTGCAGGAAGGGTGCTATATTTCAACAAACACCATGGTAAAAAATGGCGTTCTTAGAAACAACAAGGGGCTTAAAATACTTAGCCTTCCGTTCAGTATGACAAGTACTGTGGAGGCACAAATGCCTGTTAGTTCGTTTTCATTTCAAAAACTTTGGCACTATTCCTATTATAGTGTTTATAACAAAAGGCAGGAGTATGTAATAGTTGCTTTTAATGGAGACGGGCAACTGTGTTATTCGGGTGTTTTTGTTCATGGTGGGTATTTTCCACTTGTTAGTTTAAATGAAACATATGATAGTGTCCCAAGTGCGATTAATTTTAGAGTTCAGGGAGACAGCGTTATGGGGTTTGTTTTTGAAGGGAAACCGCTCGTTGTTTGGTATTGTGATGAGCCGATTTATACTGTGTCTACTACTCCAAACTTTAAATCAATCTGTCTACATGGGGATAGACTATTTGCTATTGACGCTGATAAGGACAATCTTATTAGATTTAGTTCTAATAGAAACCCACTTGACTGGACAAAAGATGTTATAAATAGTGATGACGCAGGGAGTTTTGAGTTAAACGACTATAAAGGAAATTTAAACTCGCTCATATCGTTTCAAGATAGTGTGTTTGTTTTTCAGGACTACGGAATATCAAAAATAACAGCGTATACAACAAGTGATAATTTTCTAGCAACAAATATCTATTCTTCAAGTTCAAAAATTTATTCTGACACTGCTGTTGTCTGTGGAGACTTAATTTATTTTCTTTGTGATGATGGATTGTACTCGCTTGATGGAGTTGAAGTTAAAAAAATTGACCTAAAATTATCAACTTATTTTGCAAAAAATCAAGATGACGCAAATTCTTGCTTTTATAACGGAAAACTCTATATCGCTTGTAAATTAAACTATGAAGGAGAAGAAGAGTCAGAGCACAACAATTCACTTATTGAATTTGATATTGATAATCATGAGTATAACATTATTAAGGGTTTTGATGTTTGTAGTATGCTTCCTATAAACGACCTTTTTGTTTCCAAATTAGTTATTGCACTTAGAGATAACAAATATCTATATGAGTTGACTGACGAAGGAAATTTTATTGGCGGAGTTGATATAGAAAAAGAGTGGGAAAGTGGGGTTATTACTTTAAATAGTTTAGATAAAAATAAAATATTAAAAGATGTCTATATTGTCTCAAAATATGATATTGACCTAATAATAAATTCAGATAGGGAAAGTAAGACAATTTCCGTTAAGGGAAAAGATAAAACTCAAAGAATAAGTGTCAATCTAACCGGGAAAGAGTTTTCATTTAAAATTCAAACAATTAAAGACGACTTGTATGTTGAAAATTTGCAGTTTAGGTTTATGGTCGAAAGTTAATTGTAAAAAATGATTGATAAAAGTGTTTGTATTATAAAACTTATTTTATATTAGGTTTTTATTACATAATAAAGAGATTTAGGGTGTTACAATTTTTTTAAAATTATTTATTGTTTGTGTTTTTTTTATTTTAAAATTTTAATCTTCTTTTGCTTTTATTTATTTTTATTGATTTAAATTTTTATTTATTCCGACCGACTGGTCGTGTAAAATGAATATATAAATGATTAATTTTTATTATTTTTAGGCTATTTTTTATAGATTTTTTCATTTTTGACTAACTTTGACCTTAATAACATTAATTTTTGTTTGTAAATTTTCTTAATTTATTAATTTGCTGATTTATTATTTTTTAATTACTAATTTATTTTTAACTAATTGTTTAAATTTATAATTTTATTAATATTTTGCTTTAAGTTGTTTATTTTTAAAAGGAGTAGGAATAGGGGAGTATGAAAAAGAAAAAGAAAATTATTGAAAGTCAAATTAAAGATGAATTTAGAATACTTCTTAATAATTAAATAAAAAAAGGAGAGATTGTCAGGAAATTATGTGGGAAGAAATTTTTAGTCAAGCACTGACTAATGGAATATGGGCGGTATTATTTGTTGGTCTTCTCATTTTCCAGTTACAAGACAGTGCAAAAAGAGAAAAAAAATATCAAGATACTATTTCAAAACTTAATCAACATCTTGATGCGGTTGAAGACATTAAGGATGAAATTAAAGAAATTCGCTCGTCTCTAGTTAAAAAGGGGGATAACAAATGAAAACTTCTGATACTTTACATTTGGATAATAATTCTGAAAGAGATAATTTAATCAACGCTGAAAGTAATAATTTAATCAATCCTGAAAGTGATAATTTGATTAATACTGAAAGTGATAATTTGATTAATGCTGAAAGTGATAATTTGATTAATGCTGAAAGTGATAATTTGATTCATACTGAAAGTGATAATAATGTTAATGATAAATTGTCTAGCGATGAGATAAATGCAAGTCAAGAAAATGTTAAGTGGTACAAGTCTCTTCCATTTTGGGTTTGTGTACTTACTGTTCTTCTTGGTGGAGTAGAAGGGGTACTTATTTATTTTGGAGTTAGTTTTGAAATCAACATTTTAGTTGAAAGCATTTCAATTTTGCTTTGCTTTTTGGTTTACATTGGGGTTTTGAATAGGGGTAAATATAGCAAAGATAATTTAAAAGATGAGATAAAAGACGATTTGTCAAAAGAACTTAATAAAAAGAATAAGTTGCATAAGGATAAATAAGTTTTCATTTACATAGGTGCTCTATTTATTTAAGGTTAATTTTTTTATAGAATAAGTTAAACATGATAAATTTATTTATAATAAGTTATTAATTTGAATTTTATAAGTTAGACATAAAATTAAATACATAAAAACTTAATTTTTAATTAAAAAAACATAAAGAAATGGTAATAAAAAAAGGGGTGCTAGGTTTTGCACTCCTTTTATAAATTTAATATAAATGCTTTGTTGTATTATTATAGTCATACAAAAAATAGTAACTTAGTATCCTTTTAGATAATGTATCAAATTTTCCGCTAATTATTGTTATACGATAAATATAGTAATTTAAAAGCCTTTTAGATAATGTATCAATCTTTCCGCTAATTATTATACAATAAATATAGTAATTTAATAGCAAGGAAATTGTTCATGTTTTATTTGCTTCAATTATAGTTTTATTTCTAAAATTAAATTTGTAAGGTTGCTAGAGTTTTTTTCTTCAAGTATAGTTATACAGCATATATAGTGTATTTTAGTTTTGGTTTATATTTGGTTTATATTAATGTATTATATATATGAATAATATAATTATATATTATATAAATAATATAATAAAAGATATATTAATAATACAAGTAGTATGAATAATTAGTAATATAAATAAAAGTAATATAGATAAAAGTAATATAAATAACAATAATATAAATAAAAGTAATATAGATAAAAGTAATATAAATAACAATAATATAAATAACAATAATATAAATAACAATAATACAAATAACAATATAAAACATTAAATATACAATAAAAAAAATCCGCAATCTCCACCTCTTAAGAGAGAGTAGAGATTACTGTACAAACTTTTGAAAATTTAATTAGATTAAATTTTGTTTTAAAAGTTCGTAGCAGTCCCAGCGAATTTCTATAAAAATTATAGTATAGGTGTTATAAAAAGTAAAGTAAAATTGACAATTTTTTTAATTTTTTCTTTCAAAATATATTGAATAGGTATAGGTGCATTAAAATTAGAGTAAAGTTGAAAAACTTTTTTATAATTTTCTTTCAAAAAATTTTGATAGGTTATTAAAATGGTTGATTTTTAAGTTAAGATGTTGTATATTTTTTAAGTAAAAAGATTTTTTTTGCTTTAAGTTTAATTTTGGAGTTTGGCATAAATTTATAATAAACTGCTTTTTACTTATGTCAAAATTGCTAAGTGGGTTAATTTATTTAATTAGTTTTAAAATTAGGCTTAAAATTAAAAATTTAAAGGCTAAGTAATATTTAAATTTAAGGGTTGGATAATGATTTTTAGAAACACTTTTAGGTTACTTGTTACAAATTTTTCTAATGTTTGGAAACTTTTGCTTTACTTTGTTATTTGCATTTCTGTTTCCTTGCTTTTTTGCGGAGTTTTAGCCTATCCTATTATTAAGGAGTTAAGCGAAGCAAATGTTTTTAGTGATTTATTAAGTCTTATTAACAACTTTTTTACGACAACGCCTGTTGCAACCGCTAGAACTTTTGAAGAAGTAAACGAGACTATTGTTACAATTATGACAGAGTCTCAATTTACCTTTAACTATATATTCTTGGGAGTATTTGTATTCTTTATTGTGCCACTTGCTTTTGAACTTGCTCAACTTCCGATGGGTGAAGTAATTTACGGTTATATGGCGAGTCAGACAAAATATTCCTTTTCAAGTAGATATTTTAGGTCGTTTGGTTCAAGCATAAAATTTTCGCTAACTAAGTACTTGGTTACTGTTTTATTTAATTTAGTGAGCGTTCTTCTCATATACTGCATGGTTCATCTTGCAAGTCTAGGAAATATTTTATACTATTTTCTAGACATAATAATTCTTGGAATACTTGTTGCATTTGTTTCATTTAAGCAAACCTTGTTCGCCTGCTTTATGCCAAGCATTGCCGTTCTTCAAATTGGACCTTTTAAGGCTCTCGGGCAAAACTTTAAATATGTGTTCAAAAAATTCGGTAGCATTTTTTCGACAAGTATTCTTCTTGTGCTACTTTCTTTTGCTTTCAACTTAATATTTTGCGTATTTACCCTTACAATAGGTCTTATTGTAACAATTCCACTTACCGTTCTTGTGTTCGTGATTTTCCAAATGGTTAGTTTCTTTTCTGCACAAGGGGGAAGATATTATGTCTACACTGACACTCTTGTAAGCCCTAAAACCTTTGAAGAACAAATTGACATTGAAAGCATAAAGTATTTGATTTAGTTGTAAGTTTTTTTGTTTTAAAACAAAAAGCAAACTGTTTAAATATTTTTCCTTAATAGTTTACAAAATTATTAAGAACTGCAAAAAAAATAACTTAGTTGTGAATTTTTTAAAGTCAAAAATTTATAGAAGATTGCTTTAAATACAAGGCTTTATTGATTTATAAAAATATTGAAAAAAACATTAGGCATTTGTTTTAGTTCTAATAAAAATTAAAGGTATTTTTAAATTTTTACTTGATTATTTTTTTTAAATTTGATACAATACGCATAGTTTTTTAGTTTACTTTAATTAATTTTACTACTTTTAATGATTTTAATTTGGGAATTTGTCCTTTAAAAAATGGGCTTATATCATGAGTTTGTTTTTTAAAGGGGAAATAAACCCTTTAAAATATATTTTTTAATTTAAAATTAGTCTTAAATTAAGTGCCTTTAAAATTTAATGGCAGAATGGAGATTTTAATAATAATTTTTTGTTGTTAAAAATCTAGTTTTTGATTGTGAAAATTTTTAATTTAAAATCTAAATCTGCCTAATTAATTTGTAATAGTAATAAAATAATTTCTAGTTTACACTCAAACTAAATTTTAATTTAAAAAGGTTTTGGCACAAAAAAGATTTAATTTTATAACTAAAATAACTATTTAAGTATTACAAGGAGAAATTATAATGGATGAAAATCAAACAAAAAGTTCAAATGTTTCAACAAAAGTAGACCGCTCGTTATACCCAAAGGGTGCATGGTTTCCACCAGAAGATGACGGGGGGAGAACAAGAGGCGTTTATCATGCAGGTTTGCCAAAAAATTACAACAAAGTAAATGCAACGAGTCGTCAAAATAGTAGTACAGTAGTTTCAAAACCAAATCATAAGGCAAGTAACGCTAGTAAAAAGGTAAATACAGGGAGTAATAAGACTGAGTCTCATTTATTTAATACGGCGAGTAATAAGGTAAATACTACTAGTAATAAAGCAAATAATGCTAGTAATAAAGTGTCAAGTTCTACAATAAGTCATAGGGCAAATAATGCAAAAAACAAAGTATCAAGTTTAAAAAGTAAGGAAGCAAGTAGTAGTAGGTCAAATGCGAACTTAGTAAAAAAAGTAGGCGAGACAAAAAATAATACAAGCAGTTTAAAAAATGCTACTTCTAAACTTAAAACTCAAAATGGTATTTTGGTTTTAAATCAAATTACAGATGAGAATAATTTTAATTTAACTACTAACACAAAAGAAAAGACAAAAAACACAGTAAAACCTGGTCAAGAATGGCACATTTGGAAGAAAAGGCAAGAGAAAAAGAAGCAAATGTTGCTTAACAAATCTTTAAGTAATAAGCCACAAAATCAGGTGCAAAATGCAGGTAAAAACATGCCAAAAGCAAATGTTAGTAATGGGAATTTAAAGAGTTTTAAAATAGAGGACTACAAGGAGAAAAAAGAGATACCTGACCTTGGCAAGAGTAATCTTAGGATAACATTCATTGGTGGAATTGGCGAAATTGGGAAGAACATGACATTGTTTGAATATGGCAATGACATGATAATGGTTGATGCGGGGCAGTCTTTTCCAGATGAGACATTGCCAGGTGTTGACAGCGTTGTTCAAGACCTGACTTATCTTGAAGCGAACAAGTCAAAACTTAGGGGTATTTTTATAACGCATGGGCACGAGGACCATATTGGCGGGATACTTGAAGTTTTAAAGATTGCGACTCCACCTATTTATGGTAGCGGGGTGTCTCTTGGGCTAATTGATGGAAAACTAAGAGATGCAAGGTTTAAAATGGAAAATCTTGTTTTAAAAGCAGTTAAGGCTGGGTCAAGTGTCAACGCAGGCGACTTTACTGTTGAATTTGTGTCTGTAACGCACTCAATTCCTGGGGCGTTTGGGCTTGCAATAACGACACCTATTGGGACTGTTTTTCATACGGGCGACTTTAAAATTGACGGAACGCCTATGGGGGGCGATTTTTGTGATTTAAAGAGAATCGCCGAGATTGGAAGGAAGGGCATATTGCTTTTAATGAGCGATAGCACGAATGTCGAAAGGCAGGGATTTTCTTTGTCAGAGGCTGTTGTTTATAAGACCTTTAAAAATATATTTGAGTCGCACAAGCAAGAAAGGCTTATTATTGCGACCTTTGCTTCAAATATTAGAAGGCTTCAAACTGTTATTGACCTTGCGAAAGCCTACAACAGAAAGGTGGCGTTTACTGGCAGGAGTATGCTGACTGTTTCTGAAATGGCAATGAAACTTGGCGAAATTAAATTTGACAAAGAAGTCATTATTGATATTGACAAGGTTGACAGGTATCAGGACAAGGAACTTGTCATTATTTCTACGGGTTCTCAGGGCGAAGTAATGAGTGCGCTAAGCAGGATTTCACTTGACGATTTCCCAAAGGTAAGGCTCGGCGAAAACGACCTTGTCGTGCTTTCTTCTTCTCCAATTCCTGGAAACGAAAGGGATGTCAACAACCTTATAAATCAGTTGTACAGAAAAAATTGCAAAATTATTACAAATGACAACATGCAAGTTCACGCTTCTGGTCATGCGTATAAGGAAGAATTAAAAATAATGCTTTCGCTCGCACATCCAACATTTTTTGTGCCAGTTCACGGCGAGTATAGACACCTTAAAAATCAGCAAATGGTTGCAAAAGAATATGGGCTTAATGATAGAAATATCATAATCCCTGAACTTGGTATGCAACTTGAACTTGGTCCAAACTTTATCAAAGTCGCAGGGCGAGTACCAGCGGGCGACATTTTGGTTGATGGAACGGCAAGGGGAGAAAAGGAAAGCGATGTCATCCGTGATAGGCTCAGTTTGTCGAAGGCTGGCGTTTGCGTTGCAAGTATTTTCTTAAATAAAAAGTCAAAGCGTATTATTATGCCACCTAGTTTTAAGGCAAGGGGCTTTGTGTACAGAAACGAAGCAAGACTTGTCCTAGGGGTCGCTCAAAAGAACTTGTTTAACGAATTTAAAAAGGTCGACTTTAAAACTTTTGGGAGCCAAAAAGAAATTGAGCACTATGTCAAAAAAACAATTACAAATTATTTTACAAAAAGAACTAAAAGAAGACCTTTTGTTATTCCAGTAATAGTCGAAGTCTAAATTTTTTATTTGATTATGACTTTTTGTTTCAAAAGTTAAAACCAAGTTAATAAAAGAAAAGATTAGTTAATAAAAGTATCTTTCTATTGTCAAAATTAAAAGTGTAAAATAAAAAATTTCAATTTTATGCTAAAACTCACAAAAATATTTATCGTTAGTAAAGGCTTTTTAGTTTTTAGAAATAATACTATTATTAAAAAGTTATATATAAATTGCTAGTATAGATAATAGTAAATTAGTTAGCAAAGTGCGTTTATCATAATTTAATTTTATGCATACTGCCAACTAACATAATTTTACCTTATTATTGACTTTTCGCCAAAATTGTGTTATATAATAATTACCTTAGGTAGACGAGTGGTCGCATGTTAAGTATGGTGCTTAACCTGAGGAAAGTCCGGGCTTCATAGGACAGGGTGCTGAGTAACTCTCAGTGAAGGCGACTTTAAGGACAGTGCAACAGAAATAGACAACGAAATCACTTTTTTGGAAAAATTTAATCTAATTAAGTACAACAATTAAAGCTCGTGTCGGAGGATTTTTTCTACATTTTTCCTCATTCCTTTTGATTTAGGGATAGAAAAAGGAATCGACAATTATTTTTGAAATAAAATACTAATACTCGTTACTTTATTGTTTAATTATAAATAAAATATTAAATATGTCGTTTTGTAAAAATTTTTATTGCAATTAAAGTGTATTCCAAAAAAGATTTCGTTCAGGTGGAAAGGCGGAGTAAAAGCCCACCGAGTGTCTGGTAACAGGCATTGCCATGTAAACCCCACCCGAAGCAAGACTAAAAGAAATCGTTTTAAAGCGGTCCGCTAGATTTCTTAAAAGCGTCGCTTGAACCTGTTGGCAACAACAGGTCTAGACAGATGACCACTAAAACAGAACCCGGCTTACAGTCTACACTAAGGTTTAGTAGGAAAAGGAACAGTAGAAATACTGCTTCTTTTTCTATTTAGTTTTTTTTATTTAACTTGAGTGTAGACTGCAAAAACTGAACAAAGTGAAGTTTTTTCAATAAAACACTAAGGTTTAGTAGGGAAAGGAGCAGTAGAAATATTGCTCCTTTTTCTATTATTGTTTTTACTCAAC
>CALWPL010000015.1 GCA_944383405.1 uncultured Clostridia bacterium
ATAATAACATGTGTACTTCTATTCAAAGAAGATTCGCTTGTAAGCATTGTTCTACTTGGCAAATCCATTCTGTCAGGGAAAGACATAGAACCTTCTGTGTAGTAATATATTTCACCATTGGGGCGCCGTCTTTCTTCGCGCTTTGCACCTTTCAAATATTGCCATTTTTCTGTACTGCCATTCAAGAAAAATCTCTTATCAACGATACCATCTTCGCAGATTTCGTTCAATGTCTTCGGTGTCTGCATTATTGGTGTTGTTTCCATTGTGTAGGCTTTTCCATTTACACATACACCGGAATTATTGAATCTTGCAGCAAATTTGTCAGAGAATACATCAAGAGTCTTGTATTTATCCTGTGAAATTGTATAAATTTCCATATTGTTGATACTTAAATTTGTTTTATCAATTAAAAACTCTCCGGCAAAGAATCCGTTTTTAGTTATGATATTAAACTTATCTTCATTTGCTAAGTGATTATAAAAATCAGTTGATTCATTTACCGCAAAAATGAATGTTCTACGGCGTCTCTGTGCACAGCCATATTCAGCAGCATTTATTACACGCCATTCTATTGCATAACCTAAGTCAGACAAACATCTTAAAATTATTCCAAAATCTCTCCCCCTTTGTTTTGCAGGAGATTTTAATAAGCGATCCACATTTTCAAGTAGAATATATTTAGGCCTTTTTGCTTCAACAATATCTCTAATATCCCACCACAAAGCACCTTTTTTGCCTTGAATACCTTTTGCACCTGTTCTTGCAACAGAGTAATCCTGGCATGGAAAACCTCCAACAAGTAAGTCATGCTCTGGTATTTGGTCTTTAACTAATGCTATATCTTCATTTATACAATTATGATTTTTACCAAAATTTTTAGCATAGCAATCATATGCGTATTGAGATTTTCTTCCCGGTTCCCATTGATTTGCCCAGATTGTTTCAAACAAATCAGAGCTTCTTTCAAGACCTACCCTGAAACCTCCTACGCCAGCGAATAATTCAACTACTCTTATTTTCTTCCCACGACTTAACATTCTTGTATTACTCCATTGTTATGATACCATAAAATCAGCGAGGTGGTAACTATGCAAGAAAAATGTTACAATTCAAAAGCGGAATTATTAAAAAGGTCTAAAGAAGCTATTAACATTCCTTTTGGTCAAATTGACACGACAGGAAGACTTGGAACTGCTAAAAATAAAGGTAACGTTGGACAAATGTTTGAGGAATGTTGGTTTGAAAGAAAAGTAAACAGCCGTGCAGAAGCTGATTTTATTGAATTAGGTGTTGAATTAAAAGTTACCCCGTGCATAAAAAATAAGTCAAATAAATATGTAACAAAAGAAAGACTTGTCTTAAACATAATTGACTATATGACAGAAGTTAATAAGTCTTTCGAGGATAGCAGCTTTTGGCATAAGAATAAAACACTTTTATTGATGTATTATGAATATTTTAAAGATGTACCTGTCACTGATTTTAAAATATTAGAAACTCTTTTATATGAATATCCTGAAAAAGATTTAATTGTTATAAAACAGGATTGGGAAAAGATTGTTCAAAAAATAAGAGAGGGTAAAGCTCATGAATTATCAGAAGGAGACACCTTATATCTCGGAGCTTGCCGTAAAGGCGCAGGTGGAGAAAAAGATTTAAGGCCACAACCTTTTAATACTATCAAAGCTAATCAAAGAGCATATTCTCTTAAACAATCTTACATGACATATATCCTGAATAATTATGTTTTGAATCAGGAAAAAGAAGAATCAATTATTGATAATGAAACACAGCTTGAAAAACAAGGTTTTGAAAATTATATTATCAACAAAATTAAACCATACTTCGGTAAATCACAAAAGGAATTAATCAAAGAATTTAAATTAAACCCTGCAATGAAGAATGTTAATGAAAGAATTATAGCTTCAATATTAGGTATAAAGGGAAATATTGCAGCTACAGAAGAATTTAAGAAAGCAAATATAGTTCCCAAAACAATACGCATAAATTTTGGTGATAAAAATATTAAGGAAAGTATGTCTTTCCCAACGTTCAAATTTACTGAAATTATTAAAGAAGAATGGGAAGACTCATTTATGTATAACCTGTTTTCTTCTACAAAATTTATGTTTATCATATTCAAGTTTAATAAGAATAACGAATTATACTTAGATAATGTTAAATTTTGGAACATGCCTGTATCTGACATAGAAGAAGTTCATAAAGTTTGGGCTGAAACAGTTAAGGTTATAAAAGAAGGTGTTAAAATAATAAACAAAAACGGACGTGATTTTAATAATTTGCCAGGCCAATCTTTTAATAAGGTAAGTCACGTAAGACCACACGGGCAAAATAAAGCTGATACATATGAACTACCAGACGGAAGAAAATTAACAAAACAATGCTTTTGGTTGAATAATAAGTATGTATTAGAACAAATATTAAATAAGGAGGTATGATGATAAATCTCAAACCGGAGGAAAGCGTATCAAAAGAAGACAATTTCATGAAAATTGATGCTTCGAATACTAAAATTACAACACTGCTAAAAAATTCTTACTATTGTATACCTCGTTTTCAAAGAAAATATGTATGGTCAACAAAAGAAGTTAATGATTTTTTAAATGATATTAATGAAAATCCTATTAATTATTTTATTGGTTCGGTTGTTTTATATATATATCAGCAAGAAGATAATGAAAGAAAAGATGTTAAAGGCATTGTCGACGGACAACAACGATTAACCACAATATTATTAATTTTAATGGCTATAAGTAAATCTTTTTATGAAATAGCTCAAGATGTTAGTGATGAAACTAAAAAGAATAAAATAATTTCAAGTAGTAATGGTACATATAACAATTACATTGTTAGAAAGGATGATGACGAAAATACAAGACATGTCATAAAATCAGAAACAAGTAAATTATTTTTGGAAAAACTTTTTGATAAAACATTTAGCCCAGAAAGTTTAAGTAATCAGGAATTAGAGAAATTAACTGAGGAAGAAAGTTCGATTTTAAATGCTTATAGTGAAATTATAAAATTTCTCTTACAAATTACGAATGGGAAAAACAAAGAGGAACAATATGAAATTTTATATAATTTCAGAGAGAAAGTTTTTCAATTATCTATTATTGCTGTTGAACTAGTTGATTTAGAAAGTGCACATATTGTTTTTGATTCATTAAATGATAGGGGTAAATCTATTGATACAGTTGATAAAACAAAAAGTTATATTTTAAGATTACTAAAAAAAGGAACTCTTGATACAGATTCACCTTTAACAAGATGGAATAAAATACAAGAAAAATTAAATTCAAATTATGAATCAAGTGTTTTTTCTGATTATCTCGAAGCGTATGTAAAATCAATTATACCAAGGGAAATATCTAAAGAAGCTTTATTTGGTGTAATAAAAAAAGAAATTATTTGTAAAGATGCAAATAAAGCAAATGAATTTCTTGAAAATCTAGAAGAAAATATCAAATATTACATGGCTGTGTATAATCAATCTACACTTAATGAAATTCACGAAATCTCAAATGACTATGTTAAATCAATAACTAAATCTCTTGCGACCATGAAAGTTTTTAATATTAAAGCTCATACATCATTTGTAATGCACTTATTAAGAGAATTTTCTAAAGGGCACTTGAGTATAAAGAATATTAGTAAATTTATTGAAACTGCTGTAAAATTTCACTTTAGATATAATGTAATATATGCATATCCTGGAAATACGATTAGATCTCATTACAGAGAATCTTTAAAAAGTATGCTTGGTGTACAAACAGATAAAAATTCTATACTGAGAGATTTAACTTTTGATGGCATAAAATACAATGTTCAAAATTTTGAGGAATTTGAAGAAAAGTTTAGACAAAAAGTAAGATATTCTGAAAGAGAAAAATCTAATAGAAAACTTGTTAGATATATTTTAGAAACTATTGATAAATACTATTTACATTCGCCAATAGCATTAGACTACTCACTATTGACTATAGAACATTTAATTCCTCAATCAAATGAAAGCTATGATGTTGAGCAGATTGGAAATTTAATTTTTACAACAAAATCAATGCAAGATAAATTAAAGAACAAAACATTGAAAGAAAAACTTTTAATTTTAGAAACAGAAGGATTCTTTAATAACTACAATAACCGATTGTTAATTCCTGAGAGTTCAGAAATTAGTAATAATATTGAAGACAATATAAAATTGATTGAACAAAGGTCATCAAAACTTATAAAAACCTCATTCGATAGTATATGGTGAAAATACTGACTTTTGCAAAAGTTTTATACTATTTGCTTATATGTAAATGCTTTCTCGATAAAATTGTTTTTATGCAATTTTAAAGGAGGAAGAATGGTAGAAGTTAAAAATGAAGAACAGGAAGAAACAATGCGAGAGGTTGGACACCTTTTGTTAGAGGTCAAGTGTTTAGCAAGGTTAGGGGCATTGGCTTCGGATTCTTGCATAATAGATGATGAGTTACAGCTACAGGACAATATAGAGTATTATTTTGCATTAAGGCAAGTTGCGAATCTTATCGCTAAAATTGAACATTTACTCTTTGATTAAACTTCAATATTTGTACTCATATTTTATTACTTATCTTTTCTACTCATAAAAATAAACTGGGTACACAAAATAATTGAGACGCCGTAAAATAAGTTCATAAAACAGCTAGTTATAAACGTATAAACACAAAGGAGCAAATTTTTATGTGTGAAAATAGCGAAATAAACCGGCTCAAAAATAGTATCATAAATGCAAGAATGATTTTATACGACTTGCAGGTGTTCATTAAGTACGGCGCCCTTGCAAGTGATTCTAATATCATTGATGATGATTTGCAGCTCAACAAAAGTAATGACGATTATTACATATATTTCAGAACATTAAACAAGAAGCTAAATATAGCAATTAAAGTTCTTCAAATAGATTAGAAGGTTTAATATTTAAAGCACGTGCAATTTTGAACACATTTTCAACAGTTGTATTTCTTTCACCGCGCTCAATCATACCAATAAAATTAGGGGACATGTCAAGAATTTCTGCAAGCTCAAGTTGTGTTAGATTATGGTCTAACCTCAAAGCTTTCAAACGTTTGCCAAACTTTTGTAAATCCTTTTTACTCATTCTTACATTTTCGTGTTAATATACACATATATAAATAAACTGACCGTGCGTTTAATTCTTAAAATGGTTAGTAATAAAGGGTAGTAGAACTAAAACTGTATGAGGTTTTATAGATGAAAAAATTCTTAATAAGTTTAATAATTGCTGGCATAGTTAGTACAGGACTTGTATTTGCAGATATTAAATATTGCGGAATTGGTGCAAGACTTGTCAAAGACCCATATAATAAAAAAGTATTTGTTAAAGTTGTATTTCCTAATTCTATGGCTGCAAAGTCAGGTCTACCGGAAGGAGCTGAGATAATTTCTATAAATGACCAAAAAGTAAAGAAATTAAATATAGAGCAAGTTACAAATCTTGTGCGAGGGGAAGAAGGTACAAAAGTTAAACTTCAAATTAAGTATTATAAAGAAGAAAGCACTATTGAAATTCCAAGAGCCCCATTTACATTTAAAGAGCCGGAATATGACAGATTTGAAGCCCATTGGCAGCAAGTTGTTCCTGTTGGTATAAAAAATATAGAACCTATTCCTCATAATATGCAAGTGAATATGAGCAAAAAATGGTTTAATGAAACTGTACCTATTATAAATTATTGGATTGCCCGCAAAGAAAAATTTAGAAGCGGGTACAATGCCTGTATGACATATCCTGAAAGCGAACAAAATGCTTGCTTAATGAACCTAACAAATAGAGAAATAAACAAAACTGCCCAAGATAGACAAATTGAGTTGCAGGAAAATATGATAAGACAACAAGCAATTCAAAATAGTATAAATAATTTTAATCAGTCGCAAATGAACACTAATTTACAAAACATCAACAATAATTTAAGAAATATCAACAATAAATTGATGTATTAATATGAGGCAACGATATGAAAAAATTTTTGTTTTTAATAATGATGTGTTTTATAGTAATACCAGCAGTAAATGCAGAAAAATTAACGACACAAGAAGTTGTAAAATTTGGTTCTGATATTTCAAATGCTCTAAACAATCCAGAAGGCAGACAAATACGAACAAGTTATGCAAAAGGCCCACAGGAATTAGCAAAAGGCATTATGGATAATTTGCAATATTTTGATAACAGGAATGACGGCAAAAAAGTCGGAAGTGCAATGTGCATTATGCATGTTTTAGACAATGGCAATTTAGCTTTAACATTTTTTACTGATGAAGAATTAGAGAAATTTCATAATGAAACAGACTATGTTCTGGATAAATATTATGGCGGTTATGACCAAACATCTTTTCAATACCCTTCAAATGATTATCAAACACATGTAACAACAATGATATTAAAAAGAATTGAGAAGAAAAAGAAATTTAGATTTAAAAAGTAGGTGTAATGTGAAAAAGAATTTATGGTTGCTTTTATCGTTATGTTTTTTAATAATGCCTGTTATGGCTGAAGATTGGCTACTAATACCTAATACAAATGTTTCTTATGATAAGGATAGTATCGAATATGGGGATTTTGGTGTCGTAAGAGTAATTACAAAAAATCCTGTTGATAATATTTATGAAACAAGAACAAAGCTTTCTATAAATTGTAATACACAACGATTTAATTATTTCGAAACAAAATTATATGATACATATAAAAGAAAATATGTTTATAGAGAATTCCCTAATTCCAATTGGGAAAATATTCCACAAAACTCAAACTTGAGATATTTATATAATGATGTTTGTCATAATTAAAGTTTATAAATAGAGGGACACCGTGAACCATAGAATCAGCTAGTTATATGCTTATAAATATAAGCGTATATTGTTTTATATTCGTTATTGATTCGTTTACCTTGTCTAAAATATACCAATTTATTCATTTTAAATAATTATGTACGGTTATTTTCTAATAAGTGTGTCAAAACCTCTCCTCCTTTTAGTCTCGGCGCCCCTTTTTTAATGATAGAATTTTCTATTAAAACTAAGTGAAAAGACCGAATATTCTTATTGTTTCAGCATATTTATAATCTAAATTTTTCTGGGTGTGAAACTTTGATCATAGATCAATTTTGCTTGAAATCCTTTTATACATTAGATCATGTGTGCACGGTTGGCTAGATCTCGTTAACATAGAAATGGTGGCAAACACCAGAAAGGAAAATTTTATGAGATACAAAATCGGTATTTTAGAGTGTAGCAGACCAGAACATGAGATTGATGTCTTTGGCATGGAGTATGTAATTAAGAAGGCTTTGTACTTGCGCTGGACAGAGAATGTAAGAGTGTGCATTTACAAAGGGATAGAAGTACCTTTAACACTTACACCATATGAAGTTCTTTGGAAACTCGCAGAAAATGTATACAAATCTCATATTGTATGCCCTATTGATAAAGAAAGCGGAACTGCAACTGAGTATGAAAGGCATGTTATTTATGAAATTCGTAAAGCTTTCAGGAAAGCAGGCATTAAAGAGGACCTAATTATAAAAGAGGAATTTGGGTACAGAATCAATTTTTCAGTTATCCCCGCAGATTATGTTATAACTTCGCGGAAATAAAATCACGAGTTTAAGTACGGATTCCTCACTTGGAAATTTTTATAAAAAAGATATGCGTAAAATTTTACGAGTTAGTAGTAAAGCCAAAAGAAAAGGAGAAAACTATGGCAAAGTTTAAAGAAGTAATGACAACGGAAAATTTAAGTGACTACTTAGACCAACACGCAAGAATTGATGTTCACAATGGACTTGTGTATCTCGGCTGTCCGTATTGCAAACAAGAAGCGCTAGAAAGATTAGAAAAAGTCCTTTGCAATAAAGGGTTAGAAAATGTAAAGGACTTAGACTTAGAATTTGGAACGTTAATTTTTAACCCGGAAACCCATGATATTATGTGCAGTTCAAGACCAAATAGCAATTATGACGATACACACGCAATAGAACTTGAAGCAGAGATGGTAAAACATTACTCGGATTACAAGGATTTTGGTGAATATTTAGAAGCAAGATTGGAAGATGAATTAGAAAAATCAGAAGGAGGTAATAATGAACTACTACAGTAATGGAGAATTTACAATTGAAGAAGTTGAGAGGGTCAATGGGTACCCTCTCAAAAAGACAGGAGTAAATCAATATCAGGGCCCATGTCGGTATTGCAGAGCAGAAGGTAGAGACAAAAAGGGTGATAATTTACATTTCAATCCTACAAAGGGATTTTTCTGCGGGGCTTGTGTTGATAATGAGCACGGAAAACGATTAGCACAAGAAATTGCTGATTCTAAAAAGATTAAAAAACAAACCTACAAAAAAGTAACTGAACTTGGTTACACAGAAAAAGACATTGAGAAATACCAAAAAGAATTATTCTCAAATAAGGAAATGCTAAACCTGGTGAAAGAAAAAACAGGTTTAAGCGAAGAAGTTATCCGAGAAGTAAAAATCGGTTATAGCAAAGACTCAAATGTATTTACCCTGCCTATGATAGCTTTGGATGATTCAATTGTAGGACTTGAATTCAGAACACTTGAAAACGAAAAAGGGAAGTTTAAATTCATATGTAAAACAAAAGGATTTGCTCAGGACCCGAATAAATTATTATGCAAAATCAATTCACCCCAAAAACCTGCAGAAATTTTTGTTGCTGCAGGATTCAAAGACGGATATGCAGTCTTGCAGGATTTAAAGAACCACGGCAGAGAAAACGATGTTCTTATTGTAACCAATAGCAATGGAGAACCTCATACAGCCAAAGCTCTTAAACCTCATATAGATTTTCTCAGAAGTTTTAAGGAAGCAACTCTTTGTATGGATAATGACAAAGCCGGAAAAGCTGCAACTGAAAAAGTTGAACAAACAATTCCTATCACTTTCAACATTCTTGACCTGGGAAAACTTTCAGGAATCAATGAATATATAAACGATTTCAATGACCTACTGAAATATATGCAGGAACACAATATTACAGAAGATGTTGTTGCAAATAACAAAAAATTATCTGTGCATTCACTTTTGAAAAAATATATCAAATTCACTCATTCCAAGCTGAATCTTACAAAATATGCGGAAGTTGATGAAGGTGATACTGATAAGTTAATCTATTTTGAACCTGGAATATACGCACATCAAGGATGTTATTATTCTATAAAATATGATAGTGAAAACAAAAAATTGTTATATGCTCGCAAGTCTAATTTTACAATTGAGATAACTCGAAAAATTGTTTCAAAATTCTTTGCATTTGGGTATAACAATGAATACAAACTTGAAATTGTTACTCATCTTGGAGAAAAGACAACTGTACCACAAGTTTTGACGCAAAAGGAACTATTGGATTACAGAAACTTACATGACATTCTAAAGTCAAATGAAGTTCACATTACTACATTGACTGAGGTTGAACTTAAAAATGTTGTTTTGGATGAACTCAAGAAAATTAAAAACGAATTGCATATCTATAAGAACCCGTCACTTTTAGAACATAACAAAAAACCATTCTGGGCTTATACAAACGCACTTATTGACTTAACAGAAGATAATATTTTGCTACCTGACGATAAAACTACTGATATTATTCAGGCAGACAAAATAAGTTCAATAGCGTTAAGAACTGACCGTGGAATGTATGCTCCTGAATTATACATACCTACATTAAGTTATGACGAATTCATTAAAGAAAATAAAGATGATGAACTTATTCAAGAGTTTGCGCCTGTATCAAAAACAATTCCTGAATTGTTAGCAAAATGCTTGTTTGTAAGTACATTGAGGACTTATAGTAACAGACCTGAGGCATTGCTTGCTCTTGGTACAGCATTAATGAGTCCTTTTGTAAATCTTATCTTTGATAAAACAATGGGTTATCCTATAAACTTCTTGTATGGTGAAGCTGCTAGCGGTAAAAGCAACTTACTGCAGACTATTGCTTACATTTTCGGGTTTGATATGAGAATGTTAAGTAGCGGAAATGATACTGCACTAAATCTATTACACAATATGGAATACTACAGGAATATCCCCCTTTTATATTCTGAAGTTGAAGGGTATTTGCAGAGAAATTTTGAACCTACAGTCAAAGCGGTATATGACAGAAATTCTCGCAGAAAAATGAGAGATTATGCTAAAAGCCAAGACATCAAAGCAGTCAATGCAACATTAAATTTTGCAAGCAATAATAGGACCTATAGGAATCCACAAACTGCTACAAGACTTGTTTATACTGAATTCAGAAAAGATGATTTTATTGTAGAAGAAGCTGCAAAATTCAATAATATCAGAGAACAATATTTATCCTGTGTTCTACCTGAAATTCTGAAAAACTACAAAGATAAAAAAGGCTTAATCAAAAAGCTTAGAGCAAATATAAAGATTATTCAAAATCAGAATCCAAAACTTGACTTAAGATGTGTCAATAATATTGCCATTGCAATGGTAGGTACGGATTTACTATTCACAGCAGCAAACTTTGATAAAGATTATCTTCAAAGTGATGAGATTAAATTATTCCAATCTAATCTTGAAAATTACACCAAAGCATATCAGGATATGACACACACAGAGGATGTTTTTGAGAAGTTCTTGCGAATATTCTTACTACTTGCTAAATCTGGAAGAATTCAGTATGGAAGCGAATATGTGTTTAATGCTAAGAAAAAAGAACTTAGTATCTATGTAAATGGGGTATATCAGCATTTCAAGAAAGAATTCAAACAATCTGAAGATAGCGGTGTAATTATTCCTGAATCAAATGACATAATGAAACAAGCAGAAAAATTACCATTTATTGAATATAAAAGTAAAAATTTTGGGAACAACAAAACTCAGCGGGCTTTAGTAATAACTATTCCTGAAAATCACGAAATGCTTTCATATATCTTAGACGAGCTTATAATCTACCAGGAGGAACTTGCCGAAAGAGAAGGTAGTAAAGACCATGCGATTCAGACTCGGTACGCAAAAGACAAGTTAGACGAGGCTAAGGCAATCTGATTGCAATTAGTTTGCAATTTTAAAACGATTGTATATCAACGCTTTCGGACAAAAATTGCGAAATTACGTAATTACGAACGAATTTTAAAAATAAAAAATTAAATCGTAATTTTGCAATTTATAACCGAAAACGAACTAAAAGTTAATAATAACAACTGTTTTAATAATTGCGAATAAAATTACGATAAATTACGAAAGAAGGTAAAAATGTTATTAACAGTAAAAGAGACAGCAGAAGTGCTAAAAATATCGGAATCAACACTATACAGGTGGGTACATCAAAAAAGAATAAACTATATTAAACTTGGTGGACTTAAGTTTGATGAGGATTACATTCAAGAATATATAAAACAACATACGGTTAACTCTGAATAAAATTGACCAAAATTCATAGCCGTCCAGTAAAAATCCAAGTTTGCAAAAGTATGCAATAGGGCTTACAAAAGCTCAATAACACGTTAAATTAATAATAGGTGATAAATTATGCCAGCAGTAAGAAAAAACAAACAAAAGAATAAATGGGAATTTGACTACAAAGACCTTACAGGAAAACGCAAAACAAAAGGCGGATTCTCTACTAAGGTTGAAGCAGAAAAAGCCCAGGCAAAAATGATAGACGAACTCAATAAAGGTTTATTTGTCGCAAATGACAAGCTAACCTTTAGAGAAGCTGCTGAATTATATCTTGATAATTATGCCAAAATCTATTGCAAAAAATCAACTTGGATTGGGTATGAAGGTTATCTAAAACACCACATTTATGAATACTTAGGCGATTTAAAATTGTTAGAAATCAGGCCGTTACACATACAAAATTTCATAAAAGATATGACACAAACAGGTCTTGCTAACTCAACAATAAATCACTTTAAAAAGACTATTGGCGCAGTTTTTAATTATATGATTGATTCTGGCGTCATTTATCAAAATCCTGTCAATCGAATCAAATGTTTAAAAGTTAAGAATAATACCCTTATGCGACCTTTAACAATCAAAGAAACCAATAAATTATTAGCCGTAGTAAAAAAACACTATCCAGATTTTTATCCATTGCTTTATATTGCAGTAAATACAGGTTTAAGAGAAGGTGAATTGTTTGCTCTCACATGGGATTGTGTTAATTTTATTGAAGGTTATATCGTTGTAAATAAAAGCTACACCCATGGTGTTTTAGGCTCAACAAAAACAGGTAAAGATAGAAAAGTTAAAATCTCTTTAACTGTTACAAAATTTTTAAAAGAATGGAAAATGGCCTGTCCTAAAAGTGATTTGAATCTTGTATTTCCTAACGCAAACGGAAATTATATGGACTCGCAAAATATGATGAAAAGAAGGTTTAAACCAGCTTTGGCTCTTGCGGGTATTGATAGTATAAGATTTCATGATTTAAGACACACTTATGCAAGCACACTTATTATTCAACAAGTGCCATTGCCTTATATTTCAAAGCAATTAGGCCATTCAACAAACAAAGTTACACTTGATACTTATGTTCACTTAATGCCGGAATC
>CALWPL010000016.1 GCA_944383405.1 uncultured Clostridia bacterium
AGGCAAAGAGTTATATTCAGCGATAGGTTACTCCGAATCTCATAGCAAAAGATTAAGAAAGGCTATTCTTGATAAGAGTTCCATCACACTTAACTGTTATAAAAAATGGTGTGCTTTATGATATTTGGGATTGCAGACACGAACTGTGCGACACAGTTTGGAAGAGAGTAGATTAAATTCTATTCTCTTTTTTATTATAAAAAATATTAAAAAAATTTAAAAAAAATTAAAAATTTAATTGACATATATAATTATATGTGTTAATATGTAATTGTTAATAGGTAAGTTTTAAAATTTAGTTTTTTTCATTTTGTCTAAATTTTAATTCTTGGCACTTACCTATTAACATTAAATTTAAGGGGTAAAATATATGACTTATAGGGAAATACAATTAAAAATTATAATAATACAAAATCAAATAGATGTATTAGATAAAAAACCAGTTGCAAATTTTTATAAAATAAAAAAATTATAATAATACAAAATCAAATAGATGTATTAGATAAAAAACCAGTTGCAAATTTTTATAAAATAAAAAAATTAAAACAATATAGAGATATGTTGTATAATAAATTAAGTGAGGAGTATGAAAATGGAAAATCAAATAATAATTAATGGAGTAATAGCAAATGAAGAAGATATAAAAACTTTAAATTTCTTTATATTAGAAAAAAATATGCAATTTACAGTAAGAAAAGATTGGTTTGGAAATCAACATATTACAACTTTTAATTAATAGGAGGAAATAAAATGGATAGCAAAGAATTAAGTCGAAAAATTATTGAATACAGAGCAAAACATAATATGTCGCAAGAAGCTTTTGCTAAACTATGCAAGATTTCAACACAAACTGCTTGTAATGTTGAAAATAGTGTTCAAGTTCCAAGTAAATTGACACTTCAAAAAATATTAAATGTAATAGGAGAGTAAAGTATATGAAATTAACCAAAACAAATTATTATTCAAAAAATTCTGACCAAGAATATATGTCATATTCACAGTTTAAACTATTTGATGAATGTCCAGCAAAAGCAATGGCAATATTAAAAGGCGAATACAAGCAGGAAGAAACTGATAGTATGCTTGTTGGAAGTTATGTCGATGCTTGGCTTGATGGCGAAATTGTGAAGTTTCAAGAAAGACACCCTGAAATATTTAACAGTAGGACAGGAGAACTGAAAGCAAGTTTTAAACAAGCACAAGACCTATGCGATTTAATAGCAAAAGATGAGTATCTTTACAAGCAATTAAAAGGAAGAAGACAAGTTATTATTACAGGTTCTATTGCTGGTGTTAAGTTTAAAGGCAAAATTGATAGTTTGTTGGCTGATAAAATTGTCGATGGTAAAGTTCTTAAAGACTGTGAAGATATTTGGAAAGATGGTCAAAAACAGCCATTTTATAAAGCTAATGGCTATGACACGCAGGGTGCAATCTATAAGACACTTTATAAGCAGATGAAAGGTAAAGATTTGCCATTTGAGTTGGCGGTTGTGACCAAAGAAAAGACACCTGACAAACGATTATTCGTGTTTAGTGATGAAACGATTGAAGAAGCATTGCAAGAGATTATAGCAAAAGCACCTATTTTTGATGCTATTAAAAAAGGCGAAGAACCTGCTTGGAATTGTGGCAAATGTGATTATTGTAAGTCAATTAAAGCATTGAACGAAAATTCTGTGGAGGAGATATAGTATGAGTAAGAAAATATCTAAAAAAACACTTATAAGTAATATAATTGATTATGTATTTAATACTTATTGTGATGATGAACAAATTGCTATATTTTCACAACAATATTATGAAATTGAAAAAAGATTGGAAGAAAAAAGAAAACTAAAAAGTAAAGACAATAATAATAAAACATATAAAATAACAAAAGAAGTAAGAGATTTTTTAGAACCATTAGTTGATGCTGAATATTTTAAAAGCAAATATACCCACAATGTAGAAGAAGTATTATATTATGCTATGGAACAACTACAAACTAAAATGCACAAAAAATTAATAAATAAAATAAAAGATAAGGAGAATAAGTAAGTATGGAAAAATTAACGGCTTGGCAATCAACAAGAGATGTCAATTTTGTAGGAAGTTATGATTTAATAGTTGGAGTTGATGACAATAACCAACCTATCTATAAAGATAGAATTGTTACGATTGATTATGTAAATGCAAAAGAAGAAGTTATGGATGCACAAACTAACAAGAAAGTCGAAAAGACTGTAGCTCATTTTAAGGACAAAGATGTCAAACCTATGATTTTGAATACCACAAACAAGAAAGGCATAGAAACAGCAACAGGCACTATATTTCTTGAAAAATGGGCTGATAAACAAATTCTTTTGACAGTGGAACAGGTTAAGGCTTTTGGCAAGGTTCAGCCTGCACTTCGAATTAAACCAGTGCCAAAGAGATTGTGCGATGTTTGTGGAAAGGTTATAAGCGAGTCAATATATAATGCTAGTATGCAAAAATATAATGGTGCATATTGTAGTAAAGAATGCTTAGATAAATATAATAAATAATTGACTTATTTTTCTGTCTATGTTATTATAATAATGTGGTTAAATTATGTGCGAGATAATTTAATCAACAACATAATTTAATCACTAATGAATAACATTTACAGAAAGTTGCTCGCACCAACAAGTATGTGAATGTTATTTTTATTATAAAGGTAAAATATGAGAAGAATGGAAAATTTAATTGGTAAAAAATTTGGTAGATTGTTAGTTCAAAAATTTGATTGCATAAAAAATAATAATTATTATTGGATTTGTAAATGCGATTGTGGAAACGAAAAATCTATTGCTTCTGGGCATCTTAAATCTGGGAGAACAAAATCTTGTGGATGTTATAATCGAGAAATAGTATCAGCAAGATTTGGTTCTCATCATTTGACAAAAACAAGAATTTACAAAATCTGGAGAGGAATGATTGATAGATGTTATTATCCATCTCATAAATATTATAAAGATTATGGTGGTCGTGGCATATCTATTTGTGAAGAATGGAAAAATAATTTTTATAAATTTTATGTATGGGCAATCAAAAATGGTTATAACCCAAATGCAAAGAGAGGAGAATGCACTATTGATAGAATAAATAATGATGGTAATTATGAACCAAATAATTGTAGATGGGTGAATTTAAAAGAACAACAAAATAATACACGGATAGTAAAAAGATTTCATTTTCGTGGAGAACTTTTGACATTATATCAAATATCAAAGATTACAGGGATAAAAAAATCTATTATATATAAAAGATTGTATAGGGGCTGGGATATGGAAAGGGCAACTAAACAAAAAATAAAAAAAGGATCAAAACAATGATAAATAACTTTATATTACAATGCAGGCTCACAAAAGATGTAGAATATGGCACAACAAATAGCGGTGTATCTTATGCAAATTTTAGTGTTGCTTGGAACGAAAAATACAACGAAAATGAACAACAACTTTTTATGAATTGCAGGGCTTGGCGTGGAACTGCTGACTTGTTAAACAAATATTTCAAAAAAGGTGATGAACTTGTTATTGAAGGCAAACTTATAACTGAAACATACGAAAAAGACGGTCAAAACAAATCTGCAACTCGTATGGTTGTTGATAGGGTTCACTTTACTTATGGCAAGAAAAATAATGATAATCAAGGGCAAGAACAAAAGCAAGAATTAACACCTGTTGATGATGAAACAATGGATAATCTGCCTTTCTGATAGGAGTATAAAATGCAATTAAGTTTCTTTGAAGACAAAAAAGAAAAATCAACTGATTGGAAATGGACTATGGCAAACGACTATCCACAAAAGAATGGGCTAAAAGTATTTAGTTGTTTTGCTTGTGGTGGTGGTTCAACTATGGGATATAAATTGGTTGGGTGTGATGTCATTGGTTGCAATGAAATTGACCCACAAATGAATAAAGTTTATGTTGAAAATCATCACCCTAAATATAACTATCTTGAAGATATACGAGATTTTAATAAAAGAGAAGATTTGCCACAAGAGTTATATGATTTGGATGTTCTTGATGGTTCTCCACCTTGTTCAACTTTTAGTATGGCTGGTCAAAGAGAAGAAGCTTGGGGAATTGAGAAAAAGTTTAGGGAGGGTCAAAAAATGCAAACACTTGATGATTTACTATTTGTATTTATTGACACTGTAGCAAAGTTAAAACCAAAAGTTGCTATTCTTGAAAATGTGGAAGGTCTTACTCTTGGAAATGCTTGGAAATATGTTCAACAAATTTATAAAAAATTTAATGATATTGGTTACAAAGTTAAACATTGGCTATTGAAAGGCGAAACTATGGGTGTACCACAAACTAGACATAGAGTGTTCTTCGTTGCAACAAGACTTGATTTTGATTTGGATAAGATAAATATGTATTTCAATTACGAACCAATAACTTATGGAGTTATAAAATCTGATAAAGGAATAGAAATAGAGAACAAGAACACTAATACTTTTAAATTATTGCAAATGGCTACACCTGACGATAAGAGAATTGCCGACATTTACTTAAAACTTGGACAAAAAGAAAAGTGTTTTAATGATAAAATAGTTTGGGAACATAGAGTATTTAATACTGTCGCAGCAGGAATGAATGTATTTAGGGGTAGTGAAAAAACAAGAGTAAGTTGCAAAGATATTATATATGCACAAACATTTCCAGAAGATTATAATTTTATAAACAACTCTTTAAACAATATAATTTATATTTGTGGTATGTCTGTTCCACCAATAATGATAAAAAGACTTATGACAAGACTTATTGAAAGTGGACTATTTGATTATAGGTTAAAAAATGAAACTATATGAAGACAGCAACCAAAAACAAGGTCATCACACACTTAAAAACAAATATTGGCAGAGTAAAGGCATATATGTCGACCGAAGTCATAGATTGATAGTAGGCGACTATATGCTTTCTCTTGATGCCAAAGTTAGCGTGGACAGCAAACGCAATTTATCAGAGCTTGCGACAAATATGTTCTGCGACAAAGCAAGATTTGAAAAAGAATGCATCAGGGCAAAGAACAATGGCATTAAACTAATCTTTTTAATTGAAGAAAAATTTGACAAACAAAAACTTTTGAAATGGCAAGCACCAAAGCAAATAGATGGTAAACGGTTTCTTAATGTTTATGGCTGGCAAGTTTACAATGAAATGAAACGATATTCAAAATTGTTTAATGTTGCTTTTAGGTTCTGCCACAAGTTAGCATCTGGCAAGAGAATTCTTCAACTTCTTGGATATGATGAGAAAAGTTTGACAAAACACGATAAATAATTATATAATAAAATATAGGTCAATAGATAAGTCAACTCCTGCAGACAAAGAGTTTATTATAGCAGAGAGATAATAAACCGCCTATAAATTTGGCACTGTAGTCAAGTAGCAAGACACAGGTCTGCAAAACCTTCATTCGTTGGTGCAAATCCAACCAGTGCCTCCAGCAGAGAATAAAATTTGATTTTTTGATTTTTTTGTTTTAAATAGAATTAACCTTTATTCTGACATAAACCTCTATTCTCTGCAAAAATAGGAACAGTTTGAGTGGCTGTTCTTATTTTTTTGCTAAAATTTTAAAATAAACTTAAAAAAGTTTAAAAAAATATCAAAAATCGTTTGACTTTTATGTTTTTATCCTTTATAATAGAGATGTAAATAATAAAAATAAAGGAGAGTAAAGTATGAAAACATTAGAACAAATTTTAAATTATGAAAAGGAACATAGAGTTGAAGATGGGGATTTTGGTATCAATGCTTGTAAAGAAAGTATTAGAGAAGAAATTGCTAGAAACCGAAAATGGAACTTGCAAAATCAAACAAATAAATGGAATACAAGTTTATATGTATTACTTGAAGAATATGTTAGGAAATCAAACGAAAGCATATTCTTCAATAGCAGAATGGTTCTTGCTTGTTGGGAACTTATAAATGAACAATAATCGAAACACCATTATTGGTGTCTTGCAGAATTGACCACCTGCAACTGATGAGATAGGTCAAACATAATATAGGAGGTAAAGAATTATGTTTAAAAAATCAAAAAATCAAGAAAGAGTAAAAGTCGATTTTACAAAAGGTTGTGCAATTCTACCAGACGGCAGAGAAAGACCTTTGTATGTAAGCAAAAAAGGTGTATGGTTTAGATATAGACTTAAACCTGTTATCTTGACTGAAAGTAATTGTGTGATTTTATAGGAGGCATAAAATGAAAAAGGCTGTTGAAAAAGATATGACATTTAAAGATGTTGTTAAAATGTTTGACTTATTGAAAAAGCAAGGTTATAAGGTTGAAGATATTATGCAAATGAAAATTGACATTGTCAAAGAAGTAAAGGAGTTGCAATAATCATGACAAAACAAGAATTAGAAAAAGCGATTGAGAAAGGCGAGAGTGTGTGGTTTGCAGACAACTGCAATGAAAAAGTATGGGAAATAGATTTGAACGAAAAGTATAAGCCTGAAATTTATTTAGACCAAATTTTGTATGTATACAAAAATACAAATGATAGATTTAAACAAGAGTTATTTATTGAAAATATTTTCAAAACCAAAGCCGAAGCCGAACACTACTTGCACCACGCAAATGTCGAAAGGGTTGAAAAGTTGCCTTTTTTGACTTGGGAAGAGTTTAAGGAAGAAAAAGAATTATATTTTACAAACAAGTCGGGTTATCCAATGTGTTTGTGTATTGTTGATACCAAATTAGGTAAAAAGATTGGTCTTGGTGGTGCAAATGGTTATTTTGACTTACAGCAAACTTGGGACTTAACCGAAGCCAACTTTTACAAAGCCTATGACGAGTGCGTAAGGCTGTTTAAGGAACAATAATTATGGAAAAGTGTAAATTTTAAAGCATTATTCATATGGAAAAGTGTAAATTTTGATAAAAATATATAAAAAGGAGAAGTTATGAAAGAAACAAAAGTGTATACAGGTAGAAGAAATGGCAAACATGCAGAACTTATGCAAAGGCTTGATAAAGCATTAAAAGAACAGCATTTTGCATTTGTCTTCACTAAGCAAGAACTTAAAGAACACGACCGAGAACTCGTAAAGGAAGTGTGCGAGACGATTAGTATAGAACTTGAAAACGAAACTGAAACATATTGTGAAATTAGACAATGTTCAAGTCCACACTATCAGGGAGATTATGTTTGGTTTAATTATGTTAAGTTTAGAATATTTATAGCACAAATACTAAAGGAGTTTGAGAAGTGAAAGACAAAGATATAGATTTTTTAAAAACACTAATAATCAAATTAGATATTAGTATTGAAGCCGAGCGTAACAATGTAAGTGCCGATGGGTTAATGCTTATTTTTGATTTTACAGAAAAAAATAGAAAAGAAAGTATAACAAAAGCATTAGATATTTTGAATAAAACTCAAAATAAGTGGCAGAAGTTGAAAGAGTGGCTAGAAGAAGAAAGCAAGATATTGGACAAATCATATATTTTTAGAGCAAATCACAAAAATCGCATATTGCTTAACAAATGGTATAAAGGAATGGTTGCAAAAGATATTTTGGACAAAATGCAAGAGTTGGAGGGAGAAGATGAGTGATAAATTCAGTTTTTACCAAACAGAAGGACTTTGGGGAATTATTGAAAATGCTTCTGACGAAAAACAAACATCAATAAAATCGTATTTTGGTTCAGATTTAATTATAAAACGCCTTAATGAACAAGCCGACCAAATCAACCAACTCAAACAGCAACTAGAAGAAAAGGACAATTATCATTTACGATATGAACTTGCTGGAGCAGATGAAACTATTACTAACCTTAAAAAGCAAATAGAAGAAAAAGACAAAGAGATTGAGAAACTAAACAAAACACTTGAAATGTGTAAGCATACTGAGAGATACGATATAGGCGAAATGTTTTTAGAAAATGCAAAACTTATAATTGAGAAAAGGCAATTCGCAATTCAAAAACTTGAAAAGGTGGAAGAATTGGTCTTAAAAATAGATAATAATAAATCGGAAATTAAGACGCTTAAAAATGGTTATAGCACTCTTTATGTAGATAGTTCAGAAGTAATATTTATAATTGACCAGCAAATCAAAGAGTTAAAAGGAGAATGATATGGAGTTAGGTAATTTATTATTTGGCAATAGTCGTGGAGAATATCCTTTATTAAACAGAAATATTGTTAATTGTAAAAATTGGCGAAATCTTTTAGATATAACAAATTGTGATAGTTACGGTTGTTGCAATAATGAAAGTGGTGAATTTGATTGTGAATTATTTACTATTAGACCTTATTATTGGGGAGAAGATGAAGAAGAAGCAAATAAACCTAACTTTGTATATAAACCTATAAATTTCACTATTAGTTGGTATAAATATCCTTTTAGAGATAGTTATATGAACCAAAATTTGAATGATATTCAAATAAAATATATATGGAGTAAATGTATAAAATTTATAAAAAACAAAGGAGAATGATATGGAAATAAACAAAGATTTAGGGTTTGGAATTATTCAAACAACAAAAGAACCATTTTATAAACAAGGCTGGATATGTCCAAAATGTGGTGCTGTAATGTCACCAGACCAGCTATACTGTTTATTTTGCAAGCCAGTAGACACAAGAGTGGAAGTGACAACAACAGGAATTATGCCTACAATTAATATCGAAAATAAAAGTATAAGTAAAGGAGAATGAGATGGTAATAGATGGAGTTAAGATAACAGAAAGAGGTTGGGCAGGACATTTGATTTTTGCCGATGCTTGCAAGTTTAGGCGAAACACTCTACTTGAATACAAAGACAAGAAATGGATAGTTAGCACAGCGGGAGCAATGCCTGCGAACAAGTATTCATTAGAAAAAAATGAAAATGGTTTTACAACTATTGGACTAGGTAGATACTATGAAACAATGGCTTTTGAGGCAAAAAAAGAAGGTATCTATTATGAAGCTGATGTTGAGAAACAATTAGATTTTGAAAGTAAGTGGTATATTGGTAATTGCAATTTTAATACCGACCAACAAGCAAACGAAATGCACGATAAAGTAGTGGAAGAGCTTATAGAAAAAATAAAAGGAGAATGGTATGGCAGAAAGATTGACTAAAAAAGATAAACCAATCATAAAAAACCAACTAGAAGATAATATTTCCGTAAACGAAAGCACAGCAATTAAGAGATTGTGGCAATACGAGAATGTTATGGAAAAGTATGGCATTGAGAGCGTGGAATTATTAGAACACATAATAAAAAAGGGAATGGTTATAAATTCAGTAATTGAAGATTTTGCAAAAGAAGAATATGACAAAATCAAACAAGACCGTGACACTTGGAAAAGGGCTTGCGAGTTGGCGTGCAGAGAGGCACCACTTCATTGTCCAAATCCGCCAGAGTATTATAACGCACAAGATGAGT
>CALWPL010000017.1 GCA_944383405.1 uncultured Clostridia bacterium
TATGAAACAAATTGGGGCAAACTGGAGGGTTAGACGTTAATGAGTTTTAATAGTGTTTTAGAAAAATACAGAAAAATTGCATATTCTGAAAGAGATAAAGGTACTCGTTTTGAAGTTTTAATGAAACACTATTTAATGACCGACCCAATGTACAGAAAACAGTTTGACAAGGTCTGGTTATGGACAGATTTCCCATTTAAAGGTCAATTTGGCGGAATAGATACGGGGATTGACCTTGTTGCTTTAGATGCTAATGGAGAATACACTGCAATTCAATGCAAATGTTATCAAGAAACTGCACGAATAGATAAACCTGAGGTAGATACTTTTCTGTCCACATCAGGTAAACACTTTAAAGATGAGGGTGGAAAGGATAATGCCTTTTCACATAGATTTTGGATTTCTACAACAAATAAATGGTCATCTGTTGCTGAAGAAACCTTAAAAAATCAGGTTCCGGCAGTTTACAGAATTAACTTAACACAGTTAGAAAATGCACCAGTAGATTGGGATGAATTAGATAAGGGAATTTTTGGAAATAAGGCACAGGAAAAGAAAAAAGTTCCTTTTGAACACCAAAAAACTGCAATAGAAAAAGCTCATGAGTATTTTAAGATTCATGACAGGGGTAAACTTATCATGGCTTGCGGTACAGGGAAAACATTTACATCTTTAAAAATTGCAGAAAGGGAAACAAATAATAAAGGTACAATTTTATTTTTAGTTCCATCTATAGCTTTATTAGGTCAGACTCTCAATGAATGGAGTGCTCAGGCAGAAATTCCAATAAATCCAATTTGTATATGTTCAGACCCAACATCAACAAGAAAACAATCAAAAACTAATGATGATAATAATGAATGTTCTGTAATAGATTTAGCATTACCTGCATCGACTAATATTCAAAATATAAAACAGCAGTTTAAATTTATAAAAAATAGTAATAAAGAAGGGATGATTGTTGTTTTCTCAACCTATCAGTCAATAGATGTTATTGCGGAAGTACAAAGTAATATAAATAAAGAAGAACCAAATAGTTGTATATTTGATTTAATTATTTGTGATGAAGCACATCGTACAACCGGGGTAATTTTAAATGGTGGGCAGGAGGAATCTGCCTTTACTAAGGTTCACGATAATAACATTATTAAGGCAAAAAAACGCATGTATATGACTGCTACCCCACGATTATACACGGAGAATGCTAAGAAAAAGGCAGAAGAGAATAATGCTATTCTCTGTTCTATGGACGATACGTCAAAATATGGCGAAGAAATTTATCGTATAGGCTTCGGAGAAGCCGTTGAAAAGAATTTATTATCAGATTATAAAGTTTTAGTACTTACACTATCAGAAAAAGACATTCCTCAAACATTGCAAAATGCAGTTGCTAATCCAAATTATGAAATTACTGCTGACGATGCCACAAAACTTGTTGGGTGTATAAATGCCTTATCTAAACGTGTAGTGACAGAAATAACCTCGGAAGGTATAAGAAATGACCTAACGGATACTGACCCGGGTTTTATGCATAAAGCAGTTGCTTTCTGCCCTACAATATCCGCATCAAAAAAAGTTTCTGAAATTTTCAAAGTACATGGAGATGATTATTATGATAGCTTAAATGCGGACGAAAGAGAAAAAGTAGTATCAATAACTTCTGACCATGTTGATGGTTCAATGGGAGCAGCAACAAGAGACGAAAAATTAGCGTGGTTAAAATCTACTCCAACGGACGGAAATGAATGCAGGATTTTAACTAATGTACGTTGTTTATCTGAAGGAGTGGATGTTCCATCTCTTGATGCAGTGCTATTTTTATCAGCTAAAAATTCACAAGTTGATGTAGTTCAGTCTGTTGGACGTGTCATGCGGAAAGCAGAAGGGAAAAAGTACGGGTACATTATTATCCCGGTAATTATTCCTTCGGACATAACTCCTGAAGAAGCATTGGATAATAATGACAGGTTTAAAGTTGTATGGACAGTTTTAAATGCTTTAAGAGCACATGATGACAGATTTAATGCAGAAGTTAATAAAATTGAACTGAATAAACGAAAATCTGAAAAAATACTTGTGGGGAATATATTATCTCATGGTGGTTTTGACGATAATTCAACAGAATATACCGAAAAAGATAATAACGGGAAGCAAGGTTTATCACAAAAAATGATAAACCAACTGCAACTCCAATTTGGAGAGTTACAGGACACTATTTACGCAAAAATGGTCAAAAAAGTAGGAAATCGCAGATACTGGGAACAATGGGCAAAAGATATTGCAGATATTGCAAATCGTCATATTGAACATATAACTAAAATTGTCGAAAGTGACCCGAAATATGAAAAAGAATTTAATAAGTTTTTAACTGGTCTGCAAAAGCAACTCAATCCGTCAGTTACTAAAGAAGAAGCCATTGAAATGTTGGCACAGCATCTTATCACAAGACCTGTTTTTGAAGCCTTATTTGAAAATTATGCATTTGTAAAAAATAATCCAGTATCACAAGCAATGCAAAAAATTCTTGAAATACTTGATGATAATGCTGTAGATAAGGGACAGGAAGAAATTCTTGGTAAATTTTATAAATCGGTACAGGATAGAGCAGAGGGGATAAAAACATTAGAGGGCAAGCAAAAAATTATTCTTGAACTTTACAATAAATTCTTTAAAACAGCACTTCCTAAAACGGTAGAAAAGTTAGGTATTGTTTATACTCCTGTAGAAGTAGTTGATTTTATATTGCATTCAGTATCTGATGTTCTTCAAAAAGAATTTGGCAGAACTTTATCTGATGAAAATATACACATTCTTGACCCGTTTACGGGTACGGGAACATTCATTACACGTTTATTACAAGGTGGCTACATAAAACAGGAAGATTTGGAACGTAAGTACGAAAAAGAAATCCATGCTAATGAAATTGTACTTCTTGCTTACTATATTGCATCTATCAATATTGAAAATACTTATCACGATATTGCTAAAAAGGATGAGTATAAGAGCTTTGGAGGAATTTGCTTAACTGATACATTCCAAATGAATGAATATGACAATAAAATTCAGTATTCAGAAGTATTCCCGCAAAATTCTGAACGTGTAGAAAAACAAAAGAAATGTCCATTAACTGTTATTATTGGTAATCCACCATATTCTATAGGTCAAAAATCACAAAATGACAACGCTCAGAATCAAAAATATGAAAAATTAGATAGCAGAATAGCAGATACCTATGCAAGATATTCAAATGCAGCTTTAAGTAAAGGATTATATGATAGCTATATTAAAGCATTCCGTTGGGCTTCTGATAGATTAGGTAATGATGGGGGCATAATTGGTTTTGTATCAAACGGAAGTTGGTTAGATAGTAATGCTACTGATGGATTAAGAGCTTGTTTTGAGAATGAATTTACATCAGTGTATGTATTTAATTTGAGAGGGAATGCTCGAACATCAGGAGAACAAAGAAGAAAAGAGCGTGGTAACGTCTTTGGTGAAGGCAGTAGAACACCGATTTCAATAACTATCCTTGTTAAAAATCCAAATATTCAGACTAATAAAGCAACAATACATTACAAGGATATTGGTGATTATTTAACACGAGAAGAAAAACTGAATATTATTCAAGAAATAACATCTGTTGCTTGCAAAAATTTTAATTCTCAAATATTACAACCAAATGAGCATAATGATTGGCTCAATCAACGTAATGAATTATTTGAAACATATACACCTATTGGAGATAAAGATAATAAAAATAAAGATAAATTTTTTGAAATTTATTCTGGTGGAATTGTAACCAGTCGAGATTCCTGGTGCTACAATTCATCATCAGAGATTTTAACAAAAAATATGAGTGCAACTATTGATTTTTATAACAATCAAAGAGAAGAGTTTCACAAGACAAACCAAAAGGATGTTGAAAAATTTATTGATACTAATGCAATCAATATAAGTTGGTCTGTTAATATAAAAAATAAATTAAAAAGTAATATTGCAATAAATTATTCTGATGCCCAAATAAGAATGTCTTTATATAGACCATTCCAAATGCAGAATATATATTATGATAAGATTTTTAATGAAAGACAATTACAAATTCCTAAAATATATCCAACAAAGGAACATCAAAATTTATGTATATGTATTTTAGGAACAGGAGTTACAAGAGAATTTTCTACCATTATTACGAATATAATACCTGATTTACAATTATTACAAAATGGGCAGACTTTCCCACTTTATTGGTATGAAGAAAAAGAAGCAAAAACTTCAAAACAACAATCATTATTTATAAATAATGATAATGAAGAAGAAAAATATATTAAACATGATGGAGTAACTGATTTTATACATCAGATGGCTAAAGAAAAATACGGTCATAAGGTTACTAAGGAAGATATTTTCTATTATGTTTATGGTATTTTGCACAGTAAAGATTACCGCACCAAATTTGCTGCTGATTTAAAGAAAATGCTTCCAAGAATACCATTGGTAGATAAAGTTGAAGATTTTTGGACATTCTCTAATGCCGGCAGGGATTTAGCAAAATTACATCTTAATTATGAAGACCAAGCACCATTATCATCTGTTAAAGTTACTGGAGACGAGACCGGTAATTTTATTGTTAATAAAATGAAATTCAAAAGCAAAGAGGATAAATCAGAAATTATTTATAATGATTACATAAAAATATCTAATATCCCTGCTGAAGCATATGAATATGTTGTAAACGGTAAAAGTGCTATTGAGTGGATATTAGACCGTTATCAAGTGACAATACACAAAGAAAGTCAGATAAAAAATGACCCGAATGACTGGGCAAGAGAACATAACAAGCCAAGATACATTTTAGACCTTTTACTAAGTGTAATATCTCTAAGTGTTGCAACTGTTAAAATAGTTAATTCATTACCAAGACTAAATTTTGAAGATATTAAAGAACATGCCGAGGTAAAATAATGCCTGACGTATTTGATAAAACTCTTGAAATATTATCAAAAGGCAATAATATTTTTATTACCGGCGGCGGAGGTGTCGGTAAGTCATACCTACTAAACAAACTAAAAGAATACTACAAAGAAAATCTTGTTATAACGAGTACTACCGGAATATCCGCACTTAATGTTGGCGGACAAACATTACATTCTTGGTGTGGAATTGGTATTGCTGATAAACCGGTCGAATCCATTGTGAAAAGTATAAAAAGAAAACCTACTTTGTATAAACAAATTTTAATGTGTAAAATGCTTGCTATAGACGAGATTTCTATGCTCGACAATTACACAATGGAATATGTTGATGAAGTTTTAAGAAAAGTTAGAGAAGATAAAACTGTTTTTGGTGGTATCCAGGTTATATTAATTGGCGACTTTTTTCAACTTCCACCAGTTAATATAGGTGTTAACAGCAAAGATTTTTGTTTCACAAGTCATACTTGGACAGAGTTAAATCTAACGACAATACTTTTAAATAAGGTTCACAGACAAACAGATAATTACTTTATAAATGCACTTAATAATGTGCGTATAGATAAAACATCCGCAAATGACCTGCGTGTTTTTTATGAACGGGATTATCCGGCGAATTATGAAGTTGATACGAATATATTGCAATTATTTGGAACAAATAAAGATGCAGATTCGTATAATTTCAAATGCTTTTCAGAAATTGACGCTCGACCTTATATATATAAATCTTTAGATACATTTTATTTATACAGTGATTTGGACGGAACATGTCATACTTTAGAATTGAATGAAAATGCATCTGCAACATTATCTCCAAAAGATTACAAGTGTTATGAACAATTTGATAGAGATTGTAAAGCTCCTAAAACATTGGAACTTAAAGAGGGTTGCAGGGTAATGCTTCTCAAAAATCTAAATATATCAAAAGGACTTGTGAATGGTGCTTGCGGAACAATAAAAAATCTTACAACTGCTTCAATAGATGTTTTGTTTGATAATGGGATAAGATTGAACCTTGAACCTATTGACTTTGATTACAACCAAGACGGAAAAGTTAAAATTAATAGAAAACAGTATCCTTTAAGATTAGCCTACGGAATAACTATACATAAGTCACAAGGTATGACCTTTGATAAACTTGTAGTTAATTTTAATAAAATATTTGATTACGGTCAGGCTTATGTTGCTTTAAGCCGTGTCAAAAGTCTTGACGGGTTAATTTTAAAAAACTTTGACCATAATAAGATAGTAGCAAATGATAAAGTTATCAAGTTTTATAACAATTTATTGAAAAGTAAAAACTGTTTTATTATAAACTAATCTGACCAAATCTGACGCATTGATATTCTAAAATAAAGTATCACTTAGAAAGGATTTAATAATGGAACTATTAATCGGATTAATATTATTGTATTTTGCAGCATTCAGCGATGATTAAATAATACTTTATTAATCAAGAAAGGATTGAACTGATTTGAATTATAAAAAATATTTCTTAGTAATAACTTTAATTATTTGCTTAGGTTTGCCAGTCTCAGCAAGCCCATACACAGACTACTGCGAAAGAGTTGT
>CALWPL010000018.1 GCA_944383405.1 uncultured Clostridia bacterium
TACTTATCGCTGATACGGGTTAAGGCTGAGATGATGCCAAGTTTTTGATATGTTTCACCAAATGAATCGCCGTAGTCGTGCCCTTTAGAATCATATAGTTGATTAAGGGCCTTAGCGATTTCAAGATGTCGTGCTACTTTTTGTTCTCTGGTCATATTGTGTTTCCTTTCAACAAATTACAGGCCAATCGCCTAAAGTACAGTTACAGTTACCGCTTCCACCGTTAGACGGATGATTAGGGCAATTTCGGCAAGCGGGTGGAATATCAGTAAAAGTTAAAGTATTAAAATTTTGATAGTACCACCAAGGATTATATTCGTTAAAATTAGTTTTATGATACATTTGATACCTCGTACAATTTTCGCAAGTATCTTCTGTATGCGTACAATCTGGGCAATTATATTGTTTCATAAGATCACCTCTTAAAAATTTAGATAGTCAATATGACCGCAAGTGTCACATTCATATTGAAACATAGGCGGATTAGAAGTTAGAACTATAAGTAGATTTTTTCTCATGTGTCCGTTTTTACATTCTGGGCAATCATACTTTGGCTTTGAGTATTTTTTTGAAAATAAAACATCATTTGTTTTATGCAAACTGATATATTCTTCTTTAGTCATTTGCTTTACCTCCAATAATTTAGGATTATCAAAAATATTGCCGATTACTTCAACATCTGAATACTGTCTTTACACTCTTTGCACACAAAGTGATACCCATTATCTTTACCATTGATTGTTGACTTAAAGTACCAATAATCCGGTTCTTCCATTTCTTTTCCGCATTTGTCGCATAAATAAGTAATTTTAAGTTCGCCTGTTTCTGGGCTGGCGAGATAAAATTTAATTTGTTTAAATGGATTAGTCATTCTTTGTATCATCCTTTCTTCCTTCACTACAAAATCCGTTAAGTGACATTACATTATCCCACCAATTGCACCAACATTCTTGATGTTCATTTAATTCCCATTCGCTACTTGGATAAACTTCATCGTCATGATATTTGCATTCTTTGCAATAAACTGCGCCAGCAGCGTGAACTGGGTCGATTTCGGGCTGTTTGTCAATTTCACATAGAAAGTGACAATGTTCGTGCTTGTGCATAGCAGTATGTACTGGGTCTGAATGCGGATTGTTGTGCATATTTTCTTCGGTTTCTTGGAATAGTTTATCTTCGTCAATTAATCTCATCTTCGTCCTCACTTTCATCATTCACAAAATGTACGTCACAGTCAAATTCTTCTTTAAGTACCTTGATTGCTTCTTGTGGTGTGATATAGAAAAATTCTTTGTGCTTGTTTTCTTTGTTCACTCGTTTGTTGTCAAAATATTCATGGATTCTTGTCTCAAGGTCAAATGCGTCATCGCTGAATACAAGTCCATAGCAAACAAAAGGATATGGGGTCGCCGCCGAGGATAATTTTTAAATTCTGACAAGAGGGTTGAGTCTTCGAGTCACACCAAGCTTTGTCATATTAGGCATCGCTTTAGTCGCTGTAACATAAACATACCCAGCACGACTATTGTTGATTCGATAATCTACATCGGCTTCACGCTTGTCGATTTCTTTCAACTTTGCTTCAAACTCTTGTCGCTCTTGTTCATTAAGCGCCTTTTCGAGAGATTGTTCGTACATACGGCGCTGTTTTTGTAGCTCGGCTTTGGCTTTCTCAGCTTCAGCCAACAACTTCTCCTGTTCTCTTAGCCTACGGCGCTCTTCTTTGATTCTTTCACGTTCTTCAATTTTAGCAATTTTCTCATTAAGTTCAACATGTAATAAATTTAAACATAAATCTAAATATTTAGTATTAATAGAGATACCTATTAATGATGCTTTTTTGTTTAATGTATTAAATTTTTTACAAATTAAATCTTCAATTTGTGATAAATTATTACTATTAGTGGTTTTCTTTTTCGCATTATAATAAGAATTAAATCCAATTAATAAATTTTCGCAAAATGTTTTCTGAAACTGTTCCCCTTTCTTTTCAGACCATCAATCCTATATATTCTAGTAGTAAGAATAACTTTATCTTGTTTAATTAATTTACTAATGGCGTTTTGTATTTTAATTTTTTCATTGGTAATTTCATTTAATTCATTAAAAGTAGGCTGATAATCAATTCCAATGTTTTGTATTGTAATAATATTATCTAAAACATTAAGTTCCATTTTGTATTTCATTAATTGTTTCTGAGTTATATTAATATTATTTTGTATATCGCTTAATACATTGTTGAGTTTATTTAGTTCATTAGTTTTATTTTGAATTTGTAAATTTATATCATTAATTTCACCTTCTAATTTTATTTTTTGTTTTTGTAATAACTTATTAAACATATTATTCTTATCTCCTTTTATATAATATATTATATCATAAATATTTAAAAAAGTCAAGTATAAATTTATTATATATATAATATTTATTTTTTGGCAAAATTAATAAATTCACTATTGACTTTTTGTGTAAAATGTGGTATAATTAACTCAAAATAAACCAAATCTAAGGAGGTGCGATAATGATTTGGTATGAAATGAGTTATAATTTGGTTAAAAATAAAATTTTAGATAAATTAAATGTTGAGGCACAAAAACAACAAGAAACAGAGGACAAAAATAATGAGTTTAACCAAACAAATACATTTATATTCGATAGACACAAGTGCATTTTATGAACCAAAAGAACAACAAATACATCAAGAATTATTAAAATTATATACATTACGCAAACAACATTTACCTAAATGGAAAAAATCGTCCGTTAATCGTTTGATAAAAAAAAGAAAAGATAATTTAGTTCAATTATTAGAGCAAAGATTATATGATAATAATCCTCGTAAATTAAATTCATCTATGTTAATTGATAAAAATGTTATTAGCTTATTTGAGAGTGCTTTAACAAGGGCTTTAGATATTTCAACTAATACATTAACATATGATTTAATGATTGTCAATGTTTTTTTCTTTCAAGTGTTTAAAAGTTTAGTTCGTGATGGATTTGAATATAATGGCGAAAAATATATTTTTCTTACAGCATCTGCTGGTCAAATTCGTACTAAAAGAGCTGTATTTGTAAAAGAAAGTGCATATCAAAAAATTCAAAGCAGAATTATGTGTGGTTTAAGTATTGAAGATATTAATAGCCAAGGGGGAATCAACCCAAATAAATTTTTAAGCTATCTTGCTTTAAACAATTCTGCTACAGATGTTTGGGAAGATTTTGATATTGATAAGTCAATTGTAGTTGACGATTTTGAATCGGATGTGTTTGGGCAGGTCGATTACATTGACGATGTGACCTATGAAATCACAAGACAAGAGAGAAATATAAACCTATGCCAAACTGATGGCTGTGGCATGATGCTTGATGGGCCAACAAGAATGGTAAGATTGCCTTGGATAAAAGGACTTTTAGTTCAATTTCCTTTTGATAAATTTATCAAAGAAAAATGCTCTGATGGTCGATGTGTCGTGACAGATATTTATGGCGAAGACCATGATATTTTAGCAGAAGGTATTAGATATATCTTCACTAAATCTCAATTTAAACTTGCAAAATATTTCAACTCTTGGTCTTGCTACAAAGAACGATTTAAAAACAATCAATGTGAAGCCTGTTATTGTAATATTGAAGAAGAGTACATACCAAAGGCCCGAATTAACTACCAAATGCTTCAAACTTTAAGTGATATGAAAGACGAAGAGATTGATAGACTAATTAAGCCAACACTTGAAGAAATAGAATCAATAGGCAACGATTATCAAACTACCATGAGGCTTTTAGGCGCAACAGATTATAATAAAAACCCAAGTTATTTTCAACAAGCATTGATGTTGTATCCTGAATTATTTCGTGACCAATATTGTCGGGATATTTTAAAGCAAACCAAAAAGAGCTTGGTTAAACAAGCGAAGGCTGGTCGGTTGAGAGTAAATGGTAGATATCGGTTTGTATCTCCTGACCTCTATGCTTTTTGTGAATGGTTGTTTCTTGGAGAACAAAATCCTAAAGGGTTATTAGAAGATGGTGAGGTTTATGTTAATGAATTTCGTGATGGTGATGAATTAGCTTGTTTGCGAAGCCCTCACTTGTATAGGGAATGGCCTATTAGAGTAAACAAAAGAAATAAAGAGACG
>CALWPL010000019.1 GCA_944383405.1 uncultured Clostridia bacterium
AACTTGTCATATTAATAACCTCTTTTTAAAATTATACACTAATGTATAGTTTTATATTGACATAGTTAAATTATACATGCAAGTATAATTCTTCGAAGTTTTAATAAAATTTTACAAACTCCACCGTAAGCCACCGTTAAATTAATCAACAAGAGCTTTTATAATTCTATAAGCATCTTTTACTCGTTCAGGATTATCTTTTAAAATTGTTGTGATTTCTTGAATTAAATCATCAGCGGGTGCATATTGTGCAAACTGAAATACATCAAAGTACCCGACATTCAATACCCGCATAATATTTTCTAATGTAATAAATGATGGAAAATTTCTACCATTCTCAATATTACTAAGTGATGTTGGTTCAATTCCTGCTTTCTCTGCCAGAACTTCTTGGCTTAGTGAAGCTCTTTTGCGTAATTCTTTTATTCTTAACCCTAATAATTTTCTGTTATCCACTGTTAATACCTCAATTTAAGCATTAACATCATGGTATTAAATTAAAATGTTAATTTACATAAATTCAAAATGGAGTTTTGGCTTGATTAAATTGTTTCAGTTGAGATATAATCATTTTGAATTAGAGATTTTAGTTATTTTTACAGTTGAACTTGAAAGGAGAACGCAATGAGTTTATTATTGTGTCATATTGCTAATAGTGTTGGAACATCAACTGAAGATATTGCAACAATGAGTCTGCATTATATCCTACAAAATTCGACAACTGCTCGTGATACTTTATTGGACTATATCGGAACTGAATTAGGTCTCCCGTTTAAAAAAGATTTACATTTTGAGCTTCAATCATGCGGAGAAAATCTTGAAAGACCTGATATGTCTTTAAGGAATACGCATAATGATGAAATCCTTATTTTTGAGATGAAGTTTTGGGCAAATTTAACTGATAATCAACCAAATACCTACCTTGAACGCTTGGAGAAAAAGGGTGGGAAAGGACTTATATTTGTATGCCCTAAATCAAGAATTATATCGCTCGTTGATGAACTTGCAGCTTCCGCAGAATACGAAAAACCACAAGGCAGATTATTGCTAAAAGAAGGCAAGCCTCCAATGCTCGTTTTATCATGGGAAGAAGTCCTTAATCTGCTTGATAATGTTTTACAGGAAGATATTTTATATAATGATTTGCTGCAGTTAAAAGGGCTTACAGGAGAAATGGATAATCAGAATTTTAAGCCGTTTTCAGCAGGTGATTTAAGCTCTAACATGGCAAATCGCATCGTAGATTACTACAGAATTGTTGACAAAATTGCTGATAGTCTTTTAATTCATAAAATTTGTAGTTCAAAAGGTGTTAAAGCCACTCCACAAAAAGGTGGGTACTGTCGCTACTTAAGAATAGATAATCCTTCGACTGGCTTAAGCATTCAATTTAGTTGTAATTTATGGCAAAAAGGGATTTGCGGAAAAACAACTCCATTTTGGATGACATTTAAAACTATTGATGAAAACAATAATTGGGTTGCATATTCACCAAAACTTCGTTACAACTTGGATGATAAGGGCAAAAAATTCATAATTGAAAAATCTGATAAGTCAGATATGCTGATTGTACCACTTTATCCCAAACGCAATACAAATGAGTTTGAAATGGTTGATGACTTGATAAAACAAGCAAAAGAGTATATTGACCTTCTTTAGGCTCTATCAAGCCAGTATGTTTTTACTTTACAGCGAGGGTCATTAATTAAAGCTTTATTAAGTACCCAAGTAGTTTCAAGCGTGTCTCCCATCGTCCAGTATTGATAATCTTCGATACAAAGCATTGTGTAAATGCGTTTTTGAAATTTTGCTCGTTCGCCATTTTGTCGAATAAATATAACAGCATCCTCAAAGGCCTTTCGTTCAGCTTTGCAGATGTCGCAGTTATTTGTGCATTTCCCCTCAGTTTTTGTTTTTTCACAAGGAAAACTTAAAATGTATTCATGCGGAGCAAAGTTTTCAAAAGTCTTTGCATTTTTCCAAGTCTTACTACTGATATAATTTGTAAAATCTTCTAATGAATAAGTCATACTAATATATTACACTACTTTAGTTATAAATACAAATTTAAAATGTAGTTTTAGCTTGACAATACAGTTTAAATTTGTAACATGTGGATATGCAATATGGGTGTTTAATGAAAAAATTTATTTTAACTAGCTTTATTTTTCTGATTATTTCAAATATCGCAAATGCTCAAGAATGTGGTTTAGGAATTGAGGCGATAAGAAAAGGAGGAGCAGGAAACTTTTTTGCACCTATACAGATAAGAAGTATTCAACCTAATTCACCTGCTGAAAAAGCAAATATTCCGTTAAATTGGTATATTATAAGCATTAATGGAAAATTAACTAAAGACTTAACCAACCAAGATTGTTTAAAATTACTAAATAACAGCATTCGAATAGAATTAGTTATCTCACCTATACAAAGCATTTATAGCGAAAATGCTATCAAATTAACACTTACCAACGAAAAAAGCTTTTTAAATACTGTCAGAGATGTTCCCAAAACAAAGGGAATAGGTTTAGGTATTTATAAGTACAATTTGGATTTAAAAATGCCTTTAATAATAACTAGCGTAGAAAAAGGTTCGCCTGCTGAAATTGCAGGAATACAAAAGAATACAATAATTCTAAAAATAAACAACAAATCAACAAAAGAGTTGACGGT
>CALWPL010000020.1 GCA_944383405.1 uncultured Clostridia bacterium
GTTGTGCAAAAAAGCGTAAGCCGTGTGTCAAAACAAAGGCAAGCTCTTCGATTGCCTTTGTTGAAACCGTACGGTGCCATCTTATGGTAATTGAGTAAATGAACGATTATAAGCGATAGTGAATTTTGTGATATACTCACAGTAGCCAACTGAATGCCTATTGCTAGCAAGCCTGTTGAGGGTTGTGAACATATAATAATCAATGACAAAAAAATCCTAGCCAGCATTGACATTGTAAAAGCTCTTCAAAATAAGAGAGCTAAATACAAAACTAAAAAAGAAGCTGATTTAATATTTTCAGAATTGTGCTTTATTCATCTAACATTTTTGAGATGTAAGCAATTGTTTTTGGGAAATATTGTTGTAAATATTGAGTTCTGAATGACAATGTAATCTGACTATTGGGTGAATTTAATATAGCGTTAGTCTCTGCTACTGTTTCAGATAGACCATGGTCCAATGTTGGAATGTTTCCTGAATTCATGAAATATTCAACATAATTCCCTTGTTCTGTTGTAAGATTGTTTTTAAATGCTGTTTTTTCTTCATTAAATATTTTTTGGAGTTGCTTGTCGCCAGAAATTCTAAAAGTGACATCTTCTGGGCGTATATTAGGGTCAGAAATACTTAGATGCATTTTTTGCGGATTTGTAATAGAAAAGCTATCTTTGCCATGACCCAGCTCATGTTCAAATATGAATTTGTGAGGACCAATATACATTTCACCTGTTTGCCAATTAATGGCAGAATCCAATCTCTTTTGAAGTATTAATTTTTTAACGTATTTAGAAGCTGATACAATTTCTTCGCCGGATAATCCTTTTAGCATATTAATTAAAACTTCTCTATCAGTTTGAATTAAGCTGTTAATGTCTATATTTGCTAAAATATTTCCGCTCATATCGCATACTGCGATTTTGTCATTAGTATATGTTGTAACAAGTTCAACGCCATTGTGTGAACTTATAAAAGTATTTTCATCAATCTTTTTAAATGTTTTTGTATCGTCTAATAAAATGTTCCCATCTTTATCGATGATAACATATTTTTGAGTATAGTTTCCATTTAAATCGGATTCGTAATTTACTTGTGTTTTTGTTCCATCTAATGAAGTTAAGTTTTTAATAATGGTTTTATTTCCATTAGTATCCTCTATTGCTTGACATAAGTTTTCGATCTTGCCATCTGGATATTTTCTGACAATTTCTACAACTCCATCTACGTCTGAAAGTGCTCTTGTCTCAGTATAAAGGAGTTTTCCATTAGAATCACGTATTTCGCTTACTTCTTTAATCGGATAATAATATTGTTTTTTCTTTCCGTTGTGTTCGATAATTTCAAAGTTTTCTGTTATTTCATAATTATTTTGACCATCATTAATTTTTGATATTCTTAAATTAGGATTTAGAGTACTACCCATAGTAACACTTTTTTCTAATTTAAATTCTCCATCAATTCCGTATGTTGTTACTTTATAATTTTTATCACTACCACTAATTATTGCAAAGTTATCTTTGTAACATTTGAATGATAGTGCTTCATTTTGATTTGAATTAATTTCACGTTGAATAATTTGAATTGCTTTGCCTATATCGCAATTACTGTTAAGCCATTGAGCGATGTCGTCAGGACTTCTGTACTCGTCATATTCAGAAATATTATCTGCAAAATGAGCTGTTTTCTTTGTTACAGATTTAGAACGTATTTCATTCAGAGCATCTATATATTGCAAATTGGCTTGCACATTTCTTATGTTTAAATTTGCATCGCCCATAACTTCGCCCAAAAGATAGCTTAGTTCTTGATTTTTATTATTACTAATCATTGCGTTTATTGTTTTTGCAAGATTAATGCGTTCAGAATCTAAAATTAAGATTTCACCTGCATCTTTAACATTTAATGTATTTCTTATTAATTCATTCTTGCTGCTTTCACTTAAAGAAGCTAATAAATCACTGTTATCCTTCATAAATTTGTCAACAAACTGCAATCTTTGAACAAAATCTTCACTGGATACATCTGGGTTTAAAGTTTTTGCAAAGCTTCCGAAGTTAAAATCAAGATTTTCTTGAATTTGTGGATATTGTTTAATTAATTGAGCCTTACCTACAGCTGATGCAAAGTTTTCTACACCTATATCGAGCATATCTTGAACAATGTTTTCTTTTTTAAATATGTCGTACAGGTCATTTTCTTGTATTTTTTTGAGGATTTCTGTTGCCTTTTTAAAATCGATATCATTTCCAAGTAATAACTTAGATAAATCTATTTTTTTGCTTGCAAAGCCAAGTTTGCCAAAAATAGATTTTTTCCCGCCTGTGTCAGGCATTAATTTTACAACTTCATCCAAAAAATCACTTGTGCTTGAATCAAAAGTTTTGCTAGCAGTCAACAAGTTAACTTTTTGTACCAAAGTTTGCTTATTAAAAATATCTGCATATTTTTTAAAGAATTCAATGTTTTGAATATTTAATTCGGCATCATTTGGAAGATCTAATTCAAGCGCTTGTTTTAATGTCTGAGCATTGTAAATATATTCTGTATTTGCTCTAAG